>NZ_RCVR01000006.1 GCF_016107305.1 Roseomonas sp. KE2513
TTCAAGGGTTCGCCGCTCGGCTGGACGCCGAGTTCGTCGAGCATCTCGAAGAGCGCCAGCCGGCTGAAGGGCTTCTCGAGGAAGCGCTCGTTCGGCCCTAGGCCGCGGCCCGCGGGCGGGGCGGCATGGCCGCTGTAGAAGAGGGCGCGCAGCCCAGGGTGGATGCGCCGCGCCGCATCCACTAGCGCGAAGCCGTCCAGGCCGCGCCCGAGATCAATGTCGGTGACGAGGATCTGAGGCAGGTTGGAAGAGCAAAGGCGTTCGAGCGCTACCTCGGCGGTCGCGCAGACCTCCACGATATAGCCACGCAGCTCGAGGGCGAGCTGCACGAGCTCGAGCACCTCGGGCTGGTCCTCCACCAGAAGGACGTCGCACATGTCCAGTTCTCCGCAACAAGTCTCGCTAAACTGGACAAACGCCGGGCCGGTCAAGGCTTTCCCGATCATAATTGCGAAATCGATACGCTGTGAGGTGCTGATAGTCCCCGCGCTTGCGCACACCAGCCCGATCGAGGTGGTCACGTCGTTCGCCACCCGCCGCTTCAGGTGCGGCAGGGCATAGGGCGGCCGGTCGATGTGCTCGTCCACCGGGGTTGTGTCCGAGTGCAGGTTCAGCTGTCAGACCTCGTCCCCCGCCCCCGCCAGCCGCCCAGAGCACGGCCATGACGTAGCAGAATTCCCAGGTCCTACGAGAGTGGTCGGGCAAAGGGCCGAGCGCGCCGCAGCGGGTGCGGAAGGCAGGCCCGTCGAACTACGAGGCAGTGCGGAGCTGCGAGACGGGCCGGGCGAGCGTCGGCTCATCCAGGAGCGCGGGGATGCCCGGATGCTCCGGGGCGCGGAAAGGGAAGGGCGGGATGGCGTAGCGCGGCGGCTCGGCCACCGGGCGGGCGAGAAAGTCGCGGAACTCGATCTCTGCCTTGTCGCGCGGAGTCGCGCCCGGCCAAGAGGCGCAAGGCCTAGGCCGCTGCCTCTGCGCTGGATTCATGTGGCCTTCCAGCGGCGAGCCGCCGCACCCGTTGGGAGCATAAAGGTTCTCATCTCCGCGTGAACAGCGGGGTTGCGGTGCGGCCGGCCTGACCCGGCGCGGCCAGTGGCCGTTTCCCGGGCGCGTCCCTGGGCCTAGGATTGGGCGAATCCTCTCCTTCTGGCCGTCCGCCGGCCTCCCCTCCCGCCGAGGCCACGGATGACGCTTGAAGCTGCCCTCGTGATGCTCGGGGCCGGGTTCCTGGCCGGGGCGCTGAATGCTGCGGCCGGCGGGGGCTCCTTCGTCAGCATCCCCGCCATGGTCTTCGTCGGCCTGCCCTCGGTGGCGGCGAACGCCTCCAGCACGGTGGCGCTGCTCCCGGGCACGCTGACGAGCGCCTGGGCCTGGCGGGGCGCCTTCCGGTCGCTTCAGGGCTTCCGCCTGCCCGTGCTCGTTCTCATCAGCCTTGTCGGCGGTCTCGCCGGGGCGGTGCTGCTGCTCTCGACCTCCCAGCGCGCCTTCGACGACGTGCTGCCCTGGCTGCTTCTGGTCGGCACCCTGGCCTTCACCTTCGGCCGGCCGCTCGGCGCTGCGCTGCGCCAGAGGGTGCGGATCGGCCGCGGACCGGTGCTCGCCTCGCAGGTGCTGCTCTCGGTCTACGCAGGTTACTTCGGCGGCGGCGTGGGGATCATGATGATGGCCGTCTGGGGCATGCTGGGCGACCTCGACATCAAGGCGATGAGCGCGCTCCGCACCCTGCTGGTCAGCATCGCCAATCTCGTCGCCGTGCTCATCTTCGTCGTGGCCGGGCCGGTCCACTGGCCGGAGACGCTCGCGATGCTCGTCTCGGCCATCATCGGCGGCTATGCCGGCGCGCGGCTCGCCAGCCGGGTGCCGGACCGCGTGCTGCGCGGCTTCGTTATCCTGTTCAGCACGCTGATGACGGTGGTCTTCTTCTGGCGGGCCTGGCGCTAGGGCGTTGCCCGCCCGTCCCGACTCACGGCGAACGATCCGGCGCCTTGTTCGAGTGAGCGGGCAATCCCTTCCCCGGTGTGGCCCTTCCGGGGTTTGCTCCCGGCTTCCTCAGCGGCCGCGAAGGGGGCGCAGCATGGCGCGCGTGCCGCGGGCGAGGCCGCGCAGCGCGCGCCAGATCACGCGCGGCACGGGCAGCGCCTGGAGCAGCTGGTAGATCAGGACGCGCCGGTTTCCGATGCTCAACTGGTCAAAATAGAGCACGGGCGGCGAGCCGCCGGCCGCTCCGCCCTGCGCGCCCATCCCCCTCACCGTATCCCGCGTGTCGATGAAGGCCGTGTGGAAGTCGCCGAAGGCCTTGTGGAGGACGTCGGCGGAGGCCTGATGGCGCGTATCGACGTCGCGCAGCTCCTCGCGCAGGCGGTTCGCCCGGTCCAGCTCGTCGAAGCGGGCGGGGTGGAGGTCGCGAATGGCCTCCAGGTCCGGCCGCAACTCCCCGTGCAGGTCGCGCTCGCCCTCGCCCGCCTCGATCAGGCCGAGGTGGAAGGGCTTGCGGCGGTCCACGATGAGGCTCGCGCGGCCGGTGGAGACCCCCTTGGCGTAGAGCGCGAGCCCCGAGGGCGCGCGCAGGTCGAGGCTCTCCAGCAGCAGCTCCACCGGCTCCTCGAATGCGGCGGCGCGGAAGAGGAACCGGCCGAGGCCGATGGGCGCGCCGGGGTCGCGGCTGAGGAGGTCGAATTCGGTCTCCACGCCGAAGAAGGGCTCACCCTTGCCGTCCGTGAGGCGGGTGATCGCCTTCGAGTGGGCGTAGTCCGCCTCCGGATGACGGGAGAGGAGGGCGGCCAGCATCGCCACGTGGTTGCTGAACAGGGTCTCGTTCGGCGCGACGAAGAGCAGCGCGGAGCCCTCCGGCGCCGCCTCGAACTCCGCTTTCAGGACTGTTCCGATGCGGTTGCGGCGGACCACCTTGCCGGTGCTGTCGCGCTGGAAGAAGGCGGCGCCGCGCAGCGCGGGCGGGACCGCGTCGCCGTGAGCCAGGGCGGACAGCCGCTTGCCCGCGGCGTGCAGGTCGCGCTCGTCCACAAGGAGGACCGCCTCGTAGCCCTGCGCCCGGTGGGCCCGCGCGGCCTCGACCTGGCGTTCGAAGTACTCCGCCTCGGGATCGGGGGCGAGGAAGACGATCCGCGTCGCGGTCTCGTCCCCCACCGGGCGGAGCAGCGCGGCCAGCTCGGCCTTGCGCGCCTCGAGCCCGCCGTAGATCGCGGCGAGGGAGGCATCCATCGTGTAGCCACGCTTGAAGATCTCCTGCGCGCGGGCAGCGAGGGCCAGGGCCTTCTCCGGGTTGGTCCGGGCCCACTCGACATGCTCCATGATCCGGCGCGCCACGGGCTCCGCGCCGTTGCGGAGATCCACGTAGAGCAGGCTGTCGCCGAAGTGCTGCCGCGCCCAGGGATTCTCGTCGCAGATGATGAGCGCGCCGGCCGCCAACCCCTCGAAGAGGCGGTTCGACATCAGCACCGCGTCCTTGTGCTGCTCGGAGGAGAGCGCGAGGCAGATGCCGGCCTTGTGGATCTCCTCGATGACGGAGATGCCGTCGAAGGGCAGGGAGCGCTGGTAGCTGTCGAAGCCCTCCCAGACCCGAACGCCGCGCAGCGTCTCCGGGCCGTAGATCCGCATCATCGATGACTGGTCGAGGATGTTGAGCACAGTCTGGTGGCGCGAGCCGCCGCGGCCGAGCCGTTCCCAGTTGATCCCCATGTAGAAGATCTTCAGGTCGCCGAGGGTCGGCGGCAGGATCGGCGTGGAGAGCGCGTGGAAGAGGTTGAAGGACGGCGCGAGATGCGAGTTGCTGTCCGTGATCAGCCGCCGCAGGTGCAGGTCGGCCCCCGGCGACTGGCAGCTCAGGAAGTCGTCATGCGTGAGGAGGTTTTCGGCGGTCGAGCGATAGCCGAAGTCGTGGAAGAACGGGACTGGGTTCCAGAGCGTGACGAAGGAGAAGATGTCGTAGGTCTTGGGCGTGCTGAAATGGAGGTGGATGACGAAGTCCAGATCCTTCTGCGTCAGCGGTTCCCCCCCTTCGTGCAGGGGCCGCCCCATGTGGTCCAGCACGACGCATTCGAGGCCGAGCAGCTTCGCCGTGTTGTCCAGCCGGGCGATGACCTCGTCCTCGGCCACCTGGATGTCCGGCCAAAGCTTGATGACGCCGAAGCGCCCGAGCATCCCTTCGGAGGGCTTGAAGCTGACGGCGGTGGGGGTCGGGTCCATGTCTTTTTCCGGCACGCTGAGCCCTTTCGCGGACAACCTGGCCTTCGGTGCCATGGGTGGCCGCCGCTGGCACCGGACAACGCGCGAATCGCCCCGCCCGCCGCCAGGCTTCGCCGACCATGTTGGGAAGTCGGGGCCGCATGCCATGGCGGGCCTGACATGCCAATGGGCACCACCTCGCCCGGCCCGACACGGCCACGGGACGTGGCCCGGGTGCCGCAGTGGCCGGGATGGCCTCTCGCCCGCCCCGAAGGCGGGCGCGATGGCAAGAAGGTGCGCGGGCGCCCCGCTGACGGAACGGGGGCGCGATGCTAGGCAGGGGGTGGAGGAAACCGGCCACTCCTATCGGGGGCCGCCGGTTAGGGAAGCGGTGAGACGCCGTCCGCCCGTCCTCGTCAGGAACGCACAGGGCGGAGAGCGACCACCGTGAAAGAGGGTATGCGCGAGGTCGCGCGGCACGGCATGAAGAAGGACAGCTCCATCACGCGCCTGGTACGGCGCACGGTCGGCACCGATGTCATGGCCAGCGAACTCGGTGCCCACCTCGCCGGTGAGATCGAGGCGCGCCTGACTGGGATCGACCATCGGCTGGGTGAGGCCATGGAGGCGCGCTTCGAGGCGCTGGCCCATCGGCTGGAGGAGGCCGTGCAGCGGACGGTGGGGACGGAGGTCCACCGGAACGCCGCGCATCTCGACGGGCAGCTCGCCGCGCGAACCGAGGAGGGGGCTCAGCGCCTGGAGGGGGCGCTGCGCGCCGGCCTGGCCGAGGAGGTGCATCGTAACGCGTCGCATCTCGACGCGCGCGTCACCGAACTGGTGCATCTGCGGTCCGAGGAAGTGGCGGGGCACCTGGCCGGGATGCTCCACACCGCGGTGGCCGAGGAGGTGCATCGCGGCACAGCGCATCTCGACGCGCGCGTCACCGAACTGGTGCACCTGCGGTCCGAGGAGGTGGCGGGGCACCTGGCTGGGATGCTTCGCACCGCAGTGGCCGAGGATGTCCACCAGGGCATGGCCTATCTCGATGGCCAGCTCGCCGCCCGAGGCGACGCGGCCGCGCACCGGCTGGAGGACGCCCTGGCGCGTGCGGTGGCCGCGGAGGTGCATCGCAACGTCAACCACCTGCACGAGCACCTCGCCGGCGATCTCTCCCGCCACCTGGACGAGCGGACGGGTGCACTGCATGCCCAGCTCATCGAGACGCTGGCGGCGGACCGGGCCGCGCTGATGGCGGCGCTGCACGACGGGATGAGCCATGTGGACCGGCACCTCTCGGCTCATCTCTCGAAGGAGGTGGCCCTGCTGCTCGGCACCGGCGGGGCGGGCGGGGAGGCGGGCGACCCGCGGGTGGTGCAGGAGCGGCTCGTCACCCTCGGGCGCCTGCTGGAGCCCCGCGCCGCCAAGGGTGTGGCGAAGCGCCGCGTCGGCCACGCGGCCGATGGCGGCTACGTCATGCTGGACGACCTGGAGCAGGTTCGCTTCGCGCTCTCCCTCGGGGTGGGCGACGAGATGACCTGGGACCTGGAGATGGCCGGGCGCGGCATCGAGGTGCACCAGTTCGACTACACGATCGAGGCGCCGCCCGAGACGCACGAGCGCATCCGCTTCCACCGCAGCCGCATCGCCCCCGTGGCGGAGGGTAGCGACCACAGCCTCGCCTCGGCCCAGGCGCTGGGGGGCAACCACCCCTGCATCGTGAAAATGGACATCGAGGGCGACGAATGGGTGGTGCTGGACGCCGCCGGGGAGGGGGACTTCGAGCGGGTGACCCAGCTCGTGCTCGAGTTCCACGACTTCGACAAGGTGGCGGACAACGCCTGGTTCGGGCGCGCCGAGCGGGTGCTGCGGCGCCTCGCGGCCTCCTTTGCTGTCGTGCATGTCCACGCCAATAATTACGGCGCGCTGCATTCCCGCGGGAACGTGGCCTTCCCGGAGTTGCTGGAGGTCACCTTCGCCAACCGGGGCCGCTACGACTTCGAGCCGACCGCGGAGATCTTCCCGACACCGCTTGATGCCCCCAACCGGGGCGACCTGCCGGATATCAGGCTCGGCAGCTTCCGCTTCTGAGGCGGGTTCCGGGGGCGGCCGCGCCCCCGGCTTGGCGGCGGCTCAGCGGCGCGCGACGGCGGCGTGGGCTGCCAGCCACTCATAGGTCTCGAGCAGCGCGTCGCGCAGCGTGTAGCGCGGCCTGAAGCCAAGGCCCTGGAGCTTGCTGACGTCGTATTGCCGCAGCTTCTGGCCGTCCGGCTTGGTGCGGTCCCACTCGACCGGACCCTTGAAGCCGGAAACCTCGGTGATGAGCTTCACGGTATCGGCGATCGAGATAGCGGTGCCGGTCGCCATGTTGATCGGGCCGGTAAAGCCCTCGGCGATCATACGGAGCGCGAGCGCCGCGTCCTTGGCGTAGAGGAAGTCCCGCTGGGGCGTGCCCGTGCCCCAGATGGTCACGGCGCTGCCCTGCTGGTTGGCGCGCAGGAACTTCGACATCAGCGAGGGGATGACGTGCCCGTGCTGCTCGTCGAACTTGTCGTGCGGGCCGAAGAGGTTGGTGGAGATGCAGTAGGCGTAGTCCAGCCCGTACTGGTCGCGATAGGATTCGAGATGCGCGAGCATCCCGCGCTTCGCGTGGGCGTAGCCGGATTCGGAGTGGTGCGGCGCCCCGTCCCAGATCTGCTCCTCGGTCATCGGCAGGCGGACGACGTCGGAATAGATCGCGGTCGATCCCATCGCGACGATCTTCGTGGCGCCGGCTAGCCGCGCGGCTTCCACGACGTTCGTGTTCATCCGGGTGTTGTCGAGATACGCCTGACCCTGGGCCTTGATGTTGCCCATCAGGCCCGAAACGCGGGCGGCGAGGTGGAACACGACGGCGGGACGGTGGCGCTCGAAGGCCTGGCGGGTGGCCTCGTAATCGGTCAGATCCACGTCACGGCTGGTGAGGGCGACCACCTCGCCCCCGCTCGCGCTCCGCAGCTCGTTCACCAGCGCATGTCCCAGGAGGCCCGAGGCACCCGTTACCAAAAACTCGGCTCTCTGCACCTGGCGCAACCCTCTGGGATGGCGACGGGCGTGCTGGGGCTCGTGCGGCGCCAACGTCGCGAATGCGCACTGTGTCGCAGATGACGTGGCCTGTGGGAAGCGGGTATGTGCGCAGCTTGAACCTTCCTGCGCGCCGCTCGCCGATCCCTTTCGGAGAGCTATCGTCCAGGAGGCAGGCCGAGGTCTGCTGACGAAAGAGGCAAAGGGCCTGGATGCTGAGCCCTAAGCAGGGGGTGAGCAAAGCCTCCAGGCCTGGGCAGAGCAAGCCCGGAACGAGGATCCTGCCCGCGTTTTCGGGGCAAGTCCAAACCCGGCTGCCCCCTTTGTTCCGGCTCGCGATACGCGGCCGGGCATGGAGCGCGCGACCTGCTGGCCATCTCACGGCGCAGCGTCCGCCCAGATCGGAGCGGGCAAGGCACTCAACTTGAAGTCGCAAAGGCGCTGCCCTAAAGGGACGTAATTCACGTTGGTCCGAGGCATTTTATGGATCCCCACCGGCCGACCAGGTCGTGGAAATCAGGAACCGTCGTTGCAGCCCTGTCGGGGGCATTTCTCTGCATCGTCATTCTCGGCGTCAGCCTCGACCTTGCTCTGATCAAGCGGATCGATGCTCCTTTTGTGGATGGCTGGCCGGTTCTGCACCGCATCATGCTTCTCGAAAGCGGAGAGATCGGCTGGGGATGGTATCTGTTCGCCCTGCACGGTGCTCATCTGCACACCATCATCTATCTTCTGGCATTGCTCGACTACAAATGGCTGGGTGGGCAGCAATACCTTCAGACTGTCGCGTCCTTCCTGGCGATTGCGCTTCACGCCGGCATGATCGTTTGGCTTCTCGCCCGGGAGGGGCTGAACAGGGGCGCAAGCCTTCTCGAAACGGTCCTCGCCTGCCTTGCCGCCGTGGCATTGATCTGCAGCATGTCGGACACGCAGTCCCTGCTGATCCCGTTCCAGGCCGTGCTGACGGTCTCCCGGCTCTTCTATCTCAGCCTTCTGCTCGCCCTTTGCTTCGCGCTGATACAACGCCGGCCAGCCCTCTACGCCTCGGCCATGCTGCTCGCCGTTCCAGCCGTGACCTTTCACGGAACTGGACAGATCTTCGGCCTTTCCATCATCATTCTGCACGTGCTTCTCCGCCAGGGGGCCCTGAGGACCCTCGGTTCCTGCGTGCCGCTCGTCTTCGGCCTCTTCATTCAGTCGCGCTACTCTGTCGGCGTGGGCGAGTTGTCGAGCCTTGGGGCGGTCCTCACTCCTTCCGCCCTCCCGGAGGTCGCCCTTGCCGTGGCTGCCTACTTCGCCACGCCCTTCGTTGCCTTTCTTCATATCGTCGATAACCGCCTCCTCCTCATCCCGGGAGCGATCCTCGCCTGCTCAACCCTCCTGCTGACCTTGCTTGGGCTGCGTGCGGTCCTCGGGCTAAACTCCTGGTCACCTCGTGGCTGGCTCCGCCAACTCCGTACCCCTGGCCAGCTTGTCACTGCGGTCGATCCGGCGGTGGCGTTCTTTACAATAGCCGGTCTTCTGCTCCTCATCTCCTCCCTGGTGGCTGCGGTGCTCGGCTTCGTGCGGACCGCTCCGCTTCACCTCCGTGCATGGCCGGATGTTTTCGACGCGACCCGTTACGCCGCCTACTCTACCCTCGCCTGCATCATGCCGCTCGCCGCTTGGCTGCACCGACCGGCGGGCCGGCACCAGAGGAGCGTCTCCCGGTTGCTGCCGCTATCCATCTCGGTGCTGCTGCTCGCGGCAGGCCTGGGCGGCACCCTCCGCATGGCCGAGCTTAGTCCAACCGACGACGGAACGAATGCCGCAGTTGCCGCGATGATGGTCGGCATCTCGCCAACCATTCCGGAGAACCTCAACACTTGGCCGTCCGTCAGGGGGGATTGGTACTGGACGGCCGAGTTGCCGCGCGTGGCTGCCTGGCTTCGCGCGGAGGGCGCAGGTCCCTTCCGTTACCTGCCGCCGCTCCATACCCGCGGCGGCCCATCCTACGCGGCATACCAGTTGAACGACATGAAAATGGAGCCCTTCTCGCTCCAGGACGCACCGGGCTGGTGTCGCGTCACCGCGACCATTCCAGCCTGGGGACGGGGACTGCCGAGTCGCAGCACCATTGCGCCTCTCGCCGGCCCCGATGGCATCGTCGTGGGGTACGCGGTGCTCACCCGCAAGAGCAGCGGACTTGCCAGCCGCACCCTGACTGGCACTGTTGGCTGCGGCTCAGTGAGCAATCTGTTGTTCATTCCGCCTGTTGAAGCTCCTCGACGATAATGTCGGACTGGTGCTGGAAAGCGGCTGGGTTTGGGCTCCTGCGGCTTGAGGCAGCGCCGGGTGGCGCTTTCCGGGGAATACCCGCCCATGACCGATAAATACGATGCAATCGTTATCGGCGGCGGCTTCTACGGCGCCGAGATCGCGCTCGAGCTGCGCCGGATGGGCTTCGGCCGCGTGGTGGTGATCGAGCGCGAACAGGGGATCCTGCGCCGCTCCTCCTATGTGAACCAGGCGCGGGTCCATAACGGCTACCACTATCCCCGCTCCCTCGGCACCGCCGAGCGCTCGCGCATCAACTTCGAGGCCTTCGTCGCCGACTACGCCCCGGCGGTGCTGCACGAGATGGAGGCGATCTACGCGATCGCCGCCGGCTCGCGCGTGAGTGCCGCGCAGTTCGAGACCTTCTGCCGCGTGATCGGCGCCACCTGCCGCCCCGCCCCGAGCCGCATCCGCGCCCTTTTCGAGCCTGGGATGATTGAGGAGGCCTTCCTGACGCGGGAGCTGGCCTTCGACGCCTCGCGCCTCGCCGCGCGGCTGCTGCGGCAGCTGGAGAACGCGAGGGTGGAGCTGCGCCTCGGCCAGACCGCCCGCATCGCGGACTGGGACGACCGCGAGGTCAGGGTGCAGGTCGGGGACCGGCTGGAACGGGCCGCGCAGGTCTTCAACTGCACCTATGCCGACCTCGAATTCGTCGGCGCGCCGCTCATGACCGGCCTCAAGCGCGAGATGGCGGAGATGCTGCTCATCGAGCCGCCGCCGGATCTGCGGGGCGTGGGCATCACCGTGATGGACGGGCCCTTCTTCTCCACCATGCCCTTCCCGGCGGCGGGCCTGCACTCCCTCTCGCATGTCAGCTTCACGCCGCATGAATCCGCGACTGCCAAGGACGGCCCGGGGATGCAGCCGCGGCGGAGCAACCGCGACGCGATCCTCCGGGACTCGCAGCGCTTCCTGCCCTGCCTCTCCCAGGCCCGGGTCCGGCACTCGATCTTCGAGGTAAAGGCGACGCTGATCCGCAACGAGGACGACGACGGCCGGCCGATCCTCATCGAGCGCAACCCGGCGGCGCCGCGAATCCTCTCCGTCCTGGGAGCCAAGATCGATAACATCTATGATGTTCGCGCCTACCTTCGGGCGCAGGAACTGAGCGCCGCGGCATGAAGCAGCACCTCTCCTCCCTCACCACTGTCATCGTCGTGAATGGCAAGGTTCCCGAGCCCAGGCGCTACGAGCAGCTCGCTTCCGTGCTGGAAGCGGCCAGGATCGACGACTTCGACGTGGTGCTTGTCGCCAATGGCGTGGATGCTGCGGTGACGCTCGACCTCAAGGAATTCGTCTCGCAGGTGCCCGACAGCACCGCCGTCTTCCTCAACCGGCCGCAGACCGGCGACGTCGCTCGGCTCGTCGGCATTGACCACGCGGTGGGCGATTATATCCTCTTCACCGCGCTGTCGGAGGAGGAGATCCTCGCCCTGCCGGACCTGCTGGAGCCGCTGCGGGAGGGATACGACCTTTCGGTCGCGGATCCGCTGGAGGGGCCGCTGGTGGTCCAGCGCCCGGCCGGCACCAGGTTCCTGCTCGGCACCTATCTCTCCGTTTATCAGTTGCTCACCGGCAAGGAGCTCGAGAGCCGCCCGACGGGCTTCCGCGCGATGAGCCGCGCGGCCGCGCTCTTCGTCTCCGCCAATCCGACCGCCGAGATCACCCTGCGCGCCCGCGACCTCGGCCCCGGCTTCGCCTGCATCACACGGCCGCTGCTGCCCGGCCATGCCTTCGTGCACCGGCCGGGCTCGCTGCGATCGAACTGGTCCTCGGGGATCAGCGCGCTGCTGAGCACCACCTCCGCCCCGATGCGCCTGGTCACCTATTTCGCGGCGGCGGGCGGCGTGCTCTCCCTCGGCTACGGGGCCTATGTCATCGGGGTCTACTTCTTCGGGCGGAACATCGCGCGGGGCTGGACCACGATCTCGCTGCAGCTTGCCGCGATGATGTTCATCTTCAGCGTGCTTTTCCTGCTGCTCTCGGAATACGTGCTGCAGATCCACGCGGCGAACCCGCCCCGCAGCCTCCGCCATCTCGTGCTGCGCGAGCTGCGCAGCCCGCTGTCGCGCCGCAGCGCGCGGCTGAACGTGGTGGATGCCGAGGGGCGCTTCCAGGTGGGCGCACCGCCGGAGCTGCTGACCAACGTGACGAAGACAAGTGCATGAGCGACGCGACGACGACCACCGGGAAGGCAGAGGCCGGCGCGCCCGACGGGGATGCGCTGATCGGGCATACCGGCTTCGTGGGCGGCACGCTCGCGCGCGGGCGGCATTTCGGCACGCTGGTGAGCTCGAAGAACACGGAGGCGCTGCGCGGGCGGCACTTCGACCTGCTCGTCTGTGCCGGGGTCTCCGCAGTGAAGTGGCTCGCCAACAAGGAGCCCGAGGCCGACCGCGCCGGCATCGCGCGCCTGACCGATGCCCTGGCCGAGACGCGGGCGGAGGAGTTCGTCCTCATCTCCACCGTGGACGTCTACCCGAACCCCGTGGAGGCCGCGGACGAGGCGACGCCGATCGATGCCGCCGCCAACCACGCTTATGGCCGCCACCGCCTGGAACTCGAGGAATGGGTCAAGGCGCGCTTTCCGAAGGTGCGGATCATCCGCCTGCCCGCGCTTTTCGGCGCGGGGCTCCGCAAGAACGCGCTTTACGACCTGCTGAACGGGAACATGGTGGAGAGCATCAACCCCGCCGGCGTCTTTCAGTGGTACCCGATGGAGCGGCTGCTCTCCGACATCGAGATCGTCCGGCGGAGCGGGCTGCCGCTGGTGAACCTCGTGCCCGAGCCGCTGGCCATGCAGCGGATCATCGACCGCTTCTTCCCCGGCGCGCCCGTCGGCCCTGCCAAGCAACCGGCGCCGCTCTACGACCTGCACACCCGCCACGGCGCCCTCTTCAGCCCGGCGCCGCCCCCGCACTACATGCTGGGCGCGGAGGAGGTGCTGAACGCCATGGGCCGCTACGTGGCCGAGGAGAAGGGGCGCGCCCGCTCGTGACCGCCCGCCCGATTGCCGTCTCCAACATCGCCTGGCCCGGCGATGCGCTGGACGAGGCGTTGGCCATGCTCCCCGGCCTTGGCCTCTCGGCCGTGGAGATCGCGCCCTACAACGTCTTCGGCCGCTGGGACGGGATCCTCGACGACGCCCGGCGCCTGCGCGAGCGGATCGAGCGGCACGGCCTGCGCTGCGTCGCGCTCCAGGGTATCCTGTTCAACGCGCCTGGCGTGCATCTCTTCGCCTCGCCCGAGGCGCGTCAGGCTCTGCACCGCCACCTTGAGGTGGTGGCGGAACTCGCAGGCGTGCTCGGTGCCGGCGCCTGCGTGCTCGGTGCGCCGCGGCAGCGCGACCCCGGCGAGTTGCCGGCGGAGGAGGCCTGGGCCATCGCCCTCGACTTCCTGCGTGGCATCGGCCCCGCCTATGCCGCCCATGGCAGCGCGCTGGCCTTCGAGCCCAACGCCCGCCAATACGCCTGCCGCTTCGTCACCGGCACGGAGGAGGCCGCGCGGTTGGTGGAGGAGGCCGCCACCCCCGGCATCGGCCTGCAGATCGACACCGGTACCGTGATCCTCGAGCACGAGGACCCTGCGGCGATCCTCCGCGCGGCGCCGGTCGCGGTCCACGCCCATCTCAGCGAGCCCGACCTGCGCCCGATCGGCTCCGATCCCGGGCCGGACGGGGCGCCGGTGGACCACCCCGCCATCGCCCGCGCTCTGCGCGGCAGCGCCTATCAGGGCACCCTCTCGATCGAGATGCGCACCACCGCGGACTGGCAGGGCGCGCTGCGCCGGGCCGCCGAACTGGCCCATGGAACTTACGCATGACGAAGGATGACCCGGCCCGGCGTGAGCTTCCCGCCTCGGAGACGCTCGTGCTGGCCGAGCGCGCGCACCGCCACGCCCTGGTGATCCCCGTGATCAACGAGGGCGAGCGCATCCAGCGCCAGCTCCGCCGCATCGCGGAGCTCGCGCCGCGGGTGGACGTGGTGATCGCCGATGGCGGTTCGACCGACGGCTCCCTCGCGCCCGATTTCCTCCGCTCGGTCAATGTCCGCGCGCTGCTGACCAAGCGCGGGCCCGGCCGGCTCGGGGCGCAGCTCCGCATGGCCTATGCCTGGTGCCTGGACGAGGGCTATGCCGGCATCGTCACGGTGGACGGGAACGGCAAGGACGGGATGGAGGCGATCGAGCGCTTCGTGGAGACGCTCGAACAAGGCTACGACTACGTCCAGGGCTCGCGCTACCGCCGGGGCGGCGAGGCCGTGAACACGCCGTTCGACCGCAAGGTCGCGGGGCGGCTGATCCATGCACCGCTGCTCAGCCTGGCCGGGCGGCGCTGGTACACGGACACCACCAACGGCTTCCGCGGCTACTCGGCGGCCTTCCTGCGCGACCCGCGGGTGAACCCCTTCCGCGACGTGTTCGGCGACTACGCGCTGCTGTTCTACCTGACCATGCGCGCGGGCCAGCTCGGCTACCGCACGATCGAGATCCCCGTCTCGCGCCGCTACCCGCCGCAGGGAAAGACGCCGACGAAGATCTCCGGCCTCGGGGGGCGCTTCGCGATGCTGCGGGAACTGCGCGACACGGTGCGCGGCGCCTATAACCCGCCGAGCGGTTGAGCCGGCGGCGTCAGGCCACCGCCAGCCGCGTCGTCCGGCCTTCGCCTTCGGGCAGCAGTGCCACCTCCGCGATGACCGGCAGGTGGTCGGAGGCAGTGCGAGCGGCCCTGTCCGTCCAACTCCGCAGCAGGGCCGCGCGCGGGCGCGCGTAGATACGGTCCAGCGCGAAGAGGGGCCGGCGCACCGGGAAGGTCCGGCCGTGGGTGCGGGAGGGCAGGGTGCCTAGGAAGGCGCGGTCCACCGGCCCATGCGGCTCCCAATCGTTGAAGTCGCCCATGGCGAGCAGCGGCTCGGTGACGCCCTTCGCCAGGGCGGCCAGCCGCGCCGCCTGGGCCCGCCGTTCCCCCCAGCCCAGCCCGAGATGGGCGGCCAGCACGCGCAGCGCCCCGCCCGGCGTCTGCACCCGCGCGGTGATCGCGCGGCGCGGCTCCCGGCCGGGTACGGAGATATCGTGCAGCGAGCCCTCCTCCAGCGGCCAGCGGCTGACGACCATGTGGCCATAGCAGCCGTCGGTCGCGCGCAGCGTCGCGGCCTCCACCGCATGGCCGCCCAGGGCCTCGCGAAGGGCGGTGAAGGGGGCGGTCCCTGGGCGGTTGCGACCCTCCACCTCCTGGATCGCCACGATGTCGGGCGCGTGACCGAGGATGAGGTCGATGGCGCGCTGCAGGTCGTGCCGCCCGGCCGTGCAAACGCCGCCATGGATGTTCCAGGTCATGACCCGGAAGGTAAAGCCGACCATCGCGCCCGTGCTCAGTCCTCGTGGCGGAGATGGCGGAACAGCTTCTGCAAGCCCCAGGTGATTCCGGCCCAGGCCGTCAGCACCACCAGCAGCATGCCGATGTTGCGCGGCGTCGGGTGCTCGATGATGCGCGACAGCCCCTCGCCCACGAGCGACAGCAGGGCGATGCCCGGCAGCAGGCCGAGCGCGGTGCCGATCATGTAGTCGAGGAAGCGGATCCGCATCGCCCCGGCGACGAGGTTCACCAGCGTGAAGGGCGCCACGGGCAGCAGGCGGATCGTCGTCACCGCCAGGATGCCGTTGCGGTTCACGGACTGGCTCACCCGGTTGATCCGCGGCCCCAACACCCGCCGCAGCACGCCGGGACCGAGCTTCCGGCCCAGGCCATAAGTCGCGGCCGCCGAGACCATCGCCCCCACGGCGGCATAGGCGAGCCCCGGCCAGGTGCCGAAAGCGGCCGCCGTGCCGAGGATGAGGACGTTCACCGGAAAGGCGACGAAGCCCAGCAGCAGGAAGAGCCCGACCGAGACCGCCGGCCCCCAGGAGCCGCCCGCGGTGAGCGCCGCCTTCATCGCCTCCGGCGTCATGTACTGGGAGACGGGCGTTGCCTTCCACAGCAGGATCAGCAGCGCCACCGGCAGCAGCATCAGCGCCGCCCGCGCCAGCAGCGGCCAGGGGCGGCCCGAGGGGGGTGCGACGTCCGGGTGGCCGAGATAATCCGCCAGGAATTCCCCCGATTCGATCGGCCGGCGCGGGTCCGCCGCGCGCTCGATCCCCGGCAGGAGGCTGCGCGCGGGGGCGTCGCCGTCCTCCACGTCCTGCAGGCTGTGGCCATTGGCCGAGAGGCCGCGCACCGCCGTCAGGATCGAGCCGCTGGCGCGGAGGCGCTCGGCCACCTCGTCCGCCGAGACGCCCGTGTGCTCGGCGATCAGCCGGTTCCTCACCGCCGCCACCGCCGCGCGCTGGCCCGCATCCGCGGCCTCCACCATCAGGTCGCACTCCGTATCCGTGCCCATGGAGCGGTTGCAGAGGTTGGAGGAGGCGACGCGCAGCAGCCGGTCATCCACCACCATGACCTTGGCGTGCACCATCACCTCTGACTCCGCCCCCCCGTTCGCCACATGGGGAAAGACCAGCCGCACCCGCCCGGCCATGCCGGCCCGGCGGATCGCGCGCATGAAGCGGATGCGCCCGGCGAGCATCGTGCGGTGCTCCAGCCAGGTGTGGTGGGTCTTCGGCGCGACGAGCAGCGCCTCCAGCGCCGGCCGCTCCTTCATCCGGCGAATGAGGGCGCGGGCGATGCGGCCGCAGGTGAGGAACTGGTTCTCGACATAGATCATCCGCTCCGCCGCCCCGATCATGTCGAGGTAAAGCGCCTCCACCTCGCGCACCTCTGGCGCGCCATCGTGCTTCGGGTGGGTGCGGGCGATACCGAGGGTCGCGTTCGTCAGGTCGGGGTCGAGGCCATCCGGCCAGGGGTCGTGGTCGGGGGCGGAGGGGCCGGGGACGGGCACGCATTCCTCGCAGGCCCTTGCCCAGCGATCGGCCACCAGCTCGGCCAGCGCCGCCGCGGCCTCGCCGTCCACCGCCATTTGCACGTCGTGGAAGGGGGAATAGGGCTTGCCCGCGGGGTCCAAGCGGCCGGGCTCCGCAGGGTCGTGCCGGTTCGTGTCCCAGCGGCGGATCGTCAGGTCCAGGCCGCCGGAGAAGGCCACCAGCCCGTCCACGACCACCACCTTCTGGTGGTGCGAGGCGCCGAAGGGCGTACGGTCGTCGAGGCAGAGCTCCACCCCTTCAGGCACGCCCCAGCGGAGGTGCAGCGCCGGAAGCATCTCCCGCTCCAGCGAGTAGAGGACCGAGTAGTCCCAGAGGAGCAGCTTCACTGAGAGACCGGGCCGCCGCTGAACCAGTGCCGCCAGGAAGGCACCCAACTCCTCCGGCAAGCCATCGTCCGGCGGGGCCTCGCCGACCAGGCGGGTGCGGCTGTCGATGTCCCAGCCCACCACCTGAATGCTGTGCCTCGCCCGCAGCATCGCCGACCGCAGCGCGCCGAAATAGGTGGCACCGTCTGAGAGCACCGCCGCCCGACGGGCGCGTGCCACCCGCCAGGCGTTGCGGCCTTCGCGGAGGATCGAGGCGGGCGGGAAGGCCTCGCGCGACGGCATGGTCCGCGGCCGGGCGCGCGGAGGAGCTTCGGTGAGCATCCCGGGGCTAACGCGGCAAGCACAATTTCGTTCGCGGTTGCGGCAGGGGCGGCCCGGGTCTTGCTAAATCACAAAATGACGGGCCAAGGGCCACTTCTGCTGGGGGGAACGCGATGCTGTGGGATCTGGCGCGGGCTGAGGGCCCGGAGGCGGCGGCGCGCGCCGCGCTGGACCGGATCGAGGCCTGGGCGGACCCGGCGCTCTTCATCCACCGCATCCCCGCGGTCGAGGTGATGGCGGAGGCCGCGCGCCTGGCCGCGGAGGGGCCGATGGGCCGCCCGCTCTACGGCATCCCCTACGTCATCAAGGACAATATCGACGCGGCCGGCCTGCCCACCACGGCCGCCTGCCCGGACTTCGCCCAGGTGGCGGCCGAAGATGCGCCGGCTGTCGCCCGCCTGCGCGCGGCCGGGGCGATCCTGCTGGGCAAGGTGAACCTCGACCAGTTCGCGACGGGGCTGGTCGGGGTGCGGAGCCCCTACGGCACGCCGCGCAACGCGGTGGACGCGGCCTGCGTGCCTGGCGGCTCCTCTTCCGGCTCGGCAAGCGCCGTCTCGGCCGGGATCGCCGCCTTCTCGCTGGGCACGGACACCGCTGGTTCCGGCCGTGTGCCCGCGATGTTCCAGAACATCGTCGGGCTGAAGCCCAGCCTCGGCCTCGTGCCGACCCGCGGCGTGGTGCCCGCCTGCCGCTCGCTCGACGTCGTTTCCATCTTTGCGCTGACCGTGGAGCAGGCCGCGACGGTTCTGGACGCCCTGGCCGGACCTGACGCGGCCGACCCCTATTCCCGCGCCGCCCCCGCCGGCTGGCGCGCGGCGGGTGGCGGCCTGCCCCCCGCGCTCCGCGTTGCCGTGCCCGAGGACGCCGATCTTCTCTTCGACACCGCCGAGGACGAGGCCCTGTTCCGCGCCGCCCTCTCCCGCCTGGAGGGGCTCGGCGCGGTGCTGGAGCGAGTGTCCATCGCCCCTTTCCTCGCCTTGGCCCGCCGCCTCTACGACGGTGCCTGGGTGGCCGAGCGTACATCGGCGCTGCGAGACATGGTGGAGAACCACCCGGACTCGCTCCACCCCACCACCCGCATCATCCTGGAGGGCGGTCTCTCTCGCGTGACAGTGGATGCCTTCGACGACTTCCACGCGGTGGCGCAAACCCGCCTTCTCTCCCGCGCCCTCTTCGCCCGCTTCGATCTGCTGGCGGTGCCGACGGCGCCCGGCATCCCGACGCTGGAAACTCTGGCCGCCGAGCCCATCGCGGCAAATAGCCGCTGTGGCACCTACACGAATTTCGTGAACCTGCTGGATCTCTCGGCACTGGCGGTGCCTTCCGGCTTTCGCGCCGACAAGCGCCCCGCCGGCATCACCCTCATCGGCCCCGCCTTCGCGGAGGCGCGACTCTGCGCGGTGGGCGCCGCCCTGCACCACGCGGCGGGGCTGCCGCTCGGCGCGACCGGGCAGCCCACCCCGCCGCCCCCGCCCGCCGCGGGCGCGGAGGTGGGAGAGATCCCGCTCTTCTGCATCGGCGCGCATATGTCGGGCTTGCCGCTGAACGGGCAGGTGACGGCGCTCGGTGGGCGCTTCCTGCGGCGGGACCGCACGCAGGCCGGCTACCGGCTCTACGCGCTGGGCAACCGGCCCGGCCTCATCCGGGACGGGGAGGGCGGTGCCTTCATCGAGGGCGAGGTCTGGGCGATCCCCGCCGCCGGCATCGGACCGCTGCTGGCGCAGGTTCCGCCGCCGCTCGGCTTCGGGACGGTCGCGCTGGAGAGCGGGCCCTGCCTCGGCTTCCTCGCGGAGCCCTCAGGCCTGGTGGGCGCGCCCGAGATCACGTCGCATGGAGGATGGCGGGCCTACCTGGCCGCGCGCTGAAGCCGATTTCCTCCCGCGCCGCCGACACCGCTTCGTCGAGCCCGGCGCGGAAGCGCACCGCGGGCGGACGCACGCCGTGGGTCCGCAGCACGCGGCGGATCGGCGGCGCCGCACCGGCGAGATAGACCAGCGCGCCCGCGCGCCCTGCCTTCCGCGCGAAACCCTCGATGGTCGCCGCCGCCGTTGAATCGAGCAGGGCCACGGCGGAGAGGTCGAGCACATAGGCCCGGGGCTGCGCCCCCACCCGGTCCAGCGCCGCCCCCACCTCCGCCGCGGCGCCGAAGAAGAAGGCACCGGAGATGCGGATCACCGCGATATCAGGATCGCTCGCGAGCGACGCGTCATAGGCCTCGCGGCCCTCGCCATCCGGCTGGTCCGCCTCCACCAGCGGCCGCCCGGTTTCCACCTGCACCGCCTGCGCCATGCGGTGGAGGAAGAGCAGTGCGCCGATGCCGAAGCCGATGAGGATCCCCTCGATCAGGTCGCGGAACACGACGAGCAGCAGCGTGGCGAAGAGCACGATGGCATCCCCGCGCGAGGCCCGGACCAGCGCCGCCATCGCGTGCCGCTCCGCCATGTTCCAGGCGACCACCGCCAGAAGCCCGGCCAGCGCGGCCAGTGGGATAAAGGCGGCCAGCGGCGCGGCCAGCAGCATGAAGAGGAGCAGGAACACCGCATGCAGCATGCCCGAGACCGGCCCGCGCGCGCCCGAGCGCACGTTCGTCGCCGTGCGCGCGATGGTGCCGGTCACGCAGAAGCCGCCGAAGAGAGCCGAGCCGATATTCGCCACGCCTTGCGCCACCAGTTCGGCGTTGGAGCGGTGGCGCCGCCCGCTCATGCTGTCGGCGACAACGGCGGAGAGGAGGCTCTCGATCCCGCCGAGCAGCGCGAAGGAGAGAGCGGCCGGCAGCACGGCCGAAACTTCCGACCAGCCCATCGGAGGGAGGTTGGGCGCGGGAAGTGATTGCGGGATGCCGCCGAAGCGGGTGCCGATGGTCTCGACCGGCAGGCCGAGCCCCCAGGCGAGCGCCGCCGCCAGCGCGACCGCGATGAGGAAGCCCGGCCAGTTCGGCCGTATCCGACGGAGGACGAGGATGACGGCGATCGACAGGGCCGCCAGCCCGACCGCCGCGGGGTTGAGCGTCGGCAGGGCTCCCGCGAGGGCCGCCAGCTTTGGCAACAGCGGGCCCGGCTCAATCGCGAGCGTCAGGCCCAGCAGGTCCTTCGCCTGGCTTGCCAGGATGATCACGCCGATTCCCGCGGTGAAGCCGACCGTCACGGGATAGGGGATGTACTTGATGAAGGTGCCCAGCCGCAGGAGGCCGATGGCCATCAGGATGACGCCGGAGATCAGCGTGGCAAGGATCAGTCCCGAAACCCCGTG
Organism: Roseomonas sp. KE2513; assembly: GCF_016107305.1. GTDB lineage: Bacteria > Pseudomonadota > Alphaproteobacteria > Acetobacterales > Acetobacteraceae > Roseomonas. The sequence continues at coordinate 20,367 of NZ_RCVR01000006.1, forward strand.
CGCCGCGACCGTCGCCGCCACGAGCACGATGAAGGCCCCTGCGGGTCCGCCGATCTGGAAGCGGCTGCCGCCGAGCAGGGAGACGAGGAAGCCGCCGACGATGGCGGTGTAGAGGCCGCGATCCGGCCCAAGGCCCGAGGCGATGGCGATGGCCATCGAGAGCGGCAGGGCCACGATCGCGACGGTCAGGCCCGAGACGGCATCCGCCCGCAGCCCCGCCAGCCCGTATCCCTCCCGCAGCACGGTCACGAGCTTCGGGGTGAACATCTCCGCGAAGCCCGGCGCCGCAGGGGCAAGGGGTGTGGCGCCCCGCCTCAGATCACCCGCACCGGCTGTCCCGCCATCCATGCCTTCAGCGCCTCCAGCGCGCCGCCGTAGAAATGCTCGTAGTTCTGGCGCGTGACGTAGCCGAGATGCGGCGTCAGCACCGTGTTGGGCAGGGAGGCGATGGGGGCGCCCGCCGGCAGCGGCTCCTCGTCGTAGACGTCGAGCGCCGCCCCCGCGATCCGCCCTGAGCGCAACGCTTCGGCCAGCGCCGCCGAGTCCACGAGCGGGCCGCGCGAGGTGTTCACGAGATACGCCGACCGCTTCATCAGCCCCAACTCCGCCGCGCCGATGGTATTCCGGGAACGTTCCGAAAGCACGAGGTGAAGCGTGACGACGTCCGATTCCCGGAGCAGGGTTTCCTTGTCCACGCGCGTCGCGTCGGCGGCGCGCGCCGTCTCCTCCGTCAGGTTCGTGCTCCAGGCGAGCACGCGCATGTCGAAGGCGCGTGCGACGCGCGCCACGCGCTGGCCCTGCTTGCCCAGGCCGATGATGCCGAGGGTGCGGCCCTCCAGGCCCTGGCCGACCACCGTCTGCCAGCGTCCCTCGCGCAGCGCGCGGTCCTGAGCGGGGATATCGCGCAGCAGGGCGAGGATGAGGCCCCAGGTCAGTTCGGAGGTGGGGGAGGTGGTGCCGGGCGTGCCGCAGAAGGTGATCCCCCGCTCCTTCAGCGCCGCCGCATCGACCGAGTTGTTCCGCCCGGCGGTGGTGACCAGCAGCTTCAGGTTCGGCAGCCGCTCGATAAGGCTTCGCGGGAAGGGCGTCCGCTCGCGCATGAGGACGATGGCGTCGTACGGGGTAAGCCGGGCGACGAGCGCCTCCGGGTCCTTGATGGTGTCCCGGAACACGTCCACCGGCACGCCGAGCGATCCCCAGTCGCCGAAGGAGAGGGCGACGCCCTGATAGTCGTCCAGCACCGCGATCCGGCTCAGCTTGTTCATGCGCGCTTCGTCCCCTGCCGGGCATGGCGCCCGGCCGGCGCATCCCGCGGCGCGCAGGCTAGGGCAGAACCCCGGCCCCGTCAGGGGGGGCGTCCAGCAGGCGCAGCACCGCGTCGCCGCGCCGGATCGTGCCGCCCTCCAGCACGCGCGCGGTGATGCCGCCATGGCCGCGCACGGCGTTGTAGCCGCCGGGGCCCAGCTCCTCCTCCATGCGCGAGCAGGGGTGGCAGTCGCCCGACCATTCCAGCACGGCATCCCCCACCCGGAAGCGACGGTTCCGGAGGGCGGAGAGGTTGATGCCCTCCACCAAGAGGTTCCGTCGCAGCCGCTCCGGCGCTACCTCCGTCCGCGAGAGATAGCCGGCGATGGCCTGAAGCTGCTCGGCCGAGGCGATCGTCACCTGCCGCGCGCCGTTGCGGCTGCTGGAGAAGCGGTCCCCTACCAGGCCTTGGCCCTCCTCGGCCAGGGCGGTCTCCACCACCCGCATCGGCGCTCGCCGGGCCGGGCGCAGGCCGATCCAGACGAGGCGGCCGGGCGCCACCGGCCCGTCGATCAACCGCGCCAGCATGGAGCCGGGGGCGGGTGAGCCCGCGCGCGGCACCTCGCCGAACAGGTCGCGGCTCACGGGGCGTAGCCGGTGGGCAGCGCCGTCGTGTACTTGATCTGCTCCATCGAGAAGCTGGAACTCACGTCGAAGAGGTCCGCCATCTCGATCAGCCGCTTGTAGACGCCGTCATAGGCCGCGATGTCCGGCACCACCACGCGCAGCAGGTAGTCCACGCTGCCGCTCATCCGGTGGAACTCCAGCACCTCCGGGATGGCGCTCACCGCGCGGCAGAAGCGCTCGGCCCAGTCCATGCTGTGGCGGTTGGTGCGGATGGTTACGAAGACCGTGACGCCGACGCGCATCTTCGCGGGGTCCAGCAGGGCCACGCGCCGGCGGATCACCCCCTCCTCCTCCAGTCGCCGGATGCGGCGCCAGCAGGGGGAGGGGGAGAGGCCCGCGCGCTGCGCCACCTCGGCGACCGAGAGGGTCGCGTCCTCCTGCAAGCATTCGAGGATCTTCCGGTCGAACCCGTCGAGCGGGGTGAGATTTTGCGCCAAGCTGCTCAATCCGGGCATGGGATTGCGCGATCCTCGGGAAAACGGACGGGGAACGCAATCTCTTGCCCGGCGGCGGCGCCTATCATCGCCCGAGCGCCCGAGGAGCCGACGCCCATGCCGACCCCCTCTTTCACCGACCACCCCGCCTCTGTGGGCGAGACCTATACGGAGCACATGCACACCGCCGCCTGGTTCGGCTGGCGCATGCTGGTCGGCTCGCTCGCCTGCTTCGTGCACGCGCTGCTGCCGTTCCTGTTCACGCGCACGGGCTCGGCCACGATCGCGCAACTGCACGACCGCATGGTGGTGAACCGGGTGCGGGCCGAGCGAGCCGCCGGCGTGCAGGCGAGCCGCCCGGCCTGAGGGGCGGCCCTCAGGCCGCCTCCAGCTTCTCCGAGAGTTCCAGCCACTCCTCCTCCAGCTTCTCCAGCGTGGCGGCAATGGCGGCGCGGCGCGTGTTCGCCCAGGCGATGTCGGCGGGCTTGAAGCGCGCGTAGGTCTCGGTGTTGGAGAGCTTCTTCTCCAGCAGCCGGTCCTCCAGCTTCAGCTTCTCCATTCGCGCCTCGACCTCGCGCACGCGCTCCTTGATCGGCGCCAGCGCGGCCCGCGCCGCCGCGCGGCTGGCGGCGGTCGGTTTAGCGGGCGCGTCCGTGTCTCCCCGTGCCGCCGCCCGCGCCTCGCTCCGCGCCTCCCGGGCGCGGCCGGCCAGCCAGGCACGGTAGTCGGCGAGGTCGCCGTCGAAGGGCTTCACCTGGCCATCGGCCACCAGCCAGAGCTGGTCGGCCGCGAGTTCGACCATGTGCGGGTCGTGGGTGATGATGACGACGGCGCCCTTGTACTCGGCGAGCGCCCGGACCATCGCCTCGCGCGCGTCGATGTCGAGGTGGTTCGTCGGCTCGTCGAGGATGAGGAGCTGCGGCGCGTCCCGCGTGGTGAGTGCCAGAAGCAGCCGCGCCTTCTCCCCGCCCGAGCAGTCGCTGATCTTCGTCGTCGCCCGGTCCACGTCGAGGCCGAAGCGCGCGAGCTGGCCGCGCACCTGGGTGATGGTGGCCTTGGGCATCACCGCCTGCATGTGGGAGAGCGGCGTGCCGTTGGGGTCCAGCGCCTCTGCCTGGTGCTGGTCGAAATAGCCGATCTTCAGCCGCGGCGTGCGCCGCACCTCGCCCGAGCTCGGCTCCAGCTTGCCGGCGATGAGCTTCGCGAGCGTGGACTTGCCGTTACCGTTGGCGCCGAGCAGCGCGACGCGGTCCTCCTGGTCCAGCCGCAGGCCGAGGCCGCTGAGGATGGTGCGGTTCCCGTAGCCGACGGAGGCGCCGTACATCGTCAGGATCGGCGGCGCGACCTCCACGGGGTCGGGGAACTCGAAGCGGGTCGGCCCGTCCTCCACGGTCGCCACCACCGGCGGCAGCTTCTCCAGCGCCTTGATGCGGGACTGCGCCTGGCGCGCCTTGCTCGCCTTGGCGCGGAAGCGGTCCACGAAGGCCTGCATATGGGCGCGCTCGGCCATGATCTTCACGTTGGCCGCGGCCTGCTGGGCCATGCGCTCCGTGCGGATGCGCACGAACTCGGAATAGCCGCCCGGATAGGTCGTGATCTTGCCGCGGTCGAGATGCGCGATGCTGTCCACGCACTCGTCCAGCACCTCCCGGTCGTGGGAGATGATGATGGCGGCGCCGGGGAAGCGCTTGATCCAGCCCTCGAGCCAGATCGTCGCCTCGAGGTCGAGGTGGTTCGTCGGCTCGTCCAGCAGCAGCAGGTCGGGCTCGAGCGAGAGGGCGCAGGCCAGCGCCACGCGCATCCGCCAGCCGCCCGAATACTCTCGCACCGGGCGAAGCTGCGCGGCACCATCAAAGCCGAGGCCCGCCAGCACCGCACCTGCACGCGCCGGGGCGGCATCGGCGCCGATGGCGATCAGCCGCTCCTGCACCTCGGCGGCGCGGGTGGGGTCGCCGTTCTCCAGCTCCGCCAGCAGCGCCGCGCGCTCGGTATCGGCCGCCAGCACCGTGTCGATCAGCGAGACATCCGTGCCGGGCTGCTCCTGCGCCACATGCGCCATGCGAGCCCGCGCGGCGATGCGGACCTCCCCGCCATCGGGCGAGAGGGCGCCGGTCAGCGCGCGGAACAGCGTGGACTTCCCGGCGCCGTTCCGCCCCACCAGACCCAGCTTGCGGCCGGGGTCGAGCTGAAGGTTGGCGCCGTCCAGCAGGGTGCGGCCGGCCATGCGGATGGTCAGGTCGCGAAGGGCGAGGACGGTCATGCCGCGCCTTCTATACCGCCCGGGGTCCTGTTGGAACGACGCGTTGTGCAACGCAGCGCTGCCGGACCACCCTTGCCACCGGTCCGGCGCGTGCTAGGCGGGGGCGGCCCGAGAAAAGGAACGAGCATGGCCGAGCCCCGCCACGCGCCGACGAGCGCCCTCCGCCGCTTCCTGGAGGCGGAATCCTCCGGCGGGCTCGTGCTGATGGGGGCGGCCGCCCTCGCGCTGGTGATCGCCAATACGCCGCTGAACGGGGCCTATGAAGCGGTGCTGCACGCCCATCTCGGTCCGTTGCCGCTGCTGGAGTGGATCAATGACGGGTTGATGGCCTTCTTCTTCCTCTTCGTAGGCATGGAGATCAAGCGCGAGGCCATTGACGGGCAGCTCGCGACCTGGCCGCGCCGCGCCCTGCCGGGCTTGGCCGCTGCGGGCGGGATGCTGGTGCCGGCCATCGTCTTCCTGCTGCTCAACCCGGCCGCCACCTCCCATGGCTGGGCCATTCCCACCGCGACCGACATCGCTTTCGCCCTGGGCGTCCTCTCCCTGCTGGGCAAGCGGGTGCCGGCCTCGCTCCGGGTGTTCCTGGCGGCGCTGGCCATCATCGACGACCTCGGCGCTGTGGCCATCATCGCGGTCTTCTACACCGGCGGCCTCTCGGTGCCCGACCTCGCCGCGGCCGCCGCGGTGATCGCGGTCCTGGCCGCGATGAACCGCTTCGGCGTGCTGAAGCTCTGGCCCTATCTGGCGCTCGGGGCCGTGCTCTGGGTGCTGATGCTGCGCTCGGGCGTGCACGCCACTCTGGCCGGGGTTTTCCTCGCCCTGACCATCCCGCTGCGCCACCGCGTCGCCGCCCCGGACGACGAAGCGCTGAGCCCGCTTCACCGGCTGGAGCACGCCCTGGCCACGCCCGTTAGCTTCATCATCGTGCCCCTCTTCGGCTTGGCGAATGCGGGCGTGCCCTTCCTCAACCTGCCCGCCGAGGCCCTGGCGGCGCCGGTCACGCTGGGCGTCGGGCTCGGCCTGCTGATCGGCAAGGCCGTCGGGGTCTTCGCTGCGGCAATCCTGGCCATCCGCCTCGGCCTCGCGGATATGCCGGCCTATGCCAGCCGCACCCAGCTCTTCGGCACCGCCCTTCTCTGCGGGATCGGCTTCACGATGAGCCTCTTCGTCACCCTGCTTGCCTTCCCCGGCAACGAGCTGCTGCAGGCGGAGGCGAAGATCGGCATCCTCGGCGGGTCCTTCCTCTCGGGCCTGCTCGGCTACGCCCTGCTACGGGTCGCGCGGGGCGACTTCCCCCCGACGCCCTCCCGCTGACCCCCCTTGCCGAGAGCGCCGGGCGCCGCTACCGGCCCCCTGACCAACCAAGGGAACCCGCCACCATGGCCATCGAGCGCACCTTCAGCATCCTCAAGCCCGACGCGACCCGCCGGAACCTGACCGGCAAGATCAACGCCGTCTTCGAGGAGAAGGGCCTCCGGATCGTCGCGCAGCGCCGCATCCAGATGACCCAGTCCATGGCCGAGACCTTCTACGGCGTCCACAAGGAGCGGCCCTTCTTCAAGGATCTGGTGTCCTTCATGACCTCCAGCCCCGTGGTCGTGCAGGTGCTCGAGGGCGAGGACGCGGTGGCCAAGAACCGCGAGATCATGGGCGCCACCAACCCCGCCAACGCGGCCGAGGGCACCATCCGCAAGCTCTTCGCCGAGAGCATCGAGGCGAACTCGGTCCACGGCTCGGACAGCCCGGAGAACGCGGCGACGGAAATCGCCTTCTTCTTCGCCGGCCACGAGATCGTCGGCTGAGCTAAGGCAAGGAAGGTCGGGAGAAGGAATTCCCCCGAACCCCCATCTTCTTTCTTTCGGAAAGAAAAAGGAGGGGGTCTGGGGGAGTTCACTCCCCCGGCCTTGCTCCTACCCGAAGCTGATGCCGGTATCCCGCATCAGCCCCTTCACCACCTCCCGCTCGCTCACCAGCCGCCGCGCCAGCCCCTCGGCATCCGCCGGCACCGCCGAGGCGCCCATCGCGGTCAGGCGCCGCCGCACCTCCTCGTCCTTCGTCGCGAACTCCACCGCCTCCTCCAACCGCCGCCGGATCGGCTCGGGCGTGCCGGTGCGGCAGAACATCGCGTTCCAGCTCGTCAGGTCGAAGCCCGGGAAGCCCGATTCCGCGATCGTCGGCACCCCCTCGATGCCCCCGCGCCGGATGCCGGAGGTGAGCGCGATCGGGCGTGCCTTCCCGGCATCGATCACCGGCTGCAGCGAATTGGCCGAGAGATAGCCGGAAGGCAGCGTGTCCCCCGCCAGGTCCCGCGCCACCTCCGCGCCGCCGCGATAGGGGATGTGCTCCATCCTGACCCCGGAGCGGTGCGCCAGCAGCGCGCCCGCCAGATGCCCCGTGTTGCCCACGCCCGGCGAGCCGTAGGGCATGCCGCCCGGCATGGTTCGCGCCTTGTCGAGGTAGCCCTTCAGGTCCGTGATTCCCGTCGAGGTCGGGACGGCCAGGATATAGGGCACCTCCGCCACCATCCCGACCGGGGTGAAATCGCGCTCGTAGTCGAAGGGCAGGTTGCGGTTGATGAACTGGGCGATGATGAAGGAGGCCGCGTCGAAGAGCAGCGTGTGCCCGTCGGCCGGCGCCTGGAAGACCTGCCCTGCGGCCAGCGCGCCGCCCGCGCCCGTGCGGTTCTCCACCACCACCGTCTGGCCGAGGAATTCTGACAGCTTCGGCTGGATCAGCCGGGACATGGTGTCGGAATTGCCGCCGGCGGCAAAGGCGATCACCACCCGGATCGGCCGGTTGGGGAAAGCCGCCTGCGCGTGCACCGCCGGCGCCGCGAGCAGCCCACCCGCCAGGGCGCCCAGCCCGCGGCGCCCGAGAAACATGGCATTCCGGCTCATCCAGCGCTCCTCTTTCACAATTCCGGACCTTGGCGGCCCTTCCACATCCCTCGATCCTGCGCCCGCCCGTCCGCCGGGTCGAGTTCAGGAGCCCGCGATGAACCCTTCCACCCCCGGCCCGATCCTGCGCCCGCTGTGGCCGGGGGAGATGCCCGCCCTGGTCGCGATGCAGTCCGCCTCCTTCGCGGCGCTCGCCACGGCCTATCCGCCCGCTCTCGCCCCGGCCTACGACGCCATGCTGCGGGAGCCGACCTACGCGGCCGAGGTCGCCGAGAGCGACGTCTGGGTGGCGGAAGGGGAAGGGACGATCCTCGGCAGCGCCGGCTGGTTGGGGCAGGGGGACGGCCTCGGCCGCATCCGCAAGGTCTTCGTCCATCCCAGTGCAGCCCGGCAGGGGCTGGCCACCCACCTGGTGCGCGCCGCGGAGGAGCGGGCGCGGGCGGCCGGCTGCACGCGCTTCATCCTGCGCGCCTATCTCAACGCGGTGCCCTTCTACGAACGCCTCGGCTACGTCGCCGACCGGCCCGGCGAGCGGGCGCTTCCGGGCGGGCTTTCCATGCCCGTGCTGTTCATGCGGAAGGGCTGACCCCCGCCCGCGCGGCGTAGGAGAGGTCCGAGAAGTCCCGCAGCCGCCGCTCCACCCCCGCGAAGGCGGCGCGGCTGGCCTCCGGCACCGGGGCGTCCGGCGTGCGCGTGCGATGCTCCAGCCAGCGCGCCACCGCGCCGGCGCCGCGGCGGTGGGCGGCCGCGACAAGGCCGGCCTCCGTCAACGTCACGGGCTGGCCGTCGCTCGCCTGCACCGTCCGCCCGGCGGCGCCCAGGGCCCCGTTGGCGCTCAGCTGCCGCTCCGTCCGTGCGAGGTACTGCCCCATCGCCGCCTCCTGCGCGGAGGGGATCGCGAGGAAATCGGCCTCGCTCCGCACCCCCGCCGCCGCGGCCCGCCCGGTCCAGCCGCCCGCAGCGTCCTGCCAGCCGATATCGCGCAGGGCCACGGGCAACAACTGGTAGCGGCCGAGCGCCCCGGAGGCGTCGTTGCGCGCCCCCCAGCTGGCGCCCGCGCTCTCCTGCGCTGCGATCCGGTCGCGAAAGGCCGCGTCCGGCCCTGCCACGCGGGTCGCCTCGGCCGGGCGCACGGCCGCGACCGCCCGCGCCGGCACGAAAGGCGCCTGGACCCGGGCCAGCGCGTTCTTGAAATCCGCCGTCTTGGCGACCGCCTTCAGGGCGCGGCCCGTTCGCGGCGCCAGGGTCTGCACTGGCTGCGTGCTCATGCGGCCGGAGACTGCCAGGAAGGGCTGATCAAGCGGTTAACGGCGCTGGGCGTTCTGGCAAACGAAACTGCTGCTTCGGCCTCTCGTTCTTCCGGCCAGCTCGAAAGGACCCGGCGCATGCCCGACGACCAGAAAACCCCCCAGCCGCCGCAGCACCAGGAGCATCAGCCCGGCATCGAGGCCGAGATGACGCCCCGTCCGCAATCCTCGATGGAGAACTGGAAGGCTTCGGGCAAGCTGGAGGGCAAGAAGGCGCTCGTCACCGGCGGCGATTCCGGGATCGGCCGCGCGGTTGCGATCGGCTTCGCCAAGGAGGGTGCGGACGTCGTCATCCTCTACAAGGACGAGCACGAGGACGCCGCCGAGACCAAGCGGCTGGTCGAGGCCGCTGGGCGTCGTTGCGAGAGCATCGCCGGCGACGTGGGCGACGCCGCCTTCGTGCGCGATGCCGTGACGCGCGCGGCGGGCTTCCTCGGCGGCCGCATCGACGTGCTCGTGAACAATGCCGCCGAGCAGCACACGAACGAGGACTTCGCCACCATCGACGAGGCCCAGGTCGAGCGCACCTTCCGCACGAACATCCTCGGCTATTTCTGGGTGGCCAAGAACGCGCTGCCGCACATGCCGGAGGGGGGCGCGATCATCAATACCACCTCCGTCACGGCCTATCGCGGCAGCCCGCAGCTGATCGATTATTCCAGCACCAAGGGCGCTATCCTCGCCTTCACGCGCAGCCTCTCGCAGCAGCTTTTCGAAAAGCGGAAGATCCGCGTGAACGGCGTGGCGCCCGGCCCGATCTGGACGCCGCTGATCCCCGCCAGCTTCACCGACGAGAAGACCGCCGAGCACGGCGCCTCCGCCAAGATGGGCCGTGCGGGGCAGCCGGACGAGGTGGCGCCGAGCTACATCTTCCTCGCCTCGAACGCGGACAGCTCCTACATCAACGGCCAGGTGCTGCACCCGAACGGCGGCGATGTGGTGAACGGCTAAAGGGTCAGCCGCCAGCCCCCCGCCCCGCCTTGCAGGCGGAGGGCGAGATCGGCCGCGGGATCGGCCACCTCGAAGGGCAGCGCCGCGCCATCAGCCAGGATGGCGTAGCGCCCGATCTTGAGGGCCTCGCCCGCGAGCAGGGGGCCGGCCCTGCCTGCTGCATCGGTTGTCCACTCGCCCGCGGCGGTGCCCTCTATCTGCAGCGTCAGACGCAGCCCTGCGAAGGGTGCGCCCGCCCTTTCCAGGGCGCGCAGCAGGATCGCGCCGCGCGGGGGCTCGGCGTCCGGCGCCTCCACCCGCGCCGCCAGCCGCAGCCGCGATACGTGGCCGACCTCCTCCATCGCCCTCGCGCGCTCCTCCTCGACGGACCGTCCGAGCCGCGCGCGGAACCCGCGGAGCACGTCCGCCGCCGTGTGCCGGCGCAGGCAGATCATGAAGGGGATGCCGTGGCGCGAGCGATACGCGGCGTTGAGGCGCGCCAACTCCTCGGCATCGGTTTCGGCCAAGCCCGCGCCGCCCTGTTCCTCGCGGGAGGCGGCGGTAAGCCCTACGGGCAGGGCGCCCGCCGACAGTTCCGGGTGCAGGTTGAGAAAGCGGACCCTTTCTGCCTCATCCAGCCCCCGCAGCACCGTCATCAGCCCGGCGTGAAGCGCCGCCACGCTGGGGAAAGGACGCGCCGGGGCTGCCCCGGCAGCCACCCAGCGCGCGTGCTCGAAGATGCCCTCCAGCGCTGCCGCGAAGCCCTCTGCCGGCATCGCGTTCAGCGCCGCGAGCGCCACCCGCGGCGCATTCACCGCCGATCCATCCGCCATCATCGATCCCCCTTGCCTGGATGATCCCCCGCACCCGCATCCCCGGCAACGGAGCGCCCGCGTTTCACTGTGCAGCATTCTCCGCCCTGGCGCGTTGGAAGACCTCGGCCCGGTCCACCCGGGCAGGCCAGCCCTGAACCCGAGAGAGGACCCCGCATGAAGGCGATCACCTGGCACGGCAAGAACGACATGCGTTGCGACACCGTGCCCGACCCCAAGATCGAGGACGGCCGCGACGCGATCATCAAGGTTTCCTCCTGCGCCATTTGCGGCTCGGACCTGCACATCATGGACGGCATGATCCCGGGCATGGAGCGCGGCGACATCGTCGGCCACGAGTGCATGGGCGAGGTCGTCGAGGTCGGCAAGGACAACAAGAAGCTGAAGGTCGGCGACCGCGTGGTGATTCCCTTCACCATCTCCTGCGGCGAGTGCTTCTTCTGCCAGAAGGGCTTCTTCTCCGGCTGCGAGCGCTCCAACCGCACCGCGAAGACCGCCGAGAAGCTCTGGGGCCATTCCCCGGCGGGCCTCTTCGGCTATTCCCACATCCTCGGCGGCTACGCCGGTGGGCAGGCCGAATACGTGCGCGTGCCCTACGCCGATGTCGGCCACATCAAGGTGCCGGATGGCATGACGGACGAGCAGGCGCTGTTCCTGTCCGACATCTTCCCCACCGGCTACATGGGCGCCGAATTCTGCAACATCCAGGGCGGCGAGACGATCGCCATCTGGGGCTGCGGGCCGGTCGGCCAGATGGCGATCCGCAGCGCCTTCCTGCTCGGCGCCGAGCGCGTGATCGCCATCGACACCGTGCCCGAGCGACTGGCCATGGCGCGCGCGGCCGGCGCCGAAACGCTCGATTTCCACGACGTCGATGTCTACGACGCCATCCAGGAGCGCACGCACGGCCGCGGCGCCGACGCCTGCATCGACGCGGTCGGCACCGAGGCCGATGGCACCGCGAGCTTTGATTCCGTCATCGACCGCATCAAGGTCGCGACCTTCATGGGCACGGACCGCCCGCACGTGCTGCGCCAGGCGATCCATTGCTGCCGCAACTTCGGCACGGTCTCCATCATCGGCGTCTACGGCGGCCTGCTGGACAAGATCCCCTTCGGTTCGGCCATCAACCGCGGCCTGACCTTCCGCATGGCCCAGACCCCGGTGCAGCACTACATGCCGATCCTGCTGGAGCGCATCCAGAAGGGCGAGATCGATCCGTCCTTCGTCATCACGCACACCGCGTCGCTCGAGCAGGGGCCGGATCTCTACAAGACCTTCAGGGACAAGAAGGACGGCTGCATCAAGGTCGTCCTGAAGCCCTGATCCCACAAATCCAAGGAACCATCATGGCCCAAGCCATCCGACCGCTCGCCATCGTCACCGGCGCCTCCACGGGCATCGGGCTCGAGCTTGCAAAGGAAGCCGCGAACCACGGCTATGACCTGCTGATCGCCGCCGACGAGCCGGCGATCGAGACCGCGGCCACCGAGCTGCGCGCGCTCAACGTGAACGTGGACGCCGTGCAGGCTGATCTCTCCACCACCGAAGGGGTGGACAAGCTTCTCGCGGCAACCCGCGGCCGCGAGGTGGAGGCGCTTCTCGCCAATGCCGGGCGCGGCCTCGGGAAGGGATTCCTCGACGAGGACTTCAACGAGGCCCGCAAGGTGGTGGACACGAACATCACCGGCACGATCTACCTCATCCACAAGGTGGGGCAGTCGATGCGGGCGCGGCGCGCCGGCAAGATCCTCATCACGGGCTCGATCGCGGGCTTCATGCCCGGCAGCTTCCAAGCCATCTACAACGGCACGAAGTCCTTCCTGAACTCCTTCTCCTTCGCCATCCGCGACGAGCTGAAGGACACGGGCGTCACCGTCACCTGCCTCATGCCCGGCCCGACCGAGACCGAGTTCTTCGAGCGCGCCGACCTGATGGACACCTCCGTCGGCCAGGGCAAGAAGGACGATGCGGGCATGGTCGCCCGCGTCGGTTTCGAGGCGATGATGAAGGGTGAGGGCGACGTGGTCAGCGGCTGGAAGAACAAGATCCAGTCCGCCGTCGCCAATGTGCTGCCGGCCGGCGTGACCGCGGCGCTTCACCGCGGCATGGCCGAGCCCGGCAGCGGCAAGCAGTAGCCCCAACCGGGCGGGAGGCTGCGCGCCTCCCGCTCAACCCTTTGGCAGGGGGCGCGCCGCCGCCTCAAACCCTGCCCAGGGATCGGCTGCGTCGAGCCGCGCCGGTGCCGTGCGGAGAGTGAAGGCGCGCGGGTCGAGGCCTGGCGCCACTTCCGACCAGTCGAGCGGCATCGACACCGTCGCGCCAGGCCTTGCCCGCGCGGACCAGGCTGCCACCGCCGAGGCGCCGCGCGCGTTGCGCTGGTAGTCGAGGAAGATGCGGCCGGTCCGCACGGCCTTCGCGCTTTCCGTCGTGAAGTGCGAGGGTTCCTCCGCCTCCAGCGCCTTGCAGATCCGCCCGGCGGTGTCGTGCAGCGCCTTCCACGTCGCCCCGGTGACCGGAACCACGACGTGCAGCCCCTTGCCGCCCGTGGTCTTGCAGAAGGGCACGAGGCCCAGCGCCTCCACCCGCGTTCGCAGGGCCAGGGCGGCCGCCACCACCGCCTCGAAGCCCAGCTCCTGCGCCGGGTCGAGGTCGAGGATCATCCGGTCCGGGCGCGTGACCGAGGCGCTGCGCGCGGGCCAGGGGTGGATCTCCAGCGCGCCGAACTGCGCCAGGGCGATCAGCCCCTCCAGCGTGTCCACCTGCAGCAGAGGCGTTGATTCCCCGCGTGGCTTCACCTGGGTAATGAGCTTCGAGGTGCCGCGCCCGGCGTGCCGCTGGAAGAAGGTTTCGCCGATGATGCCATCCGGCGCGCGCAGCAATGAGAGTGGCCGCCCGGCGATCCAGGGCAGCAGGCGCGGGGCGACCGCCTCCAGGTATTCGGCGAAGTCGCGCTTGGTGATCGCCTCCTCTGGCCAGTAGACGCGATCCGGATGCGTCAGCGTGACGCCGGCGACCGTCGCCTCTGCGGACCCTGCGGCGCGCTTTCGCGGAGCCTTCGCGGGTTCGGCTTTCGCCTCCACCGGCTTTGCCCGCGCCCGCTTCCGGGGCGCCTCTGCCTCAGTCGGGCGGCCAGCAATCTCCGCCATGCTCCGCCCCGTGCTGACCGAGACGGCCATCTCCTCCAGCAGCGCGTCCGCGTCGCCAGGGCGGGCTCCCTCATCCTCATCCTTCACAAGCAGCCAGTTGTGCTTCGCCTCCCCGCGCGGACGCATCCGCACGAGGTGCCAGCCGCCTTGCAGCCGCTCGCCCCGCAGCGTGAAGCGCAGCCGGCCCGCCGCGACGTCGGCCGCCGGGTCGTCGGAGGCCGGCACCCAGGTGCCGCGGTCCCAGAGCATGACCGTGCCGGCGCCGTAGCCCTCTCCGATCACCCCCTCGAAGTTCCCGTACTCCAGCGGGTGGTCCTCCACCTCCACAGCCAGGCGCTTCTCGGCGGGATCGAGGCTCGGGCCGCGCGTCACCGCCCAGGATTTCAGCACCCCGCCCAGCTCCAGCCGGAAGTCGTAGTGCAGGCGCGTGGCCTCGTGCTTCTGCACCACGAAGCGAAGCGCTTTCTCCTTGCGTCGCTTCGGCGCCGTGCCCTCGGGCTCCGGCGTGCGGCGGAAGTCGCGCTTGGCGCGGTAGGGGGCGAGGGGATCGTCGCTCATGGCGGGAACGAAACGCCGTTCCCGCCGCCCCGGTTCAGGCAAGCATGTCCTTGACCATCGGCACGACCTGCCGGCCGTAGAGCTCGATGCTCCGCATCATGCGCTCGTGCGGCAGGGTGCCGGCGCTGTACTTCATCTCGAAGCGGGCGAGGCCCAGCGCACCCACGGTGGAGGCGATCCGCCGCGCCACCGTTTCGGGCGCGCCGAGATAGAGCGAGCCGCCCGCGATCTCCCGCTCGAAGTCCTCCGGGCGGGCCGCCGGCCAGCCGCGCTCCGCCCCGATGCGGTCGCGCGAGGCCTTCCAGTGCGGCCAGAGTTCCTCCCGCGCCTGGGCATCGGTCTCGGCGACGTAGCCGTGGGAGTGGACGCCGACCGGCTGCGTCTCCAGCCCGAACTGCGCGAGCGCCTGGTGGTAGAGATCGACATAGGGCCGGAAGCGCCCGGGATCGCCGCCGATGATCGCGAGCATCATCGGCAGCCCGTAGCGCGCCGCGCGGATCACCGATTTCGGGCTGCCGCCCACGCCGATCCAGCTACGGAGCATCCCGTTCTCCACAGGCGGGAAGACGCGCTGGTCCGCGAGCGGCGCGCGCGTCGTGCCCTCCCAGGTCACGGGCTCGCCGCTGCGCACGGCGGCGAAGAGGTCGAGCTTTTCCTCGAACAGCGTCTCGTACTGGTCGAGCTCGAAGCCGAAGAGGGGAAAGGACTCCGTGAAGGACCCGCGCCCGAGGATTACCTCCGCCCGCCCCGAGGAGACGGCGTCGAGGGTGGAGAAGCGCTGGAAGACGCGGATCGGGTCGTCGGAGCTGAGCACCGTCACCGCCGATCCCAGCCGGATGCGGGTGGTGCGCGCCGCGATCGCCGCCAGCACCACCTCGGGCGCGGAGATCGCGAAGTCCTCCCGGTGGTGCTCGCCGACGCCGAAGAAGTCGATGCCCAGCTCGTCGGCCAATACCGCCTCCTCCACGAGGTTGCGGATCACCTGCGCCTGCGGCAGCAAGGCTCCGTCCGGCCCTCGGGTCACGTCCCCGAAGGTGTCGAGCGCGAATTCCACCATTCAGTCCCTGTTCCCTGCGGGCACGAGGGAGTGGAGGCTCGCCGCCACCGCCTCCGCCGCCCTGATCCCGTCCACACCCGCGGAGAGGATGCCCCCCGCGTAGCCCGCGCCCTCGCCGGCCGGGAAAAGGCCTGGCGTGTTCAGGCTCTGCCCCGTCTCGTCCCGCTTGATGCGTAGCGGGGAGGAGGTGCGCGTCTCCACGCCTGTCAGCACCGCATCCGCCATGGCGAAGCCTCGGATCCCCCGCTCGAAGGCCGGCAGCGCCTCGCGGATGGCGGCGACGGCGAAGTCCGGCAGGCACAGGGAGAGATCCGTCGGCGTCACGCCCGGCTTGTAGGAGGGCAGGACCTCGCCGAGCTTCGTGGAGGGGCGCCCGGCGAGGAAATCCCCGACGAGCTGCGCCGGCGCGCGATAGTCCCCGCCGCCCGCAACGAAGGCGCGCTCCTCCCAGTGCCGCTGGAAAGCGATGCCGGCGATGGGGGAGCCGGGATAGTCACGCTCGGGCGTGATGCTCACCACGATCCCCGCGTTCGCGTTGCGCTCGTTGCGGGAATACTGGCTCATCCCGTTGGTCACGACGCGGCCGGGCTCGGAGGTGGCCGCGACCACCGTGCCGCCCGGGCACATGCAGAAGGAGTAGACGGCGCGGCCCTCCGCCGCGGGCGTGGTGCAGTGGTGCACGAGCTTGTAGTCGGCCGCGCCGAGAACCGGATGCCCCGCCTGCGGCCCGAAGCGGCAGCGGTCGATCATGCCCTGCGGGTGCTCGATCCGCACGCCAATGGAGAAGGGCTTCGCCTCCATGTAGACGCCGCGCTCGTGCAGCATGGTGAAGGTGTCGCGGGCGGAGTGGCCGACGGCGAGCACAACGTGGTCCGCCTCCAGGAACTCGCCGTTCGAGAGGCCAAGGCCCCGCACCCGCCGGTCGGGGCCGAGCACCACGTCCTCCACCCGCGTCCCGAAGCGGTACTCGCCGCCGAGCGCCTCGATCGTCGCGCGCATGTGCTCGACCATGGAGACGAGGCGGAAGGTGCCGATATGCGGCTTGGAGACGTAGAGGATCTCCTCCGGCGCGCCCGCCTGCACGAACTCCTCCAGCACCTTGCGGATGCGGTTCGCGTTGTCGCCGATTCCGCTCCAGAGCTTGCCGTCCGAGAAGGTGCCCGCGCCGCCCTCGCCGAACTGCACGTTGGATTCCGGCGTCAGCACGGAGCGCCGCCAGAGGCCCCAGGTGTCCTGCGTCCGCTGCCGCACCACCTTGCCGCGCTCGAGCAGGATCGGGCGCAGGCCCATCTGCGCGAGGATGAGCATGGCGAAGAGGCCGCAGGGCCCGGCGCCGACCACCACCGGCCGCAGCCGCGGCGGGGCAGGGGGCGGGGAGGGCAGGCGGTAATGGGTGTCAGGCGTGGGCGAGACGTGCCGGTGCTCGCCCAGCCGCGCCATCGCCGCCGCCTCGTCCCGCAGCGCGACGTCGAGCGTGTAGATGAGTGCGATGGCGCCCCGCCGTCGCGCGTCGTAGCCGCGGCGGAAGATGGTGATGTCCAGCACCTCCGCGGGCGGCACGCCGAGGCGCGCGGCCGCGGCATCGCGCAGGGCGTCCTCCGCGTGGTCCAGGGGAAGCTTGATCTCGGTCAGGCGCAGCATGGTGGCCGGGGATATAGGGTGGGGAGGGGCGGAATGATACACGCGGGCGCCCCCGCTTGGCCGCCCCCGCCCCCGCCCCGTAGGATGCGCGCCGAAAGGCCGGACCAGCCGGCCGTGAGGGGAAGCAGGCCATGCGCCGTTGGATGTTGCTGATCGGAGTGGCCGCGATGTGTTCCACCGCCGCCCTGGCCCAGACCAGTAGCCAGACTGCACCCCGCCGCGACCCCTTCTTCTGGCTCGGCGAGATCAACAAGGCGAGCACCGTCATCAACTCGGAGGAGGGGCTGCTCGACCCCGCCCTGGCACCGCGCATTGCCGCCGGGCTGAACCGGGTGATCACGGCGGGCAACGCACCCAACGGCCGCCGCCCGAGCCTCGTCATCACCTTCGAGCCGCTGCTGATCGAGGCCGCGGGCGTCGAGGCCACGCTGCTGCATGCCGGCCGCTCCAGCCAGGACATGCTCGCGACCGTCCGCGCGGCCATCCAGCGGGACGAACTGCTGCGCCTGTCCGACCAGTTGCGCCGCACCACCGAGACGATGCTCCGCCTGGCCGAGGCGCATGCCGGCACGATCGTGCCGAACTACACCAACGGCGTCGCGGCGCAGCCGAACAGCTACGGCCACCTCCTCCTCGGCCATATCGCGGGGCTAGAGCGCGACGCGCAGCGCCTGCGCGAGGCCTTCGCGCGGCTCGACCGCTCGCCCATGGGCACCACCGTGCTGAACGGCACGAGCTGGCCGCTGAACCGGGACCGTATGGCCACCTATCTCGGCTTCCCGGCGACGGTCGAGAATGCCTACGACGCGGCCCAGATCACGGCGGCCGAGATGCCCGTGGAGATCGGCGCAATCGCCACCGGCATCGCCCTGCACGCCGGCGCCTTCGTCGAGGACGTGATGACGCAGTACGCGCAGCCGCGCCCCTGGATTCTGCTGCAGGAGGGCGGCGGCAACACCTATGTCTCCTCGGCCATGCCGCAGAAGCGCAACCCGGGCCTGCTGAACGACACGCGCGCCCAGGCCTCCCGCGTGGTCACGCTCGGCATCGGCCGCGCGATTCAGGGCCACAACATCCCGCCAGGCATGAGCGACGCGAAGGCCGTGGCCGACAATACCGCCGTCACCGCCGGCGCCGTGACCCTGCTGGAGGGATGGGACCGGGTGCTGAAGGCCCTTATCATCAGCCCCGAGCGGGCGCTGGAGGAGCTGAACCTCGACTGGACGGCCTCGCAGGAGATCGCGGACGTGCTGATGCGAAAGTATCGCCTGCCCTTCCGCGCCGGCCACCACTTCGCCTCCGAAGTCGTGGACTACGCCAAGGAGCACGACATCCGCCCCACCGACTTCCCCTATGCGGAAGCGAGGCGCATCTACGCGACCACGCTGCGCGAGATGAGCCTGCCGGAGGCCGAGCTGCCGATGAGCGAGGCGGAGTTCCGCGAGACGCTTAATCCCGTCGCGATCGTGCGCAATCGCGCGACGGCGGGCGGCCCGCAGCCCGCCGAGATGGCGCGGATGCTGGCGGCGGCGAAGGCGCGTCTGGACGAGGATGCGCGCTGGTCCGCCGAGCGCCGCGGGCGGATCGAGGCCGCGCTCAGCACGCTGGACGGCGATTTCGGCCGCATCCTCGCCCGCGCGCCGTAATCGCGCCGCCCCGCGTTAGGGCGGGGGAACCCGGATGGAGATGGCGATGAAGGCGATGGTGGTGCGTGCCCCCGGAGGGCTCGATCGGATCGAGTGCGCGGAGCGCCCCAATCCCGGCCCGCCCGGCCCCGGCGCGATCCGCGTGGCGCTGCACGCCTCCTCCCTTAATTTCCACGATCTCGGCGTCGCCACCGGGAAGATGCGCGCCGCGGACGGGCGCGTGCTGATGGCCGACGGCGCCGGCGTCGTGGAGGCGGTGGGCGAGGGCGTGACCGAGTTCGCCCCCGGCGACAACGTTGTCTCCTGCTTCTTCCCAGACTGGCAGGACGGCGCCCCCACCATCCCCGACTTCTCCCGCACCCCCGGCGACGGCATCGACGGCTTCGCGCAGGAATTCGTCACCCTGCCCGCGACCGCCTTCACCCATGCCCCCCGCGGCTTCACCCACCTGGAGGCGGCGACGCTGACCACCGCGGGGCTCACCGCCTGGCGCGCCCTGGTGGAGGATGGCGGCCTCAAGCCCGGGGACACGGTGCTGGCTCTCGGCACGGGCGGCGTCTCAATCTTCGCGCTGCAGATCGCCAAGATGGCGGGCGCGCGCGTCATCATCACCTCCTCCTCCGGCGAGAAGCTGGAGCGGGCGCGCGACCTCGGCGCGGACGAGACGATCAACTACCGCGAGACACCCGAATGGGGCGCCCGCGTGCGCGAGCTGACCGGCGGGCGCGGCGTGGATCACGTGGTGGAGGTCGGGGGCCCCGGCACCTTGCCGCAGTCGATACAGACCGTGCGCGTCGGCGGCCATATCCACCTCATCGGCGTGCTGACCGGGATCGGCGGCGAGGTGCCGACGGCTCTGCTGATGGCCAGGCAGGCGCGGCTGCAGGGGCTGATCGTCGGCAGCCGCCGGCAGCAGCGGGACTTCGTGCGCGCGCTCGACGGCGGCGGGCTGCGCCCGGTGATCGACCGCGTCTTCGGCCTGGAGGAGCTGGCCGATGCCTTCCGCTACGAGGAGGGCGCAGGCCACTTCGGCAAGATCGGGGTGGAGTGGTAAGCGCCCCGGCGGGGCTCAGACCGAGAGCCCCGCGCACCAGCCGGAGGCCCAGGCCCACTGGAAGTTGTAGCCGCCGAGCCAGCCCGTGACGTCCACCGCCTCACCCACCACGTGCAGCCCCGGCACCTCCTTCGCCGCGAGGGTGCGCGAGGAGAGCGCGGCGGTGTCCACGCCGCCCGCCATCACCTCGGCCTTGGCGTAGCCCTCGGTGCCGGTGGGCGTCAGGGTCATCGACTTCAGCATCGCCGCGACGCCGTTCAGCGCCTTGTTGCCGAGTTCCCCCACGGGGCGCGTGTGCTCGGCCAGCCGCGTCGTGCCCAGCGCCGAGGCCAGGCGCTGCGGCAGCCGCTCCGCCAGCACGGTGTGCAGCGCCGCCCGGGGCCGCTCGTCCCGCCGCGCGCGCAACCAGGCGCCCGCATCCACGTCCGGCAGCAGGTCCACCGTCACCGGCTGCCCCGGCCGCCAGGGCGTGGAGACCTGAAGGATCGCGGGCCCCGACAGGCCGCGATGGGTGAAGAGCATCGCCTCCCGGAAGGTCGATCCGCCCGCCCGCGCCTCGATGGGCAGGGACACGCCGGAGATCGGCCGCATCAGCGACAGCGCCTCCTCCCCGAAGGTCAGCGGCACGAGGCCCGGTCGTGGCTCGACGATCGGCAGCCCGAAGCGGCGCGCGATGTCGAGCGAGAGCCCCGTCGCGCCCATTTTCGGGATGGAGAGCCCGCCGGTTGCCAGCACCAGCGCCGGCGCGGTGAAGGCGCCGCGATCCGTCTCCACCCGGAAGCCGTCCGCGCGGGAAACGTCGGTGACGCGGTGCCGCAGCCGGATTTCCACGCCCGCCGCCGCGCATTCCGCCAGCAGCATGTCCAGGATCGCCCGCGCCGAGCCGTCGCAGAAGAGCTGGCCGAGCGTCTTCTCGTGATAGGCGATGCGGTGCTTCTCGACGAGCGCGATGAAATCCCCGGCCGTGTAGCGGCTGAGCGCGGAGCGCGCGAATTGCGGGTTGGCGGAGAAGAAGCGCGAGGGCTCCGTGCCCGTGTTCGTGAAGTTGCAGCGCCCGCCGCCGGAGATGAGGATCTTCGCCCCCGGCCCCTCCGCGTGGTCCAGCACGAGCACGCGCTTCCCGCGCTGCCCGGCCGCCATGGCGCACATCAGCCCGGCCGCGCCCGCGCCGAGCACGATGGCATCGAAGGCGTTGCTCATCCCATGATTCGCCGGATGATCGAGAGCGGCGTCTTGTAGGGCGGGTATCGCACGGGCGGATCGATCCCGGCGGGCTGGCGGAACACCGCGCGCGTGTTGGAGAAGGCCTCGAAGCCGGCCTGCCCGTGATAGCGCCCCTGGCCGCTCGGCCCCACGCCGCCGAAGGGCAGGTCCGGCACGGTGCAGTGGACGATCGCCTCGTTCACGCAGAACCCGCCGGAGGGCAGGGCGCGCGCCACCGCCTCAGCGAAGTCCTGATCCCGCGTATGGGCATAGAGCGCGAGCGGCCGCGGGCGGCGGGAGAGATCCGCGAGCATTGCCGCCCGGTCCCGCCAGGTCACGATCGGCAGCACGGGGCCGAAGATCTCCTCCTCCAGCAGCGCGGGGTCGGGGTCGAGAAGCAGGGTCGGCTGCATGTGCAGCGCGCCCTCGTCCACGCCGCCGCCCAGGGCTACGCGCCCGCGCGCCGCGACAGCCCGCATCCGCGCGAGATGCCGCGCATTGACCACCCGCTGCATTCCGCGCCCGTCGGCGCCGTAGAAGCGCGCCAGGGTCTCCCGCAGGGCGGCGACCAGCGCCTCCGCCGCGTCCTCCCGCACCAGCAGGTGGTTGGGGGCGAGGCAGGTCTGCCCGGCGTTGAGGAACTTCGCCCAGGCGATCCGCCGCGCCGTGAGCGCGATGTCGGTGCCGCCATCGACCACGCAGGGATTGGCGCCGCCCAGTTCCAGCGTCACCGTCGCGAGGTTGCGCGCCGCGGCTTCCGCCACCTTCCGCCCGGTCTCCGTGCCGCCCGTGAAGAAGATGTGGTCGAAGGGCTGCGCGGTCAGTCCCGCCGCCACCTCCGGCCCGCCCTCCACCACCTGCACATGCCCGGGCGCGAAGCAGCGCGCGGACAGCCGGCCCAGCGCCGCCGCCGTGGCCGGCGCGACCTCGGAGGGCTTCAGCACCACGGCGTTCCCCGCCGCGAGGGCGCTCACCAGCGGCACGAGGCAGAGCTGCACCGGGTAGTTCCACGGGCCGAGGATGAGCGCCGCCCCCTTCGGCTCCATCCGCAGCGCCGCCCGCCCCGGCAGGTGGAACCAGCGCCCGCCCACCCGGCGCTCATTGGCCCAGCGGGAGAGGCGCTTCACCGCCAGCGCGATCTCCTGCCGCACAAGCATGATCTCGGAGGTCCAGGCCTCGAACTCCGACTTGCCGAGGTCCTCCGCCAGCGCGGCCAGAAGCTCCGCCTCCATTGATTCCAGCCCGGCCCGTAGGGATTCCAGCGCGGCGCGGCGGGCGGGAAGGGGCAGGGTGGCACCGCCGGCGAAATGCGCGCGGGCGGCGTCCAGCAGGGCGGGGGCATCGGACATGCGCCCCTCTAACAGGCCTCCCCGCGGGTGGCACCACCGCTGCGGACCCGTCACCGGCGGGAGAGCCAGTCCACCAGCTTGCCCCGCAGCCAGACCTCGCTCGGGTCCTGGTCCACGGCCGCGCGCCAGACCATGTGCGTCAGCGCCTCCGGGCAGGGGAAGGGTGGCGGGTCGTGCGCGAGGCCCGCGAGCATGCCCAGCGCGTCCATGGCCGCCAGTGCCCCCTCGGGGATGAGGCAGAGCATGTCCGATCCCGGCAGGGTGCGCGGCATGAGGGCGTAATCCGGAATGCCCATCACCACGTGCCGCTTGCGCCCGAGCTTCGCGAGCGCTTCGTCCGCGAATCCGATCAGGTCGCCCCGCGGCGTCACCAGCAGGTGTGGCCGCTCGCAGTAGCTGTCGAGGTCCACCGGCCCTGGCGAGGAGGCGTCACGCAGCACTCGCCACCCGTCGCGCCGGAGCACGCGCTGCTTCGTCGCTGCTGGCAGGTCGATCACCAGGCCGATCGCCGTGTTCACCTCCCGCGAGTCCAGTAGGTGCGGGATGTTGCGGTAGTTGGCGGTGCGGATAATGAACTGGCAGTGTGGCGCCGCCCGGCGCAGCTGCGGCAGCACCGGAATCATCGCCATGCCGATATCCGCGCTCATCCCCAGGCGGAAGGTGCGGCTGTCGGTCGCGGGGTCGAAGGGAACCGCGCTGGCCACGGCGCCGGCCATGCCCGTCAGCGCGGGCGCCAGCTGCTCCATCAGCGCCTCGGCGCGCGGTGTCGGCTCCAGCACCCGGCCGTTGCGCACGAAGAGCTCGTCGTGGAAATGGGCGCGCAGCCGCGCGAGCGCGGAGGAGGTGGCGGGCTGGGAGAGGAACAGTGTCTCCCCCGCCCGCGTCACGCTCCGCTCCCGCATCAGGGCCGCGAAGACAGGCAGCAGGTTCAGATCGAACTGCCGCAGCCCCACCTCGTCCGGCCTTCGTTGCATTAGTGTCTCTCCTGGGGAAGGTTCCATCCACCGGACGAATGGCAGCTATCCGCGCTGCCACGTGGTAAAGGACAAAGGGTGGCGCATATGAGGTGATGAGGCGCCGATATGCTTTGGCGCCATTCACCTAGGATATGTATGATGTCGACTACCAGCATGACCAAGACCCTTCGCGCGCTTGGCCTCGCCGCCGCGGTCATGGGTTCCTTCGTCGCGCAGGACGTGAGCGCCCGCACCCTCGCCACCGTGGACGGCCCGATCGAGGTGCCCGAGGCGACGATCCAGCGCAGCCGCACCCCGCTCTCCAGCCCGGCCCAGACGCCTGCCCAGAGCTTCCTGGAGCGCAGCGGCGCGACCGGCGGCGGCGGCCAGCACTCCTGAGCCGCGGCACGGGCACAGCGCCCGTGCCATCGACGACGATGAAGAGGCCGCCGACAACCCCGGCGGCCTTTTCCGCGTCCGGGCCGCGAACTACCCCCGCCGGAGATTCCAGAGATAGGGATTCGGCCCTTGCAGCACGCCGGACAGGTCCGAGCGGAAGGCGGTCTTGAGCACGAAGAGGCCGCTGGGCGCGAAGCCTACATGCTCCCAGGCCGTGCGCTGCACCTCGGTGAAGGCCTCGGCCTGGGCCGCGGTGTCCGGGGCGTAAAGCCAGCGCTCGATGCCTGCTTCCGTCGCCGGGTCGGTCGGCCAGCCGAACCAAGCCGTCGGCCCGTCACCGCGGATGCCGGAGTTGACCGCAGGGTTGGCAATGGAAGCTGCCGGGAAGTTGGTGGGATAGATGCTCCACCCGCCATGCGCGGCATCCTCGCGCGAGTTGCGGCGAGACAGCATCGCGGCCCAGTCCATCTCCTGCAGGTCCACCTCGAAGCCGAGCTGGCGGCACACATCCGCTGCCAGGCGGCCCTGGGGGGCCACCGCCGCGAAGTCGGTGGGGTTGATCACCACCACCTTCGCGCCCTCCGCCCCCGCGGCGCGGATGGCGGCGCGCGCCTTCGCGAAGTCCCGTGGCGGGCTGGGGAATTCTGTGACCCCCGGTAGGGTGCAGGGGAACAGGGCGTGGCACTCCCGCCAGTCGCCCGGCGCGGCCACCGCGGCCATGTGGTCGGGCTGGCTGATGCAGTCCCGCAC
The DNA here is from genome assembly GCF_016107305.1 of Roseomonas sp. KE2513. Classification (GTDB taxonomy): domain Bacteria; phylum Pseudomonadota; class Alphaproteobacteria; order Acetobacterales; family Acetobacteraceae; genus Roseomonas. Next base: position 44,722 of record NZ_RCVR01000006.1, read on the forward strand.
CGCGCGGCGGACCTCCAGCTTGTCGAAGGGCGCGTGCAGGTGGTTGAAGCGGATGACGCCGAGGAAGCCGGTGGGGTCGTAGATCTGCGTGCGGATGTTGCGGTCCCGCGCCATCAACGGCAGCAGGTCCGGCAGGGGGTACTCCACCCAGTCCACCTCACCCCGCTGCAACGCCGCCCCTGCCGTCGCGCCGTCGGGGATGATGTGCCACTCTAGTCGGTCGAAGTTCACGCGCTTGCCGCCCGAGGCGCCCTCGGCCGGCTCGTCGCGCGGAACATAGGCCTCGTTGCGGGCATAGGCGACGAAGCTGCCGGGGTTGAACTCGCCGGCCAGAAACTTCCACGGGCCGCTGCCGATCATCTCCGGCACGGGCCTGTCTGGGGCGGTGGCGGCCAGGCGCTCGGGCATGATGAAGGGCGGCACGCTAGCGGGCTTGCCCAGCGCGTAAAGCATCGCCGGGAAGGGCCGGCCGAGGCGGATGGTCAGCGTCCGGTCGTCGGGCGCGCTCCATTCGACCACTGATTTCGCCAGAATTTGCCCGAAGAGGTCCCGCGCGCACCAGCGTTTCATACTCGCCACGCAGTCTCGCGACAGAACGGGCGCGCCGTCGTGGAAGCGCAGGCCATCGCGCAGGCGGATGGTCCAGAGCAGCCCGTCCGCGCTCACCTCGTGGCCTGAGGCCATCTGCGGGTGGATGTTCAGCCGCGCGTCCGTCGCGAAAAGTGTGTCGAAGACGCAGAAGCCGTGCGTCGTGCTGATCGTCGCGTTCTGCACGATCGGGTCCAGCGCGGTCAGCGCCGCCTGCGGCACGAAGCGGAGCGTCCTGGCGCGCGCGGGCTGGGCCAGGGCGGGTTGATTCAGCGCGTGAAGCGGGAGCGCCGAGAGGGCGGCCCCTTTCAGAAGCGAGCGGCGGTGCATCCTGTCCTCTCCATCCCGGAGAGGACGGGTCGGGAGGCGAGGCAGGACGGCGCAGCCCTTCGCACCACTTTCCGCCTGGGCGGGAGAGGGGGCGATTCCGCCATCGGCGGGTGCTTGGCCGTCATGGTGCACCGATCCCTACGCCGGTCCGAACCGGGTCAGGTTCCAGGGGTCGCGGGTTCTCCCCGCCTCTCAGCCCGGAATGGGCTCCCCCCGGTGTCCTCCGGCGGTATGCGGTCAGGTCCGGCGCGGTGCAAGGGGCTGGACCTCAGCGCAGCACCCAGCCGTCCCGCCGCATGCAGTCCGAAACCATGGCGTCCCGTACCGGCGCGTTCCCGTCGCGCGTGTCGTATCTCGGGGAGCGCCAGTAACCCTGCGTCTCCGTGCAGCGGCGGCGCTCGCCCTCTCCCCGGCACTCGCGGGAGCCCGGCACCCAGCCGCCAGGGTCGGTCATCACGCGGATGTTTTCCGGGCGGGCGCGGTTGTAGGCGGCGGCCTCGCAGTGGGCGAGCGTGGCGTCCCTCAGCTGCGGGGTGGCGCCCGGCCTTTCCCACTGCGCGCAGCCAAAGAGGCCGAGAAGAAGGGGCAACAGGAGAGGAGTGAGGTGAGCGGATCGCATGGGGCGGCCCTGGAATGTTGAGCAGCCAGCATGATGCGCGCGTATTAAGACAGCCTTCCGGCTGAACGGGGGCCGCCCCTAGTTGATGGTCCGCCCCGGTACCGGCCGGAACACTGGCCGTACCGGCTCGGCCAGTAGTGTGCGGTCCATGGCAGGCCTGATCATCTGCGGGGGCGTCAGCATAGGCGGCGGGGAGGGAAGGACCGGGCGGATCATGGCGGAGACGGTGGCGCGCCCCTCCGCATCGGTCAGGCGTGTGAGATAGGCCTGAGCCCAGACGGTCGTGCCGTCCCGGCGAAGGTAGCGGTTGGCAACGCTGAAGGGCTCGTCATGTTCGCAGAGGCGCCCCATCAGCTCCTCGCAGGCCGCCCAGTCGTCGGGATGCGTCAGCGCCTTCAGCGTGCGGCCGAGAAGCGCGGCCGCCTCATAGCCCAGCAGCTCGCATACGGTCCGGTCCACCTGCGTGAGGCGGCCATTCTCGTCGCTCAGGGCGAAACCGAAGGAGTGCTTGATCAACCCGATGCGCCTGCTTTGAACACGGCACGTGAACGCCGGTTTCGGTTGTCAGCTGAGAACGCGCGCGCAGTCGTCAAGTCACGCCGCCTTGAGGGATGAATCGCAACTCGTGAACGGCGGGCAGAACAGGCCCGTGGCGCTTGCCGCAACGTTCCGAGGGAACCCGTGCCGCAGCGCCCGGTTATCGGCCCATCGATTGGCCTATCAAACCCTGCAGGAGCCCGCCCATGCCTCTCGCCCCCGAGCCCGCCCGCGCCCAGGCCCCGGGTTTCCCGGTCGCGGGGGCCGTGGTCGTCATCGCCGGCGCCTCCAGCGGCATCGGCCGGGCGACTGCCCAGCTCCTCGCCCGCCGCGGCGCGCAGCTCGTGCTCGCCTCCCGCCGGGCGGACACGCTGGAGACGGTGCGCGAGGAGTGCGAGCGTCTGGGCGCCGAGGCCATTGCCTTCCCGACCGACGTCACCGACGCCACCGCCGTTCAGCAGCTGGCCGCGGCCGCACGCATCCGCTTCGGACGGATCGACGCTTGGATCAACAATGCCGGCATCGGCGCCATCGGCCCCTTCGACGAGGTGCCGGCCGAGGCCCATGCCCAGACGATCCGCACCAACCTGCTCGGTATCGTCAACGGTGCCCACGCGGTCCTGCCCCTCTTCAAGGGACGGCGGCGGGGCGTGCTCATCAACACCCTCTCCATCGGTTCCTGGGTGCCGACCCCCTTCGCGGCCTCCTACGCCGCCTCCAAGGCGGGGGCGCGGGCATTCACGGAATCGCTGCGGGCCGAGCTGCAGGACTGGCCGGGCATCAGCATCTGCGACGTCTTCCCTGCCGTCGTGGACACGCCCGGCCTGCGCCACGGCGCGAACCATTCTGGCCACCGTATCGAGGTCGGTGGCCCCATGACCTCGCCCTTCGAGGTGGCGGAAGCCATTGCCGCCCTCATCGAGGAGCCGCGCGACGCAACGCCCGTGGGCCCCGCCGCCTGGGCCATGCGCCTGGCCTCGACCATAGCCCCCGGCCCGCTGCGCTGGGCGATGGGCAAGGTGATGCGCCGCGGGCTCGGCAACGCACCCAGGGCGGCGCCCTCCGACGGCAACCTCTTCACGGCGCCCGCGGATCATGCCGTCTATGGCGGCTTCCGGAAGGAGGCGGCCATCCGGATTCCCACCAAGGCCTGGCTGGCCGCGGCGGGGATCATCGGCTTCTGGTTCGCCCGCAGACGCTGAAAGGATACCGCCGCGTGGAGATCGACATCCCCGAGGTTCGCGCCGAGGTCGAGGCCGCCTTCGCCCGCTACGAGCAGGCGCTCATCACCAACGACGTGCCGGTGCTGGAGGAACTGTTCCGCGACGCCCCCCAGACCATCCGCTACGGCGCCGCCGAGAACCTCTACGGCATGGACGAGATCCGCGCCTTCCGCCGCGCCCGCCCCTCGGTCGGCCTCATGCGGACCCTGTCGCGCACCGTCATCACCACCTATGGCCGCGACTTCGCGACGGCCAACACGATGTTCCACCGCGACACCATGACGGGAAAGGTCGGGCGCCAAAGCCAGGCCTGGGCGCGGTTCCCGGAGGGATGGCGCGTGGTCTCGGCCCATGTGAGCGTCATCGCCGAGGAGTGACGGCGGGCTTTGGTTCTGAACTGGGGGCGCGGGTGACTCCGGGGAGAGGAAGAAGGAATTCTTCCTCTCCCCAGACCCCTCACCATCATCTTTTTCTATTGGTTTGAAATGCTTTGCGGCCGGTGCGCCTCGGGTCATCGACCCGAGGCGACTGCACGGGCAGGAAGGGCGCGAAAAGAGAACCGGCCTCGATCACCGCATCCGCGACAGCCAGACGGGGATCCAAGGGCCTCAAGCCCTTGGCGGGCGAGGTCCGGAGAGGGCGGAGCCCTCTCTGGTGGCCGCAGGCGAGAACTTCAGCCGCGGCAGTCCGCCCCTGGGCGCCGCGAACCCGTCCTACCCCGCGACCGTCCGCTGGGTTTGCACCCCGAGCCCGTCGATCCCCACCCGCATCACCTGGCCCGGCCGCAGATAGACCGGCGGCTTCATGCCCAGGCCGACACCGGGGGGCGTTCCGGTTGTGATGATGTCCCCGGGGTGCAGCGTGATGAAGCGCGATGTGTAGGAAACGAGCGTCCGCACGTCGAAGATCATCGTGCGCGTGGACCCGTCCTGCATCCGCTTGCCGTCGAGTTCTAGCCACATCGAGAGGTCCTGCGGGTCCGCCACCTCGTCGGCCGTGACCAGCCAGGGGCCGACGGGGCCGTAACCGTCCACGCTCTTGCCCTTGTCCCAGGTGCCCCCGCGCTCGAGCTGCCATTCCCGCTCGGACACGTCGTTGCAGATTGCGTAGCCGGCCACGTGGTCGAGCGCCGCCTCGGCGGAGACGCGGCGGGCGGTGGTTCCGATGACGATCGCCAGCTCCACCTCCCAGTCGCTCTTCTGGCTGTCCGGCGGGATAGCGATGTCGTCGTCGGGCCCGGCGAGGGAGTTGAGCGACTTGAGGAAGACGATCGGCTCCTTCGGCACCGCCGCCCCGCTCTCGGCGGCGTGGTCGGCGTAGTTCAGCCCGATCGCCACGAAGTTCCGCGTGCCCGCGACGGGCGGCCCGAGCCGCACGCCTGCTTCCACGGAGGGGAGGGAGGCCGGGTCCAGCGCCGCGAGCCGCGCCAGGCCTTCCGGCGAGAGGGTCGCTCCCCCAAGGTCGGGCACCACGTCGGAGAGATCGCGGATCACCCCACCCGCATCCAGCATCCCCGGTCTTTCGGCGCCCGCGGGCCCGTGTCGCAGCAGCTTCATCGTCCAGACTTCCCCCGTGTCATGCCGGCCTCTTAGCACGGCGACTCATCGGGCGCTCACCCCCGCCCCGGGAGGGCCACCCGGCCGGTCCTTCAGGCGAAGGCTTCCTCCAGGAAGACCTGCACCGCCTGGAACAGCGCGCCCCGGTTGCGCTCCAGCATCATCGTGTGGGTTCCCTCCGCCAGGATGGTCAGCCGCTTGCCCGGGGAGTTCACCATGAGCGGGAAGAGCGTGTTGGCCATGGAGGGCGGCGTGTCCCGGTCCCATTCGCCGAGTACCAGCAGCGCCGGCACCGTCACCTTCGCCGGGTCATAGAAGGGCTTGCCGGCGTCCCAGTAGTCCCGGAGGTCCTGCAGCACGCCGTTGGGCGCCCGCAGTACGGAGGGAACCTGGCGAGCCCCTTCCGGATCGGTCGCGAAGGTCGTGTCGGCCCAGTGCTCGAACCAGCCGGGCGGGATCAGCCCTGCGCGCTTGTTGTCAGGCACCCCGTTCATCCAGCGCTCCCGCGCCTGCGCCCGCGTGACCGTGCGATAGGCCGAGAGCGGTCCGTCGGGCACCGGCACCGCTCCACGGTTGGAGGCGTCCCGCAGCCAGAGCGGCGCGTTGAGCACCAGCCGGTCCACCAAGCCCGGATTGTCCGTGGCAAAGCGCGCGACGAGGGCCGTACCCCAGGACCAGCCGATCAGCCCCGTCTTCTGGACGCCGCGCGCCTCACGGATGTGCTTCAGCGCGGCCCCGATATCGGCAACCGCCCCCTCGCCCCGCGTCGGCGGAGGGGCGGTGTCGGCCGGCGGCCGGGTGGAGCGGCCATAGCCCACGAGGTCGAGGCTCCACACGTCGAAGCCGCGCCCGGCCATGTAGTCCATCCAGGACACGCCGGAGAGGGCAAGGTCGAAAGCCGTGCTGGCAGGGTAGGTCGCACCATGCACGCAGAGGATCACGCGATCCGGCCGCGGGGCCGCGCTCCCCTCGGGCCGCTTGTTCCGGAGATAGATTTGCGTGCCGGCCTGGCTGCCGGGGATGAGCATCTCGTCGAAGGCCACGCCGGCCGGCTGCGCCTCGGCCCTGTCCGCCACAGTGGAGAGCGCCAGGGCGGTGCCCCCGATCAGGGGGGCTGCGAGGGCGGTTCGACGCTGCATGGCCGGTGTTTCCTCTGGCGGATCGGAGGCCCGAACGGACGGGCGCCGCGCATAGGCCGAACCTGCCACTCGCGCCCGCCCCTGCCAACGCCGCCGCAGATCGTGCCGGATACGGTTCGAGGCGAGCCTTGCCGATAACCGCGTTCCCCGCCTGCCATCATTGGGGTAGAGGCTCCACATGGCCCGGATGAACAAGGCAATACCCGGCCGCGCCGGCTGGTGGGAGGAAGCGCGCGCCACCCTTCTCCTCGCCTGGCCGATGGCGCTGACCAATCTCTCCCAGATGGCCCTGCTGGCCACCAATGCCGCCTTCCTCGGCCATCTCTCCACCGAGGCGCTGGCGGCGGTCACCCTTTCCGGCACCATCCTCTGGACCGTGCTGTCGCCCGGCTTCGGCCTCTCTTTCGCCAGCGCTGCCATGCTCGCGCAGGAGAAGGGCAGGCGCGTCGGCCATGTGCGCGCCATGCGTCGCACGCTGCGGGCGGGCTTCTGGGGCGCCGTGCTCGCTTCCATCCCCGGCATGCTCATCCTGTGGAACGGCGGCGCGGTGCTGCGGGCGCTCGGCCAGGATCCCGCCCTTGCCGGGCCGGCGCAGGACTTCATGCGCGCCGTCCTCTGGGGCATCCCGGCCTTCGCCCTCTTCCTGACGCTGCGTGGCCTGATGGCCGCGATGGAGCGGCCCTGGGCGCCGCTGGTGATCGGTGTGCTCGCGGTGCCGCTCAACGCGTTCATCGATTGGGTTTTCATCTTCGGCAACCTCGGTGCCCCAGCCCTCGGCGTCCGCGGCGCCGGGATCGCGAGCGCCAGCGCCGACATCTTCATGTTCGCCGCCCTGGCCCTCATCGTGGCGCGCGACCGGCGCCTGCGGCGCTACCGCTTCTTCGGCCGCTTCTGGCGCCTCGACCCCTCCCGGCTCGGCAAGGTGCTGCGGCTAGGCCTGCCGATCTCGGCCCAGATGCTGCTGGAGATAGGGCTGTTCAGCGCGGTGGGCCTCGTCATGGGGGCCTTCGGTGCCGGGGCGGTTGCGGCCCACGCGATCGCGCTGCAGATCGCCAGCACCACCTTCGCCATCCCTCTCGGCCTGGCCCAGGCGGCGACCACGCGGGTGGGGCTGGCCATCGGCGCCGCCCGCCCCCGCGCGGCCTGGCGCGCCGGCTGGACGGCCATCCTCCTCTCCACCGCCTTCATGGGGCCCATGGCCGCCGTGATGCTGCTGGCGCCGGGAACCCTCGTCGCCCTCTTTCTCGACTCCGCCGCGCCGGGCGCGAGGGAGACGGCCGCCCTGGCCGCGACCCTTCTCTTCCTCGCGGGACTGTTCCAGCTCAGCGACGGGGTGCAGGTGGTCGGCGCCGGGGCCTTGCGCGGCCTGCACGACACGCGCGCACCGATGCTGATCGCCGCCGCCGGCTACTGGGCGCTGGGCTTCACCGCCGCCCTCGTGCTCGCCTTCCCGGCCGGGCTGGGCCCTGCGGGTATCTGGGCCGGGCTCGTCATCGGCCTGCTCGGCGTCGCGGCGGCGATGAGCTGGCGCTGGGCCCGACTCTCCCGCCGCGGCGGCTTGACGGGCCGCCGCCAGCTTGCCCCCATCGCGCCATGAGCACCCCGCCCGACACAGCACCGGCCATCTGGAAGAAGCAGACGACGCTGGAGGAGCTGACCGACCGCCTGGGGGCAGGCGCGCCCGGCTATCTCGGCCTTCGCTTCACCGAGATCGGCCCGGACTACCTCCGCGCCGCCATGCTGCTGGACCATCGCCACGTTCAGCCCTGGCGGGTGCTGCATGGCGGCATCTCCGTCGTGGTCTCGGAGACGCTGGGCAGCGTCGCCTCCTTCCTCGCGGTGCCGGAGGGCTTCCACTGCGTGGGCATCGAGATCAACGCGAACCACATCGCCCCTGTGCCAGAGGGCCAGGAGATCACGGCGGAGTGCCGCCCGATCCATACCGGCCGCTCCACCCAGGTCTGGCAGACTGAGATTCGGCGGCCCGACGGGCGGCTGGCTTGCATCTCCCGCATCACCTGCGCCGTGGTGCCGGACTAGGGTAGGGGCGCCGTTACCTTCCGTATCGGGCCGCCGCGCACGGGAAACCCCACCTGCGCCAGGATGCTTCACCGGAAAGGCCGGTGTTGAGGATTCCCCCATGCACAAGTCCCTGTTCCTCGCCGTGGCGCTGGGCCTGACCGGCGCCGCAGGGCTCGCCCTGGCCCAGCCCGCGCCCCCGCCGCCGGCCGCACCGCCGCCAGCGCCCCAGGTGCAGGCCCCCGTGCCGCCCCCGCCGCCCGGGCCGGGGCCGCGCGGACCCGGCATGCCGGGCCCGGAGGGAGGCCCCGGCATGCACGGGCCGATGATGGAGGCCTACGGCCCCATGCGGGGCTGGCACCGGCCCCCGCCGCCCTCCCGTGCGGCCAGCTTCTACTTCCAGCGCAACGACGACGAGATCCATATCCAGTGCGCCGAGGGTGAATCCACCCGCGCCTGCGTGGATGCCGCCTCCGTCCTGCTGGACAAGCTCGGCGCGCTTCCGGCTCGATAATCCGTGCGAGGACGGGCCTCCCGAGCCCGTCCATAGCCGGCCTGGCGATCACAACCCCTCCAGCCTGCTCCGGAACGGGCGCGCGCGGTCGCGAAGGCGGCTACGAGCCCCGGGCCGCGATCGGCGCGGCGGGGGTTCGCCATGCCTGCTCGTCCAAGGCCGCTTTTTCCGCGCCTTCTCTGCCGCGCCCTGATCATGGCGTCCCTGATGGCCGGTCCGGCCGTGGCAGAGGAGGGGAATGCCACGCCATCCCCCGACGGCCTCCGCTGGAACGGCCCGGCGCCTACTCTGCAACTCGGGGGCGGCGACTTCACTCTTCGCCCCACGCTTCGCCTGGACGCCGACGCCGGCTCCTTCTTCGGTCAGGAGGAACCGGGCGGCTACCGAAGCGGCGTGAACATCCGGCGCGGCCGCCTGGGCGCGCGCGGCACGGTGCTGAGAGACTTCTCCTACGCCTTTACCTGGGAATTCGGGGGCGCCTCGCCGAACGATTACGGCAATCTCTTCGAGGCCCAGGTCGCCTATACCGGCCTGCGGGGCACCACCATCCGCGCCGGAGCCTTCACGCTCCAGCACCTGCCCGATTTCGCCGGCTCCTCCTTCGACCTTCCCTTCCTGGAGAGGGCGGCGATCAGCAATGTCGTCGGCTCCCTCGCCTCCGGCACCACGCGGACGGCCATCGGCGCCGAGGGGAACGGCGCGCTCGGTGGGGAGGGCGCCCGCTGGAATGCCAGCGCCTATGTCACCGGCGGCGTCGCCTCCACGCCCCATGACGAGCGGCAGCGCGGTCTGGTCGGGCGCGCCGTGCTGCTGGCGGTGGACCGCCCGGGGTTGCAGGTCCAGCTCGGCCTGGACGCCGCGGTGCAGCTTCACCCCGGCACGAGCCCCGGCCCGGAATCCGTCCGCCTGCGCGACTACCCCGAACTGCGGGTGGACAGCCGCCGCTTCCTCGACAGCGGCAGCATCCGCGCGGACAGCGCCTGGGCCGCGGGGCCGGAAGCTTCGGTCCGTCTCGGCCCGGTCTACCTCGAGGGCGTGTGGCAGCGGGTCGCCGTGGACGCCGTCTCAGGTCCCGACGCCCGCTTCGAGGGCTGGTACGTCCAGGCCTTGATGCCCGTGGTCGGCCCGCCCCGCCAGCGGGCGGCGGAGAGCGGCACCTGGAAGCGGCCCGAGGCGGGCGGCTTTCCCGGTGCCCTCGAACTCGCCGGCCGCTACAGCACCGTCGACCTCAGGCAGGGATCACGCGGCGCGCGGCAATCCGTCCTGACCCTCGGGCTGAACTGGTACCCGACCGACCGCCTCCGCCTCGCCGCCCATTACGAGAACGGCACCACGGTGCTGGACGGCCCCGGGCGGGACTTCCAGGCGGTCGGCCTGCGCGCCGCCTTTAACCTCTAAGGGTGCTTCCGGGGCTGGGCGGCCTCAGCAGCCGCCCGGCACCGCCTCCAGCGTCTCCAGCTTCCCGTTTACCGAGAACTCGCCGAAATCCATGTTCAGTTCATCGGCGACGCCGTTCGCGTAGTAGCGCAGCCCAACCTCGTAGTCCGGCGAGGAGGCCCCGCCGCCGCTGTTGTCCTTGCCGAAGAACGCGATGCGCATGCGCCCGCTCTCCTGCCCGCCCAGCAGCGGAAAGCGCGGCTGCGCGTCCGCCTCGCGCTTCCAGGGGGAGACGACGGTGGTGCTCTCCTGCGCCCCATCCTCGCTCGTCCCGTCCATGAGGGGCACGTTGAGAATGCGCTGGCCCCCGCGGGCGGCCGCGATCGCGCGGATGGTGTGCGCCATGGGCAGGAGCGTGCCGGGCGGCAGCGCCTCCTGCCGCGCGCCCGGCTGGTCGTAATTCGCCACGCCGGACCCGTCGGCCTGCAGTACCGCCTCCCCGGTGATGCGGTTGCTGACGGCGCCGCCCGTCATCTGCGTCATCGAGAACCGGAGGCGTCGGCCGTCCTTGCTCTCCCAGGTCGCGTAGTCGGAGGCGGTCTCGATCGTCTGGCCGTCACGGTCCTGCAGGCGCATCGTGAGGCGCTGGCGGCTGGCCCAGCCGTCGCAGGCGTCCAGCACCTCGAACAGCATCACGCCCTCCGCCCGCGAGATGTCGGAGCTGTCCCGCGACTTGTCGAAGCTGAGGCGATAGGCGCCGCGATGGGCCACCATCTCCTCCGAGCCGGGCAGGACGGCGGCCTGGACCGCCCCGGGCGCCGCCGCCGGGGCGGGCTGCTGGGCCGGCGCCGGTCCCGCCAGGGCGAAGGCCCCGGCCAGGGCGGCCACGGGGGCGATGGTGGCGGCGAGAAGAGAGCGCAGGCGCATCGAGGTGCCTTTCCGGTTCGGGCCTGACTTAGGTGCTCTTCCCCGGTGTTGCACCCTGCGTGCCAGCGGCTTCCTCGCGAAGCGCGCCCGCGGGCTTGGCGGCGGCCTTGGCCGGGGGAACGTCCGGCTTCAGGAACAGCTCCTTCCAGCGGGAGGGCTCGATGGGCGCCGGGGCCCCCATCATCAGGTCCTCGGCCTGCTGGTTGAGCGGGAAGAGGGTGATCTCGCGGATGTTCGGCTCGTCGGCCAGCAGCATCACCATGCGGTCGATGCCGGGGGCCGAGCCGCCATGCGGGGGCGCACCATAGCGGAAGGCGTTCAGCATGCCGCCGAAGCGCTCCTCCACCTCGTCCGCGGTGTAGCCGGCGATCTCGAAGGCGCGGATCATGATGTCCGGCCGGTGGTTGCGGATGGCGCCCGAGGAGAGCTCGATGCCGTTGCAGACGATGTCGTACTGATAGGCCTTGATATCGAGCGGATCCATCGAATTCAGCGCCTCCAGCCCGCCCTGGGGCATGGAGAAGGGGTTGTGGCTGAAGTCGATGCCGCCCGGCTTCTCCTCGCTCGCCTCGTACATCGGGAAATCGACGATCCAGCAGAAGCGGAAGGCGCCCTCCTCGATCAGGCCGAGCTCGTTGCCGAGGCGCGTGCGGACGGCGCCGGCGAACTTCTGGGCGTCCTCCTTCACCCCGGCGGCGAAGAAGACGGCGTCGCCGGGGTTCAGCCCGCAGGCGGCGCGGATCGCCTCCACGCGGTCGGCCTCAAGGTTCTTGGCGATGGGGCCCTTCGCGCCATCGGCGGCGAACTGGATGTAGCCGAGGCCGCCCGCGCCCTCGGTGCGCGCCCACTCGTTAAGCTTGTCGAAGAAGCCGCGGGGCTTGTCGGCCGCGCCCGGTGCCGGGATGGCGCGCACGATGCCGCCCGAGGCCGCGATCTTCGAGAAGAGCCCGAAGCCGGAATTGGCGAAATGCTGCGTGACGTCCGTGATCCTGATCGGATTGCGGAGGTCCGGCTTGTCCGAGCCGTATTCGAGCATCGCGGTATCGTAAGCAATGCGCGGGAAGGGCGCGGGCGTCACGGTACGGCCGCCGCCAAACTCCACAAAGACGCCGTGCATCACCGGCTCGATCGCCGCGAAGACGTCCTCCTGCGTCACGAAGCTCATCTCGAAGTCGAGCTGGTAGAACTCGCCGGGTGAACGGTCGGCGCGGGCGGCCTCGTCGCGGAAGCAGGGGGCGATCTGGAAGTAGCGGTCGAAGCCCGCGACCATCGCCAGCTGCTTGAACATCTGCGGCGCCTGGGGGAGCGCGTAGAACTTGCCGGGGTGCAGCCGGGAGGGCACGAGGAAGTCGCGCGCGCCTTCCGGGCTGCTGGCGGTCAGCAGGGGCGTCTGGAACTCGGTGAAGCCCTGCTCGATCATCCGGCGGCGGATGGAGGCGATGACGCCGGAGCGGAGCATGAGGTTCCGGTGCTGCTTCTCCCGTCGCAGGTCGAGGAAGCGGTAGCGCAGCCGCAGCTCCTCCGGGAATTCCTGGTCGCCCGCCACCTGGATGGGCAGGACATCGGCCGGGGACTGCACTGCCAGCTCGGCCACCCGCAGCTCCACCTCGCCGGTCGGCAGCTTCGGGTTCACCGTCCCCGCCTCGCGCGCCACCACTTGGCCGGTGACGGTGATCACGCTCTCTGGCCGAAGGTTGTCCGCGGCCTCGAAGACCGCGGAGCCGGCGGGCACCACGCACTGCGTCAGCCCGTAGTGGTCGCGAAGATCGATGAAGAGCAGCCCGCCATGGTCGCGCTTGCGGTGCACCCAGCCGGAGAGCCGGACGGTGCTGCCGGCATCCGACGCACGGAGTGCGCCGCAGGTATGGGTGCGATAGGCGTGCATGGTGGAGGGGCCTGATGCTGGTCGTGGTGCTGTCGTCTCAGGGCCCGCAAGAGCGGCAGGGCGGGGCGGGTGTCAACCCCGGTGATCGGGCGCCAGGCCTTCAGGCCCGCCCGGCGGTGCCCACCAGCAGCAGCGGGTCCACCTTCAGCTTCGCCAGCGCCCGGCGCCACTTCGCGTCCTGGTCCTCCTCGGTGAAGAGGATCGCCTCGTCCGGCGTGACGTTCAGCCAGGCATTGTGCTGGATCTCGCTCTCGAGCTGGCCCGGGCCCCAGCCGGCATAGCCGAGGGCGAGCAGCCCCTGGCGCGGCCCGCCGCCGCCCGCGATGGCCTTGAGGATGTCCACGCTGGCGGTCAGCGCGAAGCCGCCATCCATGGTCAGGCTGCTGTCGCTCGACCAATCCTGGGTGTGCAGCACGAAGCCTCGCCCACCCTCCACAGGGCCGCCGGCATGCAGGCGGATGCGGCGCGCCGGGGGAACGGGGGTCACGTCGAGCTGCTTCAGCAGGTCGTCGAAGGTGAGGTTCTCGATGGCGCGGTTCAGCACGATCCCCATCGCCCCCTCGGCCGAGTGGGCGCAGAGGCAGATCACGGAGCGCGCGAAGCGCGGGTCCTCCATGCTCGGCATGGCGATGAGCAGCTGCCCGCCGAGCCAGCCCTCCTCCGCTGGGGGCTGCTTCATGCGGGAGAGCTGGATCGGTGGGCTCTCGACTTCCGCCTCTTCCATCTCCTCGTCGAAGGAGGGGGAAAGGGGAGCCTTGTCCTTCGGGCGCCTCGTCATCCCGCGAAGATGGCGGTGCCCCCCGAGTGGTGCAACCCGCCCGCTGCCTCCGCTGTGCAGCTTCGCGTCCGGCGGTGGACGGGCGTTGACAGGGCGGCGGAACCGGCGCCGAAACTGCCGCCTCCATCCGCTGCAGGGACCCCCTATGACCATCAAGACCGGCGACGCCATCCCCTCCGTCAAGATCATGCAGGCGAGCGCGGAGGGCCCGAAGGAGGTCGATACCGCTGCCCTCCTTGGCACCGGCACCGCCGTGCTCTTCGGCGTGCCCGGCGCCTTCACCCCCACCTGCTCCGCCAAGCACCTGCCCGGCTTCGTGCAGCAGGCCGCGGCCCTGAAGGGCAAGGGCGTGGGCACCGTGGCCTGCGTGGCCGTCAACGACGCCTTCGTGATGCAGGCCTGGGCGAAGGACCAGGGCGTGGAGGACAAGGTGGCGATGCTGGCCGACGGCGCCGCCGCCTTCACCAAGGCCCTCGGCCTGGAGCAGGACCTGACCACCCGTGGTCTCGGCGTTCGCGCCCAGCGCTTCGCCCTCATCCTGAAGGATGGGAAGGTCACCTATGTCGGTGTGGAGGAGCCCGGCGCCTTCGACGTGAGCAGCGCGGAAGCCGTGCTGGCCAAGCTGTGAGCGGCCGGAAGGGGGCCGGTACGAACTGGCCCCTCTTCGCTTGGCAGGCCGGCTGGGTCTTCGCGCTGCGCAGCGCGGACCTGATGGCCAGCCCCGCCAGCGCCGGCGCGGAGCTGACGCGCATGGCGCTGGAGAAGCAGCGCGCCTTCGCCGACGGCTGGTTCGCCGCCGGCCGCGCGGCCATGCGGGGCGAGAACCCGGCCGCCGTCATGGCCGCCGCCGCCAGCCCGGCCCGCCGGCGCGTCAGCGCCAATCTCCGCACCCTCCGCAAGGGCTGAGGGGCAACCGCGCCTCCGTTCCCGCGCTTGAAACGGCGCAGGCGAGCGGAGGCGGCGGCATGGTTCTTCAGGGCAAGGTGGCTTTCGTCACCGGATCGGATTCCGGCATCGGCGCGGAGATCGCGGTTACCCTCGCCCGCGCCGGGGCGGATGTGGCCATCACCTGGCACACCGACGAGGACGGGGCGCGCGAGACGGCCCAGCGCGTGGAGGCCACGGGCCGCCGCGCCTTCGTCACGCAGCTTGAGGTAATGGAATCGAAGTCCGTCGATGCCGCCTTCGAGGCGGCCCGCAACGCGCTCGGCATCCCCGATATCCTCGTGAACAACGCCGGCAAGGGTATGGGCGGCAAGAAGCCCGTCGCCGAGATCGCGGACGAGGACGTGGAGGTGGTGATCCGCACCAACCTCATGGGGCCGCTCTGGTGCGCCCGCGCCTTCCTCCGCTACCGCCTGCCGGCGGGGGGAGGGGGCAAGATCATCAACGTCTCCTCCGTCGCCCAGCACCTGCCGACCGATGGCAGCGCCCCCTATGGCATGTCCAAGGCGGGGGTCGGCTCCTTCATCCGTAGCCTCTCGGTGGAACTCGCGCCCCATAAGATCAATGTCGTCGGCATCGCGCCCGGGTTGATCCAGACGCCGATGACGCAGGAGCGGCTGGATGATCCCGCTAAGCGGGAGGCCTCCTTCAAGGAGATCCCCTGGCACCGTGCCGGGCAACCCGAGGAGATCGCGAAGCTCGCGCTTTTCCTTGCGAGCCCCGACGCCGATTACATCACGGGACAGACGATCGTCATGGATGGTGGCCTGACCATGAACTGGGGCGGGGCCTGACCCCTCTCGCGCGCCGATGACACGTGCCCGGCACCGGGCCTAACATCTGGAAAAGCAGAGGCCATACTTCCGAGCGACGATCCAGTATGAGCGATATCAGGGAAATCTCCGTCCCCCTTACCGAAGGCCCGCTCGGCGCCGAGGACCTTGCCCATTACGAGCGCACAGGTTGGCTCGCCGCCCGCGGCTTCTTCTCCGCCGCGGAGGCCGCCGAAATCGCGCGCTGGACGGACGAGCTGGTGGCTGCCCCCGAGGTGCCGGGCCGCCACATGCTCTACCGCGAGAAGAGCCTGCTGAGCGGTGCGGAGCGGGTGATCCAGCGCATCGAGAACTTCTGTCCCTTCCACGAGGGCTTCGACCGCCTCGTTCGCGGCAGCCGGCTTGAAGCGGCCGCCGCGCAGCTGATGGGCGGCCCCGTCGTGCTGTTCAAAGAGAAGATCAACTTCAAAATGCCGGGCGGTGCGGGCTTCGAGCCGCACCAGGACCAGCAGGCGGGCTGGTCGGTCTACGCGCGCCTCTTCCTCACCGCCCTTGTCTGCATCGACCGCGCGACGGTGGAGAACGGCTGCCTCCTCATGGCCGATGCCCCCCGCTTCGTTGGGTTGATCGGCGAAGAGTGGCGCCCCCTCACGCCCGGGCAGATGGCGGGCTTCGCCCTGACGCCCGTGCCTACCGAGCCCGGCGACGTGCTCTTCTTCGACAGCTACGTCCCGCACGCCTCCGAGCCGAACCTGACGGCGGAGGCGCGGCGAATCCTCTATCTCACCTACAACCTCGCGGCCGAGGGCGACCACCGGCAGCGCTACTTTGCCGAGAAGCGCGCGAACTTCCCGCCGGATATCGAGCGCGAGCCCGGGCGGGAATACCGCTTCCGGGTTTGAGCCGGTTCAGCGGAGGGGCGAATCGGCCGGCACGCCCTCCGGCACCTGACTGCCGGAGCGCCAGCGGTGGGTGCCCGCGCCGTAGGCCACCAGCTTGCCGTCGGGGCCCAGCACCTCGGTGCGGGTGAAGAAGATGTTGCGCCCGGCGGTGACGATCCGCCCCTCGGCCACGATGCGGCCGGTGGTCACCTGCCCGGTGAAGCGGCAGTCCATATCCACCGTGACGGCCCGGCGCACATTGCCGGGCACGGTGCAGAACAGCCCCGAATAGCCGCCGGCTTGGTCGATCATCGCGAGCAGCACGCCGCCGTGGAGCACGCCGCTGCGGTTGTGGTGCCTGCGCTCCACGTCGAGGGCGAGGCGGGCATAGCCGTCTCGCCATTCCTCCAGGGTGATGCCGATGAGGTCGTGGAAGGGGGCTGTGTCGTCCATGCCGATGGCGTAGCGCGGCCCTCAGGCGATCTGCAAATCCTGGAGAACCGCTTCCAACTCCTGGAAAGAGGGCATGTAGGCGGTCGGCGCCATCTTGCGACCGGTTTCCACCGAGACCTGAGGCGCGTTGCCGTGCAGGTGCGCGACCAGCACCGCGCGGATCACCTCGAAGTACTTCGTCTCCTCGTCCACCACGCCCTTCAGCCGCGCCGCCATGGGGCCCATCACGCCATAGGCCAGCAGCACGCCAAGGAAGGTGCCGACCAGCGCGCCACCGATCATGCCGCCGAGCACCGTTGGCGGCTGGTCGATCGAGGCCATGGTCTTGATGACGCCGAGCACCGCCGCGACGATCCCGAGCGCCGGCAGCGCGTCCGCCATGCTCTGCATCGCGTGGGAGGGGTGCAGCTCCTCCTCCTTCAGCTTCTTCAGCTCCCGCGCCATCACGTCCTCGATCTGGTGCGGGTCGTCGGCATTCATGCCGACCATGCGGAGATAGTCGCAGATGATCGAGACGGCGTGGTGATTCGCCTTGATCTTGGGGAACTTCGCGAAGGCGGGACTCTCTTCTGGCTTTTCTATATGCGCCTCGAGCGCCATGGCGCCTTTCGTCTGCACGAGGCGCACGAACCAGTAGAGCAACGAGAGCATCTCCACGTAGTCGCTCTTGTGGAAGCGGGCGCCCTTGAAGATCTTCCCAAAGCCGGCGAGCGTGTGCTTCACGTCGTGCATCGAGTTCGACATGACGAAGGCGCCGACCGCCGCGCCGCCGATCATTATGCCCTCGAGCGGCAGGGCGTGCAGGATGATGTCGAACTTGCCGCCCGACAGCGTGTAGCCGCCGAAAACGGTGATCATCATCAGGACGAAGCCGATGATGGTGGTCATGGGGCGGCGTTCCTCGTGTTCTCGCGCAGGAGCAGGACGGAGACCCGGCGGTTCGCGGCATTGCCGGGATCGTTGGGCAGCAGCGGCTCGCGCTCGGCGAGGCCGGCTACGCTGCGGATGCGCGACTCCGCGACGCCGCCCTCCACCAGCAGCCGCCGGGTGGCGTTGGCGCGCTCCGCCGAGAGATCCCAGTTCGAGCGCGCGCCGGGCCGGAAGGGCGTCGCGTCCGTGTGGCCGGTGATGGAGACCGCGTTGGGCACCCGGTTGATCACCGCCGCTACCTTCGCCAGCAGCGCCTTTGCCTTGTCCGCCGGCGCGCTGCCACCAAGGGCGAACATCGGCTGGCGCTCGGCGTCCAGGAGCTGGATTCGCAGTCCTTCCGGCACCTGCTCCACCTGAAGCTGGCGGGCGAGGTCGGCCAGGGCGGGGTCGTCGCGCACGGCGGCGCGCAGCTGCTCAGCCAGGCGGTCCAGGCCCTCGCGCTCGCGCTTCTCCAACTCCTCCCGCAGCACCTCGGTGCCCGCCTTGGCGACGTCGGCCGGGCTGGTTCCCGCCTCACGGTTGCCGGGCGTGCCCATTCCCTCGGCGGCGCGACGCTCGGCCGCCTGCTCGGCCTGGAGGCGGGCGGGGGTCGCCGTCTCGTCGTCGCCCTTCGGGCCCTCGCGGCGCTCCACCGGGGTGGCCGGTGTGTCGCTGTCGTCCTCCTCGAGGTCGAAGACGACCGGGCGCGGGCCCGTCTCTACCCGCATGGAGGAGGCGTTGGAGGCCATCTGCCCCGATTCGCTCGGCGTGCGGCCGCCGAAGGGCTGACCTGAGCCGCTGGGCCGCTGGCCCATCACGTTCGTCGGGTTGAAGTAGTCGGCCAGTCCCCGCCGCTGCTCCTCCGTCGTGGCGTTGAGCAGCCACATGAGGAGGAAGAAGGCCATCATGGCCGTGACGAAGTCGGCATAGGCGACTTTCCACGCGCCGCCATGGTGGCCGCCCTCGCCCCCCTCCTCCTTCCTGATGACGATGGTGACGCCTTCGCCCTTGCCTTTTGCCACGGCTCTGCACCCCTAACCGCGGGTAGCATCGCCGAAGCACTCTCAAGGCCCGGTTAACCGCCGGCGCCTAGCGGGCGGGTTAGGCCTTCGGCAGGCAGGCCTCCTCAAGCATGCGGAAGGCGGCGGCTCGGTGGCTGATCGCGTGCTTCCGCGCCGGGTCCATCTCCGCGAAGGTCTGTGTCTCGCCCTCGGGCACGAACATCGGGTCGTAGCCGAAGCCGTGATCGCCGCGTGGCGGCCAGACCCAGCGGCCATGCGCCTCGCCGAGGAAGGCCTCAACATGGCCGTCCGGCCAGGCGAGGACGAGGGCGCAGGAGAACCAGGCCGCGCGGTCGGGCGAGTGGCGCGCCAGCCGCTCTACCTTCGCCATGGCCTCGGCATAGTCGCGCGTGCCGTCGGGCTGCTCGGCCCAGTCGGCGGTATAGACGCCCGGCGCGCCGTCCAGGGCCGCGGCGGAGAAGCCGGAATCGTCGGCCAGGGCGACGGTGCCGCTCGCCCGCGCCGCTGCCAGCGCCTTCAGCGAGGCGTTGCCGATGAAGGTCGTCTCGGTTTCCTCCGGCACGGGCAGGCCCAACTCCCCGGCCGTGACGACCGCGATGCCGTGCCCGGCCAGCAGGGCCGCGACCTCCCGCGCCTTGCCGGCATTATGGGTGGCGAGGACGAGCCGCTTCTCCGCCAGCGGGCGGTGCGCGCCGCTCACAGCCCCACCGCCGCGCGCTGGGCCGCGAAGATCTCCGCCGTTCCCTTCCGCGCGAGGGCCAACAGCCCCGTCAGCTCCGCCTCGGAGAAGGGGGCGGACTCGGCGGTCGCCTGCACCTCGACGATGCCGCCCTTGGCCGTCAGCACGAAGTTCCCGTCCGTGCCCGCCCCGCTGTCCTCGGCGTAGTCGAGGTCGAGCACCGGTTCCCCGCCATGGATCCCGCAGGAGACGGCGGCCACCTGGTCCAGCAGGGGGTCGCGCGCGATGATGTTGTTGCGGCGGAGATGCTGGAAGGCGAGGTGCAGCGCCACCCAGGCGCCCGTGATCGCGGCGCAGCGCGTGCCGCCATCGGCCGTCAGCACGTCGCAGTCGAGGGTGATGGTCATCTCCCCCATGGCCGCGCGGTCGGTCACGGCGCGCAGGCTGCGCCCGATCAGGCGCTGGATCTCCTGCGTGCGGCCGGACTGCTTGCCTCGGGCCGCTTCGCGCTCCCCACGGGTGTGGGTGGCGCGGGGCAGCATGCCATACTCGGCCGTGACCCAGCCCTGGCCCTTGCCGCGCATAAAGCCGGGCACACGCCCCTCGACGCTGGCGGTGCAGAGCACCTCGGTCACGCCCATCCGGACGAGACAGGAACCCTCCGCGTGGCGGGCGAAGCCGGGCTCGAGCTTCAGCTGTCGCAGCTGGTCGGGAGCGCGCCCGGAGGGCCGACCGGCGGGGCGGGCGGCGGGGTCGATGCCGAGCGCCTGCCCGAGGGCGGCGCCGAAGGCGGTGCCGGCGGGCTTGCCGGGGCTCCGGCCTGGCGGTGCGGATGACATGCGGCGGCTCTCTCTCGCGACGGAGGCGGGAGGAACACGCCCGGCCCCACCCCTGTCAACGCCGCGCCTGGCGCCGCCTTCGCGAGGGGCGGCCCCGGCACGGTCACTTCCGCCGCCAGGGCTTCGGCTGCGCCCGCTTCACCCGGGGGCAGCCAAAGGGCGAGCATCGCTGCCCAGGCCCCTGCCGAAGGCAATCCCCGCCTGTGTCCCGATCCATCCGCCGCGTCGCCCATGTCGGCCCCCGCATCACGACCGCATTGAGCAAGGCCTCGCGCGACGGAAGAATGTCGCCCGCGTGACCGAATGTGGCAGCGCCGCGCTTGCAATCCCGTTAATGGAACATGGCCTGATCGGAACAATTAGGTGAGAGGGCACTGCCCGCCGCGCGCACCGCGTTGACGCTCCACCTCCTGCTACCTAGGTTGAAGGTTCGCCAATTTTCACGGAGACCCGCCACCGAATGGGCGCCCAGCCCAACCAACGCCCCGGCATCACGGCATCTCGCAGCATCTCCGCGGGGGGCAGCCTGCCGGGCCTCGACATGCGCAGCGCTTCGATCCTCCGCCAGGTGGTGGAGCTTTACGTCGAGACCGGGGAGCCCGTCGGAAGCCGGACCCTCTCCCGCCGCTTGCCGCTCTCGCTCTCCCCGGCCACCATCCGCAACGCCATGGCGGATCTCGAGGAGGCCGGGCTGCTCTACGCGCCCCACACCTCCGCCGGCCGCCTGCCGACCGAGCGCGGGCTGCGCCTCTTCGTGGACGGGCTGCTCGAGTTCGGCGACCTGACGGATGATGAGCGCGAGGCCATCTCCGCCCGCTGTGCCGCCTCGGGCCGTTCGATGCAGGACACGCTGGCCGAGGCCGGGCAGATGCTTTCGGGCCTGGCCGGGGCTGCCGGCCTCGTCGTGGCGCCGAGCGCCGAGTCGGCCGTGCGCCACATCGAATTCGTCGCCCTCGGCCCCGGCCGCGCGCTGGTGGTGCTGGTGGGCGAGCGTGGCCAGGTGGAGAACCGCATCATCGAGGTTCCGCCCGGGCTCCCTGCCGGGGCGCTGGCCCAGGCCGGGAATTACCTCAACGCCCGCCTCAACGGCCGCACGCTGGAGGATGCCCGGCACCTCGTCTCGGACGAGATCGCGGCGAACCGCACGGCGCTGGATGCCCTGACGAACCAGGTGGTGCAGTCCGGTCTCGCGACCTGGGCGGGCGGGGGAGGGGGGTCGCTCATCCTACGCGGCCAGTCGCGCCTGCTGCAGAACATCGATCAGGCGACCCGCGTGGCCGAGATCCAGTCCCTTTTCGACCGGTTAGAGGCGCAGGAGACAATGCTGCGCCTGCTCGAACTGGCCCAGCGCGGGCAGGGCGTGCAGATCTTCATCGGCGCCGAGAGCGGTGTCTTCGACACCGCCGGCCTCTCCATGGTCGTCGCGCCCTTCCGCAACGGGCAGGAAAAGATCGTCGGCGCCATCGGCGTCATCGGGCCGACGCGCATCAACTACGGGCGGGTGATCCCGGTGGTGGACTACACGGCGCAGGTGATCGGGCGGATGCTGGGCTGACCGCCCTGGCTCGTCGGACGTCGTTCCGCACTCCGCAGCGAAGGTGGAAAGGCCCGGGTTCGTGATGATCCCATGGAGAACGACCCGATGAGCGACACGCCGCCCGCCACCTCGGCTCCCCATCCAGAGGAGATGCGCGCCGAGGTGGAGGTCCGCCTCGGCCCGGCCGGCACGCTCCGGGCCACGGCGCGCGCGACCCCCGCAGGCCTGGTCGCGGTCGGCTTCCTCGTCTCCGCCATCCTGCTGTCCATCGCGGTGCTCGTCCGCACCGCGCGCGCTCGCCACTAGGGCATTCAGCCGGTCAGCGCCTGCTCCGTCCCCAGAGCGGCCAGCACCGCCCGGCGCAGCCCCTCGAGCTTGCGCTCGTTCTCCATCTTCAAGCCGAAGAGGTCTTTCACGTAGAAGACGTCCACAGCCCTCACGCCATAGGTCGTGACATGGGCTGAGGCGATCTGCACGCCCTGGCCGGAGATCGCGGCGGTCACGTCGTGCAGCAGCCCCGGGCGGTCGCGGCCGTTCACCTCGATGACCGTGTGGGTGTTGCTCGCGTGGTTGTCGATCACCACGCGCGGCGGCACCGTCACCGCCCGCAGGCGCGCGGGCTCGCGCTTCACCTTGCTGATCTCGTCGTTGATGCGCATCCGGCCCGACAGCGCCTGCTCGATCATGACCGAGAGCCGCGCCAGGCGGTGCGGCGCGTCCAGCGCGCCGCCGGCGGCGTCCTGCACCCAGAAGGTGTCGAGCGCCATGCCGTTCGTCATGGTGTGGATGCGGGCATCGACGATGGAGGCGCCGCCCACCGCGAGCGCCCCCGCAATCTGGCTGAACAGGCCGGGATGGTCGGCGGTGTAGACCGTCACTTCCGTCACGGCACGGTCCTCCAGCACCTCGGTCCGCACGGTCAGTGGCGCGCCGGTGGCCTCGGCCTCGCGGATGAGGGCAGCGTGGCGGGCATGCGTGTCGGGATCGAAGGAGAGCCAGTAGCCGGGATAGCCGAGGGCGAGGAAGTGCTCGACCTCCGCCTGCGGGCGGAAGGAAAGGGCCGCTGCCGCGGCCTCGCGCGCGCGGGCCACGCGCACGTCGCGCTCGGGCACCGAGAGCCCGCCCGCCAGCACCTCGGCCACGCGCCAGTAGAGCTCGCGCAGCAGGGTGGCCTTCCAGCCGTTCCAGACCTTCGGCCCGACGGCACGCATGTCGCAGACGGTGAGCACGAGCAGCAGCCGCAGCCGCTCGGGCGACTGCACGACCTCCGCGAGGTCGAGGATGGTCTTGGGGTCGTCGATGTCGCGCTTGAAGGCGGTCTGACTGACGAGAAGGTGGTTCAGCACGAGCCAGGAGACCGTCTCCGTCTCCTCCGGCGAGAGGCCGAGGCGGGGACACAGCTCCTGCGCAATGCCGGCGCCGATCTCGGAGTGGTCGCCGCCGCGGCCCTTGGCGATGTCGTGCAGCAGGATCGCGGCGTAGAGCGCGCGGCGGGACTGCAACTGGCCAACGAGCTCGGAGGCCACCGGCGCGATCGTGTCCAGCTCCCCGCGCTCGAGAGCGTTCATCACGCCCACCGCCTCGATCGTGTGCTCCTCGACGGTGAAGACGTGGTAGGTGTCGAACTGCATCAGCCCGACGATGCGCGCCCATTCGGGCACGAGGCTGGACAGCACCCCGGCCTCGTTCAGCGCCCGCAGCCAGCGCGCGCTGTTCTTGCCGACCAGGATGTCCAGGAAGAGCACGTTGGCCGCCGCCTGCCCGCGCAGCCGCGTCGCGTAGCGCGCGTTGCGAATGAGCGCGCGGAGGCCCAGCGGGTGGATCTCCAGGCCCCGGTCGCGCGCCGTGCGGACCAGCCGCAGCATGACGGCCGGGTCGGACGCGATGTCGTGGTCGGGCGCGAAAAGGATCTTGCCGTCGGCGAGCGTCAGCCCCTCGCGCTTCATCGTCGCGTCCGGCGCAGGCTGGAGCGCGGGCATGCCGAGCGCCGCGCGCTCGATCGCGGGCTCCAGCAGCCGCTTGAGGCGCACCACCTCCCGCGCGGTGAGGAAGAGGTGCTTCATGAAGCGTTCCACCCCGTCCTGCTTGCCGTGGCGGGTGTAGCCCATGCGGGCGCCCACCACGGGCTGCAGGTCGAAGGTCAGCCGCTCCTCGGCGCGCCCCGTCACGTAGTGGAGGTGGAAGCGGACGGTCCAGAGGAAGGACCAGGCGCGGCGGAAGGCCCGCGCCTCCTGTGCTGTCAGCAAGCCGCCGCCGGGGCTGTCGGGCCCGACGAGCTGCCACATCTTCTCGACGTCGAAGGCGTAGCGGGCGAGCCAGTACATCGTCTGGAGGTCGCGCAGGCCGCCGCGGCCCTCCTTGATGTGCGGCTCCACGAGATAGGGGCTGTCGCCGTAGCGCGCGTGCCGCAGTCCGCGCTCGATCTGCTTGGCGTGCAGGAACTGCCCGAGCCCCCACTCCGCCCGCGCCTTCGCATAGGCGGCGTGGAAGCCGTCGTAGACGGCGCGGTCGCCCTCCAGGAAGCGGGCGTCGAGCAGTGCCGTCTGCACGGTGGTGTCCGCCTTTGCGTCCACCAGGCACTCGGCGATGGAGCGCGTGGCATGGCCGACCTTCACCCCGAGGTCCCAGAGGAGATAGAGCATGAACTCAACCACCTGCCGCCCCGGGGCCTCCAGCGGCGCCTCTGAGACGAAGAGGAGGTCGATGTCGGAATAGGGGGCGAGGGTGCCGCGCCCGTAGCCGCCGGTGGCGGCCAGCGCGAAGGGCGGTGCCTCCACCGGCACCCCGGTGGCGACGAGGCTGTAGCGCATGATGGCCGCGATCAGCCCGTCCATCTCGCTGGCGAGGGCCCGCGCGGCGACCAGCCCCGCGAGGTTCTCCCGCTCGAAGCGTTCCTGCATGCCGCCCTGGATGCGGCTGAGATGACGGCGCAGAGAGGCCAGCGCCACGTCCCGGGACGGTGGCGGCGAGGACCCAAGCCCTTCTAGCCCCGCCCCGTCAAACCCGAACTGCGGCACGTAGGGTGCTTCGGCGGTGCCGAGGGCAGCGGTGTTCATCCGACGGAAGATAAGGAGTCCTTCTGCGGTGCAACAGCCATCCCGTGGCCGGGCAGGAGCGATTTCAGCCGGTACAGCGCCTCCAGCGCCTCGCGTGGCGCCATCGCATCAGGATCGAGCCCTTCCAACGCTGTAATGAGCGGGTCCGGCTCTACCCCTGGTTGCGGCCTGGGCGGGGCCCCTGCGGCGAAAAGGGGCAACTCGCCGGAAAGGGGGTCCAGCCCCCGCGCCCGTTCCTCCAGGGAGGCCAGCACCGTCTCGGCCCGCCCCACCACCTCCCGCGGGACACCCGCCAGGCGGGCGACGTGCAGGCCCCAGGACCGTTCCGAGGCGCCCGGCCCAACCAGGTGCTGGAACACGACCTGCCCGCGGTGCTCCCGCACCTTCATGGCGGCCGGCGCCAGTTCCGGCAGCTTGCCGGCCAGCGCCGTCAGCTCGTGGAAATGGGTGGCGAAGAGGGTGCGGGAGCGGAGGCGGTCGTGCAGCGCCTCCAGCACTGCCCAGGCGATGGCGAGGCCGTCCCAGGTGGCCGTGCCGCGCCCGACCTCGTCCAGCACCACGAAGGAGCGGGGGCCGGCCTGGTTCAGCACCGCCGCCGTCTCGCTCATCTCCACCATGAAGGTGGAGCGCCCGCCGGCGATGTCGTCCGCCGTGCCGACGCGGGAGAAGAGGCGGTCCACCAGCCCGATCCGGGCGGATTCCGCTGGAACGAAGAGGCCGGCCTGGGCAAGCACCACCATCAGCGCGTTCTGGCGGAGATAGGTGGACTTGCCCGCCATGTTCGGCCCCGTCAGCAGGCAGAGCCGGCGACCGGGGGAGAGGTCGGCGTCGTTCGGCACGAAGGCGGGGCCGCGGTTGCGGCGGAGCGCGGCCTCCACCACGGGGTGCCGGCCCTGGGTGATGCAAAAATCTGGGCGGGAGGGGATTTCCGGCCGGCACCAGCCGCCGCCCGCCGCTAGCTCGGCCGAGGCCGCGTGCACGTCGATTTCCGCCGCAGCGCGGGCCGCGGCGGCGATGCCCGCGGCGGCGTCGAGGCAGAGCTTACGGAGGTGGCGCACCACCATCGCCTCCCGCCGCGCCGCCTCGTCCCGCGCCTGGGAGAGCTTGCGGTCGAGGTCCGAGAGCGCCCCGCAGGTGAAGCGGTGGGCATTGGCCATGCTCTGCCGATGGACCGGCGCCATGGGGCCGGGCGCGGGCTTGGCCCGCAGCAGCGTCTCCCCCGCCGCCGCCGGCACCTCGGCCAGGAAACCGAGCTGCTGGTGGTGGCGGATCTTGAGGCTGGCGACCCCCCAGGCCTGGGCGAGGTCCATCTGCAGCGCGAGGATCGCCCCGCGAGCGTCGTCCCGGAGGCGCCGCAGGGCGTCCAGCTCCCCATCGTAGCCGGCGCCGACGATGCCGCCGTCCTCCAGCCGGGCCGGCAGTTCGGCCGCAAGGGCGCGGGCGAGTTCCGCGCGGGGTGACCCATCCGGCACCAGTGCCCCGAGGGCCGAGAGCAGCAGGGGCGGGACGGGGGGCACGCCGGCGGCTTCGGCGATCGCGGCCCGCATCGCCTCCGCCCGCGCCAGCCCGTCGCGCAGCGCCGCGAGATCGCGCGGGAAGAAGCGCTCCACCGAGAGGCGGCCGAGGGCGCGGGCCATGTCCGGTGCGCCGCGCAGCGCCTCCCTCAGCCCCGACCGCACGGAACCGGCCGCGAGGAGGAAGGAGACGGCGTCGTGCCGCGCCGCGATCGGCGCCTCTTCCGCGAGCGGCGTCGAGAGCCGGGCAGCCAGTTCCCGCGCCCCCGCGGCGGTCAGGGTGCGGTCCACCGCGCCCAGGAGGCAGTCCTTGCCCCCGCGCTCGGCGCGGAGGATTTCGAGGCTACGCCGCGTGGCGGCGTCCATCCTGAGCGTGCCTTCGCCGCCCCTGCACTCCGGCGGGGCAAGGCGGGGCAGGGTGCCGCCGGAGGTCGCGCGCACGTAGTCGAGCGCCATGGCCAAGGCCGCCGTCTCGCCCTCGGTGAAGCCCCCGAAGGCCGCGAGGCTCGCCACGCCCCATGCCTCGGCCGCGACGCGACCGCCATCGCGAGGCGGGGCCGTCTCGCGCACCGCGCCGCCGAGCGGGGTGAGGAGGTCGCCGGCGGTGAGGGACTCGGGCGCCAGCACCTCCGCTGGCTCCAGTCGGGCCAGCAGGGCGCCCAACTCGGCGGCCACTAGGTTTTCGGTGCAGACCTGGCCCGTGGAGACGTCCAGCCAAGCGGCGCCGACCCGCTCCCCACCCTCGGGTGCCAGGGCCAGCAGCCAGGAGGGGCGGGGGCCCTCCAACAGCGCCTCCTCCGTCACCGTCGCGGGGGTGACGACCCGCACCACCTCCCGCCGCACGGCGGGGGCCTTGCGGGCCTTGGCGGCCTCGGGCGTCTCCATCTGCTCGCAGATCGCGACGCGGTAGCCGCGGCGGATGAGGCGGGCGAGATAGGCCTCCATTGCGTGCACGGGCACGCCCGCCATGGGCACGGGCCGCCCCGCGTGCTCGCCCCGGTGGGAAACGGCCAAGCCCAGCGCCTCCCCGGCCGTGACCGCGTCGGCGAAGAACAGCTCGAAGAAATCGCCCATGCGGAAGAAGATCAGCGCGTCCGGATGCGCGGCCTTGGCGGCGAACCACTGCGCCATGGCGGGGGTGGCGCCTTCGGCACGGGGGATGCTGTTAGGCGACGGCGGGACGGCGTTCATGACCCTCAGTCCTAAGTGCGGCGCGGGGTTCGGTCCAGCGCTTGCAAAGCCCCGCAAGGCGGGCGCAGGTTTTCGGCAAGGGGCCGGCAAAGGACCCCGCTGGAGAGAACCGGATGGATCGTCGAAGCCTTCTTCGCAGCGGCGCGGCCCTGGCCGCCGGCGCGTTCGCCCCAAGGCTGGCCGCCCCAGCCCTGGGCCAGGACATGCGCGCGGCGACGCTCCGCTTCGTGCCGCAGGCGAACCTGACGAGCCTTGATCCTGTTTGGACAACCGCGACCGTCACCAGCAACCACGGCTACTACGTCTTCGACACCCTCTACGCGGTGGACGCCGCAAACCGCCCCCGCCCGCAGATGGCCGAGGGGCACGAGGTGCTTGACGACGGCCGCCGCTGGCGCTTCCGGCTGCGGGACGGCCTGCGCTTCCACGACGGCGAGCCCGTGCGCGCAGCGGACTGCATCGCCAGCATCAAGCGCTGGTGCGTGCGCGACCCCTTCGGCCAGCTCCTTGCCCGCGCGGTGGCGGAGTGGCGCGTCGTGGATGACCGGAGCTTCGAGGCCCGGCTGAACCGTCCCTTCCCGCTGATGCTCGACGCCCTGGCCAAGCCGGACGCCAGCGTCTGCTTCATCATGCCCGAGCGCCTGGCGAACACCGAGGCGACCCGCGCCATCACCGAGATGATCGGCTCCGGCCCCTATCGTTTCGTGGCGGGCGAGTACAATTCGGGCTCGCGCGTCGTGTACGAGAAGTTCGACGGCTACGTGCCCCGCCAGGAGGCACCCGAGCGCGCCTCGGGCGGGAAGATCGCGCGGATGCGGCGGATCGAGTGGAGCGTCATCCCCGACGCTTCCACCGCCGCGGCGGCCCTGACGAACGGCGAGATCGATTGGTGGGAGCGGCCGCTGTCGGACCTTCGCCCCGTGCTCACCCGTAACCGCGAGATCCGGCAGGAGATCCTGGACGTGGAGGGGCGGCTCGCGCTCATGCGGCTGAACTGCCTCCAGCCGCCCTTCGATGACGTGCGGCTGCGCCGGGCGGTGCGGCTTTCCGTCATTCAGGACAGCTACATGCGCGCCGCCCAGGGGGACGACACCTCCCTCTGGAGCGAGACGCGCAGCCTTTATCCCCGCCGCACGCCCTATTACCGCGACAACCCCGACCTCATGCCCGGCAGCCTCGACGCCGCGCGCGCCGCGCTGAAGGAGGCCGGCTACACCAATGGCAAGCTCGTCATTATCAACCCCACGGACTTTCCGGATATCGGGCCGCTCGGCCAGGTGACCAACGATGCGCTACGCCGCATCGGCATGAACGTGCAGCTGGATGAGAGCGACTGGGGCACGGTGATCCAGCGCCGCAACTCGCGCGAGCCGGTGGAGCGCGGCGGCTGGAGCATCTTCCACACCACCGGCTCCTCCAACACCTATGGCAGCCCCGCCATGTCCCCGCTCATCCGCGGCCAGGGCGAGGCCGGATGGTTCGGGTGGTGGAAGAGCGAGAGGGCGGAGGCGCTGACGGCGGAGTGGATGGACGCGCCGGACGACGCGGCCCGCGCGCGCACCGCGGAGGCCCTCGGGCGGCTCGCGCTGGAGGAGGTCGCGACCATTCCGCTCGGCCAGTTCACCATCCGAACCGCCTTCCGCCGCAACCTGACGGATTTTCTCGAGGGCAGCACGCCTTATCCCTGGAACATCCGTCGGGTCTGATGCGCTTCACGCTTCGCACCCGGCGGGGCATAACGCCGCCAGAGCGGGAGAAATAGCCATGGACGACGCGCGCCGCACCGGAAACGGGGATTCCCGGACCGCCCGCATCACCCGGGAAGAAGCCCTGGCGATGCATGCCGAGGGCAAGCCCGGCAAGCTGGAGATCCGCCTCACCAAGCCGCTCTCGACCGCGCGCGACCTCTCCCTCGCCTACTCGCCGGGCGTGGCGGAGCCCTGCATCGAGATCCATCGGGACAAGTCCCTCGCCTATGACTACACGGCCAAGGGCAACATGGTGGCCGTCATCTCCAACGGCACGGCGGTGCTCGGCCTCGGCGACCTCGGGGCGGTGGCCAGCAAGCCGGTGATGGAGGGCAAGGCGGCGCTGTTCAAGCGCTTCGCCGAGGTGGACTCCATCGACCTCTGCGTCGATACCTCCGACGTGGACGAATTCGTCAACTGCGTCCGCTTCCTCGCACCCTCCTTCGGCGGCATCAACCTCGAAGACATCAAGGCCCCCGAGTGCTTCGTGATCGAGCAGCGCCTGCGCGAGATCATGGACATCCCGGTCTTCCACGACGACCAGCACGGCACCGCCATCGTCGCCGCCGCCGGGCTGATCAACGCCTGCCACCTGACCGGCCGTGACCTCCGCGAAACGAGCCTCGTCATCAACGGCGCCGGCTCCGCCGCCATCGCCTGCGCGGAGCTGCTGCGCGCCATGGGGATGCGCCCGCAGAACATCGTCATGTGCGACACGAAGGGCGTGCTCTACCGCGGCCGCACCGAGGGCATGAACCAGTGGAAGTCGGCGCACGCCGTTGACACCAGCGCGCGCACGCTGACCGAGGCGCTCTCCGGCGCGGACGCCTTCTTCGGCCTCTCGAAGAAGGGCGCCGTGACGCCGGACATGGTCCGCGCCATGGCCGACAAGCCCATCATCTTCGCCATGGCCAACCCGGATCCCGAGATCACGCCGGACGAGGCGAAGTCCGTCCGCCCCGACTGCATCGTGGCCACCGGGCGCTCGGACTACCCGAACCAGGTGAACAACGTCCTCGGATTTCCCTTCATCTTCCGCGGCGCGCTGGACGTGCGTGCCACCACGATCAACGAGCCGATGAAGATCGCTGCCGCCCACGCGCTGGCGATGCTGGCGCGCGAGGACGTGCCGGAGGAGGTGGCGGGCGCCGGCGGCGGGCTCGGGCTCCGTTTCGGCCCGGACTACATCATCCCGCACGCCTTCGACCCGCGGCTGATCTCCCGCGTTTCTCCCGCCGTGGCGAAGGCCGCGATGGAGAGCGGCGTCGCGCGCAAGCCGATCACGGACATGCAGCGCTACGCCCGTGACCTCGCGCAGAAGCTGGATGCCGCCGGTGGGGCGCTGGAGGCCATCACGGAGCGCGTTCGCCACAATCCCCGCCGCGTTGTCTTCGCGGAGGGCGAGGAGGAGAAGACGATCCGCGCGGCCATCGCCTTCCGCAATGCGGGCTACGGCACGCCCGTACTCGTCGGCCGAGAGGAGCGCGTGACGGCGACGGTCGCGGCACTGGGCATTCCGCTTCCCGAGGGGATCGAGATCCACAACGCCGCGCGCTCGGACAGCAATCACCGCTATGCCGAGTACATCTACGGCCGCATGCAGCGGCGCGGCTTCCTCTTCCGCGACGCCCAGCGCGCGGTGAACCTCGACCGCAACGTCTTCGCTGCCTGCATGGTGGCGCTCGGCGACGCTGACGCCATGGTGACGGGTACGACCCGCTCCTACTCCGCGGCGCTGAAGCAGATCACTCTCGCGATCGACCCCGCACCCTCCTCCCAGGGCGGGGAGGGCGTGCTCTTCGGCCTGACGCTGATGCTGACCCGCCGCGCCGGCACCGTGCTGATCGCCGACACCACCATCCACGAGCGGCCTGACGCCGAAACCCTGGCCGAAATTGCCGTGCAGTCCGCGGCCCAGGCCCGGCGCCTCGGGTTGGAGCCGCGCGTCGCCTTCCTCTCCTTCTCCACCTTCGGCGACCCGCGGGGCAGCGTCATCCCGGAGACCGTGCGCCACGCGGTGGAACTGCTCGATGCTCGCGGCGATGTCGGCTTCGAGTACGAGGGCGAGCTGGCGGCGGACGTGGCGCTCGATCCCTCGCTGCGCGCGCTCTATCCCTTCTGCCGCCTGACCGGGGCGGCCAATGTGCTCATCATGCCCGGCCTGCACGCGGCCAATATCCTCAGCAAGGCCGCGCCGCGCCTGACCAGCGCGACCACCATCGGGCCGCTGCTCATGGGTCTGTCCAAGCCGGCGCAGATCCTGTCCATCGCGTCGGGGGTGAACGGCATCCTCGACATGGCCTGCCTCGCGGCGCACGACTCGCTGCCGAGGTAGGGGACGGCGTTGGTGACTTCGGGGGAGAGAAGGAATTCTCCCCCGGGCCCGTCGAAGGCAGGGCCTTCGACCATCTTTTTCTTTCTGTTTGGGCGCTGTGCGGAAGCGGTTACCGCCGGCTCTCTCCGATATCCCACCAGAGACCGGCCATGAGGCCGAGGCCTTCGCGGAAAAGCGTGCCCAGCCCGTGCTCGTCCGGCCCGTGCTGGCCGCAGCCGCCGTAGGAGTGGGGAATCCAGATCACCGGCACGCCGAGTTCCTGCTTGAAGAACTCGGAGGGGCCGGAGGCGCCGATGGTCGGGATGACGTTGGGCTGGCGGCCCACCGTGCGGGCGAAGGAGGCCTCCACCGTCCGCACCCAGGGATCATTCGGGTCGGTGCGGGAGGCGAGGAACATGTCGCGCTCCGTCACCGGCACGACCTCCACTTCGGGGAAGCCCTGGGCATCGAGATGGGCGCGGAGGGCGGACACGACCTGCGCGCCGTCCACGTCCACGGTGTGGCGAAGCTGGATGCGGGCGCGGGCGGTGCCGCCGACGGCGTTCACCGGGCCCTCCGGCTGGCCGGAGATGCTGGCGAGGACGATGGCGCTGCTCCAGGCGTAGATGCGCTCGGCGTTGGAGAGGCCGGGCTCGCCCCAGTCGGGTTCGGGCACGGGGGCGCCGGGCTGGGGCTCGCTGATCACGGCGCGCGCGGCGGCCGTCACGGCTTCGGGCACATGGGCGGGCGTCCAGCCGGGCACGAGGATGCGGCCGTCGCGGGAGATGATGGAGGCGATGGCGTGGGCCATGATCACGCCGGGGTCCTTCAGCAGCCCGCCCCAGTGCCCGGAATGGTGCCCGCCCTCCCGCAGCGAGATCACGAGGTCCATCGCGATCCCGCCGCGGGTGCCGAGCATGATGTCGGGCACGACGCGGGAGACGCGGGGGCCGTCGAGGGCGATGAAGACATCCGCCGCCAGCAGGTCGCGGTGCGCCCGGATGAAGGGCAGCAGGCCCGGCGATCCCGCCTCCTCCCCCGTCTCCACCATGATCTTCGCGTTGAAGCCGAGGCGGCCGCCGCGCTCGTCCATCACGGCGCCCATGGCGTCGATGCCCAGCAGGTGCTGGCCCTTGTTGTCCACGGTGCCGCGGCCGTAGATCCGGTCGCCCTCCACGGTGAGCTTCCAGGGATCAAGGCCCGGCCGCCAGCGTTCTGGCATGGCGCGCACCACGTCGCCGTGGCCGTAGAACAGCACCGTGGGAAGGGCGGGGTCCTCGATGCGGGTCGCGACCAGCACGGGGCCGTGGATCGGCTCGGGGTTGTCGATCACCTGCGTCTCGAATCCCAGCACCGAGACCATGGGGCCGAGCACCTGGTGGCAGTAGCGCTCCAGCTCCGACTTCCGCTCGGGCGGGTGGCTCTCGGTCTGCACCGCGACCAGGCTGGCCAGCCGGTCGAGGAAGGTGCCGTCGTCGTATTCGCCCTGCGCGCGCGCGATGGCGCCGTCCCTCGTTCCCGTCACGTCCGCTCCCCTGAGTTTGCGCCTACGGCGCCGTCCGCACGGCGGAGATGCTGAGCATCTCGTCCACCCGCGGCTCGAAGGTCAGCCCGCGCCGGGAGGCGAAGGTGGCCTTCTGGATGTAGAGCGGCGCGATGGCGACATCTTCCATCGCCATCCGCACCGCGCGCTGCAACAGCGGCTCCCGCGCCGCCGGGTCGGGCGTGCGCCCGGCTTCGTCCAGCACCGCCTCGAAGGCAGGGTTGTTGTAGCGGCGGTTGGTCCGCGCCTCGTCCCGCAGGTTGAGGATGGAGCGCAGCGGATAGGAGGCCTCGCTGGTCACGGCGGTGCCGCCCATCAGCGAGGCCGTGAACTCCTGCCGCCCCTGACGTGCGGAATAGGTGGTCCAGGGCTGGGCATCGACGACCGTCTGCACGCCGATGCGCTGCCACATCTGGCCGATGGCCTGCAGCACGCGGGCGTCGTTGGGGTAGCGGTCGTTCGGCCCGTGCAGGGTCAGGCGGAAGCCCCCGGGAAACCCTGCCTCGGCCAGCAGGCGGCGGGAGGCGGCGGGGTCGTAGGCCGGCAGCAGGCCGGGCACGTAGCCGCTCAGGCCTTCCCGGACGAGCTGGGCGGAGGGGACGGCCGATCCCTCCATCACGCGCTCGGTGAGGGCGTTGCGGTCGATGGCCATCGAGAGTGCGCGGCGGACGCGGAGGTCGCGGAGCGGGTTGGCCGCGAGCTTCTCGCCGTTGAGCCCGGTGGCGAAGGGTGTCTCGTCTCGCAGGCTGTCGAGGTGGAGGAAGACGATGCGTAGCCCGACGGTCTCCTCCAGCGCGAGGCGCGGGTCGGCGCGCAGGCGGGCAAGGTCGGCGGTCGGCACGCCGTTGATCACGTCCACGTCGCCGGAGAGGAGGGCGGCGGTGCGCGCGGCGGCGTTGCGGATGGTGCGGTTCACCGCCCGCTCCCAGTGCGGGCGCGGGCCCCAATAGGTCTCGTTCCGCGCCAGTTCCACCCGCTCTCCCGGCGTGAAGGAGACGAGGCGGTAGGGACCGGTGCCGATGGCGAGCCGGCCCTCGTTGAAGCCCGCGGTTGTCGCGCCCTCGTGGATGCGGCGGCTGAGCATCCCGACCCAGGCGAGGTTCGCGGGGACCAGCGGGTCCGGCCCTTTGGTGTGGAGGCGCACGACGAGGGGGCTGACCACCTCCACCCGCGCGATGCTGGCGGTGAAGATCACCAGCGACCCTGGGGAGTTCGGCACCTGGGGCACGCGGTCGATGGTGAAGGCCACGTCGTCGGCGGTGAAGGGCGTACCATCTTGGAAGGTGACGCCCGGGCGGAGGCGGAACTCCCAAATGTCGGGCGCGACGGGGGACCAGGCTTCGGCCAGGGCCGGGCCGATGCTGCCATCGGCCCGCATGGCGGTGAGACCGTCGAAAATCTCCCGCGTCACCTCGATGATGGGGGTCGCGGTGTAGAAATGCGGGTCGATGCTGGTGACGGTGGCGTTGTTGCCGAAGGTCAGGGTCTGCGCGCGCGGCGCGGTGGCCGCGAGCACGAGGCTTATGGCGATGGCCAGCCGGCGAGCCCAGCGCATTCCCCGGTCCTTCCTCGTTCGGGCTCTCAGGCGATCGCGTGAATCGCGTCGGAAAGGGTGCCGATCAGCCGGTCCACATGCGGCTTCTCGATGATCAGCGGGGGCGAGAGCGCGACGATGTCGCCGGTCACGCGGACCAGCACGCCGTCGTCGAAGCAGCGGCGGAACACGTCCATGGCGCGCGCACCCGGCTTGCCCTCGCGCGGCGCCAGCTCGATCCCCGCGATGAGGCCGAGATTGCGGATATCGACCACGCCGGGGGCGGAACGGAGCGAGTGCGCCGCCTCCTCCCAATAGGGCTCGATGGCCCGCGCCCGGCCGGGCAGGTCCTCCTCGCGGTGGAGCGCCAGCGTCGCGATGGCGGCGGCGGAGGCGAGAGGGTGGCCGGAATAGGTATAACCGTGGAACAGCTCGATCCCCGCCGGCGAGCCCTCCACCACAGCCTCGTAGACGGCGTTGGAGCAGGCGACGGCGCCCATGGGCACGGCGGCGTTGGTCAGGCCCTTGGCCATGGTCATGATGTCCGGCACCACCTCCAGCCGCTCCGCCCCGAAATCGGTGCCGAGGCGCCCGAAGCCGGTGATGACCTCGTCGTAAATCAGCAGGATGCCGTTCTTGTCGCAGATCTCGCGCAGGCGCTTGAGGTAGCCCTTGGGCGGGACGAGCACGCCCGTGGAGCCGGCGACAGGCTCCACCATGACGGCCGCGATGGTGTCGCCGTGCAGGGCGACGAGATCCTCGAGCTTGTTCGCCAACTCCGCGCCGTGCTCGGGCATGCCCTTGGTGAAGGCGTTGCGCGCGGGATCGTGGGTGTGCGGCAGGTGGTCCACATAGGGGAGCATGGCGCCGAACTGCTTGCGGTTGCCGCCGATGCCGCCCACCGACATGCCGCCGAAGCCGACTCCATGATAGCCGCGCTCCCGCCCGATGAGGCGCACGCGCTGGGACTGGCCGCGGGCCTTCTGGTAGGCGAGGGCGATCTTCAGCGCCGTGTCCGCGCTCTCGCTGCCGGAATTGGTGAAGAAGACCCGGTCGATGCCCGCGGGCGTCATCTCCGCGACTCGCGCTGCGGCCTCGAAGGCGATGGGGTGGCCGAGCTGGAAGGTGGGGGCGAAGTCCATGATCGCGGCCTGCTTCTGGATGGCCTCCACGATCTCCCGCCGGCCGTGGCCCGCATTGCAGCACCAGAGGCCGGCCGTCCCGTCCAGCACCTCCCGTCCCTCGGGCGTGAAGTAGGACATGCCCTCGGCGCGGGCGAGCATGCGCGGGTTCGTCTTGAAGTAGCGGTTATCGGAATAGGGCATCCAGAACGAGTCGAGGTCGTTCGGGCGCGGCGGGGACATGCTGTTCATGGGGGCACCTTTGGGCGTGGGCGCAGGATGGCCCGGCCTGGGCGGTGGAAACAAGGCGTGTAACTGGAAAATGCTTGATTTCCTATATTAGGAACTTATACACTGGTGTGGTGATCCGAGGTCCCCTTCACCGCAGGAGCCCCACCGCATGGCACTATCGCTCATCCCCGTCGCGGCCGCCCTCGTGCCTGACATCCTGCGTCTGGTGGCCGCCGATCCCGCTGGCCTCCTCGCGGCCGCGGCTGCCGAGGCCGTTCACCAAGCGCTCGGTACCGCCGACCCGGTGGCCGCCCGCGCGGCCCTGGCCGCAGATCCTGGGCGGGCGGCCGCCCTCCGTGCCCGGTTGGCGGAGATTGCCCTGCAAGGTGCCCGTCTTGCGGCCGAGACCAGCCCGCCCAGGGAGGGGCGCCGGAGCGCGGCTTTCCCTGCCGGTCTCCAATCGAGCCGGGAAGGGGCTGCCATGACACGGGGCGGGGGGGCGGCCTGGGGACCCGTCACCGTCTCCGCCCTCGTGGTGCTGGGCTTCTTCTCGGTGCTGGCGCTGCTGGTGAGCCTCAACCCGCCGGCCGAGGGCGGCCCCCGCTTCGACCCGCAGGTGGCAAGCGTGATCAACATCACCGTGGGCACGCTGGGCGCCGCCTTCGCCGCAGTGGTGAATTTCTGGATCGGCTCCTCCCAGTCCTCCCGCAACAAGGACGCCCTGGTGGGGCGGCTGCAGGAGGTTCAGCTGCAGGCCCGGCTGCAGGGCCCGCCCTCGCCCCCGCAGGGCGCCGCCGTTTCGGCCGACCCGCCGGCCCCGGCGCTTTCCCTCGTCTCGCTTATCGCGCAGCGGCCGGCTGAGGACCGCTTCGATGCCTGTCTGGACCATGTGCTGGCGGCGGAAGGGGGCTTCGTAAACCATCCGGCCGATCCCGGTGGCGCCACCAATCTCGGCATCACCCGCCGTATCCTCTCTGACTTTCGCGATGCTGAGGTGACCGAGGCGGATGTCCGCGCCCTGACCCGGGCAGAGGCACGCGAGATCTACCGGGCTCGCTACTGGATCCCGATGCGCTGCGCCGAACTGCCCCCCGGGGTGGACCTAATGGTCTTCGACTTCGGGGTGAACGGCGGGCCTGGCCGCAGCCTTCGCCTCCTCCAGGGAGGTGTCGGGGTGAAGGCGGACGGCTCAATCGGCCCGATCACCCTCGCTGCGGCCCGGGCCTGCCGCGGAGCGGAGCTGATCGGCCGGCTCGCGGAGGGACGGATGGCCTACTACCGCGGCCTGGATGGGTTCCAGACCTTCGGCCGAGGCTGGACGCGCCGGGTAGAGGGCGCCCGGCAGGCGGCCCTGAGGATGTCGGCAGGGGGGACTTCCGCGACGGCGATGAGCGCGGGGTCGGCAGAGAGCCTAGCGGCCTGAGCCGCTCTACAGGTGAGGCGGTCGCCCGTCAGGGGTTCCCCCCGGCGGGCGGCTGGGCTATTGAGCCCGTGGGGACCCGTAGCTCAGCTGGATAGAGCGTTGCCCTCCGAAGGCAAAGGTCGCACGTTCGAATCGTGTCGGGTCCGCCAGAATGCCCAGCTCCGCGCCGCCCGTGTTGCCGGGCCTCGCTTGCTCGCGGTGTGAAATGGCAGCCTGGGCGCCTGGTTCAGGAAACCGTAACGAGATCACGTTACGGTCAATCATGAACTTGCGTTCCCCCACCTATTTCATTCGGCCCGGGTTTTCGACAGGAATACAGTACCGGACGAGCGGAGCGGGAGCGGCATGCTTGATCTAAGTGCCATTTTGTTTACCACAATTCTGTGTGTCTTTATCGCCGTTCGCGCCGTGATTCTGGACAGCAAAATTCCCTGGTTCAGCCAGCCGCAGCCCGAAGAGATGCAGAGGAAGACACAGGAAGTGGATGAGGGCTGGCGCCGGAAGCACGCGCGCACGGCCGGCGCCGCGCGCGGGGAGAGATAAGGCCCCATGCTTCGCAGCGTCTATCTGACCCTCATCTATATCGCTTTCGTCACGCTCGGGGTGGCCGCGCCCTTCGTGTTCAGCCTCGGCTATGTCTGGGTCGATACATTCACGCCGCAGAACGTCGCCTACTCGATCCTTCCCTCGATTCCGGTCTCGCTGATCATGGCGCTTCTGGCGATCGGCGGCTACGTGATCATGGACCGCCGCGATCCGCCGGGCATCTCTCTCATCCTCGTGCTCACCGTGCTCTTTGCGGGCTGGGTGACCTTCACGACCGCCGTGCTCGCCGTCTCGCCCTGGTCAGCCTGGACGAAGTGGAATTGGGCGGTGAAGACGATCCTCTTCTCCGCTTTTATCCCCTACGTCTTCCGCTCGCGCGTGCAGATCGAAGCCTTCCTCCAGATCTACCTCTTCTCACTGGCGATCCACGTCCTGCCCACCGGGTTGAAAACCATTATCAACGGCGGCGGCTACGGCATGGCCCTCGGCGTGGTGAGCGGCAATTCCGGCTTCGCGGAGGGAAGCACCCTCGCGGCCGTCGCCCTGATGCTGCTGCCGATCATCCTCTACCTGCGCAACCACACCATTCTCGTGCCGAAGCATCCGATCACGAACCTGATGTATATCGGCCTCGCGGTCGCGACCATTACCTGCGCGGTTGGCACCTACGCCCGCACCGGGCTCATTGGCATGCTCGTCGTCGGCACCGGGCTGTGGCTCCGCACGCGGCATAAGGTGACCTACGGCCTGATGGGCGCGGTGGCGGGGGCAGCACTCGTCTTCTTTACGTCGAGCGCCTGGAACGAACGGATTTCCACAATCAACGACTACAAGTCCGAAGGCTCGGCCCTCGGGCGCATTCTCGTTTGGAAGTGGACCCTCGACTTTGTTGCCCACAACCCGCTGGGCGGCGGGTTCAACTCGTATGAAGTGAACGAGATCCGCTTCCCTGCCGCGGATGGCGGGTTGGAGGACGATGTTTTCAGGGGCAAAGCCTTCCACAGCATCTACTTCGAGGTGCTGGGGGAGCATGGTTGGCCGGGCCTCGCCCTCTTTGGCGCGCTGATCGTCACCGCCTTCCTCTCGCTCCAGCGGACCTCGCGATGGGCGAAGAAGACGCCGGGAATGGAGTGGCTGCGAGAACTTGCCTACGCCTTGCAGGTCTCCCTGATTACGCTGCTCGCCTGCGGTTCCTTCATCGGCGTCGCCTTCCAGCCGATGCTTTACTACATGTTCGCCCTTTCGGCCTGCCTCGCCCACCATGTCCAACGGCTGAAGAAGGGGGCGGCGGACGCGGCAAAGCAGCAGCGCAGCTGGCGGGATCGGCCCGCCCTGCCGAAGCCTGCCGGCCCTGCGCTGCCCGAGCCGGCGGTGGCCGCAGGCGGCGGCTGGCGCGCGGCGCCCGCGGCCAAGGGACTGGCGGGCGGACCCGCCTACAAGCCGCCCGCCCCCGCCCGCCAGCCGGGCTGGCGCAACCGCCCCGCAGCGGGAACCGCGACGCTCGCCGCCACCCCCGCCCTGGTGGGGTCCCAGGATGCCGGCTGGCGCGGACGGGCCGCGCCGGCGAGAATGGAAGGCGACCTTCCGGTCAAGGGTTGAGAGCCCGGCCCTCCCTCAGCGGGGGCCGGGCTGCGTCGAGGCACCTGAACCGGGCAGGGGGCGGCTTCGCAGCAGGGCCTGCACGGCCTGCTGCCCCGGCCGCTCGACCAAGCGGTAGAGAACGACTGACAGGACCCCGGTGACGAGCACATAGGTGCCAAGGATCGCCAGCAGCGGCGTGTCGGGGCCAACGATGAGAAACTTGACCCAGTCCTTCACGAAGTAATGCACGAGATAGGTTGAGTAGGAGATGTCGCCGAGCCGCTCCAGCACCGGCACCCGGAGCGCGCGCGCCAGCGGGTTGTTCTCGTCGGTAAGAGCGTAGATCAGGCACAGGAAGCCCGCGGGCATGACGGCGTAGTCCGGCACCGGCAGCATGGCATAGGCCGCGAAGAGGGCGAGGGCGAGGCCCGCCGCGATCCCGCTCCGCCACGGGCCGCGCGCCGGACAGAGAGTGGTGAAGTGGCAGAGCAGTACGCCCGTCTGGAATTCGATCAGGCAGCGCATCAGCCCGAGGCGCGGGATCTCGCCGCCGAGTTCCCCGCCATTTGCCGCCGTCAGCACCGCGAGAAGCACGAGCAGCAGGATCGCCCCGCCGACGACGAGAACCCGCCTGCGATAGGCCGGGACGAGGAGAGGGGTGAGGATCGGGAAAACGAGGTAGGAGAACCACTCGGTGCTGATCGACCAAGCCGGTATGTTCCACCGGATGTCGTCCGTCAGGCCCCAGTTCTGCACGAGGAAGAGGCTCATTACGTAGTAGGCAGGGTCGTAGCGGTGATCGACCGTACCCAGGGTCGAGAAGAACTTCAGCGCGATAGGGTTCGCAAGAAAGACGAGCATCATGAAGAGGTGCAGCGGGTAGATCCGCGCGAGCCGCAGCAAGAGGAAGCGGATGCTGTCTCCGAGGCGGAAGGTCTCCATCCGGCTGGCGTAGTTGAGGGCGATGACGAAGCCGCTCAGCTCGAAGAACAGGTCCACCGCAAGGTAGCCCTTGGCGGTGAAAGCCTGGATGGCCCAGGGCGTGCCCGCGGGGAAGAACTCCCGGAAATGGTAGAGCACCACCCACCAGGCCGCGACGCCGCGCAGCGAGGTGAGCGCGTGAATCGGTCTCACTCTGCTCAAACCGTGACTCCCGTGCCGGGGTTGGAGCCGGCCCCCGATCCGGGTCCGGCGAGGCGACGCGCCCTCTCGGCCAGAGAGGCAGAACGCATGCGGGCGAGCTCGTTGCAAGAGCGCACGGCCGCGTATCGTCCCCACCTGGGACCGCCAGCCGTCCCTCGGCTACTAGACGCCGGGCTCGAGGGCCGTCAGGTTGCGCCCCGTCGCGCATCGCGACCTGGCACGAAGAGGTGTGGGAGCCCGAATGCTGCGCGTGCTCACCATCTCCACGCTGTTCCCGAACGCCGCGCGACCGACCTTCGGTGTCTTCGTGGAGCAACAGACCCGCGCCCTCGCTGCCCGGCAGGGGGTGGAGGTTCGCGTAGTCAACCCGATCGGCCGGCCCCCCTTTCCACTCGACCTACACCCCCACTACCGGCCCCTGCGCAACCTGCCGGCCGAGGAGAGCTGGAAGGGTGTCCGCGTCGCGCGGCCGCGCATGCTGACGATCCCGGGTCTCAGCGGGCGCTTCAACCCGGCTCTCCTGGCCCGGGCAGCCCGCCCCGTGATCGCGCGCTGGCGGGACGAGGGCTTCGCCTTCGACGTGATCGACGCCCAGTTCTTCTATCCCGACGGCCCTGCCGCCGAGCGGCTGGCAGCAGAGTTCGGGGTGCCGCTGCTGGTCAAGGCGCGGGGCGCTGACATCCATTACTGGGGCGCACGCCCTGGCTGCCGGAAGGGGATCATGAGGGCCGCTGCCCGGGCCGGCCGCCTCCTCGCTGTCTCGCAGTCCCTCGCGCGGGACATGGCGGGCATGGGCATGGATGCCGCCAAGATCGCCGTGCACTACACCGGCTGCGACCTCGAGCGCTTCCGCCCGGGCGACCGCGCGGCAGCGAAGCGCAACCTTGGCGTGACGGGGCCGCTG
Organism: Roseomonas sp. KE2513; assembly: GCF_016107305.1. Classification (GTDB taxonomy): domain Bacteria; phylum Pseudomonadota; class Alphaproteobacteria; order Acetobacterales; family Acetobacteraceae; genus Roseomonas. The sequence goes on from NZ_RCVR01000006.1 coordinate 86,101, forward strand.
GTGGTGAGCCTCGGGTCGCTCATCCCGCGCAAGGGACACGAGCTGGTGATCGAGGCCATGGCGGAGGTCGAGGGCGCCACCCTCCTCGTGGTGGGGGAAGGGCCGGAGCGCGACCGGCTGGAGCGCCTCGTCCGCCAGCGCGGGCTGGAGGAGCGGGTGCGGCTCCTCGGCAATCGCCCCCATGCCGAGCTGCCGGGAATCCTGGGGGCCGCCGACGTCATGGCCCTCGCCTCCAAGAGCGAGGGGCTGGCCAATGCCTGGGTCGAGGCGCTCGCCTGCGGCACCCCGGTCGTGACGCCGGACGTGGACGGGGCCGCGGAGGCCATCGACCGCCCGGCGGCCGGCCGCTTGCTACGTGAGCGGACGCCGACGGCGATCGCCGCCGCCATCCGGGACGTCCTGGCCGACCCGCCCCCCCAGGCCGCCGTGCGGGAGAGCGCGGAGCGCTTCAGTTGGGAACGAAACGGTCGGCAGCTGCACGAGCATCTGTCGCATCTGGCTGCCACGGCTCCTGCCCGCTGAAGGGCTGCGGGCGCGCGTGGTCGAGCGATGCGTGCCAGGCCTGGAACATCAGCAGGTTCCAGATGACGCGGTTGAACGAGTGGTTCCGGTGGAGGAAATCCTCCCAGAGCTTCCGGCAGGCGCGGACATCGAGCAGGCCGTGGCGGGCCAGCGCCGCCGGGCTCATCAGCGTCTCCGCCCAGTCGCGCAGCTCGTCGCGCAGCCAGACCTCCACCGGCGCGCCGAAGCCGCGCTTGGGCCGGTCCACCAAGGCGCGCGGCACGTGCCGGTAGAGTAGTTGCCGCAGCGGGAGCTTGCCCTCCCCGGCCGCGTATTTCGCGGCGGTGGGGAAGCGCCATGACATCTCGATGACGCGGTAGTCGAGCAGGGGGCAGCGCACCTCCAGCGAGGTGGACATGCTCGCCCGGTCCACCTTCGCCAGGATGTCGTCGGTAAGGTAGCTCGTGAGGTCGGTGAAGCCCATGCGGTCGATCGGGGTCGAGCGGCCAAGCAGGTAGCGCGGATCCTCCAGCGGGTTTGGCAGTCCGGCGGGGCTGGCGAGAAACGAATCCGCCTCGAGCGTCTGCGACACGAGCATCCGGTGGACCTCGTCCGGGTCGCCCGAACCCATCAGGCAGTCGAGCAGCCGCAGCCGGCGCGCCACGCGCATCTGCCCCAGCCGCTCTGCCGCCGGCGCCAGCCCGCCCGAGACGAGGCTGGCCAAGGCCCGCACCGGCCGCGGCAGGCCCTGCCGCCGCTCCAGCCAGTCGTTCACCGCGGCGTAGCGGGCATAGCCGGCCAGCAGCTCGTCACCGCCATCCCCGGAGAGCGCGACCGTCACTTGGCGGCGCGCGAGCCGGCAAAGCAAGGTTGTGGGCACGATCGAGTCGTCGGCCAGCGGCTCGTCGCAGACCTCGGCGATGTCGCGGATCATGTCCTGGATGTCGGCGGCGCCGAGATAGGCCTCCTCGTGCTGCGTCCCGAGATGCTCGGCCACGGCGCGCGCGTGCGGCGCCTCGTCCCATTCGCGCACGTTGAAGCCGATGGCGAAGCTGTGCACCGCGCCGGCCGAACCCTTGGCCATCAGCGCCGTGACAAGGCTCGAGTCGATGCCGCCTGAGAGGAAGGAGCCCACGGGCACGTCGGCGACCATGCGGAGCGCGACCGAGTCCCGCAGCAGCGCCTCGAACTCCTCCTGCTGGGCCGGGCGGCCGGCGGCCTGGGCGTCCAGCCCGTTTTCCGCGACGCCGCGGAGGTCCCAGTAAGGGCTGGGCTCCGGGGACTCTCGGCGCCCCGCCGCCCGAGCGTCGAGGCGCAGGATATGCCCGCCGGGCAGTTTGGAGAGGCCAGCGAAGATCGTCCGCCGCCCGACGACGTAGCCGATCTGGAGAAAGCCCGAGAGTGCCTCGGTCGAAAGGCGGCCGTCGAAGGCGGGATGGGCCCGCAGCGCCTTCAGCTCGGAGCCGAAGAGGAAGTGGCCACCCATCCAGCCGTAATACATGGGCTTCTTACCGATCCGGTCGCGCGCGAGGGAGAGAGAGTTCTCCCGCCGGTCCCAGACGGCGATGGCGAACATGCCGTTGGCACGCCCCAGCGCCCGCTCGATCCCCCACTCGTCAATGGCTTCGACCAGCACCTCCGTGTCGGAGTGCCCGCGCCAGGGATGCCCGCCGCGTGCCGCGTCGATCTCGGCGCGAAGTTCGGCAAAGTTGTAGATCTCGCCATTCATCATAGCGACGAAGCGCCCGTCGGCCGAGGCCATCGGCTGGTGGCCGGCGGGGGAGAGGTCGATGATGGAGAGGCGGCGGAAGCCGAAGGCGATGCCGCTCTCCGCATCGATCCAGGTACCGTGATCGTCTGGCCCGCGATGCGTGAGCCGGTCGCGCATCGCTTCGACGATCCCGCGGGCAGCGGCCGCGCTGCCGAAGTGTGCCGGCGACCAGAAGCCGGTCAGTCCGCACATTCAGGCCGTCCCCCCGCGATCGACCGTCCCGCGGCCCACTGATGGAAGCCTACCGGCAGGCATCGGCCGCGACCATCCCGGTCACGATCAAGCCGTCCGGAACTGGTCCGCCGCAAGCCCTGCGCCGTCGTCACTGTGGGGGTGCCGCCGGCCCTCTGCCGTGTCGGCAAGGGGCGGAGCCTGGGAGCCATCCCGCACTGCCATCGGTCGCCCAGCGGTCTCCCTGCCTTTCGCCAGTTCTCTCGGTCACGTCGCGGCTCGACCTCCCGGCGGCAACCTGTGGACTTCTCATAGGCAGGGATTAGCAACTAAACCTTATCGTAAAGACAGTGTGCGTTGTAACTTCTCGGCGATAAATGGCCTGGAGCGGCTCGCCCGGCGGTTTCCGATCACGACAGCGTCGATTCATATCCGCTCCGGTCATCCGGTATAGATGCCGAAGCGCCAGACGACCTACAGCAAGCCTTGCGCGCCGCGCAGAGCGGGAAGCGGCAGAGCAGAGGGATTTTCCTTGGCAATAGCGAGCAGGGCACGCCGGCACGACACCGGCCTTGGAGGGGCGCGCCTTCTTCTCGCCGGCATCGTCCTCGTCGCGCTGGGCGTCCGGTTCTGGCATCTTACATCTTCGTCACTTTGGGTGGACGAGGGTTTCAGCGTCCAGGTCGCGGTGCTCGACCGGGCACGCGCCATGGAACTGATCATGGCGGACACCCACCCTCCCCTCTACTACCTGGCGCTGCTCGCCTGGACCTCGGTCTTCGGAGCCGGGGAATTCGCCCTGCGCTCGCTCAGCGTCCTTTTCGGCGTGCTGACGATCCCCGTGCTGTTCTCGATCGGCCGGATGCTGGTCGGCCTCCGCGTCGGGCTGCTCGCGGCCGCGCTGCTCGCCACCTCCGCCCTGCATGTGCAGTACAGCACCGAGGTGCGGATGTACTCGCTGCTGCCGCTCCTTGCCTCAGTCGCCCTCTGGGGTGCCGTGAGGTTCGCGACGGCGCCCGAGGAGCGGGGGGCGCGGCTCAAGGGCGCCTTCGTCTTCGTGCTCGGCTCCACCCTCGCGCTCTGGACGCAGATGGCTGGCCTTTTCGTCATCCCCTCGGCGTCGCTGATCATGCTGGTGGGCTGGTGGCTCGGCGGGCGCGGGCGGGCGGCGGGCCTCACCTGGCTCCTTGCCAATGTCGTGCTCCTCGGCATCCTCGCGGCCTCGGTCCCCGTCCTCTCGGTGCTGATGGCGAACGCGAAGGGGCTCGTCGCCTGGCTGCCGCCGCCGACGCCGCGCGTCATCGCGGAGACGATCGGGCCGATGCTGGCGCAGAAGCTCAACGCAATCCTCTCCGTCCGCCTCACCACGGTGGCGGCGGCGGGCTTCGCCCTCGTCGCGGCGCTCGGGCTCTGGGCCGCGCGGCGGAACCCTCGCTTCCTCGCCTTCGCGATCCTCGCGGGCGTGCTGCCCTTCGTGCTGACCATCGCCGTCAGCTTTGCCGTGGCGCCGATCTTCGTGACGAGGATCCATCTCTGGTCGCTGCTGCCGCTCTACCTTCTGATCGCCGCGGCGATGGTGGCCTATGGCGGGCGGGTGGCGGGCTTCGTACTCGTCGGCTTCGTCATGGCCGCTCAGGCCGCCGGCCTCTATGCCTACCACGCCGAGTGGAGCCGGCCTGACTGGCGGAGCGCCGTCGCGCTCATCGCAGCCTCCGCCGGGCCGGGGGACGTGATCGTCACGCCGCCGCCGCCCGGCGTCGATGCTGTCATCGGCTATTACGCCGCCCCGCTGCGGCGCCTCGTCAGGCCGGTAGGGGAGAAGGAGCAACTGCCGGATCTCGTGGCGGCCGCGGAGGGGAAGCGCGTATGGGCCGTATCGAGCCCCTGGCACGACCGGGTCGAACCTGCCGCGCTGGCGGAGGCCCTTGGGCGGGGACACCGCGCGGACGCGGCTGTTTCCTTCCCGCTCGTCACCGTCCAGCTCTGGCATCCCCCGCGCGCGGAGCGGCGCTGAGGGGCTGCGCCCTCAGGCCGCGCTGCCGCGCTGGTCTCCTTCCCGGCGCGACCGAAGCCGGCCGCGCGCCCGGCGGAGGCGCTGAAGCCGGGTCTGCAAGGTGATTCCCGCCACGCGGCGGACGGTCCGCACGAAGGCGGCCCGGGGCAGCAGCATCGTCAGTTCACGAAGGCGGCGGTGGTAAAACATCCGGGTGCCCACCGCGACGAGCTTCTCCTCTATCTCCGCCGCCTCTTCCGGGCTGAGACGGTGCCAGTTGGCCGTCAACGTTGTGCGGATGAAGCGGCAGTCGGCACCCTCCAGCAGGTAGGGCCGGTAGCTCGCGGACTCCAGCAGCTTGGCGGCGACGGCGACCTCGAGATAGGCGCGCTCCTCCGGCGTGAGGTCAGCGGAGGCGATCCGGAGAAGGTCGGTGACGCCTGCCGCCGCCCGGTACTGCGCCAGCCGCTCGGGCGGGAAGTCGAGGTCGGGCCGCCCGGCCCGGCGGCGCACCGCCGAGATGGCGGCAAGCTGCGAGGCGAGCGCGCCGATGCGCCCGTTATGGACGGACCCGCTGGTAATGCTGCCCGTGTGGAAGCGGTAGTCGCCGAGCAGGTCCGGCGGGTTGTGAAGGCGGCCGCGCTCCTGCAGCCGCCAGTAGAGGTCCGTATCCTCGGCATGCATGACGTAGCGATAGCCCCCCACCGCCACCAGCGCCTCGCGCCGGACCATCAGGAAGGGGTGCATGAGATAGGGCTCGCGCGAGGGGAAGCTGCGCGGGTCAGCCAGCTCTGGCGGCGGCGGGCGGGAGAAGCTGCCATGCGCGGCGGTATGGTTGCCCCACTCGTCCACGTGGCGGGCCACCGCGCCGACCGCGATGAGGTCCGGGTCTGCTTCCAGGTAGGCGAGCTGCACTTCGAAGCGGTTGGGATAGGCGAGGTCGTCGGCGTCGTGCCGCGCGACATAGGGCGCGGTGCAGCGGGCGAGGCCGATGTTCAGCGTGTCCACGATACCGCTGTTGCCGGGCTTCTGGATGTGCTGGACTCGCGAGTCCGCCGCCGCGATGGCCGCGACGATCTCCGAGGTCCGGTCGCTGGAGCCGTCATCGATGACGAGGATGCGGATCGACCGGACCGTCTGGTCCTGGATGGACCGCACGGAGGATTCGATCGTGCCCTCGCTGTTGTAGGCGGGAATCAGGACGTCGATCAGGGCCTGGCCGTCTGCGGGCATCATCAATTCCTTCACTTGGCCTTTAACTCGGCCTCAGGCCTGGGGCGCCACAACGGCGGCGCGCGGCCGGCGCAGCAGCTTCGAGAGGAGACGGGCGCCCTCCTCGAAGAGGGGGTGGCGCAGCGCCCAGAGGAGGGCGACCCAGGCCAGGCCGCCGGCCGCCACGCCCGCGATGACCACCGGCAGCGGCGCCTGGGGCGACCACCCGTAGAACTGCATGACAAGGGCGGCCGGCAGCACGGCGGCGGCCACCAGCAGGAGGCTGCGGCCGTAGATCGGCACGTAATCCGCCCATCGCGTCTCTGTCATGCGCTCGAGATGCGGACGGTAGACGAGGTACATGATCACCGCCTCCAACACCTTCGTCGCCGCCGCGGCCTCGAGGCTGACGAGGCAGCCGATGGCAAAAAGCGCGAGCGAGGCGGGCGCGCGGATCATCTCCAGCCGCGTCTGGCGCGCTGTCTCGTTGGAGATGACGAAGATGTCATAGGCCACCATGATCGGCACGAAGAGGGCGGCCGAGAGCGAGAGGATGCTCAGCGGCATGACCGCGTCGAGCCACTTCTCGCCGAAGAGGGCGAGGACCAGGGGCCCGGAGACGACGCCGATGCCGACGAAGACCGGCCAGAGGAAGCCTGTCAGCACCTGCGTAAGCCGCAGGTAGCTGTGGCGCAGTGAGATCCCCTGCCGCTTCTGCTCCGCGAAGTCCACGAAGAGCACGCGCAGGACGATGATCTGGATATTCTCCCACAGCACGCCCGTCAGGCTCGTCGCGCGGGAATAGATGCCGAAGGCGGCGAGGCCGAGGAACTTCGCGAGCACGAGGTCCGCCATCCTGCCCTGCAGCCCGTTGATGGCGGAGATGGCGAGCACCTGCGTTCCGAAGCGCACCACATCCCGCCATCCCTGCAACCCCAGCGAGAGGACGATGGAGTCCCGCGCGAAGAGGTTGTTCAGGACGGCCGCGGCGAGGGCGCTGATCACCTGCCCATAGGCGAGGCTCATGTAGCCGTGGCCCGCATAGGCGAAGGCAAGCGTCGCCGCGTTCGCGAGCGAGTAGCGGAAGACATTGACGATGGCGACGAGCCGGAACTCCCCGCGCCGCTCGATGGAGGCGGAGGGGATGAAGTCGAAGATCCCGATCAGCGGCAGAATCGCCATGACACGGAGAAGGTCCTCCACGCCCGGTTCCTTCAGCAGCGCGCCGCCTAGGAGGCTGAGGAGGAGGATGGCGAGCGACACCGCAACGGCGAGGACGCCATTGATCGTGAACAGCGTGCGCTTCAGAGGCTGCGTCAGCTCCGCCGCACGGATGAGATAGGAGCCGAGCCCGAAGGAGCGGACGATCGAGAGCAGGCCCACGATCGAGAGCGCGATGGCGAAGATGCCCATCTCGTAGGGGCCGAGCAGCCGCGCGATGAGGATCGAGACGACGAACTGGAGGACGAACAGGGTGCCCTGCGCCATCGTCATCCACGCAAAGCCCTGTCTTATCGACGCCACGCGCTGGTTCCTTGCGAGCCGATCGCTCTCGTCATGCGGTTGGCCAAGCGGCGGCCGTGCTGGCGTCCCCTCTCCGGCACTCCTGGCGGATACGCCGACAACGAACGCCATCGCAACGGTCGCGTCACAGTTACCACCCGGCCTTGCTCGGAAACGTGATCGCCGCGCGATCACGGGCCGGCGGTGCGGTCGTTTACCGCAAACCTGTAAGCGCTCAAAGTTCGTGCTGCACACAGGATCATGATCGCCTGGCCTCGTCGGCACGGCCGAAGAAGCTTGCGGATCAAGGCGGATGCGCGGCAAGGCCTCGCCGGGAAGGGTGGCCCCGCAGGAACGATGACAGGGATGTGAGCGCGATGCCATGCAGGGCGCGTGCAAAGCCGTTTGCCATCGGTGATGTGACCTGCCGCGGCGTTTGCAGCGCAGCGAACGCTTGCTAATGTAGAACGAAGGGCCGCCTGCCACCCGGTAGTCGAGGTGCATTCTGTCTCGTTCCGTGGCCCAACAGACAGGATTCGCCGGTGGGTAGATCGTCTAAAGCCTTACGCCCGCTCGCCATGGTCGCCAGCCTCGTGGTGCTGGCGTGGTTCATCCTCCCTGTCCTGCACGCCACCTATACGGAAGGCTTCGAGCCGAGCATCGGCATCAATGCCCTTGGTCTTCGTTCTGGGCAGCTGCAGGACATCGATCTTCTCTATCCCTTCAGCGGCCGCTTCTTCCTCGTCACGCGGCTGGGAAGCACGGCCGTGATCGCGGGGCTGGGTGCGCTCGATCATCTTCCCACGCTCGTGAATTTCCGGCTGGTGATGCTCGCGTCGCTGGTGCTGCTCGTCGGCGCCGTCGTCTATCTTCTCGCGCGGGTCTATCGCGTCCCGCCGGCCTTCGGCGCGCTCGCCTGCCTGCTCTTCCCCCCGATCTTCGAATCCGCCTACCTCTTCAACGACAACGTTCTCTCGGCGGGCCTCACCACTCTCGCCATCGCGGTGTTCTGGACGCGGCTGTCGCTTCCCGCAACGGCGGTCGCGGCCGTGCTCATGGGGCTCGCCGCGGCCACGCGGCCGGACGCGCTCTTCGTCCTTCCGGCCTTCGCGGTGCTCATGTGGTTCGAGTTGCCGAGCTGGCGGGCCCGCTTCGCGCACGCCCTTCTCGCGGCGCCGCTGATCGCCCTCATCCCGCTCGGGGTCTACGCCGCCTTCGGCCTCAACTACCTTGAGATCTTCTCCGTCGCCTCGCGCGCCATTGCGCTTTGGGACCGGCAGGAGGGCTTCGTCTCGCTGCTGCGCCACGCGGTCTATGGCTTGGCCCTGCCCGGAATGATCCTCCTGCCGCTCGGCCTCGCCTCCTTCCTCGCCCAGCGGCGCTGGCGGGAGGTGCTGCTCTGCATCCTCGTCCCGCTCATCTATCTCGCGGCCTATGGGCGCTCCCTCTACGAGCTGCGCTACCTCCTGCCGCTCGCGCCCTTCATCGCCATCGCCATCGTCGAGGGAGGGCGCGCGGTGCTGCGCGCCCGCGGCCTGCCCCGCATGGTGCTCTCCGCGGCGCTCGCGGTCGCCGTCCTTGCCCTCCTCGCGCCGCCGGTCCGGGTGCCCTCCTGGCAGATCGCGCGGCTGGGCGTGGACAATGACGGGCCGCGGCCGCTCATCGGCAGGATCTGGTCGCCGCTCATCTGGACGCGCTGGCTCGACGACCTCAATGGCGGGATCGCCGCCATCGATCAGGCCATCGAACGCGATGCGCAGGGCGGGCCGCCCAAGGTCTTCGTCTCCACCTACTGGAACTCCGATCGCCTGCTGGACCTGCTGCTGCTCGAACACGGCTTCGCCCCGCGGCACGAGGGATTGCCTGAGGCCTGCCGCAGCGTCGCCGAGGTTTTCGCGCGCGGGGGGACGACAGTGCTGCACGTGCGCACGCATCTTCCCTTCGTGCCGGGCCAGCGCGAGGCCGTGAACTGGCAGGAAGGCGGGCTGCCCTGCCTGCGCGACGCCGGCCTCGCCGATGCCACGGCGCTCGTGCTCGGCTGGCGCCCGGCCGCGCATTCCCCCGCGGGCACCGGGCGCGAGGAGGGCGTGACGGAGGTCTTCCGGCCGCCCGGCGATATCGTGCCGGACTGGGCGGACCCTGCGCTGCGGCGTCAGGTCTACCTCATCGCGCAGGCGCCCGTAGCGGCGGTGGCGAGATACCTCAACGCGCCGGTGACGCCGGCCGAGAGGAAGGTGGCGGAGGACCTGTTCCTCGCGCGCACCCGGTTGCTGCAGTAGCCGTGCGCCCGTCGATGAACGGCAGGGCGCGCGGCGGCCGGTGCGTTGGATCGAGTGCGAGGAGCATCGAGAGATGACGGCAGGGACGCGCGTGAACCTGGTCATGCCGATGGCGGGGCGTGGCAGCCGCTTTGGCCGGGCGGGCTTCGACCTGCCCAAGCCGCTTCTCCTGCTGGATGGCGAGCCCTTCTTCTGGTGGGCGACGGAGGCGCTGCGGCGCTGCTTCGACCTCCAGTCGATGAGCTTCGTCGTGCTGGCCGAGCACATCGAGGCGCACGCGATCGACCGGCAGATCCTGGACCGCTACCCGCAGGCCTCGATCATCGCCTTGCCGGAGGTGACATCGGGCGCGCTGGAAACCGCGGTCGCCGGCTGCGAGGGCGTGCCGGAGGATGGCTGGCTGGTGGTGAACGACTGCGATCACACCTTCCGCGCGGATCGGCTGGCGGCGGCGCTGCCGGCCATGCCGTCGGAGACCGCGGGCTTCCTCTGCCACTTCCACGCGACTGCGCCCGCCTATTCCTACGCGGCCTATGACGAGGCGGGCGATCTTCTCCGCACCGTGGAGAAGGAGGCGATCAGCGACCTCGCCATCGCCGGTGCCTATGGCTTCCGGAATCGTGAGACCTTCCTCGGCCACGCCCGCGCCTATGCCGCGGACTGCCCTTATCCCGAGCTTTTCGTCAGCGGGATCTACAACACGATGGTGGCGGCGGGGGAGAAGGTGCGCGGCGTGCTGCTCGACGAGCACCTCTCCTTCGGTACCCCGGCGGAGTACGAGGCGGCGCTCGCGCGGATCGGGGGCTTCGGTTCCTGGCGCGGCCCCGATGTGCGGGGCTAGACGGGGGTGGCGATGAACCCCGAATGGGTCTCGGCCCTCGGTCTCGTGGCGGCGCTCGCGCTGCTCGTGCTCGGCCACCTCGTCCGCGTGCTGCGCTGGTCGCTGTTGCTGCGCCAGATCGGAACGCCGCGCTCCAGCACCGGCTTCCTGGCGCTCTCGCTCGCTTATGTGCTCAACGCCTTCCTGCCTCTGCGGCTCGGCGAGATCGCGCGCGGGGTCTACTACGCCTCCCGCACGCGCAGCGACCTCGCCTATGTGCTCGCCACGATCGTGGTCGAGCGCGCCTTCGACCTGCTGGCCGTCTGGGTGCTCGTCCTCGTCTTCACGGCCGCCGGCGTGTTCTCGGATGTCGATGTCTGGGCCTGGACCGCGGGCGCGGTGCTGGTGGTGGGCGGCGTGTTTCTCTCGGCCGTGCTGGTCGAGCGCTCCGCCCGGTTTCGCTACTTCGTCTGGCTCGCGGCCTCGATCTTCAACCCGCGCATCCGCCTGGTGATCCTCGACGGGGCTTGGTCTCTGCCTGAGGTGCTGTCCGAGGCCAGCGCGCAATGGGTGCGCATCGTCGCGCAGGGCGCGGCCATGTGGGCGCTCTACCTACTCTCCTACCTTATGCTGTCGCGGGCGGTGGGGGTGGACTTCCAGCGCCTGTTCATCGTCATCCACGGCGCGCCGCTCGAACCTGCCTTCCTCTCACTGCTGTATGAGGGGATGGGGCAGGCCGCGATCCTCCTTCTCTATACCGTCGCGCCCTTCGCCCTCGTCCTCGGCTACGGCATCTTCAGGGAGCGCATCGGCGTCACGCTGCGCGGGGCTATCAGCTGGGTCTCGGACCCGATGCTCTACGTCCACCGCCTGCCGCGCTCGCGCAACCGCTTCTCGGAGGCCGAGCAGTACAGCGGCTTCCTGATGCGCCGCTTCAGCGGGGCCTCCGACCTGGTCTCCGACTTCGAGGCGAACGCGATCGGGGACGCGGTGGTGCAGCGCATGTTCCGCGGTGGCTCGGACGCGCTGACCGCCATGGTGCAGGTCGGCAACGAGCTTCGCATCCGAAAATACGCGCTCGGCAGTGCCGCGGGGAAGCTGCACGACCAGTGCCGCTGGCTGGAGACGCACGGCACCGACCTGCCGCTCGTGCGGATCACGGACCAGTCCCGCATCGGCTCGCGCTTCCTCTACGACATGGAGTATTCCCCAACCTCGCGCGATCTGTTCGACATTATCCACTCCTCGGATATCGAATCCTCCTGGCGCATCCTTGAGGACGTGCTGAACGCCATGCGGGCGCTGCACGAGCGCACCCGCGGCGCGCCCGCCGGTCCGGAGGTCATCGAGCGCTACGCGAGGGAGAAGGTCGCGGGCAACCTGCGGAACATCCAGGACGCCTTCCCGCTCTTCTTCGACGGGGACACGGTGCTGGTGAATGGGGTGAAGGTGGATATCGGGCTGCTGGAGCGCTTCGCCGCCCCGGATTTCGTCACCAGCCGCATCCACCGGCGGGAAACGGCCACGATCCATGGCGACCTCACCATCGAGAACATCCTGGCCGATCCGGTGCGCACCTCGCACTGGTTCCTGATCGACCCGAACGTCGGCAATATCTTCGAGTCCCCGCTGCTCGACTACGCGAAGTTGCTGCAGTCGCTGCATCTCGGCTACGAGTCCCTCAACCGCGATATCTCCTGCTCCTACGGGGATGGCGTGCTCACCTTCCCCATCGCGCGCACGGCCCAGTACGCCGTGCTGCACGAGCGGGCGACGGCCTGGATGCGCGAGAACCTCGGCGAGGATGGGCTACGCGAGGTGCGGCTGCACGAGGTCGTGCATTATTTCCGCCTGACGCCTTACAAGTTCCGCAAGGGGGCTTATGCGGGGCTGGTTTTCCTCGGCTGCCTCTGCCTGCTGGTGCAGCGCTACTTCGACGAGTACGAGAAATGCTGAGGGCCGTTCTCGTCGATTTCGACGGTACCCTCGTCGAGAGCGAGCGCGCGAACGCCGCCGCCTATGCCGCGGCGCTCGGCGAGCACGGCGTGGCCGTCGAGGCGGAGGCGATCCTGCCGCGCATCACCGGCCGCGCCTGGGGGGATTTCCTGCCGGAGCTTCTCGCCGAGGCACCCGGCACGGAGCCGGCGGCGGTGGCCCGGCGAAAGCGGGCGATCTACCCCGATTTCTTCCGCCTGATCCGCCCGAACGAGGCACTGGCCGACCTGCTGCGGGCAACGCGTCTCGGCTCGCTCGCGACCGGGCTCGTCACCACCGCGGCCTCTGGCAGCACGGAGGCGATCCTCGATCGCTTCGCGCTGCGCGACCTCTTCGACATCCTCGTCTGCGGCGATCACGTCTCCCGCGCCAAGCCGGACCCGGAGGGCTACCAACTGGCGGCGCGGCAGCTCGGGGTGCGGCCGGAGGAGTGCATGGTCATCGAGGACTCCGAGACCGGCCTCGCCGCCGCTCGGGCCTTCGGCGGCCATGTCCTGCGCTGGACGAGCGGCACATGAGGAACCTGCCTCCCTGGCTGATCAACTTTCTTAAATTCGGTGGGCTCTCCGGCCTCGGCTGGATCGCCGACACCTGCATTCTTCTCCTGCTCGTGCGGCTGGCCGGCATGGCGCCCTTCGCGGCCAACATCATCAGCTCCAGCATCGCGGCGCTCTCGGTCTTCCTCCTGTCGCGCGAGAAGGTCTTCAACAAGGCCGCCGGGGGAATGGGGCTGCGCGTCGCGGGCTATCTCGCCTATACGCTTTCGGTCATCCTCATCGCCTCCGCCGGCGTTGGCATGATCACCGCTTGGCTGGGCGGGCTGGCCAGGGCGGAGGGCGTTGCGCTCTCGGCCACGGCGCTGGCGGCGATCGCGAAGGTGCTCGTCACCCCGCCCCAGCTGATCCTCAACTTCCTCGTATCCCGTTTCCTCATCGAACGTGACCTGAAGGGTGGCGGATCCGTCCATGGCTGACCGAATGCTTGTCTTCATCCCTGCCTACAACTGCGCCCCGCAGATCGGCCGTGTGCTCGCGCAGTTCGCGGCGGTGCCGCCCGGAGTCTTCGCGGAGATCCTCGTCCTGGACAACGGCAGCCGAGACGGCACGGCGGAGGTGGCGATCGAGGCCGCGCGCTCCGTCACGACATGCCCGGTCACGGTGGCGCGCAACCGCGACAACTACAGCCTCGGCGGCTCCCACAAGTCGGCCTTCGCCCACGCCGTCCGCCAGGGCTACACCCATGTCGTCGTGCTGCACGGCGACGACCAGGGCTCGATCGCCGACCTCCTGCCGGTGATCGAGCGCGGCGACCACCACCGCTACGACGCCTGCCTTGGCGCCCGCTTTGCCAGGGGATCGCGGCTGGAGGGCTATTCGCGCTTCCGGATCTTCGGGAACCACGTCTTCAACGCGCTCATCACAGGCGTGTCCTTCCGGCGCGTGCTCGATCTTGGCTCCGGGCTGAACATCTTTGCCCGCCCGGTCTTCGCAGACCCCGGTATCGCCCGCTACGCCGACGACCTGCGCTTCAATGTCTATCTCCTCCTCGGCCTCATCGACGGCGGGCGCAAGTTCATGTTCTTCCCGATCAGCTGGCGGGAGTCGGACCAGGTCTCCAACGTGAAGATGGTGTCGCAATCCCTGCGGACCCTGAAGATCCTGCGCCAATACGTCCTCGGCCGGCGTGCCTTCCGCGAGGGCGAGCACCGCGACATCCCGCGGGAATCCTACGAGTTCGAAGTGCTCGGGACGAACACCGCCTGAGGTCGCCGGCCCTTAGCGCAACTTCGCCGCCTCGGCCGCGCCGCGCAGCACGAAGGCCGAGACCGTCTGGCCGAGGCATTCCCCCAGCTGGTCCACCAAGGCCGACCGCTGCGCGCGGGGCGCGCGCTCGAGGTCGATCCGGTCCGTGTCCGCCCAGAAGCGCATCAGCTCGTAGCGTGGGAAGACCGCGGCGCCCTGGCCTGCTGCCGCGATGCGTATCGTGTCCTGATAGGCGGTGATATCGGCGTTCGCCCGCAGGAAGCGCGAGAACTGCTGGTCCATCAGCACGGTGTCGATGCCGCGGTCCTTCAGCCATCCGAGGCCGCTGGCCAGCCGGTCGGCCAGCCAGTCCGGCTCGATGCCGCGCGCCGCCTCCACGGTGCCGACCTGCCAGACCACGAGCTGCGGGGCCGGGTCCATCGCGGCCTCGATCATCATCAGCATGTCCGCCGCCGTCAGCCCGCGCCCGCCGAGGACCTTCACCTCCAGCCGCAAGTCGGGACGGCTCTCCCGCAGGCTCGCCTCCAGCCGCGCGGGCCAGGCATGGCCCGGGGTGCTGCTGCCAGGGCCGAAGACGGAGGCGGAGCCGACGACGAGGACGCGAAGGGCGCCCTCTGCCAGCGCGCGCTCGGTGGCGGGCAGGGGCAGGGCGGCGTCCAGCAGCTCAGGCGGCGCCTCGCAGGTCGAGGCCGCGGCGGGCAGCGCCGGCAGGAGCAGTGCCAGTACCAGGAACGCGACGCGCGGGCTGCAACACCTCATGCCGGCCTCCCTGAGGGGATCGCGGGGCTCGCGCGCCGCGCCCGTTCCTTCCCTTTGTACCAGCCCGACAGCCAGGCGACGGCGACGAGGCTGGCCAATCCGGCGACGTTCACCGCCAGTTGCATCATAACGCGGTCGTCATATTCCAGCGCAAGCCGCCCCATGAAGGAGAAGAGGATGCCGCTGCAGAAGACGGGCAATCCCTGCTGGCCCATGGCCAGGAAGGGCCAGGCCGCGCCGCTCCGCAGCCAGGCCGCCGAGGCCGGCACCCAGTGGGCGACGAGGTAGGTGAGGGCGAGCATGGAGACGAGGCGGAAAGGGTGCATCGCCGTTTTGTCCACGTCCGTCAGCAGCCCCGTGAACCAGCGCGGCGCCAGCTGGCCGAGATCCGGCCGGTGCCAGGCGAGGAAGAGCAGGGCGAAGGCGAAGACAAGCCAGGCCAATGCCAGACCGCCCGCCCAGCGTCGCCAGGGGAAGGAGAGGGGTCCCGGCACGCCGTCGGGCGGGCGATGCCCGATCAGCACCCCGATGACGAAGAGAAGCTGCCAGCCGCCGGGGTTGAAGAACCATCCCCCGCCCGTCCAAGTCGGCAGCTCGAGCCCGAGCAGCCGCGTCGCGGCGTAGAGGATCAGGGAGAGCCCCAGCAGCAGCCGCGGCCGGCGGATCAGCGGCAGGATGAGCGCGAATTGCAGCAAAAGCAGGATGTAGAGCGGCAGGATGTTCAGGAAGGCCGGTTGGAAGCGCAGCAGCAAGGCTTCCAGCAGCGCGCGGTAGGGCTGCTCCCCGAAAGCGTCGAGGTGCAACTCGTCGATGTAGATCGAGGCGTCCATCGCCGCGGCGGAGTAGCCGACCTGGGCCGTGAACATGACGAAGAGCACAATATGCGCGACGTAGAGCGTGCCCACCCGCCGCAGCACCTGCGCCGCCGCGAAGAGCCATCCCTCCCGTTCCAGCGCGGCGCCGTAGGCGATGCCGCCGGCATAGCCCGCGAGCAGCACGAAGGCCTCGGTCGCGTCGCAGAGGGTGATGTTGCGCAGGGTCAGGTTGCCCAGCCGGTTATCGGGGATGTGGTCGATGAAGATGAACCACAGGGCGATGCCGCGGAAGAAATCGGCCCGCAGGTCGCGAGGGCGCCGCCCGCCCGCGGCGGGGGCGGTCGCACCCGGCGAGGCCTGAGCCGATCCCTCCATGACATCCTCCAGGCGTGCAAAATGGCACCGCCACCGGGCGGCCGCAGCGGTAACGCCGCGGGCAGCTGCCGGCTGGTCGAGCTTGGCGGAATCCGTGGCCGCGTGGCAAACTGGGGAATGCTCCGCGTGCTGATCATCTGCGGCCTGGCCCTTCTCGCGCTGCCCCTCTCGGCGTTGCGGGCGGCGGCTGCGGAGTGCCCCGCGGCGCCGGTCCAGCCCCTCTCCCTGCCGGCCACCGCGGCGACGATGGCGGCGGGACGGCCGGTGAGCATCCTCGCCTTCGGCTCCTCCTCCACGGAGGGTTTTGCGGCCAGCAGCCCGGAGGCCAGCTATCCCGCGCGCCTGCAGGCCCGGCTGCGCGCGGCCCTGCCCGGCCATCTCGTCACCGTGCTCAACCGCGGCCGGGGAGGGGAGGAGGTGGCGGAGATGATGCGCCGCCTGAAGCGTGACGTGCTGGAGGCCTCCCCTACCCTCGTGATCTGGCAGGTCGGCAGCAATGCCGTGCTGCGCGCCATGCCGCCCGCCCTTTATCGCGAGAGGGTGGAGGCCGGGCTCGACCGCCTTCGCGCCGCCGGGATCGAGGTCGTGCTGATGGACAACCAGGAGGCGCCGAAGCTGCAGGCCTGGCCTGAGGGAAATGCGCAGATCCTGGCCCAGACGGCCGGCATCGCGCATGATAGGGGCGTGCCCCTCTTCTCCCGCTCCGCCCTGATGCGGCGCTGGCAGGGGGAGGGAGTGCCGACCGCCGCGGTGATCGGGCCGGACGGGTTGCACCACACCGACCTCGGCTACGACTGCGTCGCGGCCGCCCTGGCGGATAGCATCCTCGCCGCCCTCCGCCCCGTTCTCTCCCCGGCGGCCGAGGTGGCGGATGCCGGGCGGGCGCGCTGACTAGGCGGCAGAGACCTGACATGACCGGGAATGCAACCGCGCCCGTGCGCCCCCAGCCGCGGCCCCGCTCGCCCGCGCTCGCCTCCGCACGGCGGGTGTGGGGCATGGTCTATCGCCACCTCGCCCTCTTCCGCCGTTCCTGGCCGCGGGTGGTGGAGCTGATGTACTGGCCGGTCCTCCAGATGACCGTCTGGGGCTTCGTCACGGCCTATGTCGCGGGCGTCGGCCAGAACACGGCCACCCTCGCGGCGGGCGTGCTGCTGGGCGGCGTGCTGCTCTGGGAGGTGACGCTGCGGAGCCAGATGGGCTTCTCCATCTCCTTCCTCGAGGAGATCTGGTCGCGCAACCTCGGCCACGTCTTCGTCTCCCCGCTCCGCCCCTGGGAGCTGGTGGCGGCACTGATCCTCATGAGCGCGATCCGCATGCTCGTCGGCGTGCTGCCGGCGGTTCTGCTCGCCTGGCTGCTCTACGGCTTCGGGCTCTTCTCGCTCGGGCCGGTCGTGGTGCTCTTCTTCGCGGCGCTGATGATGATGGGCTGGGCCGTGGCACTCGGCGTCACCGCCCTCATCCTGCGGCACGGGGCAGGGGCTGAATCGCTGGCCTGGTCGGTCCTCTTCGGCCTCGCGCCCATCTCGGCGGTCTACTACCCCGTCTCGATCCTGCCAGGCTGGCTCCAGCCCGTCGCGCTGGCCACCCCCTCCGCCCATGTCTTCGAGGGAATGCGGGCCGCGCTGATCGAAGGGCGCGTGGCCTGGAGCCATCTCGGCTGGGCCTTCGCGCTGGACCTCCTCTGGATCGGCGCGATGGGCTGGGTCTTCATGCGCCAGTTCCACCGGGCGCGCGACAGCGGGGCGTTGCTGACCATCGGGGAATAGGAAGGGGCCTCGTCCCGCGCGGCCTTGTGTCGTAGGACCGCGCCATGACGGACAGCCCCCGCATCTTCCTCATCCGCCACGCGCTCGTCGTGCCCGCCGCCCGGCTGATCGCCTATGGCTCGATGGACGTTGCCCTCTGCGAGGAGACGCTGGCGGCCGATCGCCCAGCTTACGATTGGCTCGCCTCCCGCCTGCCGCGCGGGGCGAACTGGTACTGCACGCCGCTGGCCCGCACGCGAGCGACCGCCATGGCCGTCTTCGCCGCCGGCTATCCCGAAGCGGAGCTGACGGAGCTGCCGGCCTTCGTCGAGCAGCATCTCGGGGAGTGGCAAGGCCTGTCGCACGAGGAATTCACCTCCCTGCTGCGCGACCCGCCTCACCCCTTCTGGATGCACGGCGCCGACGAGAGGCCACCGGGCGGGGAGACCCTGTCCGACGTAGTCGCCCGCGTCGGCCCCGCCCTGGAGGCAGTGGCGGACGAGGCTGATGATCGCGGTGTCGTGATCGTGGCCCATGGCGGCTCGATCCGCGCGGCCCTGGCCCATGCCGGCGCCTTCACGCCCTACCAGGCCCTGCAGTTCAGCGTGAAGAATCTCTCCCTCACCACCCTGGAGCGGGAGGGGGGCCATTGGCGCATCCGGACGGTTAACGAGCAGCCGCCATCGGGCCCGCCCATGGCTGCTCTGGCTTCGCGGGAAGGGAGCGGCTAGTCTCCCGCACTGCCAAGGGGTTGGGGAGAGAACTTCATGCGGCGCACGATGATGCTCCTCGGGATGGTGGCGGGTTTAGCCCTTACCGCGCTGCCAGGCGCCGCCCGCGCCCAGTCCGAGATGCAGGGGCTGGTGGACCGCGCAACACTCACCGTCCAGGAGATGCTGACAGAGGGTGACCCGAACGCGACCCGCGACGTCACCCGCCTGCTCGGCCAGGCGCGGGCCGTGGTCATCTGCCCCCGTCTGTTCCGCGCCGGCTTCATCTTCGGCGGCCAGGGCGGCGACTGCGTGCTCACGGCGCGCGATGGCGCCGGCTCCTGGTCCTCGCCCGCCTTCTACACCATTGGCTCCGCCAGCTTCGGCTTCCAGATCGGCATCCAGGATGCCCAGGTCATGATGCTGATCCTGACCAACAAGGGCCTCAACGCCGTCATGGACAGCCAGGTGAAGCTCGGCGCCGACGCCTCCGTCGCGCTTGCCACCATCGGCGGCGGCATCGCCGGGGCCACCACCACCGCTGTCGGTGCCGACATCGTCAGCTACGCCCGCACCCGCGGCCTCTATGCCGGCATCTCCCTCGAGGGATCGCTCCTCTCCAGCCGGAGCGACTTCAACAGCGGCTACTACGGCCGCGCCGTCGCGACCCGCCAGATCGTGGTGGACATGCAGGCCCATAACCCGGCGGCCGACCCTCTTCGCGCGGCCCTCATGCGCTTCGGCGCGGGCGGGGCCTCGGCCATGACCCCCATGGCGCAGGCACCGAGCGCCCTTCCGCCCATGCAAGCCGCGCCCAGCGGCGGGACGATCACGCGCGAAACCCTGCGCTGACGCGCTGCGCGGCCGGAGAGGGCTCTTCCCTCTCCGGTACCTCTCCCGCCAGGAGCCCGAGGCTCCTGGACCTGCGTCGGGCTGTCGCGAATGCTATAATTGGGGGCTGGTTCCCTCTTGGTGCCCTTCCTGCGCGCGTAGCCGCCTCGGGTCAGTACCCGAGGCGCACCGTTCGCGAAGCAGTCCGGACTCGAAGAAAAAGATAACGGTAAGCAGGCCGGGGAGAGGAAGAATTCCTTCTTCCTCTCCCCGTAGTCACCGGTGCCAAGCCCCAAATTGCTTATTCCGGCTCTACCCCCGCGCGGCGGAGAATGGAGAGCCCGCGTTCCGCCGCCTCCGTAATGAAGGCCGCAAAGGCTTCGGGGCTTTCGCCCAGGACCGGTTCCCCGCCCAGTTCGGCCAGTTTGCGGCGCACTTCGGGCTGTGCTGCCGCGGCCTGGACAGCGGCGTGCACGCGCGAGACCTGGGCGGCCGGTAGTCCTTTCGGCCCCCAGAGAGCGAACCAGGGGGCGATCGGCGCCAAGGCCGGCATGCCGGCCTCGGCCGCGTTGGGGATGTCGGGCGCCACGGCGGCGCGGCCGGGTCCGGTGACACAGTAGGCGCGCAGTCGTCCCGCCTGGATCAGCGGCAAGGCGGAGAGGAGCGGCGCCATCATGAGGCTTGTCTGTCCGCCCACCACGTCCTGCAAGGCGGGACCGGTGCCGCGGTAGGAGACGACGAGCACGGGCACCCCGGCCTCCAGCCGGAACACCTCGGTCGCGAGGTGGCCGGAGGTGCCGAGGGAGGTATTGGCGAAGGCGTGCCGGTCCGGCCGGGCCCGCACGTCTGCGAGAAGGGCCGGCAGGTCCGTGGGCGCGAGGCCCGGCGCGCCGACGAGCACGAGGGGCGAGATCGCCAGCCGCGCGACCGGCGTGAAGTCCGCGATGGGATCGTAGGGCACCTGGCGCATCACGCCGCGCGCCAACAGGTGGCTGTCGGAGTTGCAGAGCAGGGTTCGCCCGTCCGGTTCCGCCCGCGCCGCCACCGCACTGCCGACGGCGCCGTTCGCGCCCGAGCGGTTCTCGATCACCCAGGACTCGCCGAGCATCGGCCCCACTGCTTCGGCGAAAATGCGGCCGGAAATGTCGATGCCCCCGCCCGGCGGATAGGGCACCACGACCCGCACGGCGCGCGACTGGGCCCGCGCAGCGGCGGCAGGCAGAAGGCCGGCGATTGCCAGCAGGTTGCGGCGGTGCATCCGTTGAGCCATCCCTGGGGACCGATTCGACATGACCGAGGCTATCCTGCGCGACCTCGCCCTGGCGAACCGCCTGCTGGCGCGGGACGGGATCGTCGATGATTTCGGCCATGTCGCGCACCGGGACCTGGAGAACCCGGAGCGCTTCTGGCTCTCCCGCGCGCTGCCGTCGAACCGGGTGACGCCAGGCGACCTTCGCTTGCACGGCCCGGACGGGGTTTGCGAGGACAACTCGGTCGGCACCTATTCCGAGGCGGTGCTGCACGCCCGCGTCTTCGCAGCGCATCCCGATGTGCAGGTCTCGATTCACCACCACGCGCGCCCGCTGCTGCCCTTCACCATGCCCGGTGCGCCCCCGCTGCGTCCCGTCTTTCACACCGGCGCCGTGGCGGGATGGGACATCCCGGTCTGGGACAGCGCACCTTTTGGCGCCGGCGGGATGCTGGTGGACACGGTGGAAAAGGGGGATTCCCTGGCGGCGTGCCTCGGCCAGTCGCGTGCGGTGCTGCTGCGGGGGCACGGCGCGGTCGTGGTCGGGCCGGATATCGCCACCGCCGTCATGGTCGCGATCTACATGGTGGAGAACGCCGCCGTCGCGCTGGCGGCGGGCGCCACGGCCCGCCCCGTGCCGGGCCTCTCGCGCGAGGAGGTGGCGGAGACCGCGCGGCGGCTGCTGACGCCGAACACCGTCGCCCGCGTCTGGGCAGGGCGCATTGCCGGGCTGGAGGGCTGAGCGCGCCGGACTCTTCCCGCCACCCGCGCCGGGCGGGCGCTTGCCCCGGCCGGCCCGGCGGCGTCATCTGCTGCGGCGCAGCGGAAAGACCAGGGCTTTGCCGAATCAGCTTCCCACCACACCCGCGCCGGCGGGCACCCGTTTCATGCTGCTCACCGGCGCGAGCCGCGGCATCGGCCACGCGACGGTCAAGCGCTTCCAGTCCGAGGGCTGGCGCATCCTCACCGTCTCCCGCCAGCCCTTCTCGGAGGAGTGCCGTTGGCCGAACGCGCGCTGGAGCCACATCCAGGCGGATCTCTCGAATCCCGCGGAGGTGACGCGGCTTGTGGACATCGTGCGCCACCGCCTGCCGGACGGGCAGCTCCACGCGCTCGTCAACAATGCCGGCATCTCGCCGAAGGGGGAGGGGGGCGCGCGGCTGGGCACGCTCGGCTCCGATCAGGACGTGTGGAACTCTGTGTTCAACGTGAACCTTTTCTCCACCGCGGCCCTCGCGCGCGGGCTCTTCCCCGAACTCTCCGCGGGCAAGGGAAGCATCGTGAACGTCACCTCCATCGCGGGCTCGCGCGTGCATCCCTTCGCCGGCACCGCCTATGCGTGCTCCAAGGCCGCGCTGGCGGCGCTGACGCGGGAGATGGCGCACGAGTTCGGCGCTCACGGCATCCGCGTGAACGCCATCGCGCCGGGGGAGATCGACACCGCCATCCTATCCCCCGGCACCTCCGAGATCGTGGAGCGGGACATTCCCATGCGGCGCCTCGGCACGGCGGAGGAGGTGGCGGAAACAATCCTCTTCCTATGCTCGCGCGCCTCCTCCTACGTGAACGGGGCGGAGATCCACATCAATGGCGGGCAGCACGTGTGAGGCATGGCCGAGGGCAGCATCCGCGGCCGCTCCCTCACCCCTCCACGAAGCGCTTGAAGGCCTCCGCGTAATCCGGGTGCCACCGCGACAGCGGCGGCCGGTTCTCTACGATGTCCCCCGCGCCCCAGAGGATGCGCCGCTCGTCGAGCGCCCGCGTCACGTCATTGTCTGGACAGAGGATGTAGAAATCCCCCGCTGCCAGGCGCTCCATCATGAAGTCCACGGTCTGTTCGGGCGTCCAGGCGGCCGCCGGCTTCTCGCTGCGGCCATTGGCGGTCAGCGGCGTGAAGACGAAGCCGGGGATCAGCAGATGCGCGCCGATCCGGCAGCCCGGCGTATTCCGCAACTCGTGCTGCAGCGCCTCGGTGAAGGCCCGGACCCCGGCCTTGGAGACGTTGTAAGCCGGGTCCCCCGGCGGCGTGGTGATCCCCTGCTTCGACCCCGTGTTGATCACCAGGCCCGGCCGCCCGCGCTCGATCATTCCGGGCACGAAGGCGCGGGTCCCGTGGATGACGCCCCAGAGGTTCACCCCGATCACCCGCTCCCAGTTCTCGGCGGGGCCGAAGAGGGCGCTGCCGGGCTGGACGCCGGCATTGTTCATCAGCAGGTCCGTGCCGCCGAATCGCTCGCGGACCGCCTCTTCCAGCCTCCGGAGGTCCTCCGGGCGGCTCACATCCGTGGCCATCGCCAGGACCCCCGCCTCCCCGCCTGGCGCCACGGACGTGAGGGCGCGGGCCGCCTCCGCGAGCCTTTCCTCCCCCAGGTCGGCGATGCAGACGCGCAGCCCCTCCCGCGCGAAGCGCATCGCGGCGGCCAGGCCAATCCCGGAGGCACCGCCCGTGACCACCGCCACGGAGTCGGGTGAGAGCGCGGGCTGCATCATGGATCATCCTTTTCTGCGGGGGGGCCGCAGTCAGGCCAGCTGGTCCAGCCCCGCCCGCAGCGCCCCGTCTGGGTCCGGCAACAGGCCCTCGCGGAGGAACAGATCGATCAGCACAAGGTTCACGTTGAACTTCACGCTTTCCGTGTCGCGCACCGCTTCCAGCACGCGCCCGATCGGCCAGAGCTCGAAGCGCTCCACCTCGTCGTCATTGGGGCGCGGCTCGACGCCCTCGGAGATCTCAAGGTCGAAGAGGTGGAGGAAGTCGCGCCGCATCCCTTCCTCCGTCCGCATGATGTAGGAGACGCGCCCGACCGGCCGGGCCTTCGCCGCGAGTGCGGCGGGCAGGGAGGCCTCCTCCTCCGCCTCCTTCACGAGGCAGCGCTCCGGTGTCAGCCCGGCGGGGATGCCGCCGGCGACGATGTTGTCCATCTGGCCCGGCGCCACCGCCTTGTCCTTCGCGCGCCAGCCGACCCAGAGGTGCAGCCCATCGGCCCGGCGGACGATGCCGTTCACGTGCACGCCCTGGCTGATGATTCCGAGCGCCGGCAGCACGCCGCGGTCCACCGTGCCCAGGACCGGCCCCTCGGGGGTGGCCCTGACGTCGAACTCCTCCCCCCGGATGCGGCCGAAGCCGGCACGGGCGAGGGTGCGGGCGATCTCCGCCAGCGCGCCGGTCCGGGCCGCGCTGCCGCGGATGCCGGCGGCGAGGGAGACGCCCTCCGGCCCGAAATGCACACGGTTCGGTAGGAAGGTCAGGGCCTTGGCAGCGTCCGGCTCCAGCCAGCCCACCTGCTCGTCCCCGATGCGGAAAGGCAGGTAACCGGCCGGGGAGGGCAGGTTGTTGCAGGCGGCGATGTGGCGGGCGAAGGGGTCCATGCGCCCATCCTGCCCCGCCTTGCCGCGGCCGGCATCCCCGCCATGCGGCCGCCCCGGCTGGCGCTGAGCGCGGGAAGACCCCATTTGTAAGCTCTAGCCGTTCCCATCCTCGTGAGGGGTGCCGGCACCCCCCACTCGGACCCGCCCGGCGCGGCGCCGGCTCCCACCCCGGGGCCGCCCATGCCCGGGGACGCGGCCCGCACCGGAGTTCGCGCGTGTCCGCCGCCACTACCCAGCCGACCACTCCGCCGAAAAGCTCGGCGACCGACAGCACCACCCCGCGCGGTACCTTCGCCACCCTCCGCAGCCTCGCGCCCTATCTCTGGCCGAAGGGGGAGCCGGCGCTGCGGGCGCGGGTCGTGATCGCCCTGTTGCTCCTGGCGGCGGCCAAGATCGCCAATGTCCTCGTTCCCATCGCCTATTCCCGCGCGGTCAACGCGCTGACGCCGCATCTGGGGGAGGGGGCGGCGGCCGGCACTGCCGCTGTCCTCGCCGTTCCGGTGGCGCTGGTGGTCGGCTACGGCCTCCTCCGCGTCGCCTCCTCTGCCTTCGGGGAGCTGCGGGACGCGGTGTTCACGAAGGTGCAGGGGCGGGCCGGGCGGCGGATCGCGCTGCAGGTCTTCACCCACATGCACGCGCTCTCGCTCCGCTTCCACCTGGACCGGCAGACAGGCGGGCTGTCGCGCGTGATCGAGCGCGGCACGCGGGGGATCAACTTCGTCCTCGACTTCATGATCTTCAACATCATCCCGACGATCCTCGAGATCCTCATGGTCTCGGTGATCCTCTGGCGGCTGTTCAGCTTCTCCTTCGCCGCCGTGACCCTCGGCACCATCGCGCTCTACGTCACCTTCACGCTCATGTTCACCAACTGGCGCCTGCGCTTCCGCCGCCAGATGAACGAGACTGACCAGGAGGCGAACACGCGGGCCATCGACAGCCTGCTGAACTACGAGACGGTGAAGTATTTCGGCAACGAGCGGCACGAGGAGCGGCGCTACGACGCATCCCTCGCCCGCTACGAGCGCGCCTACAACCAGTCCGAGGTCTCGTTGAACTTCCTCAACATGGGTCAGGCCGCGATCATCGCGGCGGGGCTCACGGTCGTCATGCTGATGGCCGCGCGCGGCGTGGCGGCGGGCCAGATGACGGTCGGCGACTTCGTGCTGGTGAACACCTACCTCATCCAGCTCTACCTGCCGCTGAACTTCCTCGGCTTCGTCTATCGCGAGATGAAGCAGGGCCTGGTGGACATGGAGGCGATGTTCACCCTCATGCGGGAAAGCCAGGAGATCGCCGACAAGCCCGGCGCGCCCGCGCTGCCGCCGGGCCGGGGCGAGGTGCGGTTCGAGAACGTCCGCTTCGGCTACAACCTCAACCGCGAGATCCTGCACGGCGTGGACTTCGCGGTGCCGCCCGGCCGGATGCTCGCCATCGTCGGACCCACGGGCGCGGGCAAGTCCACCATCTCCCGCCTCATGTTCCGCTTCTACGACGTCTCGGCCGGCCGCATCACCATCGATGGCGCGGACCTGCGCGACGTCACGCAGGAGAGCGTGCGCGCGGCCATCGGCGTGGTGCCGCAGGACACGGTGCTGTTCAACGACACCATCTTCTACAACATTGCCTATGGCCGCCCCGACGCGACCGAGGAGGAGGTGGTGGAAGCCGCGAAGCTCGCCCAGGTGCACGACTTCGTCCTGCGCCTGCCGGAAGGCTATAAGACGCGCGTGGGCGAGCGCGGCCTGAAGCTCTCGGGCGGCGAGAAGCAGCGCGTGGCCATCGCGCGCACCATCCTCAAGAACCCGCGCATTCTCATCCTCGACGAGGCCACCAGCGCGCTCGACACCCGAACGGAGCAGGAGATCCAGTCGGCGCTGCGCGGCGTCTCGCGCGGCCGCACGACGCTCGTGATCGCGCACCGGCTCTCCACCGTCGTGGAGGCCGACGAGATCATCGTTCTCTCCGAGGGACGGATCGCCGAGCGCGGCACCCATGCCGAGCTCGTCGCGGCCGAGGGGATCTACGCGGCCATGTGGCGCCGCCAGGCTCAAGCCGTGGCGCTCGCCGAGGCCGCTGCCGCCGCGCGCGACGTGCTGCCCGAAGCCTCGGGCCCCGCGCCGGTGGAAACACCCGCGCCCCAGCCCGTAGGGTCTTCCGCTCCCGCTCCGGCCTGACCATCTGGCCCCAACACTTAGCAGACAGTAGGAGGCCCCGGGCATGACCCTGGACCCGCAAGGCAACGCCCCCGAGGACCTGAGCCATGCCGGCTCGGTGACGGACAAGGCGATCGAGTACATGATCGAGCAGGGGATCGCGCCGATCTCCGTCGCCTCCGCCCTGCTGGGCGGCGCGCTGGGCCTGATGGCCCGCACCATGGAGGACCCCGCCATCGCTCGCGTCCTCCGCAGCGCCCTTGCCTCGGTCGAGAACGGCGAGTTGCACGAGATGAGGCGCTCCGAGGCGGGCGGCGCCGGCCCGTCCTAGCCCTTGCGGGGCCGGGCGGGGGCTCCACCTCCCGGACATGCCGAATCGCCGCCTTCCGGGCCCCCTTCTCGCGCTGCTCCTGCTGTCCTCCTGCGGGGAAGCGCAGGAGGCCTCCATTCCCCCTCTCGGCCCGCCGGGGATCGCCGCGAGCCGCTTTCCCGCCCCCGTGCGCCCGGTGGCGCCGGTGGTCTCCGACCGCTGGCAGGGCGAGGACGCGCGGGAGCGGGTGGGCGAGGCCGAGCGCGTGCTCGCCTGGCTCGATATCCAGCCGGGGCAGACGGTGGCCGATATCGGCGCCGGCTCGGGCTACTACACGGTGCGGCTGGCGGCGCGCGTCGGGCCAGAGGGCCGGGTCCTCGCCCAGGACGTGGTGCCGGGATACCTGGCGCGGCTGCGCGAGCGGGTCGCGTCCTTGCCCAATGTCCTTGTCGGCCTCGGCGAGCCCGGCGACCCGCGGCTGCCGCCCGGTTCCACCGACGTCGCGCTCCTCGTCCATATGTATCACGAGATCGAGCAGCCCTTCGCGCTGCTGGCCAATTTCGTCCCCGCGCTGCGTCCGGGGGCGCGGGTGGGCATCCTCGACGTGGACGACGCAACGCCCCGCCACGGCACGCCCCGCGCGCTGCTGGCCTGCGAACTGGCGGCCGTGGGCTACCGGCAGGTCGGCTTCCACTGGCTGCTGGAGGCACCGCCACGGTCCGAGTACCTGGCGGTCTTCGAGCCTCCGTCCAGCCCGCCCGCAGCGGAGAGCATCCGCCCCTGCACGCCCTGATGCCTTGACTCCTGGAGGTCTCGCGGGCAATACGCGCCCCTCAAATCTTTCCATCGCCTGCCCGCGCGTCCCGCGCGCGCGTTATTCTGGGGTTTCCACCATGTCCCGCCGCTGCGGCATCACCGGCAAGGGCGTCCAGGCCGGCAACAATGTCAGCCACGCCAACAACAAGTCCCGCCGGCGCTTCCTGCCCAACCTGCAGGAGGCCTCCTTCTTCTCCGACGTGCTGGGCACCTCGATCCAGATGCGCCTCTCTACCCGTGGCATCCGCACCGTGGAGCACAATGGCGGCCTCGACGCCTTCCTGCTGGGCACCCCGGACCGCTCCCTCCCGCCCGAGGCGATGGTGCTGAAGCGCCGGATCGAGCGCGCCCAGGCGAAGAAGGCCGCTGCCTGAGACGATCCACCCGGATCCGCTGAGTTGAACGACGGCGCGAGGAAGTCTCCTCGCGCCGTCGTTATTTCTGGTACCTGACCGTTCACGATTCGGCAGGTCTCCCGCTGGCAGTCTGCGCCGCATGGAGACAAAGCTTCTCGTCATGGCGGCGATCTTCGCCGTGCTGGTTCTCGCCGGCGCCGCCTTCGCACTGAACCGCCTTCGCGCCGCCGAGCGCCGCGCCGACCGGGCCGCGAGCCAAGCGGAGGCGCTCGGGCGGTGCCTGGGCATGATCGCGCGGGAACTCGAGGCGCCCGGCCTCTCACTGCTGGGCCTCGCCGCCCGCCTGCCGCCCGCGGTGGCGCCGGATGTGGAAACCGAGGCGCGGCGGCTGCTGAACCTTGCGGAGGAAGTGGCTGACCATTTCCTCTCGCAGCCCGGCTCGCGCGGCCTGGCCGAGAACCGCATCCCGCTCGGCCCCTTGCTGCATGAAACCGTGGGCGCCGTGTCCCGGCTGATGGGGGATGGGGCGCGCCACTGGCACGTCACGCCCGAGGCGGAGGCGCTGGTCCTGCTCGCCGACCGCCGGGCGCTGCGCCGCGCGCTCTCCCAGTCTCTCGCGCGCGCGGCACGGGAGACGCGCAGCGGCGACCGGATCGCGCTCCGTGTCGTGCGCGCCGCCGAGACCGTGGCCCTCGTCATCGAGGACGAGGGCGCGGGCCTGCCGCGCGACGATCTGTCCGGCCTCGGCGAGGGCACGCGAGGCCTCTCCCTCGGCCTCGCCGCCGCGCGGGAGCTGATGCGGGCCCATGGGGGGGAGCTGACCCTGGAAGCAGCACCCGGGATCGGCGCGCGCACCTGGCTGACCCTGCCGCGCGGGCGGGTGCTGGAGGATCCAGTCGCGGCCTAGGAGGCGGCAACCTCGTCCGACCAGCCGAGGATCATGAGCAGGGTGCGCTGGAAGAACAGCTGGTTGTCGTCCGAGATGACTGCCACCAGATCGCGCCCGCCGTGGCGGAAGGCGCTGACGCCCTCCCAGTTGTCGCTTGGCAGCGGCGGGGCGAGGTGGGCGACGAGCCGTCCCTCCACCATTTCGGGCCGTTCGGCGAGGGGCGGCAGGCGGATGAGGCGGGCCGAGAAGCCCTCGGGGAACTCCGCGTGGCGCTCCAGCACGAGGGCACCGCTGTCGGGCAAGGGGCAGAGGTCGCTCGGGTCGTGGCCGGGGGCGGGGCGATAGGCGAAGCGGCGCCAAGCCCCGGGACCACCGATCCAGGCGATCCGGGCGGCGTTATCCTCCGGCGCGCGCTCGCTCTCGGCGATGGCAAGCCAGCGGCCGTCCGGCAGCACGCCCAGCGATTCGAGCCCGCCATTGCCGGGCCAGCCGATGATCCCCGGCGGCGCCTCCATCGGCTCGGCATGGCCGTCCAGGTGGCGGTAGCGCCAGATGCGGTGCAAGCGCTCGAAGCCGACGAGCCAGGAGCCATCGGGCAGGGCGGCCAGGCACTCGGCATCGCCGAGGAAGCCCTGCAGTGGATGGCCAGCGATGTCGCGCAGCGGTCCGGCGCGGGGCGCGTCCAGCCCGAGCGGCGCCCCGTTGGAGGCCAGAACGAGCCGGGCCTGGCACCAGCGGCCGCGGTCGCTGATGGAAGTGAGGGTAAGGTCGGGCCCCAGGTGCAGGGCCGAGAGGCCGTCCGCCCCCAGCGCCTCCGTGTCGATCCGAAGCACGCCGAGCGGGCGCAGCGCCATGCCGGCCAGGGGGTCGGGGAAACCCTCCGGCAGCGGCTCCGGCCGGGTCAGAGGCCCCGGCAACCCGCAGGAGGAGGCGCCGAGCAGCGCGGCCATGGCCGCCCGTCGCCCAAAGGCTCGCCGCCGCAGGCCCCGTCGCGGGGGCCCGCCCGGCGCGCTCACACCATGACCGGGGCGCGCTCCGCGGCCGCGCGGTGCCAGGCCGCCGCCGCGTCCTCGTCGAAGAGCTCGGTCAGCTTCTTCATCATCGTGCCGCCCAGTTCCTCGGCATCCACGATGGTGACGGCGCGGCGGTAGTAGCGCGTGACGTCGTGGCCGATGCCGATGGCGATCAGCTCCACCAAGTCTCGCCCCTCGATGTCGCCGATCACCTTGCGGAGGTGGCGTTCGAGATAGTTGCCAGGGTTCACGCTCAGCGTGCTGTCGTCCACCGGCGCGCCGTCCGAGATCACCATCAGGATGCGCCGGCGCTCCGGCCGCTGGAGGAGGCGGCGATAGGCCCAGTCGAGCGCCTCGCCGTCGATATTCTCCTTCAGCAGGCCTTCCCGCAGCATCAGGCCGAGGTTCTTGCGCGCGCGGCGCCAGGGGGCGTCGGCCGCCTTGTAGACGACGTGGCGCAGGTCGTTCAGCCGGCCGGGGTTGCGCGGCTTGCCGTCCTGCACCCAGCGCTCGCGCGACTGGCCGCCCTTCCAGGCGCGGGTGGTGAAGCCGAGGATCTCCACCTTTACCGCGCAGCGCTCCAGCGTGCGGGCGAGGATGTCGCAGCACATGGCGGCCACCGTGATCGGCCGTCCGCGCATGGAGCCCGAGTTGTCGATCAGCAGCGTGACGACGGTGTCGCGGAAGTCCGCCTCACGCTCCTGCTTGTAGGAGAGGGAGAGCATCGGGTTCACCACGATGCGCGCGAGGCGGGCGGCATCGAGCATCCCTTCCTCCAGGTCGAACTCCCAGGCGCGCTGCTGCTGCGCGAGGAGACGGCGCTGGAGCCGGTTGGCAAGCTTCGAAACCACGCCCTGCAAGTGGGAGAGCTGCTGGTCGAGCTGCTGGCGAAGCCGGGACAGTTCCTCGGGGTCGCAGAGGTCATCGGCCGAGACCTCCTCGTCGAATTGGCGGGTGAAGGCGCGGTAGGTGGAGGCGTCGTCGGTGACGGGCACCTCCTTCCGCTGCTGCGGGCCGCCCGGGCGGTCCTCGCCCTCGGCCGCGGCACCGTCATCCTCCTCCTGCTCGCCGGATTCCTCCTCGCCCGCCTGACCCTCGGTCTGCTCGGGCTGGGCGCCCAGCGGGTTCTCGGATTCCTGCGGCTTGCTCTCGCCCTCACCGCTCTGGTCCTGAGCGCCGGAGGTCTCGCTGCCCTCGTCCTCCTGGTCCTGGAACTCCTCGCTCTCTGCCTCGACCTCGGCCTCCGCGAGGTCGAGGGCCGCGAGTAGCTTGCGGGCGGCGCGGCCGAAGGCCTCCTGGTCCTCGGCGGCGCCAGCCATCTCGGCCAGGGCCTGGTCGGCGCGCTCGCCCAGCGTGTCGCGCCAGAGATCGACCACGCGCTTTGCAGCCTCGGGCACGGGCTCGCCGGTCAGCTGCTCCCGCGCCAGCAGGGAGAGCGCCGCGGTGAGCGGCAGCTGATCCTTGCGGGTCATGCGGTCGTAGCCCTCGGCCTCTGCCTGCTCGTTCAGGCGGGCACGGAGGTTGGCGGCGACGCCGGACATGTGGCGGCCGCCCACGGCCTCCACCCGGGCCTGCTCCAGCGCGTCGAAGACCTCCCGCGCCTCGCGGCGGCCAGGGGTGCGAGCGGCGTGGGTGGCCTCGTCGTGGTGGCGGAGCTTGAGGGCCACGGAATCGGCCGCGCCGCGCAGCCGGGCCATCTCGGCCGGCGGCAGGGCGCGGGTGGGCAGCGGCAGGCGGGCGCGCTTGCCGGCAAGGCCGGAGGGGCCGGGCTGGAAGGCGACCTGCACGTCGTTGGAGCGCGCGATGGCGCGCAGCGTGCCGGCGGTGGCACGCTTGAACTCCTCCTGCCGGGTGGTGTCCTTGTTGCTGCCGCTCATTGTGGCGCGGCTCCCTTGCGGATGGCGGCCCCCCGGGCGGGGCGGGCCTCGATGGCGGTGAGGTAGCGGGCGATGCCGGGGCCGGGGCGGAACATGCCCCATTCGGTGATCCAGGCGAGCAGCCCGCCGATGAGGATATCGGCCGCGGTGAAGTGCTCACCCAGCAGCCAGGGGCCGGTCTCGAGGCCCGCCTCGATACGGGCCGCGACCTCCGGCAGGGGCGGCCAGCCAAGGGCGCGGGCGGGCGCCGCCTGAGCGCGGGGGAAGGCCAGATCGGCAATGGCGGGTTCCAGCACGCCGGAGGCGGTGGCCATCCAGGTCGTGTAGGCCGCGCGCGCGGGCGTATCGACGGGGGGCGCAAGCGCCGCGTCGGGCAGGGTGTCCGCGACATAGGCCGCAATGGCCGCGGCCTCCGTCACCACCACTCCGTGCCAGTCGCCGGAGGGGCCACGGTCGACGAGCGCAGGCAGCTTTCCGGCCGGGTTGATCCGGAGGTAATCGGCGGCCTTGTGGGTCGCCGCCTCCATGTCGTGCCACTCGAGCTCGTAGTCCGCCCCCGCCTCCTCCAGCAGCCAGAGGCTGCCGGCGGAGCGGGTCTTCGGGGCGTGGTGCAGCAGGAAGCGCGCCGCCACGGTGCGGCTTACCGCTTGACGTAGAGACCCGTCGGGATCTCCTCGTTGAAGCAGCGCTGGTAGTACTCTGCGACGGTGGAGCGCTCGGCCTCGTCGCACTTGTTGAGGAAGGTGAGGCGGAAGGCGAAGCCGACATCGCCGAAGATCCGCGCGTTCTCGGCCCAGGTGATGACCGTGCGCGGGGACATGACGGTGGAGATGTCGCCCGCGATGAAGCCGGCGCGGGTGAGGTCGGCCAGCGCCACCATCGCCTCGATCTGCTTGCGGTTCTTCGCGTCACTCTCGGCGATGCCGAGCTTGGCCATGACAATCCCAGTTTCCTGCGCGTGCGGCAGGTAGTTGAGCGTCGCCACGATGTTCCAGCGGTCCATCTGGCCCTGATTGATCTGCTGGGTGCCGTGATAGAGGCCGGTCGTGTCACCCAGGCCCACCGTGTTGGCGGTGGCGAAGAGGCGGAAGGCCGGGTTCGGGCGGATGACGCGGTTCTGGTCGAGCAGCGTCAGCTTGCCCTCGACCTCCAGCACGCGCTGGATGACGAACATCACGTCCGGGCGGCCGGCGTCGTACTCGTCGAAGACCATGGCGCAGGGGTGCTGCAGGGCCCAAGGAAGGATGCCTTCCTTGAACTCCGTCACCTGCTTGCCGTCCTTCAGCACGATCGCGTCCTTGCCGACGAGGTCGATGCGGGAGATGTGGCTGTCGAGGTTCACGCGCAGGCAGGGCCAGTTCAGCCGCGCCGCCACCTGCTCGATATGCGTGGACTTGCCCGTCCCGTGATAGCCCTGGACCATGACGCGGCGGTTGAAGGCAAAGCCCGCGAGGATCGCAAGGGTGGTGTCGCGGTCGAAGCGGTAGGTCTCGTCCAGCTCGGGCACGTGGTCCATGCGGACGGAGAAGCCCGGCACCATCATATCGCTCTCGATGCCGAAGGCGTCGCGGACCGACACCTGCACGTCCGGCTGGTCGATGGTTCCGGTGGGCGAGACGGCGGCGTTGCGGCTCTCGGCGATGCTGGCGACCTTGTTCATGGGCGGGTTCGATTCCGTGAGAAGGTGGTGGCCGGCATGCCCTTCGGGGTCAGGCTGCCTGGCTCGGCTGGGGTGCAAGCGTCGCGAGGCGCTTGCGGATAAGGCTATAGGCGCGGTTGATGTCCTTCAGCCGCTCCTCGGAGGACTTGTCGCCGCCATTGGCGTCCGGGTGGAAACGCTTGGCGAGTTCCTTATAACGCGCCCGCAGCCCGGTCTCGTCCACCGGCCAGCCGAGGCCGAGCACGTCGAGCGCGGCGCGAAGCTCCGGCGGGGCCTCCCGCGCGGTCTTCTTCGGCGTCGGCTTTGTGTCGGCGAAGAGGCCGAGCGGGTCGCGCATCGCTTCAGGCCCGAGATGGGCCTGCGCGCCCAATCGGCCAAGGGGCCAGGTGGGGCGTTGCCAGCCGGAATCGTCGCGAAGGTTCTGCTCGATCTCCTCGGGCGTCATCCCGCGGTAGAAGTCCCAGGCCTGGTTGTAGGCACGGACATGTTCGAGGCAAAAATGGTAATAGTCGCGCAGGCGTGACCTGTCCCGCGGAGCACGGAACTCGCCTACGGCCTCGCAGCCGGGCGCGTCGCAGTTACGCGCCGTGGTGCCTGGAGGAACGGTGGATCGGGGGGGTGCTGCGCCGCGTCGGGCCATGATGGGGAGCCTTATGATCGCAGCCGCCCCTGCCGGCAAGGCTGGAAACGCGCCGTCTGCCGCGCCCCCAAGACATGGAAATCCTTCCCCTTATGAGCAATACCGCCCTATGACCTCGACCGAACCCGCCTCCCGCGCCGACCGCCTCCGCGCTACCCTGCTGCACGCCTTCCCGGGCGCGGAGGTGCTGGTGCGCGATGACAGCGCCCTTCATGCCGGCCATGCCGGGGCGGCGCCGGGCGGGGAGACGCATTTCGCCGTGCACGTGGTGGCGCCGGGCTTCGCGGGCATGACGCGGCTCGCCCGGTCGCGGGCGGTGCACGCTGCGCTGGCGGCGGAGTTCGGCGGCGGGATGCACGCGCTGGCGCTGGAACTGCGCGCGCCGGGGGAGGCGTAGCGGGCGCTCAGCCCGGCTCGGCGGCACCCCAGCGCTTCGTCACGATCGGGCTGTCCGGCGCATAGGCGAGGCAGGTGCCGATCATCCGGTCCCGCGCTGCCTTCGCCGCCTCCGGGTCGTCCCGCTCGCGCTTGCGGCGCACGGGGTAGACCGTCTGGAAGGCGACGGTCGCCATCTGCGCGAGCATCTCCCGTAGATGGGTGCAGCCGTGGGAGCCGCCCACCCGCTCCTTTACCGCGCGGGTGAAGCCCGGCCCGATCCGCACCCCCGCGAGGGCCGCGAAGTTCGGCGCGGCCATGGGACAGATGTCATAGGGGGAGAAGTCGGTGGCGGCCTCGCAGGCGGTGATCATGAGGTCGTCGTCCACCGTCAGGCGCAGCCACATGCCGTGCAGCGCCTCCCCGGGCTGGATCGTGCCGCGGTCGAGGTTCTCGAAAGGGTAGGTCTTCGTATCGACCAGGTGCCCCTCGATGTCGAAGAGACCGTCGGCACGGCGGTAGCCGTGCATGGTGATCTCGCGCCGGTGAAGGGGTTCACGCTCGGCAGGGGCGGAAAGGGGCATGGTGCGGTGCAAGGTAAGGCCGCCCGGGGTCCAGGACCAGGGGCGGCGGCGCTTCAGCTCGCCCCCTCGTCCCGGAGCAGCGCCTCCACCTGCTCGGACGGCACGTCTCCAGTGGTGAAGGCGCCGCCGGCCTCGCGCATGAGGACGAAGCGCATCGCGCCGTCCCGCACCTTCTTGTCCTTCCTCATGCGCCCGAGCAGCGCCTCGGCTGAGAAGCCGCGGGGCAGGTCGCAGAGGCGCGCGGGCAGGCCGACCGTCGCCAGGTGCTCCATCACCCGCCCCGGCCATTCCTGCGAGCAGTGGCCGAGCCGGGCCGAGAGGCTGGCCGCGAGGCCAAGGCCGACCGCGACCGCCTCCCCGTGCAGCAGCGTGCCGTCGTAGCCGCACTCGGCCTCCAGCGCGTGGGCGAAGGTGTGGCCGAGGTTGAGCAGGGCGCGGCCGCCCTCCGGCGCCTCCTCCCGCTCGTCGGCCACGACCACCCCGGCCTTTAGGCGGCAGGATTCGAGCACGGCGTGGCGCAGCGCCTCCGGGTCGCCGGCCATGGCGGCCGGGCCCTGGGCCTCGCACCAATCCCAGAGCGGGCCTTGGAGCAGCCCGTGCTTCGCAACCTCCCCCCAGCCCGCGCGCAGCTCGCGCCGCGGCAGGGTGGCGAGAGTGTCGGTATCGGCCAGCACGATCCGCGGCTGGTGGAAGGCGCCGGCGAGGTTCTTGCCCGCGCGCAGGTTCACCCCGGTCTTGCCGCCGACCGAGCTGTCCACCTGCGAGAGCAGCGTGGTCGGCACCTGCACGAAGGGCAGGCCGCGCAGCGCGACGGCGGCCGCGAAGCCCGCGAGGTCCCCCACCACCCCGCCGCCGAGGGCGATCACGGTCGTCTTCCGGTCCGCGCCGCCGGCGAGCAGGCCTTCCAGCACCTCCTCCAGCATGGCCATGCGCTTGGAACCCTCGCCCGGCGGCACCAGCACCTCGGCGCGGAGAGCGAAGCCACCCTCGGCGAGGCCGGCGCGCAGGGTAGGCAGGTGCAGCCCGGCGACCGAGGCGTCCGAGACCACCGCCACCCGGCGGGAGGGCAAATGCGGCGCCAGCAGCCCACCCGCGCGCGCCAGCAGGCCGGAGCCCACCACCACCTCATAGGCGTCGGTCGAAAGGGCGACCGGCAGCCGCGCCGGCCGCTGCCAGCCGAGGATGGCCCGCTCCACCCGGAGCGTCGTCACCTCCGGCGCGTCGTCGCCGCAGTCGATCGAGAGGTCGGCCTCGGCGTAGAAGGGGTAGCGGGCGGCCATGAGGCCCCGCAGCACCTCCTCCGGGTCGCGCCCGATGAAGAGGGGGCGGTTGCTGCGCCCGACGATGCGCCGCTTCAGCACGGGGATATCGGCCCGCAGCCAGAGCGTGACCGCCCCGGCCTCGCGCAGGGCGCGGCGGGTGCGGGCATCCGCATAGGCGCCGCCACCCGTGGCCAGCACGACCGGCGGGCCGGCCGCGATTCGGCTGATCACCCGGCGCTCGCCGTCCCGGAAATGGGCCTCGCCGTAGCGGGCGAAGATTTCCGCAACGGTCATGCCGGCCGCGTTCTCGATCTCGGTGTCGGCGTCGAGGAAGGGCAGGCCGAGGCGCGCGGCCAGGCGCTTGCCGATCGCGGACTTCCCTGCCCCTGGCATGCCCACGAGGACGATGCT
The DNA here is from genome assembly GCF_016107305.1 of Roseomonas sp. KE2513. Classification (GTDB taxonomy): domain Bacteria; phylum Pseudomonadota; class Alphaproteobacteria; order Acetobacterales; family Acetobacteraceae; genus Roseomonas. The sequence continues at coordinate 122,308 of NZ_RCVR01000006.1, forward strand.
GTGCATAGGGCTGTGCGACGGCCGCGCCGCCGCAGCCCGGGGGGCGGAGGGTGGCCCTTCGGTCGCTTCGGCGTCCGTCGTGGCGGGGAGGGGATCGGCGAGGTTGCGTGACACGGCGCGCGACGCTAGCACAAGCCGGACGCCGCGTCGTCCGCGCGGCCGCCAGAGAGTCGCGCCGCGCGGCGCACCCCGGGGAAGCCGATTACCTGATGTTCCGACGCCCCATCCTCGTGGTGATCCTCCTCCTGGTGGGCCTTCTCGTCGCGGGCCTGCTCGCCGTCGGCGCCTTCCCGCCGGGCGTGAAGCAGCAGCCGGTGGAGCGCGTGCTGCCGAACGACCGCTTCGGCCCCCGCTGAACCCCGTGTCACCGTGAATGCGGGCGTGTGTTCGGCATGAACCGGCATCTCGAGGCCTTCCTTGAGGTGCTGATGGCCGAGCGCGGCGCGGCCCGCAACACGGTGGAGGCCTATCGGGCGGACCTCGAGGACGCGATCGGCTACGCCGCGCGCCGCGCGGGGGAGGCGGCCGAGGCGATGAGCGCCGCAACCCTCTCGGCCTATATCGGGGGGCTGACGGATGCGGGGTTCTCTCCCCGCACCGCCGCCCGCCGCCTCTCGGCGCTCCGCCAGTTCCACCGCTTCCTGGCGCGCCAGGGCCTGCGCGCCGATGACCCCACCGAGACGCTGGACAGCCCGGCCAAGCCCGCCCTGCTGCCCCACCCGCTGCGCGAGGAGGAGGTGGAGCGGCTGATCGCCGCTGCCGCCCGCCTGCCGGCCCGGCGGGCGCCGCTCGCGGTCGCGGTCTGCGAGCTGCTCTACTGCTCGGGCCTTCGGGCGAGCGAGCTGGTGGAACTGCCGGTGACGGCGCTGCGGGAGGATTCCCCCCTCGTCGTCGTCCGCGGCAAGGGCGGCAAGGAACGGCTGGTGCCGATCAGCGCCCGCGCGCGGGAGGCGGTGGCGGCCGCGCGGGCGGGCGCCAAGGGGGCGGAGACCTCCCGCTGGCTCTTTCCCTCCCGCGGGTCATCGGGCCATCTCACGCGCCAGACCCTCAACAACCTGATCGAGGAGGCGGCGCTGGCGGCCGGGATCGAGCCGGCGCGGGTTTCGCCCCACGTCCTCCGCCACTCCTTCGCCTCGCACCTGCTGGGGCGCGGGGCTGACCTGCGGACGCTGCAGGTGCTGCTCGGCCATGCCGATATCGCCACCACCCAGATTTACACCCAGGTGCTGGAGGAACGGCTGCGCGCCCTGGTGGAGGAGCACCACCCGCTGGCGCGGGCCTGAGCGCGGCCCCTCATCGCTCCCAGGGAGGGACGGGGCCGAGGCGCTGGACGAGGAGGTCCGTCAGAGCCCGCACCCGCGCCGGCGTGGCGACGCTGTCGGGGAAGACCAGCCAGATGCCAAGCCTTTCCGGCACGCCGACCGCCGGCGGCAGCGCGACGAGTTCGCCTCGGCGCAGGTGCTCGCCCACGTCCCAGGTGGAGTGCAACCCGATGCCGAGGCCCGCGAGGCAGGCCTCCCGTAGTGCCTCGTTGCTACTGCTGACCATGCGCGGTGACAGTCTGGCGCGCTGGGCCGGGCCGCCGACTTCCGGCAGCAGCATCCAGGCCTCCACCCCGTGCAGCACCAGTGCATCGTGCGCGGCCAGCGCCGCGCGGCTGGCCGGCACCCCACGCCGCGCCAGGTAGGCGGGCGCCGCGCAGAGAACGCGGTTGTTGTGGGCGAGCCGCCGCGCGACGAGCGTCTGGCCGGAGAGCGGCGCGATCCGCACCCCTGCGTCGCAGCCGGTAGCGACGAGGTCGAGCTGCGTGTCGGTGAGCAGCAGGTCGAGCCGCAACTCCGTATGGTTGGAGAGAAGCTCGGCCAGCAGGGGCGCCAGGACCTTGCGGCCGAAGGTGGCGGGCGCCGTGAGCCGAAGCGTGCCGGAGAGCGCCGCCGAGCCGCCGGGCAGCGCCGCCTCGGCCTCCATCGCCGCCGCGAGAACTCGCTCAGCATGGGGCAGGAAGGCCTCACCCTCCGGCGTTGGGCGCAGCCGGCGCGTGGTTCGGGCAAAGAGCCGCAAGCCCAGCCGCTTCTCCATGACTGCCAGCCGGCGGCTTGCCGCGGCCGGGGTTAGCCCGAGCGCCCCGGCGGCGGCCGAAAGGCTGCCTGCCCGCGCCACGTGCTGGACAAGGCGGAGATCGAGAAGGTCAAAGGGTGGATTACTGACCATTCATTGAAAATGTTTTCCCTGCCGAGCCGATTTTCAATGGCGGCAGGAGGATGCATCTCACCGGTATTCGGGGGGGACGCAGCCCATTGTGGCAGGTGCCCTTCCGCACGCCGGAGCGGTGCCATGGCCCGCGCCGAAAGGAGACCGAGAGCATGAGAGCCGTTGCCTACACCCACAGCCTGCCATCGAGCGACCCTGCGGCGCTCCAGGACATGACGCTGCCCGACCCGCCCGCTCCCACGGGCCGCGACCTGCTGGTGGAGGTGCGTGCCGTCTCGGTGAATCCGGTGGACGCCAAGGTGCGGGCGCGCACCGATCCGGCTGGCACGCCCAAGCTGCTCGGCTACGACGCCGCCGGGATGGTACGCGCAGTGGGTCCTGAGGCGACCCTGTTCCGACCGGGCGACGCCGTCTTCTACGCCGGCGACATCACCCGCCCCGGTACGGATGCCGAACTGCACCTCGTGGACGAGCGGATCGTCGGGCCCAAGCCCGTGGCCCTGTCCTTCGCCGAGGCCGCGGCCGTACCGCTGACCGCCATTACCGCCTGGGAGGCCCTGTTCGACCGCCTGGGTATCCCGCGCGACAGGACCTCGCCCGGCGACGCGCCGCGCGAGGAGGCGGTGATGATCATTGGCGGTGCAGGCGGCGTCGGCTCTATCGCCGTGCAGCTTGCCCGCCAGCTGACGGGCCTGCGCGTGGTGGCGACCGCCAGCCGGCCGGAGACGATGGGCTGGGCGCGCGACATGGGCGCCCACAGCGTGCTGGACCACGGTGGCGACCTCGTCGCGCAGGTGAAGGCGCTGGGTGTGCCGGTGCGCTACGTCTTCGTCACCACGCACACCGAGGCCCACTGGAACGCAATCTGCGAGATCGTGGCTCCCCAGGGCGCGATCTGCCTCATCGATGACCCGAAGACGCCGCCCGACGTGATGAAGCTGAAGAGCAAGGCGGCCTCCCTGCACTGGGAGTTCATGTTCGCCCGCCCCATGCACCACACCACTGACATGGAGGAGCAGAACCGGCTGCTGGCAGAGGTTAGCCGGATGCTTGATGGGGGCACGCTTAGGACCACCCTGGCGGAGCATTTCGGCACCATCGATGCCGTCAACCTGCGCCGCGCACATGCCGCGGTGGAGAGCGGAAAGGCGCGCGGCAAGATCGTGCTGGAGGGCTTCGGCGCGGGCAGCTGACGTGAGGTGCCCCGGGCTGGCCTCAGCGCCCGCCCGCGACGGGGATGAGCGCGCCCGTGAGGTAGGGCGCCTCGCCCGAGAGCAGCCAGAGAATGGCTTCCGCGCATTCCTCCGCCGTGCCGATCCGCCCAGCCGGCACGGTGGGGGCCAGCTGCGCCAGGCGGTCGCCTAGCCCGGCCGTGGCGTGGATCTCGGTGTCGATCAGGCCGGGCATCAGGGCGTTCACCCTGATGCCCTCGGGCGCCAGCTCCCGTGACAGGCCGATGGTCAGGCTGTTCACCGCACCCTTGGCCGCTGCATAGGCCGTCCACTGCCCGGCGCCGCCGATCGTCGCCGCGACCGAGGAGAGATTGACGACCGAGCCGCCCATGCCACCCCTCTTCTTGGACATCCGCCGCGCCGCCGCCTGGGTGCAGAGCATCGTGCCGACCACGCTGACATCGAGCACGCGGCGGATGGTGGCGGCGTCGTAGCCCTCCAGCCGGGTGGCGGGGCCGGTGACGCCCGCGTTGTTCACCAGCCCCGTCACCGGGCCCAACTCCCTGTCGATGGCGGCGAACATCGCCTCCACCTCGTCCTCCCGCGCCACGTCGGCGCGGCCCATCGCGGCGCGGCCGCCGCCGGCACGGATCTCCTCCACCACGGCGCGGGCACGGTCCTCCCGCTCGGCATAGTTCACGAAGACGGCGTGGCCCCGCCGCGCCGCCAGCCTCGCGGTGGCGGCGCCGATGCCCCGCCCCGAACCCGTTACCAGGATCACGCCCGCCATGCCGCCTACTCCACCTGCAGCCGCAACTCTGCAACCAGGGGCCTGACCTGGGCGACCTGCTCGCCCACCGCCTGCCGCAACTCGGCGGGGGAGGAGCCGACGGGCTCGGCGCCCACCTCGGCCATGCGGCGGCGCACCTCCGGGTGGGCGGCGGCGGCGGCAATCTCGCGGTGAAGGCGGGCGATGATGGCGTCGGGCGTGCGGGCGGGGGCGAAGAAGCCGTTCCAGCCGCGCAGCTCCATGTTGGGGAAGCCCTGTTCACGCACCGTGGGCACGTCGGGCAGGGCGGCGGAGCGGTCGGCGGCCAGCGTCGCCATGGGCCGCAGCGTTCCCGACCTTACATGGCCGAGCGCGGTGGAGAGCTGGTCCCCGCCGAACTGGATGCGCCCGGCCACCATCTCCTGCACCAGCGGCGCCGCGCCGCGGAAGGGCACATGCTCCATGGCGATGCCGGCGTCGCGCTTCAGCACCTCCCCGGCCAGGTTCATGATGCTGCCCGGGCCAGTGGAACCGTAGAAGACCCCGGACTGCCCCGGCGCCTTGGCGAAGGCGACAAACTCCCGCAGATCCTTTGCCGGCACCGAGGCGGAGGCGACGAGCAGCATCGGTACGTTGGCCGCAAGCGAGACCGGGGCGAAGTCCCGCTCGATGTCGTGCGGTGCGCGCCCGGCGAGCTGGAGCGCCGCGGTGGTCGAGGTGAAGGTAAGATTGTGGAACAGCAGCACGTAACCATCCGGCGCTGCCTTTGCCACCACGTCCGCGCCCAGTGATCCACCAGCGCCGCCGCGGTTCTCCACCACGACGGGCTGGCCCATGGATTCGGTCATGCGCTGGGCGAAGAGGCGCGCAAGCATGTCGGTGGTGCCGCCGGCAGGGAAAGGGACGACAACGCGGACAGGGCGATCAGGATAGGCCGCCTGCGAACTGGCTGGCCGCGGGTCTGCCAGGGCAGCAGTGGAGACGGCTGCGCCGAGCAGCAGGCTCTGGCGCCGGGTGATCCTGGCCATGACGTTCCTCCGTTCCTGCCCCCTGTTCTCGGGGGATGGGGAGTAAGCCTAGATCGGCTTCGGCGCCCGGTCGAACCTGTTTCGTCCCGCCTCGCCTGCTTTCAGGGCACCCACCTGCCGGCACCCGCGCCCTGCCACGGCGTCTGGCGTCCGCGGCGCCCCTGCGCTAAGCCGCCCGCGCTCCCAAGAGGCCCCTCTTTCCGGACCGCTGATGCGCCACTTCCTCGAATTCGAGAAACCGATCGCCGAGCTGGAAGGCCAGATCGAGGAGCTGCGTCGCACGACGGACGCGGGCGGCATCGACGTGGCCGACGAGATCGGCAAGCTGCGCGACAAGGCGGAGAAGCTGCTCGCCGCCACCTACGCGAAGCTCACGCCCTGGCAGAAGGCCCAGGTGGCGCGGCACCCGGACCGGCCGAAATGCCTCGCCTATATCGCGGAGCTCATCGAGGACTTCACGCCACTCGCCGGCGACCGCGCCTTCGCGGACGATCAGGCGGTGGTCGGCGGGCTCGGCCGCTTTCGGGGCCAGTCCGTCATGGTGCTGGGAATCGAGAAGGGCACGGATACCGACAGCCGCATCCGGCACAATTTCGGCAGCCCCCGGCCGGAGGGCTACCGCAAGGCGCGCCGCCTGATCGAACTGGCGGGCCGGTTCAACCTGCCCCTCCTCTCCTTCGTGGATACGGCTGGCGCCTTCCCGGGCGTGGAGGCCGAGGCGCGCGGCCAGGCGGAGGCGATCGCCCGCTCCATCGAGGCCTGCCTTGATGCTCCCGTGCCCTTCGTCGCCACCATCATCGGCGAGGGTGGGTCGGGCGGCGCCATCGCCATCGCGACCGCCGACCGCGTGCTGATGCTGGAGCACTCCATCTACAGCGTGATCTCGCCCGAGGGCGGGGCGAGCATCCTCTGGCGCGACGCGGCCCAGGCCCCGACCGCCGCCGAGGCCTTCCGCCTGACCGCCGAGGACCTGAAGCGCCTCAACCTCGTAGACGGGGTGATCCCGGAGCCGATGGGCGGCGCCCATCGCGACGCCGCGGCGACCGTCCTGGCGGTGGGGAACCGGATCGAGTCCTGCCTCACCCCGCTGCTGGCCCTCGACGGCGCGACGCTACGGGCCCGCCGGCGCGAAAAGTTCCTCGAGATGGGGCGCACCGGGGTCGTCTGACTTTCCGCCTCAGTAGTGGCGGTAGTGCCCGCGGTGCGGCCCATAATAGCCGCGGTGCGGCCCGTAATAGCCGCGGCGCGGCTCGTAGTAGCCGCGCCCACGATAATGGGGCCGCCGCGCGCTGCTCGCGATGGCGGCGCCGGCGACGGCGCCGACCAGGCCTGCCGCGACGGCGGTGCCGACCTGGGCGTTCTGCTGTTCCTGGTAGACCTCCGCATTCGCCGCGGGGGCGATCGCCTGATAGTCGTAGCAGGCCTGGGCGATGCCTTGCTGGCAGGCATAGGCCGCGTTGCTCGCCTGCTGCTGGTAAGGCCCAGGGCCGACCGGCGCGCAGGCCACCGCCGTGCTGAGCGCGGCCAGCGCCGCGACGAGGCGGAAGAGGGGGCGGGAACGAGTTTCGGACATGGGCGGGGACCTCCCGGCTGTTACCAGGCGTAACGCGACGCTCGAACGGGGGTTCCGCAATCGGACCTTCTGACGAAACGGTTTAGCAAGGACGCTCTGGAAGCTCAGCTCCGTGCCAGGACGCGCTCGAGGCCAGCGGCGTAGCGGCCCGCCGCCGCGCGCGCCCGTACGGCCTCCTCCCCGCCGCTCCAGGCTCCGGCGGCCATGGTGTAGTAGCCGAGTTGGAAGGCGAGATAGCAGGGGGTGAGGAAGTCGAGCAGCGTGGCATCCGCCCCCACTGCGGCGCGGAGCCCTTCGCGCTCCTTTGCCGGGAGGCCGAGTTCCACGGCGGCACCGGCGACGTCCCAGGCGATGTCCTGGCATCCCACGAGGTCATGCGCCGCCGCGTGGTCCACCGCATCCGCCTTCAGCAGTCGCCCGCCGGGAAGAACGAGCCATTCCCAGGCGTGCAGCCGGTTGTCGGTGCTGACGCGCCGCAGCCGCGCGCCGAGCGCCGCGAGATGCGGCTCCCAGGCGTCGAGCCGCGCGGCGGGGCCCGCGCCCAGCGCCTCCGCGGTGTTGTGCCGGGCCATTTCCCAGAGCGCCCGGGGCGAGGCGCCCTCCTCCTCGCCTGCCGGGAGGTGCTGGGCACGGAAGAGGAGGTAGCGGGCGAGATGTGCGAGGAGGGCCGGGCGGTCGCAGGCCTCGGGGTCGAGCGGCCGGGCCTCGTTCACCCAGCGCTCGGCGAGGAAGCCGTGCAGCAGCCCCGCCACTTCAGGGGTGAAGCCGGCCGCGTGCAGGCGGCGGGCGCGCGCCTCCGCCTCCAGCCCTTGCCGGCCGAGGCCTGCGAATTTCAGCAGCCAGGTCCGGCCGCCGCTGCGGTGCAGGAACTTTCGCCGCTCCAGATAGGGGTGCACGGCCGGCCAGTCCGCCGGATCGGGGGAGCGCAGCCGCCGCCAGCCGCCGCCCGTGATCTCCTCCATCGGCGCGTCCGGGGAGCCGAGGTGGTCCGCCGCCCAGCGCGGCAAGCCCGCGGTGGCATCGAGCAGAAGGGTGTCGACGGGGGCCGGGTGCCGCGCGAGGCGTGACCAGCGAACTCGCGCTGCCTCGTTGGCCTGGGGGCCGGGCTCCCCGCCATGGCCGGGGAGAAGGTGGATCCGGCCCTCCAGGACGCCGCGCTGCCCCAGGAAATCGAGCACCGCGCCGAAGCTGCTGCCGGAAAGACCTGGTCCCTCGTCCACCACGGCGAAACGCGCGGCGGGGTCGGCGAGCAGGGAGGCCGCAAGTTTAGGGGAGGGCTGTACCTTCCGGCGGAAAGGATGGCCGGTGGGGCGCAGCGTGACGGCCGGCGGGGCGCCGCACGCGGCCGCGACGACCGCGCCGAGAGTGGTTCCGATGGAGCGCAGGCCGATCACCCGTAGCGGCCCCTCCGGCAGTGCCGCCGCGGCCGCGCCATAGGCTTCCGGGAAGAGGGCGTAGTGCGCGAAGCCCTCCGCCCGCTTGCAGAGGATGGTGTCGGGCATGGCCGCCGCGATTTCCGCGGTCGGCAAGGGGCCGGTGCAGACGAAGCCGGAACGCCAGGATTCCAGCACGGCAGCCGCGATCGCCCCGAGCAGCGCCATGGCCGCCGCCTCGGCGGGGCCGGGCGCATCCTCCCCTCGCTCGGCGAAGCCGGCATCGGCCAGGCCCTGGGCGAGCTCCCCCGCCTCGATCAGCACGGCGACGAGGGCGGCGTGGCGGGCGAGGCCCGGCGGTGCGGCGGCGACCTCCCGCAGCGCCACGCCAAGGGCGTCCAGCAGGCGGCGCGGATCCTCCCGCCGGGGCGCGTCGCCGTAGACGAGCATCCTAGCGGGGAGCGGTACCGCTCACGGAGCGTTCGCGGCGTCCAGCGGGCGGGCGGCGCGCGCCATGGCCTCCCGCAGGTGCCCTTCCAGCTCGGCCGCGCGGTGGGCGGCGGTGTGCTCGCCCAAGACGCGCACCCGGAGTGCCCGGCTCATCGCGCCGCGCTCCGCCTTCCCCATGCCTTGCAGGGCGGCAAGGACGTCGGTCGCGCCATCGGCGAGGATGATCTCCTCCGCTGGGCGTAGCAGTGTCTCAATGCCGTCCCAGCGGTCGGAGATGATGGGCACGCCGCAGGCGCCGGCCTCGAAGAGCCGCACGCTCGGGCTGTAGCCGGCGCGGATCATGTCGGCACGGGTGACATTCAGGGTGAAACGGCTGGCGGCGTAGAAGCCTGGATGGTCGGCGGGCGGAACATGGTCAATCCGCTCCACATTCGCGGGCCAGTCGATGTCAGCGGGGTATTGCGGGCCGGCGACGGCGAAGCGCAGGTCAGGGGCGCGGCGCGCGGGTTCCAACAGCAGGCGTTCCAGCACCGGTTGGCGGTCGGGGCTGTAGGTGCCGAGATAGCTGAGGTCCCAGCGCGGGGGCACCTCCATCGGGCGGTAGGCGTCGGGATCGACGGAGCAGTAGAGCTGCCGCGCGGCCGGCGAGCCGTATTGCCGTTCCAGCCGGTCGAGCGTCGGGCCACCGGTGAAGGAGAGATAGACGCCGTAGCCGGGGATGAGCGCGGGGGAGAGGTATTCCTCGTCGCCGCGCTCAAGCTTGGCGAGCGTCACGGGCGTGTCGATGTCGTAGAAAGCGGTGGCACCGCGCGCGACGCCCTGCACCATGCGCCCGACCGCCACGCCCTCCGGCACGTAGGAGCCGACGATCACGGCATCCGCCGCCTCGATGGCGCCGCGCCAGCGATCGAGATCCTCGAGATCCTGGTAAAGCGAGAGCTCGCAGAAATCGGGGGAGGGGAGGTCGCGGTGCGAGGCGTACCAGGGCACGTCGCGCTCCAGGAAGAGCACGTCATGGCCGCGCGCGGCGAAGGCACGCAACAGCGCGCGGAAGGTCGTCGCGTGGCCGTTCCCCCAGGAGGAGGAGAGACTGAGGCCGAGGACGACGACGCGGAGCGGGGCGCTCATGCGCGCACGCCCTGCTCTGCGATCAGCGCGGCTTCCCGCCGCAGCAGCGCGTCAACCTCGGCGCCGCGGCGCTCATAGGTGTGGCCCTCCAGCACGCGCCGGCGCGCCGCCTCGCCGATTGCCCTCGCGCGCTCCGGCGTGAGCGAGCGAACATGCTCGGCCACGTCGGCGCCGTCGCGCGCCACCAGCACCTCCTCCCCCTCCTTGAGGAAGAGGTCGAGGCCCACCCAGGCGTCGGTGATGAGGCAGGCGCCCGCGCCGGCCGCCTCGAAGACGCGCGTGGCCGGCGAGTAGCCGACCGAGGCCATGCTGTCCCGCGCCACGTTCAGCACCGCAAGGGGGGAGGTGTTGAAGGCGTTGTGGTCGCGCGTGCCGACATGGCCGATGCGCTGGATATTGGGCGACATCGGCTTGTCGTCCCAGCCGTTGCCGCCGAGCAGGAAGCTCCGCCCCGGCAGCCGCCTGGCGGCATCGAGGAAGAAGGCCTCCACCCGCGCCTCGCGGTCCGGGAGGCGGTTGGCGAGGAAGGAGAGGTCCGCCTCGAAGCGCGGGTCCGGCGGCACCGGGTGGTGCGTCTCGGGGTCGAGCGCGTTGTAGATGGGGATGCAGCGGCGGGCACCCAGCGCCTCGTAGGCCGCGATCACCGGCGGGCCGCCGCCATAGGTGAGCACGAAGTCGAGCGAGGGCAGGGCGCGGCGCAGTGCGTGGTCCGGCACCGGCGTGATCTCGGCGAGCGTCGCCGGCGCGTCCACGTCCCAGAAGATGCGGATCGCCTCGGGCCGGGCGGCGGCCATTACGCCCGCGATCAGCTCGTCGTCGAAGACGCCGACCCCGCTCGCCTTCACCACGACATCGGCGCGCGCGGCCTCGTCCATCACTGCCCGCAGCGCGCTCTCCGTCGCGTCGTAGACGCGCACCTCGGCCCAGGCGGGCGGCTCGATGTCGCGGTGCTGCTGCCGTCCGAATGCGTCGGGCTCGTAGAAGGTGATCTCGTGCCCGCGCGCGGCGAGGTCGCGCAGCATGCCCCGGTAATAGGTCGCCGCCCCGTTCCAGTAGGAGGAGAGAAGGCTCGATCCGTAGAAGGCGATCTTCATGCGCGAAGCGTCTCGTTCATGCTCAACACCTTTCCGCCGCCGGGCCAGAGGGCCAGGGCGCTGATGGAGGCCGGCTGGATCTCGAAGCGCCCGATCCCGTCCAGCGGGATGCCGAGGATGGCCGCGAGCACCGATTTGATGATGTCGGCATGGCTGACCACCGCGACCCGGCCTTCCGGGTGCCGCGCGCGCAGCCGCTCGAGGGCGCCGAGCGCGCGGGCCTGCGCCTCGGCCATGCTCTCACCCTGGGGCGGGCGGGCGGTGCCGCGCTCGGCGTTCCAGCGGGTCCAGTCAGGATCGCCATCGAGCGAGGCGAAGTCGCGCCCCGTCCAGTGGCCGAAATCGATCTCCGTCACGCCGTCCTCGACGCGCGGGTCCAGGCCCAGCCGCGCGGCGACCGGCGCCGCCGTCTCCCGCGCGCGCTCCAGGGGGCTGGAATAGACCGCCTCGATCGCCTCGTCGGCTAGCCGCCCGGCCAGCGCGCGTGCCTGGCGGTGCCCTTCCTCCCCCAGCGTCACCCCCGGCATCCGGCCGCAGAGCGTGCTGCCGACGCGTGAATGCGCCGCGTGGCGCAGGAGGAAGAGCGTGGCCGCCACCCCAATTCAACCCTCGCCGACGACAAAGCGCAGCGTGCGCTCCCGGGCCTCACCGTCGTCGAACTGCTGGGGCGGGGACTTCATGAAGTAGCTGGACGGCCCGGTGAGCGCGCCGCCGATCCCGCGGTCGAGCGCGAGCTTGGCGCAGCGGACCGCGTCGATCACCACGCCGGCCGAGTTGGGGGAATCCCAGACCTCCAGCTTCAGCTCCACGTTCAGAGGCATGCCGCCGAAGCCCGTGCCCTCCAGCCGGATCTGCGCCCACTTGCGGTCGGTCAGCCAGGGCACATGGTCGCTCGGGCCGACATGGACGCTCTCGGCAGGCAGCGGCACGTCGAACTGGCTTGTCACGGCGCGCGTCTTGGAGAGCTTCTTCGATTCCAGCCGCTCTCGCTCGAGCATATTCAGGAAGTCGGCATTGCCGCCGAAATTGAGCTGATAGGTGCGGTCCAGCCGCACGCCGCGCTCGCGGAAGAGGTTCGCCAGCACGCGGTGGACGATGGTGGCGCCGACCTGGCTCTTGATGTCGTCGCCGATGATCGGCAGGCCCCGCTGCTCGAAGCGCTTGCTCCATTCGGGGTTGGAGGCGATGAAGACGGGAATGCAGTTCACGAAGGCGCAGCCCGCGCGCAGTGCCTGCTCGGCGTACCATTCCGTCGCCTGCTGTGAGCCCACCGGGAGATAGGAGACGAGGACGTCGGTACGGGACTCCTCCAAGATGCCCGCGACATCGGCCACCGGCGCCCTGGATTCCTCGATCTCGGCCGTCAGATAGCGGCCGATTCCGTCGAGGGTCGGGCCGCGGTTGACCACGACACCCGATCGCGGCACTTCAGCGAAAACCTGCGTGTTGTTGGGCGGCGCGAGGATGGCCTCCGCCACGTCGCGCCCGACCTTGGCCGCGTTCACGTCGAAGGCGGCGGAGACGGCGATGTCGCGCACGTGGTATCCGCCCAACTCCACGTTCATCAGGCCGGGCACGGGCTCGTTGGCCTGTGCCATGCAATAGTAGGACAGGCCCTGCACGAAGGAGGACGCGCAGTTTCCAACGCCCACGATCGCGACGCGCAGCGCGCTCACGCCCTCGGTCCGTTCGCGCGCGGCGAAGCAATCGTCAAAGGATCGCGTTCCTCTCCATGGCACTGCGGCCGGGGCGGCCGCATGCATCAACTTAGCTATCGCCCCAACTAGCGATCAACGCCATGCCGGGATGCGCATGGTTGGCCGCCATTTTCTACAAGAAAATGTGATGTTGCCGGTGGCCTTCTTCAAAGTGTCCGCGCCGGTTAAAGACTTGCGTGCTCCACCTCGGAACGCGATTCGAGACGGGCAATGGCGCTTTACGCCCTGCCGGAACCGATCATCGAGCCGGGCCCTTCCGGTCCGACGGGCGGCAGCAGCTTGAGACGGGAGGGCGAGAGCTTTGGCGGAATCAGTCCTGATCACCGGGGGCGCGGGCTTCATCGGCCGCTACGTGTCGCGCGCGCTGCTCGACCGCGGCGACCACGTGCGCGTGCTCGACAGCTTCATCGAGCAGGTCCATGCCGACCGCGGCGCCGATGGCCTCGACTCCGAGGTGGAGGTGGTGACCGGCGACGTCCGCGACCCCGATGCGGTCAAGCGCGCGCTGCGCGGCGTGGACAAGGTCGTCCACCTCGCGGCCGAGGTCGGCGTCGGGCAGAGCATGTACGCGATCGAGCGCTACGTCTCGGTGAACGATTGTGGCACCGCGGTGCTCTTCCAGCAGCTGATCGATCAGCCCGTGAAGCGCGTCGTCGTTGCCTCCTCCATGAGCGTCTACGGCGAGGGGCTTTACCGCGACGCCGACGGCACCCTCGTGGAGGACGCGGTGCGCCAGCCGCGCCTCACGCCCGACGCGCCCTGGGACCCGCTGGACGCCAAGGGCCGCCCGCTGGTGCCAGTGCCCACGCCGGAATGGAAGCGGACGAACCTCGCCTCCGTCTACGCCATCACGAAGTTCGTGCAGGAGCGGCTGACGCTCACCCTCGCTCCGGCCTATGGGATGGAGGGCGTCGCGCTGCGGCTCTGGAACGTCTATGGCGCGGGACAGGCGCTCTCGAACCCCTATACCGGCGTTCTCGCGATCTTCGCTGCGCGCCTGCAGAACAACCAGCCGCCGATGATCTTCGAGGACGGGCTGCAGCGCCGCGACTTCGTGCATGTAGAGGACGTGGCGCGCGCCTTCCTTCTCGCGCTCGACCATCCGCGGGCTCCCGGTGGCGTCTATAACATCGCGAGCGGCGTGGACCGTACGGTGCAGGACGTGGCCGCGGACCTCGCGCGCGCCATGGGCCGCACCGGCCTCGCGCCGGAGATCGCGGGCAAGACCCGCGCCGGCGATATCCGCCACAACATCCCCGACATCACCAAGGCCCGGGACGAGCTCGGCTATCGCACGCAGCGCCTCGACTTCACCGCCGATCTCGCGGAGCTGGCCGAGTGGGTGGCCCGCCAGCAGGCGCTCGATCGGGTGAGCCAGGCGAGGAACGAGCTGGAGCTGCGGGGGCTCGTCGCGTGATGGACGCGATGCCGAAGGCGCCGGCCCTTCCCGGTACCCGGCCAGTCCTCATCACGGGCGGTGCCGGGTTCATCGGCTCCAACCTTGCCGATCGGCTGGCGGGGGAGGGGCACGACGTCCTGATCTACGACGCGCTCTCGCGTCCCGGGGTCTCGACCAACCTCGACTGGCTCAAGCAGCGGCATCCGCGCCGGATCTCCGCCACCATCGCCGATGTGCGCGACACGGCGAGCCTGGAGGCCGCGGCGAGCGAGGCCTCGGCGGTGTTCCATCTCGCTGCACAGGTGGCCGTCACCACCAGTCTCGTGGACCCGCGCGAGGATTTCGACATCAATCTCGGCGCCAGCTTCGCCCTGCTGGACGCGCTGCGTCGCCGCGGGGAGCGCGTGCCGCTCGTCTTCGCCAGCACGAACAAGGTCTATGGCGACCTCGGCGACGTGACGCTGGACCTGCTGGGCGACGCCTACGTGCCGCGCGACCCCACCGTGCGCGCGCGCGGCGTGAGCGAGGATCGGCCGCTCGACTTCCACACGCCCTATGGCTGCTCCAAGGGGGCGGCGGACCAGTACGTGCTTGATTTCGGCCGCTCCTTCGGCGTGCCGACGGCGGTTCTGCGCATGAGCTGCATTTACGGCCAGCGCCAGATGGGCACCGAGGACCAGGGCTGGGTCGCCCACTTCATCCTCCGCGCGCTGCGGGGGGAGCCGATCAGCATCTACGGTGACGGCTGCCAGGTGCGGGACGTGCTGGACGTGCGCGACGCGGTGGATGCCTATGTCTCGGCCTGGCGGCGCATCGACGAGATCTCGGGCCGCGCCTTCAATCTCGGCGGCGGGCCGGTCAACGCGATCAGCCTGCGCCAGCTTCTCGCGCATATCGGCGACATCACGGGACGGCCGGTCGAGACGCACTACGCGGACTGGCGCGCGGGCGACCAGCGCTACTACGTCTCGGACACGGGGCGCGCGGTGCGGGAGCTCGACCTGCGCCCGGCCCGTCCGTGGCGCGAGGGCGTGGCGGCCCTGGCCGGCTGGCTGCGCGAGGAGCGCGCGGCGCCCGAGCACGCCGCCGAGCACGCCAGCGCGTGACCGATGGCTCGCGAGGCCGCGGCGCGAGGCTGCTGATCACGGCGGATGCGGCCGGCGGTGTCTGGACCTACGCGCTCGACCTCGCGGCCGGGCTCTCCTCGGCGGGCGTGATGCCGGTCATCGCCGTGCTCGGCCCGGCGCCGCGGGGCGATCAACTCGTCCGTGCGGCCGCGATTCCCGGCCTGGAGCTGCTGCCGACCGGCCTGCCGCTGGACTGGTTGGCCGAGGGGCCGGAGGAACTGCGCGCTTCCGGCGAGGCCCTGGCCACCCTGGCCGAGGCCGCGCGGGTGGATGCCGTCCACCTGAACAGCCCGGCGCACGCCGCCGGCACGGCCTTTCCCGTGCCCGTCGTCGCCGTTTCGCATTCCTGCGTCGTCACCTGGTGGGATGCCGTTTATGGCGGCGCGCTGCCGCCAGATTTCGCCTGGCACGCCGAGCTGATGCGCCGAGGGTGCCTCGCCGCCTCCACGCTCGTCACGCCCAGCCGCGCCTTCGGGGAGGCCACCGCGCGGCGCTACGCCCTGCCGCGGCGGCCGGTGGTGGTGCATAACGGCCGCCGCCCCATGGCTCCGCCGGGCGAGGTTCCGGCGGGCACGCCGCCGCTCTTCGTGCTCACGGCCGGGCGGCTCTGGGACAAGGGGAAGAACCTCCGCACGCTGGACCTCGCGGCCGCGCGCCTCGACGTGCCGGTGCTCGCGGCCGGGCCGGTAGCGGGGCCGAACGGCGACCGGGCGGAGCCCCGGCATGTCCGCGCCCTCGGGCATCTCGGCGAGCCGGCCCTGGCCGCGCTGCTCGCGCAGCGCCCGATCTACGCCTCCCTCGCGCTCTACGAGCCCTTCGGCCTCGCGGTGCTGGAAGCCGCGAGTGCAGGGTGCCCGCTGGTGCTGTCGGATATCCCGACCTTTCGCGAACTCTGGGGCGCCGCCGCCCTTTACGTGCCACCACGCGACGAAGCCGCGGCCGCCGCGGCCATCGCGCGCCTCGCGGCCGACCCTGCGGAGCGTGCGCGCCTCGGCGCCGCCGCCCGCCGTCGTGCGGCCCGCTACACGGTGGACACTATGGCGGGCGCGATGCTCGACGTGTACCGCCCACTGATTCTGTCCGGGAGCGTGGCGGCGTGAGGTTCGTCTATCTTACCCATTCCCTCGCCTCCTGCTGGAACCACGGCAACGCGCATTTCCTGCGCGGCGTGCTGCGGGAGCTGATCCATCGCGGGCACGAGGTGCGGGCGATGGAGCCGGAGGACGCCTGGAGCCTGGAGAACCTGCTGCGGGACCATGGCGAGGCCGGGCTCGACGCCTACCGCGCGAACTATCCCGAGCTTCGCTCCACCGCCTTCACGGGCACGGAGGGGCTGGAGGCCGCGCTCTCCGGTGCCGATGTTGTCATCGTGCATGAGTGGAACGAGCCCGCGCTCGTCGCCGCGGTCGGGCGGCTCCGCCGGCTGGGCGCGCCGTTCACGCTGCTCTTCCACGACACGCACCACCGCGCGGTCAGCGATCCCGAGGCTATCCGCACCTTCGACCTCGACGGCTACGACGCCGTGCTGGCCTTCGGCGCCACGCTCTCCGAAGTCTATCGGCGCTGGGGTTGGGGCGACCGCGTCTTCACCTGGCACGAAGCGGCCGACACGCGCCTCTTCCACCCGCCCGAGGAGGAGGGCCCGCGCGAGGGGCTCGTCTGGATCGGCAACTGGGGCGACGGCGAGCGAACGGCGGAGCTGGAGGGCTTCCTTCTCCGCCCTGCGCAGGAGGCCGGGCTGCCGCTCGACATCTTCGGCGTGCGCTACCCCGAGGAGGCGCGGGCCATGCTGGAGCGCCACGGCGCGCGCTACCGCGGCTGGCTGCCCAATGCCCGCGCGCCGGAGGTCTTCGCGCGCCACCTCGCGACCGTCCACGTCCCTCGCCGCTTCTACGTGGACATGCTGCCGGGCATCCCAACCATCCGCGTCTTCGAGGCGCTGGCCTGCGGGATCCCGCTTGTCTCCGCCCCCTGGCGCGACGAGGAGGGGCTGTTCCGACCCGGCCGGGACTATCTCACCGCCCGCGACGGCGCGGAGATGACACGGCACCTCCTGGCGCTGCGCGACGATCCCGCCCTGCGCCGCGCGGTCGTTGAGAGCGGCCTCGAGACCATTCGTGCCCGCCATAGCTGCGCGCATCGCGTGGACGAGCTGATGAGCATTCTCTCCCGCCTGGGCACGGCGCCCGCGCGGAAGCTGGGCCCCACCCGTACTGAAGAGGCGCCCGCGCCATGAGCAGCACCGCGATGCTATCCACGGAGGAGATCCGCGCCCGCGTGGAGGCGCTGGGCGACTGGTTCCACAACCTCGACCTCGGGGGCGTGCGGACCGCACCGAACCATTTTCTCTACGACTACCCCGCCAACAAGTTCCGCCGCTTCGCCCACGCGATTCCCGCCGATCTCACGGGCAAGAGCGTGCTCGACATCGGCTGCAACGCCGGCTTCTACTCGATGGAGATGAAGCGGCGCGGCGCCGCCCGCGTGCTCGGCATCGACAGCGACGATCGCTACCTTGCCCAGGCGCGCCTGGCCGCGGAGGTGACGGGGCTGGAGGCGGAGTTCCGCAACCTTTCCGTCTACGACGTGGGCGCGCTGGGGGAGCGCTTCGACCTCGTGATCTTCATGGGCGTCCTCTACCACCTCCGCCACCCGCTGCTGGCGCTGGACCTCATCCACGAGCACGTGGCGGACGACCTGCTGCTGTTCCAGTCGATGCAGCGCGGCGCGAAGACGGTGATGACGCCCGAGGCCGACTACCCCTTCTCCGAGACGGCGATCTTCGACGAGCCCGGCTGGCCGAAGCTGCACTTCATCGAGCGGAACTACTCGAAGGATCCCTCCAACTGGTGGGTGCCGAACGCCGCGGCGTCGGGGGCCATGCTCCGCTCCGCCGGCTTCGCGATCCTCGATCACCCCGAGGAGGAGGTCTATCTCTGCCGGCGCGCGGAGGCCCCCTGGGGCGCCGGCGCCGTCTATCCCGCGCCCGGACGCGACGAGAAGGGAAGCCGCGCGTGATCGAAGCCGCGATGATCTGGAACGAGCCGAACAACAAGTCCCACTGGGACCCTGAGCTCGATCCCGGCTGGGCGATCTTCGCCGAGACCGCGCGCCTCGCCGGCCGCGCCATCCGCGAGGCGAACCCGAACCTGCCGCGCGTCCTCGGCGGCATCTCGCCCATCGATCCCTCCTTCATCGTCAATATGACGGAGCGCGGGCTGATGGAGGAGATCGACGTCGTCGCCGTGCACGGCTTCCCGCTCGACTGGAATCTCTGGAAGATCGACGAGTGGCCCGCCAAGATCGACGAGATCCGGGCGGTGACCGACAAGCCGATCTGGGTGAGCGAGGTGGGCATCTCCACCTTCGGGGCGGAGGAGGTGCAGGTCTGGGGTCTCAACCGCACCGCCGAACTGCTGATCGGCAAGGCGCCGCGCATCCACTGGTACTCCCTCTATGACCTGCCGCAGGCCTGGGGCGCCACCACGCGCCACCGCGAGGCCGAGGGTTCCTCCTACTACCGCCACTTCTACATGGGCCTGCTGCGCGAGGACGGGTCGCCCAAGCCTGCGATCGAGCATTTCGGCAAGCACGCGCCGGAGATGGGCCTCTGCCAGTGGTTCCATTACGAGGATCACCGCCTGCACGACGCGGTGGCCTGGATGAAGCGCCTCGGCGTGCGCCATCTTCGCACCGGCCTCTCCTGGGCCGACAGCTTCCGCCCCAACGCGCTCGACTGGTTCGACCGGCAGATGGAGGCGCTGGCGGATTTCGACGTGACCGTGACCTTCTGCTTCACGCCGGAGCACCGCGGCGTCGCGCCCCACCACACCAGCCCGCCCCAGGTGCCCGAGGAATTCGCCGAGTTCTGCGCCTCCATGGTGCGCCGCTACGCGCCGGCGCGGGCGGCGGTGGCGGCCTGAAGAGAAGCCCTTCCCGCTCATGACTGACCAGATGCGCGCCGCCGTCCTGACCGGACCCGGCCAGTTCTCCGTGCGCGAGGTGCCGCGCCCCGAGCCCGGCCCCGGGCAGGTGCGGCTGCGGCTGGAAGGTTGTGGCGTCTGCGCCTCCAATCTCACGCCCTGGTCGGGACCCGACTGGATGCGCTTCCCGACCGAGCCCGGCGACCTCGGCCACGAGGCCTGGGGGGTGGTGGACGCGCTGGGCGAGGGCGTGGAGGGGCTGCGCGTCGGCGACCGCGTGGCCGCGCTCACCTATCGCGGATATGCGGAGTACGACATCGCGGAGGCCGGCAACGTCGTGCCGCTCCCGGCCTCGCTCGCGGGCCAGCCTTTCCCAGGCGAGCCGCTGGGTTGCGCGATGAACATCTTCCGCCGCAGCGGGATCAAGGCGGGGCAGACGGTGGCGATCGTGGGGATCGGCTTCCTCGGTGCCATCCTGACGCGGCTGGCGACGGATGCGGGGGCGCGCGTGATCGCCATCTCCCGCCGCCCCTACTCGCTCGACCTCGCGCGCCGCATGGGCGCGGCCGAGACGATCCCGATGGAGGACCACCACGCCATTATCGAGCGGGTGAAGGCCCTGACCGAGGGCCGCTTCTGCGAGGTGGTGATTGAGGCCGTTGGCAAGCAGTGGCCGCTCGACCTCGCGGGCGAGCTGACGGCGGAGCGCGGCCGGCTGGTCGTCGCGGGCTATCACCAGGACGGGCCGCGACAGGTGAACATGTGGCTCTGGAACTGGCGCGGGATCGACGTGATCAACGCGCATGAGCGTGACCCCAAGGTCTATGTCGAGGGCATCCGCGAGGCGGTGGACGCCATCGCCTCAGGCCGCCTGGACCCCGCGCCCCTCTTCACCCATGCCTACGGGCTGGAAGGGCTGGGCGAGGCGCTGGACGCCACGCGGGATCGGCCGGACGGCTTCCTGAAGGCCCTGGTGCGCTTCTCGTGAGCCGTCCGCGCCTCGGTTTCCTCGGCACCGGCTGGATCGGGCGCCACCGCATGGCCGCGATCCTCGCGGGCGGCGCGGTGGAGGCGGTGGGGATCGCCGATCCCTCGCCCGAGATGGCAGCGGAGGCGGCGAAGCTCGCGCCCGGTGCCGCGGTGGTGAACGGCCTCGACGAACTCCTCGCCCTGCGGCCGGATGGCGTGGTGATCGCCACCCCGAGCGCCTTGCACGCAGAGCAGTCGATCCGGGCGCTGCGCGCGGGCGCGGCCGTCTTCTGTCAGAAGCCTCTTGGCCGCACCGCCGCCGAGGCGCGGGCTGTGGTGGAGGCGGCGCGCGGGGCCGACAGGCTTCTCGCGGTCGATCTCTCCTACCGCCACACTGAGGGGATGCGCCGCATCCGCGAGGTGATCGGGGAGGGCGGCCTCAGCCATCCCTTCGCCGTGGACCTGACCTTCCACAACGCCTACGGGCCGGACAAGCCCTGGTTCCGCGACCCCGTTCTGTCGGGAGGCGGCTGTGTGATGGACCTTGGCGTCCATCTCGTGGACCTCGCCCTCTGGGCGCTCGATTTCCCGGCGGTCACCGATGTTTCCAGTGCCCTCTTTGCCGGCGGGGAGCCGCTGGCGGGCCGCACGGACCGGGTGGAGGACTACGCTGTCGCCACTCTCACGCTCGCGACCGGTGCGGTGGTGCGGCTCGCCTGTTCCTGGAACCTCCACGCCGGGCGCGACGCGGTGATCGCGGCGGAGTTCCAGGGAAGTGCGGGCGGAGCGGCGCTGCGCAACGAGAACGGCTCCTTTTACGACTTCACCGCCGAGCGCTTCCGCGGCACCGCCCGCGAGACGCTCGCGAGCCCGCCGGACGACTGGGGCGGGCGCGCCGCCGCCGACTGGGCCGCCCGCCTCGCCGCCGGTGCCCGCTTTGACCCCTCGGCGGAGGAGTTGGTGGCCGTGGCCGAGGTGCTGGACCGCATCTACGGGCGCTAGCCCGGCCCCCGCGCCATCGCCTCGATCCGCCGCGCCACAGCCGCGAGGCGAGGGCCGATTTCCGTCATCACCCGCTCCCGCCCGAGCATGAAGGCGGGGGCGCCGCAGTTGAGCGCCACGATCTCGCCCCCCGGCAGCGCCACGGCCGCGCCCGCCGCGTGCACCGTCGGCTGCCAGTCACCGAGCGAGGCGGTGAAGCCGAGGTTTTCCTGCATCGCCACGGCCTCCCGCAGGCCTTCGCGGATCGCCGGCCACTCGCCGGGCTGGCGGGCGGCAAGCTCGCGGTCGATCGCTTCCCGCTCCGCCTCGCCCGAGCGCGCGTACCAGGCGCGGCCCATCGCCGTCAGCGCGAGCGGCAGGCGCGACCCGACCTCCAGCTGCAGCGCGACGGCGGTGCGCGGCGAGACGTGCTCCACATAGACCATCAGCAGCCAGTCCCGCTTGCCCAGCGAGGTGGAGGCCTGCGTCTCCTCCGACAGGGCGCGCATCAGCGGTGCGGCCAGCCGCCGGATGCTCATATTGGCCAGCGCGAGCTGCCCCAGCGGCACCGCGCCAAGGCCGAGCTGGTACTTCGCGAAGCGTGGCAGGTAGGTGAGGTAGCCCAGCCGCGTCAGCGTGTGCGTGAGGCGCGAGACGGTGGCGCGCGGCAACCCCGTGCGCTCCGCCAGCTCCTGGTTGCCGAGCATCGGGTCCTCGGCCCGGAAGGCGTGAAGGATGTCGAAGCCGCGGGCGATGGCCGCCACGAACTGGCGATCCTCGCCGGGGGCCACCTCCACTTCCGCCGCGCGCTTCCGCATGGCCCATCCTCTCGCGCTTGACCGCGCCCCTGGCTCTCCGATACCAAGAGCGAAGCGGCAGAACATATTTCCGCATTGCGGAATATACGACAAGGCCGGCGAGAGGAGACGACGGTGCGGCCCCAGATGGCGGTTTCCCGAACCCATGGCTGAGGAGGCGCTCACAGCGCCGCTCCGCCCCTGGCTCGCCTCCTACCCGCCGGGCTGCCGCTGGGATGCGCCCATCACGACCGGCACCATCGGCGACCTGCTGAACCGGGCCGTAGCGCGCTGGGGAGGCCAACCCGCGCTGGAGTACCGCGGCCAGAGGGTGAGCTACACCGCCCTCGGCGCCGCGGTGGACCGGCTGGCGGCCGGCCTGATGCGCCTTGGGGTGGCGCCGGGCCTTCCCGTCGGGCTGCTGCTGCCGAACACGCCCTGGCACCCCGTCTGCTTCCTCGCCCTCGCGAAGCTGGGGGCGCGGGTGGTGCATCTCAGCCCGCTCGATGCCCGCCGGGTGCTGCACCACAAGCTGACCGACAGCGGCGCGCGGATCGTCATCACCACCGACCTGCCGGGCTTGCTTCCCGCGGCGCTGGAGATGCTGGATTCGGGCATCGTCGATCGCGTGCTGCTCGGCGAGGATGCTGCCTGGGGCGGCGCATCGGGGGAGGGGGACCCGCGCGCGCCCAGCCTTTCAGCCCTCGATGGCGGCGCGGTGCCCGCCTGGCCGCAGGTCTCGCCGGGGGACGTCGCGTTATTACAGTACACCGGCGGCACCACCGGCCTGCCCAAGGGCGCCATGCTCACCCACGCGAACCTGACGGCCGCCGTGGACATCTACCGCCACTGGGTGGACGGCGGCGCGCTGGCGGAGGGCGAGCAGCGCGTCATGGGCGTGCTGCCGCTGTTCCACATCTACGCCCTGACGAGCGTGCTGCTGCGCCACCTCTCCTGCGGCAACGAGATCCTGCTGCGCCCGCGCTTCGAGGCCGAGGCGGTGCTGCGCGACATCGAGGAGCGGCGCGTGACGGTGCTCTCGGGCGTGCCGACGATGTGGATCGCGCTGCTGAACCAGCCGGGATCGGCCTCGCGCGACTTCTCCTCGCTCCGAGCCTGCGTCTCCGGCGGTGCGCCGCTGCCCTTTGATGTCGGCGCGAAGGTGGAGGCAATGCTCGGTCAGCGCCTGCATATCGGCTGGGGCATGACTGAAACCGCGCCCGCCGGCACGCGCGTGCCGATCGCGGCCAAGCTCCGCCCCGGGATTATCGGCGTACCCCTGCCGGGCGTGGACATGCGCATTGTGGCGCTGGACGACCCCTCCCGCGCGCTGCCGCCCGGTGAGGCCGGGGAGATGGCCATCCGCGGCCCCAATGTCTTCGCCGGTTATCTCAACGCGCCCGCCGAAACTGCGGCCGCCTTCCGTGACGGCTGGTTCCTCACCGGCGATATCGGCCGCATGGAGGGGGACGGAATGTTCTTCCTCATGGACCGCCGGAAGAACATGATCATCTCCGGCGGCTTCAACGTGTACCCGGCCGCGATCGAGGGCGCGATCTACGAGCACCCTGACGTGAACGAGGTGGTGGTGATCGGGATTCCCGACGCCTATCGCGGCCAGTCCGCTAAGGCCTTCGTCACGCTGCGCTCCGGCGCGCCCGAGATGACGCTCGACGCGCTGAAGGATTTCCTCCGCGACCGCCTCGGCCGCCACGAGATGCCGGCCGCGCTGGAACTGCGCGGCGAACTTCCCCGCTCCCCCGCCGGCAAGCTGCTGGCCAGCGCCCTGGTCGCCGAGGAAATGGCCCGGAGCGCGACCCCCAAGGAAAGCCCCCCCGCATGACCGATGCCGTGATCGTCTCCACCGCCCGCACGCCCATCGGGCGCGCCATGCGCGGCGCGCTGAACGCCACCCACGGCGCCGACATGGCCGCCCACGCCATCGGCGCCGCCATGTCGCGCGCGAAGCTAGAGCCCGAGGCGGTGGAGGAAGTGGTCATGGGCTGCGGCTACCCGGAGGGCGCGACGGGCGGCAACGTGGCCCGCCACGCCGCCATCCGCGCCGGCATCCCCGTCACCTCGGCCGGCGTCACCGTCAGCCGCTTCTGCGCCTCCGGTCTGGAGGCCATCGGCGCTGCCGCCAAGCGCATCATCGTGGACAAGGTGCCGGTGGCCGTCGCGGGCGGGGTGGAATCGATCTCCCTCGTGCAGCCCACGGTGAACCGCAACCACTATCGCAACGCCTGGCTGGAGGCGAACAAACCCTCCATCTACGACACGATGATCGACACGGCGGACCTCGTGGCCGAGCGCTACGGCATCTCCCGCGAGGCGCAGGACGAGTTCGCGCTGGAAAGCCAGCGCCGCACCGCAAGTGCCCAGCAGGCTCGCCGCTTCGACGACGAGATCATGCCGATCACCGCGACGATGAACGTGACGGACAAGGCGACCGGCGAGGTCCGGCAGCAGGAGGTCACGCTCGACAAGGACGAGGGCAACCGGCCCGATACCTCGATGGAGGGCCTGTCCAAGCTCAAGCCCGTGCGGGAGGGCAAGTACATCACCGCGGGCAACGCCAGCCAGCTCTCGGACGGCGCCAGCGCCAGCGTGCTGATGTCCGCCGAGGAGGCGGCGCGGCGGAGCCTCCAGCCGCTCGGCATCTTCCGCGGCCTGGCCGTCGCGGGCTGCGAGCCGGAGGAGATGGGCATCGGCCCGGTCTTCGCCGTGCCCCGCCTGCTCGCCCGCCACGGGTTGAAGGTGGAGGATATCGGGCTGTGGGAGCTGAACGAGGCCTTTGCCTCGCAGTCCATCTACTGCCGCGACACCCTCGGCATCGACCCGGAGCTGGTCAACGTCAACGGCGGCGCCATCTCCATCGGGCACCCCTTCGGCATGAGCGGCGCGCGCATGGTCGGCCACGCGCTGATAGAGGGCCGCCGCCGAGGCGTGCGCTACGCCGTGGTGACGATGTGCGTGGCCGGCGGCCAGGGCGCGGCCGGCCTGATCGAGATCGCGTAAGGAGGGACAACAATGGACCTGCGCTTCACGCCCGAGGAGATCGCCTTTCGCGACGATCTCCGCCGCTTCTTCCGCGAGAAGGTGCCCGCCGAGATCCGCCGAAAGGTGGCCGAGGGCCGGCACCTCGACCGCGAGGACATCATCACCTCCCACCGCATCCTCAACGCGGCGGGGCTGGCCACGCCGAACTGGCCGGTGGCCTGGGGCGGCAAGGACTGGTCGCCGGTGCAGCGCTACCTCTACACCGAGGAACTGCAGCGCGCCGCCGTGCCGCTGCCGCTTCAGTTCAACGTCTTCATGGTCGGCCCCGTGATCGCCGCCTTCGGCTCGGAGGAGCAGAAGCGCAAGTTCCTGCCGGCGACGGCCAATCTTGACATCTGGTGGTGCCAGGGCTTCTCCGAGCCCGGCGCGGGGTCGGACCTCGCCTCGCTGCGCACCAGCGCGGAGAAGCGGGACGGCAAGTATATCGTCTCCGGCCAGAAGGCCTGGACGACGCTCGGCCAGCACGCGGACTGGATCTTCTGCCTTGTCCGCACCGACCGCGAGGCGAAGAAGCAGCGCGGCATCTCCTTCCTGTTGATCGACATGAAGACGCCGGGCATCACAGTGCGTCCCGTCATCACCATCGACGGCGCGCACGAGGTGAACGAGGTCTTCTTCGACGAGGTGGAGGTGCCCGCCGAGAACCTGGTGGGCGAGGAGAACCGCGGCTGGGACTACGCGAAGTTCCTGCTGGCTAACGAGCGCACGGGCATCGCGCGCATCGGGCTCTCCAAGCAGCGCCTGGCGCGCGCCAAGCGCCTCTCGCGCGAGACGGAGGCGGGCGGCCGCACGCTGTGGGACGACGCCGATTTCCGCCGCCGCGTGGCCGAACTGGAAGTGGGGCTGAAGGCGCTCGAGATCACGCAGATGCGGGTCGTCGCCAACCAGCGCCACCGCGACGCCGACAAGCCCGATCCGGCCTCCTCGATCCTCAAGATCAAGGGCTCGGAACTCCAGCAGGCGACGACGGAGCTGCTGCTGGAGGTCGCCGGCCCCTACGCGCTGCCGGCGCCGGAGCACGACCGGCCGGAGGGCTGGAACGAGCCCGCCGTCTCACCCGAATGGGCCGATGCCGCGGCGCCGCTCTACTTCAACTACCGCAAGGTCTCGATCTACGGCGGCTCGAACGAGATCCAGCGCAACATCATCGCCAAGGCCTTCCTGGGTCTCTGAGAGGAAACGCGGCGTGGACTTCGACCTGACGGAGGAGCAGCGGCTCCTCAAGGAAAGCATCGACCGCTTCGCGGCGGACAACGCGCGCGAACCCGCGCAGCACGGGGGCGCGGGTGATGGCGCTGCGCTCTGGAACGGGCTCGCGGAACTCGGCGTCCTCGCGCTGCCCTTCGCGGAGGAGGATGGAGGCATCGGCGGCGGCCCCGTCGAGACGATGATCGTCATGGAGGCGATCGGGCGTGCCCTCATCACCGCGCCCTATCTCTCCACGGTCGTGCTCGGCGGCGGCTTCCTGCGCCTCGGCGGCACGGAGGCGCAGCGCGCGGAGTTCATCCCGCAGATCGCCGACGGCTCCCTGAAGGTGGGTTTCGCGCAGCTCGAGCGGCAGTCGCGCTACGACCTCTACGACGTCGCCACCACCGCGCGCCGCGACGGCGGCGATTTCGTCCTCGACGGCCGCAAGGGTGTGGTGCTGGGCGGCGACGACGCTGGCCTGCTGGTCGTCACCGCCCGCACCGCCGGCGGGCGCCGCGACCAAGACGGCATCACGCTCTTCCTGGTGGACGCGAACGCGTCGGGCGTCTCCCGCCACGGCATGCCCGCGCAGGACGGCACCCGCGTGGCGGAGATCGCCCTCGACGGCGTGCGCGTGCCGGCCGATCGCGTGCTGGGCGAGGTCGATGCCGGCCTGCCACTGGCCGGCCGCGTGGTGGACGTGGCGCTTGCCGCCCTCTGCGCCGACAGCCTCGGCGCGATGGAGGAGCTGCACCGCATCACCGTGGACTACCTCAAGCAGCGCCAGCAGTTCGGCGTCACGATCGGGTCGTTCCAGGCCCTCCAGCACCGTGCGGCGGACATGCTGGTCGCGGTGGAACAGGCGCGCTCCATGGCGCTCTACGCCGCGATGATGGCGGAGGAGCCCGACGTCCGCGAGCGCCGCCCGGCGATCGCCGCGGCCAAGGCGCAGGTCAACCGCTCCTCCCGCCTCGTCGGGCAGGAGGCGGTGCAGCTGCACGGTGGCATCGCGATGACCTGGGAGTACAGGGCCGGCCACCTCTTCAAGCGCCTGACCTCCAACGAGCTGCTCTTCGGTGACACCGACCACCACCTGCGCGAGGTTGCGGAGGCCGGCGGGCTGGTGGAAGAGATCTGACGGAACGCTGCTGCGCACCGGGAAGGGCCGAAGGGCCTGCCGAGGAGGAAACTATCCATGACCGCTGACATCATCGGCCGCCGCGGCGCGCTCGCACTCGGCACCGGCCTTGCCCTTGCCCGCCCGGCGCTGGCTCAGTCCCGCTTCCCCGACCGGCCGATCCGCCTGATCGTGCCCTGGGGGCCGGGCGGCTCCACAGACATCCTCATGCGCGCCCTGGCCGACGCCACCTCCCGCCGCCTCGGCCAGCCGGTGGTGGTGGAAAACCGCGCCGGCGCGGGCGGCATCCTCGGCGCGCAGCTTCTCGCGGGCGGTGCGCGGCCGGACGGCTACACGCTGTCGCAGATCCCCATCTCGGTCTTCCGCTACCCGCAGATGGTTCCGCGCCCGCCTTTCGATCCGATGAAGGACTTCACCTACATCGCCCAGATCACCGGCTACCTCTTCGGCGTGGTGGTGAAGGCCGATGCGCCCTGGCAAACCTTCCGCGAGCTGCTGGACTACGCGAAGGCAAATCCGGGCAAGATCAGCTACGGAACGCCTGGCGCCGGCACCTCGCTCCACATCACCATGGAGCAGATCGCGGCCAAACAGGGGATCGAATGGGTCCAGGTGCCCTACCGCGGTGCGGCGGAGAACCTGCAATCCACCCTCTCCGGTAATACCCAGGTCTCCGCGGAAACGAGCGGCTGGTCCGAACTCGTCGCCGCCGGGCAACTCCGCCTGCTCTGCACCTGGGGGCCGGAGCGCGCCAAGCGCTTCCCCGATGCGCCGACGCTGAAGGAACTCGGCCTCGATATCGTCTCCACCTCGCCCTACGGCATCGGCGGCCCCGCGGGGATGGACCCCGCGGTGGTGCGCGTGCTCGAAGAGGCCTTCCGGGAGGCTGCCCAGGACCCCGCCCATACCGCGGTGCTGGACCGCTACGACATGTCCCCCGCCTTCCTCGGCAGTGCGGACTACACCGTGGCCGCGCGGGCGCAATACGAGGAGGACGGGGCGATGATCCGGCGCCTGGGGCTCAAGGCGGGGTAAGCCGGTTTTGTGTGACGCCGGGGAGAGGAAGAAGGAATTCTTCCTCTCCCCGGACCCCTCACCATCATCTTTTTTTGAGTCCGAATCACTGAGCGGTCGGTGCGCCTCGGATCACTGACCCGAGGCGACTGCACGAGCAGGAAGGGCGTCAGGAGAGAACCGGTCCCAGTCATCGAAGCCGCGAAGCCAGATGGGGATCCAAGGGCCTCAGGCCCTTGGCGGGGTCCGAGGCACTGCCTCGGACGTCCGGAGAGGGCAGCGCCCTCTCCGGCGCCGCAGGGCAACGACAGAAGAAGAGGGCTCTCAGCCGCCCCGCGCCTGCGCCAGCACCTTCTCCGCCTCCGCGGACTCACCCGCCCAGGCCACGAACTGGTCCGGCCGCACCAGCACGTTCTCGGCGGCGTAGTTGCGCCGAGCTTCCTCGCTGAGGGCGATCACCGCGAGCGGCATGCCCAGCCTGTTCGCGGCCTCACGGAATTCAGCGGCCACCCCGCTCTCCGGCGCGGCGGAGAGCAGTGAGAAGCCCTGTTCAAGCTCCTCGTAGACGTTGCGGCCGCTGGCCATGATCTGCGGTGCTAGGTGATGGCCGGCGCGTGCGGTCAGGCTGTGGGTGCCGACCGCGCTCGGACCGCGCGGCTCGCCCGGCGGCGCCTGCACGATGGGTGATCCCTCATAGTTCGGTTCAAAGGACGCCACTTCGGCGGCCGCACCGGACGTGCGCGCGGCCCAGCCGGCCTCGAAGCCTGCCCGGTCGCGCGCCGGGTCGTGCGCGGCGAGGAAGTCGCGGTCCACGTGGATCGAGCGCTCGATGAAGTCGCCGGCGGTGGAGGCGAAGACCGGCCGCCGCTCGGCGTCGTAGGAATCGAGCAGTCCTTGCCCGCCCCAGCCGTCGAAGCACGCGGCGAGCTTCCAGCCGAGGTTCACCGCGTCCTCCAGCCCCGTGTTGATGCCGTAGCCGCCATAGGGCGGATGGCTGTGCGCGGCATCGCCTGCGACGAAGAGGCGGCCCTTGCGGTAACTGTCCGCGATGGCGAAGCGCAGGTCCCAGAAGCCGATATGCTCGAACTCGGCGTCGAACGGCGCGCCGGCGGCCCGGTGCAGCATCGCCGTGAAATCGGTGTTGTCCTTCGTCGTGTCCGCCGGCACGGGCGCGTGGAAGAACCAGGTGGTGCCGAGGTCCACGCGTCCGAAGAACTGCCAGTATCCCTCAAGGTCGGGGTGCAGCACGTTGTAGAAAGACTTGCCGGGATAGCGCTTCAGCAACTCGTGCAGCCCCTCGGAGCGGAAGACGAGCAGCACCATGAGGCGATCGTGGTCCGAGCGCGTCTGGGTGATGCCCGCTGCCTCGCGCACGGTGGACTTGCTGCCGTCGCAGCCCACGGCATAGGCGGCGCGGAGGGTCCGGCGGCCCGTGCCCTTCCGCTCGGCAACGGTGACGGTCACGCCGTCGGCGTCCTGCTCCACCCTCTCCGCGGTCCAGCCATAGAGGGTCGTGATCTCCGGCAGGGTTGCGGCCCGCGCCCGCAGCACCGCTTCGGTCGCGTATTGCGGCAAGCGCTCGTTGCCCGTGAAGTAGAACTGCCGCACCAGTTCGCGTTGCAGCCAGTCGTGCTGGTACTCGCCCAGCAGCGTGCCGTAAGCGGTCAGCCCGCCCATCCCGTACTCAGGCGGGATGGTCCGCGCGGCGCGCAGCGCGGCTTCGGCGCCCCAAAAATGGAAGTGCTCCATGGTCCGCTGGGTCAGGTTCTGACCCTTGGGAATCGGCTGAGGGGAGGGGTAGCGCTCCACCAGGATGGACCGCACGCCGCGCAGCGCCAGCTCGATCGCGAGCCCCGTTCCCACCGGTCCGCCGCCGACGATGATGACCTGCGTACTGTCCTGGTTTTCTGGCATCGAGGCGTTTCCGGTTCTTCCTTGAGCAGGCCCAAGATTTCCATCCCGCTCGCCGTCAGTCAAGATCGTCAGACGACTGACGAAATTTGTAAGGACCCCCTGGCGCTCGCCCCTGATTCCTGCGAACCCCTTCCCATGCCCGACCACGCCCTGGAAGCGCGGCCGTGAACGGCCAGGCCCGCAAGCCCCGCCCGGCCCCTGCCCAGGGTTCCGCGGCCGAGGCGAGCTTCCTCGCGGCGATCTATGCGCGCCCCGGCTTCAAGCTGCGCCGCGCACACCAGATCGCCCTCTCGGTCTTCGCCGAGGAGTGCCGCAGCTTCGAGGTCACCTCCACCCAGTACGGCATCCTCGTCGCCGTCAGCGAGTGGCCTGGACTCGACCAAGTCGGTGTCGCCCAGGCTCTGGGGCTGGACCGCTCCACCACGGGCATGGTGGTCGGGCTGCTGGAGGCGCGTGGCCTGCTCCGCCGCGACCGCCACGCGACCGACGGCCGCCGCCGCGTGCTCTCCCTCACCGAGGAGGGAGCGCGCCTTCTTGAGGCCCTGGCACCGGCGGCCGAGCGCGCCCGGGATCGCCTGCTCGCCCCTCTCTCCCCCGAGGAGGCGCAAACCCTCACCGCCCTGCTCGACCGCCTGATGGACCATCACGATGCCCTCGTCCGCGTTCCGCTCATGCGCCCGGAGCGCTGAGGCGCCGCGCCCACGCGCCCGTGATGCGGGCGCGCGCCCGCCTGCGTGACGCGGGCGCCCGGCTCGCGCATCCTGCGGCCCGGCCGAACCGCGCCCCGTGAACACAAGGGCAGCAGGCTGCGGGGTATCCCGCTGCCTGCTGAGCCCGCCAGGAGAAACGCGATGAGCGTCGAGAGCGACCCCGCGGGCGTCATGCCCGAATGCCCGGACGGCGCCCCGGTCTGCCAGGTGATCCTGCCTCGCACGCACGACATCGGCGGCTTCGAGGTGCGCCGCGCGCTCCCCGCCAAGGGGCGCCAGATGGTCGGCCCCTTCATCTTCTTCGACCAGATGGGACCGGGCGAGTTCCTGACCGGCAAGGGCCTGGACGTGCGCCCGCACCCGCATATCGGCCTCTCCACGGTCACCTACCTCTTCGAGGGTGAGATCCAGCACCGCGACACCCTGGGCTCCGACCTCTCCATCCGCCCGGGCGACGTGAACTGGATGACCGCTGGCCGCGGCATCGCCCATTCGGAGCGCACCGGCCAGGCGCTCCGCGACCATGCCAACCCGCTCTACGGCATCCAGTCCTGGGTCGCGCTTCCCCGCGCGCAGGAGGAGGCGGCGCCCGCCTTCGTCCACCACCCTGCCCATACGCTGCCGATCATCGATGACGGAGGCGCGCGGCTCCGCCTCATCGCCGGCCATGGCTGGGGCTCACGATCCCCGGTCGAGACGCCCTCGGACCTCTTCTACGCCGACGCCGTCCTCTCCCCCGGCGCCACCCTTCCCCTACCCGACCACGAGGAGCGCGGCGCCTATGTCGTGGAAGGCGAGGTAAGCGTAGGAGAGGACCGCTTCGAGGCCGGCCGCATGCTCGTCTTCCGCGCCGGCGACGCCCTGGCGCTCCGCGCCGGACCTCGTGGTGTCCGCCTGCTGATGCTCGGTGGCGCCGCCATGGACGGGCCGCGCCACCTCTTCTGGAACTTCGTCTCCTCCTCGCGCGAGCGGATCGAGCAGGCCAAGGCGGACTGGAAGGCCGGCCGCTTCGGCACTGTTCCAGGGGACGACAAGGAGTTCATCCCCCTGCCGGAGGAGCGCGTGTCGGTGCGCGCTTCGGTCCAGGCGCCCTCCGCCGGGTCGCCGACGAGCTGAAGGGGCGCCGCGAGGTAACAACTGGGAGCTCCCCCGGGGGCCGCCCCCTTGCAAGCAGCCCTGTCCCCGGCAAGGAAGCCGCATGACCATCGCTTGGCTCGACGGCACCTACCTGACGCTGCAGCGGGACCGCTGGCGCTGCGCGATCGGCCGCGGCGGCATCCGCGCCGACAAGAGCGAGGGCGACGGCGCCACGCCGCGGGCCCTCCTGCCGCTGCGCCGCGTGCTCTACCGGGCCGACCGCCTCCCGCCCCCCCGCTGCGCCGTGCCGGTGGAGCCGATCTCGCCCAGCGATGGCTGGTGCGACGACCCCGCCGATGCCGCCTATAACCGCCCCGTCACCCTTCCCTTCGCCGCCCGCCACGAGGAGCTTTGGCGGGCCGACGCCGTCTACGACATCATCGGCGTGCTCGGCTGGAACGATGCGCCGGTGGTGCGCGGGCGGGGCAGCGCGATCTTCCTCCACCCCGCCCGGCCCGACTACGCGCCGACGGAGGGCTGCATCGCCCTGGCCCTGCCCGACCTGCGCGCCGCGCTGGCGGCCGGGCTGACGGCCATCGAGGTCGCATGAAGCACGCCGCGGGCGGGAACACGATTCCGTGATGCTTCCGGCCCCCAGCCGTTCTATCCTGTGGCGATGCTGTCCCCGCGCCTCCTGCCCCTGCTGTTTCTCCTCGCGGCCTGCGAGACGTCGAACATGGCCGAGACCGGCCGCACGGTGGAGAACGCCCTTCGTGCCAGCGTTTTCCTGCCGCCCCGCCAGGACGGGCTGACGCCCATCCGCCGATCCCTGCCCGCGGGCAGCATCCAGGACGCGGACGAGGTGGAGGCGACGGAGGGCCCGACGCTGCTCGTCACCTATGGCAGCCAGCGGAAGGTGATGAGCCTCATCCAGGGCACGGGCGAGCAGCGCATGTGGCGCTCCGACGACGGCACGGTCATCGCGACGGATGGCGCCCGCGTGGTGGCTACTGCCGGCACCCAGACCAGCCTCGCCGCCACCCGCTTCGACAGCCCGGACCCGCTGGACGACGTAACCACCCTCGTAGACCGCCCCGCCGCAGCCCGTCGCGTGGTGGACCTCGTGCCGGCCAACCGCGACATCGACCGCATGCGCTTCGGTGTCCCGCTCGAGTGCCGGCTCCGCGCCGTACGGGTGGAGGAGGGGCTCTATGTCGAGGAGCGCTGCGGCGGCGGCGCCCGCTTCGTCAACCGCTACTGGGCCGATGCCGAAAGCGGTGCCGTCTGGCGCTCGGAGCAGTGGGTGGGCATGGACAACCGCCCGCTCCTGATCGAGGTCGTCAGTTCGCCTTCCAACTGAGCCCCGCCCGCCGCACGCGGCGCACGACATAGGCGAGCCAGAGGAGCTGCACGAGCAGCGGCGGGAGCACCACCAGTGGCTTCGCCCAAGGCGCGAGTTGCGGGAAGAGAAGGGCGAGTGCCGCCTGGAACAGCACGAAGGCGCCGTGCACCGCCGCCACCCAGCGCACCGGCATGCCGCTGCGCGCGGCCATTTGGTAGAGATGCGTCCGATGCGGCGTGCTCGGCCGCTCCCCCATGACGATCCGCCGCATCAGCGTGAAGCCCGTGTCGAACAGATGCGCGAAGAGCAGCAGCGGCACGATGAGGAAGGAGACCTGCGCCGTGTCGAAGCGCGCGCAGGCCACCGCCAGCACCGCCAGCACGAAGCCGAGGAACTGGCTGCCGACATCCCCCATGAAGATCCGCGCGGGATGCAGGTTGTAGGGTAGGTAGCCGATCAGCCCCGCCGTCAGGAACAGGGAGGCCGCGTAGACGAACCAGGCCTCCTGCTCCGCCCCGATGAGGCAGAGCGCGGCGCACGCCACGAGCAGCGAGCCGGCGACGAGTCCGTCCATCCCGTCCATGAAGTTCACGGCATTCGTGCAGGCGACGATCCAGAAGAGGGTCAGCAGCGGCCCCCAGATCCCGAGCTCGACCACGCCGATCCAGGGTAGGGCGAGGCGCGTCACCACCAACCCGCTGGCCATGGCAACCATGGCCGCTCCCGCTTGCGCCACCAGCTTCACGACGAAGCGGAAGTCCCGGAGGTCGTCGGCCAGCGCGACGCCCGCGATGGCCACGGCGGCCAGGATGGTGCCAATGAATTCTGTCTCGGCGATGCGGGCGAAGCGCGCGGTGCCGTAGAGCACCACCATGCCCGCCACGAAGGCCGCGACGATGCCGAGACCGCCGCCCTTGGGGGTGGGCACCGTATGCGCGGTGGCGGCGCGCCGGGCGGGATCGTCCAGCATGGGATGGGCGATCAGCAGCCGCACGACGCCGGCCGAGAGCAGCACGAGCAGCGCCGCGAAACCGAGATGCGGCAGGAAGGCTTCCAACCGCATCAGGGCGTGATCCGCAGGGGATCGAGGCTCGCATAGACGTCGCCGCTATTGGCCGCGTGCGGCAGCGCCTCGATCCATTCCCGCATGGCCGCGGCATCGACGGGGGCGGGAAGGGCGAGTGCCATGTTCTCCCCCAGCGCCGCGTTGAAGCGGTAGGGGCCGAGGGCGGCCATCCGGCCGAGGCATTCCGCCGCGACGCCGCGCTGGATGGTCGTGAACTCGAAGGAGAGGGCGCGCGGCGCGAAGGTGAGACCCGTCAGCGCCTCCGCCTCGAAGCCTTCCACGTCCAGCTTGATGAAATCCGGACGCTCGTGCTCGGCCGTCAGCGCGTCGAGGGTGGTGACAGGGCACATGATCTCGCGATCCCATTCCTGCCCCTCCCAGCCCGCGGCCCCCTCCGCCGCCGCCACGAAGGCGCCGGAGGCGGTGGCGACGGTGGGGTTGCGCGTGTTCAGCCGCAGCACCGCCTCGCCCGGCACCGCGCCCACAAGGGCGCCCACCAACGCGACGTCGGGATCCCCGCGGAAGGCCCAGCGCAGCACGCGCAGCAGGGCGGGCTGCGGCTCTACCACCACCGCCCGCGCGCCGAGGCGCCGGAAGCTTGCCGCGCGGTCACCGACATGGGCGCCGACATCGAAGCCGAGTTCCCCCGGCTTGAGGAAGCGTGCGAGGAAACTGTCCAGCAGCGCCGCCCGCCCCGGTGCGCAATAGGTCTCGACCGACCGCCGGATGGCGCTGCGCGGCCTCATGCCTCGAAAAGCAGGGCGCAGCCCGCCGCCTCCGCCGCTGGCACCATCAGCCCGCCCGGCACCTCCGCGTGCAGCACGCCGGAAAGGGCGGCGCGCGTGGCGTCGAGGTCCTCCACGCCGATCACCAGGCCCATTACGGCCGGCAGGGCCGGCGCCGCCAGTCCCGGCAGCACCCGCGCGGCCTCCTCCGGCCCCAGCACGCGCACCCGTGCGCCATCCGGCAGCGGCAGGGCGAAGCCGCCAGCCGGGTCCGGCTCCAGCGGCAGCCCGGCCAGTCGGGAAAGCCGCGCCGCGCTCTCCGCCGGCCGCTCCGCGACGAGGATCGCCGCACGCAGCTCCCGCGCACCGTTCGGGTGGCGCATCCAGGCCTCCCGCCAGATCAGCTCGGGTGTCAGGTGCCGCACGAGCTGCACGCGGCCCTCCGGCGCGCCCGGTAGCGGCAGCCGCTCGAAGCGCGCAACCGGTCCGCCGGGCTCCACCGGGCGCGAGAGCGGCGCGATGCCCGGCACCTCGATCCCCGCCCGCCGCAGACGCGCGAGGTTCCCCTCGGAATCGCTCATACCGAGGGCGAGGATCAGCGCCCCCGCCATCCGGTCGAGCATCGCGCCCAGCCCGTTGTCAGGCAGCGCGGGATCGAGGATCGCCAGCAACTCGATGTACCCGCGCCGTAGCATCGCGCAGCGATTGGCCGTGCCGAGCGGCCCGTTCCCGCCCGATTGCTGCGCCACCGGCGTCAGCGCGAAGCCGAGCCGCTCATAGGCGCTCCAGAGCGCCGCCGCGTCGCGCGAGCAGACGCCGACGTGATCGAGGCCGCTCGCGGTCCCCATCAGGCGGGCGGCCCGGCCTCGTAATGCGGCAGCAACCAGGATTCCGGCTCGGCCGCGGCTTCGTCGTACCAGCGGGCGATGAGCGGATGCGCGCGCACCGCCGCCACATAGGCCTTGCCGCGCGCGGAAAGCGCGGGCGCGTAGGTGATCAGCCGCGTCACCACCGGAGCGTACATCGCGTCCGCGACCCCCATCGCCGCCCCGTGCAGGAAGGGCCCGCCGCTGGCGTCCAGGCACCCTGCCCAGACCGTCTCGATCCGCGCGATGTCGGCCAGCGCGTCCGGCGTGCCGCCGCGCCCTGAGAAGTCGCGCCCGAGATTCATCGGCATGGCCTGTCGCAGACCGCGGAACCCCGCGTGCATCTCGGAGGCCGCGCTCCGCAGCAGCGCCCGCAGCACCCGGTCCTCCGGCCAGAGGGCAGGCGCGAATTCGGCGCAGTACTCGAGGATCGCAAGGCTTTCCCAGACCCGCGCGCCGCGGTGCTCGAGATAGGGCACGAGCCCCGTGGGGGTCGCGGACTTGATCGCGGCGGTGCCGCCACCGCCCGCGAGGGGGATCACCACCTCCTCCACGTCGAGCCCCGCGAGATGCACCCCAAGCCAGCCGCGCAGCGACCAGGAGGAGTAGCGCTTCGTCCCGATGACGAGCCTGCCGTCAGCCCCCTGGTCAGCCATGAACGGGAACCCCCTTGGAGGTGGAGTACTCGAAATGCAGCGCCTCGCCCGGATGCACGCGCGGGTGGATGGCGTGCGCGGCCATCGCCGCCTCCGAGAAGCCCTGCAGGATGAGCTTCAGCTTGCCCGGATAGGTCGCGACGTCGCCGATCGCGTAAATTCCCGGCCGCGAGGTCTCGCAGGTCGCGGGCGTCACCTGCACGTGGCTGCGGTCCATCCCCAGCCCCCATTCCGCGATCGGCCCCAGCTCCATGGACAGGCCGAAGAAGGCGAGCAGGTGATCCGCCTCCACGTCCCGCTCCTCGCCCTTCAGCGTGGCCAGCGTCACATGCGTGAGGTTCGATCCGTCGCCCTTCAGCCCGTGCAGCTGGTAGGGGATGGCCATCTCCACCTCGCCGCGCGCCGCGGCGGCGTCGAGCTGCGCCGCGCTCTCGGGCGCCGCGCGGAACTTCGGGCGGCGGTGCACCACCGTCACCTTTCGCGCGATCTCCTTCAGGGAAAGCGCCCAGTCCACCGCGGAGTCGCCGCCGCCCGCGATCACCACGCGCTTGCCGCGGAAGTCCTCGCGCCGGTTGACCATGTAGCGCACCGCGCCAGCCCGCTCGTAGCCTGGCAGGTCCTCCAACGGCGGGCGATTGGGCCCGAAGGCGCCGGCGCCGGCCGCCAGCACCACGGCCCGCGCGCGCACGCTGTCGCCCTCGCTGGTGCCGAGGGTGAAGAACCCGTCTTCCTCCAGCAGCCGCTCCACGCGGCGGCCGAGCAGGTAGAGCGGCGTGAAGGGCTGCGCCTGGGTCTCCAGCTCGCGGATCAGGTCGCCGCCGGCGATGCGGGGATGGGCGGGAATGTCGAAGATGGGCTTCTCGGGATAGAGCGCCGAGCACTGGCCCCCGATCGCCTCCAGCGCGTCGATCACCACGCATTTCATCCGCAGCATCCCGCACTCGAACACGGCGAAAAGGCCTGCGGGGCCGGCGCCAATGATGGCGACGTCCGTCTCGATATGCGCGGTCATGGCGGTGGCGCCTCCCGTCGGAAATAGAGGGAGGCGTGATACAGCGGGTGGGGAAGGGGGGGAAGGCAGGGGCCCCAGCCCCTTTCAGTGCGCCCTCCCGCTTGGGACGGTGCCTCGGGATGCATGGGAAAGGCCGGGGGAAAAAGAATTCTCCCCCGGACCCCCTCATCTTCTTTTTCAAGACTGTCGTGGATGCCCCGGATGAGGGGTGGCGCCAATGAGCCGAGCGCAATCTGGCAGCGAGGGCTGAACACGCCCGCGCCGTGGGGTCATAGCCCCCGGCGAGACGGCAGTTTAGCCCTCCGCGAACGCCAAACAGAAAGAGATGAGGAAGGGTCCGGGAGGGAGAATTCCTTACTCCCTCCCGGAACCGTTCAGAACGAAGCGAGGCGACTAGTTCGGCCGCACGCGGTCAATCGCGCGATCCACGGCGCGGCCGGTGGACTCCACGGGGCCGCTCGGCGGGTCCACGGTGTCGCGCACGCGCTCGCCGAAGGTGCGGTTGCCGCCGGTGCAGGCGGCAAGGGTGGCGAGAAGCAGCGCGGGCAGCAGGGCGGCGCGGATGAGGCGCATGGCGGATGTCCTTCAGACGTGTTCGGGGCAGCGATGCAGGGCTAACCGGCCGGCGGAGCCACGGTTTCCGACCGGCTTGCCAGGACTGCTTGCCGGGGCCGGTGCCGCGGGGGCAGATTGCCCCCGCCCATGACCTCCCCGCTCACCCTTACCCTGCCCGACGAGGCGGCGACCCGCGCGCTCGCGGCCCGCGCGGCGCGCCTGTCCCGGCCGGGCGATGCCATCCTGCTGGACGGCCCGCTCGGCGCCGGGAAATCCTCCTTCGCCCGCGCCTTCCTCCGCGCAGCCAGCGGCGATGCGGGGCTGGAGGTGCCGTCCCCCACCTTCACCCTCGTCCAGTCCTATGACCTGCCTGTGGGCCCCGCGCACCACATGGACCTCTACCGCCTGGACGGCCCCGCCGCCCTGACGGAGCTCGGCTGGGAGGAGGCGCGGGAGGGGATCGTTCTCGTCGAATGGCCCGACCGCCTCGGCCCGCTCACCCCCGCCGACGCTCTGCGCATCACCCTGCTGCCCGCCGGGAGCGAGGAGGCGCGCCGCGTCACCCTTGCCGGCTGGGACGCTCGCCGCCTGGAAGCCTTCGCCGCCGCATGAGCCTCGATCCGTTCCTTGCCGCCCACGGCTTCGCGGCCGCGGCGCGCCTGCTCCTGCCGGGCGACGCGGGGCACCGGCGCTACCTCCGCCTGACCGGCGGCCCGCGCCCGGCCCTCCTGATGGACGGCTCCGCCGCCGCCGCCGTTGGCCTGCCCTCGGCCGAGGCGGATCTTCGCGCCTTTATCGCCATCGCCGGCCACCTGCGGGGCATCGGCCTCTCCGCCCCCGAGGTGATCGCCGCCGACCCGCCCGCCGGCCTGCTGCTGCTGGAGGACCTGGGCGAGGACACCCATGCCAGCCTGCTCGACGCCGGCGCCGATCCGATCCCCCTCTACGGCGCCGCCGCCGAGACCCTGGCCGCCCTTCACGACGCCCCGCCTCCCGCCGGCCTGCCGGCCTGGGAGGGGGAGGCCATGGCCCGCACCGCCGCCGCCACCTTCCTCGACTGGTGGTGGCCCGCCGCCCTCGGCCGCGAGCCCACCCCTGCCGAGCGCGAGGCCTTCCGGGTCGCCCTCCGCACGATGCTCGCCCCCTTCGAGGGGGAAGGAGCCTTCGTTCATCGCGACTACTTCCCCGCGAACCTCCTGCCCCTACCGGACCGCCCCGGGCCCGCCTCGGTCGGCATCATCGACTTTCAGGACGCCGGCCACGGCCACCCGGCCTACGACCTCGTCAGCCTTCTCCAGGACGCCCGCCGCGACGTGCCGGAGGACGTGCGGCGCGCCGCAACCGAGCGCTACCTCGGCGCTCGCCCGGGGATCGACCGTGACGCCTTCGAGGCCGCGACCGCCGCCATGGCCGCCCAGCGCCACCTGCGCGTCGCCGCCCTCTGGGTCCGGCTGGACCGGCGAGACGGCAAGCCGCACTACCTCGCCCATGGCCCCCGCTGCTGGCGCCTGCTGGACGAGGCCCTGAAGCACCCCGCCACCGCGCCGCTCGCCGCCTTTCTCGACGAGCACGTGCCGCGCGCGCTCCGCGCCAATCCCCGGATGGAACCCGCCGCATGATCACCCTCAGCAAAGGCATGGTCCTCGCGGCCGGGCTGGGAACGCGGATGCGCCCGCTGACCGAGGCGGTGCCCAAGCCGCTCCTCGCGCTGCGCGGCCGCTCCCTGCTCGACCACGCGCTGGACCGGATGGAGGATGTGGGCATCGGCGAGGCCGTGGTGAATGCCTTCCATCTCGCCCCGCAGGTCGTCGCCGCCTGCGAGGCCCGCCGCACGCCCCGCTGCACCGTGCTGGTCGAAGATGAACTGCTGGAGACCGGCGGCGGCATCCGCAACGCCCTGCCGCATCTCGGCGCCGCACCCTTCGCCTGCGTGAACGGCGACGCCTACTGGCTCGACGGCCCCAGCCCCGCGCTCCTCCGCCTCGCCGCCGCCTTCGACGAGGATCGCATGGACGCGATGCTGCTGATGGTGCGCGCCGCGCAGGTGGAGGGCGAGGTCGGTCTCGGCGACTTCCTGCTCGACCCGCTGGGCCGACTCCGCCGCCCCAAGGAGCGCGAGGTCGCGCCCTACCTCTATGCCGGCGTGCAGATCATCCATCCCCGCCTGCTGGACGGCACGAAACACGGTCGCTTCGGCCTGATGGGCTCCTGGACGCGCGCCATCGAGGCCGGCCGCCTCTACGGACTGGTGCATGACGGTGCCTGGTTCCATCTTTCGACACCGCCGGACCTGCAACGGGCCGAAGAAGCGCTGGACAAGGGAATGGTAAGGTTGTTCTAGCGCTGTTCTTGAACGGCAAGGGGAAGATGGCGCGGTGAGGCTCTACGAGATTCCCGCGCACCGCCCCTTCCTCGACGACCTCGCCCACGGTGTCCTCGCCATGGTCGAGGGGATGGAGGACCCGGCGGCGCTGGCCCGCACGACGATCCTCCTGCCCACCCGCCGCGCCGCGCGATCCCTTCGCGAATCCTTCCTCCGGGCCTCCGGCAAGCAGGCGCTGCTGCTGCCCCGCCTGCGCGCGCTGGCCGGCCTCTCGACCGAGGACGCGGAGGAGCTGTCGCTCCCCACCCTGCTCGACGAGCCGCCCGCGGTGGACGCCGCGCGCCGCCTCGCGGTGCTGACCGACGTGGTGATGAAGCTGCCGCCGCATCTCGGTGGCCCAAGCAACCCCGACCAAGCCTGGCGCCTCGCGCTGGAACTGACGACGCTGCTCGACGAGATGGCGCTGGAGGGCTGCGACCCTGCCGGGATCCCGGACCTCGTCACCGGCGAGCTGGCCACACACTGGAAGATCACCCACGAGTTCCTCGGCGCGGCCATCAACTAT
Source organism: Roseomonas sp. KE2513 (assembly GCF_016107305.1). Classification (GTDB taxonomy): domain Bacteria; phylum Pseudomonadota; class Alphaproteobacteria; order Acetobacterales; family Acetobacteraceae; genus Roseomonas. Next base: position 163,231 of record NZ_RCVR01000006.1, read on the forward strand.
TGGCACGCCTGGCTGGCCGAGCAGGGGTTGTCGGACATCGGCGCCCGCCGCGTCGCCTCGCTGCGCGCCCAGGCCCGCGCCTGGCGCGACAACCCGCCACGCGATCCGATCATCGCCGCCGGCATAGGCGTCGGCGGCACCATCCCGGCCGCGACCGACCTGCTCCGTCAGATCGCCCGCATGGAGATGGGCGCCGTCGTCCTGCACGGCGCCGGGGAGGAGCTGTCGTCCGATCTTTGGGAGGTGCTGCGCGAGGCCCCCAGCCACCCGCTGAATGGCACCGCCCGCCTGTTGCGCGGCCTGGACGCCACGGCGGCGGACCTCCGCCCCTGGCCCTACCGCGCCCCCGACGCCCCCGCGCCGAACGAGGCCCGCGCCGCCCTCCTCGCCCGCGCCCTGCGGCCGGAGGAGGGGATCGCCTGCTGGCAGGAGCGCGAGCCCGAGCGCTGGCGCCCGGCGCTGGCCGGCCTCGACCTGCTGACCGCCCCGGACGAGGCGGGAGAGGCCGCCGCCATCGCCCTGCTGCTGCGCGAAGCCCTGGAAACCCCCGGTGCCCGCGCCGCCCTTGTCACGCCCGACCGCGACCTCGCCCGCCGCGTCTCGGTGGAGCTGCTACGCCACGGCATCCTCGCCGATGATTCCGCCGGTCAGCCGCTCGGCATGACGCCGGCCGGCGCCTTCCTGCGCCTCATCGGCCGCGCGGTGGAGGAGGGCTTCGCGCCCGTCGCCCTTCTCTCCCTTCTCAAGCACCCGCTCTGCGCTGGCGGCATGGCGCGTTCGGACTGGATGCGGGCGGTGCGCGAGCTGGAGCGCCACGCCCTGCGTGGCCCGCGCCCCGGCGCCGGGCTGGAAGGCCTGCGCCGCGCCGCCGAGGCCATCCGCCACGAGGAGCCGCGCGCGCGGGTGCTCGCGATGCTGGACGCGCTGGAAACCGCACTCGGCAACTTCCGCGAGCTCGACCGTGCCGTGCGCCCGCCGGCCGACCTCCTGGCCGACCACCTCTCCGCTGCCGAGGCCCTGGCGAGCACGGACGAGCGCCCCGGCGGGTTGCGCCTCTACTCGGGCGAGGAGGGCGAGCCGCTCGCCGTCCACCTCGCGGGGCTGGAGCCCTCCATGCGCACCCTGCCGCCGCTGGAAGCCGCCGCCTGGCCCGCCCTCTTCGACGCGCTGCTGGAAGGCCCGCTCGCGCCCGGCGTCCGCACCATGCGCGGCCGCAAGGGTGGGTCGCACCCCCGCGTGCAGATCCTCGGCCTGCTGGAAGCGCGGCTGCAATCCTTCGACCGCGTGGTGCTCGGCGCGCTGGAGGAGAGCGTCTGGCCCATCGCGACCGATCCCGGCGCCTGGATGAGCCGCCCGATGCGCACCGCCTTCGGCCTGCCCGCGCCCGAGGCGCGCATCGGCCGCGTCTGCGCGGATTTCTTCCTCTCCGCGCTCTCCGCCCCGCGCGCCACGCTCTCCCGCGCCCGCAAGCGCGGCGGCTCGCCCACCGTTCCCGCGCGCTGGCTGACGCGGCTCGACACCTTCCTGCGCGGGCAGGAACTCGGCGGCCTCGAAACCTCCCCCGCCACCGGCTGGGCCGGGCTGCTCGACATGCCCGATGTCGCGCGCCCCTGCGCCCGCCCCGCCCCCGCGCCGCCCGCCGCCCTGCGCCCGCGCAAGATCGGCGTGACGGATGTCTGGCTGCTGAAATCCGACCCCTATGCCTGGTACGCGAAGCGCATGCTGCGGCTGCGCCCGCTCGACGACCTCGATGCCGAGGCGGATGCGGCGGAATACGGCAACATCGTCCACCACATGGTCTCGCAGTGGCTCACCCTCTGCGACGGCGACCCGCATTGCGTGGACGCGGTTGAGCACTTCGCCGCGGCGACGGAGCACGCACTGGAGGAATTCGCCCCGCGCCCGGGCCTCGTCGCCTACTGGCGACCGCGCCTCGCGCGCATCGCGGAATTCGTGCTCGAGACCGAGCGCGGACGCGACGGCGTCATCCGCCGCCACGCCGAGATCACCGGCGGCATCGACCTGCCCTGCGGCGTTCGGCTGGAAGGCCGCGCGGACCGCGTGGACGTGCTGCGCGACGGCAGCCTCGTGCTGATCGACCTCAAGACCGGCGCGCCGCCGAGCAACGCCGAGATGGCCGATGGCCGCGCGCCGCAGATGCCGCTGGAGGCCGCGATCGCCGCGCGCGGCGGCTTCGCCGGCATCCCCGCCGCCGAGGTCGCGTCGCTGGAGCACTGGCACGTCTCGGGCGGCTACGAGGCCGGCACGGTCGCGCCCTTCCGCCCGAAGGAGTCCACCCTGCCCGAGGTGAGCGAGGCCGCCTTCGAGGCGCTGAACACGCTGGCGACGGACTTCCTCCTCGGCGACCGGCCCTTCATCGCCCGCCCGCACCCCGCGCGCGCGCCGAAGGGCGGCGAGTACGATCACCTCTCGCGCTTCGACGAATGGGGCGGCGCGGGCGAAGGGGACGGCGCTTGAACGAGGCCCTCTCGGCGCGCACCCGCGCCTTCTACGCGCAGCAGACCGCCTCCGATCCCCGCATCTCCGCCTGGGTGGGCGCGTCCGCCGGCTCGGGCAAGACGAAGGTGCTGACCGACCGCGTGCTGCGCCTGCTGCTGCGCGAGGACACGCAGCCCGGCCGCATCCTCTGCCTCACCTTCACCAAGGCGGCCGCCGCCGAAATGGCGACGCGCCTCGCGCTCCGCCTCGGCCGCTGGTCGATGATGCCGGAGGAGGAACTGCGCGCGGCGCTGCAGGAACTCACGGGTCAGCCGCCGCTCCGTGCCGAGATCGAAACCGCGCGCCGCCTCTTCTGCCGTGTGCTGGAGCAGCCGGGCGGGATGCGGATCGCGACCATCCACGCCTTCTGCCAGTCCCTTCTCCGCAGCTTCCCGCTGGAGGCCCGCCTGCCCCCCGCCTTCACCCTGCTGGAGGAAGCGGACAGCGCGACGCTGTTGGCCGAGGCGCGCGAGGCCGCGCTCGCCGGCCGCTCCATCCCGGACGAGGCGCTGGCCGGATTGGCGCGCCTCGTCTCCGCCGACAGCCTGGCGAAGTCGCTGCGCGAGCTCGTCGGCAAGCGCGAGCGCCTGCGCCCGCTGCTGGACCGCGCCGACGGCCATGCCGGCGCGCTGCGTGCCTGCCTCGGCCTGCCCGATGGCGAGGACGAGAGCGCGCTGCCCGCGCAGGTCGTCCGCCCGCCCGAGGCCTTCCGCGGCGCGCTGGAAACCCTGCTGCAGCACAAGAACAAGGTCCCGCGCGAGGCCGCGTCCGCGCTGCTCGCCATCCTCTCCGAAGCCGAGGAGGCGCGCGCCGCCCGATCGGACGCTTGGCGCGAGATCCTGTTCACTCAGAAGGGCGATCCGCGCGCGGCGCTGATGAAGGAGGCCGCCTTCGCCGCCGAGATCGCGCGGGTGGAGGCGATCCTCGCGCGCCAGTCCGCGCACCGCCTGCTGGCCGCGACCGGCGCGCTGCTCTCCGCCGCGCGCCCCGTGCTGACCGATTACCGCGCCCGCAAGGAACGCCGCGGCGCCCTCGACTTCGACGACCTGATCCACCGCGCGCAGGCCCTCCTGCGCGACCCCGGCTCGGCCTGGGTGCTGTTCAAGCTCGACGGCGGCCTCGACCACCTGCTGCTGGACGAGGCGCAGGACACGAACCCCGCGCAATGGGGCATCGCGCAGGCGCTGGCCGAGGAGTTCTTCGCCGGCACCGGCACGCGCGAGCCCGGCGACCGCACGCTCTTCGTCGTGGGCGACGAGAAGCAGAGCATCTTCGGCTTCCAGGGCGCCGACGCCCGCGGCTTCGCGGAATGGGAGACGCGCTTCGACCGGCAGGTGACGCGCGGCGGCGCTGTCTTCGAGCGCGTGCCGCTCACCGTCTCCTTCCGCTCCTGCGCGCCCGTGCTCTCCCTCGTGGACCACGTCTTCGCCGACGGCGAGGCGCGGCGCGGCGTGGTGCGCGAGGGCGCGACGCTCGAGCACTCCGCCGACCGCGCGGGCCATGCCGGGCGCGTCGAGATCTGGCCGCTGCTGGAGCGCACGGAGGCAGCGGCGCCCGAGCCGTGGGTCGTGCCCCACGAGCCCGTCGCCGCGCAGGACTCCGAGGCGCTGCTGGCCGAGGCGATCGCCGCCCGCATCGCCGCCATGATCCGCGAGGAAACGCTGGCCGCCCGCGGCGACCGCCCGATCCGCCCGGGCGACGTGATGGTCCTCGTCCGCCGCCGCACGCGGCTAATTGAGCTGCTGGTGCGCGGGTTGAAGCAGCGCGGCATCCCCGTCGGCGGCGTGGACCGCATGGTGCTGGTCGAGCAGATGGCCGTGCGCGACATGCTCGCCCTCTGCGACACGCTGCTGCTGCCCGAGGACGACCTCTCCCTCGCCGCCCTGCTGAAGTCGCCGCTGATCGGGTTGTCGGAAGACAACCTCTTCGACCTCGCCCATGGCCGCGAGGGACCGCTCTGGCACGTCCTCATCAAGCATCGCGACGAGAGCACGCCGATCGGGCAGGCCGCCACCTGGATCGCTAATCTCGCCGACCGCGCCGACAACATCACGCCGCACGCGCTTCTCTCAGAGGTGCTGGGTGAGCATGGCGGCCGCGCGCGCCTCCTCGCCCGCCTCGGCGCCGAGGCCGCGGAGGCGCTGGACGAGCTTCTATCGGCCGCGCTGCGCCACGAGAACCGCCACGCACCCTCCCTCCAGGGCTTCGTGCAGTGGCTGCGCCGCGGCGGCGCCGAGGTGAAGCGCGAGATGGAGAACGCGGCCGACGCCGTGCGCATCATGACCGCGCACGGCTCGAAGGGATTGCAGGCGCCGGTCGTCGTCATTCCGGATATCGGCCGCGGCGGCGCGCGCGACACGCTGCTCTGGACGGGTGGCCGCGACGACGCGCCCGCGATCCCTCTCTGGGCGCCGCGCCGCGAGTTCCAGGCCGAGCCCTGGACCCGCGCCCGCGACGCCCGCGCGGATGCCGATGCGGAGGAGGAGAACCGCCTTCTCTACGTCGCCCTTACCCGGGCGGAGGACCGGCTTCTCGTCTGCGGCCTCGCCCCCGCCCGCGCGCCAGCGCATCCCACCTGGCACGCCATGGTGAAGGCCGGCTTCTTCCGCGGCCACGACGGCGGGAAGCCCGGCTTCGCCCGCGTGCCCTTCGACCCGACGGCTCTCGGCCTGCCCGCCGGCTGCGGCTTTGGGGAGGAAGGATGGGAGATCACCAGCCCGCAGGAGGTGCCGCCGAAGCCCGACCCCGCCGTGCTGCGCGCCGAGGCCGCGATCCTTCCGCACTGGGCGACCCTGCCCGCTCCGCCCGAGGCGAGCGAGGACCCCGTCGCCCCCTCCCGACTGGAGGGCGAGGCCGAGACCCCCGCCGCCGCACCCCACGGCGTGGCTGATCCCGGCGGCCGACGCTTCCGCCGCGGCTTGCTCATCCACGGGTTGCTCCAGCACCTGCCGGAGCACGAGGCGGCGGCCTGGGAAAATCTCGCCCGCCGCCATCTCGCGCGCCCCGGCCACGGCCTCGACCCGGACGAGCAGGAGGCGACGCTGGCCGAGACGCTCGCCGTTCTCCGCCACCCTGCCCTCGCCGGCGCCTTCGCCCCTGGCAGCCTCGCCGAGGCCCCATTGGCCGGCGTGGTGGACGGCATCCCCATTGCCGGCCAGGTGGACAGGTTGCTGGTGGCGCCGGAGCGCGTGCTGGTCATCGACTACAAGACCAACCGCCCCCCGCCCTCCGAGGTGGCGGCGGTGCCGCCCGCCTATCTTCGCCAGATGGCGGCCTACCGCGCCGTCCTGCGTGCGGCCTGGCCGGACCGGCCCGTGGAATGCGCGCTCGTCTGGACCTGGTCGGGCCATGTGATGACCCTGCCGGACGCGGCGCTCGACCCGCACGCGCCTGGAATGCGCCTCTGACCCGTGGCGCATTCCCCTGCGTTCCCCCCGCGATGAAGTTGATGTCGGTCTCATCCATCGCGTGGATGGGGAACATTTGTGTTTCGATCTGGAAAGGTGCGGCTCAGGCGCGCATATCCGCCGCCGAGACGACGATATGGTTCGCCGCCATCCACTCAGGATATGAGCGATGTTTAGCTTTAGCTTCTCCAAGTCCCTTCGCACCCTTGGCCTCGCCGCGGTGGCGGTGAGCCCGCTCATCGCTGGCAGCGCCTTCGCCGAGGGCTTCGACGGCCGCGGCCCCACCGCCCTGAGCGCCTGGACGCATAGCGAGGCCCGCACGCCCCTCGCCGCCACCAATCCGGCCTCCGCCGGCGCCTCGCAGCAGAGCTACCTGCAGCGCAGCGGCGCCACCGGCGGCCAGGGCCAGGGTTCGTAACCTCCTGCTGACGCGGAGAGGGCACCGCCCTCTCCGAACCTTCTGGGCAGACGCGCAGCGTTCATCCCGCCCCGCCAAGGGCCTGAGTCTCTTGGATCCCCATCTGGCCTTCGCGGAACCTTCCTTAACGTGCCGTCGCCCCGGGACCACGACCCGAAGTGCATCGGCTTGAAAGTGTTTCAGCTAAATAGAGGACGATGGTGAGGGGTCTGGGGAGAGGAGGATTTCCCTCTTCCTCTGCCCGGCGTTACCCGCGCCACCCCGGGAAACCTGACCCACTGGCGCAGCCTCCGGCTGCTTCTCGCTCTCACACATGGCGGCAGGCAAGTGATGAGCTTCTTGTTCATCATCTGGCCTGCCTCTCGCGAGCGCCCGCCCTGTCAGCCCACGCCGGTTGGCCCATCCAAGATGATCCGCATCCGCCGCGCGAGATCGGAGCGGCTGTAGGGCTTGTGGATGAGGTCGAACTCCGGCGCGCCCGCAGAGGGTTCGCTGACCGATTCATCCGCATAGCCGGTGGTCAGCAGCACCTTCACCTGTGGCCGGTGCCGCCGTGCCTCGTGCGCCAGCATCACCCCGTTCATGCCGCCGGGCATGATGAGATCGGTGAAGAGCATGTCGAAAGCCTGGCTGCTCCGGATGATCCCCATCGCCTCGTGCCCATTATGGACGACCATGACCGTGTAGCCGAACCCCTCCAGGATCGCCCGTGCCAGCTCGGCCACCTCCGGCCGGTCGTCCACCACGAGGATCGTCTCCGTTCCCGGCCGCTCCGAGGCGCGGGGCGCGGGCGTGCGAGGGGCGGCTTCCTCCTCGGCCAGCGGGAAGAGGAGATGGACGGTGGTGCCCTGGCCGGGCGCGCTTGAGATCCGCGCGGCACCACCGGATTGTCGCGCGAAGCCATAGACCATGGAGAGGCCGAGACCGGTGCCGCGCCCCTCCTCCTTCGTCGTGAAGAAGGGCTCCATCACGCGCGCGAGGATCTCGGGTGCCATCCCCATGCCGTTATCGGTTACGCTGATCGAGACATGGGGCCCCTCGCCAAGGATCATCCCCGACTCCGGATCGCCCGGCGCCACCTCTACCCCGCGGGTGGAGATCGTCACCACTCCGTCCTGCCGTCCGGAGAGCGCGTCGCGCGCGTTGATGAGGATGTTGAGCAGCGCGACTTCGGCTTGCGTGGCGTCCAGTCGGCAGTGGCCGAGGCCGGGGTCGAGGTTGAAGCGGAGCGTCACCGCCTCGCCGAGGCTGCGCGCCGCCATCTCGCGCATCCCTTCGGCCAGCGCGTTGAGGTTCAGCGTGCGCCCCTCCAGCCGCTGTCGGCGGGAGAAGGCGAGAAGTTGCCCTGTCAGCGTCGCCGCGCGGTCGGCTGCGGTGCGGGCAGCGCCGAGACTTCGCCGCATCCGCCCCATATCCGGCGCGGGCTGGCCGAGGCCGTTGTCCACGAGGTCCATGTAGCCGCGCATGACCTGCAGCAGATTGTTGAAGTCGTGCGCGATCCCGCCCGTCAGCTGGCCCAGCGCCTCCATCTTCTGCGCTTGGCGCAGCGCGTCCTCCGCGTCCCGCCGGCGGCTGACATCGAGCTGGGAGGCGAAGAAGTAGATCAGCTCCCCCCTTGGATTGAGCACCGGGGAGATGAACAGCGCGTTCCAGAAGGTGGAGCCGTTCTTGCGATAGTTGAGGATCTCCGTCGCGATGTCCTGGCGCGCCTCGATCGCGCGGCGCACCTCGGCCACCGTCTCCTGATCGGTGTCGGGCCCCTGCAGGAAGCGGCAGTTGCGCCCGACGACCTCGTCGCGCTCGTAGCCGGTCATGCGCAGGAAGGCCCCGTTGGCGAAGGCGATCGGATTGCGGGGCTGATTCGGGTCCGTCACGACCATCGGCATCCGCGTCATCTCGACTGCGGCGAAGAAAACATCGGAATGGGTACTGGAAACCGCGCTGACCGCACCGCCCACCACCGTGGGCCGCCCGCCGCGCTGCGCCAGATCCGTTGCGTCGCCTCTTGGAGAATGGGCCGGACGGTCCCGCGCGACGTCGTCGTTCATGCGCGGTGTAAGGAGGTCAGGACCGAAATGTTGCCGGCAGGGAATTGGTTTAACCCAATTTGCGAAGAGCGCGAGCGATCAGACGGAACGTTTCGTTCCTGTCTGCCGCAAGGACCTCAGGCCGTTACACCCGTCAAGAAATCTCGAGCCTCTTCGTCCGGCGAGTGGGCCGCGCGTTGCCCGGCCGTCCGCTTCAGGCCGCGAGAGCCCGGGCGGCGCGGCCGTTACGCACCTGCACGAGGGTGAAGAGACCGCCCGGCGGGCAGGCCTCCAGCGACTCCACCTCCACCTCCGAACCCATGAGGTCGGACAGCGCGAAGTCAGGGTGCCAGCCCAGCACGCGCGAGAGCGGCGCCATCGCGCGCTCCACCCACCAGCGCGGCCCGTCGGTCGCCGCGAAATGGTTGACGAAGAGAAGCTGCCCGCCCGGCCGCACCACGCGCGACATCTCCGCAAAGAGCTTCCGCGCATCGGGCACCACGCTGGCCGTGAACATCGCGACGGCGAGGTCGAAGGAGTCGTCGCGGAAGGCCATGTGCTCCGCGTCCATCTCCACCAGCCCCTCCACGTGAAGGAGCCGCTCCGCCTCCACCCGCTCGCGCGCCTTCTCGAGCATCTCGCGCGAGAGATCGACGCCCACCACCCGCTTCTCGCCGCGGTAGAGGGGCAGGGCGAGGCCGGTGCCCACCCCCACCTCCAGCACGCGGTTGCCGGGAAGGCGGTTCACCGCCGCCACCGCCCGCTTGCGGCCGAAGGAGGACACGCCGCCGAAGACCGCGTCATAGACGCCGGCCCAGCGGCGATAGGCGTCGCGCACCGCGCCCGCATCGAGCACCGCGCGCTTGTGGTCGCGGGTGGGATCGACGGTCAGGTGGGGCAGGGTCCGCGCCATGGGTTGTCAGCGTCCGATCAGAAAGGCGGTAGAGGGCGCTAGACCAGGGGGCGGCTTCGCGCAAGCGCGGTTGCCAGTCCCGGGCAAGCAGGGGTTTCAATCCGTGGCGAGGGACGGGGTTGCAACGGCGCCCGCCGGCGCCTCGGTGGCGGCCTTGGCCGAGCCGCCACGGCGCTTCCCCGGCGCGGGCCGTCCCCCCTCCGGGCGGATCAGCCGCACGCGCCGGCCCTCCACGCCCAGCGCCAGCTCGCCCCCGCGGAGGGCCAGCGCGTCGGCCCCGAAAACGAGGCGCCGCCAGCCCTGCAGCGCCGGCAACTCCGGCGGCGCCTCGGTGGCCAGGCGGTCCAGGTCGTCCGAGCTGGCGAGAAGGCGCGGCGCCACCTGATGCTCCTCCGCCTTGGCGGCCAGTAGCACCTTCAGCAGCGCGACGAGGGCGGGCGAGGGGGAGGCACCTGAGCGCTCGCGCGGCGCCTCGGGCAGGGCCTCGTCCGGCAGGGCCCGCGCCTCCTCGATCGCCTGGAGGAGGGAGGCGCCGGACTTGCCGCGGGCGAAGCCCTCCGTCACGCCGCGTGCGCGAGAGAGGGAGGCGGCATCGGACGGCGCCGTCGCCGCCACCTCCAGCAGCGACTCGTCGCGCAGTAGGCGCTGGCGAGGGATATTCACCCGCTGCGCCTCCCGCTCCCGCCAGGCCGCGATGGCCTGCAGCGTGCCGAGGAAGCGCCGGTTGTTCGTGCGCGGCCGCAACTTCTCCCAGGCGCTGTCGGGATCGGTGCCGTAGGTGGCGGGGTCGGTCAGCGCCGCCATCTCCTCCGCCACCCAGTCGAGCCGCCCTTCCTTCGCCAGCCGCTCGCGCAGCGCGACGTAGATGCGGCGCAGGTGGGTCACGTCCCCCGCGGCATAGGTGATCTGGGCGGGCGAGAGGGGGCGGGCCGCCCAGTCGCTGAAGCGGTGGGCCTTGTCGATCTGCGCGCCGGCCAGCGCGCGGGCGAGGCTGTCATAGCTCGCCTGGTCGCCGAAGCCCGCGACCATGGCGGCCACCTGGGTGTCGAACATCGGCTGGGGCGTGCGGCCGAAGCGCAGCAGGAAGATCTCCACGTCCTGCCGGCAGGCGTGGAACACCTTCACCACCTCCTCGTCCGCCAGCAGGGCGCCGAGCGGGGTGAGGTCCAGCCCGGGCGCCAGTGCGTCCACCACCGCCGTGTCCTGGCTGCCGCCGAGCTGCACCACGCAGAGCTCGGGCCAGTAGGTCCGCTCCCGCATGAACTCGGTATCCACCGTCACGAAGGGCTCCTGGCGAAGCCGTTCGCAGAGCGGGACCAGCTGCTCGGTGGTGGTGATGAGGACGGGCGCGGGATCGGCGGCCGGGCCGTGGGCAGGGGGGCGGCGTGACATGGGGGGCGGGTTTACGCGCAGAAGCCGCGCGTCACAAACCTTTCCCGCGCGCGAAAGTGCCCGCAGGCGCCTCGAAAACACTCAGAGCAGCGCCCTGAGCACGATCGGCGCGAGGATCGCGGTGACAAGCGCGTTCAGCGCGAGGGCGATCCCCGCGAAGGTCCCGGCCACGTGGTTCACGTGGAAGGCGCGCGCCGTGCCCAGCCCGTGTGCCGCAAGCCCGGCCGCGAAGCCCCGCGCCCGCATGTCCCGCAGGCCGAGCGCGTTCATCAACGGCGTGACCGTCACCGCCCCGATCGCCCCGGTGATCAGCACGAGCACGGCGGCCAGCGCCGGGTCGCCTCCCATCCCCTCCGCGATACCCATGGCGACGCCGGCCGTCACCGATTTCGGCGCCAGCGCCGCCAGCACCGGCGCCGGGATGCCGAAGGCGCGGGCGATCAGCAGGGCCGAGATCATGGCCGCGAGCGCCCCCACCAGCAGGGCCGCCCCCATGGGCAGGATGGCCCGCCAGACCGTGTGGCGGTTGCGATAAAGGGGCAGGGCCAACGCCACCGTCGCCGGGCCGATGAGGAAGTGGACGAACTGCGCCCCCTCGAAATAGGTGCGATAGGGCGTGCCCGTCGCCGCCAGCATACCGGCCGCCAGTGCCACCGCGATCAGCACCGTGTTCGCCAGCGGGTGGCGCCCGATCGCCGCCGAGATCCGGTCCGCCACCACATAGGCCATCAGCGTGACCGTCAGCCAGAGCAGCGGCGTGCGGGAGAGATAGACCCAGAGACCGAAATCCCCGAGCGCGTCGCTCGCGCCGCTCACGCCTCGGCTTCCTGGCGTAGCAGGCGGGCGACGGCGGCGAAGGTCAGGGCCGTCGCGACCAGCCCGATGATGGTGGAGGCCACCAGGGCGACCGCCAGCCCCAGCCCATAGGCCTGGATCACGTCCAGCCGCCCGACCACCCCCACCCCGGCCGGAATGAAGAGAAGGGAGAGATTCGTGAGCAGCCCGTCCGCCGCCGGGGCGAGGAAGCCGGTGTCCGCCGGCCGCGGCAGGGTGTCGTTGAGGAGCAGGAGCAGCAGCAGCAGGATCATGCCCAGCACCGGGCCGGGCAGGGGCAGGCCGGTGCCGTGGGCCACGGCCTCCCCGGCAAGCTGGCAGAGGAGGATGAGGGCGGCGCCTTGGATCATGGCGCCAGGGTAGCGAGGATCGTGCCGCGGCCGCGATCCCGCCCCGCCCACAACCCGGTGATCGCCCCTGGCCTTCCCCGTCCTTTACGGTCCTTCTACGTTCCTGCCCCAGTGAACCAGGGAGGCGGAAGCCGCATGGCGGAGACGGAGGCGGCCTGGGGCCGGGTGATGCGGCTTGCGGGCGAGCCCGGCTCGGCGGCGATCCGGCCCCTGATGGCGGATCCCACCCGGCCCGCGCGCTTCACCCATCGCGCCGGCGACATCCTGGCGGACCTCTCCAAGACATCCGTCTCCGACGCCGCGCTTGAGGCGTTGCTCGACCTCGCCCGCGCCCGCGGTGTGCTCGCCGCGCGCGACGCCATGGCGGCGGGGGAGGCGATCAACGCCACCGAGGGCCGCGCCGTGCTGCACATGGCGCTGCGCGGCCCGCCCGGCGCTTTCCGGACGGGCGGGGAGGATGCCTCGGCCGAGGTGCACGCCACCCTCGACGCCATGCGCGCCTTCTGCGCCCGCATCCACGCGGAGGGCCGTTTCACGGACGTGCTGAGCATCGGCATCGGCGGCTCCGACCTTGGCCCGCAGATGGCCGCCCGCGCCCTCTGGCGGGACGGCATGCCGATGCGCGCCCATTTCCTATCCAACGTGGACGGCCACTCCTGGGAAGCGCTGCGCCACCGGCTGGACCCTGCGCGCACCCTCGTCCTTGTCGCCAGCAAGACCTTCACCACCGCCGAGACGATGGTGAACGCCCGCCTCGTGCGGGACTGGCTGCGCGCCGCCCTAGGTGAGGCCGCGGACGCGCAGCTCGTCGCCCTTTCGACCAACCTCAAGGCCACGCGCGACTTCGGCGTGCCGGAAGGGCAGGTCTTCGGCTTCCACGACTGGGTGGGCGGGCGCTTCTCCCTCTGGTCCGCCATCGGCCTCTCGATCGCACTCGCCTGCGGGTGGGAAGTCTTCGCGGCGCTGCTGGCTGGCGCCCGGCGCATGGACGAGCACTTCCTCTCCGCCCCCGAGGCCGAGAACCTGCCCCTGCTAATGGCGCTCACCGAGATCTGGCACGTGGACGGCCTGAACCTCGGCAGCCGGGCGGTGCTTCCCTACGACGACCGCCTCGCCCGCTTCCCCGCGCATCTCCAGCAAGTGGAGATGGAGTCCCTTGGCAAGCGCGTGACGCTGGAGGGCCTACCCGTCCCCCGCGCCACCGGCCCCGTGGTCTTTGGCGAGCCCGGGACCAACGCCCAGCACTCCTTCATGCAGCTCCTCCACCAGGGAACCACCCCGGTGCCGGCGGACATCGTGCTGGTGGCAAGGCCCGACCACGGCTTCGACGAGAACCACCGCCACCTCCTCGCCAACGGCCTCGCCCAGGGGGAGGCGCTGCTGCGCGGGCGGGACGAGGCGGAGGTCCGCGCCGAGATGGCTGCCCAGGGCATGGCACCCGCGGCCATCGAGGCCCTCCTGCCCCACCGCCTCTTCCCCGGCGACCGGCCGAGCACCACCCTCGTCCTGCCGCGGCTGGATGCGAGCACCCTTGGGCAGCTCGTCGCCCTCTACGAGCACAAGGTCTTCTTTCTCGGTGCCCTCTGGGGCGTGAACGCCTTCGACCAGTGGGGCGTGGAACTGGGCAAGCAGCTTGCCGGCACCCTCCTGCCGGAACTCGCCCCCGGCGCGACAGTGGGGCAGCACGACCCCTCCACCAGCGCCCTCATCGCGGAGCTGCACCGCCTGCGGAGCGCCTGATGGGGTCCACGGCCGCGCTCTTGTGATCCACCGTTCTGCCCGTCAGAAATATTCGGGCGTTCCTATGTTAAAGCGAGGCGCGCGCTGATCGGTCGATGACGATCGGGCGCAGGCTTCCAAGCTCGTCCTGCGGCCGTGTCCCATCGCCACAGGAATCGCTCTTGTCGACTCACCCCTTCCCGAACAGCCAGCGGATCGCCTCCTTCCGGGAAGCCGACCGACCGGCGGGCGCGGTGAATGGACGCGGCCCGGCCGGGAGCGCGCGGGAGGTCACGCTCCAGCGGGTGCTGCTGGACCGCCCGGTGCCGCTGCGGCCGCTCTACTGGACGCTGGCTGCCCTTTCACCCCTCGCGCCCTGTCCCCCGGCGCCGGAGCCGGGGCCGGTGCTGCGGATCCCCGCGGGGGCGGTGCTCGGCTTCGACACCTATTTCAACGCCTTCTTTGAGGGGAACTGGCGCGCCCGCACCGCGCTCGGCACGCTCTTCCTTCGCCTCGACGTATCAGGCGCCTGCACCCTCCGCGTCACCCGCCGCACCGCCATGGGGGAGACGCTGCTGCTGGAGCGGCGGCTGGAGGGTGGCCCGGTCCGCGTGCCGATCCCCGACGGGGCGATCAACTTCCGCCAGCACGGCCTGATCGCCTTCTCGATCGGCACGCATGAGGGCCCGGTGGAGGTCCGCGGCGGCGCCTGGGTGACGGAGGCCACCCCCCGCCCAGTCGGCCTCGCCGCCGTCTTCTGCACCTTCAACCGCGAGAAGGACATCGCCGCCGTGCTGGCGGCCCTGACCTCCGACGAGGCGGTTCTCTCGCGCCTGGCCCGCATCCACGTCGTCAACCAGGGCCGCCCGGGCTTGGCGGAGCACCCGGCCATCGCGCCCATCATGGCGCGCCACGCCGCGAAGCTGCGGATCATCGAGCAGGCGAATTTCGGCGGCGCGGGCGGCTTCGGCCGCGGCATCCTCGCTGCCATCGACGACCCCGCGGCCACCCATGCCGTGCTGCTCGACGACGACATCCGGATCGAGCCGGACAGCATGCTCCGCATGGCCGCCTTCTTCGGCCTGGCCACCGACGAGACGCCGCTCGGCGGCCACATGCTCGACATGGTCCAGCCGATGAGGGTCTACGAGGCCGGCGCCGTCATCCGCGACGCGAACTGGTCCTTCCACCCGCAGCATCATGGGCTGGACGTCAGCGATCCCGGGAACCTCACGGCGCTGGTCGACCCGCGCGCGATCCACTTCAACGGCTGGTGGTGCCTCGGTTTCCCGCTCTCCCTCGTGGAGCGGCTGGGCATGCCGCTGCCGGTCTTCATCCGCGGCGACGACGTGGAGTTCGGCCTGCGCCTCTACGGCGCCGGGGTGCCCGCCGTTGCCATGCCGGGCGTGGGCGTCTGGCACGAGCCCTTCTACCTCAAGCTCGGCAGCTGGCAGCTTTACTACGAGACGCGGAACATGCTGGTGGCCGCCGCCCTGCACCTCGGCACCGCGCCGCGCGGGATCGCGGTGCGGATGGCGCGCGCGCTGCTCCTCCACCTCCTCACCTTCCGCTACTACAGCGCCGCCCTCATCCTTCGCGCCATCGCCGACTTCCTGCGCGGGCCGGAGATCCTGGACAGCGCGCCGGCCGCCCTGCACGCCTCCCTCAACGCGATCCGCGAGCGCTACCCGGCCGAGAGCGTGCCGCGCGGGGTGGTGCTGCCGGACCACGAACCCCTGTCCCCGCCACCCCATCGCCTCGCCTGGCTCACGCGGCTGGTGCGCGCGCTGGCGGAGAGCACGCTGCGCCCCACCAACCCCGGCGCGCCGCCCCGGCGCCTGGAGATGGCGGCCTTCGGATGGACCCGGCTGGGCCGGATGGATTGCCTCGCGCTCGAGACCTGGTGGGACAAGGACCTGCCCGTCCTGCGTCGCTCGCGCGAGAGCTTCCGCGCCCTGATCGGGGAGGCGATCCCCCTCCTGCGCCGCCTGCTGCGCGAGGGGCCGGCGGTCGGCGCTCGCTGGCGGGAGGCCTTCCCGCGCCACCGCTCCGTGCCCTTCTGGCGGGACTATCTCGGCATGCCCCCGGCCGAGCCCACGGCCGAGGAGCGCGCCGCCTTCGCGGCGAGGACCGGCCTCGGCGCAGCGTCCCTCGGCACCGCCGCCGAGTAGCGCCGGGCAGGTTCCGGCGGGTCAGAACCGGAGCCCCAGCCCCCCATAGACGCTGCGCCCGAAGCCCGGCTCGTAGAGCGCCGAGGCCGCCGTCGCGACCGGCGCGACCGAGGCGCTGGCGATGTATCGCCGGTCGGTCAGGTTCCGCCCCTCCACGAAGAGGGAGAGGCCGTTCTCGAGGTCGAGCGCGCCGCGCAGGCCGAGAAGCGCGTAGCTCCCCGTCCGCTGCGTGTTGGCGTTGTCCGCGAAGAGCCCCTGCGGCACCCACTCCACCGTCGGCGCGAGGCTGGCGCCGGAAGGGTGCCGGTAGCGCAGTTCCGCCCGCGCGAGGTGGCGCGGCACGCCCGGCAACTTGTTGTTGCCGTAACGCGGGTCACCGTCGAAGCGGAAATCGTTGAAGGTATAGGCGCCGCGCAGGGTGAGAGCGTCGCCCGGCAGCAGGTCGCGCAGCACCGTCCAGGCGAGCGCCGCTTCCACTCCCTGGTGAAGCGTGCGCCCGGCATTGAGCGCGAAGCTCGCCCCATTTCCCGCGGGGTCGAAGAGCTGGATCTCGTCCCGCACGGCCGCGCGATAGGCCGCGACCTCCCACTGCAGGCCGCCCTCCCGCCCGCGCGTGCCGACCTCCACCGTGCGTGCCCGCTGCGCCCGCAGCGAGGCGAAGCCCTGGGCCGCGAGCGGCGTCAGGTCGGAGATGGTCGGCGGCTCCGTCGTCCAGGAGAGGTTCGCGAAGGCCTGCGCCGCCGGCGTCACGTCCCAGACGGCGCCCAGCAGCGGGTTGGCGTAGCGGTAGCTCGCCGAGCCCGACCCGTCGCCGTCCGAGAGGAAGCGGTCGCGGCTGGCGCGATAGGCGTCGCCCAATTGCACCCCCGCCACGAGGCCAAGGGTGGGGAGCACATAGACCGTGTCCTGGATCGTGGCGGTATTGGTGCGCGCGCGGTCGCTGCTGGAGGCGGTGAGGCGCCCAGCATGGCCGGCATTGTTGACGTAGCGATTACTGTTCGTCGCGCCGATTCCGCTCGTGGCCGCGACGACGAGCCGGTGCCGCAGCCCCGAGGCCTCGCCCTCCAGCGTGAGGCGGGCGAACCCGTTCACGTCGTTATTGCGCTGGTCGATGTACTGGAAGATCGGGTGGTCCAGCTCGCGGTGCACGAAGGAGGCGCCGGCCTCCAGCAGCGCGCCCGGCGCGATCCGCCAGGTGGTGCGGCTGACGATGCGGTTGCTCTCGATGTTGCGCTGGTAGTCGTTCAGCAGGTTGGCCGCGGCCGCCGCGCGCGGGTCGGAGAGCGCCCGCGCCCGCGTCAGGGTGCCGGGGATGCGCTGCTCGATGTGGTTGTAGCTGTAGTAGAGCCGCGTCTCGACATTCTCCGTCACCTGCCAGCCGAGATTGCCGTTGAAGCGCCGGCTCTCCCCGTCGCTGTGCCGGCGGAAACCGTCCTGGCTGAGGGTGGAGAGGCTGCCCCAGGCATCGAAGCCGCCCGCCGCCACGCCATAGGCCGCCTGGGCACGGCGATAGCCGAAGCTGCCCACCTCACCGCGGATCAGGGCACCGGGGTCGCTGCGCCCGGTCGGCGTTACGAAGTTCAGCACGCCGCCGAGGGTCGCGCTGCCGCGACCGAAGGCATTCGCGCCGCGCAGCACCTCCACGTGCCCGAAGGTGAGCGGATCCAGTTCCTGGAAGTCGCCGGAACCGTCCGCCTGGTTCAGAGGCACGCCGTCCTGGGTGAGCTGCACGCCCCGCAGGTGCGAGTTCCGCGCGAGGCCGGAGCCGCGGATCGAGAGCCGCGTGTCCTCCCCCCATTTCGGCTGAGCAAAGACACCGGGGGTGTGTTCGAGCACGTCCCGCAGGCCCGTGACGCCGGCGCGGAGGCGGATCTCCTCCGCCGGCACGACGCTGACATTGCCGGGCACCGCGCGCAGCCGCTCCGCTGCCTGGGCGGCATCGGGGGAGGTGAGGGAGGGGAGGGCGCCGGTTACGGCCACCTCGGGCACCGCCACCGGCTCCGTGGCGATGAGGGGCTGGGCAAGGGCGGCGAAGGGCAGGGGAAGGAGGGCGGCGAAGGGCAGCGCGGCGCGAAGGGACGAGGGCATGGAAGGTTCCTGACGGGCATGGAGCGGCCGGCCCCGGCGGGGGCAGGCGGTGCCAATCCCGAGGCGACCGGCCGGGGCCGGTGCCGTCGGGGTCGCCGGGGCCTGATCCTTTCGGAAGCGGCCGGGCGCGCTGGTCAGGCGGTGGGTGGGGCTCTCGGTTGTTGCGGCGGCGCGCGGGGCGGGAAGGGCGGCAGCCCGGCGCGGCCCTCCGGACGCTCGACCGCGACCGGCACGACGCGCGCGGCCGGCACCCGCGGCACCTCCGCCACGATGGCGGCCGGTGCCTGGCCCATGTCGCAGCAGTCGAGGTCGTGCGCGGCGGGAAGCGGCCGGCCGTCCTCGCCCAGCAGCACCGTCCGCGTGCCGGAGGGGGTACAGAGTTCCGTCGCCACGGCGCGGCCGAGCATCCCCATCGCCCGCGCGTGCGGCAGCATCGCCGCCGCCCATTGCAGCAGCAGCAGTCCGGCGAGCAGGCGAGCGAGTTGGCCGCGGGAGGGGCGCATCACCGTCCGGATAGCGGAACGGCGCGCCCCCGGCCAGATCAGCGGTTCACTCTTCCTCAACCCTGGCCGGCCATCCTTGCCCCGGCCCCGGGAAAACCCCATCCCTGGCGCTGTGACCTTCACCTCCCTTCTGGCGACATCCCAGGCCATCCGCCGCCTTCCCCCCACCACGGCCGACCGCATCGCCGCGGGCGAGGTGGTGGAGCGCCCCGCCGCCGCCGTAAAGGAGCTGGTGGAGAACGCGCTCGACGCCGGCGCGCGCCGCGTCACCGTCGCGCTGGAGGGTGGCGGCACCGACCGCATCCTCGTGGAGGACGACGGCGCCGGCATGTCGCCCGCCGACCTCGCCCTCTGCATCGAGCGCCACGCCACCTCGAAGCTGCCGGACGAGGCGACGCTGTTCCGCATCGCCACCCTCGGCTTCCGGGGGGAGGCGCTGCCTTCCATCGGCGCCGTCTCCCGCCTGACCATCACCACCCGCCCGCGCGACGGGGAGGCGCACGCCATCGCGGTCGAGGCCGGGCGCGTCGGCGAGGTGATGCCGGCGGCCGCCCCGCCCGGCACGCGGGTGGAGGTGCGCGACCTGTTTTTCGCCACCCCCGCCCGCCGCAAGTTCCTGAAGACGCCGGGCACCGAAGCCGCCCATGCGGTGGAGGCGGTGCGGCGCCTCGCCTTCGCCTGGCCGGAGGTCGGCTTCCACGTCACCGTGGACGGCCGCACCGCCCTCGACCTTCCCCCGGCCGACCGCGCCGGGCGCGCCGGCGCCCTGCTGGGGCGCGACTTCGCGACGGCCTCCGTGCCGGTGGAGGGAAGCTGGCCGGACCTCGTGCTGGAGGGGCTGGCCGGCCTGCCCACCCATCACCGTGCGACGGCGGCCGAGCAGCACCTCGTGGTCAATCGCCGCCCCGTGCGCGACCCGCTGCTGCGTGCCGCCCTGCGCGTCGCCTACCGGGACGTGCTGGCCGCGGGCCGCCACCCCGTCGCCGCCCTCTTCCTTGAGATCCCGCCCGAGGCGGTGGACGTGAACGTCCACCCGATGAAGACCGAGCTGCGCTTTCGCGATGCCTCCGGCGTGCGTGGGGCGATGATCGCCTCCCTCCGCCGGGCGCTGGGCACGGGCGCCGGGGTGGGCCTGGCCCGCACGGGCTGGGATTCCAGCAGCACCGCCGCCGACCCCGCCTGGCCCAGCCGCGCCGGCCAGCCCCTGCCCCAGGAGGAAATCCAGGGGGAAGCCAGCGTCACCTGGCCGGACGGCACCGAAACTCCCACCCGCGCCCCCGGCTTTGCCGAACCGGGCTTTGCATTCACTGCCCCGGCGCCGCGCCCGGTGCAGCCCCGCTTCGCCTTGCCGCCCGGCGCCCTCTCCGTGCCGGCCGAAGCGCCGCCCCTGCCGTCGGGCAGCGCGGCGGAGGGCCCGCTCGGCCGCCCGCTCGCGCAGCTCCTCGACACCTATGTCCTCGCGGAGGCGCCCGACGGCGCCCTCATCCTCGTGGACCAGCACGCGGCGCATGAGCGGCTGACGCATGAGCGCCTCTCGGCCCAGCTCGTGGCGGGCGGGGTGCGGTCCCAGCCGCTGCTGCTGCCGGCGGTGGTGGACATGCCCGCGGCCGACGCGCTGCGCCTCGCCGGCCGGGCGGAGGACCTCGCGCGCCTCGGGTTGGAGATCGAGCCCTTCGGCCCCGGCGCCATCCTCGTCCGCGCCCTGCCGGCACTGCTGGGCACGCCGGAGCCGGGGCCGATCCTGGCCGATATCGCCGCCGAGCTTGCGGATTGGGAGGAGAGCACCGCGCTGGAGCGCAGGCTGGACGCCGCCGTGGCGCGCCTGGCCTGCCACGGCAGCGTGCGCGCCGGGCGCCGCCTCAACCCCGCGGAGATGGCCGCCCTGCTGCGGGAGATGGAGGCGACGCCGCGCGCCGCCACCTGCTCGCATGGCCGCCCCACCTTCCTGCGCCTGGGCGCGGGCGACCTCGCGCGGATGTTCGGCCGGACCTAAGCAGGCCGCGCGCCACAACCGGGAGCTGGCCCGCGGGTTACCCCAGACAATGTGGGGAGGGATGCCGGATGGCCGAGGAAGCCGACGGAAGTGCCGGGCGCTCCCGCTTCAGCGCGGAAACGCTCAACAACGTCGTGCAGACGCTCGCCATCATCGGGGCCGGCGCCTGGGGCGTCTACACCTTCATCTACGAGGCCCGGATCGCCCCCGGCCTTGCACCGCCGAGCGTCTCCGTGACGAGCACGCTGGAGCGGGTCGGCCACAAGGACGGGCTCGTCGCCATCCGCTCGACCGTCACGCGCCGGAACGTCGGGCAGACCGAGGTTCGCGTGCTCGGCCTCACCTACAACGTCATCGGCGTGCGGGTGCGCTTCGCGGAGGGCGGCGACTTGCCCTCCGCCCCGCCGGAAAGCGGGGCGGTGGCCCAGGCGCGCGACTACGCGGAGGAGGAGGGCGAGGTCCTGCTCCGCAACGGCGTGCTCTTCGACGGCGCGTCGGGTGGTCCCTCCGGCCTCAACCCCGGCGAGGCGGTCTCGCGCGACCTTGTCTTCTACGCGGATCCGGCGCGGTACGACTCCATCCGCTTCCTCGTCGCGCTCTCCTACGCGAAGATGTCGGAGCCGCCGGTGCCGCTGGTGCTCACGCTGCGCGACGGGCGGATCGCGGCCGTGCCCGGGCCTGGTTGCGGCCCCCAGCCCTCCCGCTGCCAAGCTCTGGCTACAACGGATTTCGGGACGGAGTTCTCCCTGTGGACGCCGTGACCGCGGGGAAAATGCCGCAAGCCGTAGGCCGCGGTTGCGGTCCTGCCCGCCCCGACTCCACTCTGTGCGGATATCGGGGAGGATGCCGAATGGGCCTCGTTCCGGCGATGATCCGGGTGGTGGCGGGTAGCGGGCGCCCGCCCGCTGCCGCACGAGCAATGCCGTGACGGGGGCGGCCCTGGCGAGCCCGCGGCGCAGCCTTTCCGGTCACCTGCGTCGCCTGCGCTCCCGCCTCCGCCGCCTCTACGAGGATGACACGCCCTGGGCGCGCCGGGCACGGGATGTGCTGCTCGCCACCGATATCAGCATTCTCGTCTTCGTCATCGCTACCTCCTTCCTGCCAGGCCATGCCTGGGTGGAGGTGGTGGACGGCGTGCTCGGACTGCTCCTGCTCGCCGAATTCACCGCCCGCTTCTTCGCCAGCCGGACACCGCGCCGGGACCTGCTTCACCCCTGGACCTGGGTGGACATGGTGGCGATCGCCTCCTTCCTCGCGCCCGTGACGGGGGAGGCCTTCGGCTTCCTGCGCGTGCTCCGCCTCCTGCGGGTGCTGCGGCTCTTCCGCGTGCTCGAGCGGCTGCGCGAGGTCTCGCCGCTCTTCCGGCGCGAGGAGGAGGCCGTCCTGGCCGCGGCGAACCTGATCGTTTTCATCTTCGTCATGACCGGGATGGTCTACGCCACCCAGCACCGTTCCAACCCGCACATCACGAACTACGCGGACGCGCTCTACTTCACCATCACCTCGCTGACGACGACCGGCTTCGGGGACATCACCCTCCCGGGCACGACGGGGCGCATGCTCTCCGTCGTCATCATGCTGGCGGGCGTCACGCTGTTCCTGCGCCTCGCGCAGGCGATGTTCCGCCCCTCCAAGGTGCGCCATGACTGTCCCTCCTGCGGGCTGATGCGGCACGAGGCGGACGCGGTGCACTGCAAGGCCTGCGGCGTCGTCCTCAACATCCCCGACGAGGGGCGCTGAAGGCCACGGCGCGGCCCTAGTCGACCAGCCAGCGGAAGGAGCGTCGCAGATGCTCCGTTCCGTCGCGCTCGAACCAGCGGCCATGGGCGAAGATCACCCGCTCCGGCCGCAGCGCGATGAGGCGGGAGGCCGCGCGTGCCGCCTCGGCCTGCCGCTGCCGCACAATGGCCCGCAGATAGGGCGGCGGCATCCCGTCCGGTGAGAGCACGCCGAAGGCCCAGGCGATCGGCCGTACCGGCAGCGGCACCTTCGGCGATTCGAGGTTGATGACGAGGTCCGTCAGCACCAGCGTCTCGGTCGGCCGGTGGAACATCGCCGTCTCCGTGAAGCCGGCGGCGCCCGGCACCGGCACGAGCTGGATCGCGTCCCCCCATTCCGGCGGTGCCGTCCCGGGCAGGTCGTGGTCCAGCCGGAGCCCGCTGCGCCGCACCTGTCCGCGGGAGCGCAGGCTGGGAGTGGCCCAGGTCGTCGCCTCCGGGCAGGCGTCCGACCAGTCCTTCATGAAGGTCCAGTGGCCGAAGCTCGGCGCGACGAGGTGCCGCACCGGCCCGATCGCCTCCAGCTCGCCCTTGAGCTTGAGGGAGAAGCGCGTGGGGGAGTGCAGCAGAAGCCCGCCATCCGGCAGGCGGATCACCGTCATCCGCGTGCCCAGCACGGCGCCGAGAGCGCCCTCCAACGTGCTGTCCACGATGAAGAGGCCCTCCGCCACGGGCTTGGGCGTGTCGAGCGGCGGATAGCCGACATGGTGCGCCAGTTCGTGGCTGTCCTGGGCGAGCAGCCGCGCGACCGGCCCGCCCCCCTGGCCCGGCCCCTGCCGCGGCGACGCACTGCTGATGGCCGTTACCACCAGTTCCGTGATGCCGAGGCCGACGAGAAGCGCGCGGGCCGCGTCCGGCTGCCGCCGCATGGCCAGCCCTGCCACCAGCAGCGCCGCGCCGCCGGCCGCGTCCAGCGCGAGGTGCTGGCGCATGGAAAGGGCCGGGGTCAGCCCGCCCTCATAATCCGTCAGCGCCGCGTAGCCCGCGTGATAGGCGCCCGCCGCGCCCAGCAGCCGCGAGACCGGTGGCGGCAGAGCGCGCGAGGCCGAGAGGCCGCCGAGCAGCGCGGCCATGCCATAGTCGATCAGCCCGTGCAGCCGGGTGGAGATGATCATCGGGCGCATCCGATCCTTGGGGGCCCCGGGAAAACGGGACCGCCGCGGGATGGATGCATTCCATGCGAGGAAACGTGGGCGTACGCGAACAGCCGCCGCGCGGGGCGGTTGGAAATGCCCTTCAGCCGGCCCGGTCAGGGGCCGGCAGGCAAGGGGGCTTCAGCCCTCCTCCTCGTCGTCGGCGCCGCGCAGGTCGCAGGCGATGACATAGGCCGGGGAACCATCCTCGGCCTCCATCTCCTCGATCAGGTCGATGCCGTAGATGTCGATGTCTCCGTCATCCTCCTCGCCGCCGAGCATGATGCCGAGCGCGATGGGGCGGGAGGCATCGAGCTTCTGCAGCTCGGCGATCAGGGCGCCGACCGTCATGGTCTCGGTGGCCTGATTGTCGTCGGACATGGGGGTCGCTCCTGAAGGCTGCGCCGATGTGGCAGGCCGCGGGGAAGCGGGCAAGGGGCGGGGAGCGTGACGGGCGCGTGAACTCGGCCTAGTCCCGCTTCATCCAACCGGAGGGGCCCTGCTGCCAGTAGGTCAGCGCGTGCCCGGCCGCCTTGCCCCGACGCCAGCGGTCCCGCGCCGCCTGCAAGGCCGCCTGATCGTTCCCGTCGAAGAGATCGAAAATGCGGTCGAAGGCCTCGGCGCGCGCTGTCTCAGCCCCGTCGGCCAGGAAGAGGTGCCGGGCGCCGTTGGGAGCCTCGTCCTCGGTGGTCAGCCAGATCGGCTGGAGGTCGGCATCGCCCGTGATGGGCGTGCCGTGGGGCAGCCAGTCCGGCTCGGGGCAGAGCCAGAGGGCAGCATCCAGCGCCGCCAGCCGCTCCGGCCCCCCCACCCGCACGACGGCGCGCCCGCCGGTGGCCAGCACGCGGCCGAGCAGGCGCGGCAGCGCCACCTCCAGCGCCGTGCGGGTCAGGTGGTAGAAGCCAATCTCGCTCATCTCTCGAAGCGATCCACGACAAGCCGGTCGAGCAGCCGCACGCCGAAGCCGCTCGGCCCGGGCGGCAGGGGATAGGCGCCGCTCTCCACGCCCTCCTCGCGCAGGTCCATCCCGGCGATGTCGAGATGCGCCCAGGGCGCGTCACCCCCCGCGAATTCCCGTAGGAAGGCCGCGGCCTGGCAGGCGTCGGGCAGGAACTTCCCCGCCCATCCCGGCCCCCCGCCGCCGACCGGCAGGCAGTGGCGGAGGTCGGCGATGGCGCTGTCGAGGTCGCGGCGGTGCTTCGCCCCGATCGGCATGGGCCAGAGCGGCTCCCCCACCGCATCGCCTGCCGCCATGAGGGCGTCGCGGAGGATGTCGTCGTTGCTGAAGAGCCCCGCGCGATGGTGGCCGAGGGCCGAGACGATGCTGCCCGTGAGCGTCGCGAGATCGATGATGGCGCGCGGCCCCATCCCGCGGGCGTGGTGCAGCGCGTCCGCCAGCACCAGCCGTCCCTCCGCGTCGGTGTCCACCACCTCCACCGTGCGGCCGGAGGCGGTGCGGAGCACGTCGCCGGGGCGGTAGCTGTCGGCGCCCGTGGCGTTCTCGGCGATGGCCAGCACGGCAACGGCGTGGGTGGGGCTGCGGCGCAGCGCGAGAGCCAGGATCGCCCCCGCGCAGGCGGCCGCACCGGCCATGTCGCCCTTCATCGCCTCCATCCCCTTGGCGGGCTTGATGGAGATGCCGCCGGTGTCGAAGGTGATGCCCTTGCCGACAAGGGCGACCGGCGCGCCCTCGCCCCGCCAGCGCAGCACCACCAGCCGCGGCGGATGCGCCGATCCCCGCCCGACCGCCAGCAGGGCGCCGTAGCCGCCCCGCTCCAGCCATTCGCGCCCGAGCACCGTCACCTCGATCCCGTGCTTGCGAAGCCCGGTCAGCCGCTCAGCGAAGGTATCGGGGGTCAGGCGGTTGGCGGGCTCGGCCGCGAGATCGCGCGCGAGGCCGACGCCGCGCAGCACCGCCTCCACCCGCGCCAGCGCCGGCGCCGCGGCGGCGGCATCGTCCACCAGCAGGTCCAGCCGCCGCAGGTCGCGCCGCGGGCCGGTGGAGAGATTCGGTAGCCGGTGCCCGCGCATTCCCGCGCCCATGGCGAGCTGCGCGACCGCGTCCGGGTCCAGACCGCGCGCGTCGATCACCGCCTGGCGGACCGGCGTCGAATCCCGGTCCTCGGGGTCCGTCGCCATGGAGGCGACGGCCAGCGCGCCCGCCACCTCCAGCCGCAGCGGGTGCGGCGGGCCCGCGCCGATCAGCCAAGCGGTGCGCCCGCCCAGCACGCCGTCCAGCCGCAGCGCCTCCCCCCTCGCCGCGCCGAAGCGCGCGACGGCGGCCAGCGGCGCGTAGGCGGCGGGCAGCGGCTCCTCCGGCAGGGCCGGGAAGGCCACGGGATGGCGGCCGCGCGGCAGCTCGGTCAGGCGGAGCTTCAGCACGGCCGGCTGCTACTAGCGCCGGGGGCGGCGGGTCGCCGGCCGCGCCGCGCGGGCCGGGGCAGGCGGGGCCACGGGCTCGGCGATGGAGGCGTCACTCGCCGCCCCGCCCTCCGCCAGGATGGCCGGGGATTCGCTGCCGACGCCGCTCACCGCCGCCTCGGGCTCGGCCGCGGGGGCGGGCGCCTCCACGTTGCGGCCCTCGTGGTGCTCGGCCACCAGCCGGTCTAGCAGGCGCACGCCCCAGGCCGTGGCGCCCTTGGGCACGGTCGGCTGGTCCTTGCCGCCCCAGGCGACGCCGGCGATGTCGAGATGCGCCCAGGGGCAGCCGTCGACGAACCGCTGGAGGAACTGCGCGGCGGTGATCGAGCCGCCCGCGCGCCCGCCGCCCACGTTCTTCATGTCCGCGATGTCGGACTTGATCGCGCGGTCATAGGCCTCGCCCAGCGGCATCCGCCAGGCGAGCTCGCCCACGGACTTGCCGGCCTCCTGGATGCGCGCCGCCAGCCCCTCGTCGTTCGAGAACAGCCCCGCGTGCTCGTTGCCGAGCGCGACGATGATCGCGCCGGTCAGCGTGGCCAGGTTCACCATGAAGGCGGGATCGAAGCGCTTCTTGCAGTAGGACAGCACGTCGGCCAGCACGAGCCGCCCTTCGGCGTCCGTGTTGATCACCTCGATCGTCTGCCCGGAATAGGAGGTGACGACGTCGCCCGGCCGCACCGCGGTGCCGGAGGGCATGTTCTCCACGAGGCCCACGAGGCCGACCACGTCCACCTTCGCCTTGCGGCCCGCCAGCGCCATCATCAGCCCGGCGACGGTGCCGGCGCCGGCCATGTCCCACTTCATGTCCTCCATGCCGGCAGCGGGCTTGATGGAGATGCCACCCGTGTCGAAGGTCACGCCCTTGCCGATGAAGGCGATCGGCTGGCTGTCCTTCTTCTTCGAATCCGTGCCGTTCCAGCGCATCACCACCATGCGCGGCGGCTGCGCCGATCCCTGGGAGACGCAGAGCATCGAGCCGAAGCCGAGCTTCTCAAGGTCCTTCTGCCCGAAGACCTCTACCTCCACACCCAGCTTCTCCAGCTTGCGCAGGCGGTCAGCGAATTCGGGCGGGTTGAGGATATTGGCGGGCTCGCTGACCAACTCGCGGGTCAGGAACACGCCCTCGGCGATGGCGCGGCGGCTCGCCCATTCGGCCTTGGCGGCGTGCGGGTCCTCGCAGAGCACCTTCACGCCGGCAAGGCGCGGCTTGTCCTCCGGCTTCTCCGTCGTGCGGTAGCGGTCGAAGCGCCAGGCGCGCAACACGGCGCCGAGCGCCACATCCGCCGCCGCCCCGGCCCAGCCGCCGATGGCCCGCGTGTCGATCGAGGCCAGTGCCTCCCGCCCGAGCGCCGCGACGGCGTTCCCGCCCGCCACCTCCGCGCCCGCCGCGTCCAGCGCCTCGCGCTTGCCGAGGCCGACCAGCACCAGCCGCGAGAGTCCGCCGCCGGGGGCGTAGAGGGTCGTTGCCTGGCCCTTGCGGCCCTTGAACTCCGCCGCCGCCGCCCCGCGCGCGAGGCTGCCGCCCAGCAGCCGGTCCCACTCGCCCATCAGCGCGCCGCCGAGATCCTCCTCCGCCAGCGGCAGGACGAGGGCGCCGCTCTCGGGCAGGGAGGCTTTGGCGAAGGCGATGTCGAGCATGGGGGATCCCGGGTCTGTCAGCCGAGAGATAGCACCCGCCGCGCGATACGCCACACGGCCCCCACCGCACCGGGGAGCTTGTCTCGTTCTGAAACACGGCCGCGGGCCGGTCACCCGCCTGGCAGGCAGGGGCAGGGCGCGGTAGCGGCGGCGCATCGCCCCGGAAGGGCTGTCCGTCCCGCTCCGCCCGCCCGCGCGTCCTACTCCGATGCTCCGAACGGAAGGACGCGGCGCCGCTCAGCGCCAGCCGCCGCGCCCATAGTAGCCGCCATGGCCGTAGCCATACCCGCGATAGCCATAGGCAGGGGCGGAGTAGGCGTAGGAGCGGTAGGCCGGCCCACCATACCCACGGCCATAGCCGCCGTATCCGCCGCCATAGCCGACAGGATAGGCGACGCAGCCGGCTAGCGAGGCAGCGGCGACGACAAGGGTGAGCGCGCGAAGCACGCGGGAGCGGTTGGTCATGGTGACCTCCTCTCGGCCGGGGCGCCGGCGACATGCCGGCGGTCCCTGCCAGGCGGGAATAACGCCCGCCGCAGCTGTCTGAACCGCGGCCGGATCAGGGCCGCGCCGTGGCAGGAGGCCCGCGCGCGGGGACGTGATCGCGCGCTCTGTGCCCAGCTTCAGGGAACCGGGTGCACGTCGTCTGCCCGCTGCGGCGGCAGCTTGATGGCCACCGCCCGGAACCGCCCGGTCGCCGGGCGCGAGCCGGCATGCGCGGTGCGGCGGGGGATGATGATCAGGTCGCCCGGCTTGATCTGCACCTCCCGCTCTCCCAGCCAGAAGGAGCCGGTGCCGTCGAGGATGAGCTGGATCTCGTCCGCATCCGCGTGGAAGTGCTTCATCACGTTGCCGCTCTGGATCGCAACCGTGCCGTGCTCCGTGTCTACGAGGGTGCGGGAGCGAAGGTCCGCGCCGGGGCGCGGCGCGCCGATCTCGTCCTCGGTCATGCTGAACAGGTTCACGATCCGCGGCTCCATCGCGGGCCTTCCGACTTGGCCCTGGGCCTGAGCAAGGGCGTGCGGCACGACATCCGCCGCGAAGAGGCCGGCGGTGAAGGCAAGCGCGAAGCCGCCGAGGATGACCGGAAGGCGCATGGAAGTTCCCCTGCTTGGTTGGCGGCGATGATGGGCCGCGCGATCGAGCCGCCGCAACATCCCAGGATGGCCAGGGGGATGATGGCTCTGGGGATGATGGCCAGGGCTGCCCCTGCACCCCCCGCCCGCGCTATGCCCATCCGATGACCGACGAAGACCTGCTCGAACTCGCCGCGGGCCTGGCCGAGCGCGCCGCCCATGCCATCAACGCCATCCGCGCCGCCGGCTTCGCGGTGGAGCGCAAGAGCGACGCCTCCCCCGTGACCGAAGCCGATCGCATCGCGGAAGCCTTGATCGTGGAGGGCCTGCGCGCCGCCACCCCCGACATTCCCGTGGTGGCGGAGGAGGAGGTCGCGGCCGGGATCCTCACCGCCCTCGCCCCGCGCACCTGGCTGGTGGACCCGCTGGACGGCACGCGCGAATTCGCTGCCGGCCACGACAGCTTCGCCGTGAATGTCGGCCTCGTGGTGGAGGGGCGCGCGCATCTCGGCGCCGTCGCCATCCCCGCGACCATGGAGGTCTTCGGCGGCATCGTCCCCCTGGGCCTCGCCTGGAAGAGGGACGCCGCCGGCCGGCGCGCCATTCGCGCCCGCGCCATCCCGCCGGAGGGCGTGATCGTCCTCGCCTCCCGCCACTACTCGGACGACCCGCGGCTGGACCGCTTCCTCGAGGGGCGGCGGGTGGCGGAAGTAATCAAGATCGGCTCCGCCGTGAAGTTCTGCCGCCTCGCTGAGGGGGCGGGGGACCTCTATCCCCGCTTCGGCCGCACGATGGAGTGGGACACCGCCGCCCCCCAAGCCCTGCTGGAAGCGGCCGGCGGTCGCGTCGCCGGCTTCGATGGCACGCCGCTTCGCTACGGCAAGCCGGGCTTCGAGAACGGCGCCTTCCTCGCCCAGGGCTTTCCGGCCGCATGACCGAGCGCCTGCCGCCCGAGGCTGCCCCGCGCGCCGCCGCCCTGTTGCGGGAGGGCGCGCTGGTCGCCTTTCCCACCGAGACCGTCTATGGCCTCGGCGCCGACGCGCGCAATGGCGGCGCAGTCGCGGCGATCTTCGCGGCCAAGGGCCGCCCGCACTTCAACCCGCTCATCCTCCACTTCCCCGAAGCAGCCGCCGCCTTCGAGGAGGTGGTTCCCGACGAGCGCGCCCTGGCACTCGCCGCCCGCTTCTGGCCCGGCCCGCTCACCCTCGTGCTGCCGCGCCGCCGGAACAGCCGGGTGGACCTCCTGGCCGGCGCGGGTCTGGACACACTGGCGGTGCGCGTGCCCGCCCATCCCCTCGCCCTCGCCCTGCTGCGGGAGGCGGCCACCCCGGTCGCCGCCCCCTCTGCCAACCGCTCCGGCGGCGTCTCACCCACCACGGCGGAGCACGTGCTGGACGGGCTGTCCGGCCGCATCGCCGCGGTGCTGGACGGCGGCCCCTGCGCCGTCGGGGTGGAGAGCACGGTGCTCGACCTCACCGGAGCCGGGGCGGTGCTGCTGCGTCCTGGCGGCGTGACGGCGGCGGCGATCGAGGCGGTGATCGGCCCCATCGGCCGCCCCATCCCGGTGGAGGCCGCGGAGGCAACGCGCACGCTCCGCTCCCCCGGGATGATGCTCTCCCACTACGCGCCCGCCCTGCCGGTGCGCCTCGCCGCCGCCGATGTCGGGCCGGAGGAAGGACTGCTCGCCTTCGGTCCGCCCCTGCCGGGCGCGGCGGTCACCTGGAACCTTTCCCTGGCCGGCGACGCGTCCGAAGCCGCCGCCCGCCTCTTCTCCGGCCTGCGCTGGCTGGATGCGGAGGGTGCGCGCCGCGGCCTCAAGGGCATCGCCGCCATGCCCGTGCCGGTGGAGGGATTGGGCGAGGCCATCAACGACCGCCTCCGCCGCGCCGCCGCCCCGAGATAGCGCGGCGCGGCCACGATTAGCGGCCGAACCCCCTTGCCCGCACCCGGCGGCGGGATGAGTCTGCCGCCGTGCCCAAGCCGTCCGCCCCGCCCGCCGAGCTTCCCCTCAACCCGCCGCCCGGCCCCGCCCAGCTCTTCGCCGCCTTCGCCAAGGCCGGGCTGATGGGCTTTGGCGGCGCCCAGGTCTGGGTCCGCCGCGCCCTGGTGGAGGAGCGGCGCTGGATGACCGAGCGGGACTACGCGGAGGTCCTCGGCCTCGGCCAAGTGTTGCCCGGCCCCAATGTGGGCAATGCCGCCGTCATGATCGGCCGCCGCTTCGCGGGCCTGCCCGGCTCCTTCGCGGCGACCGGCGGGCTCTACCTCTTTCCGCTGATCGTCCTGATGTCGCTCGTCCTGCTGTGGCAGGAATTCGCCGATATCCCAGCGGTCGCGGCCTTCATGCACGGCCTCGCCTGCGCGGCGGCGGGGATGGTGATCGGCAACGGCCTTCGCATGATCGGGCGCCTCCGCCCGCCGCCGGAGCTGATCGCGATCGGCATCCTCTCCACCGTTGCGGCCGCCTGGTTCCGGGTGCCGCTGCCGATCATCGTGCTCGTGCTCGGCCCGATCTCCATCGCGGCCGTGGTCTGGCGCGCCCGGCGCGGCGGGGAGGCGCGGGCATGACCGGGCCTGTCTGGGACCTCTTCCTCTTCTTCCTAAAGCTCTCCCTCGTCGCGGTCGGCGGGGCCAACGCCGCCGTGCCGTCGATGCACCACGAGGTGGTGGAGCTGCGCCAGTGGATGACGGACGCCGCCTTCTCCCAGGGCTACGCCCTCGCCTCCGCCGCGCCGGGGCCGAACGTGCTCTTCGTGGCGGTGATCGGCTGGCACGTCGCGGGGTGGCAGGGTCTGGCGGCGAGCCTGATCGGCTTTCTCGGCCCCACCTTCATCCTTGCCTGGGCCGTCGCGATGCTGACGCAGCGCCTGGCGGGCGACCCGCGCATGGGGGCGCTACGGGCCGGGCTTGTGCCGGTCGCGATCGGGCTGATCCTCGCCACCGGCCTTGTCACGGGGGCCGCGGCGGCGCGCGGCACGGGAACCGAGATGGCCGTCGCGGTGCTGATCACCCTCGCCTCGACCCTCTTCGTCTGGCGGTCGAACTTCTCCCCCATCTGGACGCTCTTGGCGGGCGGGCTGCTCGGCTTGGTGCTGCTCGGCGGGTAGCCGCCGCCTGCCGGATTAATAATCATTCTCACCTCTTGCCCGCGCCGCCCGGGCGGGACAGATTGCGCGCCGTTCATCTGACCAGCCCCTTGCCGAGGCCAGCGCCATGATCCGCCCGCGGACCGCCCTCCTGCTCGCCCTCTCCCTGTTTGCCTCCCCCGTCGCCTCCCGGGCGGCGGAGGTGAACCTCTACACCACGCGCGAGCCGGGCCTGATGCGCCCCCTGACGGAGCGCTTCACCCAGGAAACCGGCATCAAGGTAAACACCGTCTTCGTCCAGGGCGGCCTGGCGGAGCGGCTGAACGCCGAGGGCAGCCGTTCCCGCGCCGATGTCGCCATGGTGGTGGATGTCGGCAACCTGATGGAGCTGGTGGACCGCAATCTCACCCAGCCCGTGCGCTCCGAGGTGCTGGAATCGGCCATCCCCGCCCCCTTGCGCGACCCGCAGGGCCGCTGGTTCGCCCTCTCCACGCGCGCCCGCGCCATCTACGCCTCCCGCGAGCGGATCCCGGAGGCCGAGGCCGCGAAGCTCACCTACGAGGACCTCGCCGACCCCCGCTTCAAGGGAAAGGTCTGCATCCGCTCGGGCCAGCACCCCTACAACACCGCGCTCTTCTCGATCCTGATGATCCATCACGGCGAGGCCTGGCTTCGCGACTACCTGACGAAGCTGCACGGCAACCTCGCCCGCCGCGCCACGGGCGGCGACCGCGAGGTGGCGCGCGACATCCTCGCGGGCATCTGCGACGTGGGGCTCGCCAACACCTACTATGCCGGCCTCATGCTCTCGGGGCAGGGCGGGGAGGAGCAGAAGCGCTGGGGCGAGGCCGTGCGCGTCGTCCTGCCGCGCGCCGAGACCGCGGTGAACATCTCCGGCGGCGCCGTCACCCGCCACGCGCCCAACAGGGCGGAGGCCGTGCGCTTCCTTGAATTCCTCGCCTCCCCCGAGGCGCAGTCGATGTATGCCGACGCCAACTTCGAGAACCCCGTGCGCCCGAACACGCCGGTGAACCCGATCGTCGCCGGCTTCGGCGCCCTCAACCCGCGCGACGTGTCCCTGCCCGAGGTCGCCTCCCGCCGCGCGGCCGCCAGCCGCATCGTGGACGAGGTCGGCTTCGACCGCTGAGGGCGGTCCCGGCGCGCGCATGAGCCACCAGGGAACCGCGCCCCTCCTCCCTGTTGCGCTCTCCGCCGCGCCGCCCCGGCCCGGCCTCGGCACCCGCCGCGCGGCGCTCGGCCTCAGGCTGGGCGCCGCGCTCGGTGTGCTGCTGGTGGCCCTGCCGGTGGTGGCCCTCGCCTTCGCCGCCGCGCGGGGCTCTGGCGACCTTTGGCCCCACCTCATCCGCTATGTCCTGCCCGAGGCCGCCGTCGAGACGGCGCTCCTGCTCGCCGGCGTCGGCATGGTCGCGGTCGGGATCGGCACGGGCACGGCCTGGCTTGTCACCACCTGCCGCTTCCCGGGGCGCAAGACCTTCGCCTGGGCGCTCGTGCTGCCGCTGGCCATGCCCGCCTATGTCGCCGCCTATGCCTGGCTGGACGTGCTGCACCCCGCCAGCGCCGTGCAATCCAGCCTGCGCGCCCTGCTGGGACTGACCAATCCCCGCGCCATCCCGCTGCCCGAGATCCGCTCGCTCCCCGGCTGCATCATGGTGATGGGGACGGTCCTCTTCCCCTATGTCTACCTCGCGGCCCGCGCCGCTTTCCTCACCCAGGGGCCGGACATGCTGCGGGCGGGGCGGGCGATGGGGGCGGGGGGCTGGCGGCTCTTCCTCACAGTCGGGCTGCCCATGGCCTGGCCGGCGGTCACGGCCGGGGCGGCGCTGGCGCTGCTCGAAACGCTCAACGACGTGGGCGCCGCCGAATTCCTGGGCGTGCGGACGCTCACCGTCTCGGTCTACGTCACCTGGATCACCCGCTCCTCCCTGGAGGGGGCGGCGCAGATCGCCCTTGTGCTTCTCGCGGCCGTCGCCGCCGTCCTCGCGATCGAGGGCTGGGGCCGCAGCCGGGCACGGGACGCGCGGGCGGTGCCGGACGCCATCCCGCCGGACCTTCGCCCGCTGCCGCTCGGCCGCGGGCTGCTCGCCTCCCTCGCCTGCGCCGTGCCGGTACTGCTCGGCTTCGTCACGCCGGCCTCCTACCTTCTCTGGGCGGCCTCCCGCCGGGTGGCGGAGTTCGGCTGGCCGGCGGAGCTCGGCACATGGATCGCCAACAGCGCCACGCTCGCGGCCATCGCCACCCTCCTCGTGCTGCCCGCCGCCCTCCTGCTCGCCTTCGGGGCGCGTACCGGCGCGGGGGTGGGCGGGCGGCCGGGGCTGGACGCCGCGCTGCTGCGCGCGAGCCTCCTCGGCTACGCCCTGCCCGGCGGGATCGCGGCGGTCGGCCTCATCATCGCCTTCGGAGGCCTCGACGACGTGCTGGAGACGTTCGGCGCCCTCGCGCCGCCGCCGCTCTCGGGCACGCTGGCCGCGCTCATCCTGGCGTATTTCGTGCGCTTCCTCGCCATCCCCGCCTCGGGCCTCGACGCCGCCTATGGCCGCATCCAGCGGGAGGTGGACTGGTCCGCCCGCGCCATGGGGGCGGGGCCGGGGCGCATCCTCTGGCGCGTGCACCTGCCGCTGCTGCTGCCCGCGTTGCTGGCCGCGGCGCTGCTGGTCTTCCTCGACGCCATGAAGGAACTGCCCGCCACCCTCCTTCTCCGCCCCTTCAACCGCGAGACCCTGGCGACGGCCCTCTACGGCGAGGCCGCGCGCGGCACTTATGAGGAAGGGGCGGTGGCCGCGCTGGCCCTGGTGGTGGTGGGGCTGCCGGTGATCGCGCTGATGGTGGCCGGCGGGCGGGCGACGGCCGCCAGGGCGAGGCGGCCGGGGCGAAGGTCCAGGCCGCCGGCCTGAGGGCTTTGCTGGGCGACTCCTTTGCGGGATGGAAGCGCGGGGCCAGATAGGGCCGGTTCCCGCACGTAACCCCCGAAAACCGCCCTTGACCCGCGGCCCCGCCGCGGCGTTTGGTCCCCCGCCATGCCCGACACGCCCATGCCCCTCCTCCCGGCCCTGCCCGCCGGCCTGCTGGACGCCCTTCACGGCCTCCTTGGCCCGCGCGGCGTGGTGACGGACCCGCTGGACCTGGAACCGCATCTGTCCGACTGGCGCGGCCTCTACCGCGGCGCCTCCCCCGCGCTGCTGCGCCCGGCCTCCACCGGGGAGCTGGCGGCGGCGATGCGCCTGCTCTTTGAGGCCGGCGTGCCGGTGGTGCCCCAGGGCGGCAACACCTCCATGGTTGGCGGCGCCATGCCGGACGAGAGCGGGCGGCAGGTCATCCTCTCCCTCTCCCGCCTCAACCGCATCCGCGACATCGACCCTGTGGACATGACCATGGTGGCGGAGGCGGGCGTGGTGCTGAAGGCGGCGCAGGACGCGGCGGCGGCGGCCGGCACCCTCTTCCCCCTCTCGCTCGGCGCCGAGGGCACGGCGACGATCGGCGGCGTGCTCTCCACCAATGCCGGGGGCAACACCACCGTCCGCTACGGCAACGCGCGGGACCTGATGCTGGGGCTGGAGGTCGTGCTGCCCGATGGTGGCGTGATCAACGGCCTGCGCCGGCTCCGCAAGGACAACACCGGCTACGCGCTGCGCCACCTGATGGTGGGCGCCGAGGGCACGCTCGGCATCGTCACCGCCGCCGTGCTGCGCCTCTTCCCCCGCCCGCGCGCCGAGGCCATCGCGCTCTGCGCGGTCGAGAGCGAGGAGGCGGCGCTGGCCCTCTTCCGCCGCTTCCGCGACCGCGATGAGACGGCGGTGCGCGCCTTCGAGTACATGGCCGGCCAGGGCATGGACCTCGTGCTGCGCCACGTCGAGGGCGCCACCCTGCCGCTCTCCGAGCGGGCGGAGCACTACGTGCTGGTGGACCTCGCCTCCTCCCGCCCCGATGCCGACCTCCGCGGGCTGATGGAGGCGGTGCTGGAGGAGGCGCTGGAGGCGGGCGAGGTGCTGGACGCCGCGCTGGCCGAGAGCGAGGCCCAGCGCGCCGCCATCTGGCGCCTGCGCGAGGAGCATCCGGAGGCGCAGAAGCGAGAGGGCGCCTCGGTGAAGAACGATGTCTCCGTCCCGGTCTCGAAGGTGCCGGAACTGATCCGGCGCTCCAACGCGGCGCTGAAGGAGCTTATCCCCGGCAGCCGCCCCGTGCCCTTCGGCCACATGGGCGACGGCAACATCCACATGAACCTCGAGCAGCCCGAGGGGATGGACCCCGGCGCCTTCCTGGCGCTGAGCCACGACATCATGGACTGCGTGAACGCCATTGTCCGCGACCTCGACGGCTCCTTCTCCGCCGAGCACGGGGTGGGGCGCCTCAAGCCCGACATGCTCGCCGACTGGCGCGGGGGCGCGGAGCTGGAGGCGATGCGGCGGATCAAGGCGGCGCTCGATCCCAAGGGCCTGCTGAACCCAGGCAAGGTGCTGCCCGTTTGAACCGCGCCCTGCCGCTGCTGGCCGTCCTCCTCCTCTCGGCCTGCGCCGAGCCCGAGGCGCGGAGGCTGGAGCCGCTGCCCCGTCTGCCCGACGTGCCCGACGCCTTCCGCGCCGAGCTTCTCGGCGGCCGCAGCCCGGATTGCCGCCTGCGCGGCCAGGCCGTCTATCTCGGCGGCGGGCGCTTCCTGACGGCCGCGCATCTGGTGGACGACATGGTGCCGCGCCTGCGCCACTGCTCGGGCATCCCGCTGGAGCCGCTGGTCGTCTTCCACGGTTACACCATGCCGGTGCGACTGCTGCGTCTGGGAGTGGGGGAGCTGGAGCCGCAGATCGGACCGATCTACCGCCGCGGCGAGGACCTCGCCCTCCTCGAGACCTCGCGCGTGCCGCCCGGCCCCGGCGCGCGGCCCTGCCCGGCCGGCCCCAGCGCGGGGCAGGCCGTGATCGTTCTCTCCGGCGATCGCCACGAGACGCGGGCCGGGCCAATGGTCCCCGAGATCCGCGAATCGGACGGCGCCTATGCCGACCTGCCGATCCACCTCGCCCAGGGTGAATCCGGCGCCGGCGTCTTCGACGCGCGGAGCTTCTGCCTTCTCGGCGTGGTCAGCCATCGGCCGGACGCGACGCCCAACCACTCGCGCATCGTGCCCGCCGCCACCATCCGCACCTTCCTGAGCGCGGTGGAGGGTACCAGTGACGTGGAAGGCACGGGCAAGGGTTCCGGCCCCGCCGCACCGGGCGCGGGCGACACGGCGGCGGGACTTCGCGGGCCCGGCACGTGATTTCCAGAACGCGGCCTTTGCCCGCATCCACTGGCAGGGGTAGGTTCATCCCCGCATGAGCCGGGTAACCCGTTATATTTCGCGACAGATCGCCGTCAGCCTTCTGGCGGTGACGATCGGCCTTGCCGCGCTCATCTGGCTCACCCAGTCGCTGCGCTTCATCGAGCTGGTGCTCGACCGCGGCCTCTCCTTCGCGGTCTTCCTCGAGCTGACCGGGCTGCTGCTTCCCTCCTTCTTCGCGGTGAT
This sequence comes from Roseomonas sp. KE2513, assembly GCF_016107305.1. Lineage (GTDB taxonomy): Bacteria > Pseudomonadota > Alphaproteobacteria > Acetobacterales > Acetobacteraceae > Roseomonas. The sequence continues at coordinate 200,186 of NZ_RCVR01000006.1, forward strand.
CCTGCCGATCACGACCTTCATCGTGACCCTCTTCGCCTATGTCCGCCTCTCGACCGACCGCGAGCTGGTGGTGATGCGCGCGGCGGGCCTCTCGGACTGGCAACTCGCCCGGCCGGCGCTGATCGTGGCTACCCTGTCCACCGCCGTGTGCCTCGTGCTGCAGACATGGCTCGTGCCGGTCTCCCATGCCGCCTTCCGCGAGTGGCAGTTCGAGATCCGCAACCAGATGGCCGCGATCCTCCTCCAGGAGGGGGTGTTCAGCTCCGTCAGCAACGACCTGACCGTCTATGCCCGCCTCCGGGAGAACGACGGCACGCTGCGCGGCATCCTCATCCACGACATGCGCGAGCCCGGCTCCCCCGTGACCATCCTGGCGGAACGCGGCGTGATTTTGCCCGGGGCGAACGGCCCGCGCGTGATCCTGCTCAACGGCCAGCGCCAGCAGATGGAGATGGTGGTGCCGCCGCGCTCGCCGCCGGGCACGCCGCCCGTGCCGCAGCTCTCGGTCCTCACTTTCGGCGAGAACAGCGTGGACCTCGCCCGCTCCGGCCGCGCCGAAGATGCCCGCAACCGGGACTCGCGCGAGCGCTTCGTGGGCGAGCTGCTCAATCCCGCCCCCGAGGAGGGGCTGCTGGAGCGCGACATCCGCAAGTTCCGGGCGGAGGGCCACGGGCGCCTCGCCTCGCCGCTCACCGCCTTCTCCTTCGCCATGGTCGGGTTGGCCGCGGCGCTCTCCACCGGCTTCCGCCGGCACGGCGGCGGCATGTCCGCCATGATGGCCATCGCGGCCGTCATCACCCTGCTGGCCCTCGGGCTTGCCGTCGGCAACCTCGCGGCGCGGGACAACCGCTTCATCCCACTCATCTGGGTGCATGCCATCGGGCCGGCCATCCTCTCGGCCTGGGTGCTCTCGGGCGCGCCGGGCTGGCCGCGCCGTGCGCCGCCCGTGCCGGCCGAGATGTCGCCGCCGGTCGCGGCCCGGCGCGCCGGCCTCCCGCAAGGGGCGGCGGCGGAGTGACCTTTCCCTTCACCTTCGGGCTCTACGTGGCGCGCCGCTTCGCCGCGATGTGCCTCATCATGCTGGCCGCCCTCACCGGGCTCGTCGTGCTGTTCGACTTCATCGAACTGCTGCGCCGGGCCGCGACGCGCGAGGCCGGCTTCGGGATCGTCGCCACGATCGCGGGGCTGCGCATCCCCTTCGTCGCGCTGCAGGTGCTGCCCTTCGCCATCCTGCTGGGAGGCATCCTCGCGTTCTGGCGCCTCGCCCGCGGGTCGGAGCTGGTCGTGGCGCGCTCGGCGGGCATCTCGGCCTGGGGCTTCCTCCTCGGGCCGGTGGTCGTCGCCACCCTCTACGGCGCGGGCGCGACGGCGGGGCTCTCGCCGCTCTCGGCCGTGATGCTGGCCCGGGCCGAGCGGCTCGACGCGGCGGTGCTCCGCAACAGCGGCGGCACGACGGCCATCGCGGGCGGCCGCCTCTGGCTGCGCCAGGCGGACCGCGAGCTGGACCCGCAGGGCGTGGCCATCCTTTCCGGCCGCGCCGTGAACCGCCGCGACGGCCGCTTCGGGCTGGAGGAGGTGTCGCTCTGGCGCATCTCCTCGGCCGACCGCTTCCTCGCGCGCGTGGAGGCACCGAGCGCCAGCCTCTCGGGCGGCGCCTGGGTGCTCGACAACGCCGTCGCCTTCGGGCCGGATCGCAAGGCCAATCCCGCCAGCACCTTCCGCCTGCCGACCGAGCTGACGCCCGACCGGATCGAGGACAGCTTCGCGAGCCCGGACACGCTCTCCTTCTGGACATTGCCGGACTTCATCGAGGTGCTGGAGGAATCCGGCTTCTCGGCGGTGCGGCACCGGCTGCAGTTCCATTCCCTGCTCGCCCTGCCCATGCTGGCCGTCGCCATGGCGCTCCTCTCGGCCGCCTTCTCGATGCGCGAGGCCCGTAAGGGCGGCGTGGCGCAGATGCTGGGTGCGGGGGTGGCCGCCGGCTTCGTGCTCTTTCTCATTGACCGCGTGACGGGCGAGTTCGGCGAAACGGGCGCTCTGCCCGTGGTGCTGGCCGCCTGGGCGCCCGCCGCTGCCGGCCTGATGTGTGCCGTCGCGCTCCTGCTGCACCTGGAGGACGGATGAACGACGCGGCTCCAAGGAAGCGCCCTGGCGCGCCGCCTGTTCCCCGCAATCTTCCCCGGCGCGCGCGGCTCCTCGGCGGCGCAGCCGCCCTTGCGCTGCTCGCTCAGCCCTGGGCCACTCGCCCCGTGGCCGCGCAACCGCTCCGGCAGAGTGATTTCGGCAATACCGGTATCGTGCTGCCGGGGACCGCGGGTGCGGGCGGCGTGCCGCAGGTGACCGCGCCGCCGCCGGGCGCCGCTCCGCCGGCCGCGGGGCTGAGCATCCTGCGCGCGGGCGGCACCCCGGTGGACCGCGACGCGCCCGTCACCTTCACCGCCAACGAGGTGGAGTACGACCAGAACGAGAACCGCGTGACCGCGAGCGGCGCGGTGGAGGCCTGGCAGGGCGAGCGCATCCTGCGCGCCGATCGCTTCACCTACGACCGCGACACGGGCATCGCGACCGCCGAGGGCAATGTCCAGCTGCTGGAGCCGGACGGGCAGGTGATCTTCGCCGAGCGTGCGGTGCTGCAGGGCGGCATGCGCGACACGGTGGTGGAGGGGCTCCGCGGCCTGCTCGCGCAGAACGGCCGCCTGGCCGCGAACGGCGCGCGCCGCCGCACGACCGAGAGCGGGGCGGTGGTCTCGGACCTCTCGCGCGTCGTCTACTCCTCCTGCGACCTCTGCGCGGAGAACCCGGAGGCGCCGCCGCTCTGGCAGCTCCGCTCCCGCTTGGCCACGCAGGACGGCGAGGACAAGCGCATCCGCTTCCGCGACGCGACGGTGGAGTTCGACGGGATCCCGTCCTTCTACACCCCCTATCTGTCGATGCCCGATCCGAGCACGCCGCGCGCCTCGGGCTTCCTCAGCCCCTCCTTCGGGCAGACGCGCTACCTCGGCGCCTTCACGGAGATCCCCTATTACTGGGCGATCGACGAGCAGAGCGACCTGACCGTCACGCCAATCATCGCGACCCAGGCGCCGCCGAGCGCCTTCGCCAACTACCGCGGGCGCTACAACTTCGGCACCATGACGATCCTCGGCTCCGTCGGCCAGCTGACGGGCAAGGAATCGAGCCGCGAGAAGGGACTGGGCGGCCACGTCTTTGCCCGCGGCCTCTTCACCATCGACGAGAACTGGCAGGCCGGCTTCAACATCAACCGGGCGACCAGCGAGACCTACCTGCGCGCCTATCGCCAGCCCGGCACCGGCGTGCTGAGCAGCACGATCTACGCGGATGGCTTCTGGGGCTACAACGCCTATGCCCGCATCAGCACGCTCTCCTTCCAAAGCCTGCGGACGCAGGACGTCACGGCGCGCATCCCCTTCGTGCTGCCCAACCTCTACTACGAGAAGGTGTTCAACCGCGACGAACTCGGCGGCACGCTGACGGCCGACGCCTCGGCCATCAACGTCTACCGCGACCTCGGCGCCAAGACCCGGCGGGCCGGCACGCGGCTGAGCTACGAGCTGCCGCGCTACGACAGCCTCGGCGGCCAGTGGACCTTCCGCAGCCAGGCCGACCTCGTCGGCTACAACGCCGAGAACGTGGACGTCCCGGCCGCCGCGCTCCTGCGCGGCTCGAACGAGGGCGGCCAGGAGGTCAACACGGTCCGCGCCAACATCCGGGCCGCGGTGGACTGGCGCCTGCCGCTGGTGCGCTCCGCCGGAGCATACGGCCAGCAGCTCATCGAGCCGCGCGTGCAGGTCGTGACCGGGCCGAGCACCGGGCGGCAGTCGAACATCCCGAACGAGGACAGCCTCGACTTCGAGTTCACCGACGCAAACCTTTTCGCCCTCAATCGGTTCACCGGCCGCGACCGGCTGGAGGGCGGCACGCGGGTGGATGCCGCGATGCGCGGGGCCTGGTACTTCCCCAGCGGTGGCTCCGTCGAAGGCCTGGTCGGCCGCTCCTTCCGGGCCTCGGACGAGCGGGTATTCGAGGCCCGCTCCGGCCTCGAGAAGCGCGCCTCGGACTGGGTGGCGCGCGCCACCATCGCGCCGACCAGCTGGCTTGACCTCACCGCGCGCACGCGCCTCGACGGCGAGACGCTCGATCGGCGCATGATCGACGCCTCCGCCGGCTTCGGCCTCGCACCCATCGGCCTGAACACCTCGCGCCTCACCTTCGGCTACCTCTACGAGCTTCCCTCGCCGCTGCGGACCGAGGTGCAACAGACCAGCCCGGGCGTCTACGCCTCCGCCCCCCGCTTCATCCGCGAGGTCTATGCCGGGGCCAGCACCCGCATCGCCGACCGCTGGCGGGCCTCGGCCTTCACCCGCTACGACCTCGAGTTCAACCGGGCGGTTTCCTATGGCGCCACCGCCGCCTACGAGGATGAGTGCTTCATCTTCGAGGGACGTTTCTACCGCTCGCTGGCGGAGAACCCGGTGACCGCCCGGCCCTATCCGAGCGGCACAACCCTTATCCTGAGAGTCTCGCTCAAGACCGTCGGCGAGTTCGCCGGGCGCGCGCTGTAGCGACGGGCGGACCGCGGCGCGTAAGGGATCGCTTCAAACCGTGGCCCGCATGGGCTAGAGACCCCGGATGCGACGTTCCCCCCGTCTCCGCCCGGTCCTGCCCGGCCCTCTCCGCGGCCCCTCCGGCCGCCGGAAGAGCCCTCTGAGCGGGCTCGCGCTCGGCGCCCTCCTCTCGCTCGTGCCCGTGCTGGCCGGCGGCGCCCTGGCCCAGCCGGCCGCGCGCCAGCCTCAGCCGAGGGCTGCGCACGGGGGCGCGGCACCGGCACCCAGTGGCAACCGCATCCTTGCGGTCGTCAACGGCGACGTGGTGACGGAATCCGACGTCCAGTCGCGCGCGAAGCTCTTCGCCCTCAACATCGGCCTCCAGCCCGGCGCCGAGCTGCTCTCGCGGCTGCGCCCGCAGATCATGCGCCAGTTGATCGAGGAGCGCTTGCGCCTGCAGGAGATCCAGCGCCGCCGCATCCCCGTGAGCGATGACGAGGTGGCGGAGTCGATCGGCGACATCGAGAGGCGCAACGGCCTCCCGCCCGGCGGCCTCCGCGCCCAGCTTCGCGCGGCGGGCGTTGAGCCGCGCGTGCTCTATGACCAGCTCCGCGCCCAGATCGGCTGGTCGCGCTTCATCCGCGCCCTCCTCGGCCCGAATGCCGAGCCCTCGGAGCAGGCGATCAAGGAGGCCGTGGCGGCGCAGGAGGCGAGGGCCGGGCAGCCGGAATACCTTCTCTCGGAGATCTTCGTGCCGGTGGAGGACCCTTCCTCCGCCGCCGAGACCCGGCGTTTCGTGGATGACGTGATCGGCCGCCTGCGCCAGGGCCTGCCCTTTCCCATCGCCGCCACCCAGTTCAGCCAGAGCCAGACGGCCCTCCAGGGCGGCGACCTCGGCTGGGTGAGCGCGGAGAGCCTCGACCCCAGCGTCGCCTCTGTCGTGCAGCGCATGCCGCCCGGAGCGATCTCCAACGCCATCGAGGTGCCCGGCGGCTTCCAGGTCGTGGCCATGCGGCAGAAGCGTGAGACGGGCCGCGAGAACGCGACGATGATCACGCTGCGCCAGGCCTTCCTGCCCTTCACTTCCGCGCTCGACCCGCAGAACCCGACGGAGCAGCAGAAGGCGCAGCTCGCCCGCGCCCAGGCCATCCGCGGCGGCTGTGACGGGGTGGAGGCCGCGGCCCGCGCCGCCAATTCCCCCCGCCCCGCCGATCCCGGCGGCGCCGTGCGGCTGGAGACGCTGAACCCGCCGCCGCTGCGTCAGCTTGTCGCTAGCCTTACCCCCGGCCGCCCGAGCCAGCCCATCGTGACGCCGGACGGCATCCTCGTGATCGCCGTCTGCTCCCGCGAGACGCGCAACCTCGCCCTCTTCACGCCGGAGCAGGCCAAGCAGCAGATCCTGCGCGACCGCGCGGAGAACCTCTCCCGCCAGCAGATCCGCGACCTTCGCCGCCGCGCGACGATCGAGATGCGTGACTGATCTTCCGATCCCTCTTCCTGGCCTCGCCGAGACCGTCGCGCGGCACGGGCTGGCCGCGCGCAAGTCGCTCGGCCAGCACTTCCTGCTCGACCAGGCGCTCTGCGCCCGCATCGCGCGCCTGCCCGGGGATCTCGCCGGGCGGCAGGTGCTGGAGGTCGGCCCCGGCCCCGGTGGGCTGACGCGCGCGCTGCTCGCCGCCGGCGCCGACCACGTACACGCCGTCGAACTGGATTCCCGCGCGGTCGCCGCGCTCGCCGAGCTGTCCGCCGCCTATCCCGGCCGGCTGACCGTCATCGAGGCGGATGCGCTGCGGATCGACCCGGTGGCGATGATGCCGGCACCGCGCCGGATCGTGGCCAACCTGCCCTACAATGTCGGCTCGCCGCTGCTGATCGGATGGCTGGCCCGGGCCGGCGAGTTCGAGAGCATGACCCTCATGTTCCAGCAGGAGGTCGCCGAGCGCATCGTGGCCGCGCCGGACAGCGAGGGCTATGGCCGGCTGGCCGTTGCCGCCCAGTGGCGCTGCGCGGCGCACATGGTGCTGCGCCTGCCGCCCGGCGCTTTCTCCCCGCCGCCAAAGGTCTGGTCGGCGGTGGTGCACCTCGTGCCTCATGCCGTGCAGCCGGAAGCGCCCCTGGCGCGTGCGATGGAGCGCGTGACGGCCGCCGCCTTTGGCCAGCGGCGAAAGATGCTTCGGGGGTCGCTGAAGTCGCTGGGGAAGGCGGAAGAACTTCTGGCCGATGCCGGGATCGAGCCGACGCGGCGGGCGGAGACGCTGAGCGTGGCGGAGTTCGAGACGCTGGCGCGGGGACTGCTGGCGCGGGAGGGATAGGGCCGGCCCCGGAGAGGGCGCTGCCCTCTCCGGACCTCACCCGCCAAGGGCCTGAGGCCCTTGGATCCCCACCTGGCTTCGCGGATGCGGTAATTGGGGCCGGTTCTCTCTCGGCGCTCTTTCTTTGCGGCTGGTGCGCCTCGGGTCCACGACCCGAGGCGCACCAGCCGCAAAGCATCCCCAGCTTGAAGAAAAAGATGATGGTGAGGGGTCTGGGGAGAGGAAGAATTCTTTCTTCCTCTCCCCAGAGTCATCAGCGGCGGCCGCGCAGAGCGGAAGCCCCCGCTACGCCGCCACCGTCTCGAACCGCGCCGCGAAGGCCTCGCGCTCCGCATGCGTCATGTGCAGCCCGCGCTTCGTGCGCCGCCACAGCACGTCTTCCGGTGCGACCACCCATTCGCGGGCGCGCATCCACTCGAGTTCCCGCGCGGTGATGCCACCGCCGAGGTCGCCGCCCATGGCCTCGATGGAGGTGGCGCCGTCGATCACCCGTTCGAGCTCGCCGCCATGGGTGCGGATCAGGCGGTCGAGCAGGTCGCGGGGCAGCCAGGGATGGCTGGCGGCCATGCTCTCGGTGAAGGTCGCGCGCGACATGCCGCCGAGGTTGCCGCCAGGAAGGGCGGCGCGCCCGGTCCAGTCGGCGCCCTCGCGGCCGAGGGCGCGGCCGATCTGGCGGGCGGCGTCCTCCGCAAGGCGGCGGTAGGTGGTGATCTTGCCGCCGAGCACGGAGAGCAGCGGCGCGCCCTGCGTGTCCATTGCCAGCGTGTAGTCGCGCGTGACGGAGGAGGGATTGTCCGAGCCGTCGTCGTGCAGCGGGCGCACGCCGGAGTAGGTCCAGGCGATGCTGTCGGGCGAGACGGGGGTACGAAACTGGCGGGAGACGGCCTCGCAGAGATAGGCCGCCTCCTCCGGCGTGCAGGTCGGCTTGCCCTGCGCGGGGTCGTGCGGCACGTCGGTGGTGCCGATGAGGGAGTATTCGCCCTCGTAGGGAATGACGAAGACCACGCGGCGGTCGTCGTTCTGCAGGATGTAGGCCTGTTCGCCCCTGTAGAGCGCGGGCACGACGATGTGGCTGCCGCGCACGAGCCGCACGCGGCCGGCGAGCGCCGTGCCGGTCGCGTCCTGCGCGCCCATCACCCAGGGGCCGGCGGCGTTCGCGATGGCGCGGGCGCGGACGACGCGCTCCTGCCCGTCCGCGCCACGGATGGTGGCGATCCAGGTGTCGGCGGTGCGCTTGGCGCTGAGGAACTCCGTGCGCGGCAGGATGGTGGCGCCGCGATCGGCGGCGTCGCGCGCGTTGAGGAGAACGAGGCGGCTGTCCTCCACCCAGCAATCGGAATAGGCGAAGCCGCGGGAGAATTGCGGCTGCTTCAGCGGCTCGCCCTGCGGCAGGCCGTCGAGGGCCAGCGCCTCGCTCCCCGGCAGCGACTTGCGGCTGGCCAGATGGTCGTAGAGGAAGAGGCCCGCGCGGATCATCCAGCGCGGCCGCATCTCCGGCCGGTGCGGCAGCACGAAGCGCATGGGCCAGACGATGTGCGGCGCGATGCCCAGCAGCACCTCGCGCTCCGCGAGCGCCTCGCGCACGAGGCGGAACTCGTAGGTCTCGAGGTAGCGGATGCCGCCGTGGATGAGCTTGGAGGAGGAGGAGGAGGTCGCCTCGGCGATGTCGCCGCGCTCCACCAGCATGACGGAGAAGCCGCGCCCGACCATGTCGCGCGCGATGCCGCTGCCGTTGACGCCGCCGCCGATGACGAGGAGGTCCACGCTTTCAGGAATAGCCATCAGAGAAGCCTTGCCCGCACGCGGGTCACAACGATTTCCGCGATCAGCACAACGGCGAGGATCGCGAGGAGGATGGTCGCCACCTGGTCCCACTGGAAGAAGTTGATCGCGTCCTCCAGCACCACGCCGATGCCGCCGGCGCCCACCAGGCCCAGCACGGCGCTTTCGCGCACGTTGATGTCCCAGCGGAAGAGGGCGACGCCCCAGAAGGCCGGGCGGATCTGCGGCCAGACGGCCTTGAGCATCTCCGCGCCCCAGGGAGCGCCGGCCGCGCGCAGGGCTTCCCGCGGGCCAGGGTTCATCTCCTCCAACGCCTCGGCCAGCAGCTTGCCGACGAAGCCGATGGAGCGAAAGGCGATGGCGAAGACGCCCGCCGCCGCGCCCGGGCCGAAGACGGCCACGAAGATCAGCGCCCAGACGAGGGAGTTGACCGAGCGCGACGCCACCAGCCCCACCTGCGCGAGCGCGTTCAGCGCCGGCACGCGGCAGATGTTGCGCGCGGCGAGCAGCGCCAGCGGGATCGCCATGACGAAGCCGAAGACGGTGCCAAGCGTGGCGATATGCAGCGTCTCGATCAGCGCGGCGTGGACCGTGCGCGGGTAGTAGGCGAGGTCGGGCGGCCACATCCGCACCAGCAGGTCCGCCATCTGCTCCGGCGCGTCCGCCAGGAACTCCGGGATGATGTCGATCGTCCGCACCGCCCAGACGACGGAGGCGACGACGGCGAGAAGCATCGCCCAGCGCACCAGCCGCTCGGCCGGCGTGTGACGGATCCACTCGCGCCGGAGCGGGGCCAGGGTATCTCCGGTGGTGGCGCTCATCTCATCGCTGCCCGGATTCGGCCCGATACCAGCTCGGCGAGCAGGATGAGGGCGATGATGGAGATCAGGATGGCCGAGACGAAGTCGTAGTCGAAGCGCTTGAAGGCCGCGAAGAGCGTGCCGCCGATGCCGCCCGCGCCGACCACGCCCACCAGGGTCGAATTCCGAAGGTTGCTGTCGAGCTGGTAGAGCCCGAAGCCGACGAAGCGCGAGGCCACCTGCGGCAGCACGCCGAGGAGCAGCACCGCCATGCCGGAGGCGCCGGTGGAGCGCACGGCCTCCACCTGCTTCATGGAGATCTCCTCCACGGCCTCGGCGAAGAGCTTCGACACGAAGCCGATCGAAGCCACCGTCAGCGCCGCGACTCCTGCCAGCGCGCCGAAGCCGAGCGCCTTCACGAAGAGGATGGCCACGATCACGTAGTGCAGGCTGCGGCAGACCGCGATGAAGCCGCGCACCGGCCCCGACACCCACCAGGGCGCCAGGTTGCGCGCCGCCATCAGCCCGAGCGGGAGCGACAGGACGATACCGCAGACGGTCGCCAGCACCACGATTTGGATGCTCTCGACCATCCCCTCCAGCAGCAGCTCCCAGCGCTCGAAGTTCGGCGGGAACATGCGCGCCAGGAATCGCCCGCCCTCGCCGAGTCCGGTGACGAAGCGGCCGAGGCCGAGGTCGAGCTGCGTCGAGGCGTAGATCAGATAGGCGAGCAGCAGCGCGCCGAGGATCCGCATCGTCCAGTCGGGCGCAAAGGGCGCGCGGCGCGGGGAGGGGAGGGCGGTGTCGCTCACAGCCAGTCCTCGCCGCCGTAGATCCGGCGGAGGTGGTCGTCCTGCAGCGCCTCGGGCGGGCCGTCAAAGATGATGGCGCCCTCATGCATGCCGACGATGCGGCGCGCGTAGCGCTTGGCCAGCGCCACGTTGTGGATGTTGATGATGACCGGCACGCCCTCGGCCGCGGCGAGCTTTGTCAGCATCTCCAGCACCTCGACGGAGGTGCGGGGATCGAGCGAGGAGGTGGGTTCGTCGGCCAGCAGCAGGTCGGGGCGCTGCATGAGGGCGCGGGCGATGCCCACGCGCTGCCGCTGCCCGCCCGAGAGCGCGTCGGCCCGCCGTGTCGCGTGCTCCGGCAGGCCCACGGCGTCGAGTAGCGCGAAGGCGCGGGCGACGTCCTCCTCCGGGTACTTCCGGAGCCAGGCGCGCCAGAGCGGCACGTAGCCGAGCCGCCCGCAGAGCACGTTCTCCATGACGGAGAGGCGCTCCACGAGGTTGTACTCCTGGAACACCATGCCGATCCGCCGCCGGGCGAGCCGCAAGGCCCGCCCGCGCAGCTTCGCGACGTCGATGGCGCCCCCGGCACCCGTCAACCGGATCTCGCCCCTGGTGGGCTCGACCAGCCGGTTGATGCAGCGGAGCAGCGTGGACTTGCCCGTGCCGGAGGGGCCGATGATGGCCGTGATCCCCTCCGCCCCGATCGACAGGTCCAGGTTCCGCAGCACCGGCTTGCCGGGCACGTACTCCTTTGTGAGTCCGCGGATGTCGAGGGCGGCGCTCACGGCCGGGGAGCGGCCTGCGGGGTGGCGTGCGGCGCCGCTTCCTGGGTCTGCGGCGCGCTGCGGGCGGCGTTGCGCCGGGCCTCGGCCTCCAGTTCCTTGCGGCTCTCCTCGTCGAAGGCGGCGCGGCTGTAGGGGGCGTTCACCGCATCGGCCACGGCGCGCACGGGCGCCCATTGCTCGGCATAGGTGGCGGGCCAGAAGCGGTCATTGCCGCCGAGGTCGCGCACCATGGCCTCCGGGAAGCGGTATTCCAGGAAGCACTGGCGGATCTTGTCCTGCAGCTCGGGCCGCAGGTCGTGCGCCATGGCGAAGGAGGAGGTGGGGAAGGGGTCGCTCTGCCAGATGACGCGGAAGTTCTCGCCCTTCACCTGCCCGCGCGAGACCATGCGCGAATAGACGTCCGACGCCACCGGCGCCGCGTCGTAGTCGCCGGCGTTCACGCCCATCACGCTGCGGTCGTGCCCGCCGGAGTAGAGCACGCGGTAGTCGGCGTCCGGGTTCAGGCCGAGGCCCGGAAAGAAGGCGCGCGGCGCGAGGTTGCCGGAATTGGAGGTGGCGGAGGTATGCGCCACCCGCTTGCCCTTGAGATCGGCCAGCGTGCGGAAGGGGCTGTCGGCGCGGACCAGCATCAGCACGCGGTAGCTCTCGAACCCATCCGGCCCGCCCTTGACGGCGAAGGGCACGGCGCCCGCGAGGTTCACGGCGAAGGCGGTGGGACCGGTGGAGAAGCCCGCGATGTGCAGCCGGCCTGAGCGCATGGCCTCCACCTGCGCCGCGTTGCTCGTCACCTGGAAATAGACGGTGCGCTTGCCCGTGCAGCGCGTCAGGTGGTCGATCAGCGGCCGGAACTGGCTCGCGTAGAGGGCGGGATCCTCCACCGGCGTATAGGCGAAGACAAGGGTGGAGGGGTCGCGCTGGCGCGCGGCCGCCGGCGTGTCCGCGACCATGTCGCGGTTCTCGTCGCAATAGCCCTCGTCCAGCGTGCCGCGGAAGCAGCCGGCCTGGCCGGAGGTGGGAGCAGGCGCCGGGGCCTGCGCCATGGCGGGGAGCGCCATCAGGGCGAGCAGCCCCGCGGGCAGGGTGGCGAGAAAGGTTCTTCTCATGCGGCGTTTTCCTCCGTTGTCGTGTTGCGCGCGGCGAGCAGCCCTTCCGCGAATTCCGCGAAGCCGCGCCCGCCCGGGGCGCGCGTCACATAGGCGGGGGGCGCTGCGATACTGTCGAGATGTGGGATGACGTTGGCAACGCCGACGGAGAACGGCACCGCGGCGAAGAGCGGCGCGTCGTTCGGGCTGTCGCCGAGGAAGGCCACCCTCCCGATCACCGAGGCGAGCGGCGCGAGGCGGGTGGCGAAGAGGTTCTCGATGCCCGAGCGCTTGTCCCAGTCCCCGAACCAGGCGTTCACGTGGATGGAGGAGACCTTGGCCTGCGCACCCCCTGCCTCGAAGACGGCGGCGATGCGGTGCGCGTCCTCCAGCGGCAGCGGGCCGGCATCCTCGGCGAAGTCCACGGCGGCGTCGAAGAGGCGGAAGGGCTGGTCGGCGGAGAGGGCGCTGCCGGGAACCGCCGCCATGGCCCGATCGGCCAGCGCCATCAGTCGGCCCCGGTTCGCCAGCCGCGCCGCCTCGTCCTGCGCCTGCCAGCGGAGCATCCGGCGCGCGGCGCGGTCCTCGGCGTACCAGAGGGCGCCGTTCTCCCCGACCACGGCCGCGACCGGCCATTGCCGCGCGATGGCGTCGCACCAGCCGGCCGGGCGGCCCGTCACCGGGATCACCGCGATCCCGGCGGCGGAGAGCGCCTCCATGGCCGAATAGGCAAGGGCAGGCAGGCGCCCCTCCTCGGTCAGCGTGTCGTCAATATCGGTGAGCACGTAGCGCAGCGCCGCCAGCCGGTGCGGCGGAGCCTCGCTCAAGGGCAGCGGCGCGGGCATCGTCCCTCCTGTTGATGTGGAGGATGTCACTCAATGATGTGGAGGGTCAAACATCTTTCGCGACATGCACCACGACTCCAGCCCGGGCGAGGGCGGTGGCCAGGGGCGGGGGAGGGGGCGCGTCCGTCACCAGGTCGGTCAGCACCGAGAGATCGGCCACGCGCTCGATGTAGCCGCGCCCGAACTTGCCGGAATCGAGCAGCAGCACCCGGCGGGGCGCGCGCTCCAGCATGGCGCGCTTGACCCAGGCGGCGCGGCTCTCGGCATCCGTCGGGCCCTCGGCCACGAGGCCGGAGGCGCCGATGAGAGCGATATCCGCGCTGAAGCGGCGGAGGAAGGCGTCGGTCTCGTGCCCGTAGAGGGCGCGCTCGGCCGCCAGGAACTCGCCGGGCGCCACCAGCACGCGCATGCCCGCGGCCTCCCCGGTGGCGGCGGCCACGGGCAGGCTGTTGGTCAGGACGGTGGCGGCGATCCCTCGCCCTGCGAGCGCCTGGGCGAAGCGGGCGGTGGTGCTGCCCGCATCCACCATCAGCACCGCGCCGGGTTCCACCAGGGCGGCGGCGGCGGCGCCGATCCGCGCGCGCTCCGGCCCTGCCATGGCTTCTCGCGCCAGAAGGTCGGGCTGCACGCCCGCATGGGTGACCGAGGCGCCGCCATAGGTGCGCCGCACCGCGCCCTTCGCCGAGAGCTCCTCCACGTCCCGCCGCACCGTCTCGCCGGAGACGCCGAATCGCGCCGCGAGGGCGCTGATCCGCACCGTGGGGTCCGTGTTGAGCGCCTGGAGAATGGCGGCGTGTCGTGCCTCCTTCCCCGGCGCGCCGTCCTGCCGCCTTGCCATGGCGCCAGGGTGGTCGGCCGGCGCTCCTTGCGCAACCGACTGGGCGCAACCGATGGGGCGCAACCGGCGGGGTCTTGGAGGATGGCGCGCCGGCGTGACACGCTGGTGCCGAGACCGAAGCCCGGAGCCGCCTCATGATCCGCCGCCGCCACCTGGTCGCTGCCGGAAGCCTGCTGCCCTTCCTGCCCGCCGCGCGTGCCCGCGCCCAGGCGGCCCCGGCGATGCCCGCGCCGGGGAAGCGGGCCTGGGCCGCGCAGGTGCCGGGGATCCGCCTGGGCGTCCTCGGCGGCGAATCGGAGAGCGACCGGCTCGGCCGCTACGAGGCCTATCGCAAGCTCTTCGAGGACACCTTCGGCGTTCCCACGCGGATGTTCTTCGCCTCCGACTATTCCGGCGTGCAGCAGGCCTTCGCGGCGAAGACGCTCGAGATCGCCAACATGTCGCCGGCCGCCTATGCCGGCGTCTGGCTGGATACGAATGGCGGGGTGGAGCCGATCCTCGTCACGAAGGAGCCGGACGGCAGCACGAGCTACGTCGCGCTGATGTATGCCCGCGCCGATTCCGGCATCACGAAGCTGGAGGACATGCGCGGAAAGTCGATGGCCTGGTCCGATCCCAACTCGGCCTCGGGCTACCTGATCCCCCGCGCCGAGCTGCGGGCGGCCGGCATCAACCCGGAGCCGGGGGGGTTCTTCTCCCGCACGGGCTTCGCGGGCGGGCACGACCAGGCGCTCGTGGCCGTGCTTCAGAAGCAGTACGACGCCGGCGTCTGCTGGTCCTCCGGCCAGGGGGAGGAGAGCCGCGGCTTCTCCCGCGGCGTGCTCACGGCGGCCGTCGAGAAGGGGCTGCTGGACATGAAGGACATCCGCGTCATCTGGCGTTCCCGCCCGATCCAGAACGGCCCGATCGTGGTGCGCTCCGACCTGCCGGCGGCGTTCAAGAAGGACATGGTGGACTTCCACCTCGCCCTGCCCAGCGCCCATCCCGACATCCACAAGGCCGTGGAGCGCGGCAGCGCCGTCGGCTGGGTGCCGACGAAGCACGAGGACTACGCGGTTTTCGTGGACATGCGCCGGGCTGAGGCGGCGGAGCGGCGGCGACGGAACTAGGCGCGCGGCAGCCTCCCCCGAAGGTGACGCGGCGCCCCGTTCCCCCCGCGCCCGAGCAGGTTTAACCCGCGGCCATGCCCAATCCGCCCAAGTTGCGCCGTCCGCTGGTCCTGGCCTCGGTCATGGCCTCGATGTTCATGATCGCGATCGAGGCAACCATCGTCTCCACCGCCATGCCGCAGATCGCGGGGCAGCTCGGCGACCTCCACCTCTACTCCTGGGTTTTCGCCTCCTTCCTGCTGGCGCAGACCGCGACGACGATGGTCTTCGGCAAGCTCGCCGACAGCCATGGGCGGCGGCCGGTGATGCTCTGGGGCATCGGGATCTTCCTTCTCGGTTCCCTCCTCTGCGGCTTCGCCTGGTCCATCCCATCGCTCATTGCCTTCCGGCTCGTGCAGGGCGTGGGCGCAGGGGCGATCCAGCCCGTCTCGCTCACGGTGGTGGGGGACCTCTACTCCATCGAGGAGCGCGGACGGATCCAGGGCTGGCTCGCCAGCGTCTGGGGCATCTCCTCCGTCGCGGGGCCGCTGGTGGGCGGCATCATCATCGGCCGGACGAGCTGGGCCTGGATCTTCTGGATGAACATCCCGATCGGCCTGCTCGCCGCCGCCGGCTTCTGGCGCTTCCTGCACGAAGCGGTGCCGCAGGAAGGCCGCCCGGTGGACGTGGCGGGCGCCCTCCTCCTCACCCTCGCGGTCGCGGGGCTGATGGTGGCGACGAACGATCCCGGCAGCGCCCTCTCCATCGCGTCCCTGCTCGGCGGCATCGCCTGCGCCGCGGCCTTCCTCTGGCAGGAGCGCCGCGCGGCGGACCCGGTGCTGGACATCCGCCTCTGGCTGCGCCGCCCGATCGCCACCTCCAACGCCACCGTCCTGTTCAGCGGCATGGCCATCATCGGCCTGACCACCTTCCTGCCGATGTACGTGCAGGCCGTGCTCGGCCGCTCCGCCCTCGTCGCCGGCTTCACGCTGACGGTGATGGTCTTCGGCTGGCCGCTGGGCGCCACCATCGCGGCCCGCGCCTTCGGCCGCTTCGGGCTGCGCGCCTGCCTGCTGCTCGGCGCCGTGCTGGTGCCGGCGGGGGCGGTGACCTTCGTGCTGCTCGGCCCCGGCTCCTCCCCCTGGTTCGCCGGTGCCGGCTCGCTCGTCATGGGGCTCGGCATGGGCTTCCTCAGCGTCTCCGCCATCGTCATCGTCCAGGAGAGCGTGGGCTGGTCCGAGCGCGGGGCCTCCACGGCCTCGAACGTCTTCTCGCGCAACCTCGGCAGCGCCCTCGGAGCGGCGGTGCTCGGCGGCGTGCTGAACATCGGCCTCGCCCGCCACGGCGGCGACGTGGACTACGACGACATCCGCCGGCTGCTCGAGCACGGAGGTGCCACCACCACCATCGACGGCACCGTGCGGGCGGCCTTGGAAGGATCGCTCCACCTGACCTTCTGGGCGGTGCTGGCCACGGCGGTGATCACGCTGCTTCTCGCCCTGCTCGTGCCACAGGTGGCGCCCCGCGCGCGCGTGACGGCCGCCGCGCCGGCCGACTGATTGCGCCCTTGGCCCCTGGAGAGGGCCCCACTCTCTCCAGACCTCACCCGCCAAGAGCCTGAGGCCCTTGGATCCCCGTCTGGCTGCGCGGACGCGATGATCCCGGGTAGTTCTGTTCCCTGACGCCCTTCCTGTCCGAGCAGTCGTCTCGGGTCGACGACCCGAGGCGCACCGGCCGTAGAAGTCCCTCAAAGAGATAGAAAAAAGATGAGAGGGGGCTGGGGGAGAGAAATCCTTCTCTCCCCCGGAGGCACGAGCGCCGCATCAGCCCATCCGCAGCAGCGGCCAGCGCTGCCGCCAGCCTTTGCTGGCCAAACGTTCCTCCATGATCGCCCGCTTCTCGCCCATGAAGCGCGGCCCCGGCCGGATCACACCGCCGAGCAGGTCATCCAGCCCGAGCGGCGCCAGCACCGCCACGCCCCTGCCGTCCCAGCGTGCGACGACGGCTGTGGCCGTTTCCGGCCAGTGCCGCAGGGCATCGGCGGTGTTGCGGTAGGGACTGTCGCCGTTGCGGGCGTGCATGCGGGCCTGGTTCGTCACGGACCATGGCACGCCGGGCTCCGCCGCGCGCAGGCGGGCCTCGATGGCGCGGTCCTCCTCGGCGAGGGGCGAGGAGGCGTCGAACCAGACCACGTCCACGTCGCCGGGATTGGGCGCGGGCGGGTGGCCGTGCAGCGCGTCCCAGGCGGCGTCGCGCACGAAGCCGGCGCCGATCCAGCCATCGGGCAGATCCAGCGCGGCCACGGCGCGCAGGAGGCGCATCCGCCAGGGATCGGCGGCCAGGAGGGCTGCCAGCCATGCCTCCGCCGACCTGTCCACCTCAGGCGAGGGGCATCCGCGCCTCCTGAGGAGGAAGGAAGCGGCCGTCATAGACCTCCTCCGGCGCCGGCACGCGGGCGAGGCCGAAGCCGCTGGCGACGGTGCTGATGGTTTCCGCCAGCCGCGCCGGCTCCACGTCCCCGATGCCGCGGGCGCGGGTGGCGGGGGTGAGGATCTGGCGCTGGGCCAGCCAGGTCAGGCGCTCCGTCTCGAGCGCGAGGTCCACGAGCTGGGACTGGGCGGCAATGGTCGAGGCGGTCGTCTTCGGATCGGCGAGCGACTCCCGCCAGGACCGCGTGGCGGCGAGGAGGAAGCGCCGCACCACGTCCGGTTGCTCCCGGATCACTGACTGGCCCGCGAGGATGGAGTTGCCGTAGCTGTCGATCCCGTGGTCGGCGTAGGAGAGGAAGTTCACGTCCTCCAGCCGCGTGCCGTTGGCCTTGATGTTGAAGAAGGTCGTGTAGTCGAAGCCCGTCACGCCCGCGACCTGGCGGGTCAGCAGCATCTGGTCGCGCAGCTGCGCCGTCACCTGCCGGCGCGTCACCTTCGCCTCGTCCACCCCGTTGATCTTGAGGAAGGCCGGGAACATGCGGGAGGCGCCGTCCGACACGCCGTTGCCGATCGCCTTCCCCTCGAGGTCGCGTGGCGTGTTGATCCCCGCGGATTTGAGGCTGATCACCGCCTGGGGAGATCGGTTCTGCAGCACCATCACCGCGCGCGGCGAGTTCTCCGGCTGGCGGGAGGCGAATTCCGTAAGGGTGGAGAGGTCGCCCACCCCGAACTGGTAGGTGCCGCTGGCCACCCGCGTGATGGCATCGCCCGAGCCGTTGGAGGGGTCGATCTGCACGTCCAGCCCGGCCTCGCGGAAGTAGCCGCACGCCTCGGCGTGGTAGAACGGCGCGGTGGACCCATCTACGCCGAAGTTGAGCACGAGGCGGACGCGCGCCCGTTCCTGGGCCCGCAGCACGCGCGGGGCGGAGAGGGCCACGGTCGTGGTGCCGGCGGCAAGACCCGCGAGGGCGCGGCGTGAGAGGATGAGCGGCATGGCGAAGGACGGTCTCCCGGAAGGTGTAACGGAGGGGGCGGTGGGTTCCGCCGTCCGCCGCTTCCAGGCAGGTTCCGTGCCGCGCCGGTCGCTCGCCGCGCTGCCGCTGTTGGCGGCCGGGCCCGCCCTCGCGCAGGAGGCCCCTCAAGAGGTCCAGGTGGCAGGCCGGCGCCTCGTGCTGAACGGCACGGGGGTGCGCCGCTTCCTCCTGATCGAGGTGCTCCGCGGATGGCTCTACCTTGAGCGTCGGAGCAGCGACGCGGAGGTCATCCTCGCCTCGGGCGGCGCGAAGCTGCTTCGGCTGCGCTATTCCGTGCCTGTGCCGAAGAGCAGGCTCGTGGAGGGTTGGGAGGAGGGCTTCCAGGACGGCTGCGGCTGCGAGATGCCGCCCGCCTTCCGCGCCCGCCTGCGCGACCTGCCGTCGGGCCAGGTAGAGGACTGGCTCTTCCTGCCCGACCGTGCGGAGATTGCCTATGCCGGCGAGCCGCCCGTGACCGTCACCGGGCAGCAGGGCCGGATGATGCTGTCGAGCTTCATCGGACCCGGGGCGGGGAGCGCGGGGTTGCGACGCGGGCTGCTCGGCCAGGACTAGGCCGGGTGCTGGCGCCCCTTGTGGCATCCTTGCCGCACCGCGCCGAAGTCAGGAGCCCGGCCGGATCCAGGCCTCGGCGTCGAACACGCGGCCGCGGCGCACCAGCCCGGCGGCGGCCAGTTGTTGCCGGGCGGCGTCGCAGGCCGGCTTGCCGATGAAGGACGGATGGAATTCGACGAGCACGAAGCGCGCTCGGGCGATGCGCGCCGCCTGTGCCGCCATGAACTCCGCCTCTCCGCCCTCGATGTCGATCAGGTAGGCATCGAAGGCCACCCCGTGCCGCGCCTCGACCTCGTCGAGGTTCAGCACCGGGACGGAAAGTGGGGTGCCGCGCGGCCGGTGCGCGCTTCCAGCGACGATGTTGCCGCCTGGCCAGAAGCACCCGCTGCCGCCGGCCATGCCGTGCAGAATGCTGAAGTGTGCCCCGTTGCGGTTCCGGTTGTGCGCCAGCACGGGGAGCAGCGCTGGGTTCGCCTCTACAACGACGTGGCGCGCCGGATCCCGCAGCCGCCGGTTCGCGAGGCAGGAGACGACCCCGAGACAGCCGCCGAGGTCCAGCAGGGTGGCATCCGCCGGCAGGTGGCGCAGCAGCCGCCGCTCCGGCAGCTCGTAGAGGCCGAGGAGGAAGCGCCCGCGGAAGCCGCGCCGGGTCAGCTCCGCCGGGACGGAGAAGCGGAGCCCGCGGCAGCGGTACTCACCGCCCAGCCGGTCGAACAGCCAGCCGCTGGCCTGCTCGAGGCGGCGGAAGGTGGAGAGGGTGATCACCCTCCGAACATCGCGAGCACCGCCGCCGGGTCCACATCGGCGATCGCGGGCGGTGACCAGCGCGGCGTGTTGTCCTTGTCCACCAGCACGGCGCGCACGCCCTCGGCGAAGTCCGGGTGGCGCGTCACGGCGCGGGTGAGGGCGAGTTCCATCGCCAGGCAGGCCGGCAGGTCCATCGTCGCGCCGCGCCGCAGCAGCTCCAGCGTGACAAGGAGCGATGTCGGGGACATCCGGTGCAGCACCTCGAGCTGCGCGCGTGCCCAGTCGGTGCCCTGGGCGGTCAGGACAGCCATGATGGAGGAGAGGTCGCCGGGCGCGAAGGCGAACTCGACCGCGGCCCGCGCCGCCTCCACCGCGCCGGGCGGCACGGCGGCGGCGTGGCGCTCGACGACGCTGGCATCGCCCGAAAGCAGCGCCTCGCGCAGCGCGGGCAGGCGCTCGCGCGGGACGTGGTGCGTGGCCAGCCCCGCTTCCACCGCCTCCGCGCCGCGCAGGCGCGCGCCGGTCAGGGCAAGCCACCGGCCCATGGCGCCGGGCGTGCCGGGCAGGCGCGGCAGCACGTAGGAGGTACCGACATCGGGGAAGAGCGCGATAGCGGTCTCCGGCATCGCCAGCAGGGCGTGCTCGGTCACCACGCGGTGGCTGCCATGGACGGAGACGCCGATGCCCCCACCCATGCAGACTCCGTCGATGAGGCTGATCCAGGGCTTGGGATACTCGGCGATGCGGCGGTTGAGCGTGTATTCCCCGGCGAAGAAGCGCTCCACCGTCCCGGCATCGCCCGCGAGCGCCGCCGCGCGGATGGCGCGCACGTCGCCGCCCGCGCAGAAGGCGCGGCCGCCCGCGCCCTCGAGGATCACGAGATCGACGGCGGGGTCCTCCGCGAAGCGCGCGGCGGCCTCGGCCAGCCGCCCGATCATCTCCCCGTCCAGCGCGTTCAGCGCGCGGGGGCGGTTCATCAGGATGGTGCCGGCCCGGCCCTCCACGCGCGCCACCACGCTCGGCTCTACCCCCTCCATCCCGGACTCTCCGCTGCTGCCCTCTCCCGCCTAGCCGCCGCCCTGCCGGACGGCAAGCGGCCCGGGCCTGCGACCCTGGACCACCGAGACCGGTTGACACCGCCGCCCCACCCCGCGATGGCTGCCCGCGCGGGAGGGCCCCCATGGCGCGGCGAGTGGTGAGCTACGGGACGGAGGGAACGGTGTTCGCCGGCGAGGCCGCGCGCGCCACGCCGCTGCCCGCGACGCCCGCCGTCATGGCGATGCCCGTCCTCTCGCTGGAGGGGGTGCGGCGACCCGCGCGCGGCGATGCCGCCCCTTCTTCCGCCGGAGTGGACCTGGCCTTGGCGCGGGGGGAGATCGTCACGCTGCTCGGCGCTGCCGATGCGGGAGGCGGCGCGCTGATCGAGATCGTCGCCGGCTTCGCACCCGCCGCCGGGGGGCAGGTGATGATGAAGGGGGAACCGGTCACCCGCCTTCCGCCCTGGCAGCGCGACATCGGCCTCGTCTCCTCCCAGCCGGACCTCTTCCCCGACATGACGGTCCTCGCCAACGCCGCCTTCCCGCTGGAGGCGCGCGGCGTCGCGCGCCCGGAGCGGGAGGAGCGCGCCAGCGCCATGCTGGGCCGCTGGGACGTGCCGGCCACGCTCTTTCCCGCCCTGCCGGCCACGCTGCCGCCCGGGCGGCGGCTTCGTGTCGCCCTGGCGCGCGCCCTCGTCCATGAGCCCGCCCTTCTGCTGCTCGACGATCCGCTGAGCGCGGTGGACGGCGAGGAGCGGGCGGCGCTCGCGGCCGATCTGCTGCGGCTGCGGGACGAGCTGAGCCTGACCGTGCTGCACGCCACCGGCGACTCCGCCCTCGCCCTCTCCCTCTCGGACCGCGTGGCGGTGATGGAGGGCGGGCGCGTGCGGCAGGCGGGCACGCCGCGCGAGCTGTACGAGGCCCCCATCGACCCGGGGGTGGCCGCCCTGACCGGCCCCTGCAACCGCCTGCCCGGCCGCGTCCTCTCGCTGGAGAGCGGGGGCTGCCTCGTCCGCCTCGACTGCGGCTTGCAAGGCGTCGGCACGCCCGTGCGCGGGGCGGCGGCCCCGGTGGCGGGTGGCCGCTGCACCCTCGTGATCCGGCCCGAGCGCGTGGCCGTGGCCCCGGTGCCGCCCGAGGAGATGGGCGGAGACGCCGTCGCCGCCCGGCTGCTGGAGACGCGCTTCGCCGGCGACCACCTCCGCCTGCGGCTGCTGATCGGGGAGGGGGGCGAGCTGGTCTGCCACCGCCCGCTCGGCCTGCCCCTGCCTGAGCCGGGCGAGGAGGCCTCCATCGCCTGGGACCTGGCGGCGGCGCGCGTCTACGCGGCCTGAGGCCAGAGCGCGGCGACACCGCGCGCCAAAACCGCGCAATGGAATCGCCAGGACGGGTGCCGCGCCCCGCGGTTAGGTTCTATGCTGCGCTGCAGATCCGATCGGGCCAAAGGACGCCATGATGCGCCCCATCACGCGCAGGCTGCTCGTGTCCGCCCCTCCTCTCCTCCCGGCGATGCTCGCCGCCGGGCGCGCGCGCGCGCAGGCGCGGGACCTCACCGTCGTCTCCTGGGGCGGCGCCTACCAGGATGCGCAGCGGGAGGTGATGTTCCGCCCCTTCCAGCGCGCGACGGGCCAGCGCCTGCTCGAGGAGACCTGGGACGGTGGCATGGAGGTACTGCGCGACCGTCAGGCAACCGCGCGCTGGGACCTCGTGCAGGTGGAGGGCGACGAGCTGGAGCTCGGCTGCGAGGAGGGGCTGCTGGAGCCGATCCGCCCGGAGCAGGTGGGTGGCGCCGAGCGCTACATCCCCGGCACGCTCAGCCGCTGCGGCGTGGGTACCATCCTCTACGGCTTCGTTCTCGCCTATCGCCGCAGTGACCTCGTGCCCGAGGGCTGGGCGGATTTCTTCGACACCGGCCGCTTCCCCGGCCCTCGCGCCATGCGCCGGGGTGCGAAGACGACGCTCGAGATCGCCCTTCTCTCGGATGGCGTGGCGCCGGCGGCCGTCTACCCGGCCCTGGCCACGGCCACGGGGGTGGACCGCGCCTTCCGCCGGCTGGGGACGATCCGCCCCGTGCTGCGCTGGTGGGACCAGGGCAGCGAGCCGCCGCGGCTGCTCGCGGCCGGGGAGGCGGCAATGGCGGTCTCCTACAACGGCCGCATCGACGTCGCGAACCGCGACGACGCGGCGGATCTCGGCACCGTCTGGGCGGGGCAGCTCATCGCGCAGGACAGCTGGGCGATCATGCGCGGCAGCCCGAACCGGGAGCGGGCGCTCGCCTTCCTCCGCTTCGTGGGCGACCCCGCGATCCAGGCCGGGCTGCCGCCACGCATCCCCTACGGCGTCACCGCCCGCGGGGCGGAGGACGGGCTGCCCGACGACGTGCTGGCCAACCTGCCCACCGCGCCCGACAATACCCGCGACGCGCTCCGGATCGACGACGCCTTCTGGCGCCTCCACCTCGACCGGCTGGAGCGCCGCTTCCAGGCCTGGCTCGCGGCCTGACGCGCCAACTTCCTCGGAAAGCGAGATCCCCTTGAAGCGTGACCCCTTCACCGCGGCCATGCTGGCCATGCCCCTCGTGCTGCTCGTCCTCCTGGGCGCGGTGGTGCCGCTCGGCGCCCTCCTGACGCAATCGGTCATCGAGACGGAGGTGAGGCCGGCCCTGCCGCGCACCGCCGCCGCGCTGCGCCACTGGGACGGCGCGGGCCTGCCCGATGACGGGGCCTTCGAGGCCCTTGCCGTCGATCTCGCCGCGCTCCGCGCCGCCGGCGCGCCGGGCGCTGCCCTGATGGCCCGTGCCACCGCCCGCCTCTCGGCCGACCTGCCGGGGATGAACGAGGTCCTCTCCAGCACCGCCACCCGAACTGCGGAGACGCGCGCCGTCCGCGCCGTCTCGGTCCTCGTCGCCGATCCCGCCTGGAGCGAGCCGGAGAGCTGGGCCGTGCTGCGGCAGGCGGGAGGCGACGCCTCGGGCTTCTACCTCCTCGCCGCCCTCGGCCTGCGCCGCACGGCATCGGGCGGTTTCGAGGGCAGCCCCCACAGCCCCGAGGCCCGCGCGGCGCTTGCCGGCGGCATCGGCGCGGCGGCGCTGGCGACGATCGGCTGCCTCGTCCTCGCCTGGCCGCTCGCGCGCTGGATCGCCGAGGCGCCGCCCGCCCGGGCCGCGCTGCTCGCCGCCGCCACGGCCCTCCCCTTTCTGGCCGGGGAGGGAGCGCGGGCTATGGGCTGGTCCAGCATCGCCGCGGGGCCGCTCGCCTTCCTCGTCGCCCTCGTGCTTGGGCTGCTGCCGCTGATGGCGCTGCCGATCGCGATCTCCCTTCGCCACGCGGGAACGCGGCTGCCGCGCGCTGCGGCGGCGCTCGGGGCGCGGCCCTGGCTGGTGTTCCGCCGCGTTCACCTGCCGCTTGCCCGGCGCGGGGTGGTGGCGGGCTGCGCCCTTGTCTTCACTCAGGCGCTCGGCGTGCTGGCCCTGCCGTCCGCCCTGCTGGGGAAGGGCGGGCTCGCCGCCACCAACCTCGCCGCCGCCGCGCGGGCGGGGCACTGGGCGGAGGCCGGGGCGCTGGCCACTTGGCTCCTCCTCCCGGCGCTCCTGGCGGCGATGCTGACGGCCGCGCTCCTCCGCCCGCGCCGGGGAGCACCGGCATGAGCCGGGTCTTCGGCGCGGCAGTGCTGGCGGCGGCGCTCGCCCCGCTCCTTCTCCTGCTCCTCGTCGGCGAGGCCTGGGGCGGGCCGGCTTCTCCCCTGGGCGCGTTGCTGGTCGGCATCGCCGCCTCGCTGGCCGCCACGGCCCTGGGCGGCGCCGCCGGCCTCGGCCTGCGCTCGCGCTTCTCCGGCCGGGGCGCGGCCCTGGCGCTGATCGCCCTGCCGCCGCTCCTCCCGCCCGTGCTGGCCGGGGCGGCGCTGCGGCTTGTGGCGGGGGAGACGGGGCTCGCGCTTCCGGCCGCCGCGCTCTGGCACGCGCTGATCGCGGCGCCCCTCGTTGCCGCCGTCGTCATCGGCACGCTGGACCGGATCGACCCTGCGCTGCTTCGTGCCGCCTGGGCCTGCGGCGCGCCGCCGGACCTCGTTGTCCGGACGGTCGAGCGGCCCCGCTTCCGCGCCGCCCTCGCCACGGGCGCCGCGCTGTCCTTCGCCCTCTCGCTCGGCGAGAGCACGGTCGCCGCCCTGCTCGACACCGGCGCGCCCGCCGTTGCGGCGCCGGCGCTCGCGCTGCTGCCGGTCGTCGCGCTGCTGGGCGTTGCCCTCCTTTCGCGTCCGCGGAGTGGAACGGAAGGGGATGAGGGCTCGGGCACGCTTGGCAACCGCGCGGATGACGGCGGCTTAATCGCGTAGGCGCGACGCCGCGCCTCCATCAGGGAACCCGCGCCGTGATCTCGACCCCTCGCCGTGCCGTCCTGGCCGCGCTGCCCTTCCTCGCCGCCTCCGCGATGACGCGGGGTGTGCGCGCCCAGGCCCCGGCAGCCTCCGGCCCCTTCAGCCTGCCGCCGCTGCCCTACGCGGCCTCGGCGAACGAGCCCTCCATCGACGCGCAGACGATGCAGATCCACCACGACCTGCATCACCGGGCCTATGTCACCAATCTCAACAACGCGCTGAAGGACCACGGCCAGCTTGCCGCCATGCCGCTGGAGGTGCTGCTCTCGAAGCTGAATGAGGTGCCGGAAGGCATCCGCACCGCCGTGCGCAACAACGGCGGTGGCCACGCGAACCACAGCATGTTCTGGCCGATCATGGGCGGGAAGGGCGGCAGCCCGGGCGGCGAACTGGGCGAGGCCGTGACCCGCGACCTCGGCGGTTTCGACAAGATGAAGGCTGACTTCAACGCGGCCGGTGCCTCGCGCTTTGGCAGCGGCTGGGTCTTCGTGACCGTCGCCCGCGACGGCAAGCTTGCGATCACCACTCGTCCGAACCAGGACACGCCTCTCTTTGAGGGCGAGCGCGTGCTGTTCGGCAACGACGTGTGGGAACACGCCTACTACCTGAAATACCAGAACCGCCGGCCGGAATACCTGGCCAACTGGTGGAATGTGGTGGACTGGAACAAGGTCTCCGAACGCTATGCGGCGGCGAAGGCGGGGACTCTGACGATCTGAGCGGGTGGTGCTGGTGACTCTGGGGGAGAGAACGAATTCTCTCCCCCAGGCCCCCTCTCATCTTTTTCTATCTGTTTGAAATTTTTTTCAGCCGGTGCGCCTCGGGTCGTGGACCCGAGGCAACTGCACCGTCAGGAAGGTCCCGCGCAGCCAGATGGGGGTCCAGGGGCCTCAGGCCCTTGGCGGGTGAGGTCCGGAGCGGGACGAACGCTGCGCGTTCGCCCGGAGGGCGGAGCCCTCTTTGGGGCGCCGGGCCCGCCTAAAGCCCGACCGGCCGCCCCGCCACCGTCACGGCCAGATCATCCGGCCGCAGCACGCGCGCCGCCACCTCTGCAAGCCGGTCCCGGGAGAGGGCCGCGAGGCGGGCCGGGCGGTTGGCCAGCCAGTCCAGCGGGCGATTGTTCCGCTGCAGGGCGAGGAGGATGCCGGCCACCTGCCGGGTGGAGGTGAAGGAGAGGGGCTGGCTGCCGGTGAGATAGGCGATCGCCTCCTCGCGCTCCGCCTCGGTGGGGCCGGAGGCGGCCATGCGGGCCCATTCGCCGCGCAGCACCGAGATGGTCTCGGCCATGCGCGCGTTCTCGGTGGCCACCGAGCCGACGATGAGGCTGCGGCCCGCCACGGGTTCCGGGCCCGCGCCGATGCCGTAGGCAAGGCCGCGCTCCACCCGCACCGCCTTCATTAGCCGGGAGGAGAAGCCGCCGCCGCCGAGCACGCGCATGACCACGCCGGCCGCCTCCCAGTCGGGGTCGTCAACGGCGAGACCGGGCTGGCCGAAGACCGCGCTGGACTGCGGGCTGTCCATGCCCACCACCTGCACGCCGCGGGCGGAGAAGGGGGGCAGGGCAGGCAGGGCCGCCGGCGCCTCGGCCGGCCAGTCGCCGAAGAGGGTTTCCATCAGATCCCGCAGGTTCGACGCGGTGATGGCGCCGGAAGCGGCGATGAGAAGGCCGCCGCGGCGGAACTGGCGGGCGGGCACGCCGCGCAGCACCTCGGCGGGCAGGGCGGCGATGGTCTCCGCGGTGCCGCCCGGCGGATGGCCGAAGGGACCGGGCAGGGCCGTGGACCAGAAGGCGCGCCCGGCTTGGCCGCGGGGGCTTTCCAACGCCTGCCGCGCGCCGGCGATCGCGCGGGCGCGCAACCGCTCGACATCCGGCCCCTCCATGCGCGGGGCGGAAAGAGCGAGGCGGGCAAGGCGGGCGGCCTCAGGCAGCGCATCGGTCAGGCAGCGGAAATTGCCCGAGAACTCGTCGCGGTCGGCCGAGAAGGAGATCGAGATGGCGGCGTCGCGCAGCGCGTCCTGGAAGGCGGGCGCGGTGAGGTCGCCGGCACCCTCAGTCAGCAGGGCGGCGGCGAGGGCGGCCGCGCCCTCCCGGCCCTCCGGATCCAGGGAGGCGCCGCCGGGGACAGAGAAGGAGAGTGAGATGACGGGGACCGCGTGGTCCTCGGCCAGCCAGGCGGTCACGCCGGCCGCCTCCACCACCTGCACGGGGAGGGTGAAGCCGCTGGGAATGGTGCCGCTCATGGTGCGCGGGTGCCCTCGGGCAGCAGCCAGCCAGTCATTGAGGGATGGGTGAAGACGGCGCGGGCCGCGGCCATCACCGCCTCGGGCGTCACGGCGCGGATCTGGGCGGGCCAGTGCTCCACGGCATCGGCGGGCAGGCCGATAGCCAACGCGCTGCCCAGCAGGCGCGGCGCGGCGCCAAGGCCATCGAGCGAGAGGAAGGCGCCAGCGGTGAGCTGGCGCTGGCTGCGCGCCACCTCCTCCGCCGTCACGCCAGCATCGAGCAGGCGGGCGATCTCGTCCTCCACCGCGGCCTCCACCTTGGCGGGCGTGGTATCGCCGCGCGGCGTCGCGAAGATGCCGAAGGAGGAGGCACCCAGCTCGTCGCTGTCGTAGCCGGCGCCGGCGCCGACCGCGAGACCACCCTCCACCAGGGCGCGGTGCAGGCGCGAGCCCGGGCCGCCGCCCAGCAGGTGCGCCAGGACCTCCAGCGGCAGGCCGTGCGCCTTGTCCGCCTCGTCCCGGCCCCAAGTTTGGGTGGGGGCGATCCAGGCGCGGAGCATCTGCGCCTCCCGCACGCCGGGGTCGTTGCGCACCAGCCGGCCCTCCAACGGGGCGGGCGGCGGCTCGGCGCGGCGGCGGGGCGTGGCGGGCGCGCCTTCGGCGCCCGCGTACTCGCTCTCCACCACGCGGCGCAGCGCCTCCTCGTCCACGGCGCCGGCGACCACCAGCACGGCGTTCGCGGGCGTGTACCAGCGGCGGTGGAATTCGAGCATGTCGTCGCGGGTGAGGGCGCGGATCTCCTCTTCCCAACCGATGATCGGTCGGCCACGCCAATGCTGGCGGCCCCACATGGCGGCGTCGAAGGCCTCGCGGAACCGGGCGCGGGGGGAGCTGTCGGTGCGCTGGCGCCGCTCCTCCAGCACCACCGCGCGCTCGGGCTCCACCGTCGCCTCGGGGTAGAGGGGGGCGCGCAGGCGGTCGGCCTCCATGGAGGCGACGAGGGCGAGGCGCGTGGCCTCCACCGTCTGGTGATAGGCCGTCACGTCGCGCGAGGTGAAGGCGTTGTCCTGCCCGCCCTCCCGCGCGACGCGGCGGGAGAACTCGCCGTCCGCCACATGCGCGCTGCCCTTGAACATCATGTGCTCGAGGAAATGGGCCAGGCCGGACTTGCCCGCGGGGTCATCCCCCGCGCCGACGCCGTAGAAGAGGTAGTGCGCGACCACCGGCGCCCCGCGGGTGCGGACATGCGCAACGCGCAGCCCGTTCGGGAGCGTCCAGAGACGGGCACCGAAGAGCGGGCGGTCGGCGGGAATGGGGGCCGGGGCGGGCAGGGCCGCCGCGGCAGGGGTCTGGGCCGGGGCGCGGGTGGCCAAGGCGGCCTGCGCAGCGGCTGCGGTGGCCAGCGCAGCGCGACGGGTCAGGGGAGGCATTCCTGGCATGTGGGGGTTGGCGGCGCTGGCGGGAGTGGCCGGGGCGCGTGAAAAACGGCCCCGGCCGCCCGCATCAGAGCAGCCCGTCCAGGATGCCGCGCTGGCGGCGCTGGATGATCGGCGTGTCGCCCTCTTCCGGGGAGCGGCCGAGGGCCGAGTTCTCCCGCAGGCGCTGCGCCTCCTTCTGGGGGTCGAGGACGGTGCCGGGCCGCGGCGCGTCCTGCCAGAACATGAGGCGCTCCACCACGTTCTGCTGCGGGCGGTCGAGCCGGAGGCTCTCCTCGTCCACTTGGCGGCGTATGTTGTTGCCCGCCTGGTTGCCGGCGGCGCGGGAGGCCTGGGCGACCAGCGCGGCTTCCGCGCCGGAGGGGCGGTCCTGGCGGCCGCCGCCGGTGATGGTGGCGGGGGCGAGCGTCGTCTCGCCGCGCTCCCTCGCCGACATTTCCTGCGGGCGCTGGGCGCCGGGGCGCGGAGGCGGCAGGTCGCCGATGCTCGGCGGGATGGAGAGGGGCGCGCGGGTGATGACCTGGAACTCGTCCGGGGCGTCGCGCGTGAGGCCGAGCGTGCGGGCCGTGTCGCCGCCACAGGCGGCCAGCAGCAGCAGCGGGGCCAGGAGGAGGGGTCTGGGGTTCATGGCATCCGCCTTCTAGCAGGGGAGGGAGGGGCGCGGGAACAGGGAGCCCGAACCCCGTTCCGTCAGGCGGCCTTGCGGGGCGTGTCCGGGGTGGCCGGGCGGCCGGTTAGGGCTTCCACCAGCAGCACGGCCACGCCGAGCACGATGGCCGCGTCCGCCACGTTGAAGACGTACCAGTGCCAGCCCCAGCCATGCGCGTCGATGAAGTCGACCACGCCGCCGAAGCGCAGCCGGTCGATGACGTTGCCGATCGCGCCGCCGACGATGGCGCCGAGGGCGAGCGCCGTGCGGCGCGTCTCGGCGCGCGTCATCCAGCGGATGAGGAAGGCGGCGATGACGGCGGCCAGCGCCGCCAGGGCCCAGCCGTGCCAGGGCGCGCTGCCCGAGAGCAGGCCGAAGGTGACGCCGCGGTTCCAGACCATGGTCAGGTTCATGCCGACCGGCCCCGCGGTGAAGATCTCCACGCTGCGGTGGGTGGGAAGGTCGAAGACCTCCAGGATCCACCACTTGCTCGCCTGGTCGGCGATCAGGATGACGAGGGCGAGCAGCAGCCCCCGCCGCAGGTTGAGCGCGGCCATCAGGTAACCGCCCCATCGCAGCGCAGGCAGAGCGTGGGATGGGCGGCGCTGCGGCCGACCTCTGGCAGGACGCGCCAGCAGCGGTCGCATTTGGCGCCGGGGGCGGGGGCGAAGCGCACGGCGGCCTCGGCCTCGGTCTCCACGCCCTCGCCCTCCGGCGGGGTGTCGCGGAGGGAGAGGTCGGAGGTGATGCAGAGCTCCGCCCAGGGCAGGTCCGCGAGATCGGCCCCCGCGGCGCCGAGGAAGAGCTCGGGCGCGGCCTGGAGGGAACTGCCGATGGTGCCGGCCGCCCGTGCCTTCTCCAGCGCGCCCGTGACGAGGCCGCGCACCGCGCGCACGCGGGCCCAGCGATCCGCCAGCGCGTTGTCCCGCCACTCCGCGGGCACGTCGAAGAAGGTTTGCATGTGCACGCTATCAGCCGCTTCGCCGAAGCGGGCGAGCCAGGCTTCCTCCGCCGTGAACACCAGCACGGGGGCGAGCCAGGTGCAGAGGCAGCGGTGCAGCACGTCGATCACCGTGCGCGCGGCGCGCCGGCGCGGATCGTCCGCGCGGTCGCAGTAGAGGCTGTCCTTGCGGATGTCGAAGAGGAAGGCCGAGAGGTCGGAGGCGCAGAAGTTGTGGATCTCCGGCATCACGCCCGACCAGTCGTAGTCGGCAGCGGCGCGGCGCAGGCGGGCGTCGATGGTGGCGACGCGGTGCAGGATGTAGCGCTCCAGCTCCGGCAGCTCGGCGTAATCGACGCGCTCCTCCTCGGTGAAGCCATCGAGGTTGCCGAGCAGCCAGCGCAGCGTGTTGCGGATGCGCCGGTACAGCTCCGCCTGCTGGCCGAGGATGGTCTTGCCGATCCGCAGGTCGTCCGCGAAGTCGGAATTCATCACCCAGAGGCGCAGGATATCGGCGCCGTAGTCCTTCATCACCTCCTGCGGGGCGGTGACGTTGCCGAGGGACTTCGACATCTTCCGCCCGGACTCGTCCAGCACGAAGCCATGCGTCAGGATCGCCTTGAAGGGCGCCATGTCCCGCGTGCCGATGGATTCCAGCAGCGAGGAGTGGAACCAGCCGCGGTGCTGGTCCGTGCCCTCGAGGTAGAGGTCGGCCGGAAAGGGCAGCCCGTGGTCGGGCAGGGCGAAGGCGTGGGTCGAGCCGCTCTCGAACCACACGTCCACGATGTCCATCACCTGCTCGTAGTCGTCGGGGTTCCGCTCGTTGCCGAGGAAGCGCGCGGCGGCGCCGGGCTTGTACCAGGCATCGGCCCCTTCCTCGCGGAAGGCAGCGAGGATGCGCTCCATCACGTTGTGGTCGCGCAGCGGCTCGCCGCTCCGCTTCTCGACGAAGACGGCGATCGGCACGCCCCAGGCGCGCTGGCGGGAGATGCACCAGTCCGGCCGCGCGGCGACCATGGAGCCGATGCGATTGCGGCCCTGGTCGGGCACGAAATGCGTGTTGGCGATCGCCTCCAGCGCCTTCGTGCGGATCTGATTGTCATCGTCCATGGCGATGAACCACTGGGGCGTCGCGCGGAAGATCACCGGCTTCTTGCTGCGCCAGGAATGCGGGTAGCTGTGGCGCAGGCTGCCCTTCGCGGCCAGCGTGCCCATCGTCTCCAGCGCGGCCCAGACGGCGTCCTGCGCCTTGAAGACATGGATGCCCGTGAAGCCCATGGCCTGGACGGTGTAGGTGCCGTCGTCGCCGACCATCTCGGGCACGGGCAGGCCGTTGGCGCGGCCGAGGGCGAAGTCGTCCTCGCCGTGGCTGGGGGCGATGTGGACGAATCCCGTGCCGGTCTCGGCCGTGACGAAGTCGCCGGCCAGCAGCGGCACGTCGTGGTCATAGGCGCCCTCGCCGGGCGCCCAGCCGCGCAGGGGATGGGCGAGGACCGTACCGGCCAGCTCGCTGCCCTTGAAGACGCGCTTGAGGGAGTGCGCGGCAAGTCCCGCCTCCTTCTCGAAGGCGGGAAGCAGGGGAAGGGCGATCAGCAGGTCGTCGCCCGTGGCGAGCAGCGATCCCTCCGCGATGCCGTCCACATGCACCAGCGCGTAGTCGATCTCCTCGCCATAGGCGACGGCGCGGTTGGCGGGGATGGTCCAGGGCGTGGTGGTCCAGATCACCACCCGCGCGCCCTGGAGGTCGGGCAGGGAGGGCTTCACCACCGGGAAGGCGGCGTGCAGCGTCGGGCTGGTGACGTCGTGGTACTCGATCTCGGCATCCGCCAGCGCGGTCTTCTCGACCGGGCTCCACATCACCGGGCGCAGGCCGCGGTAGAGCGAGCCGTTCATCAGGAAGCGCCCGATCTCCTCGGCGATCACCGCCTCGGAGGTGAAGTCCATGGTGGCGTAGCGCCCCTCCCAGTCGCCGAGCACGCCCAGGCGCTGGAACTCGGCGGACTGGATGCCGAGCCAGTGGCGGGCGTATTCGCGGCACTCGGAGCGGAACTCGAGGACGGGGACGCTGTCCTTGTCCCGCTTCTTCGCGCGGTACTCCTCCTCGACCTTCCACTCGATCGGCAGGCCGTGGCAGTCCCAGCCGGGGACGTAGTCGGCGTCCTTGCCGGACATCTGGGCGGCGCGGTTGATCACGTCCTTCAGGATCTTGTTCAGGGCGTGACCGATATGCAGCGGGCCGTTCGCGTAGGGCGGGCCGTCGTGCAGCACGAACTTCGTCAGCCCGCGGGAGCGCTCGCGGAGCTGCCCGCGCAGGTCCTGGGCCTTCCAGCGAGCGAGCGTCGCGGGCTCGCGCTTCGGCAGGTCCCCGCGCATGGGGAAGGGGGTCTTCGGCAGGAAGACAGTACCGCGGTAGTCGCGAGCGGTTTCGGCGGGGGCGTCGGTCATGGGTGGTCCGGGGTCTCGGGCCGCGCGGCCCCGGGGCAGGGGGCGCGGCGAAGGGGCGGGCGCGGCGGTCTTTTCCCGGCCCTCAGGGGAGGACCGGGCCGGGAATTCGCGCGCGGGGCGGCCGGAAGAGCATGGGCGCCATATGCGGAGGGGGCGGGGCGGGGGTCAAGCGAGCGGTGCGAAACCCAGACCCGCCCTTGCCGGCGGGCCGTGCCGGTGGCGGAACGGCGGCACCCCTTCTGCACGGGGCCGG
>NZ_RCVR01000060.1 GCF_016107305.1 Roseomonas sp. KE2513
ATGCGAAGCCTGAGGAGCTTGACTGTCTGAAGCATGGAGACCGGCTCACTCAATGGCCGGGTCCCGATCACAGGAGGTTTCATGTACCAAAGACTGCGTATTGCCTGCATGGCGGTCCTGGCCGCGACAGGGTTTGCATCAATGGCGCAGGCTCAACCCACATCGAGCCATGTTCCGCTCGGTGCAGCGCAAGGTGTGTACTACCAACCGGAAGGAGGAAATCCTCATGTGGCGTTCCTCATCGTCCATAGAACTTCGGATTATCTTCGGCACATTGGATGCACAGAGCTGCCGAGACGCGGATTCGCAGCCTTGTGCATGAACACGCGCTACATCAACAATGAGTTGCTTGTGGATTGGGATCGCATCGCGCTCGACGTAAAGGAAGGCATGGCCTTCCTGCGAAGGCAGCCCGGTATCCGCAGCATCGTCCTACTGGGGCATAGCGGGGGCGGCCCGACGCTCAGCTTCTATCAGGCCGTCGCGGAGGCTGGCACCGCGTTCTGTCAGGATTCGCGTAAGCTCGTCCCATGCCGAGACGATCTGGCGGGATTGCCCGCAGCTGACGCCTTGATCCTGGCGGACGCACATCCCGGCGTTCCCGTGATCTTGCTGCGAAGCTTGAATGGCGCCACGATAAGCGAGGCGCCCGGACAGTTTGACTCGAGCCTGGATCCTTACAACTCGGCTAATGGCTACAACCCAAATGGGTCCTCGCACTACTCTGCGGAGTTCCAGGCCCGGTACTATGCCGCGCAATCGGCCCGTATGAACCGGCTCACCGACGATATACTGGTCCGTCGGCAGCGGATCGCCGAAGGACGTGGACCCTATCCCGACAACGACATTGTCGTCATCCCGCACGGGGGTAACCCTGGGCCCGGTCCAGGTGGAGCCTCGCAGCTGCATAGTCTGGATACAGCGGCACCGCTTCGGCGGACGCTCCGATCACAGCAGTTGCTCCAGAACGACGGCAGCGTCGTAAGGCAGGTTGTCCAATCCGTCAGCCCGCCAGAACTGGAGACCTACGCGACCACAAACAGCTTCGATCGGGGCACCAAGTTGCTCTCGATCCGCTCTTACCTCAGCACGCAGGCCGTCCGCTCCACGAACTCCTTCGACGGCATCGATCACTGCTCATCGAACAACTCCACAATTTGCGCGGTCGGTGTCATCAGCAAGCCGTTGCTGGTCATGGGAATGACAGGTTACCTGTTCATTCGGGACTCCGAGGAGGAGTTTGACGCGGCCCGCAGCACCGATAAGAGTTTGGTTTTCGTTGAAGGCGCCACTCACGGCTTTACACCTTGCATTCCATGCGACCCAAACCCGGATGCGTACCGCAACAGCGTGCGGAACATGTTTGATTATATCGCCCGCTGGACCGAACAGCGTTTTCTGCAGTAAATTCATGGCGCCGCTCGATCCGGCAGCAATTCCCTCGCCGCGCAAAGATTATAGCTGCGCCAGGCGAGGGAGTCTTGTCACTATGCCTCAGACACACGCGCCGATGTGCAGGTCGGAATTCTCGGCCTGGCGCTGGTCCGGACGGCACTGAAGCGATCGCTTATACACAGCAGCTCTGCAGCGCCTCCACTAACGCGGCAGAGCGCGTGCTGCGCTCCAGCCCCGGATACATCGAGTTCATCGTATAGGCGAAGCCGAGCTGGCGGTCCGGGTCGCCAAAGGCCGTGGCGCCGCCGGCGCCGGACATACCGATGGCGCGCGGTCCGGTAGTTGGGAAGCTCGGTGTCGTCATGATGAAGCCGAGCGACATGGAAAGGTAGCGGCCGATCGCGTCCGTGCCGGTCCACTGGATCTCAGCCGCTCGCGTCATAGCGGCGGGCGAAAGCAGACGCACGCCGGCTAGCGTTCCGCCTTCGGCCATGGCAGCACAGATCCGAGCCAGCGACCGGGCGTTGCTGTGCCCGTTCACGGACGGAATCTCGGTGTGGCGCCAGTCGCTGCTGTTATAGTCCTCGTCGGGCCAGAAAATCCGCCAGCTGCGCCCAAAGATGTTGTCGTCCCCGGCCGCTACCCATGTCGCGGAAACGTGCTCCGATGCACCAAGAAAGGTGGCAACACGCGCCTCCTCCTCCTGTCGTAGGCCGATGCAGAACTCGATACCGAGCGGCCCTGCAACATGCTCGCGGATGAAGGCCGACGGCATCATGCCGGTGACGCGCCACAGCACCGCGCCCACAAGGAAGCCGTAATTGGCGGAGTGGTAACAAGGGGTGGTGCCAGGCTCCCACAGTGGCTGGGTACGGGCGAGCGCTTCGGTCATCCGCAGCCAGTCATAAGCCATCCCCGGTGTGGCATCGGCCGCCACCGGCACGCCGGCACGGTGGTCGAGTAGCCATTTTACCTTGGTGTCCTGCTTGCCCGCTGAAGCGTATTCTGGCCAATAGCGCGCGACGGGCGCGTCCAGATCAACAAGGCCCCGGTCCGCAGCGATGTGCAGGGCTAGCGCGACAACCTCCTTCGTGACCGATTGGACGCAGACTAGAGTGTCCGCGTCCCATTGCAGGGTTCCCGCAGCGTCGCGCGAGCCACCCCAGAGATCGACGACCAACTCACCCCGGTGCACGATTGCAACACTAGCGCCAACCTCGCCGCGGTGGGCGAAGTTCTCCTCAAAGGCTTGTCGGATGGCGGCGAAGCGAGGATCGCAGTGGCCGCGGCTCCTGGTCTGAACGCAGTCGGACACAATCTTGCTCCTTTGAATCTCGCGGGCGGTGCGAGGCGTGTCAGTTCTTGCGCAGGTTCCAGAAGACTGGGAAGCCGGACACCACGTCGGTGACGTTCGCGCGCTGCGCCGTGACTTGCCGGTACTGGCCAAGTGGGATGTAGAGCACATCCTCTAGCGCCAGCCGTTGCATCTCCACCGCGATCGCTCGCTGAGCCGCGAGATCTGGCGCATCGAGCCAGGAAAGCCGTAACGCCTCGGCGCGCGGGTTGTCCGGCCACCCGTAGAAGGCAGTGTCCGGGTTGGCGACGAGCTGCGTGTTGATGATGGGGTTGACGAAGTCGCTTCCTGCGCCGCCGCTGAAGAAGCAGCTCCAGCCGCCCTGATCGACCGGCTCCCGGCGGGTGCGGCGCTGTGACACGGTGGCCCAGTCGAGTGCCTGATAATCGACCTTGAGGCCGATTTTCTCCATCATGTCGGCGCCCACGTCGGCCAGTGCACGGAAGGTCGGGAAATCCGTTGGCACGATCAGCACCACACGTTCCCCAGCGTAGCCAGCTTCAACGATTTCTCTGCGGGCTCGGTCGAGATCGCGCGGTCCGGTCAGGGGTTCCATGCCGGCATCATTGGCCAGCGGCGTGCCCGGCGCGAAGACACCAACATTCGTCTGCCACATCGAGGGTTCGTCGCCCACGGCTGCTTGCAACATTTCGCGCTGGTCGATGGCTCGGAGCAGGGCACGCCTGATACGAGGATTATTGAAGGGCGGGTTTAGGTGATTGAGCCGCATGATGAGCATGGAGCCGGCCGGATCCAGCTGCCGCACCTGCACGCCGCGGGCCTGTTGCAGGCTGGATGTGAGGTCAGGTGCCACGTACTCCCACCAATCCATCTCACCTGAACGCATGGCGCTCGCAGACGTGGATGGATCAGGCATGGTGTGCCACTCTACCCGGTCAACATGGACCCGCTTCGGCCCGGAGGTCGCAACCGCGTCGCCCGATTCCCGCGCGCGGTATGCCGCGAAGCGGTGATAGACGGCGAGCGCTCCCGGCACTCGCTCGCCTGGAACAAAGCGGAAAGGTCCGCTGCCGATCACCTCGGGCAGGGCCACGGAGGGAGGGAGGCGGGCCAGTCGTTCTGGCAGCATTGCTGGCATCAGTGGGTTCGACTTCGCGAGCGCGTCTGGCAGGCGCGGGAACGGTCGCTTCAGCCGGAAGACGATGGTGCGGTCGTCCGCCGCGGCGACTTCCTCGGTAGCGTCGAGCAGCAGCCGTCCGAACGAGTCACGACTTCCCCAGCGCCGTATGCTGGCCACGCAATCACGGGCCAGCACCCGTTCGCCGTCGTGCCATGTCATTCCTTCCCGAATTACCAGCCGCCACCGGCGGCCATCCTCCTCGACCGAATGACCTTCCACCATCTGCGGCGTCGACCGGTACTGCGCGTCCAGACCGTAAAGGGTGTCGAACACCATGTAGCCGTGATTGCGCGTGACGTAGTTGGCTACAAAGTGCGGGTCCGTGGCCGAGAGGTCCGCCTGAGGGATGAAGCGCAAAACCTTGCTGGCCTGCGTCCGAGCGACCGAGGGCAGGAGCAGTCCTGAGGACGCTGCCAAGAGCAGATTGCGACGCTGCATTGCCTTCCTCCTGGTTACTTCGTAACCTAAGCATCTGGAGCGTGGCGAGATCAACTGCCTGTTGCCGCAACCCGGGTTAGGAGATAGCCGGTGGCCGCCTTCAGCGAGTACGGATCATTTGATGCGGTCGGCCTCGCCCAGCTAATAGAACGGCGTGAGGTCAGCGCGAGTGAGGTCGCCGAGGCGGCAGCCGAGAGGATCGCGCGCCTAAACCCGGCGCTCAATGCCTTGACGGCGTCCTTTCCGGAGCATGGCGCGGCACTCGCGGCGCAATCGCCGGTAGAGGGCCATCTCTGCGGCGTTCCCTTCCTCCTGAAGGATCTATCGACGCATCTGGCTGGCACGCGGCTGACCAATGGAAGCGCCCTTTACGCGGGTTACGTCTCCACAGAATCAAGTACCATCGTCGAGCGGTACCTCCGGGCCGGGTTGGTCATCGTTGGGAAGACCAACACGCCCGAGTTTGGCCTCTCCCCGGCGACGGAGCCCCTATTCACGGGGGCGACGCGCAATCCATGGGACCTTGAGCGCAGCGCAGCTGGTTCCTCCGGTGGATCGGCGGTCGCCGTTGCCTCAGGCATGGTGCCGGCGGCCCACGCCACCGATGGAGGTGGGTCAATCCGCGCACCCGCCTCAGCCTGCGGATTAGTCGGGCTGAAACCGACGCGGGCACGCACTCCTTCAGGCCCCTTCGCAGGCGAGGGCTGGGGCGGGTACTCCGTGGCTCATGTGCTGAGCCGCAGCGTGCGCGACAGCGCCGCCCTGCTCGACGCAACACATGGCCTAGCACCGGGCGACCCCTACGCCGCGCCCACGCCGGCAGGGCCCTTTCTCTGCGAAGTCGGCGCCGACCCCGGGCGGTTGCGCATGGCATTCACGACCCGCTTCGCAGGCGGCCCGGAAACCGAACCGGACTGCATGGCCGCGACGGAGCAGGCTGCGGCGCTCTGCGCGTCGCTTGGCCACCATGTAGAAGTGGACCAGCCCGATTTCTCGATGGACGAATTCGCCTGCAGCAACCTCGTTATCGCCACGCATATACGCCTCGCCATCCTGCAGAGGGCCATGGCCCTCGGCCGTGATGCGGAGCGTGGGGACGTGGAACCGCTCACCTGGGCGGCGGCGGAGACCGCGCGCGGAACGACGGCTGCTGAATACGCCGGCGCAATCAATGCACTGCACGGCGTTAGCCGCCGGATTGCTCGATTTTTCGATAGGTACGACGTCCTGATCACCCCAACCTTGGCGCAGGTTCCGCCCCCGCTTGGCACGCTGCGCAAACAAGACGACAGCTACGCAGAGCACCGGAGGAAGGTGCGGGACTTCGCGCCTTTCACGGGAATCTTCAACGTTACCGGCCAGCCCGCTATTTCGCTGCCGCTAGGCATGAGCCGCGAGGGCCTGCCGGTCGGTGTGCAATTCGTCGGCGGGTTTGGCCGGGAAGATGTCCTCTTGCGGCTGTCAGCGCAGCTCGAACAGGCCCAGCCCTGGTGCGGACGGCGGCCACCCTGTGCAACATAATCCAGCGCTCTGCCATGCATCTGGAGCATGGCTTACTTGCCTCCCTGCACGGCGCTCTTCAGGCGTTCAAAGCAACAAGCGTAGTCTACAATGGCCAAGCCGACCGGATCCCAACAATGTTCCGAGACGAGACAGGCGTCCTGGTCGGAGGCCTTGTTGGTCAGGTGATGCGCCACGATCACCTGTGCCGTCGCGTCCACCGCGGGACCCGCATTGTAGGCCTGCACGAAGCCGTCGCGGCCCTTCATGATCCGGCTCTCCGGGTCGGTGAAGTTGCGTTGGGCACTGGGGTTCGGTACGCCAGGTGCACGCTTCGGCTTGCGCCCACGGTGCCCGCACGGCGAGCCATCGGCCTTGGTCCCCGGATCCGGCTTGGCGGCTTCTGCGACCCGTGCCTCGGCCTCCAGCTCCGCTTTCGCGGGGTGGATCCGCTCCAGGCGGCGCCTCTTGTCGCGCATCCAATCCGGCATCTCGTCGCTGCGACGCTCGGCCCCGAGAGTGGCGTCCTCCTCGGCGTCGGCTCCCTCGGCCTGCGCCAGCCAGCCCTCAACCTCGGCCGCCGGCTCGGTTTCGGCCAGGCCCATCCGGGCGTAGCTCATCGCCTTGTGCTTGGAGACATTGGCCCGCAGCTTGGTGCCGTCCAGCGCGACATGGCCGAGCCCGACCAAGCCGGCGCGTCGGCACAAGGTGAGCACCTGCACGAAGAGCGCGGCCAGCGCCGCCAGATGACGCCGGCGGAACTCGCTGATGGTGCGGAAGTCCGACCGGTTCAGCGCCGTCACCGCCTGGAAGTCGCGGTTCGAAGCAGTGCTTCGAACCTTCGCAGGCGCGCGCAATCCGCCGCGACGAGTAGACGCCACGGCGGTAGGCGTAAAGCAACAGCCCCACCATCATCGCCGGGTGGTACGGCGAATAACCACGGGGCTCCGTGTAGGCCGAAAGGATGGCGAAGAGATCGAGTTCCTCCACCACATTGTCGCGGACCTGATGCGCAGGACGCCCCTGGGGCACGAACTCCTGCACCGAGGGCGGCAGCAGCCAGACCTCGTCCACCTTCCAGGCCGAAATCTCTTCGTCATGCCGCCGAGCGAATCGCCGCTCGCCCCACCTGTCGATCCAATTCAGCCGTTACCGAGACACGCTCCTAGAGCTGGGATGGGGCAAGCGCCACACAACTTGGCCAGGGCTATGGATAAGCATTCAACCGGGACCCCACAAAAATTGGCCTTATGTCTTTGAGGTTGCTTCTGAATCTGCTCAAAGAGCGGGGGTTCGATCGACGCCAATGGGGACCCCAGCACGTGGCCTGATCTGCAAGTAGATCCAACAGGTTACGAACTATTTAGAGTTGGGTCCCAGTTGGGTGCCGAAACACACCCGTGGCCTTTCTCCCCTCAGTCCTGCAGCGGAAAATTCCCCCGTGCCCGCCGCAGCAACGCTTTGAGCATCCGCGCCTCGTCCCCCGATAGCCCCCGCGTCGCCAGCGCGTTCACCTGGTGCGCCTCCGGCACCAGAACCTCCCGCAAGTCGCGCCCCGCCTCGGTGAGGAAGATGTGCACCTTCCGCTTATCCGTTTCCGACCGCACGCGGTGGATCCATCCCCCCGCCTCGATGCCGCGCAGCGCGATCACGGCGGTCGGCTCCATCATACCCACGCGCCGCGCGAGGTCGCGCTGGGTGATCCCGTCCTCCTCCCACAGCACGCGGAGGAAGTACCAGGCCCCCGGCGCGACCCCATGCGGCTGCAGCCGGGCTTGGAGGTGCCGCTGAATCGCGCGGTTCAGGTCGCGCACCAGGAAACCCACGCTCTCGTCGAAGGGCAGGGGGTCGATGCGCGTGCCCGCGGGCGCCGGCGGTTCCGCCGCCGGTGCCCGGATCGCCGTGGAGAGCGGCGGGCTCAGGCGACCGCCGCCTGGGCCATTTCCCGCTCCTCCGGCTCCTCCTCCATGCCCGTGAGGTAGTGGGCTTCCTCCTCCGAGGCGCCGAGCGTCCGCCAGTCCGCGGTCTTGGGCACCACCCCCTGGTAGGAGCGGAGCTTGCCCTGCGGCAGGTGCGGCGCACCCAGCCCGATCGGCTCGGACCCGGCCTCGTGCCGCGCGACCGCGTCCAGCATGATCCGGCGGAACTGGATCACCGCGATGTCGCTCGCCCCCAGCCGCTCGCTCGTGCGGTCGGCGATCGCGCCCATGGATTCCCACATCGCGATGTCCTGGTTCGGGATGCCGGGGATCCCTGTGAAGGAGTTGCCGCCCTTCATCGCCTCGCGATCCTGAAGGTAGTCGTTGGAGGCGTGCCGCTTCATCGGGCGGAAGTCGGCGTCCACGTCCACGCCCACCTCGGTCACGCAGAACTTCCGCCACGCCTCGGCCGAGATGTTCTCGCGGCCCTCCTCGGTCCAGGCGATGAAGTGGAAATAGGTGCTGGTGTCGTCCCGCGGCACGATCACGCTGGCCACGTTGTAGGTGGAGTTGGGCGGGATCAGCGCCGTGAAGGGCGCGACGAAGGTGGTGATCCGCACGTAATCCTGCGTGGCCGCGTTCATGATCGGCCGCCGGATCGCGGCGTAGCGCATGCCGTAATTCGTCACCTGCACCTGGATGCGCGGGTTCTTGTCGGTCGAGGGCCGCACCCAGTGCGTGTCCAGCGCCGCGGCATCGCCCCGCGCCGGCCGCATGTCCGAGGAGTGCAGCGAGGACGAATGCGCGCTGTCGATCTGCCCTTCCATGATCTGCGCCCAGTTGCAGGGCAGCTCGATCCGCAGCGCGGAGACACTCGCGCCGGGGGTGGGTGCCCAGGCCGGCTGCTCGAACTCGGGCATCTCCCCGGGCTTGCCCATGTAAACCCAGATGAAGCCGCCGCCCTCGCGCACGGGATAGGCCTTCTGCTTCACCCGGTCGGCGAAGCTGCTTTCCTTCGGCTCGGACGGCATGTCCACCACGTTGCCCTCCACGTCGAACTTCCAGCCGTGGTACAGGCAGCGCAGCCCGCAGTTCTCGTTGCGCCCGAAGGCGAGCGAGGCCTTGCGGTGCGCGCAGAACTCGCCGAGCACGCCCGGCCGTCCCTCGCTGTCGCGGAAGGCCACCAGCTTCTCCCCGAACAGCGTCACCCGCACCGGCTTGCCGTCGGGTTCGGCCACCTGCTCGGACAGCAGGGCCGGCACCCAGTGGCGGCGCATCAGGCGCCCCATCGGCGCATCGCCCTCCACGCGGCACAGGGTCTCGTTCTCGGCGGCGGTCAGCATGGGACGCGTTCTCCCGATGGGCTAGGCAGGCCCGGTGAATAGTTAGAGCGCTAAGTTTATGCTGATGCTTCTCTACGTCAAGCGAGAAGCACGCGGATCTTCCTCCGTCGGCACAAGCCCATGAGCGCCCCCGGCACACCTCCACGAAACGTGATGCAGGTGATTTTCGGGAAACACTCTTGCTTAGTGAAGCTTAGTCTTCTAAGTATGTTCTATACGCAGTCCTCAGAGGCCGCCAGGAGGAACACGCCCCATGCTCGAAGCGCCCGCCGAAGGCGAATTCATGCCCCTCCGGGTAACCCGCGCGGAGCCTGCCGCCGACGGAATCCACCTTTTCGAACTGCGCGCCCCTGATGGCGCCGAGCTGCCGCCCTTCACGCCCGGCGCCCACCTTTCCGTGCGCGTCCCGTCCGGGGCGATGCGTAACTACTCTCTTTGCAACGACCCGCACGAGCGTGACCGTTACGTCATCGCCGTTAAACGTGAGGGGGGCGGCCGCGGCGGCTCCGTCGCGCTGGTCGACAACACGGCGGAGGGCGCGACGCTCGACGTCTCGGCGCCGCGCAACCTGTTCGAGCTGGACACGAGCGCCCCGGAATACATCTTCGTTGCGGGCGGCATCGGCATCACGCCGATCCTGGCGATGATCCGCTATCTCAAGGCCACCGGCGGCAAGCCCTTCCGCCTCTTCTACCTCACGCGCCACACCGCCGGCACCGCGTTCCACGCGGAACTCTCCGACCCTGCCTTCGCCGGCAGCAACGCCGTGGTCATCCACCACGACGAAGGCAACCCCGCCAACGCCTACGACCTCTGGCCCGTCTTCGAGGAGCCGACCAAGGCCCACATCTACTGCTGCGGGCCGCGCCCCCTGATGGACGCCGTGCGCGACATGACCGGTCACTGGCCGGAGAACAGCGTCCACTTCGAGGATTTCGGCTCGGACCTCGTCCGCCCCCGCGCCGACGACAAGCCTTTCACCATACGCCTCGGCGCGGATGGCGACCCGCTCGAGGTTCCCGTGGGCACCACCATCCTGGAGGTGTTGCGCGCCCACGGCCGCAAGCTCCCCTCCTCCTGCGAGAGCGGCACCTGCGGCACCTGCCGCAC
Source organism: Roseomonas sp. KE2513 (assembly GCF_016107305.1). GTDB lineage: Bacteria > Pseudomonadota > Alphaproteobacteria > Acetobacterales > Acetobacteraceae > Roseomonas. The sequence continues at coordinate 10,201 of NZ_RCVR01000060.1, forward strand.
CCGCTACACCGCCGGCGAGGTGGACCACCGCGACATGGTCCTCACGCCCGCCGAGCAGAAGACGGCGCTCATGATCTGCGTCTCCCGCGCCAGGACCGACAGCCTCGTGCTGGAGCTCTAGGCGTGCGGCGCATCCGCCTCGGCGTCGCCGGCCTCGGCCGCGCCTTCATGCTCATGCTGCCGACCCTTGCGCGCGACACGCGCGTGGAGATGGCCGCCTGCGCCGACCCGCGCCCCGAGGCACGCGCGCGCTTCGCTCAGGATTTCGGCGCGCGCACCCACGACAGCGTGGAAGCCCTCTGCGCCGATCCCGGCCTCGACGCCGTCTACATCGCCTCACCCCACCAGTTCCACGTCGCCCATGTCCGCGCCGCCGCGGCCGCCGGCAAGCACGTGCTGGTGGAGAAGCCGATGGCGCTGACCGTGGAGGACGGCCTCGCCATGATCGCCGCGGCGCGCGAGGGCGGCATCCACCTCCTCGTCGGCCACAGCCATTCCTTCGACGCGCCCTATCTCCGCGCGCGCGAGATCATCCGCTCCGGCGAATACGGCGCCATCCGCATGGTCACGGCGCTCAACTTCACCGACTACCTCTACCGCCCCCGCCGCCCGGAGGAGCTGGACACGGCGCAGGGCGGCGGCGCCATCTTCTCCCAGGCGCCGCACCAGGTGGAGGTCGCGCGCCTTCTCGCCGGCCGCCCCGCGCGCTCCATCCGGGCCACCGCCACGGTGTGGGACCGCGCCCGCGGCACGGAGGGCGCCTTTAACGCCCTGCTCGACTTCGGCGAGGGCCTGTCCGCCACCCTCACCTACAACGGCCACGGCCACTTCGACACGGACGAGTTCCAGGACTGGATCGGCGAGATGGGCGCGCGGCGCGATCCGGCCGCCTACGGCACCGCCCGCGCCGCGCTCCGCGCCGTTTCCTCCCCGGAGGAGGAAGCCGCCCTGAAGGAGCGCCGCGCCTACGGGACCGGCAGCGGCGCCGCCGAGGCCCGCAACGCGCCGCCGCCCCCCGCCTACAACCACTTCGGCCTGGTCATCGCCTCCTGCGAGCGCGCCGACCTCCGCCCCACGCCCTCCGGCGTCATGGTCTATGCCGACCATGGCAGGCACTTCGACCCGCTGCCGCCGCCGGACGTCCCGCGCGCGGAGGTGATCGACGAGCTGCACGCCGCCATCTTCAACAACACGCCCCCGCTGCACGACGGCGCCTGGGGCCTCGCCACCGCCGAGATCTGCCTGTGCCTTCTCGAATCCGCGCGAACGGGAAGGGAGGTGGCGCTGCGCCACCAGGCCACGCCATGATGGGCGCAACGAGAAACGGGAGAGAAACCATGAACCCAGCCGCCCCAGCGCGCCGCCACGTCCTCGGCCTTGCCGCCCTGGCCACCCTCGTCCCTGCGGCGGCGCGCGCGCAGTCCCGCGCCATCCGGCTGGTGGTCCCCTACGCTCCCGGGGGCACCAACGACGTCACCGCCCGCCTCCTGCAGCACCGCCTCAGCGAAGGCCTGGGGCAGACCTGCGTAATCGAGAACCGCTCCGGCGCCAGCGGCGCGATCGGCGCGCAGGAGGTGGCGCGCTCGGCCTCCGACGGCCAGACCCTCCTCTACTCCAACGAGGTCCACCCGATCCTCAAGCTAGTCCAGCGCGGCGTTCCCTTCGACGCGGTCGAGGACTTCACCCCGGTCTGCCGCACCGTCAGCATCCCCTATGTGCTCGTCGGCGGCATGAAGGCCGGGCAGCCCACCGATCCCCGCGCGCTTCTCACGGCGGTGAAGAGCAAGCCCAACGACTTCACCTTCGCCTGCTCGTCCCTCGGCTCCGTCGGCCATCTCGGCGCGGCGGCGCTGGGGCAGCGCCTGGAGGTGGAGGTCACCACTGTGATCTACCGGGGCACCGGCCCCGCCATCAACGACGTCATCTCGGGCGCCGTGCCGCTGATGTTTGCCCCAGTCGGCGCCGTGCTGCCGATGATCCAGGGCAACCAGCTCCGCGCCTATGCCGTCACCGCCCCCGCGCGCCTTTCCTCCATGCCCGACACGCCGACCATCGGCGAAGCCGGCCAGCCCGAGATGCTGTTCGAGGGCTGGTGCGGCATCTGGGGCCCCAAGGGCCTGCCCGAGGCGCGCGTGGACGCCACCCGCACCGCCACCCAGGCCGCCCTGCGCGACGCCGAGGTCGTGCAGCGCCTGGCCGCCATCGGCTGCGCCCCGATCATCGAGAGCACCGCCGACTTCGCGAAGCTCATGGTGGCCGAGCAGGCCCGCAACGCCGCCATCATCCGCGCCGCCGGCATCCAGCCGGAATAAAGGGGAACACCCATGGCCCTGATCCGCATCGAGCCCGTGCGCGACGAACGCTCCGGCCGCTACTTCCTGGAAATCTACAACCCGCACGACGCCGAGGCGCCCTTCGTCACCACCCAACCCCGCTACGGCTCGGCGGCGGCGGCCGAGAACGATCTCGTCGCCATCCTCGCCTCCGCCGCCAGCGCCCCCCGCGCCTAGGAGCCACCGCTTGTCCGCTCTCCGCCTCTCGCTCGCCATCGGCGACTACGACCGCATCCGCCCGCTGGTGGACGGCAACGTCCGCATCGATGGCGTGGACCCAGCCTTCTCCATCCTCGACCCCGAGGAAATCTTCTTCCGCGCCTTCAAGTACGCGGACTTCGACATCTGCGAGCTGTCGCTCTCCTCCTACACGGTGAAAACCGCGAACGGGGATTGCCCCTACGTCGCCGTGCCCGTGTTCCCCTCCCGCGCCTTCCGCCACACCTCCGTCTATATCCGCACGGACCGCGGCATCGCGAAGCCCGAGGACCTGCGCGGCAAGCGCGTGGGCGTGCCCGAGTACCAGCTCACCGCCAATGTCTGGGTGCGCGCCATCCTCGAGGAATACGGCGTGCGCCCCGCCGACATCACCTGGGTGCGCGGTGGCTACGAGCATCCCGGGCGCGAGGAGAAGATCGCGCTCAAGCTGCCCGCCGAGGTCCGCCTGGAAAGCCTCCCCGCTGGCGCCACCATCTCCTCGGCGCTGGCCGACGGCACCATCGACGCCGTGATCGGCCCCCGCGCCCCCTCCTGCTTCGAGCGCGGCCACCCCCAGGTGGGCCGCCTCTGGTCCGACCCTGTCGCCGCCGCCTCCGAATGGTACGGCAAGCACCGGATCTTCCCGATCATGCACGTGCTGGGCATCCGCAAGGACGTGGCGGAACAGCACCGCTACCTCCCCGGCGCACTCGTGAAGGCCTTCGAGGAAGCCAAGGCCTTCGCGCTCGCGCGCCTCTCCAACACCGCCGCCACCAAGGTCACGCTTCCCTTCGTGGAGGAGCGACTGCAGCAGGCCCGCGCCCTGATGGGCGAAGACTTCTGGTCCTACGGGCTGGAGGCCAACCGCGCGGGCATCGACACCTTCCTCGCGGCCCATCACGCCCAGGGCCTCTCCTCCCGCCGCCTCGCGCCCGAGGACCTCTTCCACCCCGCCTCGCTCGAATCCTTCCGCCTCTAGCCAGCAGGAGAGACGACGCCATGCCCGCCATCCAGAACCGCGCGGAGCGGCCCCGTTCTTTCCGTGTTGAAGTGGGAGGACGAGGGCGAGATAATCGAGGCGGTCAGTGCCGTGGACTACGGGCTTACAGCATCGATCTGGACGCGGGACGTGGTGCGGGCACACCGCACCGTATCACGCATCAAGGCCGGGCTGGTCTGGGTGAACAGCAGCTCCGATCATTTCCTCGCTCTGCCCTTCGGTGGCTTAAAGCAGTCCGGATTGGGCCGGGAGGAGAGCATCGACGAGCTGCTGGCCTACACGCAGGTCAAATTCGTAAGCATCTCGCCTGATATTTGACGTTGAACGGTCTGGCACTCGCCAGACCGGCGGTTCAAGATGGATCGGGGAAGCGCCCAATGACCGTTATAACGGCTACCCGCCCGGACGTGGGCAACGCATTCGATTTGCGAGGCCATGTGGCCATCATCACCGGCGCGGGTCAGGGGATAGGCCGCGCCTTCGCCAAGGCCTTTGCCGCGGCTGGCGCGGTCCCTGTAATTGCCGAGATGAACGCGGCGCGCGGCGATGCCGTGGCGCGGGAAATTGAGGAGGCTGGTCACGAGGCCATCGCTCGAGCCGTGGACGTCTCCGACGCCGCCTCCGTCGATCGCCTCGTCGCAGAGGTGATGGACCGCAAAGGCCGGGTGGACGCGCTGATCAACAACGCCGCCATCTTCTCTACCTTGGCCATGCGGCCGTTCGAACAGATCCCGCTGGAGGAATGGGACGCGGTGATGCGCGTCAACGTCACGGGAACCTTTCTCTGCGCGCGCGCTGTCGCGGCGCCGATGCGGGCGGCCGGACGTGGGAGGATCATAAATCTCTCCTCCTCCACCGTTTCTATGGGGCGGCCTAACTACCTACACTACGTTACCTCCAAGGCCGCCGTGATTGGGATGACCCGCTCCATGGCGCGGGAACTGGGGCCGGACGGGGTGACAGTGAACGCCATTCTGCCCAGCGCGACCTTCACGGAGGTGGAGCGAGCGACGGTGACGCCACAGCAGCGCGCCGCCATCGCGGCCACGCAGTGCATCCCGCGGTCCCAAACCCCGCAGGACCTGATCGGCACGGCGCTGTTCCTAGCGTCCGACGCCTCCGCCTTCGTGACCGGCCAAGCCATCGCTGTGGATGGCGGTGCCACACATCGCTGAAAGCTGAAAAGATCGGTGCTTTCGAGCGGTGTCGCTCCTCAGCGACCCGTACCCGCTATCCAGATATGCAGACCGCGCGCCACAGAGTGCGCGGCGCAGGGAGAAGAGACGATGAACCCGTTCCACAAAGGCCGACGTGTCGGCCTCGCCGCGCTGATGCTGCTCATGCTGGTTGCCGGCGCTGCCCGGGCCCAGTCGCCGTTGCAGGTGACTGTCATTCTGCCGCTAACAGGCAATGGTGCCTTCCTGGGCCAGGGGCAACAGCGCACGCTTCAGGCCCTGCAGGCGCAGGTGAACAAGGATGGCGGGGTTGGCGGCCGTCAGCTGGAATTCGTGTACCGTGACGACCAGAGCAGCCCACAGGTGACGGTGCAGCTAACCAACGCGGCGGTTGCACAGCGGCCGGCCGTGCTGCTTGGCTCTTCCCTCGTGGCCATGTGCAACGCCATGGTGCCGCTGGTTCGCAACGGGCCCTTCACATACTGTCTGTCGCCGGCCATCCAGCCAGCGGCCGGTGGCTATATGTACTCCTCCGGTACTTCTACCCATGACCTGCTGGCTGCAGATTTCCGCTACTTCCGCTCGCGAGGCTGGACGCGGGTAGCACTGATCTCCTCCACCGATGCTACTGGACAGGATTTCCAGAACGGCGTGAACGCTGCCCTGCGAATGCCGGATAACGCTGGCATTCAGATCGTGGAGAACGCCCGCTTCAACCAGACCGACGTGAGCGTCAGTGCACAGATGGAGCGTATCCGCGCCGCCGACCCGCAGGTTCTGGTCACCTGGACCACCGGGGGCCCAATCGCCACCGTTTTCAAAGGCATCGTCCAAGCGGGGCTGAACATCCCGGTAATGACCACGAACGGCAACCAGATTTTTGAACAGATGGACCAGTACGCCGAGTTCCTCCCGCGTGAGCTCTACATCGCCACCTCTCTCTTTCCGCCGCATGAGGGCCGCCTCACCTACGAGCCCGGGGTGGAGCAGGCGCAGCAGCGGTTCTATACGGCAATGAACGAGGCGAAGATCGGGATCGACAACCGGGCCGCGCTCGCTTGGGACGCCGCCAACCTGCTGGTGGAGGCGTTGCAGAAGCTTGGCCCCGGTGCCACGGCCGCGCAGGTCAAGGCGCATATGGAGGGTCTGACCGGCTGGGCGGGCATCAGCGGCATCTACGACTTCCGTCAAGTGCCCTCCCGCGGGCTCGGCATAGCCAACGCTGTCGTCACCCGCTGGGACCCTGCCGCGCGCCTCTGGACGGTGGTGAGCCGGCCGGGCGGCGAGCCCTTGACCCCATAACGCCCCGTTATGAGCACCTTTCTTCAGATCCTGATCGGCGGCCTGCTGCAGGGCAGCGTCTTCGCGATGATCGCGCTTGGCTTTTCGCTAGTATATCGCGTCACAGGCATCGTTAACCTCTCGCAGGGCGCCTTCTGCGTCCTAGGGGCGATGGCCATGTATTTGCTCCAGACGGTGCTGGACCTGCCGGTCCCGCTCGCTCTGGCGGGGGCGGCACTTGTCACCGTCGGGGTGGTGGTCCTACTCGGGTCTTTTACCCTGCTGCCTGCCATCTCCAACCTGCCGCCCAGTAGCACGCTGATGCTGACGGCGGGGCTCCTGATTTTCTTCGAGGGGCTGGTACTCGTTCTCTGGGGCAGTCAGCCCTATGCCATGCCGCCCTTTTCCGGCGAGGCACCGGTCGTGGTCGCCGGGCTGCGCGTCCCCTCCCAGGGACTCTGGGTCTTGGGTACCTGTGTGGTGATGACCGGGGTGCTCTGGTACCTGTTGCAGCGCACGCGCACCGGCCGCGCCCTGCGCGCCTGTGCCGAGAACGGCACGGCCGCACGGCTGATGGGCATTGACGTGCCGCGCATGATGCTGCTCAGCTTGGCCATTGCGGCACTGATAGGGGCCGTAACGGGGGTGATGATCGCACCCATCGCCTCCATGCAGTTCGACACAGCCAGCTTTTACACCACCTTCGGCTTTATCGCCGTGGCCATCGGAGGGATAGGCTCCTTCGTAGGTGCCGTCGCTGGCGGTCTGGTGCTGGGCGTCGCGACGCAACTCGCTGCCGGCTACCTGTCTGAGATCTTTTCCACTACCCTCGCCCTAGTCCTGCTGCTCGCGGTACTCGTGCTTCGCCCTTCCGGCATGTTCAGCGTCGGGCGACCGCAGCGCACCGATGTACGGGTCGACCAGCACGCCCACCGATCATTGGTGCGTTTCGACAGCGCGGCCTCTGTCACTCTGGGGCTGATGCTGCTCGCCCTACTGGCCTCGGCTCCCTTCCTGCCGCTGCCACCCGGCATGATGGAGTCACTCTCGATCACGCTGATTGTTTTCATCGCCGTGCTGGGTCTGGACGTGCTGATGGGTTTCGCCGGACAGGTCAGCCTTGGGCAGTCCGGCTTCATGGCAATCGGCGGCTATGCGGCGGCCATCCTCTCCGCTACCTATGGATGGTCACCGATTTTCAGCATCCTGGCCGCGCTGCTGCTCTCGGGCATCTGCGCCATGGTGCTTGCGCTGGTGACGATGCAACTCCGTGGCCACTATCTCGCGCTTGCCACTCTCGCCTTCGCGCTGTTGATCGACTCCCTTGCAATCGGGCTGGTGGATCTGACCGGCGGCCCGTCCGGCTTCGTCGGCATTCCAATCCTGGAGGTTGGGCCGCTCGCCTTCGATACGCCGCAGCGGATGTATTACCTCGTCCTCGCGGCTGTCGTGCTGCTGGTCCTGCTACTCGCCGGCGGGCTGCGCTCCGGCTTCGGCCGCGCGCTTATGTCAGTGCGCGCGGATCAGAGTGCCTCTGCGGCACTTGGCATGCGCGTCGGGCACATCAAAGTGACCGCAATGGTGCTCAGCGCTCTGCTCGGTTCGCTTGCGGGCAGCCTCTATGCCTTCCAGTTTCAGTTCCTCTCACCAGACATGGTCTCTACCATGCGCTCCTTCCAACTCATCGCAATGCTGGTCCTTGGCGGGGAGGCGACGCTCGTCGGCGGCTTGCTGGGCGTGGCTATGCTGACGCTCTTGCCGACACTTTTCCAGCCGCTCGCCACCTACCGACTGCTAGCCGAGGGCGCCCTGCTGGTCCTCGCTTTCCGATTTCTGCCGGAAGGCATTTACGGACGCTTGGTCATGCTGGCCGGATGGATGAGGCCGATTTCATCCTTGCCGAGGCCGCTGGCGACACGGGAGACAACGGAGACACGCGTATGACACGCACCGCCCTCGAAGCCATCAACCTGTCCAAGCACTTTGGTGGTGTCCTGGCGCTAAATGACGCATCCTTCACTGTGCCGGAGGGGAGCCTCTGCGCGCTGATAGGCCCGAATGGTGCGGGCAAGTCCACCATCTTCAATCTAATCACAAACTTCTACCCGGCGAGTTCCGGCGAGGCGCGCCTCTTTGGCGAGACGCTGACGGGTTGCCCCGCCGCGCGCATCGCTGCGCGTGGGTTGGTCCGCACTTTTCAGACTGCCCGCGTCTTCCCAGGAATGACGGCGCTTCAGAACGTACTGGCCGGTGCGCGAATGCACCAGCACTCCTCCGGTCTCGCGCAGATGCTTTGGTTGCGTGGCGCCAGGCGAGAGGAGCAGGCCCTTTCTCGGCGGGCGGAGGGGTTGCTAGACCTCGTCGGCCTGTCCGCCTTCCGCGATGCGGCTGCGACCGATTTGCCCATGGGCGCGCAGAAGATGCTGGAGGTAACCCGTGCGCTAATGGCCCGACCTCGCGTGCTGCTGCTGGACGAGCCAGCTGCCGGGCTGAACGACACGGAGACGGTCGAGCTCGCCGCTCTACTCCGAGCCGTGCGGGGCAATGGCGTCACGATCATGGTGGTGGAGCACAACATGGCCTTGGTGATGAACATTGCCGACCAGATCGTGGTGCTGGATGCGGGCTGCGTGGTGGCCGACGGCACGCCCGTCGAAATTCGGGGCAATCCGCGTGTGATTGAAGCCTATGTCGGGCGCGACGAGGAGGTGGCTAGTGCTTGAGCTGCACGGGATCTCCGCCGGTTACGGTCGGAACGTAGTGCTGCGGGAATGCCGCCTGAAGGTCCAGCCAGGGGAGGTGGTAGCGCTGATCGGCGCTAACGGCGCCGGCAAGTCAACGCTGGTGAACACCGTTTCGGGGCTTCTTCCCTGCCGCGGTGGCAGTATTCTACTGGATGGTGAGCGGATTGACGGGCTCTCGCCACGCGGTCGGGTACGCCGAGGTATCGCCCATGTGCCGGAGGGACGGCAAATCTTCGGCGGATTGTCGGTGAAGGACAATCTCATCCTCGGCGCCTATGCGAGCGAGGAGATGCGAGACGCCGCCGCGCTGCAGGAGCGGATCGCGGAGAGCTGCCACTTCTTTCCCACGCTACAGGACCGTATGGGAGAGGCAGCCGGCAACCTCTCTGGCGGACAGCAACAGATGCTGGCGATCGCACGAGGGCTGATGGGCCGCCCACGCTACCTGCTGCTGGATGAGCCCTCGCTTGGCCTTGCCCCCCTGCTGGTTAGCGAGATCTTCCGCTTGGTCACCCAACTGCGTCATGCCGGTTTGAGTATACTTCTTTCCGAGCAGAATGCGCGACAGAGTCTTAAAGTGTCTGACCGCGCCTACGTAATAGAAATGGGCTGCATCGTACTACAGGGATCGTCTCAGGAGATTTTGGCTACAGAGGAGATTGCCGAGAAATACCTTGGAGGTGGCCCCTCTGCCGGAGTCGACCCTAAAGTCCAAGTCACCATGAGCGCCCGTCTGCAGGAGATCCTGAACTAAGCTTGAATTTGGCCATTCAGCCAGCGTGGGACTGAGTAGCATGAATCGGCTTGCAAGCGCGGTGAGCCTCGGAAGCATCCGCGATCACGCGACGCGCACATAGTCTGGGCGTTCGAGATCAAACACATGGTTCAGCACACCGATAGGGACAGCCATCTCGGTCGTACGGCGCTCGTCGGTACACGACGCAGCGCGCCCCCTATAA
>NZ_RCVR01000061.1 GCF_016107305.1 Roseomonas sp. KE2513
CTGTCGATGCTGAGCCTCAGCTTGCCAACCATCTCTCGCTCATAGGCGACGCGCTCGGCGATGAAGTCGCGGTAGGCGGCGGTGTCGAGATAGGCGAGCGGCATATCCCAGCGCTCACGGATGGCCGTGTTCTCCGGGCTCATCAACGCCTCCCTAAGGGCGTCGTGCAGCACCCGCACCACGCCGGGGTCCATGCCCTTGGGCCCCGCAATGCCGTAGGGCGAGGTGACGACCACGTCCACGCCCAGCTCGCGCAGCGTCGGGACGTTCGGGAAGCGCGCGGCGCGCTCCGGCGACCAGACGCAGATGAGGCGGAAGGCGCCGGACTCGACCTGTGGCACCCAGGCGGAGCTGTCAGCAATGCTGTCGATCTGCCCGCCCAGCAGGGCCGTCACGCCCTCGGTCGTGCCGCGGAAGGGGACGTGGACCATCTCCAGCCCGAGGCGGGAGAGGATGTCCTCCATGGCGATGTGGTTGCTCGTGCCGATGCCGCTGGTCGAATAGGTCATCCGCCCTGGCCTCTCCCGGGCGGCCGCCACGTAGCCGGCCCAGTCCTGGATAGGACTGTCCGCCCGCACGACGACGCCGAAGAGCCAGCCGGTCAGCCCCAGCACCGGGGTGAAGTCCGCCACCGAGTCCCAGGAACGGGCCCTGGTCATGAAGGGGTGGCGCAGGACCGAGAGGTGGTGCTGGGCAAGGGTGTAGCCGTCCGGCGCTGCCTGGAGTAGCGCCTGGGCCGCGAGCAGCCCACGGGCGCCGGAGCGGTTCTCGACGAGCACGGGCTGCCCGAGGAGCTTCGTTGCGACATCGGCGAGGGAGCGGAGCTGTGCGTCGGCCGAGCCGCCCGGCGGCCAGGGCACGAGCAGCCGGATGGGCCGGTTGGGAAAGCCGGATTGGGCAAGGGCCGGCCTTGCCAGCCCTGCGGTGCCGAGCGCGAGAAGGGTTCGACGGGGCAGGGGCCCCTGCGCGTGCCTGACCATCGGATATCCTCCCGTCGGGCGGCGCCTGTTGCCGGCGTCCTGCCCCAGGAAAGGTTGGCAGAACGGGACCCGGCGTGACAACCGGCGTGAGGGGGCGGCATTGGAGCGGGCCCGCGCACCCCCTATCCTTCTTTCGATGCCCGCAAGGGCAACGACCCAGTGCTGGAGGATGCCATGAGTCACGATTTCCTGGACGAGCGCCGCAAGGCCCTGGAGGAGGCCTTCTTCGCCCGCGAGAACGCCGAGGCGATCCGCCGCCTGCACCCGACCGAGGGCGGCCAGTCGCCCGCGTCCGGCACCGGCATTCAGGATCCAGCCGTGCTCGAGCGCCTGGCCGCCCATGGGATCGGCGCGAACGCGCTGACCGCCCTCTCACTCGCCCCCCTCGTCCTCGTCGCCTGGGCGGACGGGACGCCGCAGCCGGAGGAGCGCAAGGCGGTGCTCTCCGCCGCGGACGGGGCCGGGATCCCCGCAGGCAGCGCCGCGCACAACCTGCTCGACCACTGGCTGGCCCAGCACCCGCCGGCCGACCTGCTCGCCACCTGGACCGACTACGTCCACGCCCTGGCGCCCGATGCCCGCAGGGCGCTGCACAAGGACGTCATGGCGCGCGCCCACCAGGTGGCGGAGGCCGCGGGCGGCTTCCTCGGGCTGGTGAGCAAGGTTTCCCCTACCGAGCAGGCGATGCTGAAGCGCCTGGAGGCCGCCTTCACCGTCTGAGCCGGCTCCGCTTGGGCCGGCGCAACAAGGCAGGGCTGCGCCGCAACGGGGTGGCGCGCCCTTGCCCGGGCGGGCGCCGCGTGCCATATGCCGCGCGCCGGGCACGGGGGCCTCTCCATGCCCGGCAAATCCGCACGCGGTGCGCCCTTCCGAGATAAGCGGCAGGGTCCGGTCCCCCGACTTTTCCCACAGGGAAAATGTCGCACGGGGGTACAGCGCCGCGGAGGCCTAACCGGATCAATCGGAAGAAGGAACCGCCACATGGCGATGCCCGACGTTACCCTGCGCGGCCTGCTCGAGGCCGGCGTCCACTTCGGCCACCACACCCGCCGGTGGAACCCGAAGATGGCCCCCTACATCTTCGGCGTCCGCAACCAGGTCCACATCCTCGACCTGCAGCAGACCGTTCCCATGCTCGACCGTGCGCTCCGCACCGTGCGCGACGTGGTGGCCGGCGGCGGCCGCGTGCTCTTCGTGGGCACGAAGAAGGCGGCGGCGGACTACGTGGCCGAGGCCGCGACCCGCTGCGGCCAGTACTACGTGAACCACCGCTGGCTCGGCGGCATGCTCACGAACTGGAAGACCATCACCGGCTCCATCAAGCGCCTGAAGCAGATGGACGAGCAGCTCGGCGGCAACACCCAGGGTCTCACCAAGAAGGAGATCCTGATGCTGACGCGCGAGAAGGAGAAGCTCGACCGCGCGCTCGGCGGCATCCGCGAGATGGGCGGCCTGCCCGACGTGATCTTCGTGATCGACACGATCAAGGAGAAGCTGGCGATCGAGGAGGCCAACAAGCTCGGCATCCCCGTGATCGCCGTCTGCGACTCCAACGCCGACCCCTCGGGCGTCGCCTTCCCGATCCCGGGCAATGACGACGCGATCCGCGCTATCAACCTCTACTGCGACATGATGGCGGCCGCCGTGTTCGACGGCATCTCGGCCGAGCTGTCCAACTCCGGCATCGATGTCGGCGCCCAGGCGGACCTGCCGGTCGACGCGCTGCCGGACGACGAGGCGCTGCCCTCCGTGCCGAACGACATCGCCTCGACCGAGGGCGTCGGCATCTTCGCCGAGAGCATCCCCGAGTCCATGGGCGGCCCCGACGCCGCGGCGGGCCCGGCGCTTGAGAACGCGCAGTCCAGCCCGGCCTCGGGCGTCGAGGGCGCGGCCGCCAACCAGGCGGGCTGATCGCCGCGACCCCCGCGCGGGCCGGACCGCGCGGGCTCGCAATGAACTGATCGCGCCGGGGTGGCATGGCCGCCCCGGCGTATCGCATACACGCCGCGCCACACGTCCCGGGTACGCCCGGCCGGGCCGGCATGCCAGAAGACGGGATAGAGACAGATGGCCGAGATCACGGCAGCCATGGTGCGCGACCTGCGCGAGAAGACCGGCGCGGGCATGATGGACGTCAAGAAGGCCCTCGTGGAGAGCAACGGCGACTCCGAGGCGGCGATCGATTGGCTGCGCAAGAAGGGGCTTTCCTCCGCCGCCAAGAAGTCCGGCCGCGTGGCCGCCGAGGGCCTGATCGGCGTCGCCGCCGCCGGCACGAAGGCGGCGATGGTCGAGGTGAACGCCGAGACCGACTTCGTGGCCCGCAACGAGCAGTTCCAGGGCTTCGTCGAGACGGTCGCGAAGATCGCCCTCGATGCCGGTGAGGAAGTCGAGGCGCTGAAGGGCGCGCAGTACCCGGGCGCCGGCCACACGGTCGCCGAGGAGCTGACCCGCCTGATCGCCACCATCGGCGAGAACATGACGATCCGCCGCGCCCGCGTGCTCTCGGTGCCCTCGGGCGCCGTCGCAACCTATGTCCACAGCGCGGTGAAGCCGGGCCTGGGCAAGATCGGCGTGCTGGCCGCCCTCGAGGCCGCGGATGGCGGGGACGCGATCCTCACCCTCGGCCGGCAGATCGGCATGCACGTGGCGGCTGCTCGCCCCGAGGCGCTCGACATCTCTGCGGTTGACAGCTCCTCGCTGGACCGTGAGCGCGCGGTGCTGACCGAGCAGGCCCAGGCCTCCGGCAAGCCCCCCGCCGTCATCGAGAAGATGGTCGAGGGCCGCATCCGCAAGTACTACGAGGAAGTGGTGCTGCTGGAGCAGGTCTGGGTGCATGACGGCGAGAGCCGGGTGAAGGCCGTGGTCCAGAAGTCCGGCGCCAAGCTGACGGGCTTTGCCCGCTTCCAGCTCGGCGAGGGCATCGAGAAGGAGACGAGCGACTTCGCCGCCGAGGTCGCCGCCGCCGCCGGTACTGCCGGCTGACCGGCCCGCCGGGCGCCTCCCCGCGCCCGGCCATCCCTCCCCAGGAGGGGAAAAGTTCGTCGCCGGGTGATCCTCGCCCGGCGCCGGACGTCACGCTCCCGGCCACGGCGCCTTGCCGGCCTGCCCGGGCGCGATTAACCTCGCCAGCCTTCAGGACCGCAGCACAGAATGACAAGCCTCCGCTACAAGCGTGTCCTGCTGAAGGTTTCGGGCGAGGCCCTGATGGGCAAGGGCAATTACGGCCTCGACGCCACGACGGTGAACGCGATCGCCGAGGACATCTTCGCGGTCACCCAGCTCGGGATCGAGGTCGGTCTTGTGATCGGCGGGGGCAACATCTTCCGCGGTGTCTCCGGCGCGGCCGCCGGGATGGACCGGGCCCAGGCCGATGGCATGGGCATGCTCGCCACGGTGATCAACGCGCTGGCGATGCAGAACGCGCTGGAGAAGGCGGGTGTCGCCACCCGCGTGCAGTCCGCCATCCCCATGGCCAGCCTCTGCGAGCCCTTCATCCGCCGCCGAGCCGTGCGACACATGGAGAAGGGGCGTGTGGTGATCTTCGCCGCCGGCACGGGCAACCCCTTCTTCACGACCGACACCGCCGCCGCCCTGCGTGCGGCCGAGATGGGCTGCGACGCGCTGCTGAAGGGCACGCAGGTGGACGGCGTCTATACCGCTGACCCCCGCAAGGACCCGCTGGCCGAGCGCTACGAGGCGCTGACCTATCATGACATGCTCGCGCGCGACCTCGCAGTCATGGATGCGGCCGCCATCTCGCTCGCCCGTGAGAACAAGCTTCCGATCATCGTCTTCGACATCCACGAGCCGGGTGCCTTCACCGCCGTCATGAAGGGCGAGGGCAAGTTCACCACGGTCCACGAGAGCTGAGGGACACCCCATGGCCGCCGCCCCCGACTTCCCCGAGCTTCGCAAGGATCTGGTGCGCCGTATGGACGGCGCGCTGGAGACCCTCCGCAAGGAGTATTCCGGCCTGCGCACCGGCCGCGCGAGCCCGGCGCTGCTGGAGCCGATCCGGGTGGAGGCCTATGGCACGAACCAGCCGCTGAGCCAGGTGGCCAATATCTCGGTGGCGGGCCCCGGGCTGCTCTCGGTGCAGGTCTGGGACAAGTCCGTGACCAAGGCGGTGGAGGTGGCGATCCGCGACGCCAATCTCGGCCTCAACCCGCAGGCCGAGGGCCAGGTGATCCGCGTGCCCCTGCCGCCGCTGACACAGGAGCGGCGCAACGACCTCGCCAAGCAGGCGGCCAAGTATGCGGAGGCGAACAAGGTCTCCATCCGCGGTGTCCGTCGCGATGGCATGGAGACGATCAAGGGATGGGAGACGAAGTCCGAGATCTCGAAGGACGATGCCAAGCGCTGGTCCGATGACGTGCAAAAGCTGACCGACGAGTACGTGAAGAAGGTGGACGCGGCCTACGCGGAGAAGGAAAAGGACATCAAGGCCGTCTGAGCGGCCATATCCTCATGAGCGCCGCCACGCAAACCAAACGGATGAGGGGGGAAGCCCCCGCCGCCCCCATTCATGTGGGTGTGATCATGGACGGCAACGGCCGCTGGGCAGCGGCCCGCGGCGTGCCCCGGGCGCTCGGCCATAAGGCTGGGGCCGAGGCGACGCGCCGGCTGATCGAAGCCGCCGGCGACATGGGGATTTCCTGGCTCACGCTCTTTGCCTTCAGCAGCGAGAACTGGCGCCGCCCGGCCGACGAGGTGCGTGACCTGACGGGGCTGATGCGCCACTACCTGCGCCATGAGGTGGGGCAACTGGTCGAGAAAGGCGTGCGCCTGCGCGTGATCGGGGACCGCACGGCCTTCGGGCCGGGCATGCAGGCCGAGATCGCCCGCGCCGAGGCGGTGACCGCGGGCAACACGCGGCTGAACCTCAACGTCGCCCTCTCCTATGGCGGGCGGGCCGAGCTGGTGAAGGCGGCCCGCGCCCTGGCGCGCCGGGTGGCGAGTGGGGAGATCGACGAGGCGCATATCGACGAGGCGAGCCTCGCGGCGCATCTCGATACCGCGGGCATGCCGGACCCTGACCTCATCATCCGAACCTCCGGCGAGAGCCGGCTATCGAACTTCCTTCTCTGGCAATGTGCCTATGCCGAGCTGGTCTTCCAGCCCGTGCTCTGGCCCGATTACGACGCCGCCCATCTGCGCGAGGCCGTCGCCGAGTTCCAGCGCCGCGACCGGCGCTTCGGCGCCCGGACCGGCTGACGCGGTGACCGAAAGAGGCACCGCGCTGGAGGCCTCGAGCGCGGCTCAACCCGGGCAGAACAAGCCTGGGAAGAACTGGCGGGACCTGCGCAAGCGCGTTCTCTCGGCGATGGTGCTGGCGCCCTGCGCTCTGCTCTGCGTCTGGCTCGGTGCCAATGCTTACACCTTTCTCCTTGCCCTGGGCGCGGCCATCCTGACCTGGGAATGGGTGCATCTCTGCGGGATGCGCGCGCGCACCCTGCCGGGCGCGGGGGTACCCGTGGCCGTGTTCATCGCCGGGACACTGGCGGTGATGGAGTATCCGCTCGCCGCCTGGGCGGTGCTAGGGACGGGTTTCCTGCTCACCTGGGCCTTCGCGGCGGGGATGCGCGACCGCGACCGGCCTGCACAGCCGAGCCTGCGCCTCGCGCTCGGAGTGCTCTACATTGGGATCGGCGGCCTCTGCCTCATCGAGTTGCGGCACGAGAACGAGGCCGGGCGGGCGAACCTTCTCTTCCTCCTCCTCGTCGTTTGGGCGAGCGATATCGGGGCCTATCTGGCCGGCCGGGCCCTGGGCGGGCCGCTGCTCTGGCCGCAGGTTTCACCGGCCAAGACCTGGACCGGGGCGGCCGGCGGGCTGCTGCTGGCCATGCTCATCGGCGGCTTCGCGGCGCTGCAACTCGCGCCCGGCAGCTTTTCCCGCGCCGCTGCGGCGGCGGCGGTGCTGGCCGTCGCCACCCAGGCCGGCGATCTCCTGGAATCCGCGATCAAGCGGCACTTCAAGGTCAAGGACACCTCCAGCCTCATCCCCGGCCATGGCGGGTTGCTCGACCGGCTGGACGGGCTGCTGGCCGCGGCCCCGGCCGCCATGCTTCTGGCGCTGCTGATCGGTTATGGCGGCGCGCTGTGGCGCTGATCTTCCCCACCCAAACCCCGGGGGCGACGCCATGACGCGCACCGTGACCATCCTCGGCGCCACCGGCTCTGTCGGGCGCTCTACGACGGCCTTGTTGGAGGCCGCGCCCGAAGGGGCCTTTGCGGTGGAGGCGCTGGTCGCCGGGCGCGATGCCGCGGCCCTGGCGGAAACGGCCCGGCGGCTGCGGGCGCGAATTGCCGTGCTGGCGGATCCCGCCGGGCTGCCGGCGCTACGCGAGGCCCTGGCTGGGAGCGGCATTGAGGCCGCGGCCGGGCCGGAGGCGGTGATAGAGGCCGCGGCGCGGCCGGCGGACTGGACCATGGCCGCCATCGTCGGCGCCGCCGGGCTCCACCCGGCGCTTGCGGCGCTGCGGCGCGGCGGCACGCTGGCGCTGGCCAACAAGGAAGCGCTGGTCTGCGCCGGTGAGATTTTCCTGCGCGCGGTCCGGGATGCCGGCGCGACGCTGCTGCCAGTCGATTCCGAGCACAACGCCATCTTCCAGGCTCTCGACGTCCGCGACCCCGCGATGGTGGAGCGGATCATTCTCACGGCCTCCGGCGGGCCGTTCCGCACGGCCAGCCTCGCCGAAATGCGGGCGGCCACCCCTGAGCAGGCGGTGCGCCATCCCGTCTGGTCCATGGGCGCGAAGATCAGCGTCGACAGCGCCACCATGTTCAACAAGGGGCTGGAACTGATCGAGGCCGCGCGGCTCTTCCCCGTGCCGCCCGACAGGATCGAGGTGCTGGTGCACCCGCAATCGGCCGTCCACGGCCTCGTGCAATATGCGGACGGTTCGCTACTAGCGCAGCTCGGAACGCCCGATATGCGCACGCCGATCGCCCATGCCCTCGCCTGGCCGAACCGGATGCGCGCCGACGTGGCGCGGCTGGACTTGGCCGCACTGGGACGCCTGGAGTTCTCCGCGCCCGATCCCGTCCGCTTCCCGGCGCTGCGCCTCGCGCGGGAGGCCTTGCTGGCCGGGGGTGGCGCCCCCACCATCCTCAATGCGGCGAACGAGGTGGCGGTGGCCCGCTTCCTCTCGCGCCGCCTCGGCTTCCTCGACATCGCCCGTGTCGTCGAGGAAACGATGGAGCGCCTCGGCAACCCGCCGGTGGCGAGCCTCGATGCTGTGATCGATCTCGATGCCACCGCCCGGACCGAGGCGGAGCGCATCGCCAGCAGCCTTCACGCCCCCGTTTGACCTGATAAGCCGAACAGCCAGAGAGACCCCGGTGCAGTTCCTTCCCGACCCCTTCCGCACCATCCTGGCCTTCGTCGTGGTCCTGGGCGTGCTCGTCTTCTTCCACGAGTTGGGCCACTACGCCGCCGCCCGCTGGCGCGGCATCTATGTCGAGCGCTTCTCCATCGGCTTCGGCCGCCGCATCGCCGCCTGGACGGACCGGCGCGGCACGGAGTGGCAGATCGGCTGGCTACCGCTCGGCGGCTACGTGAAGCTCTACGGGCAGGAAGGGCCGGGCGACGTGACCGATTCGGTCGATGCGCCCCCCGGCCATGACCCGCGCGGGCCGCGCTTCCACGACAAGTCCGTGCTCGACCGCGCCATTGTCGTCGCGGCGGGGCCGGCAGCCAACTTCGTCCTCGCCGCCGTGCTCTTCGCTGCGCTGTTCATGGCGGTCGGCCGGCCGGTCGGCACCACCAGCGTCGCCTCCGTCGTGGCGGGCGGCGCGGCGGAGCGGGCGGGGGTCATGGTGGGCGACCGCATCGTCTCGCTCGACGAAACGCCGGTCACGCGCTTCGAGCAGGTGCAGGCCTATGTCCAGCCGCGTGCCAACCAGCCGATTCAGCTCCACCTGCTGCGCGAAGGGCGGGAGCTGAGCGTGACCGCGACCCCGCAGCCCCGTGCCGGCGCGGCGGAGGGCGCGGCACCGGTCGGGCTTCTGGGCATCGGCGGCGGTGCGCCGGTCTATGAGCGGACGGACCCGCTCTCGGCGGTTTGGGGCGGCATCGCCTATACCGGAGAGATCACGGTGCAGACGCTCGGCGGCATCTGGCAGATGATCGCGGGGCAGCGCGGCACGGAGGAACTCGGCGGGCCGCTGCGGATCGCCCAGCTCTCCGGGCAGGTGGCCAGCCTCGGGCTCTCCAGCCTCGTGACCTTCATGGCGATCCTTTCGGTCAACCTCGCACTGATCAACCTCTTCCCGATTCCCGTGCTTGATGGCGGGCATCTGGTTTTCTACGCGATTGAGGCGTTGCGTGGCCGGCCGTTGCCGCCGCGGGCGGTGGAGTACGGCTTCCGGGCGGGGCTCGCGGTGCTGGCCACGCTTTTCATCTTCGCCACCTGGAACGACCTCTCGAACTTCGGCCTGTTCCGCTGGGTTCACGGCCTCTTCGGCTGAGAGCACGGCCGGGCGTAATTTTTTCACACCCCGGGCTGCAACCTCGGGCGGGGGTGGCAAGGCACGGTCCTTGTCGCTAGGTTGCGGCGCCGTCGCAGGCCTCCAGCCCCGCGACCCGGAAACGCCGGCACAGGATCACGCCTTGCAAGTCTCGCCTTTCTCCCGGGCCGTCCTCCTGGCCGCCACTTGCCTCGTTCCCGTCATGGTCACCTCCGGCGCGGAGGCCCAGCCGCGCGGCCCCGAGCCCCGCGCCGCTCAGCGAGGCACCGCCCGCCCCGTGGCCGCGCGCCCGGCCGCCCGCGCGGTTCCCGCCCGCCAAGCGCGGCCCGCCTCGGGCACGGTCCAGGCGATCGACGTGCAGGGCAACCAGCGCATCGAGGCGGACACGATTCGCTCCTACATGCTGCTGCAGCCGGGCGATGCCTTCGAGGAGGACCGGCTGGACCGGTCGCTCCGCACGCTCTACGCCACCGGCCTGTTCCGTGACGTCCGTGTCTCCCGCCAGGGGGACAGGATCCAGGTGCAGGTCGAGGAGAACCCGATCGTCAATCGGGTCGCCTTCGAGGGGAACAGCAAGCTCAGCGACGAGGTGCTGCGCAACGCCGTGCAGCTCCGGGCCCGTTCGGTCTTCACGCCCCAGGCCGCGCAGTCGGACCGTTCCCGGGTGCTGGACCTCTATGCGAGCCGCGGCCGGCTCTCCGCCACGGTCGAGCCGAAGATCATCCGCCTCGACCAGAATCGCGTCGACGTGGTCTTCGAGGTGAACGAGGGCGAGGTCGCGCTCATCAGCCGGATCAACTTCGTCGGCAACCGCTCCTACTCGGACAGCCGGCTGAAGGAGGTCGTGGCGACGCGCGAGGCCGCTTGGTACCGCCCGCTCAGCACGAGCGACACCTACGACCCCGAGCGCCTGAACTTCGACCGCGAGCTGCTGCGTCGCTTCTACCTTCGCCAGGGCTTCGCGGACGTGAACGTGACCGCGAGCTCCGCCGAGCTGACGCCGGACCGCACGGGCTTCTTCGTCACCTACGTGGTGGACGAGGGGCGGCGCTACCGCTTCGGCAAGGTCGACACGACCTCCGCGCTGCGCAATGTGACCGCCGACCAGCTCCGCCCCGAGGTGAACATCTCGACCGGCGACCAGTATGACGGCGAGGCGGTGGAGCGGATCGCCGAGACGATGTCCGATCGCGCCAACGCGCTCGGCGCCCCCTTCGTGGAGGTGACGCCGCGCGTCGTGCGCAACACCGAGCGCGGCACGATCGACATCACCTTCGAGGTCAAGGAGGGCAACCGCCTCTACGTCGAGCGTATCGACGTGACCGGCAATGTCCGCACCCAGGACCGGGTGATCCGGCGCGAGTTCCGCCTCGCCGAAGGCGACGCCTTCAACGCGGCGCAGGTCCGGCGCTCCCGCCAGCGCATCCGCGACCTCGGCTACTTCAGCGACGCGACGATCAATACGACCCCTGGCTCCACGCCGGACCGGGTGATCCTGACCACCGGCGTGACCGAGCGCGCGACGGGCGAGGTCTCGCTCGGCGGCGGCTACTCCACGGATGCGGGCGCGCTCGCCGATGTGGGGCTCCGCGAGCGCAACCTGCTTGGCACCGGCATCGACGGCCGCATCAACGGCGTGCTCGCCCAGCGGCGCAGCCAGCTCGACTTCTCGGTGACGGACCCGTCCTTCCTCGACCGCAATCTCGCGGTGGGTGCGGACGTGTTCTACATCAACCGCGACCTCAGGACCTATTCGGGCTATCGCGAGCGCCGCTACGGCTTCGCGCTGCGCGCCGGCTACGAGTACAACGAGTTCCTACGTCAGTCCTTCAGCTACACGCTCGCGCAGCGCAACATCTACGACATCATCCCTGGCGCCTCCCGCTACATCGAGGAGCAGAGGGGTGAGACGCTGCTCTCCCAGGTTGGGCAGACGCTCACCTATGACCGGCGCGACAGCCGCCTTGACCCGCGTAGCGGATACCTTGTGCGCGTCGGCACGGACGTGGCTGGCCTCGGCGGCGACGTGAACTATGTCCGCGGCCGCGTGGACGGCGCCTACTTCATTCCGTTCGAGCGGCTGCTGGGCGATCCGAACTACGTGCTCGCGCTGCAGGGATCGGTCGGCTACCTCGAGCCCTTCGGCGGCAAGCGCGAGCGGATCGTCGACCGCTTCTTCCTCGGCGGCGAGAACCTGCGCGGCTTCCAGACCGCCGGCGCCGGTCCGCGCGACATCACCCCGAACGGCACCCGCGACAGCCTCGGCGGCCGCTTCCTCTATACCCAGACTACCGAGTTCCGCTTCCCCCTGCCCGTCCCCGAGGAGATCGGCATCACCGGCCGCGCCTTCGTGGACGTGGGCGGCCTCAGCGGCTCTTCCACCGGGCCGAACATCGCGGATGACTCCTCGCCGCGTGTCGGCACCGGCGTTGGCGTGTCCTGGCGCAGCCCCTTCGGGCTGATCAACCTCGACTTCGGCAAGGCAGTGGTGAAGAAGAGCTACGACACCACGCAGATCTTCCGCTTCGGCTTCGGCACGCGGTTCTGAGATCGAAGAGACTGGAGCACGAATGATGTCCGCGCGCCCCGCGATCGCAGCCTTGACGGCCCTGCTCATCCCCGTCCTCTCGGCGGGTGGGCCCGCGCTCGCGCAGTCCGACCCCGGCTTCTTCATCCCGCCGGGTGGCGGTGGCGGTGGCGCCGCGCGGCCTGCCCAGCAGCCGGCGCGACCGGCGCAGCAGCAGCAGCGCCCGCCGCAGCAGGCTCAGCGCCCGCCCCAGCCCAATCCCGCGCCGCTCCCGCCCGGCCAGCCGCCGCCGGCCGCCGTCATCGGCATCGTGGACGTACCGGAAATCCAGCGGAACTCGACCGCTTTCAACGGCGTGCGCGAGGAGGTGGAGCGCCGCCGCCAGCGGCTGAACGACGACCTGCAGCGCGAGCAGACCCGCTGGCGGGAGGAGCAGACGACGCTTGCCAACCAGCGCGCGACGATGAACCCTGACCAGCTGCGCCAGCGCGAGCGCGAGCTGCAGGAGCGCATCACCGACAGCCAGCGCGTCTTCCGCGACCGTTCCCGCGCCATCGAGCAGGTGGCCCAGGCCGCGCTCGGCGAGATCGAGCAGGCACTGGCCGTGGTGATCCGCCAGGTGGCCGCCAGCCGCAACGTGAACCTCGTGCTGCCGCGCCCGCTCGTGATCTTCAACGACGCGCCCTTTGACCTGACGGACGAGATCAGCCAGCAGGTGAACCGCGTGCTTCGCAGCGTGACGCTGCCGCCCGAGGGCCAGGCTCCGGCCCAGCCGGCTGCCCAGGGTGGCGCCGCTCCGGCGGCGCCCGCCGCCGCCCGGCCAGCCGCCCCCGCCGCCCAGCCCGCCGCGCCGGCGGCGCAGCAGCCCCGCCGCTAGTTCGGTGGCGGCGGATCCTCGTTTCCATCCCTCGGCCGGTCCCCTGGCGCTGGGGCAGCTGGCCGCGGCGGCCGGTATCGCGCTGCCGGAAGGGGTGGAGGGGCGCCTATTCACGGGCGTCGCCACCCTTCAATCCGCCGGTCCGGAGGACGTGTCCTTTCTTGAGAGCCGGCGCTGGCTGCCCAGCTTGAAGGAGAGCCGCGCCGGCGCCGTGGTGCTGTCTGAAGCGAACGCGCATTCGGTGCCGGAAGGCGCCGTCGCGCTCGTCTCGCCCGCGCCCGTGCTCGCCTTCGCGCGCATCGCGGCCCTCCTGCATCCGCCCGCCCGCGCCGCCGGCACGCGCCACCCGACCGCCGTGATCGAGGAGGGAGCGACCATCGGCGAGGGCTGCGAGATCGGCGCCTATGCCGTGGTCGAGGCGGGGGCCGTGCTTGGCCCGCGCTGCATCGTCGGGCCCCACGCCCATATCGGCGCGAACTGCGTTTTCGGTGCGGAGTGCCGCATCCTCTCGCACGTCACGGTCTCGCATTGCGTTGCCGGAGACCGCGTGACGCTGAACCCGGGGGCGCGGATCGGTAACGAGGGCTTCGGCTTCGCCACCACGCGGGAGGGCGAGCACGTGACGGTGCCCCAGCTCGGCCGGGTGCTGCTTGGCGATGGAGTGGAGGTCGGCGCCAACAGCTGCATTGATCGCGGATCGAACAACGATACGGTCATCGGGGCGGGCACCCGGCTGGATGACCAGGTAATGATCGGCCATAACGTCCGCACCGGGCGCGGCTGCGTGCTGGTCGCCCAGTCCGGCATCTCCGGCTCCACCGTACTCGGGGACTTCGTGGTCATCGCGGCGCAGGCCGGTATCTCCGGCCATCTCAACATCGGTTCCCGGGCGCGCGTCGGCGCCAAGTCGGGCGTCATCAACGACGTGCCGGAAGGAATGGACGTCTTCGGCTTCCCGGCTATCCCCGCGAGGGAGGGCTTGCGGGTTGCGGCCGCGATGCGGAAGCTGGGACGATCGAAGGCAGCGGCCCGCATGCCCGAAACGAAGAGCGATTGAGCATGTCGGACAGCACAGGACAGGTCCTCGGGGAAGGGGGCGGCAGCGGGGCCGCATCGAAGGAGGCGCAGCCGGCAGGCGGCACGCGGGACGTGCTCGACATCGCGCGCATCATGGAGGCGATCCCGCATCGCTACCCCTTCCTGCTCGTGGACCGCGTTGTGGACTTCATCCCCGGCACGAGCGCCACGGGCATCAAGAACGTCTCGATCAACGAGGGTATCTTCCAGGGCCACTTCCCGCGCCATCCCGTCTTCCCTGGCGTGATGATCATCGAGAGCATGGCCCAGACCGCGGGCGTGCTGGTGGTGGAGACGCTGGGCGAGAGCGCGCGGGGCAAGCTCGTCTACTTCATGTCGATCGAGGGCGCGAAGTTCCGGAAGCCCGTGGTGCCCGGCGACCAGATGCGCGTTCACGTCACCAAGGAGCGCCAGCGCGGCAACGTCTGGAAGTTCTCGGCCGAGGCAAAGGTCGATGGCGTCGTGGTGGCCGAGGCCACCTATGCCGCCATGATCCTGGACGGCTGAGCGTGGCCGAGATCCACCCGACCGCCATCGTGGCGGATGGCGCCCGGCTGGGCGCCGGCGTGACCATCGGCCCCTATGCCACCGTGGGCGCGCAGGTTGTCCTCGCGGAGGGCGTGCAGGTCGGCGCGCACGCCGTGCTCGACGGCATCACGCACCTTGCCGAGGGCGTGCAGGTGCTGCCCTTCGCCTCCGTCGGTCTGCCGCCGCAGGACCTGAAGTACAAGGGCGAGCCCACGCGCGTGGAGGTCGGCCCGCGCACGATCATCCGCGAGCACGCGACGGTGCATCGCGGCAGCGTCGGCGGTGAGGGCGTCACCCGCCTCGGCGCCGAATGCCTCATCATGTGCGTCGCCCATGTCGGGCATGACTGCCAGCTCGAAGACAAGGTGATCCTCGCCAACAACGTCATGCTCGGCGGGCACGTGCATATCGGCGACAATGTCTTCATCGGGGGCGGCACGGCCATCCACCAATCCGTGCGGATCGGACGGCAGGCGGTGATCGGCGGCATGAGCGGGGTGGAACGGGACGTGATCCCCTTCGGTTCCTGCATGGGCAACCGGGCGCGGCTGATCGGCCTGAACCTCATCGGCCTCAAGCGCCGCGGCTTCGGGCGGGAAGCGATCAACGCCCTGCGCGCCGCCTATCGCGGCCTCTTTCTCGGGCGCGGCACCTTTGACGCGCGCGTGGCCCTGGTGACGCAGGAGCACGGCGAGCAAGCGCAGGTGGCCGAGGTCCTCGCCTTCATTGAGGCGGCCTCCCGCCGCGGGCTGATGCGCGCCGGCCGACAGGCCGGCGAGGCCGAGGCCGAGGCCGCCTGAGGCGCGCGTGACCGGACCGCACGCCGAGCCACCCGTCGCGATCGTGGCCGGGGGTGGCGCCATGCCGCTCCAGGTGGCCGCGGCCTGCCGCGCCACCGGGCGGCCCTACGTCGCCGTGCTGCTGGAGGGCTTCGCCAAGCCCGCCGAGTGGCCGGGGGTGCCGCAGATCGTCATCCGGCTCGGCGCGGCCGGGGCCGCAATTGACTGGCTGAAGCGCCAGGGCGCGCGCCAGATCGTGCTGGTCGGGGATATTCGCCGGCCCTCCATCCTCTCCCTGCGGCCGGATGCCGGCGCAGCCCGGCACATCGCGCGCATCGGCATGAAGGCCTTCAGCGGCGACGACACGCTGCTCTCCGCCATCCGCCAGGTGCTGCGGGAAGAGGGCTTCGACCCCGTTGGCCCAACGCGCTTCCTTGCCGAAGCACAGGCGCCTTCCGGCCTTCTCACCCGGCTCGGGCCGAGCGCCATGGCACTCGCCGATATCGCTCGCGGCGTGGCCGTCGTGCGCGCGCTGGGCGCAGTGGATGTGGGGCAGGGAGCGGTGGTGCAACAGGGCCTCGTTCTCGGGGTGGAGGCGATCGAGGGGACGGACGCGCTGCTTTCCCGCGTCGGCGGGCTGCGGCGGGATGGTCCGGGCGGCGTGCTGGTGAAGCTGGTCAAGCCCGGCCAGGATCGGGAGGTGGATATGCCCGCGCTCGGCCCGCGCACGGTGGAGAACGCGATCGCCGCCGGCCTCTCCGGCATTGCCTTCGAAGCGGAGGGCGCGCTGCTGCTCGACCGCGCCGGAATGGTCGAGCGTGCGGATTCCGCCGGTCTCTTCCTTCTCGCGATCCACCCGGATGACCATGTGGGCGCGGCGACAGCAGGAGCCGCAATATGAGCGATACCCCGAAGGGCAAGTTCCTCCACACGATGATCCGCGTCGGCGATCTCGAGCGGAGCGTGAAGTTCTACACGCAGATGTTCGGGATGCGGGAGCTTCGCCGCAACGACGTGCCCGCGGGCAAGTACACCCTCGCCTTCCTCGGCTATGGCGGCAACGCGGCCGGCGAGGCGGAGATCGAGCTGACCTACAACTACGGTACCGAGAAGTACGAGATGGGCGGCGCCTTCGGCCACCTGGCCATCGGCGTGCCCGACGTGGCCGCCGCCTGTGAGCGCATCCGCGCCGAGGGCGGCAAGGTGGTGCGCGAGGCCGGGCCGGTGAAGCACGGCACGACCATCATCGCCTTCGTCGAGGATCCGGACGGCTACAAGATCGAGCTGATTCAGCGTCAATAGCCGCGTGGCCCTTCTTCCCGATCCCGTCCGCGTCCTCAGCGAGGCCGCCAGCCGCAGCGCGGAGGCAGCCCTTGCCCTTGCCGGGCGGGAGCGGGTTCGGCTGGCCGTGACCGGCCTCTCCCGCGCCGGGAAGACGGTGTTCCTCACCTCCCTCGTCGCCAATCTCGTGGCGGCGGGGGCAGGGCGGCGGACGCTGCCGCGGCTGGAGGCGACTGCGGGCCGTCTCCAGCGTGCCCGCGCCATCCCGCCGGGGGTGGAGGCGACGCCGCGCTTCGACGCCGAGGCACATCTCGCGGCCCTGGCCGCCGATCCGCCGCGCTGGCCGGAGCGGACGGACGACCTCTCCACTCTTTCCCTCTCCCTCGTGATCCGCCGGCGCGGCCTCTACGGCCAGTTCCTGCCGGACCGCGAGGTGACGCTCGACCTGCTCGACTACCCCGGCGAGTGGCTGCTCGACCTCCCGATGTTCGGGCAGGATTTCTCGGCCTGGTCGGATGAGACGCTCGCGCGGATCTCCACCGGCATCCGCGCGGCGCCCGCGGCGGAATTCCTGGCCTTCGCCCGCGCCCTGCCGGCAAATGCCCCGGCGGAGGACTCGCTGGCGCGTCGCGGACACTCCCTCTACCGCCGCTTCCTTCTCGAGGCGCGGGACGAGCTTGGCTTGCGCTTCCTCCAGCCCGGCCGCTTCCTCAACCCCGGTCCGGCGGGCGATGCGCCGCTACTCTGGTTCTTCCCCATGCCGGAAGCGGCGCGCGCCTCGCCGCTCGGCGAGTTGCTGGAGCGGCGCTATGCCGCCTATCTCCGGGACCAGCGCGACCGCTTCCTCGATCCCGTCTTCCGCCGTTTCGACCGGCAGGTGGTTCTGGTGGATGTGCTCGGCGCCCTCCATGCCGGACGCGAGGCCTTCGACGACACGGCCGAGGCGCTGGCCGCCATCTCCGGCACGCTGCGCTACGGACGCGGCTGGCTGGACCTGCTGACTGGCGCCGGCATTGCCCGCGTGGCCTTCGCCGCCACAAAGGCCGACCACGTGCCGGAGGTGAGCCGGGACAGCCTGTCCTCCCTTCTTGCGGATCTCGTGGAGGCGCCACGGCGGCGGGCCGAGATCGCGGGCGCTGCGGTGTCCGTCCACACGGTCGCGGCCATCCGTTGCACCCAGGAGGCGACGGCCCTGCACGAGGGGCGCGCTTCGCCGGCCGTGCGCGGGATCCTGCTGGAGAACGGGCGCTGGGCGACGGTCGATCCCGGCATCGTTCCGGCCCGCCGCCCGCCCGAGAGTTTCTGGAACGCCGCCTATTTCCAGATGCCGGTCTTCCGCCCGCCCGGGCTTGAGCCGGATGGGCGCGGCGGCGTGCCGCATCTCGGGCTCGACGGGTTGCTCTCGGGGCTGTTGGGGGACGCGCTGTAAACCCGCACCCGCCGGGCCATATGCGCGGTCCGCGCGAAGGAGGCCCCCGTTGAGCGAGACCGCCCACCGCCCGCCCCGGGTGATCCTGGAGGAGGAGGCCGGAGAGGCCCGCCTGGACCATGCCTGGGAGGCGGAGACTGGCCCCGTCGCCGTGCCCTCGCTCGGCATCTCGACCCTCTCGCTCCTCGCGATTGGGCTCTCGGCCCTTATTCTTGGCTTCTCGACGCTCGCGGCCGGCAATTACGTGGCGGAACAGTTCGGGCGCGCGGCCTGGCTCGGCTGGCTGACCCTGGCCGTGGCTCTTGGCGGCTTCGGCGCGCTCGGCGGGGCGGTGGTGCGGGAGTTCCGCGCCCTGTTCCAGCTGCGCGCGGTGGACGCCGCACGCGCTGCCTTTGTCCGCGGCGACCACCGGGCTGCCAAGGCCCATGTGCTCGCCTGGGCAGAGCCGATTCCGCTCGCGGCCGCCGCGCTGCCGGCCCTGCGCGAGGCGCCGGATCTTTCCGCCCTTCGCGCTCTGTTGGAAGCCGGCCCCTTGGCCGCGCTGGACGGCGAAGCGCGCGCGCTCGGGCGTTTGGCGGCGATCCAGGGCTTCGCGGCTACCGCGGTCAGCCCTTCGCCCGCGCTCGACGCGCTGGTGGTCGGCTGGCGCGGGTTGCGGCTGGTACGGCAGGTGGCCGCGCTGCACGGCATGCGGCCGGGCGTCGCCGCGACCGCCTCCCTTCTGCGCCGCGCCGCCTTCGATGCCGCGACAGTTGCGGCCACGGAGGTGGCGACGGACGCGGCCGTGCGCGCCATCGTCTCCAACCCCTTGATCGGGCATGTGGCCGGGGAGACCGCGACCGGGGCGGTCGCTGCCCGCCGCCTGATCACCCTTGCCCGCGCCACGGCTGCCGCCTGCCGGATCGTGCCGCGCGGGTGAGCCGCAGGGGCACACTCCGGAGGCTCTTTACCCTGTATTGACGCGATTGGCCGATCATCTCCGGGCACTGCTCAGGGATCGTCATGCGCGTTCGCACACTTCTTCTCGCCGGCGTCACCGCGGTTTCCCTTCCCGGTTTCATCGGCCTTGGCTGGAACTCCTAGCAGGCCTGGAACACCTGGAAAATGGCGGACCAGGCCACCTACTCAACCCGAGTGCTGAGTGGGACGCTCCGCGGCATCACCGCCCTCGGGGTGGAGAGCGGGATGCTGAGCGCCGCCGGACGCACGGGTGCGGCCGACCCCGCCGAGCTCCAGGCCAGCGAGCGCTCGACCGAGGCGCTGCTGGAGGAGGTACGCCGCGCCGTACGGGCCGAGGGGCTGGGCACCGATGCGATTGATGAATCCGCGCGCAAG
>NZ_RCVR01000062.1 GCF_016107305.1 Roseomonas sp. KE2513
GGCTCCTCGACCCATCTCGCGACCGAGCTGTTTCTGCAGCAGGCTGGTATCCAGGTGACAGAGGTAGGGTATCGCGGCGGCGGCCCTGCGACCCAAGCGGTGATCAACGGCGAGGCAGGCATGGTTTTCGTGGTCAGCTCGGGGGTTATGCCGTTCCTCCAGTCGGGCGACCTCCGCGCCCTGGCCGTCACCACGCGGGAGCGCACGCCCCTCGCGCCGGACGTTCCAACCTTCGCCGAACTGGGCTTCCCCGACTACGAGGTGGTTGAGGATCTTGCCATGCTTGCGCCCGCTGGAACGCCCACTCCCATTCTGGAGCGTCTTAACGCAGCTTGCACCTCCGCCATGCAGGCGCCGGAGGTCGCGGAACGCCTGACCGCCCTTGCCGTGACTCCCAAGGTGCGTCCCGCCTCGGAATGGCCAAACTATCTTGTGGCGGAGAACACGAAATGGCGGGATCTCATCCGGTCCCGTGAAATCCGCATTCAATAGGGCGGACGTTCATGGTGGAGGGTTGCCCAGTATCAGCACCTTGGCGGTCCTCCACCATTTACCTTTCGGGCGCCCTGCAACGTCGCGGTGGCCCAGATCACACGGAGACGCCTCGGTATGTCGGATCAGATGATACCTTCACCCGAAGGCGCGACGCGCCTCTACGCGGTGATAGGCGACCCGGTGACCCAGGTTCTTGCCCCAAGGCTGATGAACCGTCTGTTCGCGAATGAGAGCATCGACGCCGTCATGGTGCCTGTACAGGCTTCCGCGGAGAGGCTGAGCACCGTCGTGGAGGGGCTGAAATCCATGGGGAACTGTGACGGGATCCTCGTGACCATCCCCCACAAGTTCGCGGTGGCTCATCTGGTCGAGCGCCGTAGCGGGATGGTCGAGCTGACGGGCGCGGCGAACGCGCTCCGACGTGATCCGGACGGCGGCTGGTCAGCGGACAACTTCGACGGGCGCGGATTCGTCACAGGTCTGCTGAAGGCGGGGCAGGATCTGCGGAGCAGGCCTATCATCCTGTTCGGCGCGGGTGGCGCCGGTGTCGCCATCGCCGCCGCCCTTCTAGAGCGGGGCGCGCGGGAGTTGCACGTTGTCGACCCGGTGCCGGGCAAGGCGGTGGCATTGGCGGCGCGGCTGTCCGGGCGCTGGCCCGGCGCTGTAAATACCCCAGCCCTGCCGCCTCTGAAGAATGCGGCGGTCGTAATCAACGCAACCCCGCTCGGTCTCCGTGCGGAGGATCCTCTGCCGTTCGAGCCTTCGGCACTGAGCCCTGGCACCCGGGTCGCCGACATCATCATGAAGCCAGCCGAAACCACGCTCCTGCGGGAGGCCGCCTCTTTCGGCCTTCCGGTGCAGCCGGGCATCCACATGCTGGCCGAGCAAATCGGCCTCTACCGGGAGTTCTTCTGCCTGGGCGAAGAGGCCCCAATTCACGCTTTCTCGCCGGTCCTCTGAGGAGCTCGGTGATGTCGTCTTCAGCCGAGACAGCTCCGGCTATACAGGGCATTCCACGTCGTGTGGCGCTGGTGACTGGCGGGGCAGGCGGAATCGGCGGCGGTGTCGTCATTGCCCTGACGTGGCGCGGGTTTGATGTGATCGTGAGTGACCGGTCCTTCAGCCCCGAGCGCAAGGCTGACCTGAGGGAGAAGGCCGACCCGGCCGCCAGCATTGCCTTCGTAGCCGGGGACATCGCTGACCTGGAGGATCACCCCAGATTCGTCGACGAGGTCTACGCAGCGTTCGGACGGCTGGACTGTCTGGTCAATAACGCCGGAGTCTCCGTGGCTTCGCGCGGCGACCTGCTCGACGTATCCGTCGCAAGCTACGACACGAACTTCGCAGTCAGCACCCGGGCCGCCTTCTTCCTGACTCAAGCGGTTTCCCGCCGTATGCTGGCCGCCGAATCCCAAGGGGTGGAGGGCAGCCGCTCGGTGGTCTTCATCTCCTCCTCCAATGCCGCGATCGCCGCGCCGGAGCGCGGAGAGTACGCAATGTCGAAAGCCGCGGTGTCAATGATGGCGAAGCTGTTCGCGGTTCGCCTCGCAGCACGTGGGATTTGCGTGTACGAGGTGCGGCCAGGTCTGATCCGGACGCCCATGACAGCAGTGGCGCGCGACCGCTTCGACGCGCTGCTGGCCGAGGGATTCACGCCCATCAATCGCTGGGGAACACCGGAGGATATCGGCCAAGCGGTGGCCACCCTGGCTAGCGGAGAGGTGCCGTTTGCGACCGGGACGGCCGTCCAGATAGATGGCGGAATGCACATTCATTACTACTAGTAGTGGAACCTGACGTCACTTATGCCTACCTCGCTGGTGTGGCTGAATAACGGACCGCTGCGTGATGTGGGGACTACTACGGCCAGTTTCGGCTGACCTGAGCTATCCGCTAAGTTCGGCCGGAAAACGCTCTAACCGGCTGTTGAAAAACACTCGCGATGTGGTGTTGGTCGTGATTCCCTCGGGCTTGCTGGGGAGGGATGGCCTGTCATGCGGAGTGCGGACGAGCAGACGGAGGGGCTTTTCAGTTACGTGAGTTGCAAGGCGCGCGTTCCGGCAGGCCATCACTCCGGCTGATCCGGGGGGTGGTGGACGAGGCACTGGAGGGCTGTCTCCTGAGTTCGAGGGGCTGTCGATGGGTGCCCCGGTCTGGGACGCCTCGACCTTCTCCAAAAACCGCGACCGGCTGCTCGCGGGCGACGTGGCGCAGGCCCCCCTCGCGGCCGTGGTAGCCCAGGCCAGGGTCAAGGTGGTGATGTCGAACGAGCACTTCTCGGTAGATGGCACCCTGATCCAGGCCTGGGCCAGTCAGAAGCCCTATCGGTCCAAGGCGGAGGAAGCCAACGATGGGCGGGAACCACCCATGGGCCGCGGGCGCAACGCGGAGGCCGACTGGCGCGGCGAGCGGCGCAGCAACGAGACCCATGCCAGCAAGACTGATCCTGATGCACGGCTCGCCCGCAAGTCGAATGGGCAGTCCAGTCTGCTGGCCTGTCCGTCGTCGAACGCTTTGGGGCAGAGAGGGCGCGGGTTTAGCGGAGGCTCTGGCGCATCTGGTGATGGGACATTAGGCGGCTCGACGTTGGTGCAGCAAGCGTCGTTGCTGGATGGTCTTGCGTTTGATGCGCTCGCGCTCGAGCAGGATACGGTTTTTGAGCGTCTGGTGCCAGCGCTCGATCTTGCCCCCGGTCTGCGGATGGCATGGAGCGCCGCGGACATGCGCGATGCGTATTTCGTCGAGCCACTTGGCGAGGTCGTCTGCGACGTAGCAGGGGCCGTTGTTGGAGAGCAGCCGCGGCTGGTGCAGGTCCTTTGCCTGATCGCAGCCGGAGGCGGCAAGTGCCAGCGCCAGCATCTCGGTGACGTTGCTCGCCGCCTTGGTGGTGCAGAGCTTTCAGACGATGATGCATCGCGAGAAGTCGTCGAGCACGGTGGAAAGGAGGAACCAGCCCCAACCGGTCACCTTCAGGAGGGTGAAGTCCGTTTGCCACAGCTGGTTCGGTGCCGTGGTCTTGCTGTGGAACTCGTCTGCTGCCTTGACCACGATGAAGGCCGGGCTGGTCATCAGGTCATGCGCCTTGAGCAGGCGGTAGACCGAAGCCTCCGAGACAAAGTAGCTTTGGGTGTCCGTGAAGCGCACCGCGAGCTCGCGCGGGGACAACTCGGGCGCCTCCAGCGCCAAGTCGACGATGCAGGACCGCACGACGTCGGGGATGCGGTCCCAGACCCTCTCCGGTCGGAATGGCCTGTCCTCCAGCGCCTCGAGGACGCCTTCCTGGTACAGGTCGCACCAGCGATAGAAGGTCGCCCGCGGGATCCCGAGCCGCTCCAGGGTGCGGCGGACCGGCAGGTGCGATCCCTCGACCAGGCGGATGATCTCGAGCTGCTCGGTGGCGGGGTACCTCATTCACGGTCGTCCCCATCCGCGATCAAACCCACTTCGAACAGCCGCAGATCAAAAGCCTGCTCCGCCACGATTTCCTTGAGGCTGCGCGCCTCCAGGAACTCCTTGGACCACGTGTGGTAGAGGCTCTCGGCAATGCCATCCCGTCGGCACAGGGCGGCGATGCTCTCCTCCCCGCGCAAACCCTCCAGCACAATCCGGATCTTGTCCTCGGCCAAGTAGTGCTTGCGGGTCGCCCGGCGCATGTCGCGCACCACCCGATCGGCAGGTGGCTTCGCGTTCGGTGGCGCTGGCTTCTGGCTCATGGCTCGTTCCCTGCCGGTTACGATGAGCCGGAAACCCTCCGTTCCTCAACCATACCCACCTGTCTCATGAGCCCTGACGGCGGACAACGGCAGAGCGCGGCATCACCGTCACGCACGAGAGCATCTGGTGCTGTTGCCGCAAGTTCAGTTCCCAGTTCGCGGCCAAGCTGCGGCGCAGCCGGCTGAAGCCGGACGATACCAGGCACCTCGACGAGGGTTTTTGCGCATCAACGGCGTGCTGCACTACCTCCGGCGCGCCGTGGACCAGCACGGCGTGGTGCTGGACTCAGGACCGGCGGAACGGGAGTGCGGCCAAACGGTTCTTCAAGCGCCTGCTGTCCGGGTTCAAGTACAAGCCGCGCCGCTTGGTTACTGATGGGCTGAAGAGCTACGGCGTGGCGCAGCGCGAACTCCTGCCCAATGTCCGGCACCGGAGCAGCCGATACCTGAACAACCAGACCGAGAACTCGCATCGGCCCACCCGACGACGAGAGCGGCAGATGAAAAGCTTCAAGTCGGCCGAACAGGCACAGCGGTTCCTCTCGGCGCACAGCATGATCTACGGCCACCTCCGTCATCGCCGGCATCTGATGACGGCCGGCGAGTACCAGCGCGTCCGGACCAAGGCCTTCAGGATCTGGCAGCAGGAGACCTGTGCCGAAGCGGCACCATGATCCTGCCGCCCTTTCAGTCATGCGACCGAACGTGTCTTCTCGTCAAACAACTTGCCAAAGCCCGGCCCGGTGGTGGGATGGACTGCGGTCGCCCGGCGTCCTACTCGTCGGTTTGAGGCCAAGCGCATTGGACAGGGAGGCCCGACCCCTTTGCACCCCACTGCCATGACGCCATCCGAAGATGACCCGGTTGGCCTTTGCATCGCCGGCGCTATTTCGCCCGAGGTAGCGGTGAGCCGTCTCCTGCTCGGCCATGTCACGGGTGACGGCATCGCGGCGATGCTGGAGCAACGGCGCTCCGAGCCGCCGACAC
The DNA here is from genome assembly GCF_016107305.1 of Roseomonas sp. KE2513. Taxonomy (GTDB): domain Bacteria; phylum Pseudomonadota; class Alphaproteobacteria; order Acetobacterales; family Acetobacteraceae; genus Roseomonas. The sequence goes on from NZ_RCVR01000062.1 coordinate 5,196, forward strand.
AGCGCTGGCAGGCGCTCGCCACCCTGGTCGAGGCGCGGCGCCCGGAACTGGAGCGGCTCTCGGCAGAAGTCGTGCGTGCAGGCAGCAATCACGCGCTTCCAGCCACCGATCCCGTGGCCGGCGCGGCCGAGATCGCGAGCTTCTTCGACCGCGCAGTGGCTAACTCGCCCGAGGCAAGCGTGGCGCTCTACTCGCTGGGCGACCCAGCGATCCTGGCCGCCGCCACCGCGGAGATCCTCGATTGGCTCGACGCGTGCGGCTTGCTGCACGGGGACGCCGACGTGCTCGATCTCGGCTGCGGCATTGGCCGCCTCGCCACCGCCCTGGCGCCGCGCGCGGGTTCCGTGCTCGGCATGGATGTTTCGGAGGGCATGCTGGCGGAGGCGCGGAAGCGCTGCGCGCCCTGGCCTCACGTGCAATTGGCACACACCACCGGCCAGGACCTAGACGGGCTGGCGGCGCGCAGCCTGGACCTTGTCCTGGCCGTCGACAGCTTTCCCTACATCGTGCGCCTCGGCCCGGCGGTGGTCGCGCGGCACGTCGCTGGCGCCGCGCGGGCGCTGCGGCCCGGCGGCGCGCTGGTGGTGCTGAACCTCTCCTACGGGCGCGAGGCGGCCGCCGACGTGGCGGAGGCGCGCGGATGGGCCGCGGCGCACGACCTCGTCCTAGACGTGGCCGGCGAACGGCCCTTTGCGCTGTGGGATGGCCTTGCCTTCGTGTTACGCCGCGGGGGCTGAACCCCCGGCAGGCCGGTCAGGCGGGCCTCCATCCCTCAAGCGGCCAGCCCAGGCGGCGACAATTGTTTCCCGCCCCCGGTCTCCTGACCGGCGACGGAGGTCCGCCGAGGAGAGGGTCCAGCGCCCTGCCCCTGCGGGCGCGCTGCCATCGAAGCCGTTTCAGGGGTGAGGGACCCGGCGCTCCGCCCCGCCTCGCGTCCGCGCCGTCAGCACCGCCAGGGGAATGGCTAGGAGCAATCCCATCAGCGCCGGCAGGGAAACGAGCGCCGCGAAGCCGCCGGCCAGGCTGAAGCCGCCGAGCATGACGAGCCCCGCGGCGGTGTGCCAGCCGAAGCGGCGCGCCGCGGCACTCCAGGTGACCTCCCGCGCGGCCCGCGGCTGCACTGTCCAGCCGCCGAAGCGTCCCCGTGCCAGTTGCAGCATGGTTAGTGATCGCTCCAGCGCCTCCAACGTATCGAGCATGAGCCCGAGCAGCGTCTCCTGCACCATGGCGCGCAGCAACACCACGCGACGGAAGCGGCCTGGCCGCAGCAGCGCCTCGGCGTAGCCAGCCAGCTTCGGCAAGTTCGACACGACAAGGCCGAGCAGGAGGAGGAAGAGGAGCGCGCCGCGCGGGGTGCTCTCCCCGCCCCCCGTCGCCGCGTTCAGCGCGGCCAGCGGCAGCAACGCGAAGCGCAGCGGCGCCAGCGCGTAGTGCAGGATTGCCTCGAGCATCTGAAATCGACCCAGGCGGCCGAAGTCGCTCCGCAGCAGCAAGTGACGGTACTGCAGGTTTCCCGCCGCCCAGCGCAGGTCCCGGGCGAAGAGCGCCGGCAGATCAGGCGGGTGGCGCTCCCAGGAGCCGGCACTCTCCGGCAGCACCCGCACCGCCCAGCCGCCCGCGTGCAGCCGCGCGGCCTCGGCGTAGTCATGGCTGAGAATGCGGGTGCCATTCGGCAGGGCCGGCAGCCTTGCGTCGCGGCGGAACGCGGCAATGCGGATGAGCGCATTATGCCCCCAGTAGAGCTGCGCGGGTCCCTGCCACCAGGCTTGGCCGGTGACCCAGACCGCCGTCCCATGCCGCAACCCGAGGCCGAACAGCCGTGCAAACCGCGTTCCCGCGCCGCGGCCGGCGATCGTCGTCTGCAGGATCGCTAGGTCTGGATCAGTCTGCATGGTGCGGACGAGCCGCGCGACGGTCTTCGCCGACATAGTGGAGTCCGCGTCGAGCACCAGCGCATGGTCGAAGCCCGCGGCGTGGTGGTCAAGGAACTCCATCAGGTTGCCCGCCTTGAAGCCGGTATTATCGGCCCGGCGCCGATAGCGCACCGCACCGGCCGGGAACTGCGCGGCGAAGGCGGCGACCGCTTCCGCCTCCGCCTCCGCCGCGCGCCCAGGCGGCGTGTCGGAGAGGATGCCGAGGACGAAGCGGTTACCATGCCTTGCCCTCAACTCGTGAAGGAGGCGACCCGATGGTGGAAGAACCGTGTCCATGTCCTCCAGCCGCACGCAGAGGGCGAGCAGCGTCCGGTCGTGGACAACAGCGGAGGTCCGTCGCAGCGCGGGCAAGACGAAGGCCGAGGGATCGCGCACGCAGAGCCGGATGGCGAGGCCGGCGAGGCCGGTAGCCGCGGTCAGGCCGAGCCAGGGAGCGTTCGCGACGATGCTGACCATCATCAACGCTTCCCACAACGTCCAGCCACCCGCTGCCAGCACGTTCCAGCCGAGCGCGGCGAGCACGAGGGCAATGCCGGCGGCCAGGGCGGCAACGATGGCCCGGCGCGCGCCGAAGCGCTCGGCCGGAAGGGTTGCTGTCATGACCGGACGCCCGATCCAGCGGGCCCCCGTGGCTCGGCCCTTGTCCGCGGAGGGGGCTTCGACCGTTGCGTCGTGCTTTATCAAAACTCGTCCTGCCATAACCTGAAGTGGCTGCAAGCTTAGGGGCCGGTGTCACACCACAAGGCACCGTTACGTCACGAATGTGTTTGCAAAACGGCCCGAAGGGCACGATGCAACCCTCGCCACCGTGCTCATATGGTACACGCGGGCATAGGGGAGCAGTGGACATGGCAGCAGATGCGCGCGTCGGATCAGGGCCAACGGACCTCAGGCAACCCTACGATACGGTGAGCCGCACCTTCCACTGGCTTGTCGTAGCCCTGGTGCTGCTCCAGCTCGCGTTGGCCCTTGTGCTCCCCTCCGTCCTGCCTAAGTCGGCCGAGGACACGATCACCGCCTGGCACCTCGCCACCGGCTCGACCATCCTTCTTGTGATGCTGCTGCGCCTCGGCTGGCGGTTGACACACCCTATGCCGCCGGCACCGACCGACCTGCCGGCGGCTCTGCGCCTGCTCGCGCGCGGAACGCACTGGGCCTTCTACTTTGTGCTCATCTTGCTGCCCCTGCTCGGCTGGATGGCGGCTAATGCATATGGCACGACGCCGCGGTTGCTTGGGCTGATCCCCCTGCCCAGTCTCCTCGCACCCGATCAGGCGGTGGCAGAGACGATCGGCGGCGTGCACAAGAACGTCGCGATGCTTCTGCTGGTACTGATCGCGCTGCATGTCTCAGGCGCGCTCTACCATGCGCTGGTCAAGCGCGACGGGGTGATCCGGCGCATGCTGCCAGGATGACGGCTGCGATCCATCGAAGTGAAGCGAAAGTGGCGACGTCAGGGGGGCGCACGAGCGTGCCCCATTCTCATTACTTCGGGTTACGATGAGCGGCGTTCGATTTTGGAACGACGGCTGACTTCTAATCTGGCGCAGGACCGATTTCACGTGGTGTTGGTGCAGGGAGGCGGTGGGGTTTCCTGGTGGCGAAGGCGCGGGCAGGCCTCTGAGATGCCTTACAAGCACAATGCGTCCCGGCGTCACCACATTCCCGAGGCGCGCTACCGTGTCACGAACTGGCCAGCCTACGAGGCAGGGCTCCGGCAGCGTGGTGACCTGACCTTCTAGCTCGACGAAGAGGCCGTCGCAGGTTGGCAGGCACCGCGACGGAGGACGCCCGGTGGGCAGCTACGCTACCCGAATCTGGCGACCGAGCTGGTACTGACCTTGCGGCTTGTCTTTCCCCTTGCCCTGCGTCAAGCGGAGGCATTCACATGTAGCGTGCTACGCCTGTTCGGGATCGAGTTGGTCGTACCCGACCACGACTCTGTCGCGCCGCGGTCGCGGCTTTGCCGGTCGTCAGCGCCCTGCCACCCCGCACGACGGCCCTAGGCACCTCGTGCTCGACAGCACAGGTCTGCAGCTGTGCGGTCAGGGCGGGTGGAATGCCGCCCAGCACGGCCGCACGCGTCGGTGATGGCGCAAGCTCCACATCTCGGTGGACGCCGGTAGTGGCGAGACCATGGCGCACGTGCTGAGCGAGTGCAATGCCGACGATGCGACACAAGCGCCTGGCTTACTGGGCCAAGCTGAAGGCTCCATCACCAGCATGACCGCGCATGTTGCCTACGACGGCGAGGCTGTTTACCGCGCCTGCGCAGGCAACCCGAACCGGCGCCATTGGTGGTCATCCCACCACGCGCTTCCGCGGTGCTGAGCACGAACGATCCCGGCCGCCCGACCCGGCGGGACCGTCACATTCGGCTCCTGGCCGAGAAGGGCCGCATAGGTTGGCAGCGGACAACTGGATACGGCAGGCGTAATCACGTTGAGACCGCGATCGGCTGCTACAAGCACCTGATCGGCTCGACGCTGCGTGCCCGCGCACTTCCTGCTCAGCAGGGCGAGGCGAGCATCGCTGTCGCGGTGCTCAACCGCATGATCCAGACCGCTAAACCCATCTCCGTTCGCCGAAGCTGATGGGAGCTCGGTCGGTACCGATCACGCCTGCTGCAACTCCGTGCACCAGCGTCTACCGCTGGAGCGCAAGGCGGAACTCACCCAGGTAATCGGCACCCGGCTGTGGGGGGGGCTGGTCGGCCGACTGGTCGCCCTTGGCCGCGATCGCCCGGCTCCGCCGCGCCTAGCCCGACCTCCCCTCGGAACTATAGCGCCACGACCTGGGCGGGGCAGAAGAGGCCGAGGCGTTGAAAGGGCAAGAGGGTCAGGCGGCCGCGCGGGAAGAGACAAGTCGGAACGGAAGAGGGCGGGCTGGGGTGCTCCCAAGTGGCTGAAGTTTTGGTCAATGCAGAGGCGGAGGACTGGAGCGGGGAGGGGCTCTCCCATTTCCGGCTTCAGCAGGGCACCGCAGCTCAGAGTCAAGGGTTTTGAGGGCGCGCTCGACTTCCTACTGGAGATGGTACGTCGCCAGGGCGTCGACCTCGGCCGGCTCTCCATCCTGACGCTGACGGGTCAACTCGCCGCCGCCATCGAGGCCGGCGAGGGGCTGATACTGCTCGAGCGCCGGCCGGACTGGCTGGTGATGGCCAGCCTGCTCCTGCTGAAGGCGCAGCTGCTGGCCCTCCAGCCCAGAGGAGGCGGCGGACGCGAGGGCAGCCGCGGCTCAGCGCCTGGACCTGCTGGACGAGGTCGCCCGCATGGGCGCCGGCGCCGACTGGCTCACGGCGCGCCCGCAGCTCGAGTGGGCCGTGTTCGGCCAGGGGCAGAGCACACCGGCTGCCGCACGGCCCCAGGCGGAACTCCTGGTGGCCTTCCTGGAGGCGACGCTGACGATGCTGGAGGGCAGGGGAGGGCAGACAAGCGGCCACCCCCGATCTACCGGCCCAGTCCACCCGGTTTCTGGCGTATCCCGGACACGGTCCGACGCATCGCCAAACTGCTCGCGCTGAACTGAAGCGGACTGCCGCTTGAGCGATGCCTTCCGCCCATCCCGCCGAATGCGTCCGACCGCCCCATCCGCATCCGGACGGCCCTGGCCCGCACGCCCGGCACCGCGTCGAGCGTGGGCACCAGCATGCGGCTGCCGTGGCGGTTGGCTCCGCTCAGTGTGAGGCCAAGCGGCCTACCATGAGCGTCCGTGACAAGGTGGCGCTTCGTGCCCGGCTTGCCCCGATCCGTCGGGTTGGACCCGACCTCCTCGCGCCCCTTTTCTCAGCCAAGCTGGCACTTTCGAGCGCCGCCCGTCTCCAATCCGAGGCGCCCGTGTCCTGCAGCTGCTCCGACAGCACTCGATGCAGCCCCTCCAGACCCCGGCCGCATGCCACTCGCCCAGCCTTCGCCAGCAGGTCTTGCCGCAGCAGCCCAGCTCGGTCGGCACCCCGTGCCACTGGATGCCCGTGCGCCGCACGAACAGGATGCCCGCCAGCGCTGCTTGGTCTGGCGCACGCGGCTGACCACCTTTCGGCTTGGGCCGGTCCTGCGGCAGCAGCGGCTCCACCACCGCCCAGAGGTCGTCAGGAACGAGGAGCGCCATGTCTCCTCAACGCCCCAGCTCAGGTTTTGTCCCCAACTCTAAGTACACCGAGGCCCTGGCTCTGGAGACGGCTCGGCCTTTCGCGGCAGCACGATTGACGTAGCTGTGCGGCCACGCTGTAGAGGAGCCATGCTGGTCCACGAAGCGCGCGATGTATCGCTAACACCTGAGATCTGGGTTCTCACCCAAGGCTTTATGGGATTTTGGTGCTACCGCCTCGCGACCGAGTTTATCGGCTCATTTCAGGTATTCCTGGACGGGTACGAGACCAGGCAGGGGGAGCGGCTCCGAAGTCCTTGGCGGCAGCACTGCATTCAGGATGGCCCTTATGGCCCCTGAGGTCAGTCCAAGTGCTCGCGTGCCCGCCTTCCTCGCTGGCGGCGGCGAGATGGGCGCGCGTATGCGGGCCAACAACTGGGGGATGTCGCTACTCGGGCCGCCCGAGCGCTGGGCGCAGCCGCTCAAGACGCTGGTCGCTGTGATGCTCGCCTCGAACCAGCCCATGTTCGTGGCTTGGGGGCCGAAACGCCTCATGCTCTACAATGACGGCTACGCGGAGATCCTTGGGCTCAAGCACCCCGCAGCGCTCGGGCAGTCCTTCGAGCGGGTGTGGTCCGAGATCTGGGACGAACTCGAGCCCATCATGGCCAGCTGCTACGATGGCGAGCCGACCCAGATGGACGACATTACGCTGCTCATGCATCGGCACGGATACCCGGAGGAGACGCACTTCGCCTTCTCCTACACGCCGGTGCGCGACGAGGCGGGACGGGTCGCCGGGGTCTTCTGCCCCTGCACCGAGACCACGGCGAAGGTACTGGCGGCGCGCCGGCAGGCTTTCCGGCTCGGCCTGGAGGACAGGCTGGGCGGCCTGTCCGACCCTAGGCAGGCCATGGCCGCGGCGGCCGAAGCGCTCGGGCGTCACCTGGACGCGGCGCAAGTCGGCTATGCGGAGGTCGATGGTGACGGGCACGCCACCACCGGAGGGGAGTTCCACGACGGTCGTCTCCCGGGCTTCTTGCCAGGCCGGTACCGCCTCAAGGATTACGGCACAGCCATGGCCGCTGACATGGCCGCGGGCCGGATCGTGGCCGTGCACGACGTAAGGGAAGATGCCCGGACCTCGTCCCCAGACGCGCTCACCGCCTACGCCGCGATTTCGCTTCGCGCCTTCGTTATAATCCCGCTTGTGAAGCAGGGCCTTCTGACTGCCTACCTCTACGCAGCGCATCCCGAGCCGAGACACTGGTCCGACGAGGATGTGCTGCTTGCCCGTGAGGTGGCCGAGAGGACCTGGGCGGCTGTCGAGCAAGCGCGCGCAGAGGCGGCCCTGCGCGAGAGCGAGGGAAGGTTCCGGTTCCTCGATAGGCTAGGCGAAGTGACGGCGCGCGCCTCCGCGCCACGCGAGATCATGGCAGCCACGGCTGGTCTTCTCGGTGAGTACCTGCGAACCACTCGCTGCGCCTACGCTGACGTGGACGCCGACAACGACCGCTTTACCATTCGCGACGACTGGACGGACGGCGCCGCCAGCAGTGCCGGGGAGTATAGCCTGAATTTGTTCGGCTCGCGCGCGGCAGACGACATGCGAACCGGGCGGACACTCATCGTACGGGACGTGGATGGGGAGTTGGCCACCGGCGATGGTGGTGCCATGTTCAACGCTATCGGCGTCAAAGCGATCGTCTGCTGCCCGCTCGTCAAGCGTGAGCGGCTCGTGGCGATGATGGCGGTACACCAATCCTCTCCCCGTGACTGGACGGCGGGCGAGGTGGCCCTGTTGGAGACGGTCGTTGAGCGCGCCTGGGCGCATATCGAGCGGGTCCGCGCCGAAGAGGCCCTGCGGGAGAGCGAGGCACGCTTCCGCCTCATGGCCGACGCCGTCCCGCAGATCATCTGGATCACTGATGCCGAGGGCCGGACGGAGTTCTTCAATCGGCAATGGTCCGACTACACTGGTGTTCTCTACGAGCCAACAACTGCGGCGGAGGTAGCGGCCAGTTTCGTCCATCCCGACGATGCGGCCCTGACGATGGAGCGGTTCGAGGAGGCACGACGGGCGAGTAGTACCTTCCTGGTCGAGCACCGCATCCGCTCGAAGACCGGTGACTGGCGTTGGTTCCTGGTTCGGGGCGAACCCCACCGCGACCCGGGCACTGGCAGGATCACCCGCTGGTTCGGTGCCTCGGTAGACATCCACGACCGCCGGCACGCCGAGACGGCGCTGCGCGAGAGCGAAGCGCGCTGGCGTGGCCTGTTCGAACGCATGCAGGAGGGTTTCGCGCTTTGCGAGTTGATCCACGATGCCGAGGGCCGCGCCGTGGACTACCGTCACCTTGAGCTCAACGCGGCCTGGGAGCGGCTGACCGGCGTCCCCAGCGAGGCGGTCCAGGGTCGGCTCGCGAGCGAGGCCATTCCGGGCCTCGAGCCGTTCTGGCTCGAAACCTACGCGCGGGTGGTCGAGACGGGAGAGCCTGCGCACTTCGAGCACTACCTTGCGGCGTACGGGCGCTGGTTCGAGGTCACGGCCTACCGGACCGAGCCGGGGCGCTTCGCCGCGGTGTTCTCCAACGTGACGGGGCGCAGGCGAGCGGAGGAGCGGCAGGCGCTTCTAGCGCGCGAGGTGGACCACCGAGCCAAAAACACCTTGGCCGTCGTGCAAGCCGCACTCCGTCTCACCAAGGCACCGGACTTGCCGGGTTACATCCGCGCGATCGAGGGGCGCGTCGGAGCGCTCGCCCGGGCACAGACGCTGCTGGCCGACGATCGTTGGGCAGGGACCGACCTGCGGACACTATTGCGCGGCGAGCTGGCCCCGTTCCTCGGCGCCGGTAATGGAGGCGGACCTCTGGCCGAACTGGATGGACCGGACGTGGCGCTACCCGCGGGCGCCGCGCAACCGCTGGCGATGGCTGTGCACGAACTCGCCACCAACGCCTTGAAGTACGGCGCGCTCTCAGTGCCAACGGGGCGCATTGCGATGTCGTGGCGACTGGACGGCGGACCATCAGGGATCCTGCGGCTGTGCTGGGCCGAGCGGGGTGGCCCACCGGTGACAGCGCCGCCGAGCCGCCGCGGCTTTGGCTCGCGGGTGCTAGAGGGCACAGTGCGAGGACAGCTCGACGGCACGTTGGTGCTTCTCTGGGACGCGGCCGGTCTAGTCTGCGACATGGACGTACCGCTCGGGCGCGATTCGTTGCCGGGCGGAGTGGTGGGCGCGGATGCGGATGTCATCCTTCCCTGACCGCATGTCCGCTTCAGAGCAGGAAGCGCTGGTGTTTAGAGGGGCGTCCGGCGCCCGAAGCGGACCCTTGCGGCGGCTCGGGCGCGTGGGGCTGTGCTCGGCGGGAAACAGGGATGGAGACTGCTCCTGCCGCCCTGTCACATCGCAGCTGCAGAGGCGCGCCAAGAGGAGGCGATCTGCACCGCACACCGCCTGGTCTTGGAAGTGAACGCTATCCGGGCCGAGGAGGTCACCATGCACCTGGGGCTTGCGCGGGCGCTGACAAAGAGAGGCGTACCGACGCCGAGGGGCGGAGCGGTATGTAACCACACGACTGTGGCTCTGGTACAGGAACAGTCGTGAGGTCGCGCGTGGTCCTCAAAGGTGCCGATCAGGCAGCGCGCTGCGCGCGAGGACGGCCAAGTTCGGCCATGCGGTTCAGGACGCCGGCGATGATGCCGACCTCGGCCCGCTGTGCGTCGAGGCCCCGCGACCGCAGACCGCCGCCGAGGACGCGCTTCCACCACGAGTGGGTCCACTCCTCCGCATTCCGGCGGCCATAGCCGGTCGCGCGCTCCCACGCGTGCCGCCCGCGCCCGGTCAGCGGGTCGAGTTGGTCTGCTGCTCTGACGTCCGGCGCCTTCGGCCTGAACACGCCCTCGGCGTTCGGCAGAACCTGCCAGTGCTCAGCCACCGCCCGGCAGGTGGACCTGCCCGCCTAGGCTGCGTCACCGCAGACGCGCCCGATTTGGCCGGTGACGCGGTCCAGCAATGCCGGCACGGGCACGGTGTCGTGCCCATCGGAGCGCGTCTGCTCTTTCGCGAGGATCTGTCCAGTGTCCGGATCCACCGCGACGTGCAGCTTGCACCAGCCCTCGTGTCCCGCGCCCGACGGCTTCGCCAGGCGCAGGCCAGTGCTGTCGATGGCGAGGCCGCGGCCGCGGCACGCATCGGACCTCCCGCCGAGCCCAGGTGTCCTTCCGAGGCGAGAGAGGGTGGTGTGGTCCGGAATGGGCAGGGTCAGGTCGAGGGGGCGAGGATCGAGCGGATCAGGCCCTCGGCCTGCCGCAGCGCGAGCCGGTACACGGCGCACGGTGAGGGCTGCCGCGATCGCCGCGTCGCTGATGGTGCGGTGGCCGGCAGGAGCCCGCCACCCCGCGGCGGCCGCGGGCGAAACCCAGACCGTGATGTCACCCCGGCGCACGAGCGCCTGGTCGTACGCCGCCCAGCCGCGGACCTTGTCCCACGCCCGCGGCCCGCCCCGACGGCACCGCACCGCCATCACCCGCTCCACCCCACCTGCTCGGCCCCACGCCGAGCCCATCATGGCAACACCCGCAAGGTTGCTGCACCACAGTCGCGAGCCGCCAAACGCCTGCTGCGGAAGCTACTAAGGCGGAAACGCCGCGTGCCACGCGTCGTGATAACCGGTACTCTCCCAAGCTAGGGGGCGGCCAAGCGGGAGGTGATGCCCGATGTTGAGCACTGGCAGCACAGGGTCCTGAACACCGGGCAGAGACCTCCACCCGCCGACGCAACGACGAGAGCGGCAGATGAAGCGCGTCAAGTCCACCGAGCAGGCACAGCGCTTCCTCTCCGCCCAGGCCCTGCCACGCCTGCAAGGTGGTCCATGCAACGCAGCCGCGTTTAAAAATAACTCCGGTGCGAGCACGGACAGAAGCTGTCTTATCGCACTTGCAAGGCGCTCTCTTTGATTGCTACATGGAAACTATCACTGTGTAGGTCAGTTCTGCGATCTTAGTACAAGTTGGACCGCCGCGGTGCCCGTTCGGAGCACGGGCCCGCGACCTGGTAGGCTCATGTTCAGGAGGTAGCCATGCCACCTGCTCCGCTGCCACATGATGAGGCAGAGCGTCTTATTGCTCTTCACGGGCTAGACCTGATCGACACTCCCGCGAGCGAGGTGTTCAACAGCTTCGTGCGCGTGGCGAGCGGCATATTCAGTACCACTATAGCCGCCATTTCGCTGATCGACACTGACCGTCAGTGGTTCAAGGCGTCGGTGGGTCTTCCCATTCGCCAAACGCCTCGTGACGTCTCGTTCTGCGCCCACGCGATCCTACAGCCGCACGAGGTGCTCTGCGTCTCGGACGCTCGACTGGACCCCCGCTTCACTGATCATCCGGATGTCCTCTCAGGCGACCTCCGTTTCTACGCCGGCGTTCCGCTCCTCAGCGAGGAGGGGCATGCACTTGGTGCGCTCTGCGTGGCCGATCGGCACCCACAGCAACCCGACAAGCGTCAGCTTGAACATTTGCGCGATCTCGCAACTGGCGTGTCGGCGGCGATCCGTCTCCACAGCCTCATGCACCGGCTGGAAAAAGAAGCTCACCGCGACCCTCTGACCAGCCTAAGCAATAGGCGTGAATTCGAAGCCTTGCTCAGCCCTGCAGCAAACGACAGCGTTACGCTTTTCCTGCTCGATCTGGATAACTTCAAAGGTATCAACGACGTCTTTGGCCATCCTGGTGGCGATCTCGTGCTGCAAGAGGTCGGCAGACGGTTGCAGGCCCTGGTCCGATCAGGCGACCGTGCTTTCCGGCTGGGTGGAGATGAATTCGCCCTGCTCTGTCCTGGCATGGCCTCATCCGAAGCGCGTCAGGCGCTTGCCGATCGCATCCACGCTGCTATCGGCGCTGCCTTTATGGTCGATGATCAACCCGTACCGCTGCGCACCTCGATCGGCATAGCCACCCTGCCTGACGACGCCAAAACAGCTCAGGAACTCGTGCAGGCCGCTGACGCGGCGCTCTATCGTGCAAAGCGGGCTGGGCGCGGAGTAACACGTCAGGCTGCTACTTTACCGGACACGATAGATCCTCTCGTGCCTAAGGGCATTTCCGCCGTCCACAACATCGGGCGAATGGACTTGGCTGCACGCCTGCGGCAAGCCCTGGTACCCAGCGGAGCGGAGCCGTTCCACCTCGTGTTCCAACCGGTTATGGCCCTCAACACACAAGAGACCACGTCGCTGGAGGCGCTGGTCCGCTGGGATATCAGCCCAGGTAGCGCGGTGCCGCCCGACGAGTTCGTAACGTTGGCGGAGCGGCTCGGGCTCATCTCACACCTCGACCGTTGGGTTCTGAATGCCGCCTGCAAGGAGGCTGCTACGTGGCCAAAGCCCTGGCGAGTGGCGGTTAATATCTCCGCGCTCTCCTTTGGTCTGATGGATGTAGCTGCCATGGTCGAGGATGCCTTGACGTCGAGTGGCCTAGCGTCCGACCGACTTATTATCGAAATGACCGAGACGGCGCTCGGCGGTGACACAACACAGGTCCAGAAGGCCGTTCAAGGCATCAGGGAGCTTGGCGCCAGAATAGTCCTGGACGACTTCGGCGGTGGGCACGGCTCCTTGATGACACTTCGGCAGTTTCCTTTCACAGGGCTCAAGATCGATCAGTCGCTTGTCAAACCCATAGCGAGCGATACCGTGCACGCCCGTATGGTGGAGGTGCTTGCGGAGTTCGGTCATGTGCTGGACATCCGCGTGGTCGCCGAAGGCGTGGAGTCGATGGAGCAATTACGCATTCTCGCAGAGTGTGGCGTCCCGCTCGCTCAGGGTTACCTGTTCGCCAAGCCCGTGCGGCCGTCCGATCTCGTGCAGGCAATTGAGGCGGCCGAGGTAAACTTGCGAGCTGCTCTGGCCGCGAGCCAGCTTGGGCCTTTTTCCGAGGCAGCATGACCGGAGCAAGACAAACAACGTGGGATCATGCGAAAGCGATGTTCTAAGGCCCTTAGTGGTCAGGTGGTCGAAGCATCCGGCCTCCATCGCCTTTCCTGGCTGCTGACGTGCGTCGAGGCTGGTGGCCTTAACGTCGGGCGTAAGGTCGTCTGTAAGGTCATGGGCAGCGGGACGGTCTAGATCATCACCGGGCGTGAGCGGCGTCGGCGGTGGAGCATGGCGGACAAGCTCCGCATCCTGGCCGAATGTGATGGGCCCGGCGTGCAGGTTTCGGAGATGGCAGCTCGGCACGCCGTCTATCGCGGCCTGATGTGCCAGTGGCGACGCCAAGCCCGGGGCGGCCTGCTGGTAGCCAGGCCACCGCCGGAGTTCGTGCCGGTCCGCGTCGCCACCGCCGATTGCCACAGCGACGCGCTGGCGGAGTTGGAGCCTGTATCGCTGCCGGCGCCATCACCGCGCGTGGCCACGGCGATTGAGATCGAACTGCCCGGCGGCATACGGGGGCGGGTGGGCGAGAAGGTCGGCCTTGTCGCCCTGCGGCGAGTGCCGGCGGCGCTGCGTGCGTGATCCCGGGACCGCCTCCGGGCGAGTGGGTCTGACTGACCGCAGGTCCGACCGACATGCGGCGCGGCTTCGACGGGCTGGCGCGGCAGGGGAGGGGGCGCTTCGTCGGGCATGCACCACTCTCGCGCGCCGCATTCAGTCCGGAAAGTGCCCGAAATCGTACTCTTCCTGCGCCGCAGACACGATAATCTCTCACCAACGTGCCTATTCTTGGCACCAGCGGCGCTTGCCACAACAGGCGGTGACGGCGGGCTTCACCCCCCTGTGGCATACGTCAGAGCTGAGTTCCGGATGCAGGGCGTTCTGATCTTGG
>NZ_RCVR01000063.1 GCF_016107305.1 Roseomonas sp. KE2513
TGTCTGATGATGTCCCCGCCCTTTCCGGCAAAGATGGGGTGCTGCCGACGAGGTGCGAACTCGCCGGCAGCGGGAGGGGACGGGTCGTGAAAATGCTGGCCGTGATGGGCCGAGCTAGAGTGTGACCGCCCCTTTCTTTTCCTCGTGGCCTGAACGGATACCCGGGCGTCATGGCCCGGATGACAAGCAAAGGACGTGGAAAAGATGCCTCCGACCGTAGCGCAGACTGCTGGCGTCGACATCTCCAAAGCAACCCTCGACGTCTATCTCCACCCCGACGCCATAGCCCGGCAGTTTCCCAACACCGTGGCTGGCGTCGTGGACCTGCTGTCATGGCTCGAACAACGGCCGATCCACCATGTCATCTTCGAGCCAACAGGTGCCTATCACCACCGACTTGAACGCCGGCTCGGCACCGCCGGCGTGCCCATGGTCAAGGTCAACCCACTGCAGGCCAGACGCTTCGCCGAAGCTATCGGGCAGCGCGCCAAGACCGACGCCGTCGATGCCGCCATGCTCGCCCGTTTCGGCGCGCTGGATGCACTGCAAGTCAGGCCGATGGTCAGCCAGACGCTCAGCGACATGAAGGAGCTGCTCGTTGCCCGGCGCGGCCTAGCCAAGGACCGCGTCGCCGCGTCCAACCGGAACCACACTCACCGTGCGCCACTGCTCAAGCGGCTCGCCGATCGGCGACTGCGCCAGGTTGAACGCCAGATCGCCGCCATCGATGCCGCTTTGCGCACTCTCTGCCAGGCCGATGCTGAACTGAAGGCCCGCTTCGATATCCTTGTCAGCATCCCAGCGATTGGCGAGGCGACCGCACTGGCCATGCTCATCGAGATGCCGGAGCTCGGCACGATGGACAACAAGCGCGCGGCCAGCCTGGCCGGCCTTGCTCCGGTCGCCCGCGATTCAGGACAGCACAGCGGCAAGCGCTTCATCCGGGCCGGTCGCGCCCACCTACGTCAGGCCCTCTATATGCCAGCCCTAGTGGCGATCCGTTTCAACGCGGACATGAAGACCAAGTATCAGGCCCTCGTCGCTACCGGAAAGCCGCCCAAGGTTGCGATCACCGCTGTCATGCGGAAGCTCATCATCCTCGCCAACGCGCTGCTCCGCGAACACCGAAGCTGGACGCCAAAGCCCGCTTGACCAACACAGATACTCTAGCCTCATTCTCCACAAATATCTCGATCCTTTGGGCGCGAGATGAGAGCCGTTTTCTTTCTCTGGGGAGGCTGTTATTTCTGAAGCTTGAGACCTGCGCGATTTGACCCACAAGGTTTAGCGCATTGTATTTTCACATTCCTTGGTGTCTGCCTAGTGTCCCGAATCTGAAGTTCGCGCTGTTTCTGCGATTAGTGGGGTGTTCCGGACGCATAAGCGCTCGATGCTGGCAAGGATGTCGTCGGCGGACTTGGTCCAGCGGAAGGGCTTCGGGTCGGCGTTGTGGTGCTCGATGAAGCGACTAATGGCGTCCTGCAGGGCGGCGACGCTGTAGTGGATGCCACGCCTGATCTGACGCTCGGTGAGGAGCCCGAAGAAGCGCTCAATCTGGTTCAACCAGGATGAACTGGTGGGCGTCAGGTGGACGTGCCAGCGCGGCCGCTTGGCCAGCCAGTTCCGGACCAGTGGTGTCTTGTGGGTGGCGTAGTTGTCCATGACGAGGTGCACGTCGAGATCGGAGGGCACGGCGGCCTCGATCTCGTCGAGGAAGCGGCGGAACTCGCTCGCGCGATGGCGCGGGTAGCACTTGCCGATCACGTGGCCGGTGGCGATGTCGAGGGCGGCGAACAGCGACGTCGTGCCATGGCGGGTGTAGTCGTGGCTGCGTCGTGCGAGCTGTCCAGGACGCAGCGGCAGCATCGGCTGGCTGCGGTCGAGCGCCTGGATCTGGCTCTTCTCATCCACGCACAGCACCAGGGCATGCGCGGGCGGCGAGACGTAGAGGCCGACAACGTCGCGCACCTTGGCCACGAAGTCTGGATCAGTCGAGAGCTTGAAGGTCTCCAGCCGGTGCGGCTGCAGGCCAAAGGCGCGCCAGATGCGCTTGGACTGTGGAGACGGACAGGCCGGAGACACGTGCCATGCCGCGTGAGCTCCAGTGTGTCGCGTCCGGCGGTTGGCTCTCCAGCGTGCGCACGATCACCGCCTCGATCCGCTCATCCTCCACCGTCCGCGGCGCACCCGACCGGGGCTCGTCCCGCAGACCATCCAGGCGCTGCTCGGCAAAGCGGCGGCGCCATTTGGCAACGGTTGCTGCATCCACGCCCAGCCGGGTTGCCACCAGCTTGTTCTGCTCGCCCTCGGCGCAGGCCAGCACGATGCGGGCGCGCGCAGCCTGCGCCTGAGCCGTGCTGCGACGTCTCGCCAGTGCCGAAAGCTCCGCCCGCTCCGCTTCACTCAGCTCCAGAGCAATTGCGCGCCGGCCCATCCCGACCTCCTGAACCGGCCGGAAACTCTCCTACCTTCCAACAGCTGAATACAAGAGCGAACTTCTGGTTCAGCACACTAGCCTCAGAGTTGGTGTTGCTGTTACCCAGGAAACCACTTCGCCGCGCAAGACACACCTCTCACCTAAACCTTTGCTCGACATGGAGCGGTCCGGCACGCCCAGGGCCGCTTCACGCGAGGCAACCTTGAACAGTGTG
The DNA here is from genome assembly GCF_016107305.1 of Roseomonas sp. KE2513. Classification (GTDB taxonomy): domain Bacteria; phylum Pseudomonadota; class Alphaproteobacteria; order Acetobacterales; family Acetobacteraceae; genus Roseomonas. Next base: position 2,652 of record NZ_RCVR01000063.1, read on the forward strand.
GCAGACCGATCAGGAACCTTGCGAGGCAAAGGGTCTAATCAGTCAGAAAGGGATTCCTGGAACCCCGCCGCCGTTGCTCCTGAGGCGGAAAAGCGCCGGCGAGATAGTCGACGATGAGCCGGCGCTCCTCACCTTCCAAGAGCGGCATTCCATGCCGCTCCGTCATCCAGTCCATCAGCTCATCCCATCGATCCCGGGACAGGCGCGAGCGGCGAATGACAGCAGTGCTATGGCAAGCGGTGCAGCGGTAGAACGCTTCCTCCCGGCCATGTCCCTCCGGCAAGGCTTCAGGCATCTCCGTCATCTGGTCGAGGGTGGCCGTTTGCTCCGGCCGTTGCCGCAAAGCTGGCGGCGATGCGGTTGATGCAGACTCAGCAGCAACGTGACCGGTCGAGAAGCTGCTCGCCAGGAGTACCAGAAGCGCGAGGACACCTGCGGACGCGGCAGCGATCGTCTTAGGTGCGCTGGAACGGCATGGCATCTCGCCTTAACCGACCATGATCGCCGCGCGGCTGACTGCGTTGCTGCCGTAGCCCTGCGGGTTCCAGTTCGCGGCAATATGCGGCTGCATCAGCCCGTCGCTGTCGGTGGCACGGTACCATACCTCGAAGTAGCCATCTGAGGGCAAGTCCACGCGCCCTGACCAGCGCTGCCAGGCGTATCGGTTGGACGGCGGATCCGTTCGCATCTCCCGCCAAGTCGCGCCGAAATCTATCGAGGCATGCACCGCCCGCACGGTCTTGTCGCCTGCCCAGGCGTGCCCACGCAGGTTGACCTCCCGTGTTCCGACCGGGAGCCGAGTGCCATGCGACAGGTTTGTCAGGATCGAGCGCACTGGCATTGATTCGAGTTCCCGAAACTCACTTCCGTCATTGCGGCTACCCGGCACGATGGGTCGCACGGGGACGCGGTAGCTTGTGCCACCCATCCCTTGGCCATCATGTGGGCGATCCCGGATCCATATCCGCGTCAGCCACTTCTGGCTGAGCGAACCCGGCCAGCCAGGCGTGACGAGCCGCACCGGAGCGCCGTGGATCAGAGGGATGAGCTGCCCGTTCATGCGGATCGCGACCAGCGTGTCCTCGTCCTGCGCCTTCTCGATGCGCATCCCGCGACTGATCGCCTGCCGCTCCTGGTCGCCGGAGAGATGCGGGTCTGCCCCGTAATGGCCGGTGAACTTCGCGCTTTCCTTTAGCCCAGCGGCGAGGAGCAGGTCGCGCAGGCGCACGCCGGTCCATTCGGCGCAGGAGACGGCGCCGTTGCCCCACTGATTGCCGCGGGTCTCGGGCGAGAAAAACGACCGGCCATTGCCGCCGCATTCCAGCTGCAAACGCCGTGTCACCAGCGGGAAGCGACCGCCTTCCAACTCGCCCACCGTCAGCTCGAGGGGCCGGTTCACCTCTCCATCAATACGGATCTTCCAAGTGCGTGGATCAGAGGGGGCATCGGGCACCTGCCCATTGTTGCGGACGAACATCTTCTCCGCCGGAGTAACATCGTCGTCGAGCAGCGTCTCCGGTGTCTCCGCGTTCAGCGGCCGCTCGCCCTGCAGAATGAGCGGCGCCTTACCCTCAAGCTGGACCATGCGGGGCCCGCCTTCTGCGGAGGTCGGTTGGGCAAGCGCGGCTGGCAGCAATCCACCTGGCAAGCGGGCGGCGAAGGGGATAGTGGCGCCGAGCGCAGCGCCCATTGCGCCGAGGGCAGCACCCTGAAGTGCGCCACGGCGCCCCCAGACCAGCGCATCAGACCGCTCCGGATCGTCCTGATAGAGCTCGCGCACAGAACGCTCTGCTTTGCCAAGGAAGGGCATGAGCTTCGTCTCCTCCGTTCGTTCTTCGTATGGTGAAGGCTGGACGTAGGGTGCCATCGGCTGCCCTGTCACCGCAACGCCGTGCGCTGACCTCAGCAACCCGCCAAAAAGGTCAGCCGGATACTCGGACAATGATCCGCACGTGCATCTGATTGGCACCTCGACGTACTCGGCTCTAATGCAGCTTTCCTTTGACATGTCGGGCAGCCAGGTCGCAGGCTTGGCCGAAGCTGGGAAAACAGAGGGAGTACGGTCATGTACCTCCCCCTTAGACGCTACGCCGACGCGGGACCGCGGGTGCACGAGGTCGCTCTCCGTATTGAGGCAGGGCTGGTACCTATCCTGAGAAGATCATCCGGCTTCAAGGGGTTACTGCACCTTTGCCAGCGAGGCTGGGGACGGCGTTTCCACGACCCTTTCTGACAGTGAGGAGCAGGCGACCCGCGCGAACGACGAAGCCCGGAAGTGGGTGAGTGGCGCCGGTTGACCCGGACGAAGCGCCGCGAGACCTCAGCGCGGGAGAAGGCGCATGCCTGGTGACGATCTACCTCCCCGAGAACGGGCGCCTCCCCCGGCCGCTGGCCTCAGCGTCGAGGGGACCGCCACCAAGGCACCGGACGAAGACTGACGTGGATGAGGGTGTCACCAGCCTGCGTGTCCATGTTCAACACTGACCGACGACCGTTGATGAGTGGCGAACACCCCCAATCTCCTTCTAGATCGGCACATGGGGCCAAGCGACAGCGCTGGCTCACAATGGGGCTATGTTCGTCCTAGGGCTGCCCGAAGCGCATCGATGACGCCATCTGTTGCAGCCTGGAAGCCCGGCCCATCGAGGTATCCGTTCATCGCGCCAGTCCTCTCAAGGAAGCTGCGCCAGACCGGCGTCTGCATGCTCTGCCGGAAGCGATCGTGCAGCGTCGAGTAGGCATCGTCAGACAAGCCGGCTGGCGCGCAGAGGCCCTTCATGTTCTCGACCTCCACGTTCCATCCGAGTTCCCGTAGCGTCGGCACTTCGGCGTAGCCCGGCAGACGCTCTGCTGAGGCTACGCCAAGCGGGCGAATATCACCGCTCTCCGCCAGACCCGCCATTTCCTCGGGTGCCAGGACGGCGAGTTCGACCGTGTTAGAGAGCAGTGCTTGCAGGGACGGTCCACCGCCAGTGTATGGCACGTGCAGCAGCTCTATGCCGGCCGCTTGCGATAGCAGCACGAAAACTGCGTGATAGATCGAACCCTGTCCTGACGAAGCATGCGAGACGGTTCCCGGACTCTGGCGCGCAGCTTCCACGACGGCGCGCAGATCACGGAAACGGCTGCTGCGGGCGGCAACAATCAGCAGAGGCTGGCGTGTCAGCCGGATGATCGCACGAAAGGAGCGCTTCGGGTCATAAGGAAGGTCGCGGAAGGCCGGCAAAGAGGTGCTCTCGCTGCCCCCGCCGACGAGAAGGTTCAACCCATCCGGTGCTAGGCCAGCGACATTTTGGGCGGCGATCGCGCCACCGGCACCTGGGCGGTTGATCACCACAATCGGTGCTGGAAAGAAGGGCAAGGCAGCCTCCGCGATGGCACGGGCTGCGAGGTCCGCGCCACCACCCGGTGCGAAGCCGACAATGAGCTGGATGGGCCGGGTCGGCTCCCAGGCTGCCTTCGCGTTATCGTATACGCTGGCCGCAGTAAGCGCTGCAGCGCTCGCCAGAGTAGACCTGCGTCTCAGCACCGCTGCCTCCCGATCCCCGTTTTGCGAGAAGGATAAGGCTGGGCTGCACCGATGGACAACCGGTGGCGGACGAGCTTGGGTACTCCCGAAGAGGAGGAACGCTTGCCAGATCAGCCCCGCTTTACCATCCCAGCAGGCGCCGTGGATTGCCACATGCACGTCTACGGCCCGTCGGAGCGTTACCCTGTTGCGGTTACCAGCCCCTCCCCCGTTCCCCGCAACAGTAGCCTTTCAGCCTATAGGGAGGTGCAAGCGCGGCTTGGCCTGGGAAGGACGGTCGTCGTCCAGCCCACGGCTTATGGCATCGACAATGCCTGCACGCTCGACGCGGTGGCCGAGCTCGGCCTTGGATCCGCACGAGCCGTGGTGGCCGTAACTCCGGAGACCTCGGAAGACGAGCTCCTGCGTCTGCACGCGGCGGGTGCTCGGGGGGCAAGGGCGTTTATGCTTGGCGGTGGGCCGGTAGCGTGGGAGCGGTTGCCTGACCTCGCCGCGCGTGTCGCTCCTCATGGCTGGCACGTGCAGTTACAGTTCGACGGTGGCGAGATGCTGGAGCGTGAGCGGCTCATCCAAAGCCTGCCCTGCCCCGTGGTCATCGACCATGTTGGTCGATTCCACGAACCCGTACCGCCCGATGCGCCGTCGGTCAGGGCGTTGTTGCGGCTGCTGGAGGGTGGCCGCACCTGGGTGAAGCTCTCGTCACCCTACGGCGTGTCACGCAGCGGACCGCCTGGGTACGCAGATGTATCAGCGATCGCCCGAGCTCTCATTGCCACAGCGTCAGATCGTCTGGTCTGGGGTTCCAACTGGCCCCATCCCAACGCCCCCGAGCCTAAACCAGATGAGGCACCACTCCTCGACCTTCTCACCGAATGGGCGCCCGAGATGACGACGCGCCAAGCCATTCTCGTGACCAACCCCACAAAGCTTTATGACTTCTAGCTAGGCACAAAGGCACAGCACCGGGACAAGTTGTTTTGAGAGTCTGCTGCCCTCCGCCGGACGGGTGCCCGACTTGGCCATCCATTCGCCGCCGTCGGGTTCCAGAGAACGGACGCATAACCCGGACTGCCAGAAAGCCTTGAGAGCTGGGAAGCAGGATCGAATCAGGCGGACTGGAAGCCACCTCCGCCAAGCTCCCAGGACCCACGCCCCGGCTCTTGGTGGCCGGGGTAAGGAGAGGGTTAGCGCCCTCTCCGTGGCCCAGTGGTTCCGAAAAGGATCAAGTGATCGGCCCCGCCACTTCCCGTCCGGCCTGATAGACGCGTGCGATACGGCGCGTGTTCCGAATGTTGGCCAACGGGTCAGCCTCCAGCACCACGAGGTCCGCGCGCAGCCCGTCCCGCACGCTGCCGCGGTCGGTGAGGCCGAGTAGCTGGGCGGAGCGGGCCGTGGCGATGTCGAGGGTTTGGGCAGCGGTGAGGCCGGCTTCAACCATCAGTTCCAGTTCCCGGTGCTCGGCGAAGCCCTGAACGCGGAGCGGGGTGCCGCCGGAGTCCGTGCCGAAGGCGACAGGAACACCGGCGTCATGGATGCGCTTCAGGTTCAGCTTGTTGATCCGCACGTCGGAGCGGCGCGGCGCGGCGCGACCGAGCTGCGCGGTGCGCCGAGCCGGGTCCTGCATGCGGGCGATCATCCCGGTGCTGAGCGCGGCACGGAGGAAGGGGTCCTCGATGATGGCAGGGTTGTCGGCATAGATGTACTCGGCCTCGTCGATCTGGATCGTCGGGATGTACCAGGTGCCGCGGTCGCGCATGGAGGCGAGGAGGCCGTCATCGATCTCCTTGTCGCGGATGCCATGTGCGAGGACGTCCACGTCGGCCTCCACTGCCAAGCGGGCTTGAGAGAGGTCGTGGATATGGGCCGCGACCTTCAGCCCTCGCGCGTGGGCCGCCTCCACGGCGGCGCGGGCCATGTCGGGCGTCATCTGCGGCACGGTGTCGCCCAGACCATCGATCCAGATCTTTACGAGATCGATGCCCTTGTCCGCGAGGTCGTTCACGCCCTGGCGCATGGCGGCGGGATCGGCCGGGCGGATGACTTGGTCGTCGGATAGGTTCATGGGTCCGGCGGGCGGCGCGCCCTCGGGCATGCCGAGGCCTGGGCCGGCGCCGAGGAGAAGAGCGCCGGGAAGGCGGCCGGCGCGGCTCTCGGCACGGAGCGCGTGAAAGAGGGGAGCATTGAGGCCGAGCGAGGCGGCGGCACCGATGCCGAACGCCTGGTAGCGGCGAAGCTGCGCCTCGACGTTCTCGCGCGTGTAGTACTGGCGGCCGGAAGTGTCGCCGGATGTGTGGCCGATATGGGAGTGAGCCGCGATCAGCGCCGGGATGACATAGCGGCCTGTGAGATCCACGCGCTGCGCCCCGTTCGGTGCGGCGTCGGCGCCGAGGATGCGAAGGGTGCCGTCAATCATTAACAGACGGGCGGGAGCCGTCATGGCGCGGCCGTCGAAGTAGCGGACGTTATCCAGCAGGATGGGAGGTGCCGCCTGGGCACCGGCGGGGTGCAGGCGTGCCAGGGGTAGTCCGGCAAGCGCGAGTGCGAAGCTGCGGCGGGCGAGACGCATGGACGTTTCCCTAAACCGGTGCTTTGCGGAAGGATGCGCGCCCTCCACCCGGCCGTCCACCGGTGTTTACCCGGCCTACCATGCTACGGCACCTGGCTTGAGCCACGCTCCAAAGCTGCCGTTCCGCTACTGGCTAGACCCGGACATCCAGGCGGCGAAGCTCAAGGTGAGCGAGGCCGATCGGCACCTGAGCCTCAAGCCTTCCGACTACCCGCGCCACAGCCGTATGCGTCCATATCGCCCCTCCTCGTGGTGTCGCCGCCCCTCTCTTCGTCAGCGCGCGTGCCAAGCCCTGGTGTGTGGTGACGCCCTCGTCGCGGAGGGCTCCCAAATTTAAAGCAGGGCGGTGTGCGGTCCGGATCGCTTCCTGCTGGCGCTCCTCTGCGGTTTCGGCGGCCCCCACGCTCGGTCTCCGCCCAGCAACGCTCCCCTCACCCGCGCCGCTACCAGTGCCGCCCGCATGCGCCCCGAGATCAACTCCCGCTCCTTCTACGCCATGGCTGCTCGCCATCGCCGCAGCCAGTGTCGGTGCGCTTTCGTTAGCTCTGGCGCCCCCACGATGCGTCCCGCCAGGTACCGCTGAATGCGGGCGTTATTGCGGGTCCGGCGGCCTCCTCTGTGACGTCAAGGAAGCCGCCGGGCTGAGGAAGCGCCGTTCAAGCCGGGGCACGCCCCGCATGGCCTTGGGCCAGCCCGGGCATGGTGCCGGCAGCCTTGCCGTGCCCGTTCTGCGCGTTGGCCCACCGCGCCTCGGCTTCCAGCACGGAGGCTCTTCTGGCTTGGGCCGCAGCCCCCCCGACCCGGGCAATCATTGCCGCACGAGAGTTGACGCCCAGCTTAGCGAAGATCCGGCGCAGATGCGTGGCGACCGTCCATGCGCTGATATCCAGCATCGCGCCGATGCACTTGTTGGGCAGGCCGTTCGCCACGAGGCGGATGATCTCCGCCTCACGCGGACTGAGGCGAACGTCGTCCGCCAGCCGCCGCCGCGTCAACGCGTAGCGGAAGCCATCCAGATCGAAGCTCACCAGCGTTTCCTGCCCGTCCTCCTCCAGCGCCGTGGTCTGCGTCAGGACGAGGCTGTCCAGCGCTTCCATGATCGTGTCCAGGATGGGCCGGGCCTGCCGGGTAGGCGCCTTCGCCTCCGCGATCGGAAGGGCGATGGTGCCCTGCGGTTGCGCCATGGCTTTCCCTCCTTTGCCGCTGTCCACGGAGACTTCCTCAGCGGTCGCTACCCACCCGGGCGCTTTCCAGTTCGGACCATCCCGGCCCCAGCGCGAGACCACAAGGAACAATATTAGGAAATCCAGTTTAGCAACTGTGCGTTGTGTTACGAGCCGGTTCCTAGTCGCTCATCCATGCGAAACACCGATGGGTGAGACGCGCGCGTGTTCCCCGGCACGTGCGGCTCGCGCAGGCTCACCGCGGCACGCTTTCCTGCCCGGATCGAACCCAGCGGAGGCTGCGATGAGCACCGGGACAATGTACGAGCTTCAGGGCGAGTTCAGCCCGTTGCATGAACGGCCCGATCCCGAATTCGGCCGCTTCCTCAAGCGCGCCTTCAAGACCCTGGCTCCGATGGCCGCGCGCCTGGTGGTCGGCGCGATCCCTGGAGTGGGCGCCGTTGCGGGTCCGATCGCGGGCAATCTCGTCCGCTCCCTTACGCGCGAGCAGCAGGAGCAGCTCGAGGCCGCGCTGCACGAACTGGGCTCGGGCGCGAGCGGCGAGGCCTTCGGAGAGTTCGGCGAATTCGGGGAACAGGAAGGCGAGTTCAATCCGGAGACGATGTACGGAGAGATGTCGGGCGAGATGACCCATGAGTTCGCCGGCGCCCAGGAGTGGAGCGGCGAGGGCGAGTACAGCCACGAGCTGGGCAGCCTGGGCGAGTTCGGGGAATTCAACGAGGGCGAGTTGCAACCTGAGGGCGAGATGGGCTTCGCCGGGGCTGGCGCGCAGGGTGAGATGGCGCTGATGGAGCAGATCGCGCACGAGGCGGCGGCAGCCCATAGCGGCGTGGCAGCCGAGGCGCTGGCGGGCAGCCTGGTGCCGCTGGCCACGCGCCTCGCCCGGGCCGGCGCCCCGGCGCTGCGCCGTGCGACACCCGCGCTGGCCATGGCGGCGGGGCGGCTGGCGGGCGCGATGCGCCGCAACCCGGCCACGCGCCCGCTGGTGCGCGTGCTGCCCCATGTGCTGACGCGCACCGCCCAGGCGATGGCCCGCGGCGCCGGCATGGGCCAGCCGATGCCGCCCCAGCGCGCCGTGCGCATCATGGCCGGGCAGACCTACCGCGTGTTCAACAAGCCGGACATCGCGATCAGCATCCTCGTCCGTAGCGGCCGGCGCCCCCGCGTGGCGATGCGGCGCGGTTATTGAGCGCTGCCCTTCCAAAGCTGCCACGAGGGCAGGAGCCATGCCGAGCCTCGCCGCCACCAACAGCCGAGAGGCCGCTCCCCGGGGCGCAGCCGGCCCAGTGCCGGGCGCCGCGGAATGGCGCGCGGGCGAGGCGGACCAGCTCACGCGTTGGATCCGCCTCCAATCCCCGACGGCGCTGCGTCACGCCGCGGCGCTGCGCCCCTTCCGGCGTGACGAGTTCGGCAGCGGCCCGGAGGCGCCGAGCGACGGCCACCTGGAGGCGGCGAACGCCCTGACAGGCGATCTCCGCCGCAACGTGCTCGCCATGTCGCGGGAGATCGCGCGCGCCTCCGCCGCCGCTGCCCGCGCGCCGGACCGTGCCGCGCTCGCGCGCCTGCTCGCCTCGCGCGAAGCCATGCTTGGCTGGGTACGCCGCGCCGAGGACATCTGGGGCTTCTACCTGGAGCTGTTCGGCCAGCGGCAGTCGCGCTTCGGCCCCATGCTGCTGGCCTGCGACCGCATCGCGCTGGACTGCTACCAATATGTCTACACGGGCATAGGACGCGCAAAGCCCGTGCCTTCCCCCGCGCCCTTCTGCTATATGGAAACCGGCCTTGGCCCAGCCACCTGGCGGCGCGGCATCGCCATGGCGAAGCTGGAGCGGCGGCCTAATCCCTTTCCGCTGATCCAGCTTCCGCACCACCGCCTGGTCAATCCCTGGACGCTCGGCGCCGTGCTGCATGAGAGCGGGCACAACCTGCAATCCGACCTTGGCCTGTGGAAGGCCGTGCCGCTGGCGATCGCACAACGCCTGCTGGAGGCCGGGCTCTCCCCCGCTATCGCCAAGGTCTGGGCGCGCTGGCACCAGGAGACCTGGGCGGATCTGGTCGCAGTGCTGCTGGGCGGGCCGGAGATCGTGGCCTCCCTGATGGATGTCACCGCGCGCTCCGCCCGCAACACGCAGCGCTTCGACCCCGCCGGCGTGCACCCCACGCCCTGGCTGCGGATCCCCATCAATATCGAGCTTCTGCGTCGCATGGGCTTCGAGGAGCGCGCGCGCGGCTTCAAGCAGGCTTGGGACCGGCTCTATCCGCCGCCTCCGCCCGGCTCCATTCCGCGCGCGGTGCTGGACAGCTTTCCCCGGGCCTGCGAACTGGCGGTGGACGTTATCGCCTTTCAGCCCTTCCCGCAGCTCGGCGGCCGCAGCCTGGCCGGCTCCGTGCGCTTTGAGGCGCGCGACCAAGGGCTGGTGGAGGAGGCGGCGCGCCGTCTGGCGGAAAGCCGCGATCCCGGCATCGTGCCCGCCATCTTCCTCGTCGGCGCCGCGCGCCACGCGGTGGATCGCCGCTGGGCGCCGCCGGGCACGGTCGCGGGCAACTTCTATCGCGCCCTGGTCCGGAGATAGACCGATGACCATGGCCACCGCCTTCGAGGCCGTGCTGCTGGCGCTGGAGGAGCTGCGCGCCTGCGCCGGGGAGCGCCTGCACTGGGCCGTGCTGCACGCCCGCCCCGCAGGGGGGGAGCATGTTCTCGCCGGCCGCTACGAGGACGGGGCGACCGAGATGCTGGCGCTGGCTGAGGAGGCCGAGGCGGCCGGGCTGCGCGGGGAGGCGGCGGCGGGCCTCGGCGCGGCGCTGGATCTCGGCGGCAGCGCCGAGGCGCTGGTCACACTTGGCCGCAGCGTGCGCGCCCTGTCGCGCCGCCTGCACGGCAGCCTCGCCTCGCCCGAAGCTCATGCGGCGCTTCAGGCGCTGGCGGGCAGCGAGGAAGGGCGTGACTGGGCTCCCTGGGCCCGCAGCGTGGCCGAGGCCTTGGGCCGTTGCCGCGAGCCCATGACCCGGCTGGAGGACCAGATGGCCGGGGCCTGGGAGGAATGGGCGGAGCTCGCCCTCGCGGCCGCGGCCAAGCCCCGTGCGGCGCGGCGCCCCCGCTCCCGAGGGCCGGGGTCGCCAGGACCAAAATCATCAGCAGGAGGGCAGCCCCATGTCGAATAGCAACAGCGGCCAGCAGGCGCCGCCCCTCGGCCCGGACGAGCGCGTGCTGGCCGCGCTTGAAACCATGGCCTTCACCGCTGTATCCCCCGCCGGGACGGGCGGGCTGGTGGCGGCGGGCGGCTCGCTGGACCTGATGCGGCTCGCGCAGCAGAGCATGGCGCGGGTGCTGGGCCTTTCGGCGGGCGGCGACCCGCGGCGCACGCTGGCGAGGCTGGCCGAGGTGTTCCCCGAAACCACCGGGAAGGGCGAGAGCGCTATCGGCTACCGCCCGCTCGGCGCGCAGCCGGTGGAGGGCCCGGCGGGCGCGCTGGTGGCTGGCGCCCAGGCCGTGTTCTTCCGGCAGGCGCAGGACATCCGGCAGAACATCAACGCCCTGCTGGACCAGTTGGAGCCGGTGGTGACCGACCCCGACGAGGAGGCTATCGAGAGCCTGACCGCTGCCTATCGCCGCACGCTGGACATGGTGGTGGAGGAGTTCGGCCGCGAGGGCGGCGGCGCCCCCGACCGCATCGCCCTCGGCGCCGAGCACCTCGCCAAGCTGCGCGCCGCGCTGGAGAAGGCGCTGGGACTTTCCAACGCCTTCGACCCGGACAGGCTGGACCTTGTGCTGCTGGAGAAGGAAGGCGTGGGCGAAACGATGCGGATGCTGCAATCCCAGACCGACCAGCTGACCGATGACCTCCGCAAGAGGTACGAGAAGAACGTGCTGGGTGGCATCGGCACGCTCTTCGCGCGCCTCACCTGGACCGTGCGCGCCATTCCCGCCTCTGTAGCCGAGGTGCGCACGGAGTTCGACGCGCTGCGGATCGATGAGGCGGACCGGCTGCTGATGCCGCTGAACGGCAGCAAGACCATGAACGCCGAGCTGCTGCTGCGCTGGTGTGAATCTGCCGCCGCCGGCTGGACCCAGGCCATGGCCGAGGGCCGCAGCATCAGCATCGGCCTGGTCCGGGCGGAGGCCGGGACGCTGGCCACGATGCTCGATCTGCTGCAGCGCCGGGCTTCCACCCTGCCCGGTGGCGGCCGCATCGTGGCGGCCCTGCAGGAGTTGGGCGAGCACGTGCTGGCCGTCGCGCAACTGGCAACGGAGATCGAGGGCAAAGCCGCCGGCGCCGGCCAGGCGAAGGCGCCGCGGAACAACCGCAACGCCTCCTCCGCCGCGGCGGGCGCACCGCCCGGGATAGCCAAGCCGCCCCGGAAGGTCGCGCCGGGCCGCGGAGGCACCGCCGCCCGGACGCAGCCAGGCAGCGGCCCGACCCCGCAGCCCAACCCCTCACCCGCGCCGTCCCCCGGCGGTTCGACGCCCTGAGCCGGGCGATCCTCGCAACAGAAGCCCCGGAGACCAGGGCCATGCCCCTACAGAACGGCAAGCAGCAGTTCCTGACGGAGAAGAAATACCAGCTCTCCCAAAGGCAGATCGCGGCCTTCCGCCAACGCCTGATCGACGAGAATGCTTCTGTGCTGGTGGCCAATCCGCAACTGGCGGACGTGCTGAACGGCATGGTCAACAACATGCTCGGCGCGCTGGAGGCGGAGGCGGACACGGCGACCCCGCCGGACAACGGGCTGGCCGGGCTGATCGGCATCGGGCCCGATGCCGGCACCGACCTGGGCCAAGCGCGGGTCACGCCCTCCGTGAAGCCCTATGACGAGCAGATGACGGCCGAGCGCGGCAGCGCCATGGCAGATTTTTACTATGTCCATCAGGCCGGGGAGATGGCCGGCACCTTCCGCGCGGTGATGACGCTGCAGGAGCTGTTCAAGGGCGGCGTGGTGCGTCTTTCGGACGGGCCGGGTGCCTACCGCCTTTACCAGTTCGATCGCAAGCAGGTGCTGCGCTACACCCAGCAGGAACGGCTGCAGGCCTATCTGCGCGCCTTCGGTTACCGCGCGCCGGTGCACGGCATGCCGCCGGGCGCGACCGTGCCGCCCGCCCGCTGGGCCAGCCCGAACACAGAGTTCCACGGGCTGTTCAACGCCTTCATTGCCGAGGTCGCGCGCTTCTTCCGCGACAAGCGCATCTCCGAGGTCGTGCGCGACCGCGCCAACGACCCGAGCTTCGGCAGCATCGCCACGGTCCGGCGTGCGGGGCTGGACCTGCGCTACAACGTCAAGAACTTCTCCTACGGCCATCTCAGCGTGTTGCGCGTGGAAACCCTGCAACTGCTGGAGGAAGCCTTCGAGATCCTCCAGGCCGAGGATGTGCGCGCCCTGTTCGGCGCCGAGAACGCCTGGGACGTGGTAGAGGACGTGCTGCGCCGCTACCATAAGGAGCAGATCAACGTCTCCCCTCGTTCCCGTATGGCGGTGGCGGGGCGAGACATCCTGCGCTGGCTGTCCCAGCCCTTCATCCTGACCGCCACGCGCGCCCAGTTCGAAGCTCTGGCGCAGGACATCGCCGAGGCCGCGGAGGAATGGCTGGCCAGCGCGCAGACGGTGGGCGTAGCCGTGGCGGTGCCGGATGCGGTGCGCGGCACGGGTGGTCCGCGCGGCACCCGCGCCCTGCTCGCGGGATAGCGTGCCGTGCCGCTGGATGGGTCGCCAGGAGGTCCAGGATCGGATGCTGGCGGAGCGATCGACGCGCACTGCCATGCCGGTACCGCCGATGGCCTGACCGACCCCTGGAACACGGACGCGCCACTGGGAAACTACCTCCGGCGCGCGCGGGCGGCGGGGATCGCGCGCACCGTGGTGTTCCCCGCATTCGACAGCGACTACCGCGCGGCGAATGCGCGATTGGCCGAGATCGTCCGCCGCCACGCGCCGCGGCTGATCGGCTTTGCCTTCGTGCATTGCCGGCGCGACAAGGGACGGATCGGCAGCATGGTCGCCGAAGCGGTGCGCCAGCACGGCTTTCGCGGCATCAAGGTGCACGGCTACGAGGCACTGCTGACGCGCGAGGCTTGCGAGGCCGCCCGCGCGTTCCGGATCCCTGTGCTGTTCGACGTCGTAGGGCGGGCGGAGGTAATGGACATGATCGCCCCACAGTATCCGGACGTGGATTTCATCGTTCCGCATCTCGGCAGCTTCGTCGATGACTGGCGCGCGCAGCAGCGCGTGGTGGACCAAATCGCGCGCCACCCCAACGTCTATGCCGACACCTCCGGGGTACGGCGCTTCGACTACGTGGTGCAGGCGATCCGGCGGGCGGGCCCGGGCAAGGTGATCTTCGGCTCCGACGGCCCATGGCTGCACCCCGGGCTGGAGCTGCACAAGGTGAAGCTGCTGGGCCTGCCACCAGCGGCGGAGGCGCAGGTGCTGGGCGGCAACATACGGCGCCTGCTGGCGCGCCACACCGAGGCCGCCGGACGGCAAGCCCCCCGGGTCCTGCCCTCCGGGGAGGCCTGGGCATGAGCGGCGGCCCGCCCATCCGAAAGAAGGATCTGGGTGCTGGCCGCCATGGTCCTCGCCGGGACTTGCGCGCAGTGTTCGACCGCATCTTCAGTACCGGCCGCCCGCAGGGCGTCTGGTCCTCGGATCAGGCGGCTCGGCGAGCGGCGGCGCGAGTTCCTGATCCGTCGCTGCCGGACCGCGTGCCACTAGCGCGCGGCGACGGCACGGTGTTCATCCCCCTGGCCGGCTTCGGCCTGCCGGGGCAGCGCCAGGTGCGCCAAGCCACGCCCGCCGGCGTGGGCGGCGGGAAGGTTCGCCAGCCGATCGGCGCCGGGCAGCCCGTGGGTGGGGTGCTCGTACGGCCGGCCACCCAGGCCTATTGGGCGCGTGGACCTAGCGGCGCCGTGCACACCTATCCCATGGCCCCGGTGTCGCAGCCCGGACCGGACGGGCGACTACCGAGCGGGGCGGCCAACCTTGGCTTGGGCCGTGCGCTGCGCGCCCTGCGCCGCTCGCCCCCGCTGCTGCCGCCCGGAGACGGGGACGACGATGACGAGGAGGTGCGGGGAGAGGCCCCCTGGCCAGTGCGGCGTCCTGATCCCCTGCTGGCGCACGAGATGCTGCTGGAGGCACGCGCCCGCGCTCCTCAGGCGGCGCTCGCCACAGCCTGCCGCAAGTTCGGGCCTGGGCAGCCAGGGCGATACGTCCCCAACCATCACCTGGGCCGCAACATGTGCCCCGCTGCCCGTGCCTACCAGCAGAAGGTTACGAAAGCATTGGCCACACACGACTATGTGGTTGTCCGCGCCGGGGAGCGAGCCGATTTCGACGGTTACGACGCGACGCGCTGCGTGCTGCTGGATGCCAAGCTCTGGCCGTGGGACGGCAAGCACGCGCAAGCGCTGCGCGTGTTGGATCCGCAGGAGCCGAAGCGCGTGCCCCCCAGCCCTGCCACCTATAGCTGGGCGCTGCGCGACGTGATTGGGCCGGTGATAGACCGTGCGCGGCGGCAGGCACGCGTGGCGGGCGGGAGGCCGATCGAGTGGCATGTCTCGGATGCAGGCACGGCGCGCCTGTTGCACCGGCTGATGGCAGTGACCTTTGGCTGCCCCTGCGGACCGCAGCGGTGCCTCTGTCCCATCAAGTTGCGCTACCACGCGCCATAAGAGCGCCTTCTCTAAACGGGTTGGCTGATGACTGGTTTGGCGGTCATGTCGCGGGCTCCTCACTCCTGTTCGCAGCAGGCGCGGAGCCGCTTTAAGCTAAGGCTAGGCAGGCAGGCAGGCAGGCAGGCAGGCAGGCAGGCAGGGTGGACCAAACGTCTAACGGCCAAGACAGCCTTGTTAACACCTTTGAGGACGTGACAGGTTACCGTTCGACGCATGGATGCGCTTCGAATGGCAGTCCTGGTCAACTTCAAGAAAAGTCAGCACGAGATGCTCCTCGCTT
>NZ_RCVR01000064.1 GCF_016107305.1 Roseomonas sp. KE2513
AGCCAGTCCTCCCTCATGGCCGGACAGGCGGCGCAGCAGGCGCGCGCCACGGACAACTTGGTTCAGGTTCTGGCGGAGAACGCCAAGCGGATTGGCGACGTCGTTCGACTGATCGGTGACATCGCGGGACGGACGAGTCTGCTGGCACTCAACGCCACGATCGAGGCCGCCCGTGCGGGCGATGCAGGGCGAGGGTTCGCTGTCGTGGCCAGTGAGGTCAAGGCGCTTGCCACGCAGACCGCCAGGGCTACCGAAGAGATCGGCGGGCGGATCGCCGCCATTCAGGCATCGACCAGCCAGGCTGTGGAGGCGATCGGCAGCGTCGCGCAGGTCGTCGACCAAATCAGCGGCATCACCACGGGCATCGCCGCTGCCGTGGAGCAGCAAGGTGCCGCAACAGAGGAGATCTCCCGCAGCGTCCAGCACGCCGCGATTGGTAATCAACGCATCAGCGCGCTGATGGGCGGCATCCACGCAGATTCGATCGGCACCTCAAGAGCGGCCAGCGAGCTCGCAGGGACGGCGAGGGATCTGTGGACACAGTCCGGCGTTCTGCGCTTGGCAGTGGACCGCTTCCTCGCGGATGTGCGCGCCGCCTGAAAGCGACGCGCCCCACGACTTGGTCAGGTCCGTGGGCGTGGCTGATCAGCCACTTCCCTCAGGTTAGGAGCATGCCGCTACACTCGGATGGTGGCATGGTCCCACCAACCCAGCACATCAGCGCGTCCGCTGCCGGCGAAGGAAACCGAGCCCGAGAAGCCCGGTGCCGAACAGCGCAAGGGACATCGGTTCTGGCACGGGGGTGGGGGTGACGAGGCTCGCCAGCTGCTCGCCGACGAGCCGGTGCACGGCGGTGGTGACGTGAACGCTGTCCCAGAACACGTACTGATCCGGATCGGCGCAGACAACGCCGTTGGCGACACAGGTGTCGGTCGCGTTGGTGAAGCCGAAGCTCCGGAAGTTGGCGATTATGTTATCGAGAATGGCCCCGCGCTCAAGGGCGAAGATGTCGGCGGAGAGCGATCCGGCAAGTGACGACGCGAGGGACCGGTAGGCGGTGTTCAGGTCCTGCGTCAGCTGGCCGTACTGGGTTGCCCGTGCGGGCTGCGCAACCGGCAGGGTGCCGATATTGTTGATGGTGGAGACTGCAACGTGCGCCGCGCCGAGACCGACAAGTGTCTGAACCTCGGAGCTGATGCTGCCCACGGCGTTCGGCACGACGGTGACCGGGTTGCCGCCGAAGAAGCCGATGCGGAGGATGTCGTTCCCGCCCCCGATAATCAGGAACAGCGTGCTGGCGGGGTTGAAGGAAACGGCACCGCTGGTCACCCGGGCCTGAAAGTCGTTCACTTGGTTCTGGATGCCATAACCGTTGCCGAGCGCGACGACGTTGTTCCGGGTGTCGGTGAGCGAGCCGCCGATCGCGAAGTTGAGGCTCTGGTTCCCCGCGGCTGCATTTTGCGAGTAGGTGAGGGGAATGCCGAGTGTTTGCGCCATGTACTCCACCGCGACGGGCCCGTTGGAATAGCGCTGGGCATAAGGTGGGCTGGGCGGCGTCGTGCCGCCTGTCAGGGCATAGATGTTCCCACTGTCCGACTCACTGGCACCGAAGATGTAGACCTTGTCATAAGTCGCAGCCGCGACCGGTCCGGTGGCAAGGATTGAGACAAGCGCAGCGGCTTGCAGTACTTGAACGTAACCCATCGGCGGTCCTCCCTGAGGTGGCAGCCCGTCGAACTGCGGGCTTGTCTGCGAAGGCACGCAAGCTTTGCGCCAGACCGGAACCATCCGCTCGATCAGTAGCTTGCAAATTGTTTCGATACCTTAATCACATAGAATGTAAAGCCGTCGTGACGTCCCCGCGCGAGTTCCACCGTCGCGCCGACGCGAGCCACCGCTCCGACCAGCTCCGCGCCAGCCTCGCTGAGCGTCTCCGCCACCTCGTCAGCGATCATGTACTCGTCCTCCGCGACAGCGATGCGCCGGCCCTGCAGAGCTTTACCTATTTCGCTCATGATCGCGGGCTCTCCGCTGTCCTGAACGCCCCGGCGGGGAGCGCAATAGAGCATCGCACCCCGTCAGGGGTGAACTCCAGGGCCGTCTCCGCCGCCATCTGGTAGGGCAGCGCGCGGGTGATCAGCTCGCTGCCATAGCCCCGGCGCGCGGGCGGGCTGCCCGGCATCGCCACCCCACTCTCCCACCAGACGATGAGCAGCCGCACGCCCTCCTTTCCCTCATCGATCAGCCAGGTGACCGAGAGCCTTCCCGTTGGCTGGGCGATGGCGCCGTACTTCACCGCGTTGGTGGCGAGTTCGTGCAGCGCGAGCGCCACCGGCTGCGCGCCCTCGCCGGGCAGGTCCACAGGAGAGCCCTCGATCGTCACCCGGTCCGACACCCCGTCGCCTGCAGCCTGGAGCTCCGCCTCGACAAGGTCGCGCAGCGCCACCCTGTAGCTGCTGCTCCGCGCCAGGAAGCCCTGGACGCGCCCGAGGGCCGCGAGCCGCTCGTCGTACTCGTCGCGGCCGGGCTGGGGGGAGATGGAGCGGCGGGCGACGTTGCGCACCACAGCCAGCAGGTTGCGCGTCC
The DNA here is from genome assembly GCF_016107305.1 of Roseomonas sp. KE2513. Classification (GTDB taxonomy): domain Bacteria; phylum Pseudomonadota; class Alphaproteobacteria; order Acetobacterales; family Acetobacteraceae; genus Roseomonas. The sequence goes on from NZ_RCVR01000064.1 coordinate 2,587, forward strand.
GGTGTTGGAGCTCAGCCACCAGCACGGCCTGCTCATTCTGGAGGCGCTTCAGGTCCTCGATGTCCGTCGTCGTCCCGAGCCACTCGACGATGCGACCTTCCGGCTGGGCCGCCGTCGCCCCGTTCCGCACAGGGACGGAGCGCGTCTGGTGCCAGCGCCAAGCGCCGTCGGACGCGCGCCGCACCCGGTACTCCACCTCCAGCCGCCCGTGCGGCCGCGCCGCGTGCCAGGATGCCATCGTTCGCTCCCGGTCGTCGGGGTGCACTGCCTCCAGCCAGCCCCAGCCGTGGCTGCTCTCCTGACTCTGCCCCGTGTAGTCCCGCCACTGCGGGGATGCCCAGGTCCAGCGCCCCTCGTCGCAGGAGCGCCAGACGAGCTGCGGGATGCCCTCGGCGAGCGTCCTGAACCGCTCCTTCTCCCCTTCCAGCGCCTCCCGTGCCTCCTCGATATCCGACACGTCCTGCACGATGCCGGCAACCCGGACGACATGCCCCTCCTCGTCTCGGATCGGGAAGCCGGTGTCGCGCAGGTGCACGACGCGACCGCCCGAGGGGCGGATCACCCGGTAGTGCACGACGACCATCTCGCCGTCGAGGGTGCGCGGCATGGAACGCAGCGCTTCCTCCCTGTCTTCAGGGTGCAGGAGCCCGGAGATCATTCAGGACCTCCCCATCATAGTCCTTCAACCGCATGACGGTTGGGAACGGTTGAGCGCCGTGAGCGAACCAGCCGTTGAAGATGTGGGCCAGACCATTCTGCCAGTCGTACTCCGCCCAGAGTACCCGCGAGGCCTTGAGCCGCTTCCCGAGGTGGCGAGCGGCAGTCTCAATTTTTCCGCCCGCACTCGGCTCTGCGCGCATGGCGTCGCCCAATGCGAGCAGGAATCGCTGGCGCTCCTCGCTCTCGCGTAGCGCCGTCTCGGCGCGTGCCCGCTTGATGGCCGACTTCACGCGCTCGCCCACCTCGCGGATCAGGTCCTCCTCGGAGGCGGACCAGGCGCGCGGCGCAGCACTCTGCACGGCGAGCACGCTCACCTCGCCGTCCTCCTCAAATAGGACGGCGTCGGCGAAGGCCGCGATCCGGCCACCGTGCAACTCGGCCCGCGCCGCTGGCGTCAGCCTCGGATCATGCCCGGCATCCTCAACCATGATCACAGCACCCGGCCTGTAAGCCGCGATGAAGTCAGGTCCGAACGGCTCCAACGAGTGCTCGCCGACCAGGGATGGAACGCCGCGCGTATAATCCCTTTCAACCTTCAGCAGATTGCCTGCAATCTCGCCGTAGTAGACCCGGGCGACGCCCAAACGCTCGCAGAGGCGGGCCGTGGCGACCGCCGTGATCTCGGCGGGCAGGGCGAGGAGGCCGAAAGCGTCGGAGAGCGATAGCAAGAACTCCTGCTGCTCCTCCCTTTCGCGCAGGGCCGCCTCGGCGCGTTTGCGGGCGTCGATGTTCATGTTCATCCCGACCCATTTCTCGACGCGCTTCGCCGCATCGAGCACGGGGGCGGCACGGACATTGGTCCAGCGCCAACCGCCACCGGGGGTACGAAGGCGGAAATCAGCGTCGACGAGCCCGTGAGCCGCGATCGCCTCCCGCCATTGCCGCTCGGCATAGGCCCGGTCGCCAGGGTGGATCGCGTCTAGCCAACCGTAGCCAAGCCACTCCTCCAGGGTCTGGCCGGTATAAGCGCGCCAGCTCGGGCTGTCGGCGACGACGACGCCGTTCGCATCGGTTTCCCAAACCGCCTGCGTCCAGCTCTCAATCAGAAAGCGATACCGGGTTTCGCTCTCGCGCAACGCCGCCTGCGCCTCGCGGCGGTCGCTGACCTCGACCAGGATCTCCAGCGCACCCGCTACAGCACCCGCCCCGTCCCGGATCGGCGACCAGGTCGTGGCGAACACGCGCTCCTCGGGATGTCCGTTCGGTCCAAGCAAGGTGACGGAAAGGTCGGAGATCCGCATCGCTCGACCAGCGAGCACGGTCTCCAGCATGGGGGCAAGCACCTCCGCGTGGATCTCGGGCCAGCCCTCCGCCGCCGGGCGGCCGAGCAGCGCGGGGTGTCGGTCCCTTGCAATAGCAATGTAGGCGTCGTTGTAGATCTGAATATGGGCGGGCCCCCACAGGATGTTGGCAGGCCCAGGCATGGCGAGCACCATGTCGACGGCCGTGCGCAGCGGCTGTGGCCAGCCTTCAACTAACCCGAGCGGCGTCGCCGCCCAATTGTAAGCTCGAATGCATCGGGCAATCTCGCTGTCGCCCGGCGGCCACGGCGTCATCTCCTGGCAAGGGGGCTGCTCTGCCCATTCCTCATTCATTGTTCCCCCTCTCGCCTGCGTTCACCTGCCGTTGAACGCACGAGAGGGATGATCAGCAACAGGATGCCCGCGTCACCAACCGCCACACTGCCTTGTCCGACAGTTCCTGACCCGTGAGCCGCCCGGCCTTGCTCATGCCGACAAAGAGCGGCCGCTCCCCGTCCGAGGCGCCGTCAGTGATGTCCGGTCCCTTCCGGCGGAAGAGGAGCCAGGCCTCAAGGGGGAACTTTAGCGGCATGAAGCTCACTCTGTCGTGAGAACCTTGCATTTTCGGGCTACAATAAGCCCAGTGAGCCAGAAAACTTTATACCCATTGGGTATGACAAATTTACATAAAGCGAGCGAATGATAGATCATTAAACAATTCAACTGCATCTTAAACGTCCCGCTGCCCGTCCGTGACGCGCTGGCGTGAGCGGTGAAGGTGGTACCGCATGGCGAGGCCCGCGGCCTCGGCATCACCTGCCTGGATTGCCTCGGCAATCGCTTCGTGTTCCTCAACCACCCTACGGGCGCGCTCCTTTGAACCGACGCGGGTGAGGCCGAGCGCGACGGTCATGGCGCCGTGGATCGGATCGCTCAACATCTCGAGCAACTCGGCGAAGAAGGCGTTTCCACTGGCCTTGGCGACAGCACTGTGGAAGGCATAATCCGCGTGGGCCGGCACGGCCTCACCTGCGAAGCTCGCTCGCAGAGCGGCCAAAGCCTCCAGGATCCGCTCCATTTCCTGGGCACTGCGTCGTTGTGCTGCCAGTGAGGCGGCTTGCCCCTCAAGCCCGATGCGCACCTCAAGGCACCGTAGCATCCCCGCGATATCGGAGACTTTGACGAGGCGGGTGAGCTGATCTGATGGCCGTTTCTGCACGAAGGTGCCCGAACCCTGACGGGTGGTCACCAGCCCGTCGGCGTGCAGGCGCATAAGCGCCTCACGTACCGTCGGACGCGAGACCGAGAATGCCTGGCAGATCTGGTTTTCCGAGGGCAGCTTGTCACCCTCTTGTAGGGATCCGGAGATGATCTGCTCCAGGATCTGACCATAGAGTTGGTCGCCGAGCCTTTCCCGCTGCCGACGGACCAACTTCAAATCGCTCATGCTCGCCTCCCGCATCCAGCCCGGGATCGTGGTCGCGCCAGGCAGGCCGTCCAGTATCCGATCCCACCCATCCTGTCATACATGTTGACAACTAGCTAGCGCGGCTGACAAGTTAGCGAGCCGCGTGCGCCATAGCCGTGCCCGCGCCTGCCGCCCTGGGGGGAGACGATGCTGGACAGCCACGACGCGACTTCAACGCGAAGCTGCTTAATGGTCCGGCGCAGACTGGCCGGCTCGGCAGGTAGTTCTACCGCATGACGAAGGTCGCACTCTCTGGCGCAAGCGGGCAGATCGGCCGCTTCCTGCGCCCCGCCCTTCTTGAACGTGGAATCGACCTTCGCTCGGCTGGTGGACGCACCCCGCTCGAACCTCTGCGCCCCGGCGAGGACGTGATGCATGGGGACTTGCGCGACCCAGGGGTGGTGGACCGCCTGCTGCAGGGCGTGGAAGTGCTGATCCACATGGCCGGCACGAGCGTCGAGCGCCCCTTGTCCGAGGTGATCGAGAACAATCTTGTCGGCCTCCGCGCGGTCTACGAGGGTGCACGGCGCCATAAGGTCCGACGGATCGTTTTCGCCAGCTCCAACCACGCCATCGGCATGCATGAGGTCACAGAGAAACTCGGCCCCGACTGCGACTTCCGGCCGGATGGCTTTTACGGCCTGAGCAAGATGTGGGGCGAGGGGCTGGCCCGGCTCTACTGGGACAAGCACGGCATTGAGAGCGTCTGCGTCCGGATCGGCTCCGCTCTGCCATGCCCGACGGAGCCGCGCCATCTCAGCACTTGGTTTGGCCTCGACGACCTACTCCAGTTCACCCTGCGCTGCATCGAGGCGCCCTCCGCTGGCTTTGTCGTTGCCTGGGGAGTCTCCGCTAACACGCGGAGTTGGTGGACGCCCACCTCCTGCGAGGTGCTCGGTTACCATCCTACCCAGAACGCGGAGGATTACGCCGCCGAGGTCCTGGCCAAACCGAATCCGCTAGACACGTTGGGGCAGCGATACCAGGGCGGAGGCTTCGTCGGGCTCGACTACACGCCCCCGGAGCGCCGCCCCTCCCCCGCGCGCTGAACCTCGCAACAATCAAGGAACTGACTGTGCCATCGCCGAACCCGAACTTCCTCTCCGCGCTGCCGGGCATCTCCGGCATCCTCGTCACGCCTTTTGACCGGGACGACCAGATCGCGCCGGCGCTGCTCCGCCCTGTGATTGATCGCGCCATCGGGGCTGGGGTGCACATCCTGACGGCCAACGGCAATACCGGCGAGTTCTACGGCCTGACCACCGCTGAGGCGGAGCGGATGGTCCACTCGGTCGCGGAAATGGTTGACGGGCGCGTGCCGCTGATCGGCGGCGTCGGGCGCAGCATGGGCGATGCCGTGGCGCTCGCCCACGCCTCGCGCGCGGCCGGCGCCGCGGCGCTAATGGTCCACCAGCCGCCCGACCCTTTCGTCGCGCCCCGCGGCGTCGTTGGCTACGTGCAGCGCATTGCGGAGGCTGCGCAGGACCTGCCGATCGTGCTCTACCTTCGCAATGATGGCATCGGACTGGACGCGATCGAGCAGCTCTGCCGCATCCCCGGCGTGGCCGGCGTGAAATGGGCCAGCCCGACGCCGCTGCGTCTTGCGGAGGCGATCCGCCGCGCTGATCCCGCGATCGTCTGGGTGGGTGGCCTAGCCGAAACCTGGGCGCCGCCGCTCTGCGCCGTTGGCGCGCGCGGGTTCACGTCCGGGCTGATCAATGTCTGGCCTGAGCATTCGGTCGCGATCCACGCCGCCCTTTCCGCAGGCGACTACGGCCGCGCGAACGAACTGATCGCCGTGATGGGGGCGTTCGAGGAGCTGCGGGCCGAGGAAGGCAATGGCACCAACGTGACGGTGGTGAAGAGCGCGCTCGCCATGATGGGCAATGACTGCGGCCATGTGCGCCCACCCGGCGCCTGGCCGCTGACGGAGCGGCAGGCCAAGGTCCTTCGGCACCGGCTCGGCGAATGGGGTCTGCTCGCGACGCCGCGCGCGGTCACGGGTTAAGGCCCAGGCGTCATAATCCAGGCCGCCGCGCACGGCGGCACCTTGTTCGCGCGGCCGATGCCTGGACTGGCTTGGCCACACGAATGCCGTGGGGGCGGCCGAGCCTGCCCGGCTGGGCCAACTTCGACCCGTCCGCACCGGGTGGCCGGACGATCAGCAAACGTTCCAAGAACAGGACACAAAGATCATGCACCGACGCGGATTCGGTACCTCAGCCCTGGGCCTGATGGCGGCTGCGGCCATGGGAGGCAGGCCGGCCGGCGCCCAAGCGCCCGCATACCCGACGCGCACGGTGACCATCGTGGCGCCCTTTGCCGCCGGCGGCTCAACCGACCTCATCGCACGCCTGATCGCGCAGCCGCTATCGGCGCGCCTGAACCAGCAGTTCGTGGTGGACAACAGGGCTGGCGCCAACGGCGCGGTGGGCAGCGGCTTCGTGGCCCGTGCCCGCCCCGATGGCTACACCCTGCTGGTCACCCCCAACAGCACCTATGCCATCAATCCCCATCTCTATAGCAACCTGCCCTACAATCAGGAACGCGACTTCGCGCCGATCGGGTTGCTGGTTCAGAACGGGTTCTTCCTGTGCGTGCGCGGCGACTCCCGTTTCCGCACGGTGGCCGACCTCGTGGCGGCAGCCAAGGCGGCACCTGACACGATCAGCTTCGGCTCGGGCGGCATCGGTTCGGCTAACCACCTCGCCCCAGAGATGTTTGCCGCCGCCAACGGGATCAAGCTCCAGCACGTGCCCTACCGTGGCAGCGGCCCGGGCATGCAGGCCGTGATGAGCGGCGAGATCCCGATGTCTTTCGTGGACACAGGCGTGGCACTGCCGTTCATGCGCTCGGGTGAGCTGCGGGCACTGGCGGTGAGCTCAGAGCAGCGCTCCGCCCAGGCGCCGGACGTGCCCACCTTGGCTGAGTCCGGCACACCCGGCCTCAACGCGTCCAGCGACTTCGCCATGTTCGCGCCCGCCAATACGCCCCAGCCGATCATCAGCCGCCTTTCGGAAGCGGTCATCGAAAGCTTGCGCACGCCCGACTTGCGAGAACGCCTGCAGGGCCTTTCAATTGATCCGGTCGGCGGCACCCCGGAAGCGTTCCCGGCCTATCTCGCCGCTGAAAGCGCCAAGTGGCGTGATGTGATTCGCGCCCGCGATATTCGTGTAGAGTAGCCCAGGTGTGTTGCCCTGATCGGCTTGGCGATCAGCCTGACGTAGGATGGTGAGGGGACGATGCCCTGCCATTCTCGAAGGGAACCGAGCTTGCCTTTCAAGGTGAATGCCAACCGCCGTCACCGCATTCGAAGCCGCGGTCCCGGGCGACGAACTGGGCGGAGTACGATGCCGCGCCACGCGGGCGCGGCAGTCTGACCGTGTGGTTCACGGATGCGGCGGTCGCGGCCTGGAAGGCCGAGCCGCGGACCACACGAGGCGGACAGCCGCGGTACTCAGCTCTGGCGATTAAAACGGCTTTGACGCTTCGGGCCGTGTTTCGGCTCCCTCGGTCCGGCACCCGTCCCATACATCTGATCGTCGACAGCACGGGGCTGCAATTATGTGGCCCGGGCGAGCGGCTGGTCGAGAAGCACGGGAGTAAGACGCGCCAGTCGTGGCGCAAGCTGCACATCGGCGTGGATGCCGACACGGGGCGGATCGTCGCGTCCACCCTGACGACGAGCGATGTCGATGACGTCTCGCGAGTTGGGCCTTTGCTCGACCAGGTTGCGGACCCAATAGCCTCGTTCACGGGTGATGGCGCCTACGACCAGGACGCCGTCTACTGTTAGGTGGCGGGCGGCATCCCGCAGCTACCGTGATCGTTCCACCTCGCTCCAGCACCGTGCCGAGCGCCACAGCCGAGACGGCGCCAACCCGGTCCGACCAGCACCTCAGGATGATCGCGGAGCGTGGGCGCATGGGCTGGCAGAAGGCTTCAGGCTACAACTGACGCGCCCTGATTGAGGCAGACATCGCGCTTCAAGCGGGTCACTGGCGGCGCACTGCGGTCGCGCACGGACGCACGCCGCGCGACAGAAGTGTCCATCGCTGTTGGTGCGCTGAACCGCATGCTCGAGCTCGGACGCCCGAACTATGTTCGTCTCGCGTGATCCCGCACCCGCCGCTGACCGACTGCGCCTCCAAGCTGTTCCGTACAACGCAGCCGTGCGGACGGGCATTCAGTGGCATGAGGTACCGGCTGGCCTCATAAGCTCCAGGGAGGTTCGGCAGCCGTTCGAGCCTACCCAGCCACTCCAGTGCCAGCGCGCTACCAGCCGGCTGAGCCGTGCCGCAGCAAGTCTTCGGCCAGTGCTGCCCCGGCGTTGTTGAGATGCGCTGGCGCGATGACCACGAACTCCACTCCAGATAGATCCGGCAGGTGTCGCGAGGTTGGGAGCACCGCCAATCCGGCAGGGATGAGCCGTGCGGCGTGAGGTACTACCCCGAGACCAGCATGGGCCGCCGCGTGCAGTCCGCTCAGGCTATCGCTGGTGCAGGCTACCCGCCAGGAGCGCCCGGCCTTCTCCAGCGCGTCCAGCGCGAGCGCGCGCGTGATGCTCGGCGGGGGGTAAAGCAGCAGCGGCAGAGGCGCGGCCGGGTCTGGATGGATGCCGGGTCGGCCAATCCACACCAGCGCCTCTCGCCAGGCGAGACGGCCGCGGGGATCGTCGCGGCGGCGCTTGGCCAGGATGACGTCCAGCTCGCCCGCGTCAAAGCGCTCGTAAAGGCGGCCGCTGAGGCCGACGGTAAGCTCCAAGTCAACGGAGGCGTGGCGCCGTGTGAAGGCGGCCAGTACCTCTTGCAGCCCCGCAAGCACGAAATCCTCGGAGATGCCCACCCGGACCCTGCCACGCAGCGCCGAGCTTGCAAAGAAGCGCTCAAGCCGCTCATGCGCCTCCAGCACCTGCCGAGCGAAGGCGAGTAGCGCATCGCCGTCCGGCGTCAGCGCCACCGAATGCGTGTTCCGGGCAAAGAGCGTGCGCCCGAGAAGGGCCTCCAGCCGCTTCACGTGTTGGCTAACCGTAGACTGGGCAAGGTCGAGGCGCTGGGCCGCCAGGGTAAAGCTCCGGGCCTCGGCCACGGCAATGAAGCTCCTGAGCAGCTCGGGCCGGGGTGCCAAGGTATGAAGAGCAAGGCTCATTGCAGAGCATGATAACTGTTATCCTGGCTATCGGGCTACAGGATTTCTGCTGGCTGCTTATCGTCATGCGGAACCCTCGGAACCATCATCGCCATGACCATCAGCTCACTACGAGACCGACTCAAACTTGACCCGTACCTCCTGGCTCTTGCCGGCACCGTCGCTATCGCGGCCCTCCTGCCCGCCCGCGGTATCTCGGCCGAGGTGCTTGATAAGGTCGTCACGGTCGCGATCGCCGCGCTCTTCTTTTTGTATGGGGCGCGCCTTGCGCCCCAGGCCGTTCTCGCTGGGCTGGCGCACTGGCGCCTTCAGTCGATCGTCTTCCTCAGCACTTACCTTCTCTTCCCGCTTCTTGGGCTGGCGGCGACCTGGCTGCTGAGGCCCTATCTCGCCCCGGAGCTCGCGCTCGGCCTCGTCTTTGTCTGTGCTCTGCCCTCCACGGTCCAGTCCTCGGTCGCCTTCACCTCCATCGCACGGGGCAACGTGCCGGCGGCGCTCTGCAGCGCCTCCGTCTCGAACCTCCTCGGCGTGGTGCTCACCCCGGCGTTGCTGACCTTCTTGATGGGAACGCACGGCACCGGGCTGAGCGTCGGCACCCTGGAGAAGCTCACCCTGCAGCTCCTCCTGCCCTTCTTCGCGGGCCAGCTGATGCGGCCGCTCGTCGGTGACTGGCTGCTTCGCCACAAGCCTGTGACCTCGCTCTTCGACCGCGGATCCATCCTCCTCGTCGTCTACGCGGCCTTCAGCGAGGGGATGGTGGCGGGGATCTGGGGCCGGATCAGCCTGCCGAGCCTCGGCATCGTGGCTCTCGCCGACTTCGCGATCCTCGCGATCGTGCTTGTACTCACGGGGCTCGTCAGTCGCATCGGCGGCTTCTCCAAGGAGGACGAGATCGCCATCGTCTTCTGCGGCTCCAAGAAGAGCATGGCCAGCGGCATCCCCATGGCCAACATTCTCTTCCCCTCCACCGCGGTCGGGATGATCGTGCTGCCGCTCATGCTGTTCCACCAGGCCCAGCTCTTCGCCTGCGCCGCCCTTGCGCAGCGCTACGCCCGGCGGCGGGCGGACCGCGACGGACCGGAGAGGGTGAGCCCGCCGACCGCTGCAACCTCTCTGGCCTGATAGTCCACGTCGGGAGGCTTCCCCTGCTCGGGCCAAACCGCTCCCCGAGCTTTACTCATCGGGGAGGTCCCGCAAGGAAGCCTACCAGCCGGGCTCCCGGCCGCGAACCGCCGGCCCGGAGTACCGAGGGATCCTCCGCAAAGGCCATTGCCACGGGGATGAAGCCGCAGAGAGAGATGAGCAGTGCCAGGCCAGTCAGGGCGTCGATGCCGAACATCAGTTTGCATTCCTCGTCAGTGGTGCCGTTCCCGGCGACGAGGCAGTGTTTCGCACCCCCGACCTGAACCCTTCCTGAGCCGGCGGTTCAGCTCCCGTTCAGGTTCCGCAGGACACCTTGAGACCATGACGCGCCGGCTCCTGCTCCAGCTCCTCGCCGCCGCCTTCGCCCTGCCGGCCGCTTCCTACCCCGCACTGGCCCGGGACGACGATGACGACGACGATGACCACGACCACGATCGTGCCCGCGCCCGCGCCGCTCTCGCGGCTGGGGAGATCCGCTCGCTCTCGGAGATCCTGGCGGGGGTGGAGCGCCGCTACGTGGGGCGGTTGATCGACACGGACCTGGACCGGGATCACGGCCGCTGGATCTATGAGTTCAAGCTGCTGCCCCCCAGCGGCCGCGTCTTCGAGCTACGGGTGGATGCCGCGAACGGCAACGTACTGAGCACCAAGGGTCCCGTGCAGGAGCGCCGTTGATGCGCGTGCTCGTCGTGGAGGACAGCGAAGCCCTCGCCGGCCAGCTCCGCGCCGCCTTCGCGGAAGCGGGCTTTGCCGTGGACCACGCGCCGGACGGCGAGGAAGCACTCTTCCTGGGCGAGACCGAGCCCTACGACGCTGTCGTCCTGGATCTCGGCCTACCGCGCCTCGACGGTCTGACGGTGCTCCGCCGCTGGCGGGCAGCCGGGCGTACCATGCCCGTCCTGGTGCTGACCGCCCGCGACGCCTGGACTGAGAAGGTGGAGGGGTTGAACGCCGGGGCTGACGACTACCTCGCAAAACCTTTCGTCATGGCCGAGTTGGTCGCGCGCGTGCAGGCGCTGATCCGCCGCGCTCACGGCCTGGCCCGACCCGAGATCCGGCTCGGCGACCTGCGGATCGATATCAACGCACGCAGCGTGACCTGGAAGGGCGCGCCGGTGCGGCTGACGGCGTTGGAATACGGCCTTCTCGCCTACCTCGCGCACCACCCGGGCCGTCCTGTTTCCAAGACCGAACTGACCGAGCACCTCTACGCCCAGGACTTCGACCGCGACAGCAACACGCTGGAGGTGATGGTCGGCCGCCTGCGCCGCAAGCTGGCCGACGGCGTTATCGAGACAGTGCGCGGCCAGGGCTACCGCATGGTGGCGGACGAGGGCTGACTTGCGCTCCCTGACCCTCCGCCTTGCCCTCCTCACGGCGCTTTGGGTCGCCGCCGGTCTGGCCGTCACCGGCTGGTTCGTCTCCGACATCGCTCAGCGCCAGATCGAGGCGGCCGCCGATGCACGCATCTCCGACCTGCTGGATGCCGTGGTCGCTGCGGCGACGACCGACGCCGCCGGGCGGCCCCGGCTGGAACGCTTCCGGGCCAGTGCCGAGTTCGACCGTCCCCTTTCAGGCCAGTACTGGCGCATCACCGGCCCGGGCGGCTCCGCCTCCTCCCGCTCGCTCTGGGACGCGAACTTGCCGCCGCCCGCCCCTCCTGACCTCGCTGACACACGCGCCCGCGACCTGACCGGTCCGCGCGGCCAGCGGTTACGTCTGCTGGAGCGCAGCGTCGAACTGCCGGGCTCGCCAGGGCGGCTGACCATTCAGGTCGCGGTGGCACAGGACGCGACAGACGCCGATGTGGCGCGGCTACACCGAGGCATCGGCCTCGCCTTCGTCGTGCTCGGCTTCGGACTGGTGGCCGGCGTCGCAGCGCAGGTGGTCTGGGGCTTGGCACCGCTGCGTGCCATCCGCCGCGCCCTGGCCGAGGTGCGGACCGGCACGCGGGATCGCCTGGCCGTTCCCGCACCGGCGGAGGTCGCGCCGTTGGTGGAAGAGGTAGACGCCCTCATCGCCCAGAACCGCGAGACGCTGGAGCGCGCCCGCGCCCATGTCGGCAACCTCGCCCACGCGCTGAAGACCCCAGTCGCCGTGATGCTCAACGCGCTCGACCGGCCGGACCCACGGTCCGGCACCGCTCTGGCAGAGGCCCGCGCGCTCGAGGGTATCGTGCAGCACCATCTCGCCCGCGCGCGTTCTGCCGCCCTCTCCGGCGCCCAGACATTGGCCGGCCATGCCGCACCGCTCCCCGTGGCGGAGGAGGTGGCCGGCGCGCTGCGCCGGCTTCAGGCGGACCGTGGCGTCTCTATCACCGTCTTCGGCGATGCCGCGCTGCGCGTTCGAGCCGACCGGCAGGATCTCATTGAGGTCATCGGCAACCTCATGGAGAATGCCTGCAAATGGGCGGCCGCACAGGTGTCCGTGGAGGTCGGCCAGGCAGGTCGCGCTGTCGCCATTCTGGTGGAGGATGACGGGCCCGGCCTGCCGACCGACAGCATGGCCGACGCGATCGCCCGTGGGACGCGGCTGGACGAGACCGCTCCGGGTTCAGGGCTCGGCCTCGCCATCGTGGCCGATCTTGCCGGCCTCCATGACGGGGGCCTGACGCTCAGTCGCAGCGAGCGGCTCGGCGGCACACTCGCGCGACTTGAGTTGCCTGAAGCTCCAGGCAACCGAAGTGGGCGGAGCTGAAGCGGGCCCGTCTTCCTTCTCGGGGCGGAGGGATCTGTCATGCCCGCCCGCAAGTACGCTCCTGACCGGCCTGGAACTCGCGCGCGAGGGGAAGCTGTCGCTCACGCAAGAGGAGCCCTTCAGGCCCATTACCCTTGACGCACGCGGGGGGAGCAACGATGGTGTTTAGGGCTTCGCCCGATCGGGGGCTTATCACGTCCTTGCTGCCAGCTTCATAGGAGGACCGCCGTGAGTCCGCATGCCGCCATCAGCGGCCTGTTAAGTTTCGCTGAGGACTGACCCGGCGTTGGAGTGAACCTCCGAGGCTAGACCACTTGGGCACGCGGAACTGATACGCTGGCTGGACCTTCGATCAGGAGAAGGTCATGTCATCCCGATCAGTGACGTGCCGACTGACGAACTCTGGCTCGTTGTCCAGCGCTGATCCCGGGGCTTTCGCCGGGCGCATACGTGGCTATCACCGTCAGCGCGCTGAACCGCATGCTCGAACTCGGGCGCCCGGAGTATATGTCCGGCTCGCGTGATCCCGGATCTGCCGCTAGCCGACTGCGCCTTCAAGCTAGTCCGTGCAACGCAGTCGGTCTGGTCCGTTACCCCGATCGCCCGTACCGCCTCCGCCACCGGCTTGCTCTGGCCCGTCAGAACCTCAACCTGCCGCAGCTTGGCGACAATCTCGTCGGGCGTGTGCGTCTTTTTGACCCATCCTCGGCCGCCTTTGAGCCTGCCCTCTTAATGCCCGGACACGGTCTCGCACTTCCGTAAGTAGGCGTATGACTGTGTCTATGATTTACACTTCGCCCAAGGTGGAGGTCATCACCTCCATCCTGCGCCGCCGGAGATGGTCGGCGGCCGAGGGGGCCTACACCGCAGCGGCCGCGGGCGAAGAGGTGGTGCCTGCCTCCGAGCACCGGGCGCTGCAGCAGCAGCAGCAGCAGCAGCAGCAGCAGCAGCAGCAGCAGGTTGGAGAACTCCACCGGCTGCTGGGCAAGACGACACTGGAGGCGGAGATCCTCACAGAGGTCCTCCAGCAGGTCGAACCCAAAAAAGATTGCTGCTGCGCGCGCCCTTGCTGCCACAGGACGGTTCCCGGTGAAGGCGGTCGCATAAGCCCTCGGCGTCGCCCGATCCGGCATCGCTCCATCGGCCCGAGGCTGCAGCGCCCGGACGCCGAGGCAGGCCGCCGCTGCCGGAGGACGACCTCCTGGGGCGGATCAAGGATCTGATCGCCGAGCTACCGACCTACCGCTACTGACGGATCCATGCCCTGCTGCGCCAGAGGGCCGAGTTGGAGGGCTGGCCACCTTCGAACCACAAGCGCGTCTGGCGCGTCATGAAGGCCCACGGCCTCCTTCTGGCCCGGAACGCCGGCGGCATCACCTCCGAGCATGTCAGAGACATGATGGTCGAGGCCGTCGAGCGACGGTTCGGCCTTATTAACCGGCTGCCGAGCCCCGTCGAGTGGCTCAGTGACAACGGCAGCTGCTACGTCGCCCGCGAAACCCAGCGGTTCGCCAGCAGCCTCTGCATGCTCCCCAGAACCACCCCGCTCCAGAGCCCGCAGAGCAACGGCATGGCTGAGGCCTTTGTCCGCACATTCAAGCGCGACTACGCCCGCGTCCGGCCCTGCCCCGATGCCCAAACCGTCCTCCAGTCACTCCCGGCCTGGTTCACCCCTGACAACGAAGTCCACCCTCACAGCGCGCTCGAATACCGCTCCCCGCGCCAGTTCATCCGTGCCACGTTAACAGCCTGATCCTGTCCGAGCTTTCGGGGGCAACAACATCCTTAGACAACCGCCGGACCACATGTCCGGCGGATTGCTTTTACGGCGGCACGTCAGGCGCAAAGACGACATTGCGGAATGAAGCGCCTCGCATCAGCTGAGTAGGCGCTGAAATGCCTCTCCGTCTAGGATGAAATCAAGGACGAAGAGCTGCCACTCTTAGACTGCGCGCCAGGACCGGTGGTGCAGCGTCTGTCAGCGACAATGCGCGTCAGGACGCTTCGCCGGAGAGCGCGATTCAATCACGGTTCCAACAGGGTCCTCATGGGAATGACGAGAGAAGGAACCATGAAGCTGTTCAGCCAGTCCTGGAAGCAGGCGTGTGCCAAGTCCAGTACGGAAATTCGGTCCGCTGTATGTTGCATCTACTCCTCTGTTTTGCCTATCTAAGAACACATAACAGAACCGCCTGATCTGGCCGAGGCAGACCAGGGCGCGGGCGAGTGTCGTGAACGCTGGGTGGATGTCGGTGCGGCGCTCGTATCGGATCGTCAGGCGGCGGTAGCGGGCGAGCCAAGCGAAGGTCCGTTCCACATGCGCTGATCGCGACCCGACTGACCGAGGTGGCAAGCTCGGGGTGCGAGGCGGGCGGAGAGGCTGCCCGCGGCCACCCCGGGGAGGGCGTCATGGTGCAGTACGCGGCGCTGGATGTTTCGGACAAGGACACGGCCATTCACGTGCTCGACGAGCAGGGACGGCTGGTGTGGAAGGGCAAGCGGGCGAGCGAGCCGGAGGTGCTAGCCACGGCGCTCCGCCGGCACGCCCCGGAGCTGCAGCGGGTGGGGTTGGAGACGGGACAGCTGACGCCCTGGTTGTACCACTCGCTCAAGGCACTCGGGATCCCGGTGGTCTGCCTCGATGCCCGACACGCGCGGGCGGCGACGGCCCTGCAGCGGAACAAGACCGATGCACGGGACGCCGAGACGCTGGCGCAGCTCGTGCGGACGGGCTGGTACCGGGAGGCGCGGGTCAAGGGCTGGGCAGCCCATGCCGTACGC
>NZ_RCVR01000065.1 GCF_016107305.1 Roseomonas sp. KE2513
GTAAAGGCAGAACTTTGTGCTTTTGTGGACATCAGGAAACCAGATACCTCTGGTGTTTTCAAAACCCACTAACCGCTCAGTGGTGAAGCGGTCAAAGAGTGTGGCGCGGATCGTAGCAACGTTTGCTCCACTGTAGAGGCCCTCTGGCACGAGTTGCGCCACGCGCCCATTAGGCCGGACGTGGTGAAGTGCCGCCTCCACAAACATGCGATAGACGTTCAGGTCGCCCTTCCCGAGATTACCGGGTGCGAAGAGCCGGTAGCGCCCGCTGTTCCTGTAAAAATTGGTCTGCGTGTAGAGAGCGCGGCAGTAAGCATACCAGCGCGCGGCGATCCCGGGGTTCTCTCTTAGTGCGTCGAACGCCGCCGCCTGCTCTTCCTTTGGCATGAACCGGACCTGCGGGTCATAGGACGCGAAGAACTCCTTTGCGTCGGGGCTCGTCGTTTCCCAAGGCGGGTTCCCGCAGACCAGATCGAAGCTGCCGTCTCTCGCGGCGTCAGAAAACTCCAGCGGCCAATGGAAGAAGCGGTAGTGTTGCGCGAGGCGGTCCGCCTCTGCGACGAGGGGCCCGTAGAGTGTCCCACCTTGGAGATAGCGCCAGACGGCGCCCGTTGTCGGGCAGAGTTCTCGGCCCTTGATCTCGCCCATACGCTTTTCAGCGAAAAAGGCCGCCGTCCAGATATCGCAGGTCACCTTCAATCGCCAACCAACAGTGCCGCTACGGAGCGCCTCGAACCTTTCCCGTTTGCGCCTGATCGCAGCGAGGTCATCGTCCGGCTCCTCCGACAGAGCATCTAAGCCGGCCGCAAGGTTGGCAGGCAGTCGAAGGTCAAGGTCCATTGCGGAGTGCGGCGAATCACGCTCGACCTTGTTCAGCTTCCGCAGTGCCGTCGCGGCGGCCTTGTCACCACCGAGGAGCACCTCGTAAGCCTCGTCCGGGATGCCGTCCGCAAGCTGGCGCAGGTCGGTCACGCCGACCAACGCATCGCCACAACGGATATGCGCGTCGAGGAACGACAGCGGGCGGCCGGGCTCGATAGCCTCGATCCAGAGCGCCGTGCGGCAGAGTTCAACAGACAGAGGATTCCGGTCTACACCGTAGATACAACGGCGCACCACCTCGCGCAGCGCCCGGCGGCGGACAGCTTCATCTGGCAGATCACCGTCTGCATCGAATCGTGCCACTGCATCGGCAAGCCGCCGCGCCGCGCCGAGCAGGAAGTGGCCGGAGCGGCAGGCCGGGTCGATGATGCAAAGGCGGAGCAGCGCCTCTCGTGGGTTGGCGCGCTTCTCCGCGACCGTCCTCTCGATCAGTGGATCGAGGCTGGAGCGAAGCAACTCGATCACTAAACTCTCAGGCGTATTGTAGGAACCAGACAATCGCCGCTCGCTCGCGCCCGCATCTCCGGCGGCTTCGTCTCCTGCAAAGGCGAAGGTCCATGGCCGCGTGTCGACGTACACCACGGGATGGAGTTCGAGCAGGCTTTCGTAGACCGAGCCCAACTCCTCCGCCCCCATGTCCCGGTAGTTCACGCGCTGGAGGGCGCCATTGTCTGTGAAGAAGGCCAGTGTATGGACCGCGGCCAGCAGTCGCCGGTTCGGCAGTGCCGCCGCGTCCAGTCGACTGCACTGACCCTCCTCAAACAGGGCCCCGAGAGCGGGCAGTCCAAGCGGCGGCGCACCGCGCGCGAGCGCCCGGAACGTGAGGGGCAGACAAGTCCAGAGATCTGAGTTGCTGTCGTAATAGCGCTTGCGTCGCGCGCGATTACGCAACTGAGAGACGCCGTAGCCCTCGGCATAGAGGGTGCGGGCCTGCGGGGAGGTGTCGGGCGCGTGCAGCAATCCACGCTCCTCGACTGTTGAGTTTCGCTGGGAACTGACCCGGCGTTTTCATCGAGAACTGACCAGTGCAGGCCTATGTCCCGCCGGCTTTAGTGGCGGGTCAAGCGGGTGTTTTGGTCCTCCTGTTTCTGGGCTCGGCGGAGCTGCTCCGGAACCGAAAACTGTCGTTGCCGGTCTCCAGGATGTGGCAGTGGTGCGTGAGCCGGTCGAGCAGGGCTGTGGTCATCTTGGCGTCGCCGAACACGCCATCCCACTCGCTGAAGCTCAGGTTGGTGGTGATCACGACGCTGGTGCGCTCGTAAAGCTTGCTGAGCAGGTGGAACAGCAGCGCACCGCCCGACAAGCTGAACGGCAGGTAGCCGAGCTCGTCGAGGATGATGAGGTAGAGCCGGAGCGGGCGGTCGGCGAGTTGCCCGGCCTTGTTTGCCGCCTTCTCCCCCTCCAGCGCATTCACCAGGTCGATGAGGAAGAGGAACCGGACCTTCTTGCGGCCGTGCTCGATGGCCTGGATGCCAAGGGCCGAGGCGAGGTGCGTCTTTCCGGTGCCGGGCCCGCCGATGAGCACGACATGGTCGGCACTCTCGGTGAACTCCCCCCGGTGCAGCTGCCGCACCGCGGCCTCGTTCACCTCGCTCGCCGCGAAATCGAAGCCTGCCAGATCCTTGTAGGCCGGGAACCGGGCTGCCTTGGTGTGGTAGGCGATCGAGCGCACCTCGCGCTCGGCCATCTCGGCCTTGAGCAGCTGGGAGAGGATGGGCACGGTTGTCTCGAACGCCAGGGCCCCCTGTTCCACCAGCTCGGCGACCGCCTGGGCCATGCCGTACATCTTGAGCCCGCGCAGCATGACCACGAGGGCGGCGCTGGCAGGGTCATAACGCATGGCGCACCTCGCGGTCCCGCAGCGCGTCGTAGCGCCCGATGTCGGCTCGCGGCTCCTGGTTCAGGAAGAGGGCCTGGGGTGCGTCGATGACCGTGGCCGTGTTCGTGCCGTCGGTCAGGCGGTGCAGGACGTTGAGGACGTGGGTCTTGGTGGCGACACCGCCCTCGAGGGCCAGCTCCACGGCGCAGAGCACCGCCCCCTCGTCGTGCTGCAGCACGAGGGCGAGGATGTCCACCATCTCGCGGTCGCCTCCCGGCCGCCGCAGGAGTTGGGCCTGGAGCCTGCGGAAGGCCTCCGGCATCTCGGCGAAGGGCGCGCCATTGCGCAGCGCCCCGGGCTTGCGCTGGATCACGGCAAGGTAGTGCCGCCAATCGTAGACGGCGCGGCGGGGCACGTCGTGCGAGCGCTCGACGATGCGGGCGTGCTCGCACACAACCTACCCCTCGGCCGCCACGACAAGCCGATCGGGGTAGACCTGCAGGCTGACCGGCCGATTGGCAAACGAGGCCGGGACGCTGTAGCGGTTGTTCTCGAAGGCACGAGGCAGGTCGGCGACACCCGCTTGGCGTGCTCGACGAAGCCGTCGAACGCTCGTCCCATCGGCATCAGGCTCGCCTGCTCCAAGGCGTGCACCTCGGCGACGCTGCCCGGCAGAACCCCGTGGGGCAGCTCGCTCCAGCGCTCGATGCAGCGGGCCTCCAGC
This sequence comes from Roseomonas sp. KE2513, assembly GCF_016107305.1. Classification (GTDB taxonomy): domain Bacteria; phylum Pseudomonadota; class Alphaproteobacteria; order Acetobacterales; family Acetobacteraceae; genus Roseomonas. Next base: position 3,426 of record NZ_RCVR01000065.1, read on the forward strand.
CAGGCGTTGAGGGCGGGCAGGCCGCTGAAGGCGGCATGACCTGCCAGATCTGCCGCCGGGCGTCCTGCACGTTTTTCTCGACCTGACCTTTCTCCCAGCCTGACGCCGGACTGCAGAACGTCGGCTCGAACAGGTAGTGGCTGGCCATGGCCTGGAACCGCGCGTTGACCTGCCGGACCTTGCCCGTGCCGACGCGGTCCACGGCGGTCCGCATGTTGTCGAAGATACCGCGACGCGGCACGCCGCCCAGCACCCGGAACGCCTCGGCCAGGGCGTCGAACGGCATCTCGTGCGTCTGCAGCTTGTAGGCCCGGATGACGAAGGCCCGGCTGTGCGACAGCTTGGTATGGGCGGCCTGCAGCTTGAGCCGCTTGCCGCCCACCGTCGCCCAATCCTCACTCCAGTCGAACTGGAACGCCTCGCCGGGCTGGAAGGCGAGCGGCACGAACACCCCACGACCGGTGGTCCGCTGCGCCATCTCCCGCCTCGCCTGCCAGCGCCGGACGAAGGCAGCGACCCGCGCGTAGGACCCGCCATAACCCAGGGCCACCAGGTCCGCGTGGATCCGCCGCACCGTCCGGCGCCCCTTGCGGCCCTTGCCCGCCTCCACCCTCAGCCACTCCGAGATCTTGTCGGCGAACGGGTCCAGATGGCTGGGCCGCTCAGGGACCTTGAACCGCACCTCCACGGCGTCCGACCGCAGGTACTTGCGGATCGTGTTCCGCGACAGGCCTGTCCGCCGCTCGATCCCGCGGATCGGGATGCGGTCCCGGTGATGCCACCGGCGGATCACACTCAACAACTCCATGTCGATCACTCCGATAACCCCGACCATCCGGCCGGGGAGGTGAACAGACACGGGTCATTTCTCAGCGAAAACTCCGGCCCCTCTCGGGTCAGCTCTCAGTAGAAATCAACAGCCTGGGAGGGTGTGCGGGCGCCAGATAATCTGATCAGCTCGCACGACAATGGCTCTAACTCATCCACGTTCCCACGCCGTGGATTGCTCTGCGTAGCCTCGGTAATTCAGGCGCTCCACTTCGCGTCTCAGACGCTGGCCGAGAGGTCACGTTGAGCCGCGGCCATTACGGTTGGAGGCAAATCCCAGTTCACCAGTGGAACGGCGAGCCATCAAACATGCGTTTCCACCTCGGCGGGCCACTCATTAATTCTATGCCCCCTGGTGAGATGTGCACTAACCCTGGATGTGTGTCTGCGACACTCTGGTTGGGCTGTGCTCCCGATCCCCAACCTGCAGTGAGAAGATGCGACCGGCGGCAGCCTGTCAGCGGGCTGCCCAGTGGGAGGTCGGCCATTGCGGTTGTGGATCTACCATTCTCGACGAGCGCGGCTGAACGCCTATGGGCAAGAGCGAGCCGACATGGGAGCGACCGGCACTTGGCGCGATCAGGTCTTCGGCCTCCGCGACCCTGGGCTTGAACTGGCTCGGCGATGACGTACTGGCCCCCTCTGCTCCCTGCTGCTGATGTGAACGACCTAAGCGCCCCGCCGTCGAGCGCAGTTCTGGACGAGTGGGACGAGTTGGTGAGCCGAACGCCGGGAACGGACGTCACGCAACTCTCGGTCTGGGGACGCGTCCGCGCGATGGAAGGCTTCCGGCCGAGATGGGTGTTGGCACGGCGCCACGGCCGTCTCGTGGGTGGAGCCCAAATCATGCTGCGGCGCCTGCCAGTCCTTGGCCATGTCGGCTACGTCGCCTACGGACCGCTCGTGGCGGTAAACGCGCCAGAGCGCGCCGATGTGGCCCGCGATTTAGCCCGTGATCTCGCCCAACTGGAAGACGTACGAATGCTCTTCGTGCAACCTCCCGAAGGCGGCCAAGACTTCCGCGATCATCTACTCAACCACGGCTTCCGTCACTCGACCACACAGGTCGCGCTGCGCGGATCTATACGGATCGACTTGACCCGCGACATCCATGAAATCCGGCAGCGCCTTAGCCCTCGCCTGCGGTCCTGGAGCAGCCGTTGGCCAAGCGTGGGCGTGGCTGTGCGGCTCGGTGACGAGCGGGACTTGCCCCTTCTTGTGGACCTAATGCGGGCCACCGCCGCGGCGCAAGGCTACCACTCTCCCCCAAGGCTGGAGTACCTTCAGCACCTCTACACCACGTTGGCACTCAGCGGCCAGGCTGCGCTCTTCGTGGGCGAAGTGCACGGCAGGCCGGTGACCGCTGACTTGGTCACCATGTGCGGGGGGATGGTCCGCGGCCGGTACGCCGGCTTTGATCGCACCGGGCCAGGAGCACGGCTTAGCGTCCCTGGTGCGGCACGGTGGGAGATGATCCGCTGGGCCAAACAATCGGGCTATCGTTGGCTCGACTTCGGCGGTCTCGCTGACGAGACCCTCCGGGACACGATCGACCTCGGCCGTCGGAGTTGCGCGTCGTGGCCTGGGCCGGACAAGGCTAAGTTATCGTTCGGGGGTGAGCCGTATCGTTATCCCGCACCGGTTGAACTAATCCGGCCGGCGGCGCTGCGACTAGCCTTGAATGCGGTGACGAAGTCAGAACTCGGCCGCCACGGCATGGAACAGGTCCGGATCTGGATGCGGGCGCGCCGCGAGCGAGACTGGCCGCAACGATGGATCAGGAAGCCGCGCGCCGGGAGTACGACCCCGCCGTGAACATCACCTGCATTGGTGGCGGTCCGGCCGGCCTCTCCTTCGCCATAGCCGCTAAGCGGCGGGACCCAACGCATCGAATTACCGTGCTCGAACGACGACCGGAGCACACAACCTATGGCTGGGGGATCGTCTATTGGGACGACCTCCTTCATACGCTGGGGCGGGTCGATCCGCCGACTGCCCGGTCGATACGAGCCAGCTCTGTTCGGTGGGCGGGCCAGCGTGTCTGTGTGCAGGACCACCGACCGGTGCACCTTGGCGGCACCGGCTACGGCATGAGCCGACGACGGCTGATCGACACGCTGGTGGACCGCGCCCGCGACCTCGGCGTCGATGTCCGGTTCGACTGCCGGATCGACACCGTAAGGGTGCACGATGGGGCTGACCTACTCGTCGTGGCCGAGGGCGCTGGCAGCCGACTACGGCGCGCCTGGGGCAACCGGTTCGGCACGGTCGAACGGACGAACCGCAACAAGCACATCTGGCTGGGTTCCACCGTTCCCCTTGATGATTTCACCTTCGCTTTCGAGCGTACGCCGGAGGGCTGGATCTGGTTCCACGGATACAGATTCGAGCAGGGACGGAGTACTGTGATCGTCGAGTGTGCCCAGGAGACATGGAAGCGGCTCGGGTTCGCCTTGGCCGATCCGCAGTCCTGCCTAACAGAGCTCGAACGCATTTTCGCCAGGCACTTGGCCGGCCACCATCTGGTGTCCCAGCAGAATGGGTCGGCGTTTGCCGCTTGGGACAGCTTCACGACGGTCACCAATATGCGCTGGTACCATGACCACGTCGTTCTGGTTGGCGACGCCGCGCACACCACGCATTTTTCGGTGGGCTCAGGCACCCGGCTTGCCGTGCAGGACGCGATCGCCCTCGGCGACGCCATCGCCGAGCGCCGCCCCTACGAGCTCGACACTGCCCTGCAACACTATCAGAACTGCCGGCTTGCATCGGTCCGGGCGTTGCAGGCTGACGCCGCGCGCAGCGCGGACTGGTTCTCCGCCATCGATCGCCTCACATCGCTGGCCCCGATCGACTTTGGCTATTCTCTGCGAACCCGCCGCGAGCTAGGCGGGTCGCTCGACACAGTGGACCAGACTTCGCTCCGATACCAAATGCATTTGGCAAGCCAGTGGTGGCTCGGGCGGGCCATACGACGCGCGGTCTCCCGAGCGAGGACCGCCGTGAGCAGGCGGATAACGTGATTGGGTCTCTTGGCCCAAGCTGATCGAGAGAACCACCGGCGATTGGGGTTGCGAGCTTTGCCCATCTTCGAAGCATGACGCACCACATGGCCATATAGGTGTGCATCGCACCGCTTGGCGCGAGGTGAGTGATCGACACGGTCCGGCCCTGAGCCCATAGCGGCTGAAAATCCGGATGGCTAGCAGCAAGCGAACTATTCGGCCGCCGGTAGCGGCAGCTTTCGCCGCTCAGTCATTCAAATGTGGGCTTTCTGGTCTCGGGCAGGCCAAGACATACGAGCGGCGATCTGCTCCGGGTGGACAGTGCATTAGCGGCAGCCCGGCTCCAAGCCGTCCGATGACCCGCGCGACAGTTGTGTGGGTCCACACCGCGCCCCCCGGTGTTGGTACGCCTCTCTCCGTCAGCGCTCGCGCTACTCGCAGGTTCGTGGTGAACCCTTCGGCCCGGATCGCCTCCACTTCCAAAGCAAGCCGGTGCGCCGTGCGGAATGCTTCCTCTTGCCGGGCCTGAGCCGCTGCTACTGCGCACGGCGGTGTCACCGGTCTCCACCCTCGATCCCCACCGAGTACCGCCCCACGCGCGTGCCGCCGCCAGCGCTGCCCTCGTGTGTTCTGAGATCAGCTCCCGTTCCCTCTGAGCCATGGCGGCGTAGACCCGCATCATCAGATCGTCGGCCCCTGGCATGTCGGCGGCCCGGATAGAGATGCCCTCTTCCAGCAGCCCCGACAGCGTGGGAGCGCGCCTAGTGATCCGATCGAGGCGCGCTGCCACCAACACCGCCCCGAGCTGCCGGCATCGCATCAGTGCCGCCTGGAAGCCAGCCCTGTGGTCGTCCTTGCCCGAGGCTGTGTCTTGGTGCTCGGCAACCAGCACCCAGCCCTCGCGCTCGACGAAAGCCCGGACGCTCGCCTGCTGTGCCTCGAGCCCCAGACCGCTATGCCCCTGCTCGGCGGTGGAGACCCGGTACAACGCCACCGCGTAGCGGGGTTGGGTAGCGGAACGACGGAGGGTAGCCATCAGCCCTGCTCCCCGGCGGCAATGCGGTAGACCGAGTAGCTGCCCTTCGCACCCTGGGCTCCCGGCCCGACCTGCCGCACCCGCTCCAGCACCTCGACGGCGTGGCCCTCCCCCTTCAGCCCGGCCATGAAGCCGCGCACCGTGTGGGGAGCCCAGCCGGTCGCCTCCATGACCTGGGCGATGGTGGCGCCCTCGGGCCGAAGCAGGAGGGTCAGGATCGCCTGCTGCTTGGTGCCCTTACGCGGGAGCCGGAAAGCGGAAGGGTTACAGGCCGACCGACTTGCCCGGCTGCGGCCCAGGGCGACCCTGAGCGCCTCGATGGAAGCCGGCAGGGCGGAGCGTCCTACTCCCGCATCCCAGGCCACCAGCAGGGCGGTTGCGGCGTTTCGCAACGTGCTGCGAGGCTGTGGCTGGGCAGCAGGCGCAACGGTCGGCACTTGGGCCTCTGGCTCGGCCGCGTTGGTCTTGCCTGCCTCCCTACCCTCCTGCGCCACTTGAGCGGCCTCTCCGGCCGGCTCCGCCATACTCGGCACACCAACTGCCGTCAGCCTGGCTGCGGTGATCCGCAACATCGTTGTAGCGCTGCCACCTGGATCGGGAACCTCCTCCAGCAGCCCGGCCCTCAGCATGCTCTGAAGCACTGAGTTCCGGGCGGCAGCAGGCAGGTTCGAGGGCGCTTCGGCCAGCCTTGCCTGGTGCTGGGCAGCAGCAGAGAGGATCTGCACCTGGGTGGGAGAGAGCGGCTTTGTCATCGTCAAGATCCCTGGGGTGGACCCGATCAGCCGGGTCCCACGACCCAGAGCCCTGCCGAGACGCGGCCAGGGCGACACGGGGGGTTTTACCCCACCGTGCCAACGACTCATCGGTCGGTCGGGCGCATAAGCCAAGCAAATGAAGCGCTTGCGCTGGTGCAGCGAGGGCGCAACCATTCCCAAAAATTGGGAGGTCATCGTCATGTTCCGTCGGGCTGTACTAGGGTTAGCCCTTGCCGCATGCCTGAGTGCGCCGGCGTCCGCATATCCCGAACGCACCATCACCTTGGTGACTGGCTTCGCCCCGGGTGGCTCTACTGACGTGACAGCGCGCCTAGTCGCAGATCGGCTGGGACCAGCCTTGAACAATGGCCGGGTCGTCGTTGAGAACAGGCCTGGTGCGGCAGGTATCGTCGCAAGCGACTGGTTCCGGCGTCAGCCACCGGACGGCTACACCCTCATGCTGGTGGAAGCCTCCTCCCACGCGCTCGCGCCCAACGCGGTTCAGGGCGGAACGCGCTACGACGTGATGGCAGATTACACTCATATCGCGATGATCGGCACCGGCCCGATGATCATCGTCGTGCCCCCTAGCTTTCCGGCCCGCACGCCGGCCGAGGCGATCGCGCGGCTCAAGGGAGCACCGCCCGACACCATGCCCTTTGCCTCCTCCGGCGTCGCCTCCATGCCGCATCTCTCGGCGGAGATGTTTGCCTCCGTCCTCGGGCTCGGCAGCAGGTTTCCACACGTGCCCTACCGGTCCGGTGGGCTGATGGTGGAAAGCATCGCGCGTGGAGAAACGCAGTGGGGCGTGGCCGTGCTTGCCTCGGCGGCTGGCCAAGTAAATGACGGGCGCGTTCGGGCCGTGGCGGTGACAGGCCTCGAACGCTTCCCCTCCTTCCCGGACGTCCCGACGTTGGCCGAGTCTGTCCTTCCCGGCTTTGATCTGGAGAACTGGTTCGCGATCATCGGGCCACGCGGGATGCCGCCCGAGGTCACAGCCGAACTCAACCGCGCGATCCGCTCCGTGATCGCCGAGACCCGGCTGCAGGAGCGCCTACTGGTCGCCGGCGTCGCTCCGTGGACGAGGCCGAACGAGCCGAAAGACACCACAGCCTTCCTCCAGGCAGAACTCGCAAAGTTCCGCACCGTTGTCGCAAGGACCGGAGTAAGCCTGGATCCCTGACGCGAGCGCGCCAGCAAGTCCTCGGAAACGGTGGAACGCTGCGCGCCTGCCGAAGAACCCAATGGAGCCCGCTGCAGGGGAGCCAATTGTTGGGCTACGATGATGAGGCGCAATTTCTTTGCTGATGAAGAACGCGCTCTGTAACGTGGCTTGTCGGAAAGAAGACAGGAGGCACGCCTGATGATTCCCATGAAGGGAGGCGTCAGGGCCTGGGTTGCCCTCAGCCTCGCTCTCGTCGCCGGTTGCGCCGATCTGCCTGCCTACCGCCCGGTCGGTGACCTGACCTTCGCTGAGCAGAACTGGACCGATGCTCAACGCCGTTGGTTCTATCACACGTCCCAGGGCACCCGCCTGATGCCGATGGCATGGTTTCTAGCCCTGGAACAGCCGGAGCTTAGCCTGACCGGCGCACCTCGCTTTGCAGCACCAGAGTATCTTGCCCGCTTCGGTTTCCTACCGGATCCCCCGTCGGCCACCAATCCGCAGGGCCTGCCCGTCGGCTTCGCTCCTGACGACCGCTTCGTGGGGGAGGAGGACAACGCCCCGGAGACAATCGTCGGCCTCACCTGCGCCGCCTGCCATACGGGGCAGATTGAGCGTGGCCGCCGTGCTGTCCGAATCGATGGTGGCCCGGCGATGACCGACACCGCCGCTTTCCAGCGCCAGCTAGGCGTCGCACTGTTCCTGACACAACAGTCGGAACCCCGCTTTGGCCGTTTTGCGGCAACAGTGCTAGGCGCCGGAGACACTCCGGATGCGAGAGACCGGCTCAAGGCTCGCCTGGACCGCGCCATCGCCTCTGGACAGGCTGAGAGCGGGGTAGCGCGACAAGATGGCCTCTACCCTGTCGCAGAGGGCTTCGGGCGCCTGGATGCCCTTGGCCGCGGCGGGAACTTCGTTTTCGGCACGTTGATGAACGATCGGCGCAACTTCGCCGTGGCGGATGGCCCGGTGAGCTATCCTGCCCTATGGGACGCACCCTGGTTCGACTGGGTCCAGTACAACGGTTCCATTCGTCAGCCGATGGGCCGCAACGTCGCGGAGGCCATGGGCGTGCGAGCGGGCACTAAGCTGTCTGGCACACCCGAGGAGCTTTACCGCTCTACAGTACGGATCGAAAACATCCACGCCATGGAGCTTCTCCTGGCCGGCCCTGTCCCGGGCGCTGGGCTACGCGCGCCGGCATGGCCCGAGGATCTGCTCGGCCCCATCGACCGCACGGCTGCTGCGCGAGGAGAGGCGCAATATCGTCGTCTCTGCGCCGGATGTCACGAGGGTCGCTGGGAGATGGCCGAGACCTCTTCGGGAGAGGTGCCACGACCTGAACTGCGTATCACCATGGTCACGCTTGAACGCATTGGCACTGACCCAAAGGCAGCAATGAACTTTATCCGCCGCCGGGCCTTCCCAAGCCGAAGCGCCACAGAGCAAATCTCCGCAGCTGAAGGCTTGCAGACGGTCACGACCGGGGTCATCCAGGCTTGGTATGAACTGAATAATATTCCAGAAGCGCAGCAGCAGGAGATGAACGGATTCCGCCGCAATGAATGGCGCGCCCCTGCCGCTTACCGTGCGCGTCCGCTGAACGGGGTCTGGGCGACCGCACCATATCTGCACAATGGGTCGGTGCCGACGCTGTATCAGGTGCTGCTTCCGGCCGAGCGGAGGGACGCTGTCTTCTTCATTGGCAGCCGGCAGTTCAACTCCCGCGAGGTCGGCTTTGAGACAGCCCCGTTTGATGGCGGCTTCCGCTACGACACCAGCATTCCGGGTAATTGGAACCGCGGTCATGAGTTCCGGGATGGCCCACACAACAATGGCACGATCGGTCCCGCACTGACCGATGATCAGCGGTGGGACCTCATAGAGTTTCTGAAGACGCTCTGACCCTGCTTCTGAAGCATTCTGGCTTTCCGCTCGTCTCACCAGTCCTTCGTCGCTGCTTCACAACTGGCAGCGGACGAGGGGCCCGCAGTTGCCTTGGGTGCTTTTGATCCAAGGCAACGGTGCTCCTGTTGAGCGGCGAAGGCCCGGCACAGCATCACCGCATAGCGGCGTTCTGAAAAGACCGGCGCGGAGTAGCCATCAGCCTCCCTCCCCGGCGGCGATGCGGTAAACGCTGAAGCTGCCCTTGGCGCCCTGAGCCCCTGGCCCGACCTGGCGCACCCGCTCCAGCACCTCGATTGTGTGACCCTTCTTCTTCAGCCCAGCGAGGAGGCCGCGGACGGTGTGCTGTACCCAGCCGGTCGCCCCCATGATCTGGGCGATGGTGGCGCCCTATTACCCGCCCAGGAAGGTGAGGACGGCTTGCTGCTTCGTACCCTCGCGTGGGCCGCGCGGGGTGGAAGGGTCACGGGCCGCGCGGGTTGCCTTAGCCTGGCCGAGGGCGGCGCGCAGGGCCTCAACGGCGCTGGGCAGGCCGAACTGACCCTCTCCCGCATCCCAGGCCACCAGTAGGGCGGCTGCGACGTCTCGCAGCGTGCTGCGAGGCTGTGGCTAGGAATGGGTGCAATGGGCGGCATCCGGGCCTCTGACGCGGCCGTGCTGGGCTTGCCTGCCTCCCTCCCCTCCTGCGCCACTTGATCGGCCTCTCCGGACAACTCCGCCGTGCTCGGCTCGCCGACCGCTGCCAGCCCGGCTGCGATGATCCGCAACAGCGTTGTAGCGCTGCCATTTGAATTGGGGACCTCCTCCAGCAGCCCGGCCCTCAGCATGCTTAGGAACACCGCATTCCGAGCGGCAGCGGGCAGGTTCGGAGGCGCTTCGGCTAGCCCTGCCAAGTGCTGGGCGGCAGCAAAGAGGATCTGCACCTGTGTGGGGGAGAGCGGCTTCGTCATTGTTAGGTCCCTGGATCGGACCCGATGAGCCGGGTCCTACGACCCAGAGCCCCACCGTAAGCCGGTCAGGGTGCACGGGAAGGAAGTTAGCAACCCGCGGCTGACTATTCGCTCCAGGTTGACGAGCAAGCAATCGCTTCCGCGCCCTGTCTCTACATGTGAACGGCCAGCCTGTCGGAACTCACCGAGGAGCTTGGCGCGGCGATGCAGCCGGGCCAGCCGCACCACGATGGCAATACCGTGCTGAAGTGATGCATTGGCAAAGTGGTCGGGCACCTCGACGCCCAGGGCGGCGCTCACCCGCGCAAGGCTCGGCCCGAGCAACAGCTCGGTGCTGCCGTGTCGCTTACCATGGAGCGTTGGCGTGCCAACAGCGGCGAGGGCAGCGAGGCTGACGTGGACGTCATCCTGACCGCCACCGCTGTTCTTGAGAGGTTTCTACAAGGCTGAGTACTGCTCACCCACACCTTGACGGTGCTGCCGCTTCGGCGCGCGTCAGGTGGAATGCGCTTCGCTGCCCAGAGGAAACCAATTCCGCCGCGCATCTTTCTATGGATTGAGGCCAGCACCGCAAGCTGCCCGGACCTGGAGAACCATTTGAACCGCCGCGCCATCCTGACCGCTCTCTCCATGGCTGGGCTGCTTCCAGGGGTTTCCCCCGCGAGCATCCGCGCCGCCCGAGCCGCCGACGCGCCCACACACCTCTTTGATGACACGACCGTGCGCGAAATGGCGCGCGAACTGGCGTCAAAGCCCTTCGCCGCGCCGGACGAGCGCTTGCCCGGCCCTCTCTCCGACCTCGGGTACGACCAGTACCGCACGATCCGTTACGACGCGCAGCGTGCGCTGTGGCGCGACCGGAACCTACCCTTCCAGATGCAACCCTTCCACCGCGGCTTCCTGTTTAAGCAGAAGGTGGAGTTGTTCGAGGTGGCGGAGGGCCGGGCGAGCCCCATCGCCTACGACCCCGCTGCCTTCACCCTGTCCGAGGTCGGCGGGGCACCAGCGGGCGACCTCGGCTTCGCGGGCTTCCGCCTGACCCACCCGATGAACCGGGCCGACCATTTTGACGAGGTAGCTGCCTTTGTCGGCGCCTCCTATTTCCGGGCTGTGGGCAGGGGGCACATCTATGGGCTCTCCGCGCGCGGCCTTGCGATCGGCACTGCCGAGCGCTCCGGCGAGGAATTTCCGGTGTTCCGCGCCTTTTGGCTCCAGCGCCCGCAGGACGGAGGCTCTTCGGCAGTCGTGCACGCGCTGCTGGATAGCCGGAGCACCACGGGCGCCTTTCGCTTCACCATCCGTCCGGGGGAGGAGACGGCGTTCGACGTGGAATGCCGCCTTTACCCTCGCGCAGAGATAAGCACGGCGGGCATCGCTCCGCTGACCAGCATGTTCTTGCTGTCCCCATTGGACCGCCTGGGCACCGACGATTACCGTACGGCCGTGCACGACTCGGACGGCCTGATGCTGTCCACCGGCCGGGGCGAGGCGATCTGGCGGCCGCTCGCCAATCCGCGCGAACTCCAAGTGAGCGTTTTCGCCGATGCTAATCCGCGCGCCTTTGGCCTGATGCAGCGCCGCCGTGCCTTCCACGATTACAACGACCTCGAGGCCCGCTACGAGCGGCGGCCCGGTGCCTGGGTAGAACCGATCGGCGACTGGGGCGAGGGCGCGGTGCACCTGGTGGAGATCCCGACCAGGGAGGAAATCCACGACAACATCGCCGCCTTTTGGCGCCCCAGGGCCCCGCTACGGCCCGGGCAGGAGTACAGCTACGTCTATCGCCTTCACTGGACCTCGGCGGCGGCCTTCGCGGCGGGGGGGCGCCCGGCGCCCGCGCAGTTCCAAGAGGCCCGGCAGGGCGGCAAGCCCCAGCAGCAGGGCACGCGGCTCTTTGTGCTGGAGGTAGCGGGCGGGCGCCTTGCAGCCCTGGCCGGGGGCGCGCAACCGGCTGCGGAGGTTTCCGCGAGCGCCGGGAAGATCGAGAACGTAGTGGTGCAGCGGAACCCGGAGACGGGAGGCTGGCGCCTTTCCTTCGAGCTCATGCCGGGCACCGAGAAGCTGGTCGAGCTCTGGGCCCGGCTGAAGGATGACGAAGGACCGCTGAGCGAGACATGGCTCTTCCGCTGGACACCTTGACCCGCCGGGAGGCCGGCGCGCCGTCGCTGGCCGCCATGCCCCCCGAGGCGCCGCTGGCTATGCCCGTGCAGGATTTCCGCGAGGTGCCTAGGCCGGTACCCGCGCCCGGCACGGGGCCGCGCGGCATGGGCTGGCGGCGCCTCGCGGTATTCGGCGCCGCCCTGCTGCTGACGGCCTTTGGCGCGCGGGAGATGGCGCTGGTCTTCGGCGTCGAATCCGTGCTCACGCCCGGCGCGCTCGTGCTCGCGCTCTTCGTGCCGCTGTTCGGCTGGATCGCACTGTCCTTCGTCAGCAGCCTTTGCGGCGTGCTCAGCGTCGTCTCAGGCGGGGGATGGGCGCTGGGGATCGACTCCACGGCGCCGTTGCCCACGCCGGCCTCGCGCACGGCGTTGCTGATGCCCGTCTACAACGAGGACCCGCGCCGCGTGCTGGCAGGGTTGGAGGCCATCCTTGAAGCGCTGCGCGGCGCCGGGCGTGCGGATGGCTTCGACCTGTTCATCCTGAGCGACACCACCGATCCCGACGCCTGGGCGCGGGAGGAGGAGGCCTTCCTCGCGCTCCGCACCCGTACGGGCGGTGGGGAACGGATCTTCTATCGCCGCCGCGCGAAGAACACCGACCGGAAGGCTGGCAACATCGCAGACTGGGTACGCCGCCACGGCGGAGCCTATCCTCAGTTCCTGATCCTGGATGCGGACAGCGTGATGTCCGCCGAATCCCTGGTGCGCCTTGCCGCCGCCATGGAGGCACATCCGCAGGTGGGTCTGATTCAGAGCTTGCCGGTAATCGTGAATGGCCGCTCGCTTTTTGCCCGCATGCAGCAATTCGCGGGCCGCCTCTACGGGCCGGTGATCGCGCACGGCATTGCCTTTTGGCACGGGGCGGAGGGCAACTACTGGGGCCACAACGCCATGATCCGCACGGAAGCCTTCGCGGGCGCGGCGGGGTTGCCCCACCTGCCCGGCCGCAAGCCCTTCGGCGGCACGGTAATGAGCCACGACTTCGTGGAGGCTGCGCTGATGCGGCGCCGTGGCTGGGGCATCCACTTCATCCCGGCCCTGCCAGGCAGCTACGAGGAGAGCCCGCCGGCCCTGTCCGACCTCGCGATCCGCGACCGGCGCTGGTGCCAGGGCAACCTGCAGCACCTCGCCGTACTGCCGGCACGGGGGCTGCACCCGATCTCGCGCTCGCACCTCCTGGTCGGGATTGGGTCCTATATCACAGCACCGCTGTGGCTGCTGTTCCTGATCTCCGGCGTCCTCCTGGCCCTTCAGGCGCGCTTCGTTCTACCGGAGTACTTCTCCACAGGGCCCACGTTGTTCCCCAACTGGCCGATAGTCGATCCCGTGCGCGCGAAATGGGTGTTCATCGCCACCATGGGCCTGCTGTTGGTGCCCAAGCTGCTCGCCTGGGGCGCTATGCTGGCCAACCGTGCGTGGCGGCGCGGGCATGGCGGGGTGCTGCGCTCGCTGACCAGCGTGCTGATTGAAACCGTGCTCGCTGGGTTGCTTGCACCTGTGACCATGCTTACCCAATCCACCGACGTCGTCTCAATCCTGCTGGGACGGGATGCCGGCTGGTCTGCTCAGGTGCGGGACGACGGCGTCCTGCCGATCAGGCAGGTGGCACGCCTCTACTGGCGGCACACCGCCTTTGGACTAGCCTTCGGCGTCGCAGCCTTCCTCGTTTCCCCTTTCCTCGCGGCCTGGATGTCCCCGGTCGTACTGGGACTGGCGCTGGCCATCCCGCTCGCAGCCTGGACCGCACGCAGGGGGGCTGGGCAGGCGCTGCGCCGGGCCGGGCTGCTGCTGATTCCGGAGGAGCGCGACCCTCCGCCGATCCTCGCGCGCACGGTGGCCTTGCGCCAGGATTGGGAGATGCTGGCGCCGGAGGGCGAGGCGGTGGCGCGACTGCGTGCCGATCCCGTGCTGCTAGCCGCGCACCACGCGATGCTGGCGCCGGCAACCCAGGCGCGGCCTGGCGCGCTTGATGCCTCGCTGGTGATGGGCCGTGCGCGCGTGGCGGCGGCCACGTCGCTGGTGGAGGCGCTGGATGCCCTCACCCGCGCCGAGAAGGCGGCGCTCCTCGCGGACAAGGAGGGGCTGGACGCGCTGCTGGCGCTGCCCGGCCGATGAGCGAGGCGCCGCAGTTCCCACGCTGCACTTGACCTTGTTGCATTGATCAGGGCGCTGGACCCAGCGATGCTAAGGGCCCCGACATTCAGGCCGTACACCCGTATTCCGGGCGCCCAAGGTCCAACATGCAGTTCACGCAGCTCGGTGACGATAGCCACCTCAGTCGCTTAGCGTCCGTCTGTTTTCTACCGCAGGCTAAAGAGGAGCGTGCTGATG
>NZ_RCVR01000066.1 GCF_016107305.1 Roseomonas sp. KE2513
ACTGCCGAGGCAGGCCTTGCAATGAACCCGCAGGCGGTTGCGTTGGTGCGGGTGATGGCCTTGGTGGATCAGCGGAGCGGCAGGCTGGAAGCGGCGCTCGGCTGGGCGCAGCGCGCGGTGGAGCTCGCGCCACAGGACCAGCGCATGCACGCATTTCTGAACGACCTTCAGATTGAGGTGGCCCTCGCCAGCCTCAGCCCGTCCGAGGTCGAGAACTAGGGAGTTGCCCTCCGCCCGCGTGCCGGGCGGAGGGCGGGTTCGGGACCGCCGCAAAGAAAAAGGGCCCGTCCACCCCTGAGGCGGACGGGCCCAGCCTGCGATCGAGCGCGTCGCTTAGGTCACGCTGTACTCGTACTTGCCGACGAGCATGTCCACGACGGTGGTCAGCCAGATCATGTGCAGCCCCTCCACCACGTTGTAGGCGCGCGAGCCGATCCAGAAGTCGATGTCGGCGAGGGCGCGGAGCGCGTTGTCCGGCGCGCTGCCGGTGAAGGTGACGACCTTGATGCCGCGCGTCTTCGCGTATTTCGCGGCGTTCACGGCGTTCTTGGAGTTGCCGGAGACTGAGATGAGCACGAGAACGTCGCCCTCTTCACCGTAGAACTCGACGGCCTTCGCCATGAAGTTCTCGTAGCCGTAGTCGTTCGACAGGCAGGTGATGAGGTTCGGCTCGTTGAAGTCCACCGCGCGGGTCTTGCCTTGCTTGGTGAAGTCCACGGCGCCGTGCGAGGCGATCGAGGCGCTGGCACCGTTCCCGGCGAGCATCAGCTTGTTCCCGCTCTCACGCACCTTCAGGCAGAGATCGTGGAAAGCGATCAGGCTCTCCTTGATGGTCGGAGACACCAAACCTTTCTGGTAGAGCGTGTAATATTCATCCAGCCACTCTTGCCAAGCCATTGCACCCTCCGGGTCAAATCAAGTCCCCGGGATAATGCGGTAACAGCTGTGTGCTGAACAGGCTTCTCTTCCGTACTGCGGCGATGCTGGCGATTGAAGCGGATGGTGTTGCGCTGAATCACAGGTGCTGTCGCCAAAGAAGTGGATTGCGTCATTATTGATCCAGCGGACAAACCGTTCCGTTCTTAACTGCGGGGGTTCCACAAAATTGCCGGACCGGGCGAAATGCCATATTCCTCACCCTTTCGTCGGCCGCGGCGCCCGGGTGCCGCGGCCGCCCTGGGCATTGCCGCGGTCGGGCCGCGCCCGCCTTTGAGGAGTTGCGGTATCCTGCTGACTCACCCGCCCGACGAAGCCCTCCTGCGCGCGCTGGAGACCTCCGCTCCGTGATGGCTTTTCCGCTGCAGACGGGCGATTCCGTGCTTGTCACGGGCGGCTCAGGCTTTCTTGGCTCCGCGGTGCTGCGCACCCTTCTCGCCCGAGGTGTGCGGCTCCGCGCACTCGTTCGCCCATCCAGCCCACGGGAAAACCTGGAGGGGCTCGGCTGCGAGCTGGTGGAGGGCGACCTGACGGATCCCGCCTCCCTGCGCGCGGCGCTGCGCGGCGTGCGGCACCTGTTCCACGTCGCGGCGGACTACCGGCTCTGGGCGCCGGATCCCTCCAGCATCCTCCGCGTGAACCTCGACGGCACGCGCGCCCTCATGCAGGCGGCCCTCGCGGAGGGCGTGGAGCGCATCGTCTACACGAGCAGCGTCGCCGCCCTGAAGGTCGCGGGCGCCACGGGCCCGGTGGACGAGAACGCCCCGCTCGATCCGGACGAGGCGATCGGCACCTACAAGCGCAGCAAGACGCTGGCGGAGCGCGAGGTGGAGAGGATGGTGGCGGAAAAGGGCCTGCCCGCGATCATCGTGAACCCCTCCACCCCCGTCGGCCCGCGCGACATCCGGCCCACCCCGACCGGCCGGATGATCCTCGACGCCGCCCGCGGCAAGATCCCGGCCTTCGTGGATACGGGGCTGAACATCGCCCATGTGGACGACATCGCCGAGGGCCACCTCCTCGCCTTCGAGCACGGCGCGATCGGGGAGCGCTACATCCTCGGCGGCGAGAACCTGCCGCTGCGCGACCTGCTGGCTGAGATCGCGCGCCAGACCGGCCGCACGGCGCCGCGCATCCGCCTGCCGCGCGGCCCGCTTTACCCGATCGCGCTCGGGGCCGAGGCCGTGGCGCGCGTGACGGGCAGGGAGCCGCTGCTGACGGTGGATGCGCTGCGGATGTCGCGCTACCGGATGTTCTTCACCTCGGCCAAGGCGGAGCACGAGCTCGGCTACCGCGCCCGCCCCTATGCCGAGGCGGTGGCCGACGCCCTCGCCTGGTTCCGCGAGGCAGGGCGCCTCGCATGACGGCGGCGCTGCTGGCGGGCCTCGTCGCGCTCGCGGTCTGGCTCGTCCTCGTCCTCGCGCGCGGCGGCTTCTGGCTCTGCCGGGAGCGGGACGACCGGGACGCGCCGCCCCCGCCCGCCCGCTGGCCCTCGGTCGTTGCCGTGGTGCCGGCGCGGGACGAGGCGGACGTGATCGCGCGCTCCATCGGCAGCCTGCTGGCGCAGGACTATCCCGGCCCATTTCGCGTGGTGCTGGTGGATGACGGCAGCACCGACGGCACGGCCGAGGCTGCGCGAGCGGCAGTGCGCGCGGAGCGGCTAGAGGTGCTGCCGGGCGCGCCCCTGCCGGCGGGCTGGACGGGCAAGCTCTGGGCGCTGGAGCAGGGCGTCCGCCGCGCCGGCGCCGCGCCCGACTACATCCTGCTGACCGACGCCGATATCGGCCACGCACCCGACAACCTCCGCTCCCTGGTCGCGCGGGCGGAGGCCGGGCGCTGCGCCCTCGTCTCGCTGATGGCCCGCCTTTCCTGCGAGAGCGCGGCGGAGCGCTTCCTGATCCCCGCCTTCGTCTTCTTCTTCGCCATGCTCTATCCCTTCGCCTGGGTGGCGAAGGCGAACCGCGCCATGGCGGCCGGCGCCGGCGGCTGCATGCTGCTCCGGCGGGAAGCGCTGGAGCGCGCGGGCGGCATCGCTTCCATCCGGCGCGAGATCATCGACGACTGCGCCCTCGCGCGCCGCCTGAAGGTCCAGGGGCCGATCCGCCTCCTCCTCACCCAGCGGGCGCGGAGCCTCCGTCCTTATGGCGGCGTTGCCGAGATTGGGCGTATGGTCTCGCGCTCCGCATATGCCCAGCTCCGCTACTCGCCGCTGCTGCTGGCGGGCACGGTCGCGGGGATGGTGCTCACCTATCTCGTGCCGCCGGGCCTCGCGCTGTTCGGCACGGGCGCCGCGCGGCTGGCGGGGCTGCTCGCCTGGTTGCTGATGGCCCTCGCCTTTCAGCCGATGCTCCGCTTCTACCGTATCTCGCCGCTCTGGGGCCTCGCGCTGCCGGCCATCGGGGCGGCCTATACGGTCTTCACCGTCCAGTCGGCGCTCCAGGTCTGGCGCGGGCGGGGCGGCATGTGGAAGGGGCGGGCCCAGGCCATGGCCCCGGGCTCCGGGCCGTGAGAGAGCCCGCGCGGCCGAGCCGCGTCCACGTCATCGGTGCGGGGCTGGCAGGGCTCTCGGCCGCCATCGCCCTGGTGGAGGCGGGGGTGCATGTCGTGCTCACCGACGCCGCGAAGCACGCGGGCGGGCGCTGCCGGTCCTATCACGACCCGCAGCTCGGCATGGTCATCGACAACGGGAACCACCTCGTCCTCTCCGGCAACCCGGCGGTCAGCCGGTATCTCTACGCGATCGGGGCGGCGGACCGGCTGGCCGGGCCGGATCGCGCCGCCTTCGACTTCATGGATATACCAAGCGGCGCGCGCTGGACGATCCGCCCCAACGACGGTCCCTTGCCCTGGTGGATCCTCTCCCCTGGCCGCCGCGTGCCCGGCACGGGGCCGGCCGACTACCTGGCGCTCGCCGCCCTGCTCCGCCGCCACCCGGGCAAGCGGATTGACGAGGTGATGGCCTGTCGCGGCCCGCTCTGGGATCGGCTGCTGCGGCCCCTCCTCGTCTCCGTTCTCAACACCCCGCCGGAGGAGGGCTCGGCGGATCTGGCCGGCGCGGTGCTGCGGGAAAGCCTGGCCAAGGGCGGCCTCGCCAGCCGTCCGCGCATCGCGAGCCCAACGCTCGACGCCGCCTTCGTGGAGCCAGCCCTCGCGCATCTTCGCGCCGCAGGGGCTGAAATCCAGCTCGGCCGCCGCCTGCGCACGCTCGGACTTGAGGAGGGGCGGGTGTCGGTGCTCGGCTTCGCCGATGGCCCGGTGCCGCTGGGCGAGGCGGACGCCGTGGTGCTCGCGGTGCCGCCCTGGGCAGCGGTGGAGCTGTTGCCCGACCTTGTCGCGCCCGACGAGTTCCGTCCCATCGTAAACGCCCATTTTGCCGCCGAGCCGCCGCCCGGCGCCTCGCCCCTCGTCGGCATCGTCGGCGGCACGGCCGATTGGGTCTTCGCCTTCCCGGACCGCTTCTCGGTCACTGTCTCGGCCGCCGACCACCTACTGGAGGTTGAGGACCTGCCCGCCCAACTCTGGGCCGATGTGGCGGCCGTCCACAACCTTCCCGTCGCCGTTCCGCCAAACAGAATTGTGAAGGAGCGCCGCGCGACCTTCGCCGCCACCCCTGACCAAAACGCGCGACGCCCGCCGGCCTGGACAAGCTGGCGGAATCTCGCCCTAGCCGGCGATTGGACCGACACTGGCCTTCCCGCCACAATCGAGGGTGCCCTGCGTTCCGGGGAGGTCGCGGCGGCCGTCGCCCTCTCCCCAAAGGGCCTAAATCCTGAGATTGTGGCGGCATGAATGATGCGCCGGGCGAGTTGCTCGCCAGGAATGATGACGCGTGGCTGGACGGGATCGAGGCAGGGATCGGCCGCGCGGCCGAGGCCCTGCGCGCCCAGCAGCGCGAGGACGGCCACTGGGTCTTCGAACTCGAGGCGGATGCCACCATCCCCGCCGAATACATCCTTCTCCGCCAGCACCTGGGCGAGCCGGAGGATACGGAGCTCGAGCGGAAGATTGGCAACTACCTCCGCCGCATCCAGGGCGAGCACGGGGGTTGGCCGCTCTTCCACGGGGGCGCCTTCGATATCAGCGCCTCGGTGAAGGCCTATTTCTGCCTCAAGATGATCGGGGACGACCCGGACGCGCCCCATATGGCCCGCGCCCGCGCCGCCATCCTCGCCCATGGCGGAGCCGGGCGGGCGAATGTCTTTACCCGCATCCTCCTCTGCCTTTTCGGGGAACTCTCCTGGAAGCGAGTGCCGACCATTCCGGTGGAGATGATCCTCCTGCCGCGGTGGTTCCCCGTGCACATCTCGCGCATGTCCTACTGGGCGCGCACCGTGCTCGTGCCACTGCTCGTGCTCCAGGCGATGCGGGTGCGGGCGCGCAATCCGCGAGGCGTGCGCATCCAGGAATTGTTCGTGCGCGCACGCCTGCGCCGTCGCCGCGCCCGCACGCACCAGCAGCGCGGCTGGGCGATGCTCTTCGGCGCCATCGACCGCGTGCTGACGGAGGCCGATCCCGTCTGGCCGCGCCCGCTGCGCCAGCGGGCCATTGCCCGCTGCGTGAGCTTCGTGACGGAGCGCCTGAACGGCGAGGACGGGCTGGGCGCGATCTACCCGGCCATGGCAAACGCCGTGATGATGTACGACGCGCTGGGCTACCCGCCCGACCACCCGGACCGCGCGATCGCCCGCCAGTCCATCGAGAAGCTCCTCGTGATCCGCGAGGACGAGGCCTATTGCCAGCCCTGCGTCTCCCCGGTCTGGGACACGGCGCTGGTGACCCACACGCTGCTGGAGGTGGGCGGTGAGAGCGCGGCAGCCGTGCCGCGCGCCCTCGACTGGCTGCGGCCGTTGCAGGAGTTGGAGGTGCGCGGCGACTGGGCGGAGCAGCGCCCGCATGTGCGCCCGGGCGGCTGGGCCTTTCAGTACCGCAACGCCTACTACCCCGACCTCGACGACACAGCGGTGGTCGTCATGGCCATGGACCGCGCCCGGCACCAGCTCGGCCTCGGCGAGGTGCATGACGAGGCCATCGCGCGCGGCGCCGAGTGGACCGAGGGGCTGCAGAGCGGCAATGGCGGCTGGGGCGCCTTCGACGCCGACAACGTGCACGACTACCTCAACAACATCCCCTTCGCCGACCACGGCGCATTGCTGGACCCGCCCACCGCGGATGTCAGCGCGCGCTGCATCGGCATGATGGCGCAGCTGGGCGAGGCGCCGGACAGCCCACGGATGCGCGCCGCCATCGACTATCTCGAGCGCGAGCAGGAGGAGGACGGGAGCTGGTTCGGCCGCTGGGGCGTGAACTACATCTACGGCACCTGGTCCGCGATGATTGCCCTCAACGCCGCTGGCTTCGACGCGACGCGGCCGAGCGTCCGGCGCGGCGCGGACTGGCTCATCTCCATCCAGAACGCGGACGGCGGCTGGGGCGAGGACTGCGAGAGCTACCGCCTCGACTATCGCGGCTACGAGCCCTTCCCCTCTACCGCCTCGCAGACCGCCTGGGCGCTGCTGGCGCTGATGGCCGCGGGCGAGGTGGACCACCCAGCGGTTGCCCGCGGCATCGCCTGGCTGCGCGACATGCAAGATGAGACGGGGCTCTGGCAGCAGGACGCCTATACGGGCGGCGGCTTCCCGCGCGTCTTCTACCTTCGCTACCACGGCTACCCGAAGTTCTTTCCCCTCTGGGCGATGGCGCGGTACCGGAACCTCCGGCAGGGCAACGCGACGAGGGTCCTTCATGGGATGTGAGGGGCTAGGGCGGTGAGCCGCCCTTGACCCTCCTGGCCGCCACCGGGCTGCTGCGGGAAGCTCGCATCCTGGCCGCGCCGGGGGTCGAGGTCGTCGCGGGGGGCGGCGACCGCGCGCGGCTTGAGGCGGAACTCGACCGGCTGGCGCCGGGTGCCACCGGCCTCATCAGCATCGGCATCGCGGGCGCGCTCGCGCCAGGTCTGCGCCCCGGCGACTGGGTGGTGGCGACTGCGGTGATCGACAGCGCGGCGCGCTTCGAGACGGATGCGGCCTGGGCCGCGCGGTTGCGCGCCGCCCTGCCCGGCGCCGCGACCGGGCCGGTGCTGGGCGCGGACATGATGGTCGCGGAGGCCGCGGCGAAGACCGCGCTGCATCGGGGAACCAGCGCCCTGGCCGTGGACATGGAATCCCACGTCGCTGCCCGCGTGGCCCGGCGCCACGGCCTGCCCTTCGCCGTCGCGCGGGTGGTGTCGGATGCCGCGGACCGCACGTTGCCGCCGGCCGCGCGCGTCGGGATGCGGCCGGACGGGGGTATGGATCTGCCCGCCGTCCTCCGCGCCCTGCTGGCCGCCCCGCTCCAACTCCCCGCCCTCATCCGGACGGGGTGGGAGGCGGAGCAGGCCTTCCGTGCCCTACTCCGCGGCCACGGTCGGCTGGGCCGGTCCCTGGCCGCCACCGTGGCGGATCTCGATCCGGCGTGAGGCCTTCGGGTTGGCCTCCCGGATCTCCGCCAGCTTCTTCTCCACATGGCCTGAGAAGACGTAGTCGGCGCGGCGCTGGTTATCGAGCGGGATATCCTTTGCCATGGCCCCCTCGGTGCGGATGCCGCCCAGCGTCACCGCCAGCGCCTTGATGGGGTTCGTCACCATGTGCTTCACGGCCGAGGCCTCAAAGCCGGAATGGACCATGCAGTCGGCGCACTTCTCGTAGTTGCCGACGCCGTACTTGTCCCACTCGGTATCGTCCATCAGCTCTTTGAAGGTCTTCGCGTAACCCTCGCCGAGCAGGTAGCAGGGCTTCTGCCAGCCAAACACCGTGCGCGTCGGGTTGCCCCAGGGCGTGCAGGCATAGGCCTCGTTGCCCGCCAGGAAGTTGAGGAACATCCGGCTCTGCGTAAAAGGCCAGGCCTTGCCGCCGCGCCCGCGCGACAGGATGCCGCGGAACAGCTCCTTCGTCTTCGTGCGGTTGAGGAAGTGCTGCTGGTCCGGCGCGCGCTCATAGGCATAGCCGGGCGAGACGGTGATGCCGTCCAGCCCCATCGCCGTCACCTCGTCGAAGAAGCGGGCGGTGCGCTCGGGGTCGGCGTCGTTGAACAGGGTGCAGTTGATCGAGACCTGGAAGCCCTTGGACTTCGCGAGCCGGATCGCCTCCACCGCCTTGTCGTAGACGCCGTCCTGGCAGACGGACTTGTCGTGCATCATCTGGTCGCCATCGAGGTGGATGGACCAGGTAAAGGCCGGGCTCGGCTTGTAGTCGTCGATCTTCTTCGTCAGCAGCAGCGCATTGGTGCAGAGGATGACGAACTTCTTCCGCGCGAGATAGCCGCGCACGATTTCCGGCATGTCCTTGTGCAGCAGCGGCTCGCCGCCCGCGATGGACACCACCGGCGCCCCGCACTCGTCGATCGCCGCCATGCATTCATCGACCGAAAGGCGCTGGTTGAGGATCTCGTTGGGGTAGTCGATCTTCCCGCAGCCGGCGCAGGCGAGATTGCAGCGGAACAGCGGCTCCAGCATCAGCACGAGCGGGTAGCGCTTACGACCGCTGAGGTGCTGCTTCACCAGATAGGCGCCGATCCGGGCGGCCTGGGCGAGCGGAATTCCCAAGACTGCGCTCCTCTTGCTGGAAAGTCGGGATGGCCGATTGACGTTGCCTACTGGGCGGCCTGAACAGCCGGGCCAGAGGTGGGTTCCCTCAGTTCGGGAGGCAACCTGAATTCAACATCCTCCCTGATTCCAGTCATCTGGGCAATCTCGCCGGCCCCGAGGCGGCGCAGGGCAGCGATGACGTCAAGGACCAGCTCCTCCGGTGCCGAGGCTCCGGCGGTCAGGCCCACGGTCCGAACCCCCGCGAGCCAGGCGGGGTCCAGCTCCGCCCCGTGGCCGATCAGGTAGCTCGGCCGGCCCATCTCCTCCCCGATCTCCCGCAGGCGGGTGGAGTTGGAGCTGTTCTGGCTGCCCACCACCAGCAACAGGTCCACCTGGGCGCAGAGCTCGCGCACCGCCGCCTGCCGGTGCTGGGTGGCGTAGCAGATGCCCGACACTTCCGGCCCCTCCAGGTCCGGAAAGCGCGCATGGAGCGCCGCGATGATCCCCCGCGTGTCGTCTACGGAAAGGGTGGTCTGGGTAAGGTAGGCGAGCGGCGTGCTCTCGGGCAGATCGAGCCGCGCCACATCCTCCACGCTGGCGACGAGATGGATGGGCGCCTCCACTTGGCCCACCGTGCCCTCCACCTCCGCGTGCCCGGCATGGCCGATGAGCACGAGGGTCCGGCCGCGGGCGGCGTAGCGCCTTCCCTGCTGGTGCACCTTGGCGACGAGCGGGCAGGTGGCGTCCAGCACCGGCAGGCCGCGGGCCGCAGCCTCGTCCTCCACGGAACGGGCCACGCCATGGGCGCTGAAGATGGTCACCGCCCCGTCCGGCACCTCGGAGAGTTCCTCGACGAAGACCGCGCCCTGCGCGCGCAGCGTCTCGACCACGTGGCGGTTGTGAACGATCTCGTGCCGGACATAGACCGGGGCACCGAACTTCCGGATGGAGCGCTCGACGATCTCGATCGCTCGGATGACGCCCGCGCAGAAGCCGCGGGGCTGGGCCAGAAGAACCCGCATGCAGGGCCATCCTCCGTGACAGCGCGTCGTGAATCGGCGCGTTGCGGAGGCTAGACCGGCCTGTTGCATTTTTCCTACGGGGTGTGCCCATCCCGAATCGGCGAGCGGGCCGGTTGCCATCGGGTTGCGCTTTCCGGACACAGTGCCATTAATCCGGGCCAACCACCCGGGCGCGCCCCGGCAGCGACGGGCCCGCCGCCCGCCATATCGGGGATTCCGCATGCCCTCCAGCTCCTCGGCCAGCCCCCCGACCGGCTGGCCCGATGCCCCACCCTTCGACCTTGTGCCCACCGACCGGGCGAGCGTTGCGGCCGCGGACCACGAGGCCCGGAACTGGACCTTCGACAAGCCAGGCCCCGTCCGCGTGGGCAGCCGTGATCACATGGTCATGTTCGCGCGGATGCTGCTGGAGACGCACAACCCCTACAAGCCGCGCGTGCTCGACTGGCCGAAGCTCGACCCCGAGGCGCATGCCCGGCTGACCAGCTTGCCGATCTGGGACATCGCGGTGCAGACCGAGGGCCGCGCCTCGCTCCGCGTGCTCGACTATGCCGCGACCATCACCGACCCGCTCCTCCACGAGGCGATGGTGATGGATGGCAATGAGGAGGCGCGGCACAAGAAGGTGCTGTCCAACCTCGTCGAGGCATACGGCGTCGTCCTGGAGCCGGAGCCCGAGTACAAGGGCTTCCGCGACGTCGAGTGGGGCTGGATGCGCACCGGCTACAGCGAGTGCATCGACAGCTTCTTCGCCTTCGGCCTCTTCGAGGCCGCGCGCCGCTCCGGCTACTTCCCGCCCGACCTCGTGGACACCTTCGAGCCAGTGATCCAGGAGGAGGCGCGGCACATCCTCTTCTTCGCGAACTGGGCGGCATGGGCGCGGGCGCAGCAGCCCTGGTGGCGCAAGCCCTATTTCCTGGCAAAGACCGCCGCCGTCTGGGCCGTGCTCATCTGGGACCGGCTGGTGATGGCGCGCGACATGGGCAGCGCATCGAAGGACACGAACTTCACCGCGACCTCCGGCTCGATCGGCGTGACGATGAGCGCCGCGGAGATGATCGATATCTGCCTCGCCGAGGACCGGCGCCGCATGGCCGGCTACGATCCGCGCCTGCTGCGCCCGAACACCGTGCCCTTCTTCATCCGCCTCGCCCGCCGCTTCATGGGCAAGGCGAAACCGGCCGCCGAGCCCGTGAGGGCCTGAGGTGAGCACCAACACCGTCATCCACCGGATCGTCCGCCCGGTTGTGCGGGCCGTGGCGCCTAGCGGGGTGACGCCGAACCAGGTGACGACCGTGCGCGTCATCACCGGCATCGCGGCGGCGGTGGCCTTTGCGGGACCAGGGTCCTGGCCGGCGATCGGCGGGGCGATCTTCCTCCTCTCCATGCTGCTGGACCGCGCGGACGGGGAACTCGCGCGCCAGACCGGCCAATCGAGCGCCGCCGGGCACCGCTACGACCTGATCAGCGACTGCAGTTCAAATATGATCGCCTTCATCGGCCTCGGTCTCGGATCGGCCGCACCGGCGGGGCTGCTCTGGCCGCTGCTCGGCCTCATCGCGGGCGTCGGCATCGGCACGCTGTTCTGGCAGCTCAACGTGATCCGGATTGCCTCGGTTCGCACCTTCGTTCTCTCGCCCGGCATCAATATCGACCCCGACGATCTTCTGGTCCTCGTGCCCGTGCTCGTCTGGCTTGGGGCCACGGCGCCGATGCTGGTCGCGGCCGCGATTATCACGCCGCTCGCAGCCCTCTGGATCGGCGTCACCGGTGCGCGGCAGGCGCGCGCCGGCCACACTCGCTGACCGGGGGCCGCTATCAGGCGGCTTCGAGAAGGCTGACCGTTTCCGCGATCGCTTCCAGCAGGCGTTCGAAGTCGTGGCGGTCCAGCGCGCCGATGCAGCCGATGCGGAAGGTCTCCGCCTGCGTCAGCTTGCCGGGGTAGATAAGGAAGCCACGCGCCGCCAGCGCGTCGTAGAAGGGGCGGAAGGAGAGGCCGCGCTCGGGCGGCAGGTGGAAGGTCGCGATGATCGGCGCCTGCACCGCCTCGTCGAGGAACAGTTCGAAGCCCATCCGCCGCATCCCCGCCAGCAGCGTGCGGAAGTTAGCGGTGTAGCGGGCGCGGCGCGCCTCGGGGCCGCCCTCGGCCTCCAGCAGGCGCAGCGCCTCCACCAGCGCGGCCACGACCTGCACCGGCGGCGTGAAGCGCCACTGACCGTCGGCCTCGAAGCCCTTCCACTGCGCGTGGAGATCGAAGGAGAGCGAGGGGCTGACCCCCTTCGCGCGCTCCAGCGCCGCCGGCTCCACCAGCGCGAAGCCGAGGCCCGGCACCCCCTCCAGGCACTTGTTGGAGGAGGCGAGCACGGCCGTCACGGGCGTCGCGGAGAGGTCGATCGGCAGGGCGCCGAAGCTGCTCATCGCGTCCAGCAGCAGCGCGCGCCCGGCCCCTGCCACGACGGCCGCAACCTCCGCCAGCGGGTTCAGGATGCCCGTGGTGGTCTCGCAGTGGACGAGCGCCACATGGGTGATGGCGGGGTCCGCGCGCAGCGCCTCCGCGACCTGCTCGGGCTCCACCGGCCGGTCCTCCGCCCAGCGGATCGCCTCCACCGCGCGGCCCATGCGCTTGGCGATGGTGACCATCCGCTCGCCATAGGCGCCGTTGATCAGCACCAGCAGCTTGTCGGCGGGCCCGATCAGCGTCGCAACGGCGGCCTCGACGATGAAGGTACCGGAACCTTGCAGCGGCACCGCGACATGCGTCCCCTCCCCGCCCGCCACGCCGAGGAGCCGCGCGCGCAGCTCGGCAGTCAGCGCGATGAAGGCGGGATCGCGCGAGCCCCAGTCGCGCAGCATGGCGCGGCGCGTCTCGATGGCGGTGGTCAGCGGGCCGGGCGTGAGAAGGATGGGGCTGTCGCTCATGGGTGGCCTCTCGCCTCGGTCGCAGGGATGTTGGCACGATCCGCCGCCGCACCCCAGCGCCAGGCGATCACGCCGGGCACGCCGAGGATCACGTCGCGCAGCCGCCGAACGAGGACGAGCGCGATGGCCTTGTCCGGGGGAATGCCGAACAGCGCGCAGATGAGGACATAGCCGCCCTCCTGCAGGCCGAGCGCGCCGGGGATGAAGAAGCCGGCGCTGCGCACGGCCTGGCCGAGGCTCTCGATCACCAGCGCCTCCGCGATCCCGGCCTCGGCGCCCACGGCATGTAGCGCGGCCCAGGTCTCGAGCACGCCGATCAGCCAGGAGAGCATGTGCCAGCCGCCGCTGCGCCAGAGCCGCCCCGGCTCGCGGTAGAGCCCCACGACGGCGTCGTTCAGCCCCGACAACTCCCCGAGCGAAGTCCAGCCGATGCGCGCCGCAAGGCTCGGCAGCATTCGCTCGATGAAGCGGAACAGCCCCCAGCGATGCGCGGCCATGAAGGCGCCCGTGAGCCCCGCGCCCAGGAGGGTGCCAACCACCGCCCAGAGCGTGGTGGAGTTCCCGGCGGCGTGCGGGATGGTCATCAGCACCGCGAGGCCGAGGAGCGAGAAGACGATCTGCGAGGCCATCTCCGTGCCGAGGTCAGTCGCGACGCTCGCGATCACTCGCACCTTCGCGACCCCCGCACGAAAGAGAAGCTGCGCCCGCACCAGCTCCCCCAGCGCCTGCACGACGGGAAGGATGGCGTTGGTCGCCACCCTGATCCAGCGCATCCGTGCGAGGCCGAGAATACCGGGCCGCCTGGGATCATCGATCAGCGGCCCCCAGCCAGCGGCGGAAGCAAAGATCTGCGCGACGTTCAGTGCCACCACAAGCACCATCCACCAACCCGTCTCCAGCAGCAGGTGCAGGATCCGGGCGGGATCGTTCATCGCGATGAGCACGCCGGCGAGGACGAGCCCCACCAGCAGCCCGACGGCACTCGAGAGGATCACACGGGGGAGGCCAGGAAGGCCTGGAACCGCCGCGCCACCTCGGCCGGGCCCACCGTGGGGCGGCCAAGCTTCGCCATGGAGCCGGGGGCGATCCGCAGGTGGATCATGGCGGGCCCGCCGCCCGACAGCGCCGCGCGGAAGGCGGCCTCGAAGCCGTCCAGGCTCTCGGCCAGGAACGCCTGCCGATAGCCGCAGGCGAGCGCGACGGCCGCGAAATCCACGGAGGCCGAGACCGTCGCCTGCCCGCCCGTGGAATCATGCACGCCGTTATCCAGCAGCACGTGCACGAGGTTGGCGGGCGCATAGGCGCCGATGGTCGCGAAGGTGCCGAGCTTCATCAGCGCCGCGCCGTCGCCATCGAGCACCACCACGGGGCGCGGATTGTTCAGCGCGACGCCGAGCGCCATGCCGCTCGCCGCACCCATGGAGCCGACCTGATAGAGGTGCTGCGCCCGGTCCGCGAGGGTGAAGAGCTCCCGCCCGCACTTGCCGGTGGTCGCGATGACCGCGGCCTCATCCGGCACGATCGAGAGGAAGCGTTCCAGCACCGCGACGCGGGAGGGGCGCGGCCCCTCGCCCGCGAAGTCCTGGCGCCGGCCGGGCGGCGGCAGCGCGCGGGGCGCGGCGTCGAGCGGTGTGTCGGCCACGTCGTCCTTGCGCACGACGAAGGCGAAGGGCAGGCTCGTCGCCTCCATGCGCTCTGCCGCATGGGTCAGCGCGGGGCGCAGCGCCTGGCTTCCCGCCGGGAAGGGCGCCTGCTCCAGCCCCATCAGCGAGATCAGGTCCTGGGTGATCCGCCCCATCACCTCGTGCTGGGGCTCGTCGGGAATGCCGGGCTCGCCGCGCCAGGTCGTGAGGAACAGCGTCGGGATCCTGAAGGGCGCGTTCAGCGAGGTCAGCGGGTTCACCGCATTGCCCAGGCCGGAGTTCTGGCACATCACCACCGTGCGCCGCCCTGCAAGCCAGGCGCCGGAGGCGATGGCCACCGCCTCCCCCTCGCTCGCCGCGCCGACATAGGCGAGCGACGGTGCGGAGAGCACGCCGTTGATCAGCGGCGTGAGGAAGCTGCAGGGCACGCCCGTGTAGAAGTCGAAGCCGGCCTGACCGGCCTCGGTGATGAAGTCTTCCGCGGTGATCATCAGGTGAAATTTCGCGCTTCGGCGAGGTCGGTCAGGGTGTCCACGTCCAGCCAATGGCCGGTGAAGTACTTCACGCGCACGGGGTGTTTCGCCGCGATGCGCGTCAGCAGCGTCGGCATGTCGGCACCTTCCAGCACGCCCTCCGCCTCCAGGGCCGCGATCTCCTCGCGCAGCCACTCGGCGCCGCGCGCGCTGAAGCGGGCGAGGCCCATCCACTCGCCGCAGATATCCGCCTGCGGAACCTCGTGCGCCATGCGCCGCAGCGTCGCCGGGCTGTCGTCGAGGTAGTCGCCGGAGAAGCGGCGATCCGCGACGACGAGATCGCGCTGGTTCGGCCGCGTCTGGGTCGCGCCGAGCGTGTCCACGGCCACGACGACATCGGCACGGCTGGTCAGCAGGCTGTCGAGGATATAGCGACGGAAGAGCACGTCGCCGTAGGCCACCACCGTCTCACCGCGGATCGCGTCGCGTGCGGCCGCCAGTGACCAGGCCTCGCCGGTCGAGGCGAAGCGGTCATTGTCCACCATCCGCACGCCCTGCAGCATCACCGCCTCCTTATGCGCGCCGCGCACCACGGAGACGTCGCGCACGCCGCTCTCCCGCAGCGTGCCGACGAGGCGTGCGAGCAGCGACTGGCCGCGGATATCGGCCATGCATTTCGGCTGCCCGGGCTCCATCCCCGCCAGCTCCCCGCCCGAGGCCGCCAGCACCACGGCCAAGACCGCCGGGCGGGCCGGCAGGTAGCGGCGCTCCGCCTCCTCCAGCTCCGCGTTGCCGACGATGCGGAAGATGTCCTTCACGGTCGCGACGCTGCCCTCCACGCGCACGAGGGATTCATCCTCGTGGATGCGAGCCGCCGTCTCGCGCATGGCGGCGATGGAGGAGCGCAGCAGGTGGTTCGCCCAGATGATCGTGGAGATGCCCGCCTGGCGGAACAGGTCCGTGGGCGTGGAGTAGTACATCGTCGGCACGATCACGACCGGCGCACGGTTGGCCCAGCGCTCGGAGAACTCGAAGATCTCCCGCGCATCCGACTTCTTGGAGTGGATGAGGATCGCGTCCGCGCCTGCCGCGTGATAGGCCTCCGCGCGACGCAGCGCCTCCTCCATGCCCTGGCCGGAGATCAGCGCCTCGACGCGCGCGACGAGCACGAAGTCGTCGTCGGTCTGGCTGTCCTTGCCAGCCTTGATGCGGCCGCAGAACTCGTCCACGTCGGCCAGCGGCTGCGCCTCGCCGATGAAGGAGTTCGTCTTCGGGAAGAGCTTGTCCTCGATGCAGACGCCAGCGATGCCGCGCTCGCAGAGCTTCCGCACGAAGCGGCGGACATTGTTGAAGTTGCCGTGCCCGGTGTCGCCGTCCACGAGGATCGGCAGGGTGGTTGCATCCGCCATGTATTCGAGCACGTCCAGCACCTGCGTCCAGGACGCCTCGTTGCTGTCGCGCAACCCGAGCGCGGCGGAGGTGGTCAGGCCCGAAGCCCAGACGCCGCGGAACCCCGCCTCCTGCACGAGCTTGGCCGAGATGCCGTCATGTGCCTCCATCAGGAAGGAGAGCGTCGGCGAGGCGATCTCCTGCCGCAGCGCCGCGAAGCGCGTCATGGGGGTGGCCGCGCGGGGGCGCGTGGTGGGGGGCGTCGCTTCGCTCAAGGCGCATTCTCCGCTGGCGGCGGGCCATTGCTGCATCGTTCCCACTAGCGCCACGCGCCGCCGAACTTGCCAGGCCCACACCCGTCATCCTACCTTCACACGATCGGCAGGCCAATATTGGGAACCCCGGATTGAGCGATTCCACACGTCCCGCCTCGGCGATCATCCTCGCCGCAGGAATCGGGCGGCGGCTCGGGGAGGCGCAGGAGGGACCCAAGATCCTCCTCCAGTTCGGCGGCCAAACCTTACTTTCCCGTCATCTCGATGCGCTCGATTACAACGGCGTCACGAAGGTGAGCATCACCGTCGGTCATTGCCGCGAACTCGTCGAGG
This sequence comes from Roseomonas sp. KE2513, assembly GCF_016107305.1. GTDB lineage: Bacteria > Pseudomonadota > Alphaproteobacteria > Acetobacterales > Acetobacteraceae > Roseomonas. The sequence goes on from NZ_RCVR01000066.1 coordinate 16,552, forward strand.
CGGAGGTCGCGCGCCTCGGCTGGTCGGACCGGGTGAGCTTCGTGCCCAATCCCCGCTACCGAGAGGGCAGCCTCGTCTCCCTCCATGTGCAGGCGGAGATGCTGCGGGCAGGACAGCCGGTGCTGCTGATGGACGGCGACGTCCTCTACGATCACCGCATGCTCGCGAGCCTCGTTTCGGCCGCTGGCGAGAACATCCTCCTGCTGGACCGGGAGATCGAGCCGGGCGACGAGCCCGTGAAGATCTGTTTCCAGGGCGAGAAGATCGTCGATTTCCGCAAGCGCCCCGAGCACGCCCACGACCGCCACGGTGAATCTGTCGGCTTCTTCCGCTTCTCCGCCGCCACCGCATCGGCACTTGCCGATCGCTGCGCATCCTATGTTGGGCAAGGGCGCACGGAGCTGGAGTATGAAGAAGCGATCCGCGACCTCATCCTGGCGGAGCCGGACCGCTTCCGCGCCGCGGACGTGACCTCCCTGCCCTGGGTCGAGATCGATTTCCCCGACGATGTGAGCCGCGCCCGGGAGGAAATCCTCCCGCAGCTGATCGCGGCCTGATCCCGACGCCCCGAGGACCTTCCTTGATGCCTGTGCCGCCGCCCTCC
>NZ_RCVR01000067.1 GCF_016107305.1 Roseomonas sp. KE2513
CCATGGACTTTATGTCGGATCAGCTGTTCGACGGCCGTCCGATCCGGATCCTGACCGTGGTCGACATCCACACGCGAGAGGGGCTCTCGACAACACCGAGAGCCAACTTCCGGGCGGCCCAGGTGGTCGAGATCCTGGATCAGCTCGTGCGCGCCCGGGGCAAGCCGAAGAGCCTGAGGGTTGATAATGGCCCGGAGTTCGCCGGGCGTCTGCTCGACCACTGGGCCTACCTGAACGGGGTCGAGATCGACTTCTCGCGCCCTGGAAAACCCACGGACAACGCGTTCATCGAGGCCTTCAACGCTCGCCTGCGGGCCGAGTGCCTGAACGCTTCGTGGTTCCTGTCCCTGGCGGATGCTCGGGCCCGCATCGAGGAATGGAGGTGCCACTACAACGAGGAGCGACCCCACTCAGCGCTCGGGAACTTGACCCCGAACGCCTTCGCCAACCAAGCTCAACCAGCCCGAGAACTTGCATAGACCCCGGACCAGAGTTGGGGCGCAGACCACAGGATTGTCCCCGGACCCACCCCGGTACCTCTCATTGGTGTCGTTGGACAGGACGGCCCGGAGCAAGCCGATGGTGGCTGCCAGAGGGCACGTGACCCAGGTTTGCGACGCCTGACAAGAACTCTCACCTTCCCGTTAAGAGGGGAGCGCCAGCACAATTGGTGCTTGCATCGAGTTAATCAATCAACCTCTGATAGCGTGTCAACAAAGACTGTGCTGTGTCCACTAGAACGCGTTCAGCGCCGTCGTAAGGTGACGTATTAGCGCCTAATCCTGGCTGAAATCATTTTGTCAGATCACCGCCAAAGGCTTCGCCGAACATGAAGTTCGAGCGGATTTGCGCGTCCTGTTTTCCCGTGTCCGCCGGAGAGAAACATGACCCACGAAACAGGGGCAGCGGCTCGCACCGAGCACGTGACAGGCTCAGCCGATTACCACGTCACTGCTCTGCAGATGCCAATATACTTCAACAGAGAGGGAGATCATGACCACAACGGGCTGATCTTTGCTCTCGATAGAAATCTCCCCCTGCTCCGATATATCCGTGCATTGGCGGACGGCAAGAACGCAGACCCGTACAAGGCCGAGGCGACATTGGTCGCGATGCGGCTCCGGATGCCGCTCCCGACGACGCAAGATGGAGCGCGAAAGCCGCACCCGCTCGTTCGCCCACTCGTCCTGCGAGCCAACAAGAGTAAAAAGCTGCGCGTTAGACTCCGCAATGAAATCGGGGGGCGTTGGGTCGGGCTGCACCTTGTCGGACCAGGTTACGATGTGCGGTCGGATGATGGATCCGGCGTCGGTGCAAACCCCTCCTCCCTCGTGCCACCCGGCGGTAATCGCACCTTCGAGTGGACCTGTGAGAGCGAGGGCGTCTTCCCGTTCCATGATGGCGGCAGCTACTCGGGCGGCGAGGATGGAACAAATGTCCACGGCCTGTTTGGTGCCCTGATTGTCGAACCAGAGAATGCAATCTGGCGGGATCCCGCCACCGGCCACAACTCGACAGAAGGCGAGATGGACGGCCTTTATCTCGACGTCATTCCAAGTGGTCAGGTCCCATCCGGGGGTTTTCCAACGTCCACAACGACGCTGCCTGACCACCTGTGGGAGGCACCCCGAGAGTATCACGACTTCCACACGGAGGATCACCGCGAGTTCGTGGTCTTCTTTCACGACGAGCCGGAGTTCGTGCCGCCGCACACGGAAGTGGTGCCAGACCCCTGCATGGCTACGGACCCTGGTGGAGGTGCCGGAGGTGGGCACGGTGGTCACGGCGCAGGGGACGATCCCCTGCCCATCATGCCGGTCTCCTATCGCGCGGAGCCCATGGTGAACCGCGAACAAACGCTCTGGCGCTGGATGCGCGATGGCCACGTGTTGAAGCGTCCTGTTCTCAACGAAGAGCAGCATCACAGTTCATGGATGTTTGGCGATCCCGAGACGCCGATCCTAAAGGCGTATATCGGCGACCCCGTCCGGATCCGCTTTGTCCATGCCGGGGTAAAGGAGACCCATGTCTTCCACCTCCACCTCTACGAGTGGCACGCTGTCCCCGAGGACAGAACATCCCCCCGCATCGATGCAATCTCCGTAAGCCCACAGACAGCACATACCATTGAGCTCGCCTGGGGTGCAGGCAACCGTCATCAGGTTGCAGGCGATGTCATCTGGCACTGCCACCTCTACCCCCATTTCCATGAGGGCATGTGGGGCATGTTCCGCACCTTCGAGACACTGCAGAAAGGGGCGGACGCGAGCGTAGAAAGCCCGCTGATCGCCATCACGGATCCCGTCTACGCTGGACGACGGCTCGACCACTATCCCGACAGCACCCCCATCCAGCGTCTGTGGCCGCTTCCAGGCCGCGTGCCACCTGCGCCCACGGCAACCCATCCTGGATATCCCCTCTACATCCCAGGCGAGCTCCGCCAGAAGTCCCCGATCCCTCCTTGGCCCCTGGAGAACCAACCGCGACCGGGTGACTACGATTACCGGGAGGTGCCGACAGCACTCGAGAAGAATGCCTTCAACGGAAAGCCAGTGCCCGGCGAGATGTTCACCCGCCACCCCTTCGTTGCTGGGCAGGACGTCGAGTGGCCAAAGGTCGGGCCGTCACCCTACAGCGCGAACGGCCCGCGCCAGGTGGACCACGACATCACCGTCGCCATGATGCCGGTTGAGTACAATGGTTACGGCTGGCACGATAAGCAAGGTCACCTCTACTATCGAGATGCTGACGGGCGGCCACTGGATGCGGGCATCAAGCAACCGCTCTTCTTCCGCGCGCAGCATGGGCAAATCCTGAATCTCACCCTTCACAACGGTCTGCCTCCGGAGATCGGTGAGACCGAGTTCGACCGTGCCTTTCCCCCGTGCCCGAAGCGGCCATGGGAGGGCGAATGCACCCTGCACGTCCACATGGTGAAGTTCGACCCAATCTGCGCGGACGGTGCCAGTGTGGGTTGGAACTACATCAGTGGCCCAACCACAGGGAAGAAGATGATCTACCGCTGGTGGCTGGACCAGGAGTTCGGAACCATCTTCTTTCACGACCATCTCTTCGCGAACTTCCGGCAGAAGCATGGCCTGTTCGGCGCCCTGATTGTCGAACCTCCCGGAGCAGAGTTCCACCACCCGACCAAGCCGCAGGAGATCGTCAGCGGTCTGCAAGCGCGCATCAGGGTTCCGGGCCGGACGCCCGAATGGTACCGGGAATTCTGCATCGGCATCCAAGACTTTATCCCGATGTGGGACCGCGACAACAGGCCCCTGAATCCACCTGATCACCCGAGTGGCCACGGTGATCAGGGTGTCATGGGCCTGAACTACCGCAATGATCCCATCCACGAGCGCCTGCGGACAGGTGCTGCTCCCGCCGAGATGGTGGATCCCGCTCACTGGTTTAGTTCGGGAGCACCATACAACCGCGACCCCTACACGGTGCGCTTCAGCACGTTCGCTGGCGACCCCATCTGGTTCCGCCTTGTCCAGGGATCCCACGAGGAGCAGCACAGCTTTCAGATCCACGGCATGCGTTGGCAGCGCTTCCGGGTGAACCCTGACTCCGTGATCCGCAATCAGCAGACCTTTGGCTTGGCAGAAGCCTTTACCTTCATTCAGAGGGAGCCCTATCAACCCGGTGACTACCTCTACAAGCTGTCGAGCGCAGACGATCTCTGGTTAGGGTGCTGGGGCCTGATCCGCGCCTATGACGCAGCCGACGGAAGTGCTGTGACGGGCGGGCTCGTGAAGCTCGGGAACCCACCCATCGCTGCTCCGACGGTGTCTGGTCTTATTAGAGAGTTTCACGTCCACGCTGAGATGAGGCGGATCGTCTACAGAGACCCGGATCTCGTTGACCCCTTTGGCCTTGTGTACCAGCTCGAGAAAATCATCGATCCCGATGGCACTGAGGTCCCGGTTCGCCAAGCCTGCTCCGGAAATGGCGTGGAGCCGCTGGTACTCCGTTGCCGGGAAGGCGAGACAGTGAGGGTGCGCCTCACGAACGGCCTGCCGCCAGGGATCAAGCTACAGCCGGAGCCCTTTGCACCAAGCGTGCCTGTTGAGGAACGGAGTGCGATCCTGCAGCGCCCGGAACGCCCGGTATCCTCCCAGGTCTCAATGCACGCGGATCTCCTCCGCTATGACGTGACCAGGTCCGACGGCGCCAATGTCGGGCGGAATACAGGTGGTGGGCTCCAGAGCGCATCTCCGGGCCAGACCGTGGTCTACGAATGGCAGACGGATCGGCCGCCGCCTTCGCCGGAGAACCCTAACCCCAATGGCGGGCAACAGCTGGGTCCGCTGCTCCTTCAGGACATGGCGGACTTCCGCAACCACAGGCATCACGGCCTCATCGGTGCGCTCATCGTCGAACCGAAGAATGCCACACCCCTGTGGGTCGAGTCTGACAGCGCAACCGCGAGTGGTTACCAGGAGGCCTGGGATGGTCCTCGCGCTACCCTGGTCACGGGAACGGGCAAGGGAGAGCAGCGCGTGGAGGAGGTCGTCCTGCTGCTTCAGGATGGTCTCCGGCACTATCTCCGGGGCAACATCCTGATCCCCATCCCGGACGAACTCCCAAGCCATGGTGAGGATAGGGCTGACCACGAGGATCAGGGACAGAAGGGGTTCAACTACAGGTCCGAGCCGGTTGGCCCCGACATGCAGCGGGTCCTGCAGGGCAGGTCTGAGAGATGGCTTTCGAACCCGAACCCTGCAACCCCGGTCTTCACTGTGCCGGAGGAGAGCACCGTCCGGCTTCATCTCATCGGTGCCACCGACAAGCCCCGGAATCAGAGCTTCACTGTCCACGGCGTCGCTTGGAGAGAGCACCGGTTCCTGGGCCAGGAAGAGGGGCCGTGGGTATCCTCGGAGTCCGCTATCACAACGGGCACCGCTCGAACCTTTGAGTTCAAGGTCCACCTTGCGGGGGACTACGCGTATCGGAGTGGCATCTTGAAGTGGGCGGTGCCCCAGGGGCTTTGGGGCCTCCTGCGGGTCTGCAAGACATCGCCAGCCTCCTCGGGAATGTCCAAGACGGCCCAGACTATCAATCAGCAACCAGTGGCGTCCCTGCTCATCGCAGGCGCGATCGGCTGGGTTGCTGGCATGCTGGCGATCAAGAGGCGGTAGGTTCAGCTGGGAGCCCTGGCAGCGCTTCCGGGGCTCCCACTCGACGAAAGAGAAGCATCGCAGATCAACAGTGCTGTTAGGGATACGCTTGGGCAGTTTGTCCTCATCGCTCCGTCGGCCCCACGGGCGTAGCCCTTCAGGGGCGGCTTTGCGCCCAGATCGACTGTTCGCAGAATATGGTCGCGATCCTGACCCGGACGTTGCCGTTCAGACAGCATACGGCTGGGGTGGGAAGCGGCTGTTCGACCTTCGCGAGGTTGCGATCGTGCACGGGGCGATTAGCGGGTCATGCCCATCATGCCGGACGCGGCAGCGGCCAGAGCCAGGGTGATGCGAACCCAGTGCAACGTCAGCCAATCGTTGAGTGCCGCGGGAACCTCCGCAACCGGGATGCTGCCGCTCACGAAGCGCGCGTTGAGCGGAAGGAAGTAGAGCACGGTCAGGAGCAGCACCGTCGCAATGCAGGTGAGTGCCCCGAACCACCACGCCCGGGCCATGGCATCGTTCCAGGACAGCCACACCGCTCCGACCAGGCCGACGATCGTCGGCGCGACGACGAAGGGGATCGATCGCTGGATGAGGTGGCTATGGGCCTGGAACCAGGCGAGGAATTCGCTGGGCGGCAGACCGTGCCAGAAGCCACCGAGGATTATCCCAATGGCGAGCATGACGCCCGCGAACGTTGCCGATCCTATCACCGCGAGGAGCTGAGCCGGAAGAAGCAAGACGATGTCCTGTGCCAGCCGATGCCGTTATGACATCATGGTGCCAATCTGCAAAATAGACATCATGGTGTCGATGGTGAGGTTGCTGCATGCCCGGTCGAACACCCGCCGCCGAAACGCTGACTGATCTCGTTCTCACGCTATTCCGTCTCAACAACACGACGCTGGTCTGGGGCGACCGGATGGTGTGACCGTTCGGCCTGACGAGCGCGCGCTGGCAGATCATGGGGGCCATCGCTTACGCGGACCGACCGCGGCCCGTGGCGTGGCTGGCACGTGACCTCGGCGCGAACCGGCAGAACGTGCAGCGCATCGTCAACGAGCTCTCACTGGAGGGTTTGGTGGCGTTCGTGGCCAACCCGCACCACAAGCGGGCCCAACTCGTCGTTCTGACGACCGAAGGGCAGGCCGCCTACGACGCGGCGCTCGGAGTGTGGGACGTAGCCGCCGCTAGGCTGGCCGAAGGCTTCTCGCCGGAAGCGTTGACGACGAGCCTCCAGGTCTTGCGGACGCTGCGGGATAAGCTGACCTCCGCCCAAACCGGCTGCGACGACACTGATCCGTAATAGGTCGTCACTATCCACTCCCTGCTTCACGCAGGTCTGTCCTGATCCCATCGATCGAAGCGGCCGCCGCGGCAATTGCCTAGGCCAAGGTTGGCGCTGCCGAGAGGGCTGCGTGGTTGACGCGTTGGGCTACCGCTTGGGGAGGCGAAGTAAGGAGGGGCAGGCCGCAGCGAGGGTCCGGAAAGGGTCGATAGTGTTGAAAAAGTCAGTTGAGGCGACCGCCCAAGGCTGATTCAGTTCTCCGGACGGCGGAGAGTATGGCAATGATGGGCGAGCGGCCGATCCGGCAGGAGGCTCTGTTCTACGGCTTCAGCCTGGAGGAGCACGTCCCCGCCGATCACCTGCTGCGCAGCATCGACCGCTTCGTCGAGCTGAGCAGCATCCGCCAACACCTCGAGCCTTTCTACAGCACCATTGGCCGCCCCTCTATCCACCCCGAGCTGACGATCCGCATGCTGCTGGTGGGCTACTGCTGCGGCACCCGCTCGGAGCGACGGCTCTGCGAGGAGGTCCATCTCAACCTTGCCTATCGCTGGTTCTGCCGTCTTGGCCTGACCGGCCCGGTGCCGGACCACTCGACGTTCAGCAAGAACCGGCACGGCCGCTTCCGCGACAGCGACCTGCTGCGTCAGTTGTTCGAGGCCACCGTACGGCGTTGCATGGCCGAGGGCATCGTCGGCGGCGAGGCCTTCGCGGTGGATGCCAGCATGATCCGGGCCGATGCGCACCGGCAGAAGGGCGTCGCCAGCCGCGAGGCGCTGGATCCTGAGAGCACCACCCGCGCCGTGACCGAGTACCTGGCCGTGCTGGACGATGCCGCATTCGGCGCCGCCACCGAGGTCGAACCGGAGTTCATCTCGCCAATCGACCCGGCCGCCCGTTGGACAGCCGCGGCGGGTGGCCCCGCCTGCTACGCCTACTGCGATAACTACCTCATTGATGTGGCGCACGCCGTCATCGTGGACGTGGAGGCCACCACGGCCGTGCGTCAGGCCGAGGTGGGCGCCGCACAAACCATGCTGACCCGCACGGCAGAGACGTTCGGCCTATGGCCAGAGCGCTTGGTAGCCGACACCGGCTACGGCTCGGCGGCCATGCTCGACTGGCTGGTGCATGAGCAAGGGATCGAGCCGCACATCCCGGTATTCGATAAGTCCACCCGCAAGGACGGCACGTTCAGCCGCTCCGACTTTGCCTACGACCACGAGCGCGACCTCTACGTCTGCCCTGCCGGGAAGGAGCTGATGCACTACCGGCGGCAGTTCCAGCAGCCTCGGGTCGGGGTCGATGCCGAGGGCCTCATGCGCTACCGGGCCACCAAGCACGACTGCGGGCCCTGTGCGCTGAAGGAGCGCTGCTGCCCGAAGCACCCCGCCCGCAAGGTTCTACGCTCCATCCATGAGGGCGCTCGGGACATGGCGCGCGACATCGCCAAGACCGACGCCTATGCCGTCTCCCGATGCGAGCGGAAGAAGGTCGAGATGCTGTTCGCCCACCTCAAGCGCATCCTGCGCCTCGACCAATTGCGGCTGCGAGGGCCGTGCGGTGCCCGCAATGAATTTCACCTTGCCGCTGCCGCCCAGAACCTGCGCAAGCTTGCCAAGCTGATCCCCACCAGTGTGCCGTCAGCCCTGCTAGGCTGATGCGCAAGCAGCCTTCGGGCCGATAGCCAGATCGAGGCGGCAGGCTTAGCCGGAAGCCAACAGCGCCTTTTTCAACAGTATCGGTCGGAAGCGGAAGATCTGCTCCCAGGCTGGAACTTGAAGAAGCGGCCGGAGAACAGGGAGCTCTACATGGCTGAGGTCGAGCCTACGGTCATTCGGTCGTCTGGGTGCAGCGTGCTCACCACCCGCTGACGGGTAGCGGCGAGGTGCGCGCGCATGGCAGTTTCTGCGCCGCTTCCATCACGCGCCTTGATGGCGGCGACGACCTTGCGGTGTTCTTCGAGGCCACTTTCCCGGTGCCCGGGACGAGCGGCAACCTGCCGGAGTGCCAAGGCCATGCGTCCCTCCAGCGAGAGGAGAAGGCGGTGGATCTCAGCGTTGTCGCAGGCCGCGGCGATCGCACGATGGAAGGCGGCGTTCGTGCGGAAGTATCCGTCCTCGTCACCCGCCGCCACCGCCTCGGCCTGCTCGGCCAGGATGGCATCCAACCGCTCGCCGAGATCGACGGGACCCCGCTCCGCCGCGAGACGCGTCGCGAAGCCCTCCAGGGGACCGCGCGCCTCGTGAATGGCATCCGTCTCCTTCGGGCCAAGCTCGGTGACGACGACACCGCGACGTCGGCTCTCCACGGCCAGGCCCTCCGCGGTCAGAGCCAGCACGGCCTCCCGGACGGGAGAGCGGGAGATCCCCAGGCGGAGGGCGAGAGCGGGCACGGAGAGCTTCTGACCCGGCCTGAGGTCACCCGAGAGGATGGCCTGCCGCAGGGCGGCCACTGTCTCATCCACCACCCGCGCGGGACCGATGGAGGGGAGGGGATCGTCCGTGGTCCTGAGTTGGGTCGTCATATCGGTGATGTCGGGCACTCAGAGGCACCCGGCAAGTCCGGCTATCCGTCTGCCCGGATACCAGCCGCCCGCAGCACCTCGCCCCAGCGCGCCTGCTCGACCGCCAAGAAGGTGACGATCGCCGAAGGTGCCGCGTCGTCCATCGGGGTGTTGCCGAGCTCCTCCAGCCGTGCCCGGAAGGTCGGGTCAGCCTTAGCCTGTCGCACCGCCTCGTTCAGCCGCGCGACAACCGGCTCCGGCGTGCGCGCGGGGGCTAGCAGCACGTTCCAGGAGGCCATCGTATAGTCGGCCAGGCCTGGGAAGCCGCTCTCGGCGACAGTCGGGATCTCCGGTGCCTGGGGCAGGCGCTGTGCGGAGGTTACGGCCAAGCCCTTGAGTGCGCCTCCCCGCGCCTGGCCAAGGCCGGTGGTGGCCGTATCACCGACCAGGGCGATGGTCCCGGCCATCAGGTCGTTCGTGGCGGGCGCCACCCCACGGTAGGGGACGTGGTTCATAGAGAGGCCCGCCGAAGCGAGGAGCTTGGCCACGGCCAGGTGGGCCGCTGTGCCGTTCCCGGCGCTGCCGTAGTCGTAGCGGCCGGGGTGGTCGCGAACGAGGGCCAGGAAAGCCCGCAGGTCGCCCACCGGCAGGTTCGGCGCGCCGAGCAGCACCACCGGGCTCTCGGCCAGCAACCCGACAGGCGCGAAGTCCCTCAGCGGGTCGAAGGGCAGGCGGGCGAAGAAGGCCGGGCTGGTCGCCTGGCTGATGTTGTTGAACAGCAACGCGTAGCCGTCCGGCGCCGCCTTCGCGACGGCATCGCTGCCGACCGTGCTGCCCGCGCCGGAGCGGTTCTCGACCGGTATCGGCTGACCAAGGATGCTCGAGAGGCGCTCGGCGAAGGTGCGTGCGAGGGTGTCCGACGGCCCGCCCGGCGCGAAGGGCACGACGAGGCGGATGGGCCTGTTCGGATAAGCGGCCTGGGCCTGGGGCGAGACGGGGAGGATCATCTGGGTGGCCAGTACGGCACGGCGGCTCAGGATCATGCGACGGGCTCCGGAAAGACGGCGACGGCGTCGACCTCGATGAGGGAGGCGTGATGCAGGCCGGGGCAGGTCAGGATCGTTCGTGCAGGGCGATGGGGGCCGAAATAGGCGGCGCAGGCAGCGTTCACCGCAACCCAGTGCGTGACATCGGTGACGTAGACGCCGAGGCGCGCGACGTGGTGGCCCTCCAACCCCGCCGCCGCCAGCACCCGGCCCAGGCGGCGCAGCACGGCGGCGGCCTGAGCACCGGCATCCAGCAGCTGATCCCCGGGCTCCTCCGGCCGGACGCCCAGCAGGCCCGAGATGAAGAGCAGCCCGCCCGCGCGCACCGCGTGGGCGTAGTGCCCCGCGGGCGGGGGCAGATCAGGCGTGGTGACGACCTGCACGCTCACCATCCGTCGCAGCGTGCCCAGCGTGCCGTCGGCACGCCGTCGCCTATGTGCACGTCGTAGCCGCCATGACCGCCAGCGGCTGTCAGGCAGGCGTGGTTGGGCAGCACGCGCACCCGCGCACCGAGGGGAAGCCGCTTGAGCCAGCCGGGATCCGGCACGGGCACGGTGCCGTGCTCCTGATGCAGAACAGCGATCGAGAGCGGGAGGCGCTCTCCCGTGGCGGCGTCCGCGAGGATCCCGAAGCGGGCGTCGGGCATGAAGGCGTTGGCACCGGTGTCCTTGCTCATCGCGAGAGCCCCGGCATCCAGCACCAGTGCCCCCGCCGCGCCCGGGAAGGTTCTCTGGTGTCCGATGACGGCCGCTTCGACCGAGAGGGCAACGTCGTCCCAGCCGCACATGCCGCGCGAGAGCTGCGCCAGATCCCAGAAGAGCGAGACGCCCGCCCGGGCCTCTGTCACGCCCTCCAGGTGGCGGGCGAAAAGCAGGGTGGGAGTGGAGCCGACCGAGACAACGGAGCATCGGTGGCCGCGCGCGCGGAGACGCTCGGCCGCACGCACGGCCGAGGCGCGCTCACCCTCCGCGAGGTCGGCGAGGCGCGCCGGATCGTCCGTGCCGTAGGAGTGCCCGGCATGGGTCAGGACGCCTTGGAGACGAAGATTTGGGTGCCGGGCAACCTCCTCGGCCACGGCGAGGAGGGTGGTGCCATCGGGGTCTGTCCCCGAGCGATGCTCGCCGCAGTCTACCTCCAGCAGGAGGTCCACCGGCTGTGCGGCCGACTCACCGAGCACCCGCACCATGGTGGGGGCGTCGGCGACCACGGTGACCCGCGCCCCTCGGTCTTGAAGCGCCGCCACGCGTGGCAGCCGGTCTGGCGTGATCGCGGTCGCCAGGACGAAGTCGGCGAAGCCCCCCTCGATCAGGAACTCTGCCTCGCGCAGGGTGGAGACGGTGACCGGCCCTGTTTGTCCCTCATGGGCGACGCGCGCCACCTCAATGCACTTGGCGGTCTTGAGGTGCGGGCGGAACGTGACACCAAGAGCCGCGCAGCGCGCGCGCAGCCGAGCGGCGTTGCGCTCCAGACGCTCGCGGTCGAGCAGAAGGCGAGGTGTCGCAGTCACGCCAAGCCCTCCAGCGCCACGTCCAGGGTCCGCGACTCACGCAGCGGGGCGGGGCCTGGACGCGCGGGCAGGCCGACGCGGTTGTGCCAGACCACCGCCATCCCGACACCAGCCGCGCCGGGCACGTCGGCGCTGCTGCCCGCGACGAAGAGCGCGTCCTGTGGCTCTACCCCGAGGGCGGCGAGGACAGCGCGGTAGGGCTCAGGCCGCGGCTTGTAGAACCCAGCCTCTTCGGAGGTGATGACAGCATCGAAAGGCACGCCGCAACGGGCGGCGGCGCGGCGGCCGAGCTCGACGGAGCAGTTCGTGGCGACGCCCAGCAGCATGCCGCGCGCCTTGAGATCCCGAAGCAAGGCCGGGGCCTCGGGCCAGGGCTGCAGCCGGTCCCATCCGGCATGGAGCGCGTCGGGGGCGGAAGGCGGCAGGCCAGCCTCGCGCGCCGCCTCGGCCACCAGCATCTCATAGGGCCGATAAGCACCGCAGCCGTAAGTCAGCTCCAGGTAGCGGGCACGCCAACGGCGCCCGCCTTCCTCAGTTCCGGCGGCGGCGTCCCAGACAGACCAGCTGTCCAGGAGCGCAGTGAGGAGGTCAAAAACAACGGCTTTGGGCTGAGTCATACATCATATCTACATTTTACATGTAGATTTGCAAGCTGCAAAAGGGGGCGGGATCCAGCAAGCACCAGAGGCATCGCGGTTAACCATGGAACTCCACCCCAGAGCTGATCGGTTTGGCGTGGATTTCCACGACATTGTGCTAAGCGACCTCCATCTTCCTGCGGGGATAGCCTACCGGAGATTACTCATAAACATATCCTTATATTCATTGACTTCGGGGGCTCGATGCGTCCTGATGCCGATGTCGAGGTTCCCCGGTGCGCGATCCTACGCCGGGGCTAAGAGGGAATCTGGTGCAGGCGTGCGAACGCCAAGGCCGGAGCTGCCCCCGCAACTGTGAGCGGCGAGCCGAGGTCCATCACGTGTCACTGGCGCCCCAGGGTTCATGCCCAGGCGCCGGGAAGGCCGGACCGGAGCGCTAACCCGTGAGCCAGGAGACCTGCCCCGGCACATAACGTCCTCCGGCGGGGTGCCCGGTCAGGTCGCAGGCGCCCCACGGCCGGGCTCCGCCTCGACGGCGGGGCACACCCGAGTGATGCCTCGCACCTGTCCTCCTCGCCAGCACAGCAAAGGCGAGGTTCATGTCCGTCACCGTCGCATCGCTCGGCTTCCCCCGCATCGGCCCGCGCCGGGAGCTCAAGACCACCCTCGAACGCTACTGGTCCGGCAAGTCGGACCAGGGTGCGCTCCTGGCCGTGGCCGCGGATCTTCGGGCCAGGACCTGGGCGCGGCAGAAGGAACTCGGCGTAGACCACGTGCCGAGCAGTGATTTCTCCTTCTACGACCACGTGCTCGACACCAGCGTGATGGTGGGCGCCGTTCCGGCGGTCTACGGCTGGACTCGCGGGCCAGTCGACCTCGACACCTACTTCGCCATGGCGCGCGGCGCCCAGGGTGAGGCACACGCGGATTGCAGCCACTGCTGCACCCACAAGGTCGTGGACGTGCCCGCGGCCGAGATGACGAAGTGGTTCGACACGAACTACCACTACCTCGTGCCCGAGTTCTCGACGGGGCAGGCCTTCGCGCTTTCCTCCACCAAGATCGTGGACGAGTTCCTGGAGGCGAAGGCTCAGGGCATCCACACCCGCCCCGTGCTGCTCGGTCCCGTCACCTACATCCGCCTTGGTAAGAGCCAGGCGGGCGAGGTCAGCCGCGAGGAGCTGCTGTGCGCCGTCCTGCCCGTCTACGAGGAGGTGCTACGCCGCCTCTCCACCGCGGGAGCCGACTGGGTGCAGATCGACGAGCCCTGCCTCGTGCTCGACCTCACCCACGAGGACCGCACCCTGCTCGCCACGGCCTATGGGGCGCTGGCCGAGGCCGCGCCCGCCGTGAAGCTGATGCTGACCACCTACTTCGGCGGGCTAGGCGACAACTTGGACACGGCTGTGGCCCTGCCAGTGGCAGGACTGCACATCGACCTGATCCGTGCGCCGGAGCAACTGGATGCGGTGCTGGCAAAGGCGCCGAAGGAGCTCGCGCTGTCGCTCGGCGTGGTGGACGGCCGCAATGTTTGGCGCACGGATCTGGAAAAGATCCTGGCCGTGGTGGAGCCGGTGGCGAGGGCGCGCGACATCGTCCTCGCCCCCTCCTGCTCCCTGCTGCACACGCCGATCGACCTCGCCCAGGAGACGACGCTCGACGAGGACGTCCGGCGCTGGCTCGCCTTCGCCGTGCAGAAGCTCGAGGAGCTGTCCACTCTGGCCCGCGCCCTGAACGGCGGGCGGGACGGCGTGGCCGAAGCGCTGGCCGCCTCCTCGGCCGCCGCGGCGGCGCGCAAGACCTCGCCCAAGATCCACGACGCGGCCGTGGCGGCCCGCCTGGCCGCGGCCGACGCCGCCCTGGCTCGGCGCGGCGCCGCCTTCCCGGCGCGTCGCGAGTTGCAGGTCCGGGCGCTGGGCCTGCCCGCCTTCCCCACCACCACCATCGGCTCCTTCCCGCAGACCGAGGAGGTCCGGAAGGCCCGAGCCGCCCACGGCAAGGGCATGATGACAGACGCCGATTACGGGGCCTTTCTGCGCGAGGAGACGGCTCGCACCGTGCGCTGGCAGGAGGAGATCGGCCTCGACGTGCTGGTGCACGGCGAGTTCGAGCGCAACGACATGGTGCAGTACTTCGGGGAGAGGCTCTCGGGCTTCATCTTCACCAAGCATAGCTGGGTGCAGTCCTATGGCTCCCGCTGCGTGCGCCCGCCCATCCTGTTCGGCGATGTCTCCCGCCCGAAGCCGATGACGGTTGCTTGGTGGAGCTATGCGCAAGGTCTGACAGACAAGCCCATGAAGGGCATGCTCACAGGTCCCGTTACCATCCTGAACTGGAGTTTCGTGCGCGACGACGTGACGCGCGAGCAGGCCTGCCGCCAGATCGCGCTGGCCATCCGGGACGAGGTGGTGGACCTGGAGAAGGCCGGGGCGAAGGTCATCCAGATCGACGAGGCGGCGCTGCGCGAGGGCCTGCCGCTGCGACGGAGTGACTGGCAGCAGTACCTGGGCTGGGCGGTCGAGAGCTTCCGCATCGCCTCCTCCGGCGTCGCGGACGCGACCCAGATCCACACCCACATGTGTTACTCGGAGTTCAACGACATCATCGCAGCCATCGGCAGCATGGACGCGGACGTCATCTCCATCGAGACGGCGCGCTCCAAGATGGAGTTGCTGAGCGCCTTCGCCGAGTACCGCTACCCGGCCGAGATCGGCCCGGGTGTCTACGACATCCACTCCCCGCGCGTGCCTGCCGTGGAGGAGATGACGGACCTTCTGGCGGCCGCCCGGTCGCGGCTGTCGACGGAGCAGCTCTGGGTGAACCCAGACTGCGGTCTCAAGACTCGCAAGTGGCCCGAGACCCGGGCTGCGCTGGTGAACATGGTCGCCGCGGCCAAGCAGGTCCGCGAAGTCGCCTGATCCCGAGCAGGGTGGAGCCGCTCCCCGGCGCGGCTCCACCTCTCTCCTCCGTCCTGCCGGGCGGCCCCGTCGCATCTGAGGATCCTCCCATGGGCAACATGGTTCCGCTGGCACCAACCCTGGAGCGCTGGCTGTCCGGCAAGCGGGTCGGCCCGCTTCCCGAGCGTCCGGCCGACCAGCCGCCACCGCTCCTGTCCTTCGAGTTCTTTCCGCCCAGGACGGAGGCGCTGGAGGGGCAGCTCTGGGCCTGCATCCGGCGGCTGGAGCCGCTGGGACCGCGCTTCGTCTCCGTCACCTACGGTGCCGGGGGCAGCACGCACGCCCGCACCCACGCCACCGTCTCTCGCCTGGCAAGCGAGACGGACCTCGTGCCCGCCGCCCACCTAACCTGCGTCGGCGCAACGCGCGAGGAGGTGGATGAGGTGGCCCGGGGATACTGGGCGGCCGGGGTCCGGCACATCGTGGCGTTGCGTGGCGATCCACCGCCTGGGACGGCCTACGAACCCCATCCGGGCGGCTACCGCTACGCCGACGAACTCGTGGCGGGCCTGCGGCGGGTGGCCGACTTCGAGATCTCGGTAGCGGCCTATCCGGAGGTCCACCCCTCGGCTCGCAGCCCCGAGGACGACCTCGACAATTTGAAGCGCAAGCTCGACGCGGGGGCCACGCGGGCGATCACCCAGTACTTCTTCGACACCGCGACCTACCTGCGCTTCCTCGACCGCTGCCTGGCCGCCGGGATCACTGCCCCAATTGTGCCGGGCATCATGCCGGTCTCGAACTACGCTCAGGCTGCCAAGTTCTCGGCCATGTGCGGCACGACCGTGCCCGACTGGCTCGGGGCGATGTTCCAGGGGACCGAGAACGAACCCGAGGTGCGCCGCACCGTGGCGAGCATCGTCGCGGCCGAGCAGGTCCGCACCCTTCAGGCCAATGGAGTGGACGAGTTCCACTTCTACACGCTGAACCGACCGGAGCTGACCTACGCTATTGCCCACGTCCTGGGCGTCCGGCCCAGACGGGCGGGCGTGGCGGCGTGAGCGACCGCTTCGCTCCGAGCGCCAGAGGCGGTCGCCGCCTCGTTTTCGCCCGCGGCCTTGAGGTCCAGGCCCTACTCGGCGTGCACCCCCGCGAGAAGGACACGACGCAGCGGGTCGTGATCGGGGTCGAGCTTTCTGTGGAGGAGGATGAAGTATCGTGCGGCATAGGCCCAGACGACCTGCGCCGGGTGGTTGACTACGAGTGTTGGTGAACCTCGTTCGCACGGAGGCGGGGGGCGGACACACGCTGCTGGCAGAGACATTGGCAGAGCGGAGCGCGGCGGCGGTCCTGGACAGTCACCCGCGCATCCGGGCGGCGCGGGTGACTGTCCAGAAGCCGGACGCCTTCCACGATGTCGCCGCGGTCGGCGTGACCGTGGAAAGGGGAATGGTGTGACCTGCTGCTCCGTCGCAAAGTAACGACCAAGGCAGGGGATAGCTGGTGACGCTCAGTTACTAAGTGCCGCGCCACGCCAACCGACAGATCACCCTTCTTGGGAAGGGCGGTGTCGTCGATCACCAGCACCGCCTCGGGGCCGCCCAGAAGCTCGTCCGCCCTCTCCGCCAGGACGTGCCAGAGCGGCGCGTCGTCCCAGGCCGGGCTGGTGATGAAGTGGTGCAGTTGGTCGTGCCCGGCCAAGCCCAAC
>NZ_RCVR01000068.1 GCF_016107305.1 Roseomonas sp. KE2513
CGCAGCGCCGGCGATGGCCAGGGCGGCAACGAGGCCGAGGAGGGACTTCATCGTAGGGAACTCCATTGCAAAAGGGATGAGCGGTCGTGGGTGTCTCAATCGAGCCGGAGCGACGGGCCCAGGAGCTCGAAGCCCCAGTACTCCTCGAAGGTGGACAGGACGGCCGGGTCGGCCCTACCGCCGCGCATGACGCCGGCGAACTCGGTAAAGAAGCCCGCGGCGTCCAACCCGGGAAGGATCATGACGATCTGGCCTGCCGGGCCGTCCGTGACGTTGATGAAGCGGTGCGCCGCCCCGCCAGGGATGCAGACCACGTCGCCGGCCAGGGCGTTGAAGCGCGTGCCGGCCACCTCGAAGAGGTAGCTGCCGGTGACGATCCGGTAGACCTCTGTCTCGAGGTGGCGGTGCAGTGGCGGGCCGTAGCCCGCGGCGTGGGTGGTCTCGATAACCGTCAGCTGCCCGTTGCTCTCGCGCGACGAGAGCCGGACCCGCAGGTTCAGCCCGATCTCCGGCAGGTGGATCGGCTCGCCACCATTCGTGTCGTGCAAGAAGTCGAAGCCTGTCACGTTGTTCCTCTCCCTCCTGCGCAAGGCGGGACGTCCCTCAGCGGAAGGACTGCTTAGCCATCTCGATCTCGGCGAGGGCGCCGCGGATCAGGCGCTCGGCCTCGGCCTTATGGCCGCCGAAGCGGTTCGGCGCCCGGTTCAGAGACATCAGCGCGCCGCGCAGCTGCGCCTCGGCGTCGTTCAGGTTTGGCCAGGGCTCCTGCGCGACCGCGCAGCCGGTCAGGGCTGCGAGGCCGGTGAGCGCGGCGGCAGAAGCGAGGGAGAAGCTTGCTCTACGATTCATGGATTACGTCCTCAGGTGCTGCATAGGGCTTTGCTCGCGATGGCCACCCGAATTGCCCTGCAAGCTTCTGCCCGCCAGGACGATGGCAGGAGCTCCGTCGTGGCAGGGCTAGACCTACTGCCGTGCGCGAGGTGAAGTCCTGAGTGAATACTGAAATCTCTCCGAACTTCCGCTGTCAGATCTCTGCAGCCTGATTTCGGACGATGCTTCTGATCGTCCTGCGCACCCTTGCAGTTGCTCCGTGCCAACAAAGAGGTGCTTTATGCGGGCGCTTTGGACTCTCGTCGTGGTACAGTGCCCTCTGTCCGCTTCTGGCACACCAGCTTTCGTCGTCTGAACAGGTCGGCTTGTTTGAGCTCGCCTGCGACGCCGTGACGGATGGCAGCCACGAGAAGGCCCTCGGTCGGCTCCTGGTGACCGAGGAGAAGCACATGGGGTCACGGCAGGCTGTGCCAGCTAAACTAGGTAGGTCTCCATCTCCTTTTCGGGCAGGCCCAAGACGGGTACCTATTAGCCAAGCGCAAAGCTCTGGCTGGTCGAGGAGGGCCTAGACCTATCTGAACACCAACTTCAAATCCTCCTTACTGAGACGCTGGTGTGCCCCGGCGCCAGGGCCCTCGTGCGTGAGGGCGTCTGGCCCGTAGGCTTAGATCTCCGGCAGGTGCAACCAGAGTGCCAGCGCGCTGAGGATCATGTTCACCGCCAGGGCCGCGAGGATGAG
Source organism: Roseomonas sp. KE2513 (assembly GCF_016107305.1). Taxonomy (GTDB): domain Bacteria; phylum Pseudomonadota; class Alphaproteobacteria; order Acetobacterales; family Acetobacteraceae; genus Roseomonas. The sequence continues at coordinate 1,571 of NZ_RCVR01000068.1, forward strand.
GCCCATGATTCGCCGCAGCAGGTGCGACCCGTTTTCACCGATAACGCGCCGCACCCTCTCGCTCAGAAGGAAGACGCAGAGCAGCGCGGCGAGGACCACCGCTAGGGCGGCGATTGTCACTCCCTGCTGCACCGGTGAGTAGCGGTTGTTATCCATTAGCAGGACCATGGTGAGCATGGAGCCCGGCCCGGCGATAATTGGCGTGGCGAGTGGATGGATCGCCACTGCCGTCGCATCCTCCGCGGATGAGGAGTGAAGCGCAGGCTTCTTCACCTCGCCGAGCACCATGCTCAGAGCGAAGAGGAAAACGATCACGCCGCCGGCGATTTGGAAGGACAGCAGCGAAATTCCCATCGCGTGCAGCAGAAGCTGCCCGACCACGGAAAAGCCGATGAGGATGCCAAAGGCGATCGTTACACTGAGCCATGCCGCCCGCCGGCGGCCGGCTTCGCTCAGCGCCGTCGTGGCGCCGAGAAAGAGGGGCAGATGGCCGATCGGGTCCAGCACGGCCCAGAGCGTCACGAGCTGCGTTGTGAAGAGCCGGTAATCGTCGAGCAAAGCGGAGTTCCGCAGTTGGTGGTGAACCTGGGGGTTAGCATGCCCTTGCCCTCCTCAGCAGGAGGAAGTGCCTCAGTTCTCGGGCCAGCAGGTTAGACGGCGCCCTCCCGCGTCAGCCGGCGCAGGTAGGCCTCCACCTCGTCCCAATCCTCCGCCGCGGCCGAAAGACCGACGTACCCGTCCGGCCGCACGACCAGGATGCGGCCGGCCACGGGCGGCAGACGCGGGTGCGGCTCCAGCAGGGCCGGGAAGCGCGCTGCCAGGGCCTCGCCGGCCTTAGTGTCCTCAGCGTGCAGCACGAAGCGCGGCGCAGGGCCGGCGCCCGGGGGCACGCCGTCGTAATCGGCGGGCGCGAGCCGCACCCCGGCATGCCGGCCGGAGGATAGCGGGCTCCTGGGATAGGCGATCTCGATTTCGCTCATGGTCAGGGCCATGCGCTGGCGCACGGCATGAAGGCCGAGCATGACGTGAAGCACGAGGTTCCGTGCCGCGATCGCGGTCGGATGGGCCAGGGTGGCCATGTCGGTCAGCCTGGTGGCGTTCCGCAGGACCATTTCGCCCACCTCGCCCCGCTCGGGCGAGTAACTGTCGAGCAGGCTGACCGCCGCCTCACCACGGGCCACCATCGCCAGCTTCCAGGCAAGATTGATGGCGTCCTGCATGCCCGTGTTCATGCCCTGCCCCCCCGCGGGGCTGTGGATGTGCGCCGCATCGCCCGCGAGGAAGACACGCCCACTTCGATAGTCCCGTGCCTTGCGGCCGTTGATGCGGAAGTTGGCGAGCCAGGTGGCGTCGGAAGCGCGCATTCCGTGTCCGGCCCGCTGGTCGAGGAGGCTTTGAACTTCTGTAAGGGTCGGTGCCGCTCGCGGATGGACGGTCTCGGCTTCCCCGACGGCCGCGATCAAGCGGACGCGGCCCTCTCGCATCGGGAAGATCGCTAGTGGCCCATCCCGGTGCAGGTAGGTCGTGATCTCGTCGGCGGGCGGCCTTCCCTCTCCCTCCAGACGCACATCGGCCAGGATCCAATCGTCGCGCTGAGCCGTGCCCGTAAAATTGGCGCGCAGACCGTGGCGCACCGCGCTGTGCGCACCGTCGCAGCCGAGCAGCCAGGGCGTTTCCACCACTTCCTCGCGCCCGTCGGCATGAGCCAGCCGCGCCTCGACTCCTTCGGTCGATGCCACGAAGGATACCAGTTCCACCTGCCGTTCCACCGCCACCCTGAAAGACCGCAGATGCGCGGCCAGCAGCCGCTCGGTGTCGCTCTGCGGGATCGTCAGCGCGAAGTTGTAGGAGCTGGCGACGTCGCTGAACTCGGTCCGGCCCAGCACAGCATCGCCGCTGCGGATGGAGGCGGCATGCACCCGGTGCCCGATTTCCAGGAAGGCGTCCGCGCAGCCCATCCGGTCCATCAGTTCCAGCGTACGGCTCCAGATGACGAGGGCCCGGGACGTCTCGGCCGGGTGCGGGCTGCGGTCGATGAGGCGGACAGAAAGGCCGTAGCGCGCCAGTTCCGACGCCATGGTCAGGCCCACTGGCCCGGCGCCGACGATGAGGATGGGTGACATGGAGGTGTCCTCTGGCTCGTGCCTCGTCCGCGGAGAGGGGACCAGCGCCCCCTCCCCGCGGCTCTCCTCAGAACCGGTAGGCCACGCGGGCGAGACCGGCATGGGAGGTGTAGCGGTCGCCGACCGCGGCGCTGTACTGCACGCGCAGGTCCCAGTTGGCGGTGGTGAGCAGTTCGGCGCCAAGGGTGAACTTGCCCAGCACGTCCGGAATGGGCGTGCTGGCCCGGAAGCCGCGGCTTGCCGGCTGGCTGGCGAGGCGGGCCGTCGCCGCCCAGTCCCCGTTCGCGCCCAGCTCGACACCGGCGCTGGCAAAGGGGCGGAGCACGGTCGCCTCGCTCAGCCGCACGCGCCCGCCCACCTCCACGGCAGGCACGGCGGTGAAGGTCGTGGCGCCCTGCGAGGTAACGGTGAGGTTGAAGGGCGCCGCCCCGCTCTCCGTGTAACCGCCGCTGCGGACGTAGTTCAGGTGCAGGTCCACCCGCGGCTGCACGTACCAGCCCACCGCCTCGTCCCCGAAGGGCACCTGGTAAGCCAGCCGCGCGTGGGCGCCGACATGCCAAGCATCCGGCTTGGCCCTCGCGGTGCCCTGGAAGCTGCCGGCGGTCACGGAACGCTGGCTCTCGTACCAGCCGTATCCGGCATCGATGGCGCCCGAGACCTGCCACGGCCCAGCCTGGTAGCGCAGCAGACCACCGATCAGCGCGCTGTCGCCACTGACCTTGGAGGAGCCCGCATCGCCCCGGAACACGCTGCTCTGGTAGGCAATGGAGCCGCCGACGAACCAGCCCGGCGCTATCTGCACCTGCCCGCCGGTCTGCATTGTCCAAGACGTCGCCTTGTAGCCGAGCGTGCCGCCGGTGCTGTCCTGCGTCGCCGTGCTCCCGAAGGCCCGCGCCCAGCCGCAGTTCGCCTCGTCCTGGCTGACGCCGGCGCCCTCGAAGGTGGCGCAGTCGTTGAGCATGTTGGTGCTGAAGTCGCGGCTGCTGGCGAAGCGAGAGGCCGAGATCGCCCCCACCGTCTGCCCGGACAGGCTGTTCAGCGCCTGCCCGTAGCCGGCGCCGTCGCGCACCCCGGCGAGCGCCGTGAAGCCGCTGCCCACGTTGGCGCCGCCGTTCCACAGCTCCTGCAGGTGGGCGGCAACGGCCCGCTGGTTGGCGCCGAGCCCTGCGGCTTGGCCCGTGAACTCGGCCCGGGGCTGGACCAGCAGGCTATTGCCCGCCTGCCGCGCGTCGAAGGCGAAGAGATGCGTCCGGGTCGAGGTCAGCGAGGGATCGAGCGCGATGCCGTCGGTGGCCGTCAGCACCGTCACCGCGCGGTTGGCCACCGCGGCCGGACGCACCTCCAGCGTGCCGCCGAGCCGCACCTGGCCCTGCACCGCCACCCGGTCGGCGGCGCCCGTCACGTGGTTCGTGTCCAGCACCAGCCGCCCGGCCCCGGTCTGCACGAGGTTGCCGGTCACCGCCACGTTGCCGATGCTGCCGTTGCCGCCCACCGTCAACGTGCCGGCGTTCGTGGCCGTGCCGGCGCCGAAGTGCATGATCGGGCCGGCGTTCACCGTGCCGTAGTTGAAGAGGTTGCCGCCGCCCCCACCATTCTGCAGGTTAATGCTGCCGTTGATCACACCGCCGTTCGGCTGGTTGTAGATGTTGCTCCAGCCACCAGTGCTGTAGATCGCGGTGCCGGAGGCCGTCGTGCCGCCCAGCGAGGTGATGGTGCCCTCGTTGTTGATGTTGTTGGCGCCGGGCGAGGTCTGCACGCTGGAGCCGCCGACGATGTAGATGGCGGCGCCGTAGCCGTCATTGTCGCTGAAGTTGGTGCCACCCCGCACCGTTCCTCCGGGGAGGACGTTAATGCGGATGGCGGAGCCGCCGTTCGGGTTGGCGGAGGTGGCCTGGCCAACGCTCTCGGCATAGATGCCCGGGGAAGCGGCGCCGTTCGCGAGCACCTGGCCGCCGACGTCGACCGTCACGGCGCCGCCGGCGCCATCGCCGCCCGCCGTGCCGTTGCTGGCGCCGAAGGCGCTACCCGTCACGCGCCCGCCGCCGCCGCCGACGCTCTGCGCCAGGATCACGGGGGTGTTGGCCGCGTTGGTGGTGAGCGTCGCGGTCGGGTTCACGAAGACCCCGATGCTGCCGCCGTTGCCGACATGGCTGGCCGATTGCGTGAAGGCGGACCGCTGGGCCGTCAGCCCCGTGTCGCCCGCCAGTCCGCCGCCGCCGCCGACGCTCTGCGCCAGGACGGCGACCGCACCCTGCCCGGAGGTGGTGATGCTGCCGGCCGAGCCGGCCTCACCAGTGGCATTCCCGATGGTCACCGTGACGTTGCCGGCGCTGCCGAACATGGTGCCGCCGGCAAAGGGGTTCGTCGCATTGTTCGGCGTGCCGCCCAGCACCAGCCCACCGCCGCCGCCGACGCTCTGCGCCAAGATGCCGTAGGCGTTTCGCCCGAGTGTCACGATGTTGCCGTAATGGTTGACGTTGACGTCGCCGGAGCTGCCCTCCCGCGCATTGCCGTCCTTACCGCCGAAGGCGAGGTTGATGCCGTAGCTGCCGCCGTTCGCGACCGCCCGGCCCCCGTTGTTGTCCTCGTTATTGGAGGAGCGGGTGCGCACCATGCCGCCGCCGCCCTGGATGCTCTGCGCCAGGATGCCGATGGCGTCGTGGCTGCGCGTCTCGATGCCGCCGTTGTTGGTGACAGTGACCGTGCCCGGCACGCCAGCGCCGCCGCCATTGCCGCCGACGGAGATGGGCACGCTGAGCACGGAGCTGTCGCTGTCCTGGTCCGGCTTCACCTTGGCGGCCGAGGTGCCGGCGATGCCGCCACCGCCCGCGATGCTCTGCGCCACGATGCCGATAGACTGGCTACCGATGGTGGTGATGACGCCGTTGTTCGCGACGGTGACGCTGGCGCCGTTGCCGCCGCCGCCGCCGTTCCCGCCGACCCCGATCGCGCCCTGCACGTCTCCGCTGGTGGTGGAGGAGATGGCCGCGCCGCCGTTGCCGCCACCGCCGCCGATGCTCTGCGCAAGGATGCCGTCCGACATCGGGCCAACCGTGCCGATGCGGCCGCTGTTCGTCACGGTCACGTTGCCCGCCGAGCCGCCGCTGCCGCCCCGGCCGCCGACGCCGACGTTCGCCGTGATGGAGGTGGCGTCGCTGCTGTCCTCGTTCTCACCGGTCTCGCCGCCGAGGTTCTCCAGCGCGTCGCCGTCGCTGGCCGCGTCGCCGAGGCGCCGCACCGAGACGGGGGCGCCGGTCACCAGGCTGGTCGCAAGCGCGGTGAGCGCCTGGACCGAGTTGTACTCGTTGAGGCTGGATGCCCCGCCACTGGCTATGGCAGCCGCGATCCGGGCATAGGCGCTGTCCAGCGTTGCCGCCGTGCCGGTGCCGCCGTCGGTGGAGGAGGTCGCGTGGCCGATCGTGCTGGCCGCCTTGCCGCCCTGCCCGCCGCCGCCCGCGATGCTCTGCGCGACGATGCCGGGGGCGGAGGCACCGAAGGTGACGACGGCGCTGCCCGCGCCCGTGGTCACGCTGACGGAGTCGCTGTTCTGACCGGTGAAGGTCGAGCCGCCAGCCCCACCATTGGCGCCGATATTCACCGTGGCGGCGTAGGTGCCGCTGGACGTACCCGCCGCGCCGCCGCCGCGCCCTCCGCCGCCGCCCACCGCCTGGGCCATGATGCCGACCGCGCCATCGCCCAGCGTCAGGATGGCGCCGTTGTTGCTTGCCGCCACCAGGCCGGCGCCGCCGCCGCCCGCGCCCTGGCCGCCCATGTTGAGGGTGACGCTCACGTTGGAGGCGTCGTCGCCCGTCGCCTTGCCCTGGCCGTCGCCGGTGCCGCCCGCGCCGCCGCCGCCGCCGATGCTCTGCGCCAGCAGGCCGTCCGCGGATTCGCCGCTGGTGATGATGAGGCCGTTGTTGCTCGCCGCGACGGCACCGCCGGACCCGCCGCCGCCGCCCCGGCCGCCGAAGCTGACCACGCCCGTCAGGTTGAAGGAGCTGCTGCCCTGGGCGCTAGCATGGGCGGACGCGTCGCCACCCGCGCCGCCGCCGCCCCCAATGCTCTGCGCCACCAGCGCGGCGGCGCCGGCGCCGCGGGTGGCCAGCAGCCCGCCGTTGTCCAGCGTGACGGCGCCGCCCGAGCCGCCGGTCCCGCCACTGCCGGCGAGGCTGACGCTGATCGCGACCGTCGGGATGTCGTCGTTGCCCGGCACGGAGTAGGCGGTGGCCTTGGAGGCCGCGGCGCCGCCGAGGCCGCCGCCTGCGCCGATGCTCTGCGCCACGATGCCGAAGCTGTCGTGCCCAGCCGTGATGACGGCGCCGCTGTTGGTCGTGCTGGCGCCCGGTGCGAAGCCAATGGCGCCGCCGTCCCCGCCGCCTCCGCCCGTGCCGCCGAGCGCGACGGAGGCGCTGCCTGCCACGCCCAGGCTGCGGCTATAGGCCGCGCCGCCCGAGCCGCCGCCGCCGCCGATGCTCTGCAGCAGCAGGCCGGGGGAATGCGCACCCCCGGTGGACACCGTGCCCGTGTTGGTGGCCTGGATGGAGCCGCCGTTGCCGCCGCCCGCGCCCTGCCCGCCAACGGAGAGGTTCAGGAAGGCCCCGCTGCCCCGCGCATCGCCGCCCGAGCCGCCACCGCCGCCGATACTCTGGGCCGCCATGCCCGAGGAGAGCTCCGCCACGGTGCGGACCGTGCCGCCGTAGCTCAGGACAACCGTGCCGCCGCTGCCGCCGATCGCGCCGGCGCCGCCCACCGCGAGCCAGCCGCGGTCGTTGCCGCCGGAGCCGCCGCCGCCGCCGATGCTCTGCGCAAGAATGCCCGGCGAGTTCGTGCTGGAGGTGTTGATCGAGCCCGAGCCGGAGATGCTGATGGTGCCGCCGTCGCCGCCGGAGGCGCCCTCGCCACCCTGGGCGCCCCAGCCGCCGCCGGTGCCGCCGCTCTGGCCCGCGCCGCCGAAGGATTGCGCGAGGATGCCCGGCGCGTGGTCCGCGCTCGCCGTCGTCAGGGAGCCGTTGTTCACGACCGTGATCGCGCCGCCATTCCCTCCCGCGCCGGAGTTGCCGCCCGAAGCCCAGCCGCTTTCGTTGGCCCCAAGCCCGCCGATTCCGCCGAAGGACTGGGCCCAGATCGCGGTGGTGAAGTAGCTGCCGAGTTGGACGTTCACGCTCCCCTGATTGGTCACGGTGACGTTGATCGCGCCGCCAGCGCCCGCAGCGCCACCGTTACCGCCGCTGCCGCCATCCGTCTTGTCCGAGCCGGTGCCGCCATTGCCGCCGTTGCCGCCAGCGCTGACTGCCCAGATACCTGCGCCGGGAGTGGCGGAGGACGGGCCTATGGTCGGGGGGATGTTGGCGAAGAACTGGGTGTAGGCGACAATCGAAGTACCGAGATTGACGTTGATCGTGCCGCCGCTTCCGGGCAGCGCGCCGTTGTTCGCATCCGTTGTCGCGCCATCCACACCCTGCTTTGCATAGTCGGTGACGTGCGGATGGCCGCTGCCGCCATTTCCCGCGATCGATTGGGCCAGGATGCCGGTCTGAATAGATTGGATTGCGCCAACCTGGCCGGAGTTGGATTCGGCCTGGTTGGGATTGGCATAAGCGTTGATCGTGATGTTGCCGCCATTCGCGCCGGGCTGAGACACGCCGGCCAGTCCGCCCTGGGTAGGCACGCCGCCACCGCCGCCGTTGCCACCGCTGGAGTAGACCTGGAGCGCCGGGGCGTCGGCCGCGGCATCACCGTACTGGTCGATGCCGCTGATGATCTGGGTGTTGGAACCCTGCGGCATGGTTACGGTGATAGTGCCTGCCGCGCCCGCGGCTCCTCCGCTCCCGGCGCTCAAGTTCGGCACCGGGCCTACCGCATTGTTACTGGCGTCGGTCCCATCGCTGCCGCTGCCAGCCTGCGTCGTCAGCGCGACAGCCGGCGTGCTGCCGGCGGCGTAGTAGAGTCCGCCGGTGCCGGGAACCTGGCTGAGGTCGATGTTAATGGAGGTCCCGGGCGTGCCGGGATTGCCGTTGTTGCCCGATTTGTCAAAATCCGGAGTTCTGGGCGTCGCGCCGTTGGGAGCGGTGCTGGAGAGGGAGCAGCCGCCGTAGGAGATGTCGCCGCATGTCGTCTGCGTCTGCGCCCCGGCGGGCTGCGCGCCCACGAGCAGCGCGAGCGCAGCCGCGGCAGAGCAGGATGAGAGGAGCCGCGCGCGGTTCGAAACATGCGGCGCTGCAGGGAAGGAGGGTTGAGCCAAACGGCGGGCGAAGGACGAAGCGGTCATGGTCTTCTCTCGTGGGAAGGGCTCTGGGCCTGCCAGCGAGGTGCTGGTCATGGGCTGCTTCGTACCGACAGCCTTCACTGCCAGTCCTGAGACCGCACCGAAAGTTCACCGAAACTTAGATGAGGCGAACAGCGAGCGGGCCGGCTTTCATGGCCTCTGCTCCTTCGGAACTCGGTCGGAGATATTCAAGAAATGTGAGCGGCGGCTGATGTCGTGTTCGGCCGAAAGTCCTTGTGAATCAAAGTTGGTGACGATTGGTTCGTGCGGGCGAGGAGTGTCAGCCTTGAACCAGAGCGACTAGGTGCTTTTCGTCATTTGCATTACTGCAGGGCGCTGGCCGCTTTGAACGCAGGCCGAGCGCTCGGAAGAGACTATGTCGAGAGAACTCGACGCACATGCGATGGCGAGGTTTTCGACTACAACTTCGCCGCCCACCCTGACTGGGACAGCAGAGGTGCCGTCGCTCTTGTCGTCGCCATAGAAGCTGCCTTGTTAGCGATTCAAACGAGAACTAAGTGCTGTGGCAGGGCCGTGGTTGGTGTGGACCGAGGTAATCCTCCGACCCTCGCGAGGCTAAGGGTCATGAACGCTAGAAGCTTTGTGCTGATAGTACGCCTTCCGGTAGCAACGAACGACCGTCAGCCATCGGCCTTCCTGCCTCAAGGCCAAGGCCAAGGCCAGGCGAGCAGGTTGAGCTAAGCACTTCGCATTAGCGGCTGCCCAAGATCATAAGCCTTTGCGGCCTCGATAGCCGAGCGGAACCGCTTGAAGTCCTTGTCGTACCGGAAGCGTTCGTGTCGGGGCTGAACGTCGCCTTGTAGCCGGACGAGTTCCCGCAGCGCCAATCGAGCCTTTTCCATTTCCCCTACTTCTGTATAGGCGACGAGGAGGTAAAGGTAGCAGGGGGCGTAATCGGGTAGCCTGGCAGCGCACCACTGCAGTTCGGTAAGTGCCTCATCCACCCGGTCCGCTAGTAGAAGCACGCGCCCAAGCATTGCTCGGAAGCCAGGCTGAGCATAGGGCTCCTTCGCTAAACCGTGGCGCAAAATGCCCACCGCTTCCTCGGCGTGCCCGCAGGTAGCCAGCACGTCGGCACAGTCCGCCCGTGTAGCCACATAGATCGGGCGGCGTGTACGGAGCGCTGCCCGGGCGACGTTCACCGCTTCCTCCCATCGCTTGTTTAGCGCCAGCATGAAGGCTAGACGGCCGAGGCAAAGAGGCGAGTCCGGAGCCAGTTCCACACCGCGCCTTGCCAGTTGCAGGGCTAGTTCATGACCTGCCTGCCCGTCGGGCTTGCCCCATCCATAGGTGACGGCGCGCTGCACCACATAGGCTTGCCAAGCATAGGCTGCCGCATAGGACGGAGCGGCGGCGATCGCCTTGTCGAACATGTCCCTGGCAATGAGGGTGTCGGCCTCGGTAGTGCGGAGATGGTGCTCTTTTCCGAGAAGATAATAGTCGCGAGCCGTTCTCTCCGCGACCGGCTTAGCCACTGCGCGGCGTAGGCTTTCGCGATTGACCTGACGATCAACTTCCGCCGCGAGATTGCCAAGCATTTCCTCAGATGGCTCCGGCCCCTCCTCGCGTAGCCACTCTAAGCGGTCACCCCACACGGTGGCGCCCGCTTCATCCTCCAAACGGACCGTGCCGCGCCACTTGGCGCCCGCCGAACGCACTGCCAAGCGGAGGTGGTAACCCTCGGCTGTGAAGCCTTCCGCAGCCTTCAGAACCCTCAGGTGTTCGAAAGGGGCCAGCGTTGCGGTCAGCTCCGCCGTCAGTGTCTCAGCCAGATGAAACTCGGACGCAGTCGCATCATGATTATCAACCGGATGAACATGGATTGTGTCACGAGTTGCCGAACTGGCAGGACCCAGCATCGGCGTGGATAGCTCGGAAGGCACAACATGAGCCAGCTGCTCCGTCCGGACCTCGGCTGCGAGGATGTACCCACGTCGTGGTACCGTGCGAAGCACCGCCGAGGCGCTCCCACCAAAGGCCTTCCGGAGGTCACTGATGCACTGCGTCAGGCTGTCATCCGTCACCACTAAACCCGGCCAGAGCGTGTCCATCAGTTCCTCCCGCCCCATCAAGCGGCCGGGTCGCTCGAGAAGATAGGCAAGAAGCGAAAAGGTCTTAGGGCGAAGGGGGATTGCGACATGGTCCCGGCCAAACAGCGTGCCGCGCACCGTATCGAGCAGAAAGCCCTCGAATCGATATGCCTTGCCGTCTTCCGAACGCATCATCCCCACCCTCGTGAAGCGATCAACCGAACAACTTCCGATCAAACACCGAAATTCTTCCGAAAGGTTATTAGCACAAGACATCGTGGCTGCAAAAACAATGCGCTTCCGGGTCAGATGCCTTGCTTGAGCCATCATTCAGTTGGTTCAAACGAGGTCTCGATGAACGGTGGCGGCAGCTGCTCGCTGGCTCAGATAGACGGAAGGGCTTCTCGGCGGGAGAACCTGCAAGATCTGAGCGGTGTCAGCTCACCAAAGCTTGTGCAGCTATAGAGATCAGCCCGCGGTGTTAGGTCACAACACGGCCCAAGCTGCTGAGGGGTCACATGTGTCCTTGTATGCTCAAGGCACTGACAAGGGCGGCGTACCGCTTCTGCTCCTGCTCCATAAAGATGCGGAGCGCTTCTGGGGAACCTCCCGCCGGTTCCGCGCCCAGCAGCGCGAGCCGCTCCCGCAGGCGCAGGGTCGCAAGGGTAACGCCTGCTACCGTGTTCAGTACTTCAACCGCTTCGGTTGGAGTACCGGCCGGCGCGAGTATGCATCCCCATGACGTGCCACCATAGCCCGGAAACCCACCCTCAGCGACAGTGGCCAGCTCCGGCAGCAGGAGAGTGCGTTCAGGCCCGGCCACCGCAACGGCGCGCAGTGCTCCAGCTACCACGTGGGGCCGAACGGCAGCGTAAGCGTCAAACATCATGGAGGTACGGCCTGCCAGCAGGTCGGCATGAGCGGCCGTAGAGCCACGGTAGGGAATATGCTCCATCTTAACGCCGGCACGGTGTAGCAGGTCCGCCGCAAAGATATGCGGGTTTGAGCCGATGCCCGAGGACGCATAGGCTGCACGACCGCCCTGTGCCTGGGCCCAGTCGATGAAGTCCGGCACGCCTCGGGCTGGATGGGAGGAGGGAACAACCATGACGAGGTGCACCCTCGCCGTCAGGATCACCGGCGCGAAATCCCGAAGGGGATCATAGGGCAGCGCCGGGAAGAGCGCGGCGTTCACGACATGCGAAGAGGCGACCAGGGCCAGGGTGTGCCCATCCGGCCGGGCCCGTGCGACTGTCTCCGTTCCGATGATGCCCGTCGCCCCGGGCCGGTTCTCTACCAGGACCGGCTGGCCGAGCTGGCTGTGCAGTCCCTCCGCAATCAGACGCGCTGTGACATCGGAGGCTCCACCCGCGGTGTAGGGCACCACGACCCGGATGGGACGCTTAGGCTTCCAGCTGCCTTGCGCCTGCGCGTCCTGGATCATAGCGGTTGCGGCCACGAGGGTGGAGCCGGAAAGGACAACGCGGCGGGACACGGGCTGCGGCATGCAGCGGCCTCCTCACCATCAGTAGGCCGACTTTACGGGGAACCAGCCAGTGCACCGGCCGCCAAGGTAGGCGCCCTCGAGCCCCGTCACCACCCGGCTCTCCACCGCTGCCTCGTTCACTGTAACGCCCAGCCGCTGTTTCGAGTGTTCCGAGTGTGCAAGCAGGTGCCCGGATGTGGCAATCCACCCCTCTTTTCCGCTTAGACACGATCATCGGACGTTATCGTGCCAACTTAATGAAAACAGCTTCAATTTCTAAGGTTTTCGGCTTCTCGGGGCGCCAGCACTGTCTCCCGCGACGGGCCGCGTCATTCCGTCCGCTAATCCCCCTTTCCGGACGGAAGGGGGGCGCCAAGGGGTCATGCCCGACCGCGCGCCCTCTCCCCGCCGGCCTCAGCGCATCTGGGACAAAGCGGCGGAGCAGGGCCGATCGCAGGTCTGGCCGTCAACACAGCGAGGCGCAATAGACGACTGGGTGGAAGCCGGACTTCGTCAGTCGGCCAGTTCTACTGCTGCTTTGCGCCCTACTAGGTCATTCACCCGGGGCGATCGGCCTCCCGAAAGCGGTCATTCCGTTTCCAGCATCATCTAGCACCATCGTCTCGGCAGTGAGGACGGCCAACGTTGGCGTAATACCCGGCTCATGAAGTTCTGACTGACTGCAGGTATGGGTAGTTGGCGAGGGAGGCGATGCGGCCGGGTGGAGTTGCCCCGATCTCGTGGAGTGGTCGGGGTTGGGTCGGTCAGGACGTTGCTGGCATCTGGGCCTCGAAGGCGTTGGGTGAAAGGTAGCCGGGGGCCGAGTGACGTTGGGAGGGGTTGTACTAACCCTCGATGAAGGAGAAGACGGCCATGGGGGCCTTGGCTTGCGACGCGAAGCGCCGCCTGTCGAGCAGTTCGCATTCGAGGGTGGCGAAGAAGCTCTCGGCCATGGCGTTGTCGTAGGCGTCGCCAACCGAGCCCATTGAGGGCCGCACGCCGGCCTCGCGGCACCATTCCCCGAACGCCAGGGACGTTTATTGCGACCCCTGGTCCGAGTGATGGATCACGGCCCGTGGCCGACGGGCGGTGACGGCCATCTCAAGCGCTCGCAACACGAGTTCCTCCCGAAGGTGGTTCTCCATGGCCCAGCCGACGACGCGCCGTGACCACGCGTCGAGGACGATCGCCAGGAAGAGGAAGCCCGCGGCCGACGGGATGAAGGTGATGTCTGCGACCTACAGCACGTCCGGCGCCTCGGCCGTAAAGTCGCGGTCCACGAGGTCGGGCGCAGGGCGTGCCTCCCGGTCGCGGCGCATCGTAGTTGGACCACTCCGGCGGCGGCTTGCACCGACGAAGCCGGAGATGCGCATCAGACGAGCGATGCGCTTGCGGCTGACGTGCTCGCCGGCAGCCCAGAGTTCTGCATGCACCCGCAACGCGCCGTAGCTCTCGCGCGAGATGAGATGGACCGTGCGGATCCGGCGCAGCAGTGCCTCGTTCGCGACGGCGCGCGCCGACGGAGGGCGACAACGCCAAGCGGAGTACCCGGCCTCCGACACGCCGAGCGCGCGGGCCATAGCGGCGATGGGGAAGGCGGCCCGGTTCGCGGTCATGAACCGGAAGGCCCGGACGGGATCGTCCCGGTCTCCCGCGCAAACCAGGCTGCGGCTTTTGAGAGGATGTCGCGCTCCTGCCGCAGCTGACGCACTTCACGCCGGAGCCGCGACAGTTCCTCTCGTTCCGTGCTCGTCAGGCCGTCGCTCCTCGCGCCGCCGTCGCGCTCGGCCTGCCGGACCCAGTTCCGGATCGCCTGGGCTGAGGGCTCGAACTCGCGCGCGAGGTCTGCTGGGTCTCCCCCAGCATGGACCAGTTCCACCAACCGGCGGCGGAGTTCAGGGGGGTAGGCGGGGTGGGTCTTGCCCATTGGAGGAGCCTCCCGCGAAAGCCTGAGGGGCTCCACGGAAGCGGGTCACTCCAACAACAATGTACCTGCTCTCGGGACGAGTGCCTCACCGTAGGGTGACACTCCGAGGTCGAGAAGTAGATCTCGATCGCCTTAGAGGGTGTTACGGACTGG
>NZ_RCVR01000069.1 GCF_016107305.1 Roseomonas sp. KE2513
AAGCCTGGAAGAATTCAGCCAACGCATCAGCCAGGGCCTCGAGCAAGCCACCTGGGAGCAGAGACGGCAGTTGATCGAGTGGCTCGTGGCCCGGGTCGTCATCACCAACGGCGAGGTCGAGATCCGCTACGTCATCCCCACCAGCCCCGCTGCCCAGGCCGGAGGCATTTGTCATTTGCGTTCAGACTGTCGAGATCATGTTCGGCAGGCTCAAGGATTGGCGCCGCATCGCCATGCGCTACAACCGATGTGCCCACACCTTCATGTCTGCCATCTGCCTCGCGGCCACTGTGCTCTTCTGGATCAATGAGTCCTGAGCTTAGGTCGGCTCTCTTTCTCATCTCAAGCAACGACAAGGCTCGCAGCATCTGCGTGGGAATGTGGCAGAATGGAAAGCGAGTATAGCGGCTTGCTCATCCTGTCTTAACTAAATTTTTTATTGCCTCTGCGAACAAATTTACTGGGTCGAGGTCCAGAGCTTGCGCTATCGCTACGAACTCAAATACATCAAGCCGGCGTTGCCCGCTCTCAAGACGCGAAACAAATGCCTGCGGGCGTCCTAACCGGCTAGCAAATTCGGCTTGCGAGAGTCCTGCAGCCTGCCGCTGCTCAACGAGAAGCTTGCGCAGCGTCGCTGAGGAACGGAACCAAGACATATGGCGTAGCGGCGCCTTGCCAAAAGTGCACCACGCCTCGCTATGCGAAAAACTGATTTATACAAAAACTGTATGGACGGCTGATCCGGCGGTTCATACAATAACTGCATGGAGCCGTGGTCAGTGGGACCTTCTTGCGTGTGGAAGGCTCAGGTCGGGCGAATTGCCCGCGTTCTTCGATGGAGGCAGTCGTGGGCTTGAACGTGCTAAAGCAGGCTGCAGAATGTCTCGGTCAGTTAGTGCGAGAAGCCTGTGGCTTCCTTGAGGCAATCATCGAGACCGGCACTGAGAGGGTGATCTGGTCGTTCCGTGATCCCAGTCTGCCAAGTCACGAGGGCCTCCATCTGCTGGAGAACGGAGACGAACTCCGCGTGCTCGACGACGCGGGCGGCACCCTCTGGGAAGGGGTGGTGCGCTTTGAGCGGCTTGCCTTCCCGCTCACCTCTCGCCCGGACGGAGACCTGTACGGGGAGGATGCCTTGGGCATGTGGTTCCACGGCACGCAAAAGGGCGTGGATCCTGAGACGTGGCGATGCCTGTTCGCCCAACGCCGGCGGGCCGTACTGCGCCCCGGACCGCGAAGCTCTCGGCAGGGAAAGCTGCACCCGTTCAGCGGCCCGGTCGACGGTCTGCGCGCGCGTCTCGCCGCGTTACCACAACAGCGCGCCGAGGAGCTGTTCGAAGGTGCTCTCCGCCAGTGGCTCGGGTCCGGCGCCGGCGCGGCGTGGCGCGGCTTGGCTTATGGCTGGGGACTTGATCCTGCCGAGGTCGTGATGGTGCTCAACTATCCGGTTACGGGGGCGGACAGCCCATCAGCGACTATCCCGGAGCGGGGAGGGGAGACGCTGCTGCCCTTCTACTTCCCAGTCTTTGAGCGCCTCGGTTTGCTGTTCGCATTGAACGCCGCCCTTCTGTGTGGTCTCCCGAACGCAGCGTCGCGGGCATCCTGGCTCAGTTCGGGGAACGCCCGCCTAGCTGGCCTCCATCCCACCTACCTTCTGCGCGGCAGCGAGATGGAGGGGGTAAGGCCGGTACTGGACGCAGCCCGTGCCGACCTGGGCGTCGAGGAGGCGGCTGGGCCGCCGTCGGATGAGGAACGTCGCCACCTCGCATTTGTCGAGGAGCTGGATGCGGCGCGCCGGCAAAATGCGGCCCGTGTGCTGCCCTACGTGGAGCGCCTGGCCGGCACGCTTCCGGCGCTGGCAGCCGAGGTCCTTGGATCGCGCAACGCCGCCACGGAGTGGTTCATGCAGCCTGCCCTGGCGTTTTGCGAGAAGCGCCCGATCGACATGCTCGGCACGGCCGCGGGTCGCGAGCGGGTCGATCTCCTGCTCAAGCGTCGTCGGCCCAGTGTCTATGGCTGACCGGGTCCTTGTCCAGCGAACGGGCGAGGTGGGCGAGCAGCGTGATCGACGGTCAGGCGGCGCACCGAGGCGAGGCGTCCGCGTCGACCTGGACCAATGGAAGCTGGAGTGGAGGCGCTCATGACCAAGATTGTGGCTGACGGCGAGGGACCGGAGGACCTGGGGAAGTTGGCAGAAACGCTCCTGGCCGAGCTGCCTGTTTTGTTCGCCCGCCTCCATCCATCAGTTCGGATCGAGAACCTGGAAGGCTCTGCTGCCCGCTGGAGGGACGAGGGGGACATCTTCGCGGTGGAGTACGAGGGGGTCGAGTACGTCCCGACGTTTCAGTTCCGTGCCGGGCGCCCGCATCCCACCATCCGCGCGGTGCTCTCGGCCTTCCCGCCTGGGCTGACCGCGTGGGATCGAGCCTACTGGTTCGTGTCGGCTGACCCTGGGCTGGGTGACAGGCGGCCGTACGAGGCGCTCGACGATGCCGAGGCGTTGGTCGTCGCGGCAAGGCTGGCAGGCGCAAGGATCCTTGAGAGGCGCCGGCAGGCTGAGCGCAGCCTGTCCCTCCACGGACAGGCGCGGGCTTGACCAAGGGCCGGGAGGGCACCGGCTTGCAAGCCGGCAGCGAGCCGTCGGCAGAGGAGGTGCGCGGCTTCCTCTTCGCGTTCTACGAGACCGGCACCGAGGGCGTGATCTGGTCGCTCCTCGACCACGGCTTACCGGGCTACGACAGCCTCCGCCCGCTGAGGGACGGGGACGAGCTTCGCGTCCTCGACGACGCCGGCGGCACCCTGTGGGAGGGCGTCGTGCGCCTTGACCGCATGACCGGCCGCCTGCCGCGCTATCCGGGTGGGGCTCCGGTCCAGCAGGCGGTGCTGGGCTACTGGTGCACGGCCTGCAGGAGGGCATGGACCCTGAGGCCTGGGGCCGCATGTTCTTCGAGGAGCGGAGAGCCGTGCTGCGCGAGGTCGGGGCCCGGCACCCTTGCAGCGAACGGCACCCCTTCAGCGGCCCTGCCCAAGGCTTGCGCGCGCGCCTTGCCGCGCTGCCGGAGGCACGCGCGATGGAGGTGTTCAGGGGTGCCCTCTACCGGTGGCTGTTCGTCCGCCCGGACGGCGAGTGGTCCAGCCTTACCCAGGACTGGGGGCTCGGGCTGGATGACACCCTGGCCCTCCTCGGCCACCTGACGCCCGACGATGCCAGAGCGCGAGCCCCTTGCCCCAACAAGGACAGGGAAACGCTGCTGCCCTTCTCGCTTCCACTCCTCGAGCGCGTCGGGTTGCTGTTCGGGTTGAACGCCGCTCTTCGGTGGGGTCTGCGGGACGAGGCGTCGCGCGCAGCCTGGCTCCGGGCGGCGAACGCGCGGCTTAAGGGGGGCTCTCCCCTCGACTTTCTGTTCGACAGCGGGACGGAGGGAGTGCGGCGCGTGCTGGAGGCGGCGCGCGCCTGCCTGGATAGCGGAGGAGAGCGAAGGTGAGCGCTTCTGACGAGGAGCGCCGGCATCGCAAGGCCGTCGCGGCGCTGGATGCCGCAGCCCGGCGCGACGGGGTTCGTCAGCTGGTCCAGCTGGAGCGCTTGGCCGGCGACGTCCTGAGGCAGGCGGCGGAGGTCTTCGGCTCGAGAGAGACCGCGGCCGACTGGCTCATGCGACCTGCTATGGCACTCGACCGGCAGCGTCCGGTTGACCTGCTCGGCACGGCCGCGGGCAAGGAGCAGGTCGAGCTCCTGCTCATCCGCCTGCAGTACGGGGTCTACACATGAGCGAGCAGCTACTTGAAGTTCAGACCCGCTCGCGCACGGCTGGCCACTTGGACCTGCATGATCCTGCGAGCGCCTGGCACCGCTTCCGACGAGGTCAGCGAGCGTGCGGCGCGGTGTTCGCTGGTGGCGCGCAACAGGTAAGTGCGTCCTCCAGCATAGAGGTTAGGCACCAGGGCATGGTGTCCGCGTACCAGTCAAGGTGAGTGAAACCTGCAGCGGAGGAAGGGATGAGAATGGCTATACCGAGCGAGCAGCTGGAGAACGACTTCAGGGATTGGGCAGAGTGGATAAAGGCGGAGGGCCCCGCCTTCTTCCTCCGCCACCATCCATCGGTGCAGATTGAAAGCCTGGGCGAAGCCGCTCCACAATGGCGCAGTGACGGTGACATCTTCGCGGTAGAGCACGACGGGGTCGAGTACTTTCCCAAGTTCCAGTTTCGTCGTCAGCGCCCCCATCCAACAATCCGTGTGGTGTTGCAGGCGTTCCCGCCTGAGCTGACCTGCTGGGATCGGGCATACTGGTTTGTGTCGCGTGACGTGCGGTTGGATGGCCGAAGGCCTTACAACATGCTCGAGGACGTCGACAGTCTTGTGGCAGCAGCGAAGTTGGAAGGATCGAGGCTCGTGGAGAGGCGCCGGCAAGTTATACGCAATCTTGCCTTCTACGCTCAGGTGGCGGCCCAGCGTGGACTGAAGGGGTAGTACACCGTAGGGGGCAGGAACTCGTGCCTCTTCGCACCAGCTGGCCGCAGCGACACCGGCCCCGCTTCAGGGAACCTGATCATGAGCACGCGATGCACCATCAGCACTGGGCAGGACCCGGACAGTGACGCTGAGTCCCACCTCTACCGGGAAATCCCCAATGACTGGGCCAGTAAGGATCGGGTGCGACTGCGACCGGCGGGGTTTCGTTCACGGCATCCTCGGGCGAGCTGAACGAGGTGACGTGGCGATGCCGTGGAAGATGGCGGTTGCGCGGGGCTTGGCGCCTGCCGATGCCGCCTGATCTTGTCCGGCCTTCGATCAGGGTGGGGCAGAGGGCGGCGCCTCCGCTGGGTTGCCTCCCTGCAGGGTCCGCCCCGCCAAATTCGTCACCGCGGCCTGCGCGCAGAGATGGAAGGGGTAAGTCACCAGAGATGGCGGCACTGGAAGCGGCGGGCGACTTCGTGCTGGACGAGGGGAAGAGGGCTCTTCTGTCATGGCTGCCTGAGGGTGTTCGACAGGCTCGGAGGAGCCTGACGATCATGGCGGGGGCTCACGGCTCGTCTAGGAACAATACCCGGACTGAAGGCCGCCACGTCGTCGGTCGAGAACGCAGGATCATCAAGCTGGCCGGCGCACGAATGTTGAGCCACTTGGAGCCATCCCACCGCCTGCTCATGCGCCGCCGTGGCGCGCAGGAGTGGGGCATGGCTGATGGCACGATCGGGCGGCGGCTTCCGTGAGGGTGGAGGGGCCAGATCTCAAGGTCGAACTCATGATGAGCGACGCCATTCGCGCAGCCGTTGGGGACGATGGCTTTGCGCAGGCACTCTATGCCGCGCTATGCAACGTGGACTGGCGGAAGGAGGGGCACGCCGCCGAGCCGTGGGGTACAGGCTGGCGCCAGGCCGGGGAGATCGTCGCCGACCTCCGGAGGAGGGGCGAAAGCTACCTGACCTTCTACTGCTCGTGGACTGATGATCGCGATCGTGTCGACGAAGGTGTTGTGCGACCCGACGTGGCGGAAGCCCTGGCTCGCCTCGGCTGGCATCCGCAACCTATGAGCCGGTCGACAGGCGCGTGACCCGACCGATCCCCGCTCAGGTGGAGCAGGTTCTCGGGGGGCCTGGTCCATCCAGGATCTGCCTCACGTCGAGCAGGCTCGCCCTCGAACTCTGCGGCCCTGCCCTGCCCAGCACGAAGGGCCGACGAGGCGTCGCGGAGAAGCCGAGCCGACCTCGCTGAGGCAGCGGAAAACGGATGAGGAGATGCACAATGCAAGGACTGCCGTCACCGCTTCCGCAGGGTGAGGACGAGCCCGCCTCGCGTGTACCCCGCTCTTTGCACGATGGGAGGCAATAGTGACACCGCAGACAGCCGACAGGCTCCTTCACCAGGTGCAGGCGATGGTTCGTGAGTCGGGAGACCCGGTCGGTTTTGACGCTGCCGCCTGGCTGTCGCGATGGCTCTCGGCGCCACTGCCCGCGCTTGGTGGCGCGCGCCCGATCGACCTGCTGAACACCGCGGAGGGTGAGGCCCAGGTTTCCAACATTCTGGCCCGGATGCAGAGCGGAGCCTACTCATGACCGGCGCGCTCGACCTCGGGGTCCACCACCGGCAAGTTGGCGAGGCCCACGTGCTCTTCGTGCCCGAGGGCGTTCTCGCCGCCAAAGGTGCGGGCCTCGTGGTGACGGCAAAGGATGAGATCGACGCGGTCGGCTTGTTCGAAGTGGCACTTGCCACAGCCACCCGGCATGGCCGGTTGCCCGATGGAACCCGTTGGCACTTTGCCGACGCTCAGCTCCACGCGCGACTGGGGCCGGTCATCAGCATCCTCGGCGAAGCGGTCGCGCTCAGGGGCGGGCCTGCTGCTTACGAGGCGGCCATCCATTGGTTCCGCAGCCAACCCCTACCAAGCTTCGGTGGCCAGACTGCCGAGAGCCTTGTCAGGGCTGGTAGGGCCGATGCCGTACATTCCTATCTGAAGGACCTTGGTAACGGAGGAGTCACGTAATGGCATCAGCACCCGGCCTTGAGCGCGCCTACGCTGTTGGCCAAGCCGCTGCCCATACAAGCGCAACTAATCCAACCTGGGTATTCTTTTGACGCCGAAGGGGGCCAGCATTGCCTACGATCCAGCAAACCGTGGAGATTGACGGCACTTTGGTTGAAGCGGCTGAGCAGGAAGGATGTCTTCTGAACCGATCCACGGCCGCTCAGATTGAGCACTGGATTCGGTTGGGGAGATTGTTCGAACAGACCTCTGGTTCGTCTCTCACCAAAATTCGGCAAGCTCTTGCTGGGGAGATCACCATCGACGACTTCACCGAAATGGAGACCGAACTCTTCTTTGCCAATCTGGGAACAAGCATGCAGACGCCAACTCAAGCCGAGCGCGACTTCTACGCCTCCTTGCCACCGGAGGCACCGGGAATAAGCCAGGCAGAGCTCTACGGCGACACGCCTTCGCATTCTGACCAGCGGGGTACAAGCGCCGGCAGGTAAGCCCACCGAACCCGAAGCTGCGAGGCAAGTGCGGGATGGTAAGCGCCGCGACGAGGCCCGTCTTCCAGCGAGGGCCGTGAATGTGCCGGGTCGGCGTGGAGCAGGGAGTTTCAAGCCGACATCATGGTCCACATGAGTGATGACACGAAGGCTGAAGGCTACCCGCAGGTAGAGATCTTACCGGACCAAGCCGTCGACGGAAGTGGGCGGACGAAGACAGTGCTCGCCGTTGTTCAGGCGGCTGAGCACTCAGACCCGACCAATGCCGCATTGGATCCCAGCCCTGGTTCAGCAGTTTGCGGGTCTGGCGTGAACCTTCTCCTGGTCAAGAATGCCGCTGCGGCGTCAGGCGCGGCGCGCCGGAGCCCTCGAGCCATATCTGACAGACTGCGGTTAGGCACTCAGGGATCAGGTGATCTGAACCTGGATTGGCGTTGGATTGTAGGCGTTGCAGGGATTGTTGACCTGAGGACAGTTGGAGATCACGGCCAGCGCATCCATCTCTGCTCGCAGTGCAACCACACAACCCAGCGGCGAGACACCTTCTGCAATCGCCGCGTTGCCGGTCGGCAGTACCGGCACGCGCATGAAGAAGTTGACGTTCGGCACGATGTCGCGCCGCCCTAGTCCGTGCTGAGCAAGGGCGTGCAGGAAGTTCTCGCGGCAGCCGGGACAGTCCTCCACACCGTAGAGCATGCGATTGGACGGCGCGCTGCAGCAGCCGCCGATTGTATCGTGACCGCCGAACTGGTCCTCGATAATGGTGAAGATCGGCCTTGCTATATCCGAGTAGAGCACATGTCCGGCCGTCAAGAAGATGGTGCCGGCAGCCTTCATCGTGTTCGGTGCGTGGTAACGCTCCTCGGGATCCGCAGCATTGTAGCAGAGAAAATCGACGGCCTGCTGCCCATGTAGATCGATAATGCGCAGGATCCGGCCACTGGGCACGATGCCAGACCAGGGTGCCCCGGCGGGGACAACTTCGTTCTGCATTGATTGCACCCCAGTCTGCTCACGGCGGTCGTGCAATCTACCGCGCCACGATGTGGCGTGTGCAAGCGTTGCATGCTGGTCGTAGTAGAACCTGCACCAGCTATGGTCTTTACGGCGCTGGCCACAGCGACCTGTGGTAAGTTCCCCTGCCGATCGACACAAGATGAGCAACTTGAGGAGCGGGAGACGAAGTCTGCAAAGCCAGCTTCCCCCGGTTGGAGCGCTGCAGCCTCTTCTGGTTAGCCTTGCTGGCCGGCCAACTTTGTTCCATTTTCCGGAATAAGGGGGACCTATGGACCAGACGACCGGCGGCAAGGACGTGCGTGATCTTCCTCCCGGATCTGATCTGTCTCCAATCTCACCTGTGACGCTGACTGCCACTCTTCAGCCGGCTATCAACGTGGCGCTGTGGCAGAACCACGTGCCGGTCCTGACCGAGCTGACCCTCAACGCAGGTGATGCCGAGGACCTGGGCGACGTCACCCTGAGCTTCTTCTGCGAGCCAGCTGTCATCGCGCCGCGTGACTGGCGGTTGCAGGGCGTCACCCGTGGCCAAGTCCGAGTGCTGTCCGAACTGGACCTGACCCTCGACGGTCCCTATCTGGCGAGCCTTACCGAGGGCACCCGGGCGACTGCCACCTTCACCGTACGGCGGGCTGGTCCCGAGGGCGAGGTACCGGCCGAGCTCCGCCGCGACCTCCGCGTGCTGGCCCACAATGAGTGGGGCGGCGCCGAGGGCATCCCCGACCTCCTCGCAGCTTATGTCGAGCCGAATGACCCGGCCGTCGCCCGCATCCTGCGCCTTGCCTCCGACAACCTTCGCGCCCGTGGCAAGCCCGACGGGCTGGAGGGCTACCAGCAGGGCCGCAAGCCCAGGGTCTGGGAACAGGCCGAGGCGTTGTGGCGCGCCGTCTGCTCGCTCGACATCCGCTACGTGAACCCTCCACCCTCTTTCGAGAAGATCGGCCAGCGGATACGTCCGCCACGGCAGATCCTGGAGGAGCGGTTGGGCACCTGCCTCGACCTGGCCGTTCTCTTCAGCGCCTGCATTGAGGCCATGGGCCTCAGGCCCGTTATCGTCCTCCTGCGCGGCCACGCCTTCGCGGGCCTCTGGCTGACGCGGCACGACTTCGGCAACTCGGTTGCCGATGACGCGCCGGGTCTGCGGACGCGGCTCGCGCTTGACGACCTTCTCCTCTTCGAGACGACCCTCGCGTGCGGCCGTGGGCAGGCAGGTTTTCGCCGGGCCTGTGAGGCCGGGGCGGCCCATGTCACCCCGGCCAAGCACGATGCCTTCGAGGCGGTGATCGACGTCCACCGCGCCCGCCAGCGCCGCATCCGGCCGCTCACGGCCAAGGTCGCGGCTTACGCCCTCCAGCCGGGTGCCGACGAGGAGGAGGCGCCCACGGCCGAGCTCGCGCCCGAGGAGCCGCCGGTGCTCCGCGAGGATGTCCTTGGCGAGCCCGAGCCAATCCCTGCCTCCCCGGCGGATCGGCTGGAGCGGTGGCGCCGACGTCTCCTGGATCTCTCCGGCCGCAACCGCCTCCTCAACCTCAAGACCGGCGGCAAGCAGGCGCTCGCCATCGACTGCCCGGATGCGCCAGGGCTCGAGAACCTTCTGGCGGGTATGCGGGGCCGGACCAAGGCCCAAGTGCTGCGCTTCCGGCCTTGGCCTGACCTGATGAACGGCGCGGACCCCCGCAGTGCGCGGCTGCACCGGGCCCGCATGCAGGAGGAGGCGGACCGAGCTTTCGCGCGCGAGGCGCTAGCCCGGCGCGAGCTGATCGTCGGGCGAGACGAGAAGTCACTTCAGGACGCGCTGACCGAGATCTTTCGCGCCGCGCGCGCTAACCAGCAGGAGGGCGGCGCCAACACGCTATTCCTGACTATCGGATCTCTCCTCTGGCGCGCGAAGGGCAAGGAGACGCCCTACCGCGCTCCCATCATCCTCGTACCGGTAATGCTGGAGCGGCCGAGCGTGCGCTCGGGCTTCTCGCTGCGCGCCCATGACGACGAGACGCGGCTCAACTCCACCTTGCTGGAGATGCTCAAGCAGGAGTTCGCCATCGGCTTCCCCTCCCTGGAAGCCGAGCGCCCGCCCGAGGACGAGGCCGGCATCGACGTCGCAATGGTCCTCGACACCTTCCGGGCCAAGCTGCGCGACATCCCGGGCTGGGAGGTCACGGACGACGTCGCACTCACCAACCTGTCGTTCACCAAGTACCTCATGTGGAAGGACCTGGCCGACCGCGCCGGCGCATTGCGGGAGAGCGAGGTCGCACGGAGGTTGATGGACGGCCCAGTCGAGCGGGAGGCGCGCGATCCTGGACAGCCGGCCGAGGCAGTCCCTGTAGCACCAACTCCCGACATTGAGGCGGAGACCGTCGGCCTGGTCTGCCCGCTGGAGGCCGACAGCTCACAGCTTCGGGCCGTGGCGGCAGCCGGCGCCGGGCGCAGCTTCGTCTTTATCGGCCCACCCGGCACCGGCAAGAGCCAGACGATTGCCAACATCATCGCCGACACGCTCGCACGTGGTCGGACAGTGCTCTTCGTCGCCGAGAAGCGTGCCGCGCTGGAGGTCGTGCAGCGGCGCCTGCGACAGGTCGGTCTCGGCGACTTCTGCCTCGACCTTTTCTCGGCCAAGACCAGCAAGGTCTCCGTGCTGGAACAGATGAACCGCGCCCAGGGGGCTCAGGAAGCCCTGGACGCCGGCGAGTGGAGCCGGGCCGGCGAGGAGATCGCCGCCTTGAGGGCCGAGCTGAACGGCTATGTCCAGGAGCTTCACCACCGTGGGCGCAATGGCTGGACGCCCTTCCGGGCCATGGGCACCGTCCTGCGCGCCGAGGCAGGAGGTGTTCCGGACGTCGCCCTCTCCTGGCCCGGCGCCGAAACCCACGATACCGGCGACTACCAGCGCCTGCAGGAGGTGGTCGGCGACGCGGCGGCCATCCTGACCCAGGTCGGCGACATCGCCTCGGCCGCAGCCCTTGCCGGCATCGACACCGCCGAGTGGTCGCCGCCCTGGCAGACGCGGCTGCTCGAGGCGGCAAACACCACGGCCGTCCGCCTCGCCGCCCTGCCCGATGTGGCGGCTGCAGCAGCGAGGGCCCTGGCTCTGCCGCTCCCCACCGCAGCCCACCCGTCGCTGGAAGCGCTCGATACCCTGGCGGGGCTGCTGCTGGACTCGGCCGCGGCCGATGGCGCTTGGGCGCTAGCGGAGGGTGCTGAGGCCACAATGGAGAGCCTGCGGGCCGAGGCGCTCCGGACCGTGCGGCACCGGGAGCTGGGCGGGGCGCTGACGGCGTCCTGGCACCCCGGGGTTACGGCCTTGCCGCTGAAGGAGATCCGCGCCGAGTGGCAGGCGGCGAGTGAGCGCTGGGTTCTGCCGCGCCTCCTGGGTCATCGCGCCCTGCGCCGCCGCCTCGCACCCGAGGCGACCGGCTCCGTGCCCGATGACTGCGATGCCGATCTGGCGCGGCTGGTTGAGATGCAGGAGATCGAGGGTGCCCTGGCCGCGGCTGGCGCACGGCTCGCGACGTCAATAGGCTCACGCTGGCAGGGACTGGAGACGGACTTCTCTCGCCTGGAGGCCGGCCATGCCTGGGCACGCAGTCTCCGTGCGGCGACCGCCGCGGCGGCACCCGACACCGCCACCTTGCTTGCCCTTCGCGAGCACCTGCGGCGGCTCGCTGGCGAGGGCGCCGACCTGCTGGCACCGGCGGGCGCCGTCGGCAGCGCTCTGCAGCGGCTTCGCACCGCGTGGTCGGAGGCCAGGACCGCGATGGAGGCTCTCGCGCCGCTGAGCGGTGCCAATCCCCTCTCCATCCTCGACCCCTCCCGCGAGGACTGGGCCCCTGCCTTGGCCGATCATCTCCGTAGCTGGTCGGGCGCGGCGCGCCATCTGCGGGATTGGTGCGCTTGGCGCGGAATGGCGCAGCGCGGCGACGCACTCGGCCTCTCGCCCCTGCTCCGGGCCATGGAGGCAGGGCTGGTCGCACCCAGCGACGCCGTGCGGGCCTTTGAGGCGAATTATGCCCGCTGGTGGATCGGCTTGGTCGTCGAGGCCTCGCCGCGTCTGCGGGGCTTCGTGGCCGCTCGCCACGAGCGGCGGATCGAGCGCTTCAGGGAACTCGACGCCCATCTCCTGAGCCTCGCCTCCCGGCTTACCCGCGCCCGGCTCGCCAGTGCCATCCCCGGCAAGGTTCAGCGGGAGCATGACCCGGAATACGCCGTGCTCGCCCGCGAGTTGGCCAAGCGCCAGCGGCACCTGCCGGTCCGCCAGCTCGCCAGCCGCATGCCGCGCGCGCTGCGGCGGCTCGCGCCCTGCCTGATGATGAGCCCGCTCTCCGTCGCGCAGTACCTGCCACCCGATGCCGAGCCCTTCGATCTCGTGGTCTTCGACGAAGCCTCCCAGATCCCGACCTGGGACGCGATCGGTGCCATCGGCCGCGGCCGGCAGGTCGTCGTGGTCGGCGACCCTAAGCAGTTGCCCCCTACGCGGTTCTTCGAGCGGGCGCTGCCGGATCACGACGGCGAAGGCAGTGCCGTTGAGGTTGATGTCGAGGACCTGGAATCCATCCTCGACGAGTGCCTCGGCACCGGCGTGCCGGCCGTCGAGCTGACCTGGCACTACCGCAGCCGCCACGAGAGCCTGATCGCCTTCTCCAACCACGCCTATTACGGCGGGCGGCTGGTGACCTTTCCCTCTCCCGTCACCCGCGACGCAGCAGTGTCCTTCCGGCACGTGCCGGACGGCCTTTACGCCCGTGCGGGTGCCCGGACCAACCAGCCCGAAGCCAGGGCCGTTGTGGCCGAGGCGCTCACGGTGCTCCGGAGCGTGCTGGCCGGAGGGCGGCCGCGCTCGCTCGGCATCGTCACCTTCAACGCGGAGCAGCAGGCCCTCATCGAGAACCTCCTCGACGAAGCCCGCCGGGAGGATCCCACACTCGAGCCCTTCTTCTCGGACGACGCGGCTGAGCCCGTCATGGTGAAGAACTTGGAGAGCGTACAGGGCGAGGAGCGCGACGTGATGCTCTTCTCGCTGACCTACGGGCCTGACGCGACGGGGCGGGTGGCCATGAACTTCGGGCCGCTGAACCAGTCCGGGGGCGAGCGGCGACTGAACGT
Organism: Roseomonas sp. KE2513; assembly: GCF_016107305.1. GTDB lineage: Bacteria > Pseudomonadota > Alphaproteobacteria > Acetobacterales > Acetobacteraceae > Roseomonas. Next base: position 13,096 of record NZ_RCVR01000069.1, read on the forward strand.
GGCGGTCACCCGCGCCCGTGAGGCGCTGGTTGCCTTCGGGAGCCTGCGGCCAGAGCAGATCGACCTTGCCCGGACGAGCGCGGTCGGTGTCACTCATCTCAAGCAGTTCCTCGCCTTTGCGGAACACGGTGCGCGAGCCTTCGCGACGGTTCCGACAGGGCCTCTCGGCGACCATGAGAGCCCTTTCGAAGTGGCGGTGGCAGAGCGGCTTCGAGCCAAGGGGTGGGTCGTGCACCCGCAGATCGGGGTGTCGAACTTTCGCATCGATCTCGGCGTGGTTGACCCGGACCTGCCCGGCGCCTTCCTGGCCGGGGTGGAGTGCGACGGGGCGACCTACCACCGGGGTGCCACGGCTCGAGACCGCGACCGGCTACGGCAGGCCGTGCTCGAGGGGCTTGGCTGGCGCATCCTGCGCATCTGGTCGACCGACTGGTGGACCAACGCCGGGCGGGAAACGGAGCGCCTCCATGCGGCCCTTGAGGTGGCCTTGGTAGATGCTCAGGCTGGGCGCGCGCGGTTGAAGGAGGCCACTGCCCCCATCTCGGAACCATCCACAGATCAGGCCGAAGTCGATGACGTCGACGAGGCGCCTCTGGAGCAGGTTCTGTCCGCCACCGAGGAGGACGGTCCTGCAGCGGATCCGAGCCGCTTCTATGAGGACGAGTACCGCCCCGTCCTCTCCGCCATCATCAGCACGATCCTTGTAAGGGAAGGGCCGCTCCGCCTTGACCGGCTGGTCCAGCGTGTTGCGCGGGCGCACGGCTTTCAGCGCGCCGGGCGCGAGATCCAGGAGCGGGTCACCGTGGCGATCCCACCCACTTGCCGGCGAACCAACGACGGAGGGGGTGCCTTTGTTTGGCCCGCGGAGTCCGATCCCACGCACTGGTCGATCTTCCGAAGCCCAGATCCTGGACAACAAAGAGATCCGAGCGAGATCCCCATCGAGGAGCTGGCGGCTCTTGCTGCCTCCTTTTTGGCGAGGCACCCGGACGAGGAGTCAGTCATCCTTGCCATGCGGAACGCTTGCCGCCTCTCCCAACTGCGTGAAGCGGCGCGTGGACGCTTCCGCGAGGCGATCGCCATCAGCCGCAGGCGACAATCTGGAGGGTGATGTTCGGCCCAGATGTGCCAGGAAGCGGGTCTACCTTGCATTGGCTCCGGCTCCCTGCTGGCCACACAAAGCGCCTGAAAGCGGTTTGGAAATCCGTTCACCAATGGCTGCCATGGGTGGATTGCAGAAGTTTGCTGGCTTCGCGGCAAGGACTGGCCCACAACCGTAATCGGGCATCCAGATGCGGCTTTGAAGTTCTTTGAAGCGGTAAGGCATTACCGGCGCTATCTGGAACAGGCACGATGGCCAACCAGTACAAGACAAGCAGCCAGGCACCTCCGACGCTTTCATGTGGATAGCGGAAGGACACTTCTGGGCTT
>NZ_RCVR01000007.1 GCF_016107305.1 Roseomonas sp. KE2513
GGGCAAGGGGGGCGGTGCTGGGTGGGGATCGTGGGTGGAGGCCGCCATCGCCACCCTGCTCGACAGCAGCCACAGAAGCGCGCCAGGAGGAGGCCACCCGCGCAGCGTATCGGCTGATACTGGAGTTTGAGGCCCTACGCGCGGCGGGCGTCACAACCCGCCATGCCGTTGCTCAGGCTTTGACCGAGAAAGGCGTGCCGACGCCTCGAGGAGGGCACAGCTGGACGCATACGACGGTGACGCGAGTTCTGCAGCGGGTTGTCACCTAGGCGGGCGAGGCCTCCCCCTGCATAATCACGGGGAGGCCCGGCATCGCCAAAGATCGGGCCGGTAAGGGGTTGGAAGCAAGCCTTGAAGTTACCATTGTGGGGTAGCGCCTTGGTCGCGACCTCGATCGTCCAGACGGTCAGTTCCTTTTCCTCCCTTGCTGTTCCCCTGTTAGGCCCGCCGCTGATGGCTCGTGCTGGGCTTGCACCCGAAAACATTGGCCTCGTCTCGGCGATGACCTCTGCCGGCATCTGCTGGTGTCTGGCTTGCGGCGGGCCAATGCTGAGCCACCACGGGCCGGTCCGCACCCTTCAGATCGGCTTGGCCTGCATGGCTCTGGGTCTCTTCATCCTCTCACAGCCACTCGGCCTGATCGGTCTGCTTGGCGCGCTGGCCATCGGCTTCGGGACGGGACACAATACGCCTGCGGGGAGCCAGATCCTGGTTCGCACAGCTCCTCCCAGGCACCGCGCCCTGATTTTCTCGGTCAAGCAGGCAGGGGTGCCTCTCGGCGGCGCACTGGCGGGGCTCCTACTGGCACCGCTGGTGCTGGCGCTGGGATTATCAGGCGCGCTCTGGGTTGTCATCGGCATTGCGCTGCTGACGATGTTCTCAGTGCAGCCGTTCCGGCGTCGACTGGACGAAGATAGGGCCGCTGGGCGGCAGAACTGGGGGCGAGCATTACTCTCCCTCGCCGCACTGGCGCGCTCTGTCGCCGTTCTTCGGGCACATCCGTCCTTGCCCCTTCTAACTGCGTTCGGCGCTTCCTTCTCAATTCTGCAGTCCTGTCTCACAGCGTTCACTGCCACCTACGTCATCACTCGCTACGGTGCCTCGCTGGCCGAGGCTGGGCGGGTGGTTGCAGTGATGCAGGTTGCCAGCATGGTGGGACGCATCGCCCTGGGTTGGTTAGCGGACCAGGTAGGCCACGCTCTCCGACACCTTGCCTTGCAGGCCGTTGCCTCCACTGCGGCGGTTGGGCTGCTGATCTTGGTTGGTGGCCATGGATCCTGGACTCTCTACGGGTGCGCGGCGCTGGTGGGGGTCACGGCGATTGGCTGGAATGGCGTGCACATGGCGGAGCTAGCCCGGGTGGCACCTCTGCCTCTGGTGAGCGACGTGACATCCGCGGCCGGCCTTTTCGGGTTCATCGGTTCGATCTGCGGGCCGCTTGTATTCACGATGCTTGTGAGTTCGACGGGCAACTATGATCTTGCTTTCATTGTCATGGCCGTGCAGCTCGCGACCTTTGCTCTGGCTAGCGTGATTGTCTTGAGGCGTGGCAACGCCCGGGGCGGATGACCTGATAATGCGGGTCTATGCGGCCATGGCACAGAAGGAGCGGGAACTGATTTCCGCGCGTACGCGAGCGGTGCTGGCGGCGGCACGGGATCGGGAGACGGTGCTAGGCGGAGATAGGGGATGGCTGCAACCGTCGCCCCCCTGCGCCGCAGCTGCGGCCCACGTGCGCCAGGAGGAGGCTAACCGCACCGCACACCGTCTCACCTTGGAATTAGAGGCGCTCCGGGAAAAGGGATCACGACCAACGCCAAAATAGCGCGGGCCCTGATGCAAAGGAGGGTGCCAGCGCCGCGAGGAGGGGCTGTGTGGACCCATACGACGGTTGCTGGAATTATGGAGAGCTTCCGTGTGACCGACGTGCCCTATTTAGCGGCGTAGGCCTCTTCAGATACGGTGCACAGCCACTCCATGCCGATACGATCCCAGTGCAGGCTCCTGCTCCCAATTCCCTCAAGTTCAGACTTGACGTGCGCTGCGGCCGTTACATCAGATTTGGCGCCGCACGCTCATTAGGCGCCTATGCACCATCCGCTTCATGGGAAACACTCTCTTGAGCAGCTAGGATGTGGACGGCATGGGCGACACCGATCTCGACAGCACCGCTTGGCGCGTGACGCCAGGTGCGTACCTCGCCGGCCGGTCTGCCGACCAGTCCATGCCGGACCGCCCGCTGTCTCGCTATCTGACAATGCCCGACGGCTGCCGGATCGCAGTGGACGCTTGGCTGCCTGAGGGCTCGACAGGGCCGGTACCGGCCATTCTCATCCTCACACCTTATTATCGGCGGTTCGCGGTCGCGGATAGCAGCCAAGCGGACGCGATCCCAAATGCCGGCAAGTTTGTCCGCTTCCTGGTTCCACGCGGCTATGCCGTGGTGGTCGTTGACGTGCGTGGCACTGGTGCGAGCTTCGGCACACGCGACAGCTTCCGCTCGCCTCGGGAGCGGGACGACAGCCGTGAGATCGCGAACTGGGTTGTGGCGCAGCCCTGGTGCAACGGACAGATCGGTGCGACTGGGATCTCCTATCCAGGTGCGGCTTCAGATTTCCTAGCCAGCACTGGGCACCCGGCCGTGAAGGCGATCGCGCCGCTCTTCGCGATGTGGGACACTTGGCAGGACCACTATTATCCTGGTGGCGTGTTCCTGAACCGCCTGTCCCGGTCCTATGACGATCTCATGATCGCTATGGATCATGACAGGCGCGATCTGCTGAAGAACATCGCGTACTACGCTAATCCGGATCTTCAAGGGCCCGCCCCAGTAGACGAGGACCAGGGCGGCGTGCTGCTGGCTCAAGCCATTCAGGAGCACCTCGGCAGCTTCCACATGCCCGACTTCATTACTGAATTCCGCTTTCGTGAGGAGCCGTTGCCCTACGACGCTAACTTCAGCTCGGCCTCGTTCAGTCCCTATGCCTATCGCGACCACATCCGAGAGGATGTCGCGGTGCTTGCCACGTCTGGCTGGATGGACGGTGTAGGCTTCAGCAATGCGGCAATCACGCGTTACCTGACACTTTCAGAAAACCCAGTTCATCTCCTGCTCGGCCCCTGGGATCATGGGGCACGCAGCAACGTCTCCCCCTGGCGGGACCAGCCGGGATCCCAGTTTCCGCTGCTGGGCGAGTTGCTGCGCTTTTTCGACCACTACCTCATGCGCCGTCCGACAGGGTACGAGAAGGAAGCCAGGGTCCATTATTTTTCCATTCATGCCGAGTGTTGGCAGGAAGCTGGAACTTGGCCGCCCGTCGATCGGATCCGGCGACTGCACCTTGCCCCAGCCGCTCTGGAAGCCGAGAGCGGCGCCACGGGCCGCGACACGTTCCAAGTGGACTTCACCTTTGGCAGCGGTGACCACACGCGCTACGAGAGGCTGGCTGCCGTCGACACCACCACTTACTACGCTGACTGGGGTGGGCGGGCGACGCAGCTGCCATCATGGACCTCTGCGCCGATGGAAGCCGACACGGAGTTGACCGGCCACGGTGTCGCCGATCTCTGGATCCAGTGCAGCGAGCCCGACACATCAATCTTTGCCTACCTCTCCGAGGTCGAGGCCGACGGAACCGTGCGATACGTCACCGAGGGATTGCTTCGTGCTCTGCACCGCAAGGAGAGTCCCGCGCCGGAACGTTATCGAACGACTTGGCCCTCCCGGAGCTTCGCGCGCGCCGATGCCTCCCCGCTGGTACCCGGTCACGCCGAGCGCCTCCGCATCGCGCTGCTGCCGACTTCTTGGGTGTTCAGAGCGGGTAGTCGCATCCGTTTCTCGATCGCGGGAGCCGATGCCGACCACTGCGTCCAGGTGCCTCACGGGCGTCCGCCGATCCTTACCGTCCTGTATGGAGGTGATCACGCCTCGGCGCTCGATCTGCCAATGTGCGCCTTTCCCCGATCCACCCTTGAAGGAGCAACTTCATGACGATGAGCTCAATCGGGCGCCGCACCCTGACTGCTGCTGTCTTAACCTCAGGCACAGCGCTCTCCGCACGCCGGGCGCGGGCGCAAGGCATGTTCCCTACACAGCCTATCCGCCTCATCGTCTCTCAGGCTGCCGGCTCCAACACCGATGTCGTGGCGCGGCTTATGGCAGAGCCGATGGCCCGCAAACTCGGCCAGCCCGTAGTGGTGGAAAACCGGGCGGGCGCCAACGGCGTAATCGCGACGACTTACATCAAGCAGCAGCGGCCGGATGGACATACCATCGCGCTGGTTGGGGTCTCCCTGCTCACGTTCAATCCGTATCTCTACAGTAACCTGCCTTACGACCCGGCGCGAGATTTCACCTACATTGCGCCCGTCTCGGACACTCCTTTCGTCCTGGTCGTCAGCCCGAAAAGCGGTATCACCTCGCTCGCTGATTTTGTGACGCGCGCCAAGACGCAGTCAGGAAGGCTCACCTTCTCCAGCGCCGGGATCGGTAACTCTACCCATCTCGCGACTGAAATGCTCGCCGATCGCACGGGCATTCAACTTACTCATGTTCCTTATGCCGGCACTACTCAGGCACTGACGGCCGTTATGACCGGCGAAGTAGACGCGATGATCAGTGTGCTCGGTAACGCCCTGCCGCAGATTCGTGACCGATCGCTTGTTCCACTCGCCGCGGTCGCTGCGGCCCGCTCACCTGATTTGCCGGACCTGCCCACGCTGACCGAAGCGGGGGTAAACGCCCCGGTTATGCCAGGCTGGCTTGCGCTGGTCGGCCCGGCTGGCATGGCGGAGCCGGTCGTAATGTTGCTCAATTCAGCCGTGCGCGAGGCTTTGGCAGACCCGGCGGTCACTCGGAACATGGTCGCTTCCAACATCGTCCCGATCCCGGGCTCGGCGGAGGACATCCGCGGCCGTGTGGCACGGGATGGGGACGTCTGGGGTGGCTTCATCCGCACCAAGAACTTACGAGTGGAGTGAGGAAATAGCCTAGCAGCCTGCTTGTCGAGCCGTTGCAGCGGCGCTGCGGTCGGGCATCGGATGCCACATTAGGCATCCGAGCCATACTGGAATCAGCTCGGTGGACCGGGCCTTGGCTGCCCCGGCATCTGGCTGGTCCGGCTGAAAAATCCCTTTGACCGCCGTAATTCGACTGCGCTGATAGCAGGAGTTGTGGCAGCCATTCGAGCAGGCTCGCGTCGGTGGCGCGGGTTGCTTTTCGCGCCATGCAGCCTAGCCAGCACGCATGTCCATGGCTCTCACGATGGGGACCCAGCGCTCGTTCTCCTCGCTGAAGAACCGGGCCACTTGGTCCGGCGATCCTGACATAGGCGTCAGGTCGATGGCCGCGAAGCGCGCACGGACCTCTGGCCGTGCCGTGACGTCGTTCACGGCGGCGTTCAGCCGGGCCACTACCTCGGTCGGTGTGCCGCGCGGCGCGACGATCGCCTGCCATGGTTCGAGGTTGTTCACGCTGGCGAAGCCCGCCTCCTTCATCGTGGGCACCTCGGGTAGGGTGGGGATCCGCGCGTCGGACATGACGGCCAGACCGCTGATCGCGCCGGAACGGATGTGCTCGCCGATGACCGAGGGCGTGTCGACGAGGAAGGCAATCCGGCCGGCGAGAAGGTCCGCCAGTCCCGCTGCGCTACCGCGATAGGGAACATGCGTCACCTCGAGGCCGGTGACGTTGGCGAAGTGCTGGGCGGCGATGTGGCCGGAGGTGCCGGTGCCGGCCGAGCTGAAGTCGTAGGTGCCGGGCTTCGCCTTCACCGCTTGTACCAGCTCGGCGACGCTGCGGACGTTCATATTCTTCGCCGCGACCAGGATCAGCGGCACCTTGGCCACCAGAGCGACGGGGACGAAATCGCTCATGGGATCGAAGGGCAGGCTGGCATTGGCCCCCTGCACCAGGATCTGCGCCGTTAGTCCACCGAGCAGCAGGGTGTAACCATCGGCCGGGGCGCGAGCGACGGAGGCGGCACCCACGACACCGCCCGCGCCGGGGCGGTTGTCGACCACAACGGGCTGGCCAAGCAGGGGAGCCGCGCCTTCGGCCAACAGACGTCCCGTCGTGTCGTAGCTGCCGCCAGGGGCGAAGGGCACGACAATGCGAATGGGTCGGTCCGGGAAGGCGGCCCAGGCCGGGCTCGTGCCCGCGACGGTGCCAAGGGCAAGCGATCCGAGTAGAGTCTGACGGCGGCTCAGGAGCATAAGGGCAAGGTCCTTCGGTGCGGCGGTCACCAAACCGGGCCGCTGGGCAGATTGAGGGCGACCCGGATCTCGGCGCAGACGGCCTGGAATTCCGTCTCGGCCACTGCGCTGAAGCGGCGCATGCGGACATAGCCGTGGATCAGCCCCGGCCCGACGCGGGTGACAGTGGGAACGCCCGCCCTCTCTAGGCGCGCTGCATAGCGAAGCCCGTCATCGCGAAGGGGATCAAGCGCCGCGATGCTGAGGTAGGCGGGCGGCAACCCGGCGAGACTCGGTGCGCGCATGGGCAGGGCATAGCCGTCCTGCGGCCCCGCGCCCTCCGGCAGGAAGGCCTCCAATGCCTCCCTCATCGCCGCGCGGGTGAGAATGGGGTCCGTGCTCGCACGGTAGCTCTCGGTCTCCAGGTCGTCATCCAGCGTGGGGTAGAGGAGGGTCTGGTGCCGAATGGCCGGGCCGCCCCTGTCCCGCGCCATCAGGGCGCAGGCCGCAGCGAGGTTGCCCCCTGCGCTGTCGCCCGCGATGGCGATCCGATCCGGGTCAATCCCGAGTGCTTCGGCCCTCTCCGCCGCCCAGCAGAGCGCGGCGTAGGCGTCCTCGGTCGCGGCCGGGTAGGGGTTCTCCGGCGCGCGGCGGTAGTGGACGCTGAGGACGACGGCGCCCGTGTTGGCCGCAAGGCTCGCTGTGATGAAGTCGTGGGATTCCGGGCTGCCGGCGATCCAGCTTCCGCCGTGCAGGTAGAGGATGGCGGGGCGTGGCCCATCCCCCGCGGGGACGTAGACGCGGACGGGGATCTCGCGTCCGGGGAGGGTGACGTAGGTGGTGTGGGTGGAGAGCCAATCCGGGTGGCGCTCGGCCGTGACGCGGGCGAGGATCTCCGCGCGCAGGCGCCTCTGGTCGGGCGAGAGGTCCACGATCCCTGCCATCCGGCCGGCATCCCGACGCGCCTTCTCAACATAGGCCACCACGCCGGGGTCGATGGAGGGGTGCAGGTCGCTCACGTGGCGCCCGGACGGGAAAGGGCTGTTCTCATCTCGGCAAGACTAGGCGCCATGTTCACAGAGGTGCAAGTCTGTTTCACGCTGATGAAAACTCTGGAGGCTGCTTGGCCCGTCATCCTGTCCGTTCCACAGAGCCGCGCCACGCCGATACCATCGACGGCACTATCGGGCGCCGGCTGAGGCTGCTGCGCGAGGCACGACGCATGCCGCTGACCGAGGTAGCGCTGAGCCTCGGCAAGTCGGTCGGGTATCTCAGCCAAGTGGAGCGCGGCCTCTCGTCGTTGCCAGTCCGGGATCTCGTGCGCATCGCGGAGTTACTGGGCGTGGACTTCCTCTCGCTCGTTAGCCCTGTTGAGGCGGGCGAGGGGGCGTCACCCATCCGCCGTGCGGCCGATACTGCGTCGGTCACCTTCCACCCAAGCGGCATCACCAAACGGCCGCTCGCCCCAGCTGCACCAGGGGAACTTCAGCTTTTCCTCATGACGCTCGAACCCGGATCCAGCACGGGCAAGGACCTCTACAGCCATGAGGGAGAGGAGGCGGGACTGGTGTTGGAGGGCAGCATTCGGCTGACCATCGCGACAGAGACCCACAGCTTAGCCCAAGGCGACGCCTTCCGCTTCGCCAGCAGCACGCCGCACGGCTTTGCTAACACGGCGGAGCTGCGCTCAGTGGTGCTCTGGGTTAACTCGCGTAGATGAGGGAAGCGCCAGCGCCGTTAGGCAAGACTGTTCGAGAACAGCATGGAGGTCCAGGACCGAGGTGACTGTGCTGATCACCGGCAGCGTGTCTCGGGCGGGAGGAGGTGTTCACCACCCATCAACGGTCGTTGGTCGGTGTTGAACACGAGTGATCTGGCAGTCCGTCTGCGCTTGCCCTCCAGTGGAGCAGGCCGCCCGGACAGTCGCCGCAATCCTGCAGCATGCCGCAGGGCCTGGTCATAGCTCCAGAACGTCACGCGACACTTCGGGTCCTTACGGTGAGTGCGGAATGACCGGGCCGAAGGTCGTGATTTCCGGTCCCCGGCGCCCCGCATCGGTTGTCGGTAACTTGTCAGATGCCCAGATTGAGCTGGCGAGAGGCAATGGAGGCGGGGAAACCTCCTCGGGGTCAGGGTTTGCGCCGCAATGAAGCCGCTGACAGACAAGCACCTATCTGTACTGCGTCGGCACATGGTCGAGCTGATCTCGGTCCACGCCAACGTTCTCGAGGACGAGATCGGCAAGCCGTCGCTTGATGAGAGGGTCTTGGCTGCGATGCAGCGGGTACCCAGGCACTTGTTTGTGCCTCAGCCGCTCGCAACGCTCGCCTACCAGGACAGCCCCTTACCAATCGGCTTTGACAAGACAATTTCACAGCCGTTCATTTGTGCCCTGATGACTGACCTCCTCGGTCCCGGCCACACGGACATCGTGCTCGAGATCGGCACTGGGCTCGGGTACCAGACGGCGATTTTGGCGGAGCTCGCAAGCAAGGTCTGGACGGTCGAGATCGTAGAGGAGTTTTCGAGCCAAGCCGAGGAACTCCTTGGCAAGCTCGGCTACAGCAATGTCGGCTTCCGCGTGGGAGATGGCTCGCGTGGGTGGATCGAGCACGGGCCCTACGACAGGATCATGCTGACGGCTGCGCCAGAGCGGGTGCCTCCGGCCCTATTGGACCAGCTCAAGCCAGGAGGCAGGATGGTTCTGCCCGTCGGCCCTGTGAACGGTCAGTGGCTCACGGTTGTCGACAAGGATGCACATGGGGAGACACACGCCCGCGGGGTTATCCCTCTTAGCTTCAGCAGCCTTGAGGCGGTCATTTGAAAGAAGCTATCCGGGCACGAAGGTCGCTGTTGGGTCGTGGCTGGCTTTTGGCCGTCAGACCGTCTTCCAGGACGTGGCGCCCTCGTCGTCATCGTTAGCGAAGAGCTTGGCGTAGCGGTCCTCCTGCGCATCCAGCTTGAGCTTCGGCGCGCTGCCCTTGATCATCCTGTCCAGCAGCTGCCCCACAAGGCCGAGCGCGTCCACTTGGTCGTCGTGCCGGCCCGCCGGGAACGTCAGCAGCTCCGCCTCGAAGGTCTGGCGCCAGGGTGCCGCCCGCGGCAGGTGCAGCCCGTCCAGCGCCATGCGGCCGCGGATGGACTGCGCCCGGACGGCCTTGTCGCCACGGGTGGGGAAGGCGTGCCGGGCCACATAGGCCTGCCGCTCTCGCATGCGGCGCTCGAGGAAGGGACCCACACCCGCCCTGATCTGCCCTGTCTCCTCCGCCCAGCCGATCGGCCGCCAGCGCCGCACGAGGTCACAGAAGGCCTCGATCCAGGCGTCTGAGGCTGACTGACCGCGCCAGAGGTCCAGCAGCCAGAGCCGCCCCTGTGGGTCCATGCCAACCACCACGTGCACGGTCCAGTCACCCCCGCCCGAGGTGACCGCATAGTCCGAGCCGCCATAGACCCGCAGCGTTGCCCGTTCAGGCAAGCTGTCGGCCGGGTGCAGCCACTCGGCGAGGAAGTAGTCGCCCGTATCCGGCACCGGACGCTGCTGGTACAGCGCGCTCCAGCTGCGGGTGCTCGCCTCCGCCTTCACCCGGGTCAGCGAGGCGGCATAGCCGTAGGCGTCATCAGCCCACAGCATCTCGCCGGGAGAACGGCCCAGCGGGTCGTCCGCCTCGGCTTCCGCCGCCAGGGATACGACGCGCCACCTGTCCCGCTGCGTCTCCAGCAGCCGGCCGGAGAGGTCGTCCTCGTTCCACCGGGTCTGGACCACCACGATGGCAGCGCCGGGCCTGAGGCGGGTGCGGAGGTCGTCCTGATACCACTCCCACACCCGGTTGCGCCGCGCCTCACTGTCGGCCTCCTCCCTGGACTTCACGGGGTCATCGATCAGGGCGAGGTCGGCGCGGAGGCCGGTGATCACGCCCCCGATGCCGGCCGCCCGGTACTCACCGCCATTCGTGGTGGTCCAGAGATCCTCGGCCTCGCGGTCCAGCCCGTAGCCGAGCGTCAGGCCATGGGCGCGGATCCTGCCTCGCACCCTGCGGGAGAAGGCACCCGCCAAGTCGGCCGTGTTGGAGGTGGCGATCACACGGCGGTCGCGGCCCTGCGCCAGGAACCAGGCCGGGAACAGGTCGGAGGCGTAGGTGGACTTGGCCGAGCCCGGGGGCATGAACACCATGAGCCGGTCGTGCACGCCGTCGGCCACGGCCTGCAGCTCGCGGATCAACAGACGGTGGTGGGCAGCTGGCGCGAAGCCTTGGGGAGCGAGGGCGTGCTCGCACCAGAGACCGAAGTCACGGCGAATGGCGCGGCGCTGGCCCAGCTCCCAAGCCGGGTCACTTTCCATCGCCTGAGCCCTCGCCCCTCGGCGCCTCCCGGTCGAGCACGAGGCGGGCGGCACGGGCGCGGGCGATCTCCTCCTCGAGCTCGGCGTCACTCATCTCGCCCGCCGGCTTGGCCGACAGCACCACCTCGTGCTTCTCGCGCCAGCCAGCTCTGGCCTTCATCCAGAAGATCGAGGCGGCGGTGTTCTGACCCGAGGTCGCCATCTGGTAGAGGGTCTGCGCGACCTTCACCGTCGCCTCGACAGAGCCGCGGTCGAGCTCCCGGCGGAAGTGCACGCGCAAGGTCTTGGGATCGATCTCCAGCAGGGTGGCGATGTCGGGCTGGGGGATGCCGAAGCCGGCCATCACCCGCACCGTCCGGCGCTGCTCCTCGGTGGGGACGTAGGGGGCGCCTTGGGGCATATCAGGCACCCTCCGGCGCGGTGGCGCTGCGCTGCGTCCTGACCTCAGCAAAGGTCGCCCCGCTGCCCTCCAGGCTTGCCTTTTGGCCGGTGAAGGCCTGCCAACGGAGTACGGCCACATCGACGTAGGCGGGTGAGAGCTCGACCGCGTGGCAGGCGCGCCCGCTCATCTCGGCCGCAATCAGGGTCGTGCCGGAGCCGGAGAAGGGCTCGTAGACCGCCTGCCCAAGGGAGGAGTTGTTTTCGATCGGACGCCGCATGCACTCGACCGGCTTCTGGGTGCCGTGGACGGTGTCGGCGTCCTGGTCCCGCGAGGGGATGGACCAGAGGGTCGTCTGCTTCCGGTCTCCCGACCAATGACCCTTCGCGCCGTTGCGAACCGCGTACCAGCAGGGCTCGTGCTGCCAGTGGTAGTGGCCTCGCCCCAGAACCAGGCGCTCCTTGGCCCAGATCACCTGAGCGCGGATGTCGAACCCGCACTCGATCAGGCTCTCGGCGACGGTGCCGGCGTGCAGGGCGCCGTGCCAGACATAGGCCACGTCGCCCATGAAGAGCGCCCAGGCCTGGGTCCAGTCCGCCCGGTCGTCGTTGAGTACCTTGCCCGTGCGCGCGGTCTTGCTGCCCTCCAGAGCCTCGTTGCGCCAGGAGGGGTCGTAGGCCACGCCGTAGGGCGGATCGGTGACCATCAGGTGCGGGCGCACGCCGGCGAGGACGGCCTCCACGGCAGCAGGGTCGGTGCAGTCGCCGCAGACCAGGCGGTGGCGGCCCAGCAGCCAGACGTCACCCAGGCGCGACACTGGCACCTCGGGCGGGGAGGGAATGGCGTCGGGGTGGGTCAGTCCCGAGGTGGGCTCGGCGAGGAACGACGCGATCTCCAGCTCGTCAAAGCCGGTGAGCGCCAGGTCGAACCCCTCGGCACCCAACTCTGCCAGCTCCACCCGCAGAAGGTCCTCGTCCCACCCGGCCGAGAGCGCCAGGCGGTTGTCGGCGAGCACGTAGGCGCGGCGTTGGGCAGGGGTGAGGTGCGCCAGTTCCAGTGTGGGCACCTCAGTCATGCCGAGCTGGCGCGCTGCCAAGAGCCTGCCGTGGCCGGCGATCACGCCGCGCTCGCCGTCAACCAGGATCGGGTTCGTCCAGCCATACTCGCGGATGGACGCGGCGATCTGCGCCACCTGCGCGGGCGAGTGGGTGCGCGCGTTGCGAGCGTAGGGGATCAGCTCGGAGACGCGAGCGCGATTGTAGGATGGGAAAGTCGGGCGGGGGAGTTCCGTCATGGCGCCTCTGCCGAGCACGCAGCAGATTACGCGATGAGGTACGGCCAAAGCGATACGACAGGATTGCGCTACGCTTCCTTTGTTTGCGTCTTATGCGGAGTTCGAACTGAGCCGAGCATTCCGTGCTTTAGCAGGCCAGGTTCTGACCATGGATGGGAGGGTGGGGGTCGTGGGTTTGGTGGGACTGTTGCAGCGAGCAGCACCAAACTCTCATCAGTGCGAACTCGAAACTTGCCAATTTCCGCGCGTGCGTTGGGAGAGACCCACTAGACCCACCAGACCCACCCCCTTGCGGCGTCAGCGGGCCTCAACCGACCAGCGGACAACACCGCCTCCAGCACCACCTCGCCGGACAAACCGCAGCTTGTTGACGATCCGCCCCTGCCGATCTCGAAGGAAGTTTCCCAGTCGCAAGGTGCTGACCACGCCACGATCGCCGGCGATCCGTAGGAAGGCGTCGTTTAGCTCGGGGTGCCGCAGCTCGGTTGGCTCACCCATCTGGCTTTCTTCTCTCGTTCCTGCCGCAAGGGCCGCGTCTTTGACGGTCAGGGCCTCGTTCCCGAAGGCAGCCGACCACAGGCGCAGCAACTCTCCTAACTGGTCCAACTCGGGATCGTCAGCACGGGCGGCATCCATGCTGCCAACCGGGTCCGCACAACCGAGCCACACGAGAGCAGAGCGGACGAGCCGAGACCAGTCCGCGTAGGACTGTACGGGGGCGAGTAGGCCAGGCGTACCGGCCGCAAGATAGGCCCGAACAATCACCAGGGCGGCGGAGACATAGGCTCCCCGGGCAGACAGCACTGTCGCAACCGGATCGCCTTTGAACACTCGCAGCTCTGGCCGCTCAACCCCGGCGTCCAGGTCGCACACCATTACTCGGCGAACCATATCGCCGCGCACTCGCAGGTTGTTACCTGTGGCGAAGATTACCGCCCGGTTCTCAATCTCGACGATCCGCGATGTGCCGAGGGGGCGGAGCCGCAGCATCGTTCGCTCTGTCGCCTGAGCGAGCAGATCCCCGCCCAGCTCCCCGTTGACGTTGTCCAGGCTGACGACGGGAAAGCCGGACAGCAGCAGTCCGGTGAGGCGCTTCTCCGTTTCAGCCTCTTCCGGCGCGACCGAGGTGACTGGGCAGAGACGACCGGTGGCAATGGCACTGGCCACGTCCACCATATAGCTTTTTCCCGTCCCTGCCGTGCTGGCGCGGAAGGCGTGCATGGGCGCGATGCTCATAGCCCCCCGAACCACGGGCGTGATGCAGCCGGACAGTGCTACGGACAAGGAGGTGCCCTTCTTTGGTTCCCCCTCTCCTCCTCCAGGTACGAAGGGAAACTCGGCCAAAAGGTCCTTCATCAGCTGCAGCGCGACTTCGGCGTCTGACCGAGACGGTTTGTCATTTTTCGCGGCAGGCGTGAGGCGGAGGGTCGGGTCGGCAGCATGGTAGAGCCGCGTCGCGGGGTCGTAGCCCGGCTCAATCAGCAGGCTCCCGTCAGGCCGCAACGTCGGGGTCGTGGTGACGCCCGCGATCACCGGCAGCCGCCACCGTCCTTCCCGAGACAGCAGGATTGCCGCGACGTCACCGGGCGGATCGATGACGAGCCACTTGCTTGCCCGCTTGTCGTAGCGACAAAACTCGGCCACGTCGCATAGCACGTCCCGAATGGCGGGTGACGTCACGGCTGCCACGCCGGCGGCTAGGGTCGTACGGCCGTGGGAGGCAGGCACCTCCCGCGTCACCGGCCGGACCAGCTCATGTGCTCGCTGGAAGATCGGAGCGCCTGCTCGGATGATCGCGCTTTCCGCCATACTCGTCATACGGTTCAGCTCGCCGGCCGCGCTCGGGATGATGGGGCGCCCGTTCCTTCCGAATTTCGGTGGTGGCTTCGTCGGCTCTGGCTGCCCCTTTGCATCTTCCGCGGAAGCCTTCTTTTCCTCCGAGCCAGCATGGGTGCTCCCGTTTGGCTTCGGTTTCTCGGCGGCTGCCTGTGCTGCACCGCGGCGCTCGGCCACCGCGGCGTGCAGGGCATGTAGGGGAAGGTCGAGCCTCTCGGCGGCATCCTCCACCTCATCTCGAAAGGCGTCCCATGCCAAGCTCGCCAAGCGTGAGAGCTCGGCCTCCACCGCGGGAGCATAGGACGCGCTCATCCCTTCTGGCCTTTCCGGGCAGCCCACCGGGCAAGGGACAACATCTCGCCGCCGCGGGTGCGTTGCTCGGCATGCTCGAGCAGCCCCCGCCAGCGATCGCCCAGCGCCTCCGCCACGTCCTCAGGATCGTTGCCGGCGTTCACCGCCTCGATCACGACAGCAAGCGCCAATGGATGGCGCGCCACTTTCTGCCCGACTGCCTGCGCCGCGGCAGCGGCCTCGAGAAGCTTGCGGGCCTCGGCCAACGCACCGGGCGCGCCGCCGGTCTGGCCAGCCCGCCAAACCGCCCTTGCGGCCGTCCGATCATAGGCGCCAGGCTGGCCCTCCCGCAGCGCCTCAGGTCGCGCCAATCCGGCACTCACAAAGGCGAGGTTCAGGGTACGGACGAAACGCCCCACGTCCTCCGCCGCCACGGGGGGAAGGTCCCGCGGCCGGAGAGAGTGCAAATTCTCCACCGGCCAGACATACCGGCCGGAAGGAGCCTTCACGTGCGGGCCGAACGCGGCGATCTGCCGACCGGTCTCGTAGCCGGCGTTCAGCGCGTAGACCTCTCCGCCGACGCTCGGGAGGTTCACGTACCGGATGGGGCCGACCGGCCGATAGAGCGTCACACTCCGGCCGGGCTTACCGATCCGCACGGCCGGCGTTTCCCCAAGAGTGGTGAGCCGCACGGCCTCGAAGAGTGCGGACGCGTCCGGCGTGTCACAGTCGTTGTCGACGCCGATCGCGCAGAAGCCGCAAGCGACACCCCAGCCGGTGACGGGCCAACGGCGAAGCCAACGCTCAACCTGATCTGGTGAAGGGGGCACCATCGCCAGCGCGTTCCAGCCATTCACTGCTGGCAGCTTTGCGCCCGGCTTCAGCGGGAAGATGTGCCAGCCTTGATCCAGCAGGCGCAGCGGATCGCAGTAGGGGGTGGCGCTGTATGCCGTACTCATCAACGCGGCATCCCACGGGCGAAGCGTTCTTCCGGGGTGAGCTCAGGATGACCAAGGGCAGCGCGGGCCGCTCGGACCTGCTGCGCCTCAAAGGCCTCGATGTCCTCCATGCGGTAGACGACGGCGCCGCCGAGCTTGAGGTAGATCGGCCCCTGTCCGAGCCAGCGCCAACGCTCGAGCGTTCGGGGTGAGATGCCCCAACGATGGGCGACCTCGTTCTGGTGCAGATGGCGGAGAGGAGCGCAGCGATGGGGTGTGCCGCGCGCTTGGTCACCGGTGCTGTTGTTGGGCATGCGAACCGCGTCGAGGTCGTGCCGCCATGGCCCTGTGCCTGCGCGGTCAGCCCCGTCCTTTCGCGGTGAATCTCCGATCTGCGGCCCCGAAGTGATATGGCGGCGGCCCTCAAGGTTGTGAGGAATGGCCATAAAAAAGGTATGCAAAACAATGGGTAGAGAAGAAAGTTGTGAGGCCGGCGAGAAGGTTGTGAAGGGGTGGCTGCGAGCTCTTTCAAAGCCTGGCTTGATGCGCTGTCGGCGCATCCCGATCCACTCAAGAGTGGCTCTTTGAGGGTGGTGAAGCAGCGAGGCGCTGTTTCCGCTTGAGCACCCCGCCCGGCCTAGGGCATGCGGTTAAGTGTCGAAGCAAAGCGAAGGGAATGACGAGAATGGCCAAAGCCTACTGGGTTGCCACGTACCGCTCAGTCAGCAACCCGGATGCCCTGGCTGCCTACGCCAAGCTCAGCGGCCCAGCCATCGCTGCTGCAGGCGGACGCATCCTCGTGCGTGGGACGCCTTCCCACACCTATGAGGCAGGGCTCTCACAGCGTACCGTCGTCATCGAGTTCGACAGCGTGGAGCAGGCGCAAGCGGCGCATGACAGTGCAGCCTATCAGGAGGCGCTGGCTGCCCTCGCCGGCGGCGCTGAGCGCGACATCCGCATCGTCGAAGGGGTTTGAGGGCAGTCGCAAACCGGCCAGGCTGCGGCACCTTGTGACCTGACCGACGCGGGCGGAGCCAGTTTCAGGCGACCTGTTCGCTCAGCGCCGTCCCGAGCCGCAGATGCGGGTTCAGCCGATAGCCCTGGAACTTCCTGCTATCGATGACGTCGTCGAGTTGGAAGGGCACGCCGAAGGCTGTGCGCGACTGTTCTGTCAGCGTCTTCCGCAATCCCACAACGAAGTGCCGAAGGCTGTCTTCGGTCGTTCCCACTGCGGTAGCCAGGCTCCGCGTGGGGACAAATGGATGTCCAGTGTCACCACGGCCAGCCCGCTGCCCTTCCTGGTAGGCCGGCAGCAGCGCACGGATGATGGCGGCATGCCTCTTCTTGAGGACAATTTGCCCGTCAAAGAGTACCTGACCACGCGACGCGTCGATGGTGAAGGTCAGTGGACGCGGCACAGTGCGGACGCTGCGTCTCTGTGCCTGGGTGGCCGTGTCAGGTTCAAGCTCCACCGGGTCGCGAAGCTGCACATCTGGCGCCTGCGTGGCCTGCAGCATGGCTAGAAGGGAGTGGTCGGGCAGGCTCAGGTGGTCGCTGAGCGTCAAGCGGCCGGTCTCGGCCTCCAGGGCGGCAACCACCGCTTTGCCATGACGGACATGCATCTGGTGCAGCCGGGTGGCCGCCACGCCGGGCGGTAGGTCGAGGTAGCGCAGCGCACGGAATACCTCGCCATGCGCGCCGAGGAACCCGGCCTCGGAGGAGTCAGCATAGCGATGCGCAGCCAAGACGTAGGACTCGGCCGTGACCGCCTCCACTCCGGCCCGTCGCTCGCCGCGGAACAGCTCGACAACGTACTGGCTGGCCGGCTCGAGGTGACCGCACCGCGCGGCGAGGATGCCGAAGCGCCGATCCAGGCACTGGGTGCACACCCCGCAGTGCTTCCCGTTCTTGAACGTGGCCTCGCGGGTGGAGCCACAACTGAAGCTCGGTGTGATGAGGTCGCCGCAGCCCGCCTCGGCGATGCGCCGGACGATGTCCGCCTTGGTATCCCAAAAGAAGGGGTTCCGAACCTCGGCCTGGGAGGAAGTCACCCGGGAGAACAGCGCAGCGTAGTCGCGGAGCACCAGCGGGTGCGTGGTCCGCGTGGCGCGGGTGCCGAGGACGTGGCTGGCGATCGGCAGGTTCGTGCTGACGATGCCGTTCTCGTAGAAGGACACCCCTTTTTGACCGAAGAGGTGGGCCACCACCATGCCGAAGCAGGCGAAAAGGAAGGAGCGCGTGCGCTGCGTTGACTCCGCCATCTCGCCAGCGCCTTTCAGGCCGAGACCGACATGGAGGAGCTGGTCCTGCCCCGCACGCTCCCTAAGAGACGCGGCTAGACGGGTTTGGATGGAGTGGAGGAGGTTCGCCGACTGGTACGAGGCGAGCACCACGGGGATGCGGCGGACCAGCAGCGCATCCACAGCACCGGCGAGGGAGTCGAGCCCGCCGGAGAAGAGGATGATCTCCTCGGGCCTGAACTCGCCCCGCGGCCCGCTGCCCCGCAGGTCGAGGTAGTCCTGCTGCGGGGTGGGATGCTCGTCCCGCACGAAGTCGAAGGAGAACCGGTCACCCGAGAGAAAGCCCAGCGTATTGGCGAGCATGACGTTGATGGTGGGCGTGTTCCAGAACTCCGGATCGCGTACCGCGATGAGGAAGTGCAGACCGCGCCGCCACTTCGCTCCCTCTCCTTGCATCTCCGGCCCGTCACGGGAAATCCGGCGGTCGGCCGCGTGCACGTAGCAGGCGATGTCGAACAGGTCGGCAAGCCGGTCCGGCACGTTCGCCATCATCTGGCGGGTGATCTCAGACAGCGTCACAGTGAGCGTGGAGGTGCGGCGCCCGCGCACGCCGATGTCGAGGGTCAGATCAGGCTTGCGGCGCCAGGTGTCCGTTGCCCCGGCACAATGGATGAGAAGGTCAAGCATGCGCGGCGGCCTCTGCCCGAGCCTGCAGCTCGGTCCTGACCTTCGCGAAAGCGCGTCGGGCGAACTCGCCCGCTTTCGCCGGCGTGATGCCCCCCTCGTAGTTCGTCTTGCTGAACCAGCTGGCGGCGTTCTCCTCGACGATCTCCGACGTCTCGCGGCAGTGGATCTCCAACGCGCGCTCGAAGACGTGGTGGTCCTTGAGGCTCGGGAAGCGCTGGGCACCACCGACGTGGTCGGGCAGCACGCGGCTGAGATAGTAGGCGAGGTACTCGCGGGTCACTCGGGCGAAGAAGTCGCGGGCGAGGACGGCGAAGCGCGCCGGCTTGGCAAGGTCGTGGAGGGCAGTGCGGGCATCGTCGGCGGCATAGGTCGTGCCGAAGAGACCGCCGGCGTCGCGCCCGGCCACCGAGACGAGACTCTCCACAGCGGCTGTTGCCGCCATCTCGCTAAAGTCGGTGGCCTTGGGATCGCAGGCGATGCCCCTGTCGACCGCGGCCATGAGCGCCGCGCCGATCTCGATGAGCGAGGGTTGGCCTGTCGTGTCCAAGCCGAGGGCGAGCAGAGCCTCGCCGAAGTCAGCCTCGCGGGCGGCGAGCGGCAGCTGGGTAAGCAGCCAGAAGCCCTGGCGGAGTGCGCCGTCGTCGCCCGCCCGCTGCAGGCTGCCTTCTGCGGCTTTGCCCACTGCGGCCGCGAGCTCGGCCGCGTCCGCACCGCCGGTGATGAGGGCCACGACGGCTTGCCAGGGGCGGGTCGCCGGGAGTTTGCCCAGTCTCTGATGGCCCATCGGCGATGCCCCTCAGGCGAATCGATGTTCTTTCTGTGTTCTACTTTGGGGTGGCTGTCCGGTTTGGTGCAATAGGAAAGCAAGCTCGCCTTTTGGCCGGGCTACGCAAGCGTTCTGCCTGGCTCCTTTGTGGTCACTGGATTTCGCTAGAGGATTGTTTCCGCTACTCCTTTGCTGCCGGCGAGGCGATCGTCATCGGCGAACATGCATCGCCAAACCCCCAAGCTCCGGCCTCAGCCCACGCTTAGCCTCCACCTCCCCCCGCACCTGCGCGAGGTCTGCGCTCTACTCGCAGCCGGCCTGGTGCGGCTCCGTGCCCACACCGCCGTGGATCTCGCCCGCGACGCAGAGCAGGGGCGGGGCTCGGGAGAGAGTTCGCTACACTTCCCGCTCGAACAGAGCGGTCGTGTCCCTCCCGAAACTCGGAGGCACGCATGACGCAGAGATCGATGGCAGGGCAGGGAAGGGCGCCCGGGAAGCAGCAGGCGGCCCCGCCTGTGTCACCCACACCGGTGTTCCCGGCCATCCCGCCTGCTGACGTGCTGGGCCGTTTGGCAGCCCTCCAGAGCACGCCCACGGCGCACCTGAAGCAGCAGTGGCGCGAGCTGTTCGGCAAGGAGCCGCCGCCTTTCAACCGCGCCTACCTCCAGAGCCGGCTGGCCTACCGCATCCAGGAGCTCGCCTATGGCGGGCTCAGGCCTGAGACCCGCGCCCGCCTGGAGGCACTCGGCGAGCAGCTGGACGGGGGCAACGTGGTGCTTCGCCGCATCCGCGCCGACAGCCGCCCCTTGGCCGGCACCCGCCTGCTGCGCGAGTGGCAGGGGGTGGAGCACGCGGTCACCGTGCTGGCGGACGGGTTTGAGTTCGAGGGCCGGCCCTACCGCTCGCTGTCCGCGGTGGCGCGCCACATCACCGGCACCCGCTGGAACGGCTGGACATTCTTCGGCCTCAAGGGGCAGGGGAGGGGCGCATGAGCCGCCGGCAGGGCAGGGCGGCCGAGGTCGTGCCGCCTCCTACCCCCGTTCGGCGCCTCCGCTGCGCCGTCTACACGCGGAAGTCCACGGACGAGGGGCTCGACCGCGAGTTCAACACCCTCGATGCCCAGCGGGACGCCTGCGAGGCCTACGTGGTCAGCCAGCGCCAGGAGGGCTGGACCCTGGTAGCGGACCGCTACGATGACGGCGGCTTCTCGGGCGGCACCCTGGAGCGCCCGGCGCTGCAACGCCTATTGCGCGATGTCGAGCAGGGCCGGGTCGACATCATCGTCTGCTACAAGATTGACCGCCTCTCGCGCTCGCTGATGGACTTCTCCCGGCTGGTGGAGACCTTCGAGGCGCACGGGGTGACGTTTGTCTCGATCACCCAGAGCTTCAACACCACCACCTCCATGGGCCGGCTGACGCTCAACATCCTGCTCAGCTTCGCCCAGTTCGAGCGCGAGGTGATCGGCGAGCGCATCCGTGACAAGTTCGCCGCCTCCCGCGCACGGGGCATGTGGATGGGTGGGCACGTGCCGCTTGGCTACGAGGTCAGGGACAGGAAGCTGCTGGTGTACGAGGCGGAGGCCAGGACAGTCCGGCGGGTGTTCACGGCCTTCCTGGACACACAGTCCGGCACCGAGACCGCCCGCCTGCTCCAGGCGGACGGCCTGACCAGCCGGTCGGGGCGGCTGCTGGACAAGGGCGACGTCTACAAACTGCTGAACAACCGTACCTACGTCGGTGAGGCGGCACACAAGGGGAAGGTCTATCCCGGCGAGCACCAGCCCATCATTGATCGGGCGCTCTGGGACAAGGTGCACGCGCTACTGAAGGAAAGCCCGCACACCCGGGGCAACGGCACGCGGAACCAGACGCCGGCGCTGCTCAAGGGGCTGATCTACGGCGCGGACGGTCGGGCGCTCTCGCCAACGCACACGCGGCGCCGGGGGCGGCTGTACCGGTACTACGTCTCGCAGGCGGCGCTGAAGGGCACCGACACAGCGGAACAGGCCGACCCCACCCTCGTGCGGCGCGTTTCCGCGGCCGAGATCGAGGCGGCCGTTGTGGGGCAGGTGCGAGCCCTCCTATGCCAGCCGGAGATCATCGTGGGCACCTGGGCGGCGGTGCAGGTCAACGACCCCGACCTGACCGAGGGCGAGACGCGAGACGCCCTGCACCAGTTAGAGCCGCTCTGGGACGAGCTGTTCCCGGCGGAGCAGGCGCGGATCGTGCGGCTGCTCGTCGAGCGGGTGACGGTGTCTAGCACGGGGGCGGACATCCGGCTCCGAGTGGAGGGGCTGGCAAGTCTGGTGCGGGATCTCGGCACGGGCAGGGCGACGATGCTGGAGGCAGCGGAATGAGCGCCTCCACCAGCCTCACGGTCCAGGTGCCGCTCAGCATTCGACGCCGGCCAGGGCGGAAGACCGTAGTGACGCCGGATGGGACGGCGAGTGCTGCCATACCAGCACTGACGATCTCCACTCGCACCGATCCAGCACTGGTGAAGGCGCTGGCGCGCGCTTTTCGGTACCAGCGCCTGCTAGATGAAGGGCTGTATGCGTCAATCACTGAGATTGCGGAAGCAGAGAAGCTGGACCGGGGCTACATGGGGCGGTTGCTGCAGCTGACGCTGCTAGCACCGGGCCTGATCGAGGCAGTCCTGAACGGAACACCGTGCCCGGTAATCGGCTTGCCCGGATTGCTGAAGTCCGTCCCAGCGGCTTGGAGAGAACAGGCTGTCGAGCCAGGTTAACAGAGCTGTGCCGGACGACCTGCTCGGCACAGCCCTATAGTCGAATAAACCGATCTCAGCGCCAGGCAGGGCGGCCCAAGTTCACGTCACGGCCGCTGGTCAACGCACCGCCTGCGGCACCCGCTGCGCCGCCGATCAGAGCGCCCGTTCCAACGCTGCCTCCGGTAAGCGCACTCACACCAGCTCCTGCTCCGGCACCCAGGAGGCCGCCCGAAACGGCACGGTCGCCGGTGCTATAGCCGCAGCCGCTCAGGCCCAAAACGGCTATGCCAAGGAGCAGGACACCTGTTTTGCGCATATTTATGTTCTCCCTTGTTAGTGGGCTAATCAGACCGAGGTCTGGACACCAGATTAACTTGCCATTGTCAGCGGCCGCCGAGTAGCTGACCGAGGATCTCTGCCGGTTGCAGCCCATCTCGGCGCCGGTTGTCTCGGGAATAATCATCCCGGCGACGGTCGTAGTCGCGGCGGCGATCATACTCCCAACGACGTGCGTCCTCTCGACGCCGGGGCTCGGCCCAGCGTCGATCGTCACCACGATGGCGGCCGTAGTCCCGGTCTGAGCGGCGGTCGTAGTGCCGTTCCCGGCGCCCGTTTCCGCTTTCATCCTTCCAGGGATCAGCCAGAGCGGAAGGCACAGGGCCTGCCAGCATCGCAGCAAAACTGCCTAGGAGAAGAGCCCTCCACCCCGTCATGACGCCTACCCCTTTCCTGGGTTGGGTTTGTAGATACTCGCCGTAACGGTCTTGGGCGGGAAAGGTCGCATTGGGCTATGCGGAAAACCTGCCCGAGACCCCTGAGGAATATCTACATCGCACCATTCTGCTTCGAATGTGCCCTTACGATGGCTTGTTTATGGAGTTCTGCGTGTCGAGATCTGGTTGATCATGAGGCTTCGCAAGGACTCCGGAAGCACATATCTGCCGCACCAGCTTCGTGTTTCAACTTACAGTTCTATGCCCGGTCGTGAGCATCCGTAGAGTGCGAATACCAGCAGACACACAGTTTCCCACTTAACGAGCCTCTTCCGAGAGGTGGCTGCAGAAGGACTTTATGGGCCAAGTCTGAAACCTAGTACCCTCGACTGCTTTCCTATTTATCTTCGCCGCCGCCCTGAGCGCCGTGTGCGCTCAAGGCACCACCACCTCGCAGCGGAAGTCCTCGAACTTTCCAGAGGCGGTCCGGGGCAGATCCGGCAGGTAGACCAGGGTGATTTCGAAGGTCGGACCGAACTTCTCCTGCACCCAATGGCGAAGGGCTTTTTCCTCCTCACTCGCGAGCGGCCGCGCCACCACCAGCCGCAGCTCGATGCGGTGGAGGGCAGTCTGAGCGAGTTGGTAGCCTTGCAGCGGTGGCGCTGCCGACAGCAACGCGCCGATGTCGGGTGAGGAGAGGAGCGGCCATCGGCGCTCCCCTGAGGGCAGCAGGAGCATGTTCTGCGTGCGGCCGAGAATGCGCCGGAGCACAGGGAGGCCACGTCCACAGAAGCAGGGCGGCCCGACTTCGGCGAGGTCACCGATGTCGTAGCGGATCAGCGGCATGGCGAAGTTGTGGAGCGGCGTCACAACCACACGCCCAACCTGTCCCGGGCCGCAGGGCTGCCCGGCGTTGTCCAGCACCTCCAGAAAGACGCTCTCGGACTGCACGTGGTAACCCTCGCCATACGGGCATTGAAGCGCGAGATACCCAGCCTCTCGCGTGCTGTAGATGTCGGAAACGGGCACTCCCCAAGCCGTATGGCAGGCCTCGCGTACACCCGGCCGCAAGGTTTCCGAGATGGTGATGACCTCTTTAAGTCGTGCAGGCCGCACGCCTTGCGTCAGGCATGCCTCAGCCAGGGCCTTTGCGATGCTCGGATGCGTCAGCAGGTAATCGGGGTCTCTCCGCAACAACCACTCGACCTGGCGATCAATGGGAGTGGTGATGTTGAGGCCCACCAGCGGTCCGGTCGCGAACACGGTGTCTGTGGAGTAGCCCCAGGAGGCAGACTCCGTGCCCTCGGGCCATGGCGCTTTGCCCTTACCGCTCTCCCGGATGGTGGCGAAGGTTCCGGCGAGGTCCCGGCGGTGCCAAAGGTGGTCGCGCACGGTGAACGCGCTCCAGACCAACTCCCAGAGCTGGCTGCGCACGGAGCGGATCGGCTGACCGGTCGAACCGGACGTGAAGATCTCCCGCCAGTCTCCGTGACCAGCAGGCAAGGCGTCCGCAAGCATTGCCTCCGCGTCGTCGGCGGCCTGGATCTCCTCACGCCGCAGGAGTGGGATGCGGCGCCAGGCCTCCATCCAACTGCTATCAACGGGCAACTCGGAAAGCCCTTGGGCGAGGCGCCCACGGTAGAAGGGCACCTGGGCTGCGGCGTGCGAGAGCAGGCGAGCAAGCTGGTCACGCTGTCGCGCGAGCAGCCGCTCCTCCGGCCACCACTGGCTGCTCTCCAGCTGGAACAGGATCGACAGCATGGCCGCGCCATTGGCGGCGGGAATACCGGGCCAAGCGATCCCATCCACTGCCGAGTGAACCGTGAATTCCGGCTGCGGCATGGTCGCTCCTCTCCCCTTTTCCGGCAGCACCGAGCCTGAAACCGTGCCACCACGCCTCACGTTTGCCACGAAGATGCAACTATCCGGGAGATCAGTACTCTTGCTTCTCAGGCGGCATCAGGAGGGTGAATGCAGTCGGCGGTGATCAGTGCGGCAATGCTTGGCGTGCTGCAGGTGAGCCTGCCCGTCGCCACTGCCGCACCGGCGAGCCGGCCGATCCCTGAGGCCGCTGGTGCGGATGGAGGGAGAGGCACGTCCCTGGTGCGCGCGGGTGCCGCAGGGTTCCTTGCCTCCCCTGAAGCCCGGCAATCCCCCCTGGTCACCGTGGGCGAGGGCGGCGAAGGGGGCGAGGGTGGAAAGGGGCGCCGCTCCCGTCGGCGCGGTCGCGACGACCGGTACGGCTACCGCGAGCCGTACCGGTACCGCGCCGAGCCACCCTACTCCTACTCCGCGCCCCCTCAGGCTCGCGCCCGGCCCTACGCTGCGCCATCGGATTACGGCAACGCCCCGGAGCCGGCGCCGCGCTACGTCCCCCCGAGACCTGGAGGCGGCACATGGGTGGACCCGGGGAGCTGAGGCCGGACAGGGCGAACCGCTTGGTAGAGGACCGATCTATCGATCCAGGTGGGAAGGCTCCGAGGGGTAGGCGCTTCCAGCAGTTGGTGCGCCCGCTTGGCGCACCTATTCGGTTTCTCGTTCGGCCGGTGACGCTTCTCGCCCTGGCCTCTGCCGGGCTTGCTGTCGGGTGCGTGTTCGTCGGCTGGACCCTGCTTCGCCTGCCGGTTGATGGAGGGATGGTCGCGGATCCGGGCACCGGTGGCTCTCTCGTGCTGGAAGCCGCAGATGGGGAGGCGTTTGCGGCCCGCGGGGTGCTGCGAGGAGATGCGATCACCGCCGACCGTTTGCCCCGCCGTCTCGCCGATGCCGTCATCGCCATCGAGGACCGGCGCTTCTATGAGCACGGCGGAATAGATCCTCGCGGTGTTCTTCGCGCGGCCCTGCGCAACGCCACCGCCGGCCGAACCCGTGAGGGCGCCAGCACCATCACCCAGCAGCTGGCACGCCTGCTCTACCTCTCCCAGGAGCGAACCCTGGCCCGAAAGGCGCAGGAGCTCCTCATCGCCGTTTGGCTGGAGCGACAGCTCTCCAAGGATGAGATCCTCGCCCGCTATCTCAGCAGCGCCTATTTCGGGGCTGGTGCCTGGGGCGCCGATGCCGCGGCCCGACGGTACTTCGGCAAGGCCGCAGGTGACTTGAGCCTGGCTGAGGCCGCGATGCTGGCAGGTCTCGTCCGTGCCCCCTCCCAGTTGGCACCGACGCGTAACCCTGAGGGCGCCCGCCAGCGTGCCGGGCTGGTGCTCACTGCTATGGTTGAGACCGGCCGTGCGACACAGGCAGATGCCGCCGCGGCGCGTGATGCCCCTGTTGCGCTCCGCACCCCTCCCGAGATGGTCCCCGGGCGCGGCTACTTTGCCGACTGGGTCGAGGCCGAGACACGGCGGCAGGTCGGACCAGTGCCCGTCGACGTGATGGTGCGCACAACGCTTGATCCAGCCCTTCAGGACATTGCCGAGCGAGTGGTCGGGTCTGCTCTGGATCGTGAAGGAACACGCGCCAAGGTAGGGCAGGCCGCGCTTGTGGCCCTCTCCCATGATGGAGCGGTGCTCGCCGCCGTCGGCGGACGTGACTACGGAGCGAGCCAGTTCAACCGGGTCACCCAGGCGCGGCGTCAGCCGGGCTCCCTCTTCAAGCTCTTCGTGTATGGCGCGGCGCTGGAAGCAGGATGGCAGCCCGATACGTCGGTTGTGGACCAGCCGGTGCGGATAGGCACATGGGAGCCGCAGAACTTCGGCGGGCGCTACCGGGGCCGCACCACCCTCAGGGACGCCTTCGCCCAATCGATCAACACGGTCGCGGTTCAGGTCTCTGAGGCCGTCGGGCGCAATCGGGTGATCGAGGTGGCAAAGCGCCTGGGTGTGCGCTCCGAGCTTGCCTCCGTCCCCAGCATTGCCCTTGGCAGCACCGAGGTCACTCTCCTGGAAATGGCAGGTGCCTTTGCGGGGGTCGCGTCAGGATCACGGGTGGAGCCCTATGTTCTTCGTGCCGTCAGGGCACGCGATCGCCCTCTTTACTCGAGGGCCGAACCGGGGATCGGAGGCGGGCAGACAGCACCCGTCCTCACACCGGCTGCACGGGCCGGCCTGCTCGACCTTCTGCTCGCCGTGGTGCGCGATGGAACCGGGCGAGCCGCCCAGCTTCCCCGCCCAGTGGCCGGAAAGACCGGGACTACACAGGATAATCGCGACGCCTGGTTCGTGGGCTTCACCGCCGACGTAGTGGTCGCTGTGTGGGTCGGGAACGACGACAACACACCGACCAACAACGTGACAGGTGGCACCCTTCCGGCCAACATTTGGCGCGCCTTTGTCTCCGAGGCAGACCGGGTGAAGACCGCGACCGCACAGGCAGCCGCGGTGGCTCGTCCAGTACCGCCCGGGGCAGCAGGACGTCCCCCTCAGGCTACCGCACCATCAGCACCGCCTGCCATGCCTCCGCGCCCGGCGGTTCGAGGTCAGGCAGTTGTCCTGGACACGGGCACTCTACGGGTCGCTGGGCAGGTGGTGCGGTTAGGAGGCGTCATCGGCTTTTCGGGCGAGCCTGCGCGCGACATGGCGCTCTACCTGGCCGGGCGCGAGGTGATATGTGAACCCGCAGATGCCGGGACGCACCGCTGCAAGGTCGGTGACCGCGACCTCTCCGAGGTGGTGTTGTTTAATGGCGGCGGCCGCGCCGCCAGGGATGCCGAAGCATCCTTGCAGCGAGCCGAGGATCAGGCCCGAGAAGCTAGTCGAGGCCTGTGGGCTGCATGGTGACGGTTAGTTCTGCTGGAAACACGGTGGAGCCCGGCACCCTGCCACAACACCGCCCGTTTCACCGGGTAGGGCCAACCTCCTGCCGAGTAGATCAGTGGAGGTAGCAATGCGAAGCCTGCGTGTTCTTGCCGCCTTTGCTGGGCTCATTATGCTGTCTGGCTGCGAGACGAGTACGTGGGACGGTTACCCGCAGAGGCCCTACGCCACACCGCCTTACCCTCCGACCTATAGCCAACCCCCAGCCTACCCTCCTCTTGGACGGCCTGGTGACAGCAGGGAAGGTTACCGAGGTGGGGAGGATGATCGCTTGAGGCGAGACGGCCGTGGCTACACGCCTTATGGCGGCGCACCGGCTTACCGACCGGAGGATACCCCACCCACCTACCGTCAGCCCGAGTACGGCGACCGGAGCCCCCGCCAGGACGAGAGTGGACGATACTATCCACCTCCTTCACCGTACGGAGGTTCGTCCCCATACGCTGATGACGACCGGCGCAATGACCGCGGTGGCGATGACGGCAATGCTGTGCCATCGTTGCTTGAGCGCTGGCGGCAGCGCGACGCACCGGCGTACCGGCCGGATGCTGCGCCTCCGGAGAACTCCGGGGATGCTTATCGTGCTCCGCCGACCACAGAACCAGATAGGCTTCAGCCAGATCTGGGAAGACCAACTTGGCGGTAACTGGCACACCTCCCACCGCGGGTCGCGCGTACAAGCGGACCTTCCTAAACACTGCTGTCCTTGGTCAGCGGGGTAGAAAATCGGGCCAGGTCGGACTGGTACCCCATGGAGGCATATGATGCGGTTCGCGCTCCTCGCCGCCATCCTGGCAGTTTCCCTCATGCAGATCAGCCCAGCCGCCGCCGATGCTGACACACTGCCTGTGCAGTATGGCGGTGAATGGCGAGGCGGTGGGCGCGATTACCCGGCTTATCGCGACGACCTCGAACGCGAGGAGCGCCGCGCCATGCGACGGGAGCGCCGTGCGGAGCGTTATGCGGCCTTCCACGAGCAGCGCATGCGTACCCACTATCAGCGGGGCGGCCGCGACTGGGCGCGCCTGCCCGACTTCGAAAAGGACCGCTACATCCGAGATGAATGGGAACGCTGGGGCAGAGATCGCTGGGGCCGCTGATCACTCTTCCAGATGGCTCGAAATCTTCAGTTGAGACGCCAGGGCAGCAAATAACTCGGCAGGGCGACGAGCCGCTTCAACGGACTATCATCTCCGCTCTGCCCCTGTCCTGGCCATTCGCGCGACGCTGTCGCCTTCCTGAAGGCGGCCATGGCCGCTCAGACGGCAGTTAGGCACTGAAGTGGAGAGCAGCCGCTCACTTCCGCCCTGCTTACCTGCCGGGCTCTGTCACCGGGTGGTGCAGGGAGCGGCCTTACCTTGCCTCCGTGCTTTGCCCTGCCTGTCTTTTATGGCGAACAGGCGGGGATGGAGCATGACCTCAGCCCCCGTCCTAGGCCGCCCTCTCTTCCACGCTTCCCAAGTAACGCCCTCTGCCGGCCTTGGCGCCTGATCGGCATGCTCCCTCTGCCACGAGGTGACCATGGTGGTGTTGGCCCCGCCAGACGCCTCGCCCGAGGCACTGATGGTAAGGCCTGGGCCTAGTTCCCGAGGGCGAACTGGACGGCGACCGAGATCTGGAGCGCAGGGGTATCGCGGTTCAGCCCGGCGCCTCCGGCCACCCCGACCACGGCGCCGTTCGGCAGGCGGTAGCGAAGCCCGGCCTGGAGCAGGCTGAAGTCGCGGTTCCCACGCTCCTGCTGCGAGAGGGCGTAGGTGAGGACGAGGGCCAAGTCGCTTGTGACGGCCTGACCGATGGAGGCGTTGAAGAGGTAGCGGTTGGTCCGATCCCCGGGCTGCGGATCGATGCGGGTGGTCCAACCGAAATTGGCGTGGATTCCGAGGGGCAGGCGCCCCGGGCGGAAGGTCTTGCCGACGAGCGCCACCCCCTCTGCCTCGTAGGCGGTGCGGCCGGGGCCGTAGATCGTGCGGATGCGTCCGAGGAGACCGACAGCTGGGGCGGCGCCCCGCTCCTCGGAGAGCTGGTAGAGGAGGCCGAGGCCACTGGTACCGCCTGCGCGGGCGCGCTCGCGCTCCTCCTGTTGCTGCGGCAGGGTGTCCCCATCAGTGAGGTCGACGGCGGTGCCGAGGCGGCGCCGGGTCTCAAGATTGCCGTAGGCGCCCGTCTGGCCGAGACGGAGCTCCAGCCGGGGAAGGACGCCGATCTCGTACTCGGTTTGAAGCGCGCCGGTGTCGCGGATCCGGCCCTGGCGCGCGCGCTCATAGGCGCCAACGACGCCGATCTCGGCGGTGCCGGGGGCAGCGGCGATGGGGTCGGTGATCTCGAACGGGTCGTCGGCGAGCTCGATCGGCTCGTCCTGGGCGGCGACGGGGGTGGCGGCGAAGAGGAGGAGAGCGAGAACGCGGCGGGACATCGTGCCTGCCCTTAGGTCGGGCAGGCGCGGGGCGCCAGGGCGAGGCGTGCGGGCGCCCAGTCAGGGCTCATCCTGCCCGCAACCGCTCCTCCGCCTACTCCACCCGAAACTAGCATGCCGCTTCCAGCTAAACGTCGCCATGACAGCTGTGTGCCGAGAGGGGAACTGTTTTCCCGGGTGCCAGATACTCCACGACGGACGTCGCGAACTCCTGCGGGTCATTCGTCACGGTAGCTCTGGCGATCTGGGCTGACGTGAGCCCTCTCACACCAACTGTGGTGCTGACGATTGGCTTGCCGAAGGCAAGCGCTTCCAGAACCTTCACGCTCACGCCCGTTCCATAGCGCAGGGGAACGACTGCAACTTGGATGTTCTCATAGAAGTCGTTCACCACGTCGAGGTGAGGCCAAACCGTGACCCCCCTCGCGTTACGGATGACTGGCTGTACCTTTCCAGCAATTCGCCCAGCTATAAGGAATTTAAACTCTGGTATCGCTTGTCTGATTAGAGGCAGCACCTGACTAGAGAAGAATAGCATGGCGTCGAGGTTCATGACATCGTCGGACGCGACGAAGCCTGCATGGAACTCAGGCGGCTTGTCTCTCCTCCTGCAGGATGGCGCCTGCGCCTCCTGCGGCCATGGGGCATAGATGACCTTGCCTGCAAGCTCCGGGAAGGAGCTATAGAATTCGAACTCTTCTGGCGAGGCAACGAGTATTTTGTTGCAGCGCGAAAGCAGCTTAAGCTCGGTCTGTCGCGACCGTTCGAGGCTCACCCGTGTGAAATGATGTCGTAGCCACGCGGCACCATGTTGCTTAACCGCCGACGCAAGGGAGAGCTTGCGAAACAAATTCCCATAAGCCTCCTGGTACTCGCTAGCCCTTTTGACGAAGTCATCATGCAGATCGAGGACGATCTGGATCCCCGGAGTGTAGCGGATGATCCTGCCAGCAAGCTGAAGCGCATGAATCTTATGGAAGTAGATAATATCAATATCCCAATTGAGCAGCTGCCGAGCTGGCA
Organism: Roseomonas sp. KE2513; assembly: GCF_016107305.1. GTDB lineage: Bacteria > Pseudomonadota > Alphaproteobacteria > Acetobacterales > Acetobacteraceae > Roseomonas. Next base: position 30,596 of record NZ_RCVR01000007.1, read on the forward strand.
GCGTAGCTCCTGGTCCGCTTTGTAATGTCGCGAGCAGAGGATGTGACGCGAAAACGTCTCCAGTGAGCCGTCTCTCTAGTTCCCGCCACGCCTGTCCCAGCTTCCCCGATAACTTTCCCCCATTATTCCAGCCGGGCAGGAACATGTGCCCTTTGAACATCTTGCGGTAAGCGGCCTGGGTTTCTTCCGCGTCAGCTAGTGCACGATCACGAAAGAAGCAGACTGAATAAATTTCTGCGCCTTGATCTGCGTATCTCTGAGCGACGGAGGTGTAGATCTGTTGCGATCCGTTCCTTGGGGGCAGAAAGAGCTCGTCTGTGACGAATGCTATTTTCTGCGGTCTCGTCATCACGGCATCCTCCACCTTGTTGTTTCGCCGCCGAGAAACGGTGCATGGTTCAGATTGTTGGTGACCGGATTCTACATAATTCTCTGCTTTGCTTCGGCGGCGCCGAGTTTCCCCATGCGTCGGCCCGATCTCGCCGGGACACTCCCTTGTGTGTTTGGCGACCTCAATGCTGCTTTAAGGCGTCATAGTTTTGCCTGCACCTGAGATTCGGCCAGGTCGATGTACCCTTGTGACTTAATCTGACAGCTGCTGCGAAGCCGCTGCAGCTCAAGATTTACCCGAACGACCGTCCATACATAAAAGGCCGTGAGCGGCTCATTGCCTTGCCAAAGACGAGTTTCCGCCATGTTCGTTATCAAAAATAAGCCCAGAAACATTGTGGCCCAACTGGCAGTCGTACCTGCTCCGGCGAGGCCAATACTGATCAGGCGCACGAAAAGAACGAGGATGCTCGCCACAAAGAGGGCGACGCCTATGAGGCCCGCATCAAGAGCGAGCTGGAGGAAGCCGTTATGCGCGTGGAGATCGAACTGTTTTGTCCAGTACCAGAAGAGGGCACCAGGAGCGCTCTCCCCTAGCCAGAAAATGCCGTAACCATATCCGGCTAACGGCTCCTGCCGAATCATCTCTAGCACGAACTCCCATATGTTCGTGCGGCCGGATAGGGTCACATCCCTTCCCAACGCTTCCGCAATTAGCGCTGAGGCATGCCCGCCGAAGATGAGGGCAAAGGCGATAACCCCTGTTAGGAACCCTGGGGCAAGGGACCGCGCCAAGCCGTCGCTCCATAGGAGCTGCTTCACCAAGCTGGAAACCAGCACGGCAACGCCGATGGAGAGGATGGGGGTGCCGGAGCGGGAGAGAAGAAGACACGAGAAGGAACCAACAAGGGCGCAGACATCAAGAGACATGATCCGGAAGCGCCTCATGCGCCACGCCATGCTGATCCGATGAATTGCGGCGATCGCCGCAATCGCCACGAAGCCACCAAGGAGATTCTTGTGGGCAAACGGACCCCGAAGCTGGCTGTGAACGTCTAGACCAAGACCCGGAAATGCTGCAGTGAAGAGAAGCGTCGTGATAACAGTAATCACCGCGGCCCTAATCAGCGTTCTCGTAATCTGATCCTCGTTGAAGTGCAGCCCAGTAAGTAATCCAAAGCTTACGGCTCCTAAGAGAGCGACTGCACGCCGCAGAGTTGGACCAGGAAGAACCGACCACGTTACCGATGCGAATGACCAGCCCAGGAGGATGATCAGAGGAGTCCCGAGCAGGAGTAGCGCTCCCGGGCGCGTGTACCAGACAAGTAGCGTTAGGTTCGCCACGTACATACCGAGCAAAAGGAGCTGCTTTCTCGGATCACCTTCCTGGGCAATGCTCGTGACATCTTCGTCCGATGGCAAGCCAATCGGTTGATCGCCGAGAAAGCCCGCTTGCAATCCGGCGAGAAGGAGGACCGAAACCACGGCCATCCACTGCATCAGCCTGGGCGGAACTCTGTCACGCATGTGACCATCCGGTTACAGGCATTCAATAAGAGACGATGTGACACAGAGTTTCAAGAGCTACTTCTATGCTGCAGGCTCAGTCACGGCAAAAGCGGAAATGCTCGGTCTATTCCCGCTAGTACTGTAAAGACGGAAGATCAACCAATGGTGGCAGAAATCCAATTGGTGCATCTTTTGGTTGGGATGTCGAGATTTCTCGCTTCAGCTTTCAACTCAAGACGTTGAACTGGCGAAGAGTTCGCGAGTTAGGTATTATTTAAGCTACACCTTTCTCCTTCCCCTCATGCGCACTACGAGGGTGCATTAGGTAACGTCATAAGCTTTCATGGCTTCACGGCTCCGATATCATCACGCAGGAAGCGGTTCGGCATGGTCGGGCAAGGGGAGATGGCTGCACTGTGAGTGCGAAGCAGGGGTCCGCAAGGCGGCTCCTCACATACTACAGATGCCGTATCCGCAAGCGCTATGACTCAGTGGCGGGGAGGTGCCTGGAACCAGCCTCGATCCCCCGGCTGCAGATCGGAGCATGTCCCCTTCGACCTGAAGAGAAACGAGACGGAAGACGCAGCCTTGCGCAAAGCTGGTAGCGGATGACGTGTGATGCTCGGGGCTGAAGAGCACGCAGTTGGCGCTTGAAGGCGATCGCCCGAGGAAAGGGAACACCAACTCTGGGGAAGACTAATTCGAAAAGGCCGAGCGATTACAAATAACTAAACCTTGTAGACTAAATCGCCCAAGTCCCAAGCTTCGGAGACAATGGCCTCTCCGGAGAGAGAAAACGGCGCTCGTTCCGCACTCGAAGTATCAAGCTATGCGCGGAAACTGAGGCCAGAACACACGGAGAAGCGCGATCCAACCTGCCAGAGAAAAATTGTCTCGTGGAAAGTTGGAGCGGGCGAAGGGATTCGAACCCTCGACCCCGACCTTGGCAAGGTCGTGCTCTACCCCTGAGCTACGCCCGCGCTCCGTGTGGGGCGGCGTATGACACGGGCTGCGGGGGCTTGCAACCCCCTCCCTGCTCGGGGAAATCGTCGGGAAATGCCGCAAACTCCCGACAACCTCCTCGCCCGCCTCAAAGCAGCGGGCATTCAGGCCACTACGCACCGACATCCACCACTCCACACCGTCGCGGAGAGCAAGGCGCTGCGCGGCGCATTACCTGGCCTGCACGTGAAGAACCTCTTCCTCCGCGCGAGGCCCCCGCACCCCTTCCTGCTCGTCGTCGCAGAGGAGGACACGCCGCTCTCGATTAACGCTCTCGCCCGCCGCCTCGATACCGGTCGCCTCTCGATGGCGAGCGAGGCGGAACTATGGGACCGGCTAGGCGTGCGTCCCGGCTCCGTCACCCCGTTCGCCCTGGTGAACGCTTCTGCCGGCAGCGTCCGTCTGGTGATGGACCGACGCCTTCTGGAAGGGCAGGGGCCGGTGAACCTCCACCCCCTCACCAACACAGCCACCACCGCGATCGCGGCTCCTGATCTCCGGCGCTTTCTCGAAAGCCTAGGGCACACACCCGAAGCCATCGACCTTGTGGAGGCCCCCGCGTCCCCGCTTGCCTGAGAGCCCGCGCGGCGCATCTATGGGGGCGAGCAGATCGCCCGAAACGCCCCTCACGACCAGGTTGGAACCGCTATGAGCACCTCTCTCGACCAAACCCAGCCCACGGCCGACGACCTGATCAAGGACGGCGACCAGCGCAGCTTCATGCAGGACGTCGTCGCGGCCTCGCGCGAGGTGCCGGTGCTGGTGGACTTCTGGGCCACCTGGTGCGGCCCCTGCAAGCAATTGACGCCCACGCTGGAGAAGGTGGTCCGCGCCGCCGGCGGCCGCGTGCGGCTGGTCAAGATCGACATCGACAAGAACCGCGCCCTCGTCCAGCAGCTCGCCCAGCTCGGCCTGCCACTGCAGTCCGTACCGACGGTCGCCGCCTTCTGGCAGGGCCAGATCGCCGACATGTTCCAGGGCGCCCTGCCCGAGAGCGAGGTGAAGCGCTTCACCGAGACCCTCCTGAAGATGGCGGGCGGCCAGATGCCCTCCGCCGACCTCCTGGCAGAGGCCAAGCAGGCGGCGGAAGAAGGGGACCACCAGGGCGCGCTCGAGCTCTACGGTGCCCTCGTTCAGCAGGAGCCGGAGAACGCCGCCGCCTATGCCGGCGTCGCCCGCAGCCTGATGGAGCTGGGCGAGGAGGAGCAGGCCACCCAGGTACTGGACAGCCTCTCGCCCAAGCTGCGCGAGCACGCCGACGTCGCCGCGGTCCGCAGCGCCCTCGAACTTGCGGCCGCCGGCAGGGAGGCGCGCGGCAAGCTGGCCGAGTACGAGGCCCGCTTGGCCGCTGACCCGGACGACCACCAGGCCCGCATCGACCTCGCCATCGCACTCAACGCCGCCGACGACCGCGCCGGCGCCACCGACGCCCTGCTGGAGGCCTTCCGCCGCGACCGCGCCTGGAACGACCAGGCCGCCCGCAAGCAGCTGCTGAAGTTCTTCGAGGCCTGGGGCTTCGAGGACCCAGCGACCAAGGCCGGCCGCCGCAAGCTCTCCTCGATGCTCTTCAGCTGAGGCAGCCCCGCCCGGGTGCCTCAACGAAGGCACCCGGGCAACCGCCCGGCGATCAACCCGGGCGGAGGCGGCGCCGGCCAGCGGCCAGTGCCCTGGACAAGCCGCCCATCCGGCGCATCTGCCCCACCTACACGCAGGCGAACGGGAAGACCGGCCATGCCCTTCAAGCCCTCCGGCCTCGCGGCCCTGCCGGCGGAGATCGCGGTGTTTCCCCTCACGGGCGCGCTTCTCCTCCCCGGCGGCCGCCTACCGCTGAACATCTTTGAGCCGCGCTACCTCGCGCTCGTGGAGGCGAGCCTCGCCCAGGGCCGGTCCTTTGGCATGATCCAGCCCGACCCCGCCGCCGCCGCCCAGGCCGGCGCCCCCGGCCTCTACAAGGTCGGCTGCCTCGGCCGCCTCTCCTCCTTCTCCGAGACCGACGACGGCCGCTTGCTGATCAGCCTCACCGGCATCATCCGCTTCCAGGTGGCGGCCGAGTTGCCCGGGCGCGATGGCTACCGCCGGGTGCGCGCCGACTACTCGACCTTCGCGGCGGACCTGGACAATCCCGCCCCCTCGGCCGAGCTCGACCGCCCCGCGCTGCTCGACGCGCTCCGCGCCTATTTCCGCACTCAGGGAATCGACGCGAACTGGGAGGCGATCGAGCGGCTGGAGGACGATGCCCTCGTCACCACCCTCTGCATGGTCTGCCCCTTCGAGCCCCTGGAGAAACAGGCCCTGCTGGAGGCGCCCGACCCTGCCTCCCGCGCCGCGATGCTGGTTGCGATGCTCCGGATGGACAGCTTGCCCGGTACGGGCCAAGACGTGCGTCCGAGCTGAGGCGAAAGCCGAGAGAGAACCCATGAGCCAGACATCCGGTCCGTCCGCCGGCGCCGAATCTCCCGCCGTCGATCCCCGCCTGCTGGAGATCCTCGTCTGCCCCGTCACCAAGGGCCCGCTGCGCTACGACCGCGCCGCCGGTGAGTTGGTGAGCGAAGGCGCGGGCCTCGCCTACCCCATCCGCGACGGCATCCCCATTATGTTGCCCGACGAGGCCCGCCGCCTCGCGGACTGAGGCGCCGTGCCCACCCCCACCGAGATCCGCCTGAACCGCACCGAGCGCCGGCTGGACGTGGGCTTCGACGACGGCAGCCGCTTCGAGCTGCCCGCCGAGTACCTGCGCGTGGAGAGCCCCTCTGCCGAGGTGCAGGGCCACGGCCCCGGGCAGAAAACGCTCGTCCACGGCAAGCGGGAAGTCGGGATCGTCGCGGTGGAGCCGGTCGGCCACTACGCCGTGCGCTTAGTCTTCGACGACCGCCACGACACCGGCATCTACACCTGGGACACCCTGCACCGCCTCGGTCGCGAATACCCCACGCGCTGGGCGGAATACGTGGCAGCGCTGGCCACGCAAGGCCTGTCGCGCGACCTCCGCGGGCGGGGGAGGGGCTGATCCCGCTCCAGTTCCAATCCGCCCTCGGCCTGTTGGCCCTGGCCGTCCTCGCCTGGGCGGCAGGTGGCGCCGCGCGCCCCATCCCCTGGCGCGCGGTGGCGGTCGGCCTCTCCCTGCAAATCACCCTCGGCGCCACCCTCCTGCACATCCCGCCGCTCCGTGCCGCCTTCTCCCTCGTCGGCGACGCGGTGAGCGCCCTCGCGCGCGCGACCCAGGCGGGCACGAGCCTCGTCTTCGGCTATCTCGGCGGCGCACCGCTGCCCTTCGCGGAAGCGCGGCCGGGTGGCGCCTTCGTCCTCTTCTTCGGGGCCCTGCCGATCGTCCTGTTGGTCGGCGCCCTCTCCGCGCTGCTCTATCACTGGCGCGTGCTGCCGGTGATCGTGCGGATCATGTCCCGTGCGCTGCGCTCGGCCTTCGGTATCTCGGGCGCCTGCGGAGTCTCGGTCGCGGCCAATGTCTTCACCGGCATGGTGGAGGCGACGCTCTTCATCCGCCCCTGGCTCGCCAGCCTCTCCCGGTCCGAGCTGCTGGTGGTCATGACCGCCGGCCTCGCGACGATCAGCGGCAACATGCTGGTCGTCTATGCCGCCATGCTGGCCAACGTCGTGCCCGACGCGGCCGGCCAGCTCCTGGCCGCGAGCCTCGTCAGCGCCCCCGCCGCCATCCTGGCCGCCCGCCTCATGATCCCCGGCGAGACCGCCCCCGAGGGCGCCGACATCGAGGCCCCGCGCCTCTACGACAGCAGCATGGATGCCCTGACACGCGGCACCTCGGATGGTCTCTCGCTGCTGCTGAACATCATGGCCGGGCTGATCGTCTTCGTGGCGCTGGTGGCGCTGATCAACATGATCCTCCAACCGCTCGTGGGCACGACGTTGGAGGCGATCGCTGGCGTCCTCCTATGGCCGCTCGCCTTCGCCATGGGCATCGCCCCCGAGGACGCGACCGCCGCCGCCCGCCTGCTCGGCATTCGCGGCGTGGTGAACGAGTTCGTCGCCTACCTCGACATGGCCGGAGAGGGCGGTGCCGCGCTGGCCCCGCGCACGAAGCTCATCCTCTCCTGGGCGCTCTGCGGCTTCGCGAACTTCGCGAGCGTCGGGATCATGGTCTCCGGTATGGGCGCGCTCTGCCCGGAGCGCCGGGCCGAGATCGTGCGCCTCGGCCTGCCCTCGCTGCTCGCCGCGACGATCGCCTGCTGCATGACCGGCGCGACGGTGGGGCTGCTCTCGCCTTGAAGCCTGCGATTACGCCGGCCGCCGTGCCCTCAGCGCCGCCGCCAAGGTCCCGTCATCCAGCACGTCCAGCGCCCCACCCATCGGCACGCCCTGCGCAAGCCGCGTGACGGGCACCGAGAGAGGCCGCAGCCGGTCCACCAAGTAATGCCCGGTGGTCGCGCCCTCCACAGTCGCAGGCAGCGCGAGGATCACCTCCTCCACCTCGCCGCCCGCCACGCGCTCCACCAGCGGCTGAATCGAGAGATCCTCCGGCCCCACGCCCGCGAGCGCTGAGAGCGTGCCGCCGAGCACGTGGTAGAGCCCGCGATGCGCCCCCGCCCGCTCCAGCGCCCAGAGGTCGGAGACACCCTCCACCACGCAGACCAGCCCGCGTTCACGCCGCGGGTCGCGGCAGACGGAGCAGGGATCGCGCGAATCCAGGTTCCCGCAGACGCGGCAGGGCCGCACCGCCTCCGCCGCCGCCTCCAGCGCGTTGGCCAGCGGGATCATCAGGCGCTGCGGGTCCTGCAGCATCTTCAGCACCGCGCGGCGCGCGGAACGCCGTCCGAGACCGGGCAGGCGGGACAGGAGATGGATGAGCTGCTCCACCGGGTCATTCGGCGGAACGGCTCCCGGGGCGGGCGCAACGCGCACGGAGGAGGCATCGAACGGCATCCTCTTCATATGGTGATGCCGCCCCCCCTCCGCATCAGAATGGCCGCGTCAGAACGGCAGCTTGAAGCCGCCCAGCCCGCCGCCGCCCATGCCCGGAATGTTCAGGCCGGAGGTCGCCTTGGACATCTCCTCGGCCATCATCGCCTCCACCTTCGCCTTCGCGTCGGCATGGGCGGCGATGATCAGGTCCTCCAGCACCTCGCGCTCATCGGCCACCAGCAGGGAGGGATCGATCACGATGCCCTTCAGGTCGCCCTTGCCCGAGAGGGTCACGCGCACCATCCCGGCGCCCGCCTGGCCCTCCATGGTGGCGGCCTCCAGCGTCGCCTGCATCTCGGCCATCTTGGCCTGCATCTGCTGCGCCTGCTTCAGCATGTTGCCCAGGTTCTTCATCGGCGGTCCTCGCGGTCAGGGAAAAGGGTTCAGGGCCGGTCCATGCCGGCCGGCTCGGCGTCGAGCGGGGCGAAGCCGGGATCGCCCTCGGCCGGAAGATAGCCGACTTCGTCCTCCTCCACCGGCTCGCCGTCATTGGCAAGGCCGGGGAGAAGCTCGGGCGGCGGCAAGCCATAGGCGTCGAGATTGGCGTCCCGCACCTCCCGGATCTGCGCGCCGGGAAAGGCCTGCATGACGGCCAAAACCAGGGGATGCGTCCCCGCCACCTCCAGCCGCGCCGCCTTCGCCTCGCGCGACTGCTCCGCGATCGTTGGCTCGCCCGGCGCATTAGAAAGCGAGACGGTCCAGCGCGCCCCCGTCGTCTCCTGCAGCAGGGCGGTGAGCTGCCCCGCGAGGTCGCGCGGCGCGTCGGGCCGCGTCCGCAACTCGATCCGCCCTTCGGCGAACTTCACGAGGTGAACGCTGTGCACGAGATGCGCGTGCAGCATCGGCTTCCGCCCGGAGGCGAGCGCCACGACCTCGCGGAAGGTGGTGGGGGAGGGGGCCGGCGCCGCCTCCGTCACGGGCGGCATGGCCGGTGCCGCCTCCGCCATCACCGGCGCACCACCAGCGACGGCCCGCAGCCCGCCGCCGGAAGGCGCGCCGATCGAAGTCGTGGCCACCGCGCTCGCCATGGCGCCGATAGGCGCCGGCGCCGCGCCGCGTGGCCCAGGCCCACTGGCCTGCCCTGCCGGCGCGCCGGAAAGCCGCCGTACGATCTCGCCGGGCGTCGGCATCTCGGCCAGATGCGCCAGCCGGATGAGCACCATCTCCGCCGCCGCGCGCCGGTCTGGGCTTTCGGCCACCTCGCCGATCCCGCGCAGCAGCACCTGCCAGGCGCGGCCGAGCACGGGAATGGTCAGGGTCTCCGCCAGCGCGCCCCCGCGAACCCGCTCCGTCTCGGGGATGGAGGGATCGTTCCGCAAGCCCGGCACGGCGCGGAACCGCGTCAGCGTGTGGGTTAATTCGGCCATGTCGGCCAGCACCACGCCGGGATCGGCGCCGCGCTCGTGCGCGCGATCCATCCCCGCCAGCAGGCCCGGCAGGTCGCCGCGCATGGCGGCCTCCATCAGGTCGAGCACGAGAGCACGGTCGGCGAGGCCGAGCATGTCCCGCACTCCCTCCGCCGTCACGACGCCGCCCTCGGTCGGCATGGCAATCGCCTGGTCGAGCAGGGAAAGCCCGTCGCGCACCGAGCCGTCCGCCGCGCGCGCGATCATCGCCAGCGCCTCCGGCTCGATCGAGGCGCCCTCCTTCTCCGCGATCCCGGCGAAATGCGCGCGCAGCACCTCCTGCGGCACACGGCGCAGGTCGAAGCGCTGGCAGCGCGAGAGGATGGTCGCCGGAACCTTGCGGATCTCGGTGGTGGCGAACAGGAACTTCACCTGCGGCGGCGGTTCCTCCAGCGTCTTGAGCAGCGCGTTGAACGCCGCCCCGGACAGCATGTGGACCTCGTCGAGAATATAGACCTTAAAGCGCCCCTGGCTCGGCCGGAAGCGCACGGCCTCGCGGATCTCGCGCACGTTGTCGACGCTGTTGTTCGAAGCTGCGTCCAGCTCCATTACGTCCGGGTGGCGGTCCGCCAGGATGGCGCGGCACTCGGGGCAGACCCCGCAGGGATCGGCCGTCGGCCCGCCCTTGCCGTCCGGCCCGATGCAGTTCAGCGCGCGGGCGATGATGCGGGCGGTGGTCGTTTTTCCCACCCCGCGCACGCCCGTCAGCATGAAGGCGTGCGCCACGCGGTTCTGCGCGAAGGCGTTCCGCAGCGTGCGGACCAGCGCCTCCTGCCCGATGAGGTCGTTGAAGTCCTGCGGCCGGTACTTTCGCGCCAGCACCCGATAAGGCTGCGAGGGCTCGGCGCCCGGCGTTGCAGAGGAGGGCGAGGCGGGAACCGGCGCGGGCGAGGCCGCCGCGGGAACAGGTGCCGGATCGGGATCGCCGAAGAGGCCCGGCCCCTCCATCGGAGGCTCCGGCAGCTCGTCCGACGTTTCTGGCGAGAGATCGGTGTCGCTGGTCATCCGGGCCGCAGGGTTGGGGCGGCCTGGGCCGCCAGGCGATCTGATGGGGCAGGACCCCAAAGGGTGGAAGACCGGCCACGACCCAGGCGTTTACCCGCCTCGGCTGCTTCCTTCCGGACCTGACCGGGTCGACGAGGCGCCCGTCCGCGACCGGCCTTCCGCGGCGGAATATGGGGGGAGGGGGGCCAGGAGTCCACCGGGTCTCCGCCGGATGAACCGGCTATCAGCCCCGCGGCCACCGGGCATTGCGCCGGGAACGCACCCGTGTTGTCCCCTCCCGCCCCCCGTGCGAGTTTCCGGCCCCACATGCTCAGCATCCCCGCCAGCCGCCCGAACGCCTATACCGGCAGCCCGCTCGACCGCGTCTCGGACCGGCGGGACGACGCCGATTTCGTCGCGGCGGCCCTGGCCGACCCCGCCAGCCTCATCGCCCCCGTCTGGCGCGCGAAGAGCCTTCTTCGCGGCGTCGAATCGGGCGCGCCCGAGGCCGTGCTCCTCACTCGAGAGGCTGCCGAGGCCGTGCTGATGACCGGCGGCCCCTGGGCCCTGCTCGGCCTGCGCAACGATGGCACCGCGGTCTTCACGGTCGATTGCAGCGCCGCCGAGGACCCGCTCCCCCTCCTGCCGGAGGGCTATGGCAGCTTCCACGACCTCCGCGCCGTCGCCGGCCTCCTGCCGCCCGGCGAGGCCTCGATGCTCGCCCATGCCCGCGGCCTCATGCACTGGCGCACCCGGCACCGCTTCTGCGGCGTCTGCGGACAGCCCTGCGAGCCGCGCTCGGCGGGGAACGCTATGTCCTGCACCGGCTGCGGCGCCCAGCACTTCCCGCGCACCGACCCCGCCGTGATCATGCTCGTGGTGGACGAGGACCGCGTCCTGCTCGGCCATTCCACCCGTTTCCCGAACAGCACGATGTACTCCACCCTTGCCGGCTTCGTGGAACCGGGCGAGAGCCTGGAGGAGGCGGTGCGCCGCGAGGTGCACGAGGAGACCGGCGTCAGGGTAGGGGAGGTGTTCTACCACTCCTCCCAGCCCTGGCCCTTCCCCGCCTCCATCATGCTCGGCTTCCACGCGGAGGCGCTGAGCCAGGAGATCACCATCGACCCGGCCGAGCTGCGCGACGCCCGCTGGTTCACCCGCGACGAGATCCGCAACCCCGAGAGCGCCGGCTTCTCCTTGCCGCGGGTCGACTCGATCGCCCGCCGCCTGATCGAGGACTGGCTGCAGGGAGCCCCGGCATGATCCGCGCAACCCTCCTCCTTCCCGCCCTGCTCCTCCTCGCCGCCTGCGGCCGGAACGACCCGCTGCCGCCCGCCGACACCCCGGCCGAGGCCGCCTGCCGGCGCGAGGCCGAGGCCAGCCCCGCCGCGAAGGCCGGCTATGCCCGCCTTCCCCCAGCGGACAACGTCACGCAATTCAACCGCGTGAAGGCCGAGATCGCCGCCGCGGAGCGCGCCGCCTATCTCCGCTGCATGCGCGACAAGGGCCTCGCCCCGCCGGGCGGCGTGGAGCCGGTGCGCCCGCCCCGCTGATCCTGCCGCCCCGAGCGGTGAGGGACACCGCTCCTCAGGCGAGCTTCGTCGTGTCGCCCGCCTTGACCACGCCCGCCGCCGAGAGGTTCTGCCGCGCCGCCTTCTCGGCGATGCCGCTGATCCCCTCGCGCCGGACGAGTTCCGCCCAGACCTGCTCCGGCCGGATGCCCGCATCCACCCAGACAACGATGAGGTGGTAGAGGAGGTCCGCGCTCTCGCAGACAAGGGCGCTGCGGTTGCCGGCCATCGCCTCGATCACCGTCTCCACCGCCTCCTCGCCCAGCTTCTGCGCGACCTTTCCGGTGCCGCGCGCCAGCAGGCGGGCGGAGTGGGAGGTCTCGACATTGCCCGAGAGGCGCCGCTCCTCCACCGCCGCCCAGAGCCGGTCCAGCACCGCCGGCACGGGTTCCCCGCCGGGCTGATCGAGCGGCGCGAGGTGCCGCGCCTCCGCCCGGCGCACGCGCTTGGGCGGCTGGGCGAGGGCGTCGATGGGCGCATCCGCCAGGTCCGCCGGCACGGGCAGCGGCTTGTGGACGCGAAGGTCCTCCTTCCACTGCGCGGGCTTCAGCTTCGGCGCCTTCGCCTTGCTTTTGACCGATACCTTGGCGGCGCCCGCCTTGGCCTTCGCCGGCCCGCGCTTCGCCTTGGCCGCGGCCTTGCGCGGCCGGACCGCCTCCTCCGCCGCGGCCGGCTTCTTGGCCTTGGACTTCGCTGCCTTGCCCATCACGCCGCCTCCCGCGGTTCGGCCGCCGGTCTTACTGGCCAGCCCTTCGCCGCCAACGCCGCCTTCGCCTCGGAGATGCGGAAATGGCCGTAGTGGAAAATGCTCGCCGCCAGCAGGCCGGTTGCGCCGGCCGCCGCCCCCTCGGCGAAATGATCGAGCGTGCCCACGCCGCCGGAGGCGACGACCGGCAGCCGCACCGCCGCGCGCACGGCGCGCAGGAGGTCGAGGTCGAATCCCTCGCCGGTGCCGTCGCGGTCCATCGAGGTCAGCAGGATCTCTCCCGCGCCCAGGCCCTCGACCCGGCGCGCCCATTCGACGGCATCCACCCCCGTCTCCCGCCGCCCGCCATGGGTGAAGATCTCCCACCGGCCCGAGGCGACCCGGCGCGCGTCCACCGCCACCACGATCGCCTGGGAGCCGAAGGCCTCCGCGCCCCGCCGCACCAGATCCGGGTCGGCCAGCGCCGCGGAATTGATGGAGACCTTGTCGGCCCCGGCCAGCAGCAGCGCCCGCATGTCCTCCACGCTGCGCACGCCGCCGCCCACGGTCAGCGGGATGAACACCTCGGCCGCCGTGCGGGAGACGACGTCGAGCATGGTCCCGCGGTTCTCGTGCGTCGCCCCGATGTCGAGGAAGGTGATCTCGTCCGCCCCCTCGCGGTCATAGGCGCGGGCCTGCTCCACCGGGTCGCCGGCATCGCGTAGGGCCACGAAGTTGACGCCTTTCACGACGCGCCCGTCCTTCACGTCCAGGCAGGGAATCACGCGCAGGGCGAGCACTGGCAGTTCCTTCTCAATGATCGCCGATTGCGCTGCCCAGGAGGGCGGGTCAAGCAACCTTGAACGGGGAGGCCCCTTTGGGCGTCAATCTCTTGCACGGAAACAACACAGGTTGCGTCACGGCCCTAGTGAAGGCGCGCGCGCCACTCCTCGATCATCTCCCGCCCGCGCGAGGAGGCCTCGCCCGCGGGGATCAGGGCGATGAAGCGCTCCATATCCTCGATGGCGGCGCCGAGGTGGCCAAGCCGCGCGTTCATCACCGCCGCCTCCCGCCAGAGCGGCGAGGCATCGGGCGCAAGGCGCAGCATGTCGGCCGTGCAGGCCAGCGCCCCCTCCACGTCCTCGTCGCGCAGGCGGCGCAGGCGGATATTCGTCTGCAGGCGCAGCAGCACGGCCCGCCGGCTCATCGGCGCCAGCATCCCCGGCCGCAGCTCCGCCGACGGCCCCTCCACCCGCTTGATGAGGGCGCGGAGCGCGGGTACCGGCAGGGGTGTGCCGCCGCCGAAGGGGTCCACCACCACGGAACCTGCCTTCTGCGCGCCGTCAAGGGCGACGAGGAAGTGCCCCGGGAAGTCGAGGCCCCGCGCCGGCCAGCCCGCCGCCTCCGCCACATGCAGCCAGAGAAGGCCAATGGCCACCGGCAGCCCGCGCCGCCGCTCAGTCACACGGATGAGATTCGCGTTGCGCAGATCGTCATAGGTCTCCGCATCGCCGGAGTAGCCGCCCTCCTCGTGGATTACGCGGGCGATCAGCGCGCGCCGCTCCTCCGCCTCGCGCGGCGGGTCCTGCGAGAGGACGCCGCGCACCAGCGCCGAGAGCCGGCCCTCCGCCGCGCGCCAGTCGGCCCCGGGTGCGTCGATCCGCGCGAATTGCAGCGCGACCGCCCCGAGGTCCAGCTCGTCGTCAGGCAGGCGCCCGGCCGCCTCGATCGCGGCCCGCGCCTCAGCGATTGCGTCGGGCATCAGCGCTCCGCCGCGGGCGCCGTGCGCTCCGCCGCGGGAAGCATGCGGCCCAGGCGCTGGCCACCGAAGAGGTGCACGTGGAAATGCGGCACCTCCTGCCCGCCCTCCGGCCCCATATTCGTCAGGGCACGAAAGCCGCGTTCCTCCAATCCCAGCTCCCGCGCCACGCGGCCCACGGCGCGCCAGAAGCCCGCGATCTCGGCGTCGGAGGCATGGGCGCTGAAATCCGCGATCGACACGTAGCGTCCGCGGGGGATGACCAGCACGTGCACCGGCGCCAGCGGGTTGATGTCGTGGAAGGCGACCGCGTACTCGTCCTCGTGCACCCGCCGGCTCGGGATCTCGCCGCGCAGAATGCGGGCGAAGATGTTCGTGTCGTCATAGGGGGGCAGGCCGGAGACGGGACTGTGCATCGGGGTTCCTCGTGCGGGGCGCCCTTTCGTGGGGCGCCGCCGTGCGCAGTGCAAGACCTTCGCCGCGCGTCGCGCGAGGCCCTCAGCGCCGCGCGATCCGCCCGTCCAGCACCGGGGCCACCCGGCCGCGCGCGGCGAGGTGGTCCGCCAGCACGTCCTCCAGCGGCGAGCCGTCGTCATAGGCCTCCAGCGCCGCGTCGCGCAGCACGCCGTAGCCGTCGCTGCCCGCGCGCATGAAGTTGTTCGTCACCACGCGATAGGCGCGGTCGGGGTCGAGCGGCCCCTCGGCCGTCCGTGCCTCCACCAGCCGCCGGCCCGGGGGGGCGGCGGGGTCGATGATCAGGCGCAGCCCCGCCACCTGAGGGAAGCGGCCCGCCAGCGCCGGAAGGCGGGAAAGGCCGTTCTCCAGCGCCTCCGCCAGCGCGCCGCCGCGGATGGTCAGCGTCGCCAGCGTGTTGCCGAAGGGCAGCACGGCCAGCACGTCGCCATAGGTGAGTGTGCCCGCGGGCAGCGAGGCGCGCAGGCCGCCGCCGTTCAGCACCGCGATCTCCGCCCCCCGCGTGGCCGCCAGCGCGGCCTCGGCCACGAGGCTCCCCAGCGCGCATTCCCCGTCCCGGCAGCCCGCATCGGGGAAGGGGCCCTCCGCCAGACCCACCGGCCGCCGCCTGACCTCACCGAGCGGCCCGGCATACTCCGCCACAACCGCTGCCACCGCCGGGTCCTCGGCCACGTCGGGCCCGATCGGCCGCACCGCGCCGCCATGGGCCGCCACCCGCCCGTCCGCCGCCAGGTCCAGGTCCAGCCGACCGAGATAGCGGCCGTGGCAGGCCACCGTGGCGATCCGCACGTCCCGTCCCTTGCCCGCGATCATCAGCGGGCTCGGCCCCACGGCGCCCGGAAGGCCGTTCGCCAGCAACAGGTGGGAGTGGCCGCCGATCACCGCGTCGATCCCCTCCACCTCGGCCGCGAGTTGCCGGTCCGCGGGAAGGCCGAGATGCGACAGCACGACCACCGTGCTCACCCCCTGCCGCCGCAGCGCGAAGGCCGCGCGGTCGGCGGCCTCCATGGGATCCGTGAAGCGCAGCCGCGGCCCCGGGGAGGAGGAGTTGACCGTCTCCGGCGTGGTGAGGCCCACCACCCCGATTCGCGCCCCATTCGACTCGAGCACGGTGAAGGCGCTCACCCGGTCCCGCAGCAGCGGCTCCGCGCTCGTGTCGAGATTCGCCGAGAGGAGCGGGAAGGGCACCGCCGCCGCGTAGCGCGCGAGGTTCTCCGGCCCGTTGTCGAACTCGTGGTTCCCCAGCGACATGGCCATGGTGCCGACCGCCCGCTGCACCGCCGCCTCCGCCAGGCCGCGATGGACGGTGTAATAGAGGCTGCCCATGAACTGGTCGCCCGCGTCCAGCAGGAAGGGCGCGCGGCCCTCGGCCAGGGCGGCGGCGTGCGCCTCGCGCATGGCCCCGGCCAGCCGCGCGGCGCCTCCGGCGCAGGGGCGCCCCTCCCGGCAGACGGCCCCGCCTTCCGAGACGCCGTCGTGCTTCGAGTGAAAGTCGTTCATGTGGATGAGCGCGATTCGCGCCCCCTCCGCCGCCAGCGCCCGCCGGATCGCGGGCGCCGCGAGAGGAAGGCCGGCCGCCGCGCCGAGCAGCCGGCGGCGGAGGAGCGGGAAGTGGTGCGCGTGCCGCATAGATGCCCTTTTCACCGGGAAGGATACCCGGCCTGCAAGGTCGCCGGCCGTGCCTCATGGCCAGCCGGACCCTTTCGTGCAGCCCGGTGTAGCGCCATCGCGCGCCGCACCGGAATGCCGCTTGCAGGACGGTCGTGGTGGGTTCACAGGACGGTTACCCGTTCGGCCCAGACTGCCGCCTCCCTCAGCCGCGCCCTGTGCGGCCCGCCCGCACGCGGCCCGCGCGGAACCAGAACGCCCCGGCCCCGCAGTGGGGGAGGGGACGGAGAAGGCGCCGAGCGGAACGCGAATGCCGGTTTACCTGCCGATCGCCGAGATGTCGGTCGATGCCCTGCTGCTGCTGGGCATCGGGCTCGGCGTGGGCTGGCTCTCGGGCCTCTTCGGCGTCGGCGGCGGCTTCCTGCTGACGCCGCTGCTCATCCTCATCGGCATCCCCGCCCCCGTCGCGGTCGCCTCGGGGGCGAACCAGACGCTCGGCGCCTCCGTCTCCGGCCTCATCGCCCAGTGGCGGCGCGGCAACGTCGATGCGCGCATGGGATGCGTGCTGCTCGTTGCGGGGCTCGCCGGCTCGTCGGCCGGCACGCAGCTCTTCGTGCTGCTCAAGCGGCTGGGCCAGATCGACCTCGCGGTCTCGCTCTTCTACGTCGTCGTCCTCGGCACGGTGGGCCTGCTCATGGTGCGGGAAAGCCTCCGCGCCATCGTCAGGCGCAGGCGGGCCCTGCCGGCGCGAACGCACCAGCACTCCTGGCTGCACGGCCTTCCCCTCAAGATGCGCTTCCGCAAGTCGCGCCTCTACATCTCGATCATCCCGCCGGCGATGATCGGCTTCGGGATCGGCGTGCTCTCCTCCATCATGGGCGTGGGCGGCGGCTTCATGCTCGTGCCCGCCATGATCTACCTCCTGGGCATGCCGACCACGACGACGATCGGCACCTCGCTTTTCCAGGTCACCTTCGTCAGCGCCAACGTCACCCTTCTCCAGGCGCTCCAGACGGGCTCGGTCGATATCGTCCTCACCCTGCTGCTGCTGACAGGCGGCGTGGCGGGCGCGCAGTTCGGCGCCGCCATGGGCACGAAGCTGCGGGGCGAGGAGACGCGGGCGCTGCTCGGCCTGCTCGTGCTGACGGTCGCGGCGGGGCTGCTCTGGGGCCTGCTGGCGACGCCGGCCAGCCTTTACCTCATGGGCCCGGCGACGTGACCCCGGCGCGCGCCGCCCTTCTCGCCATGCTGTTGCTCGCCGCCTCGCCCGCCCTGGCCCAGCGCGAGCCACCGCCCGCCCCGCCGCCCTTCGCAGGCCCGGCGCTCGCGGCGGAACTCGGTCAGGACCGCATCGCCGTGGACACGAGCTTCACGGGCGCGGACCTCCTCGTCTTCGGCGCGACCGACCGGTTGCTCGGCCCCGCCGGGGACAACGTCGTCATCCTCGGCCTCGGCCCGCCGCGGGACGTGGTGGTGCGGCGCCGTGTCCGCTGGCTCGGCCTCTGGGTGAACGGCCCCTCCGCCCGCTTCCAGGAGGTGCCGAACTACTACGCCGTGGCCGCCACCGCCCCCGTTGCCGGCCTGCTCGAGGAACCCGCCCGGCGCGAGCGGCGCCTCGGCCTCGACGTGCTGACCGCCCGCCTGCCGGGCCCGCGCGACCCGCGCTTCCGCAGCGCCCTCATCGACCTCAAGCGCGCCTCCCGCCTCTGGAACGAGGAGGAGAGCCCGGTGGAGATCTCCGGCGGCCGCCTCTTCCACGCGCGCCTGCCGCTGCCCTCCACCATCGCGACGGGGGACTACATCGTGCAGGTCATGCTCGTGCGCGGGAACCGCATCATCGCCCGCCAAGAACTGCCCTTCCGGGTGGACCGGGTGGGCGCCACCGCCCGCATCGCCGACGTCTCCCGACGCCTGCCGCTGGCCTATGGCCTGGCCTGCATCGCGCTGGCGGCCTTCGCGGGCTGGCTGGGCAGCGTAATCTTCCGCCGCGGCTAGGGCCGCTGCCGCTGCCGTCCCGCTTGCCTCGCCCACCCCGCTAGCCGATTCTCCCGCCCGCCGGCATCCTCCGGCCCGGCGATCCCCGCCTCAGGAGCCCCGATGCCGCAGGACCGCGTCTTCCTCGTGGTGGTCGACGACAGCCCCGAACGGGCGGTCGCGCTGCGCTACGCCTGCCTGCGCGCCCGCAAGTCCGGCGGCCGGGTCGCGCTGCTGCGCATCACCGAGCCCGTGGGGTTGCAGGAATGGGCGGGCGTCGGCGCCCTCATGCAGGAGGAGCGGCGCCAGGAGGCCGAGCAGCTCCTCTCGGCGCTGGCCGCCCAGGTGCAGGAGATCACCGGCGGCCTGCCCACCATGCTTATCCGTGAGGGCGATCCCGTGGAGGAAGTGCTCGGCGCCCTTGAGGAGGACCGGCGCATCTCCATCCTCGTCCTCGCCACCGCGACCGAGGGAGGGCCAGGGCCCCTGGTCACTGCGCTCGCGGGCCGCCACGCCGGGCGGCTTCGCTGCCCGCTGACCATCGTGCCCGGCGGCCTGGACGATTCGGAACTGGACCGTGTGACCTAGGGTCAGGACCCAGCAATTCCGTCCAGTACTTGATCTGAGTGGAAGATTTCCGCGGCCAGAGGTGCTGGCCGCGTGGGTCAGCCCGCTTCTGCCCCCGCCGCCTCTGAACTGCGCGCGTTGCCCTTGGAACGTTTGGCCTCGTAGAGACGCGAATCTGCGAGAGCCATGGCTTCTGCAATCGTCGCTGCCTCTCCCGGCATCAACGCGACGCCGAGGCTGCATCCGAGCGAGAGCCGTCCAGCCGACCTCGGCACTCCCGCCTGCAGCATGGCGTTCAGTCGTGCCCCTACCTCCAGCGCGGGTTGTGCGCTGCTACCTGCGGAGGGGAAGACAAGGACGAATTCATCGCCGCCCGTACGGATGGCCACGTCCTCCTTGCGGAGATTGTCGCGCAGCCAGACCCCGATGGCACGCAGCACATCGTCCCCGGCCGCGTGGCCGTAACGGTCATTGATCGGCTTGAAGCCGTCGAGGTCGAGGGCTGCCACTGCGTAGCCGTGCACCGCCCCCCTGTGCTCCTCATGCCAGGCCTCAAAACCGGCGCGGTTCAGCAGGCCGGTCAGCGGGTCGCGCCAAGCCTGGTCGCGCAGGGCCTCCAATCGAGCTACCACGTTCCGCGGGCCACCCTGGCCCCCTGCCGCACCCAGTGCTGCCTCGATCCGGCCCGCGGTTCGCCCAGCAACCAGCCCGCCCATGACGGCCAGTCCAAGGGTCGCCGCACCAAGCCAAAGGGCAAAGGAATTCAACCGGGCGAGCGCGACGTTGCGGTCTGTCTCGGCAAGAACGGTCCAGCCGAGGCTCGGACGGTCGGGATCACCGTCCACGCGTGCCCGGGCGAGGATCACGGCTCGTCCGTCCGCCCCTGTGGCCTCCTGCCAGAGGCGCGCGTGCGGCCCAGTCGGCGGGGCGGGATCCTGAACCCAGGGGCGGCCGCGCTCAGTGTCGGGGCCAAGCAGTACGGTGCCGTCGGCGGCCAGGATGCGCAGCGTCATCGGCGGATGGGCCGGGGCAAGGCTCATCACCTCGCTTCGCACGACGTCAGCCCAGCGCCAGGTGAGATGGCCCGACACGACGCCGAGCACCCGTCCATCTGGCGTCCGGACCGGGGCCGCGGCATCGATGAAATAGGCGTTCTCCCCGCCGCCATGTGCTGAGGGCAGCAGGCGGGCCAGCAGTACGGCGGGATGCACGTCACCGAGGTGGAGCCCGGCGAGACCGGGCTTGAACCAGGGACGGGAGGAGACGTCCACACCCTCCAGCAGCCCACCCGTAGCGGCGATGACCCGTCCGTCCGCTCCAACGAAGCCGATCCAGGAAAAGGTGGGGGAGCGGAGGCGGAGAGCCTCCAGCAGGCGGCGGGCGGCGGCGGGCTCGGCGGGCTCTCGCTCGAAAGTCTCGAAGCGGGCGAGGAGGCCAACATCGGCGGCCCATTCCGACAACCCGGCATCCAGGCGCCGCGCCATCGCGTCGGCATAGCCGACCATCCTCTCCCCGGTCTCTGCAACGACCAGCCGGCGCTCTTCCCGGAGCAGCAGCGCCGAAACGGCCGCGCCCACAAGCCCAAAAACCATCGCGACAATGAGGCCGTGACGCCAGCCGATGCCGAGCCGGAGCGTCATCCTCATGCGTCCTCCGCTCCACTTGGCAGGCGGGATACCAGCCGTGCTTGGTTGTATCGCATGTCGTTTAGAGCGCGCAATTGTTCCCCAGCACTGCATCGCCGGGTGTTGCCATTCGACGCTCCAGCAACCGCTGGTACACCTGACGCGTCGCGAAACAACCCTCCATGTAAGCGGCTTAGCTACTAACCGGTGCGCGTATAGCGCGCAGCATATCCATCGGGCGCTGCGGCCTTCCAGCGGGGCGCGGATGCGGTTGAACACGCGAGGGCAGTTCAAGCCGGGAGAAGGTCTGGTGCGGCGCTTCGCCGACTGGAGTGTCACGCCCGCGCATCCCAGGGCGGGTGACCTGGAGAGTCACGCTGACCGCACGCTGGCCATCGATCCGCGGCATCCCTGCGGAAGTGGGAAGTAGGGCGCGGTCCCCTGTACCAGCGCCTCCGCAAGCCAGAACAGATCGGCCATGACAGCACCTTCAGCCACCGGGAAAGCTGCCATTCAGATCACGTGATAGGCTAAAGTAACGGGCCCAGCCCTCGGGTGGATTTACCCAATTGAGGAGCGCGGCCCGGCCCTGCGCCGCGCAACGGTTGCAGCCGGCCGCGCCCTGCCCCACATCCACGGCCTGACGGCGGCGGTACCCCGTGCCGAAGCGCCCGCCGCAAAAGGGATTCCCGATGTTCATCGAGACCGAGGCGACGCCGAACCCCGCGACGCTCAAGTTCCTGCCCGGCCAGCCCGTGATGGGCGATCGCGGCACTGCCGACTTCATCTCCGCCGAGACTGCCGAGCGCTCCCCCCTTGCCGCCCGCCTCTTCGAGCTGGACGGCGTAGCCCGTGTCTTCCTCGGCGCCGACTTCGTCACCGTCACCAAGTCTGGTGCGACCGACTGGTCCGCGCTGCGCCCGCAGGTGCTCGGCGCCATCATGGAGCACGCCATGGCCGGCCGCCCCGTCCTGGCCGGCGACGAGGCCGAGGAGGACGAGGATACCGATCCCGCGGACGCCGAGGTCGTCGCCCAGATCAAGGAGCTGCTGGACACCCGCGTGCGCCCGGCCGTCGCCGGAGATGGCGGCGACATCGTCTTCCGCGGCTTCCGCGACGGCGTGGTGAAGCTGCGCATGCAGGGCGCCTGCTCCGGCTGCCCCTCCTCCCGCGCGACGCTGAAGCACGGCGTCGAGAACATGCTGCGCCACTACGTGCCCGAGGTGGTGGCAGTGGAGCAGGTGGAAGCCTAGCGGCTTTCCCCGTGGTGGAAGCCTGAGGGTTTCCACCGTCCGCGTCATTCACCCGCGTGATCGCCACGATGGCGCAGGGTGACTGGTAGCGGGACGCCTTCGGGAGGATGTTGGGGGCAAGGAGATCCTCTCATGCCCGATACCAACCTTCCTCCCGATGCCCGGCTGAACGATGCCGCTCTCGACCGCATCTTCCGCCAAGCCCGCACCGCCAATGCCTGGCAGGACCGGCCTGTTCCGGACTCGCTCCTGCGCGAGCTCTACGAGACCGTCGCCCTTGGCCCGACGAGCGCCAACCAGAGCCCCGGTCGCTTCCTCTTCGTCCGCACGCCCGAGGCCCGCGAGAAGCTGCTCGGCGTCGTCTCCGCCGGCAACCAGGAGAAGACGCGCACCGCCCCGGTGACAGTGGTCGTGGCTTACGACCCCGCCTTCTACGAGTACCTGCCGCGCCTCTTCCCGCACGCCGACGCGAAGTCCTGGTTCACCGGCAAGCCGGAATTCGCCGAGCGCAGCGCCTTCATGAACAGCACGCTCCAGGCGGCCTATCTCATCCTCGCCGCCCGCGCCCTCGGCCTCGATGCCGGACCAATGGGCGGCTTCGACGCCGAGAAGACGAACGCGCTGTTCTTCGCCGAGAGCGGGTGGAAGGCCACCATGCTGATCAACCTCGGCTATGGCGACCACTCGAAGACCTTCGGCCGCCTGCCGCGCCTGCCCTTCGATGAGGCGGTGGTTCTGGCCTGACCGGGCTGTCGCTGGCAAATCGGGGAGGGGAAGAAGGAATTCTTCCTCTCCCCTGACTCCTCACCATCGTCTTCTCTGGTGTTTGAATTACTGAACGGCCGGTGGGCCTCGTGTGATGGACCCGGGGCGGCTGCACGCCCAGAAAGGGTGCGGAGATAGAACCGGCCCGCATTCATGGTATCCGCGGAAGCCAGATGTGAATCCAAGAGCCTTGGGTCCTTGGCGGGAGAGGTGCCGGAAAGGGCAGGGCCCTCTGCAGACCTCACCGCTTGGCACACCGGCCCTTAGGCGTGCGCCAGAAGCGCCTCTCCTGCCTCGGTCAGCAGCACCCTCGTATCCCCACCAGTCGTCGCATCGCCGGCTTCCAGCCGGACAAGGTGCCCTGCCGTCGCGTCCTCCCAGACCGGTAGGCGCGGGCAGGAGGTGCGCCAGGCCTCCATTGTCTCAGTGTAGCCGCGCGGCCGGTCTGCGATCCAGGCGAGGAACTGGAGCAGGAGGTAGGCGGCAGGGTCGGGCCGCGCCTCAAGGCTGGCGGTGTGAACCATCGAGAGGCCTCCTAACAGGGGAAGGATCCGTTCTTAACGCCCGCGGCGTTATGCCGCGTAGCACGTTCACATCCCAGGTTTGATACCTTAGAAGTATGGCATGATCGAGTTGCGCCGTCTTCGCGCCTTCGTTGCTACCGCGGAGGAGGGCCATGTCACCCGTGCTGCGGAGCGCCTGGGCATGCAGCAACCTCCGCTCACGCGCCTGCTGCGCGGCCTCGAGGAGGAACTGGGCACGCTGCTCCTGCGCCGCCTCCCGCGCGGCGTGGAGCCGACCGAAGCGGGGCTGGTGCTGCTGGAGGAGGCGCGGGCGGTTCTCGCCCGCGCCGCGATGCTCGAGGAGAACGTTCGCCGGGCCGCGCGCGGGGAAGCGGGGCGGCTCGCCGTGGGCTTCACCAGCTCCGCGGCCCTGCATCCCTTCGTTCCTGCCGTGCTGCGCCACTTCCGGGAGACCTTGCCAGGCGTGCGGATGGAATTGGATGAGGCCGGCACGGCCGAACTGGTGGAGCACGTGCTGCTCGGCCGGCTGGACGCGGCCTTCGTGCGCTCCCCCGTGGGAACGGTCGGCGGGCTGGCCGTGGAACTCGTGCTGGAGGAGCCGATGCTTGTGGCCCTTCCCGCCGGCCACCCCCTCTCGCTGCCGGAGGGGCCGCCGCTGCCGCTCACGGCCCTGGCGGGGGAGGCCTTCATCCTTTACCGCCGCAAGGCCGGTCCAGGACTCTACGACTCCATCCTGGCCGCCTGCCGCCAGTCCGGCTTCACCCCGGCGATCGCGCAGGAGGCGCCGCGGCTGCCCGCGACGCTGAGCCTCGTCGCCGCCGGGCTTGGGATCTCCGTGGTGCCGGCCTCCATGCGGCGCCTGGCGGTCGCGGGCGTCGCCTATCGCGCGCTGGAGGGGCGTCCGGGCCTCTCCGCCCCGGTGCACCTCGTCCTGCGCCGGGCGGGTCTGACCGCCATCGCCGTCAGGTTCCGGAACACCGTGCGCTCGGCCGCGGCCGCGCTGCGGGAACCCGGCGGCGGCTGAACCGGCAGGCCGGCAACCACGGGCCTGGGCCCTCGTTCGCCCCACCTGCACCCTGGGGGCAATATCCATGATCCGACCGCTGCTGGTGCCCGCCCTTCTGGCGCTCGGCGCCCTGCCGGCCCTGGCGCGCCTGCCGACTCCAGCCGAGCAGGGAGGAATCGAGGCCGCGCTGCGAGGCGCCGGCTATGTCAGCTGGGGAAGCATCGACGTGCCGCCGGCGGGTGGGCGGATCGTGGTCGAGGAGGCGCGCCGCACGCCGGACGGCCCGGCGCGCCTGGTGCTGGTCAAACCCGCGACGATGCGGGTGACGGAGGAGGTGCCGGCGCGCTGACGCCCCGGCACCCGGAAGCGCCTCAGGCCGCGACGCGGCCGGCCTGAGGGTCGAGCCGGTAGCCGCCGCCCTCGGTGAGCAGCAGCG
This sequence comes from Roseomonas sp. KE2513, assembly GCF_016107305.1. GTDB lineage: Bacteria > Pseudomonadota > Alphaproteobacteria > Acetobacterales > Acetobacteraceae > Roseomonas. The sequence continues at coordinate 55,009 of NZ_RCVR01000007.1, forward strand.
AGGCCGTTGCCGGATCCGGCTCGATCTTCTGACGGAGGCGGTAGATATGCGTCTCCAGCGTGTGGGTCGTGACCGCCGCGTTGTAGCCCCAAACCTCGTTCAGCAGGATCTGCCGGCCCACAGGCCGCCCGCCGGCGCGGTAGAGGAACTTCAGGATCGCGCATTCCTTCTCGGTCAGGCGAATCCGTCGGTTGCGCTGAGTGTCCTGCAGCATCTTCGCCGAGGGCCGGAAGGTGTAGGGCCCGATGACGAAGACCGCGTCCTCCGAGTTGTCGAAAACGCGGAGCTGGGCACGGAGTCGCGCAATCAGTTCCATGATGCGGAACGGCTTGGCGATGTAGTCGTTGGCCCCCGAATCGAGGCCCCGAACCACGTCGTGCTCCGCATCGGCGCCGGTCAGCATGATGATCGGCACCTTGATGCCGGTCCGCCGAAGCTCCGTGCAGAGGTCGCGGCCATCGCCGTCGGGCAGCCCGATGTCGAGCAGCACGGCGTCGAAGCGCGCCCCGTCGGCAAGCAGGATCTGGCCTGCTTCCGCCATGGTTCCTGCCTCGCGGGGGGCGAATTCACCATCCACCGCCAGCTGCTCGACCAGAGTCGCACGCAGCGCCTGGTCGTCTTCCACGATCAGGATCGGACGTGGGTCCGACATGCAGCCTCCCGTTGATGGTCTGTCCGGACCGACCACCGAAACGGCAATCCCGGAACTGTGAGGCCCGATATGGGGCCAAGGAGCCTGTACCGGCAAGTCTTGGCTCTCTTTTTCGTGGGGGTTGATGCTTCTTGCCCCATTTCCGGTCGCGACTGCCCCCTTTTGGCCACGGCCCGAACCCCATATTGGCAGCGCAGGACGGGGCGGTGCGCTCGCGTATCGTTATGGTTGCCCGTTCTGGCTGGCAAGTCGCCACCGAACGGTTTGTTGATGGGAAACGGCATGGCCGAGCCAATCATGGGTGCCTTCCTGGGCAGCGTCCTGGGGGGGGCGGAGGGCGATCCGCTGGCCCTCGGCATGCGGGCGGTCCACCGCGCGGTATCGGACCTGCGCCGCGGCACGCCCGTGCTGCTGGACGGCAATGGGGAGTGCCTCGTGCTCGCCGCCGCCGAGACAGTCGGCGCGCGCGGGCTTTCGGACCTCTCGGGCATCGCCGTCGGTCCTGCCGTGCTGCTCCTCTCCCTGCCACGCGCGGCCGCCCTCCTCGCCCGTCCGGTCGCGGCCACCGCCGCCTCGTCGGTCACGGCCGAGGACGTGCCGGTCGCGCTCCGGCTCTCCCCCGCGCTGCTCGCCCCCGATTCGCTGAGGCGCCTCGCCGACCCGGTGGCCGAGCAGATGCTGCCCGAATCGCCTCAGGTCGTTCCCAGCCCCGGCTTCGCCCAGGCGCTCTCGCCGGCCGCGATCGCGCTGGCCAAGATCGGCCGGCTGCTTCCTGCCCTCGTCGCCGCCCCTGCCTCGGCTGCCGCGGCGGCGCGACTTGGCCTTCTCTCCGTCTCTGTGGCGGATGTCCTCGCCTATCCCCTGTCGGCCGCCGCCAGCCTGACCCGCGTGGCCGAGGCCCGCGTGCCGCTGGCGGAGGCGCCCGAGGCCCGCATCGTCGCCTTCCGCGCAGCGGACGGCGGGATCGAGCACCTGGCCATCCTCGTCGGCAAGCCGGAGGCCTCGGGCTCCGTCGCGCCGCTCTGCCGCATCCACTCCGAGTGCTTCACCGGCGACCTCCTGGGATCGCTGCGCTGCGATTGCGGACCGCAGCTCCGCGGCGCCATCGCGCGCATGGCCGCGGAACCGAGCGGTGGCGTGCTGCTCTATCTCGCGCAGGAGGGGCGGGGCATCGGCCTCGTGAACAAGCTCCGCGCCTATACCCTGCAGGACACGGGCCTCGACACGCTCGATGCCAACCGCGCCATCGGCTACGGCGCGGACGAGCGCGACTTTCGCGTGGCCGCGACGATGCTGGAGGCGCTCGGCTTCCCGCGGGTGCGGGTGCTGACCAACAACCCCGACAAACTTGCCGGCCTTGCCGCCTGCGGCATCGGGGTGGAGGGCCGGGTCTCGCACCTCTTCGCCGCGAACGGGGTGAACGACGGTTACCTTGCCACCAAGAAGGCCCGCTTCGGCCACCTGATGGGGTGACGGGGAGGGGGATCAGCCCTCCTTCACGCCCCAGAAGATCGGGAAGCCGCGCACGCGGTCCCGCAGGGCCCGCCGGGTTGCCGTCATGGCGCGATAGGCGCCGACGGGGATATAGGGCACGTCCTCCATCGCCTGGCGCTGGATCTCGGCGGCGATCCGCACCTGGGCGGCACGGTCCTCTGCCGTCAGCCATTCCTCGCGTAGCGCCTCCAGCCGCGGGCTGGTCGGCCAGCCGAACCAGGCGTCCAGCCCGTTGCCGCGGATCGCGAAGTGCACGGCAGGGTCGAGGAAATCTGTGTCGTTCACCGCCGTGGTCATGGCGGACCAGCCGCCGCGTTCCACCGGCTCCCGGCTCGCGCGGCGCTGAACCACCGTGCCCCAGTCCGAGGTCGCGTCCTCCAGGTTGAAGCCCAGGCGCCGGAACAGGTCGCCCGCCACCTGCGCGATGGCGGAGGGGGCCAGGATGTCGGTGGGCGTCAGCAGGCGGAGCGGCTGCCCGGCATAGCCCGCCTCCCGCATGAGAGCCTTGGCGCGGTCGAGGCCGCGCGGCCCGAGCAGCGGCTCCAGCCCCGCTTTGCTCGCCATGGCCGAACCGCTGGTGAAGAAGCCGCATTCCACGTCGATGGCGGCGGGGTCGTCGCCGGCGATCGCCGTCATGAAGTCGCGCTGGTCGATAGCGGGCCACAGCGCCCGGCGCAGCGCCGGGTTGTCGAAGGGCGGGTGCAGGTGGTTCAGCCGCAGCACGCCCGGCTGCGGGCGCGCGCCCATCGGCTCGACCAGGATCGCCCGGTCTCGCCGCAACGAGGCCGCAAGCTCCGGCACCACCTGCTCGTACCAGCCGATCTCGCCGGTTCGCAGCGCCGCGGCGGCGGTCGCCGAATCCGGGATCACCAGCCACTCGATCCGGTCGAAATAGGCGACCTTCGGCCCGGCCGTCAGGCTGAGAGGCCCGCCCGGCGCCGGGGCGTAGTCCGCGTTCCGCTCATAGACGCTGCGGCTGCCCGAGACGTACTCGTCCGCCTTGAAGCGGTAAGGGCCGGAGCCGACCACTTCCCGGAACTGAGTGAAGGGGTCTGTCCGCGCGATGCGCTCCGGCATGATGAAGGCAACGGGCGAGGTGGCCGAGGCGAGCGAATCGATGAGATTGGGCTGCCGTCGCTTCAGCCGGATCTGAAGGCGCCGATCGTCCAGCGCCGTCATCTCCTCGAGGTTGGCGGCCATGTACTGCCCGGCCGCGTTGCGCCGCGACCAGCGCGCGAGGCTCGCCACCGCATCCGCCGCCCGCACCGGCTCGCCGTCGTGGAAGCGCAGGCCGGGGCGCAGGGTGATGACGTAGCGCCGGCCGTCATCCTCCACCGCGTGGCCCTCGGCCATCTGCGGGTGGGCGGTGTTGTCCTCGGCCAGCCCGTAGAGGGTGTCGTAGACCATGTAGCCGTGGTGGCGGGTGACGTTCGCTGTGGTCCAGACAGGATCGAGGCTCGTGAGGTTGGCCTGCGGCACGAACTTCAGCACCCGCGCCCGCCCCGTCTGCGCGGCGGCATGCAGGGGTGCCGCGAGCGCGAGCGAGGAGGCGAGAAGGTCCCGGCGGCGCATCGTCAGCCCTCCCTGGCGTGTGCGGGGTGGCCCGGGTGGATCATGTGCACCGCCACCCAGCGGGTCTCCGGCATGGCCATCCGCAGCTTCCCTGTCGCCGAGCAGGCGGCATGCTGGGGATTGTCCTATCATGCTGTCAATCAGTCCTGCGGCACGCCGCTTGCGCTGGTCTCTGCCGTCCGGAAGCCGGACCAGAAGGGTGGAGAGGTGCCATGAACCCCATCGTCCCCAACACCGCGAGCCCCGAGGGCTGGGGCATGTTCGCCGGCAAGGTCTATGGCGGGAGCCGCCCGGCCGTGGATGGCGGCCCGCCCCTCTTTGGAGAGGAATCCGCGCCGATGCCCGTCAGCGGTTCGTTCAACGACCTCATGGAGTCGATCAACCCGCTGCAGCACATGCCCGGAGTGGGCATGATCTACCGGGAGGCGACCGGAAATGCCGCCCCGCTGGCCGCCCGCATTCTCGTCGGCACGGCGATCGGCGGGCCCATGGGCTTCCTCGGCGGCGTGGCTTCCGCCCTGGCCGAGGTGACGGGCTTCGTGGACACCCTGCGCGCCATCGCCAACGGGCGCGACCAACCCACCGCCTACATGGCCTGGGGACAGACTGCGGACCCGCAGACCGTCGCGCGGGGCAGGGCGGCCTACGAGCAGGCGATGCGGGGAAACATGGCCTGATGCGGTCCTGATGCCGCTGAGGCCTCCGGGAAGAGCGACACCCTCTCCGGCGCCGCAGGCGGCGGGCCGCTAATCCGCGAACTGCCCCACGGGCGTGCCCGCCACACCCACGTCGAGCGCGAGCAGCCGGCCTTCATGCGCCCCCGCTTCCTTCTGCAGGCTGGTCACAAAGAGAGTTCGCAGCCCGGGGCCGCCGAAGCAGGGCATGGTCGGGGACTTGATCGGCAGTTCCACGAAGCGGTCCAGCGTGCCGTCCGGCAGCCAGCGGTTCAGCCGGCCGGCCGAAACGCCCGCGCTCCAGTAGGCGCCTTCCGCGTCCACCGCGCCGCCGTCGGGGCGGCCGATCTCGTTCGTGGGGCGCGCCACCTCGCGCCGGTTGGCGATGGCGCCGGTCGCTGGGTCGTAGTCCCAGTTCCAGATCACGGCCTGGCGGGTGCAGCTGTGCCAGAGGGTCCGTCCGTCCGGGCTCCAGGCGAGGCCGTTGGAGATGATGAGCCCCTGCGCCAGCAGCACGCATTCGCCCGCGCCGGGCGAGAGGCTCCAGAGGGCGGCGGTCGGCTTCTTCTCCGGCACGTCGTGCATGGAGCCGACAACGAAGCGGCCCTCGGGCGACACCTTGCCGTCGTTCAGCCGGTTTTCCGGCAGGTCCGGCTCCGGCGCCGCGACGAGGTCGAGGGAGCCGTCCTCAGGGTCGAAGCGGTGGATGCCGGAGCGGAGGCCGAGCACGAGGGCGCCCGAGCGGCAGAGGCCGAGGCAGCCGACCGGCTCGGGCATCGGCCAGGTCTCGGTTTCGCCGGTCGCAGGGTCGGTGCGGTGCACGGCGGGGCGGGGGATGTCCACCCACCACAGGCGGCCGGTCCGCTCGTCCCAGACCGGGCTCTCGCCGGTGCCGGCCGCGGGGGCGATGTCGTAGACGCGGATGGAGGGGGTCATTGGGTCGGCGCCTCGCTACACGGACTCAGCCAGAAGGTCCTGGTCCTCGGGGTGGCGCGCGATATAGGCCGCGACGAAGGAGCAACTGGGGATGACACGGATACCCTCGGCCCGGATGCGGTCGAGCGCGCCGCGGACGAGGCGCGACCCGACGCCCTGTCCGGAGAGGGCGTCCGGCACCTCCGTATGGATGAGCGTGATCCGTCCGCCCTCGCGTCGATAGACGATGCGGGCGAGCGCCTCGCCGACCCGCATCTCGAACTGGCTGCGCTCGCGGTTATCGGTGACCTCGCCCTGCATTCCACCCTCCATTGCCCGGGCAGCGCCGGGCCCGTTCCTGAACGCCCGGGCTTCGCGGTCGTTGGGGCTGGGCGGCCTGCCTCAGCCCTTCTCCACGATGAAGCCGATGGAGGTCGCGACAAGGCCCATGATGGACAGCCTGAGATGCGGCGCCTCGGGGATCGCCAGCGGGCTGGCATTGCCGGGATAGGGGGGCAGGTCCACGAAGCCGTCGAGGATGCCCGTGCCGGTGCCGAAATCCATCGGCAGCATGCGGTGGCCGGCGAGCGAGAGGCGTGCCTCCAACTCCTCCATGTGGCGCCGCTGGAAGAGGACGGTGGCGCCCTCCTCGATGGTTGGGCCCTCGGGGTTCATGTTGAACTCGGTGGTGTGGACGGCGACTCCGCCGGGGCGGAGGCAGCGCATCGCCTCCACCACGAAGTCGAGCCCCTGCCTGATCGAGCCGCAATGCTCCAGCGAGCAGACGGACCAGACGAAGTCGAAGCCCCCGTGCAGGTCCGCGGGAATGCGGTTCATGTCCACCGGCCGCAGCGAGACCCTGCTGTTGAAGCTATCGAGGTCGATAAGGCCCGGCTTGAAGATGGTCTCCACCCGCCCGCCGTGCTGGTCGGCCTTGATCCAGTTCTGCGCGCGCATGTCCTCGGCATCGAGGTCGGTGGCCACCACCTCCACGCCGCGCTTCGCGAGGAAGCTCGGCAGCCATTCGGCGCCCACCGCGAAGCCAAGGCCGCGCTTGCCCGGTGCCAGCATGCCGCGCTCGTGCAGGACCTGCAGGGCGTAGCAGTCCTCCCAGACCTTGCGGTGGTACATCGGCACGAAGCCGATCTGGCCGCACCAGTGGCGGAGCCAGGGACTCTCGATGTCCTCCTGCCGGCAGAGGCGGCCGCCGAAGCCCATGTGCACGGGCTCGGGTGGAAGCGGAGCCTGCCGCCCGGCCAGCCCGGCCTCGTAGAACCCGGCCGCGATGGCGGAGCCCATCACCTTCGTGTTCCAGGCCGCCAGCTCGGCGTTCCGGGCGACCGCACCGGAGGAGACCTCCAGGGACTGGATCTTCCCGAGGAGACCGCCCGGACCGAGGCCGCGGGCGATCGAGCGGAGGCGACGGAGCAAGGGGCTGATGTTCCTGTCCTGGACGGCAATGTCTGTTCGGTCAGGAACTAACAAATGCGCCAGCTGCCCGGAAGGGCTCGCAGGGGAATGGCCGACGGGCGTTCCCCATCGGCCACGCCGTGCGCGGCGCTCAGCTGTCCAGGCGGATGCCCAACTCGCGGATCAGCGGGCGCCACTCCGCGTTCTCCCGCGCGACGAAGGCGGCGAAATCGGCGGGGGAGAAGTTCGCCCGCTCGATGCCGAGGGTAGTGAAGCGGGCCTGCACCTCGTCGGAGCCGATCGCGCGGGCGAGTTCGGCCGAGAGGCGCGAGACGACGGGCGCCGGCGTCCCGATCGGCACGCAGATGCCCTGCCAGCCATAGGCGATGGCGTTGGCAAAGCCGAGTTCCCGCGCGGTGGGCACGGCGGCGCTGGTGGGGGAGCGCGCCTCGCTCAGCACGCAGAGGGCGCGGACGCGGCCGTCGGCGATGAAGGCGGTGCCCGTCGCGCAGTCGATCACCACGCTGTCCACGGTGCCGGCCAGCAGGTCCTGCATGGCGGCGGGGCCGCCACGATAGGGCACGTGCGTGGCGTCGAAGCCTGCGCGGCGCTTGAACATCTCCATCGCCAGGTGGTGCGGCGAGGCGACGGCCGGCGTGCCGTAGGTCGGTGCCTTGGCCTTTGAGGCGGCGATGTAGCCTGCCAAGTCCTGGATGGGGCTGTCCGCCTTCACGACGAGGAAGAGCGGAAAGCGCCCGATGAAGCCGACACCCGCGAGGTCCTTGTCGGGGTCGTAGGGCAGGCGGGCGTAGAGCGCGGGGTTGTAGACGAGGATGCCGTTGTCGACGTGCAGCAGCGTGTTGCCATCCGGCGCGCTGCGGGCCACCGCCTCGCTCGCCACCACGGCGCCGCCGCCGGGGCGGTTCTCCACCACCACGTTGTGGCCGAGCCGCGGGCCCATCTGCCCCGCGATCATCCGCCCGAAAAGGTCCGAGGCGCCGCCCGGCGGGTAGCCGATGATCAGCCGCAGCGGCCGGTCGGGCCAGTTGCCCTGGGCCTGCGCGAAGGAGGGAGCGAGGGAGGCGGCGCCAAGGCCCAGGGCCCCGCGCGCGAGGCTCCGTCGTGTCAGGGTGGGGCGCGTCAGCATGGAACGTGATCCCGTCAGGGTGAGGTTGACGCCATCATGAGGCAGGGGCCTTGCCCCGCCAATCGCAACGAGCGCGCGATCTGGCCCGCTCCGGCGCGATCCGCCCGCCCGCGCGTCACGTCAGGGGCAGGATTGCCCAGAGAATGGCCAGCCAGAGCGGCAGGGTCGCCACGGCGACCACGTGCTGGAGCGTGGTCATGGCCGCCATCAGCGGCGCGTCACCCCCCATCATCCGGGCCATGACATAGGCGGTGGTGGCGGTGGGCTGGGCCATGAAGACGGTCGCGATGGTCGCCGGCAGCGGCTCCAGTCCGAAGGCGAGGCTGAAGGCGAGCGTCATCGCGGGCATGGCGAGCAGCTTCCAGGCCGTCGTCGCCCCTTGCAGGGCGAGCCGGTCGCGCATGGCCTCGGCCCCCAGGGCGGCGCCCACCGCGAGCAGGCCGAGCGAGACCGAGGCCTGCCCGAGGGTGCGGGCGAGCGGCCCCAGGCCCGGCGGCAGCCCGCCGAGGGCGGCGAGCACGAAGCCGGCAGCGCAGCCGATGATCAGCGGGTTGAGCGTCACCTGCCGCAGCAGCGCCGCCGGGCGCGGCCGCCTCCCGCCGCCCATGGCGAAGGCGGGGGTGATGATGAGCTGCACGCAGGGCACGATCAGGCCCACCGTGACCGCGGCCAGCGCCGTGCCGGGTGCCCCGAAGACCGCGCCGGTGATGGCGAAGCCGAGCAGGTTGTTGAAGCGGATGCCCCCCTGCAGCACCGAGGTCGCGGCCGGGTGCGCCTGCCCGAAGCCGCGCGCGATGAGCAGCGAGGCAGCGGCACCGAGGAGGAGCGAGGTCCAGAGCGCCGCCGCCATTCCCCCGACAGGCAGGGCGGCGAGGTTCACCGAGGATAGGGAGGAGGCCAGTAGGCAGGGCAGCAGCACCCAGAAGACGAGCCGCTCGATCCCCGCCCAGACCGCGTCCTCCCGCAGCAGGCGGCGCTTGAGGAAGGCGCCGAGCGCGATCAGCCCGAAGGCGGGCAGGAAGGCGTCTAGCCAGGGGTTCATGGCCGGTCAGCTGCGGTCCTGGGCCGGCGTGTCGCGGGCGAGGCCGTCGAAGGCGTCCAGCAGCCGGCCGCGCCATGCGTAAACGGGGTCGTCGGGTGTGAGCAGCGGGAAGGCGGAGACGCAGCGCGCCCATTGAAGCGGCCCGAAGGCGATGTAGTCCGCCGCCCCCGCGGTGGGGCCGGAGAGCCAGGGCCGCTCCCGCAGCACCATCCGCAGAGGGTGCAGGTCCCGGCGGAAGGCCTCCACGTCGCGGTCGCGATTCGCGGTCACCTCGGCCAGCGGCTTGCCGAAGCGGGCTTCCCGCGTACGGACGAAGTAGGCGGCGTCCTCAGGCGCGAGATGCGCCGGGATGTCGGAGACGACGAGCTTCACGACGGTCGGCATCATGACCGCGTCCGACCAGGTGTTGACGAAGCGCGAGAGCGCCCGTCCTCCCTCCCCGCCGAAGAGGCTGAGGGCGCCCGGCCAGGTGTCCTCGAGGTACTCGAGGACGGTCCAGCTCTCCGACACCGTGCGGTCGCCGTGGCGGAGTACCGGCACCTTGTCCGTCCCCGCATCGGCGATGGCGGCCTTGTCGGTGAAGCGCCAGGGCACCGTCTCGTGCGGGATCCCCTTGTGGGCGAGCGCCATGCGGACGCGCCAGCAATAGGGCGAGAAGCGGTGCGACGGGTCGGCGCCGCAGAGGTCATGGAGGATCACGGGCATGGTGCCTATGCTGCCCCCGGAAACATGAGGGGGGAAGCGCATGGCGGCGGATGCCTTGCTGGCGCTCGATCAGGGCACGACGTCGACGCGGGCGATTCTTTTCGACGCCGCCCTGCACCCGCGCGCCACGCACCAGGTGGAACTGCCGCAGCACTTCCCGAGCCCCGGCCGGGTGGAGCACGCGCCGGAGGACCTCGTCGCCCATTCCATTGCCTGCCTGCGCGGGGCGCTGGAGCGGGGCAGGGTGGCCGCGAATCAGGTGGCGGGGATCGGCATCACCAACCAGCGCGAGACCACGCTCGTCTGGGACCGGCAGACCGGCCGCACTGTGCACCGCGCCATCGTCTGGCAGGACCGCCGCAGCGCCGGCATCTGCGAGCGCCTGCGGGCCGAGGGGATCGAGGCGCTGCTGACCGAGCGCACGGGCCTCCTCGCCGATCCCTACTTCTCGGCGACGAAGCTCATGTGGCTGCTCGCCGAGATCCCCGATCTGCACGCCCGCGCGACGCGGGGCGAGTTGGCCTTCGGCACCGTGGACAGCTTCCTGCTGTGGCACCTGACCGGCGGGCGGGTACACGCGACCGACGCGACCAACGCCGCGCGCACGATGCTCTACGATATCCGGCGGGGCGACTGGGACGACGACATCCTGCACGCCCTCGGTATCCCCCGCGCCCTGCTGCCGGAGGTGCGGGACTGCGCCTCGGAGTTCGGCACGACCGACCCCTCCGTGCTCGGCGCCGCCGTGCCGATCCGCGGCATCGCGGGGGACCAGCAGGCGGCCACCCTTGGCCAAGCCTGCTTCTCGCCGGGCATGGTGAAATCCACCTACGGCACCGGCTGTTTCATGCTGCTGAACACAGGGGAGAGGGCGGTGCGCTCCTCCCACCGGTTGCTCACCACCGTCGCCTGGCAGATCGCGGGCAGGCGGACCTATGCGCTGGAGGGGGCGATCTTCGTCGCGGGCGCCGCGGTGCAGTGGCTGCGCGACGGCCTCGGCATCATCCGCACAGCGGCCGAGGCGGGGGAGTTGGCCTCACGGGCCGACCCCGATTCGGGCGTGGTCATGGTGCCCGCTTTCACCGGCCTCGGCGCCCCGTACTGGGACGCGGAGGCGCGCGGCGCCATTCTCGGCCTCACGCGCGGGGCGGGGGCGGCCGAGATCGCGCGCGCGGCGCTGGAGAGCGTGGCTTGGCAGACGCGCGACCTGCTGGACGCCATGCGCGCGGACTGGCCCGATCCCGGCGGCACGGTGCTGCGCGTGGACGGTGGGATGACCGCGAGCGACTGGACGATGCGGTTCCTGGCCGACGCGCTGCAATGTCCGGTGGAGGTGCCGGCGGTCGCCGAAACGACGGCGCTCGGGGCCGCCTACCTCGCCGGCCTTCAGGCGGGGCTCTGCCCAGCCCCGGAGGAGGACGCCACCCACTGGCGGCGGCGCGTCCTCTTCGAACCAGCGATGCCCGCGCCGGAAGCCGCGTGCCGACACGCGGCCTGGAAGGTGGCGGTGGGACGGGTGACGGGGCCGAGTTGACCCTCGGGGCTAGTGGGAGGGGCTTTGTTCTGATCCGGCGTCGTGGGTGATTTCGGGGAGAGGAAGAAGGAATTCTTCCTCTCCCCAAGCCCCTCACCATCATCTTTTTCTTCGAGTTTGAGGGACTTCTACGGCCGGTTCGCCTCGGGGCGTGGACCCGAGGCGACTACACGGACAGGAAGGGGGGAACGGGAAATAGAACTAATCCCGGATCACCGCATCCGCGAAAGCCAGATGGGGATCCAAGGGCCTCAGGCCCTTGGCGGGTGAGGTCCAGAGAGGGCAGAGCCCTCTCCGGGGGCCGCCAGGTACCGGCAGGCCAAGATCGGCTCAGACCCCCCGCGTGTTCACGTAGACCGAGTAGAGCGACCGTGCGCCCGTGATGAACAGCCGGTTGCGGCGGAGGCCTCCGAAGCAGAGGTTGGCCGCGCGTTCCGGCAGGTCGATGTGCCCGATGGGCGCGCCGGCTGCGTTAAACACGCGCACGCCATCCTGCTCGGCGGTGCCCATGCCCCAGCCGCACCAGAGGTTGCCGTCCTCGTCCACGCGGAAGCCGTCCGGCGTGCCGCCGGGCTCGGCCACGATGAAGTCACGGCGGTTCGAGAGGCGCGCGCCATCGACGGCGAAGGACAGGATCTTGCGCGGGTTGGTTCGGCTCTCGACGATGTAGAGGAGCGATTCGTCGGGGCTGAAGGCGAGGCCGTTGGGGCCCTCGATGCCCTCCGCCGCCACCTCCAGCGTGCCGCGCGCGGGGTCGATGCGGTAGACGTTCTGCGGCAGCTCGGGCTCGGCGCGCTCCCCCTCGTTGTCCGAGAGAATGCCGAAGGGCGGGTCGGTGAACCAGATCGTGCCGTCCGATTTCACGACGACGTCGTTCGGGGAGTTGAGGCGCTTACCCTCGTAGCGGTCGGCGAGAACCGTGATCCGGCCATCGTGCTCGGTGCGCGTGACGCGCCGCGTCAGGTGCTCGCAGGTGACCAGCCGGCCCTCCCGGTCGCGCGTGTTGCCGTTGGCGAAGTTGGATGGAGTGCGGAAGGTGGTGGTGGCGCCCGTCGCCTCGTCCCAGCGCAGCATGCGGTCGCCCGGCACGTCGGACCAGACGAGACAGCGGTGGTCGCCGAACCAGACAGGGCCTTCGCCCCATCGCGTGCCGCCCGCAAGCTTCTGCACGGGCGCATTCATCAGCCGGTAGCGTGCGAAGGAGGGATCGAGATCCCGCAGACGAGGGTCCGGATAGCGGGCGGAGGGGACCCAAGGGGTCTCGTTGTCGAAGGGACGTTCCATGCGGAGGAGGCTGCGCGGGTGCGCAACCTCCCGCAAGCCCCCCACGTTGGGGTTGCGGACGTAACATTGGGAGAATCAGCCGATGCGCGGCATCCTTCTCTGGTTGATCGGGATCCCCATTCCCGTGATCCTGCTGCTCTGGCTCTTCGGGGTGTTGCACTAGGCCCTTCGCCGCCAAGCCCCTTCGGCCCAGTGCGGCCGAAGGGGAGATGCGCGATGCCACTCTCGCTTCCGGCCCGCTTCGCGGACAGGATGCGCTCCATGGACGCCCCCGCCCGTACCATTCCGCAGAGCCCGCGCGCCGAGGCCACGCGCCAGCGTATCCTCGATGCCGCAAGAGCCGAGTTCGCGGCCAATGGCCTGGCCGGCGCGCGGGTGGATGACATCGCCGCGCGCGCCGGCGCCAACAAGCGCATGATCTACGCCTATTTCGGCAATAAGGAGGACCTTTGGGTCGCCGTGCTGGAAGCGGCCTACGCGCATAAGCGCGACGAGGAACGGGCGCTGCGGGTGGACGACCTGCCGCCCGGGGAGGCCATGGCGCGGCTGGTGCGTTTCAACCTCCGCTACACCGCCCGCCATCCCGACTTCGTCGCCCTGCTGAACCAGGAGAACCTGCACCGTGCCGCCTATCTCGCGCGGAGCGAAAGGGTGCCCGCCCTCTACTCTCCGCTTCTCGAGACGCTGCGTGCCGTGCTGCGCCGCGGCGTGGCCGAGGGGGTCTTCCGGCAAGGCGTGGACCCCATGCAGGCCTATGTGACGATCGTATCGCTCGGCCATTTCTACGTCTCCAACATGCACACCCTCTCGGCCATCTTCGGCACCGGCCTCGGCACGGAAGCTGCCATCGAGGCCCGGGAGGCACATTCGGTGGAGGTGGTGCTGGGCTGGCTTCGTCCGTGACGAAGCGCTTGACCTTGTCTTCCAGCGGGTCTTAGGTAACCATGCGGTTACTTACTGAGCCCGGTGGGAGGAAGCGCGAATGGCGCAGCGGCGTATCGGCCTGATCATGCATGGCGTGACCGGGCGCATGGGGATGAACCAGCACCTCATCCGCTCCATTGCGGCCATCCGGCGGGATGGCGGCGTGCCGCTGGCCAATGGCGACCGCATCATGCCGGACCCCATCATCGTCGGCCGCAACAAGGAGAAGCTGGAGGCACTGGCCAAGGCGCATGGCGTGGACCGCGTGGGCACGGATCTGGACGCAGCGCTCGCCAACCCCGACGACACGATCTTCTTCGACGCCGCCACAACGCAGATGCGCGCGGAGCTGATCCGCAAGGCGATCGCGGCAGGCAAGCACATCTACTGCGAGAAGCCGACCGCCGATAACCTGGCCGATGCGCTGGACTTGGTCCGCGTCGCCAAGGCCGCCGGCGTCAAGCACGGCGTGGTGCAGGACAAGCTCTTCCTGCCGGGCATCCGCAAGATGAAGATGGTGATCGACAGCGGCTTCCTCGGCCGCATCCTCTCGGTGCGCGGCGAGTTCGGCTACTGGGTCTTCGAGGGCGACCTGCAGCCGACGCAGCGGCCGAGCTGGAACTACAAGAAGAACGAGGGCGGCGGCATCATCCTCGATATGCTGTGCCACTGGCGCTATGTGCTGGACAACACCTTCGGCGCCACGAGGTCCGTCTCCTGCCTCGGCGCCACCCATATTCCCGTCCGCTACGACGAGAACGATAAGCCCTACGAGGCCGATACCGACGACGCCGCCTATGCCACCTTCCAGCTGGAGGGCGGAATCGTCGCGCAGATCAATTCCTCCTGGACCACGCGCGTGCGGCGGGACGACCTCGTCACCTTCCACGTGGACGGGACGCACGGTTCGGCCGTCTGTGGGCTGACCGATTGCTGGACGCAGTCCCGCGTGAACACGCCCAAGCCCGTCTGGAACCCCGACGAGCCGCAGACGATCAACTTCTACGAGGGCTGGCAGAAGGTGCCCAGCACCCAGCCTTATCCGAATGGCTTCCGCGTGCAGTGGGAGGAGTTCCTGAAGCACGTGGCCGGCGAGCGCGCCGACTATCCCTGGGACCTGATGGCCGGTGCCAAGGGCGTGCAGCTTGCGGAAGCCGGGCTGCAATCCTGGGCAGAGCGCCGTTGGATCGACCTGCCGACGCTGGAGGCGTGACATGGCCACGCTGAACCTTCCGACCGCCGCCGGCACGGTGGAGGCCTATACCACCGGCACGCCCGGCAATTTTGCGACGGCGAAGCCGCCTTATCCGCGCGTCGCCTATGCCGCGGCCCATGTCGTGGCCGACCCGCTCGCGGAGCAGGATCCCTGGCTGGACGCGAAGGTGGATTGGGACCGCACCATCGCCTTCCGACGACATCTCTGGTCGCTCGGCCTTGGCGTTGCCGAGGCCATGGACACGGCGCAGCGCGGCATGGGCCTCGACTGGGCCGGGGCGCAGGAACTAATCCGCCGCTCCCTCGACGCCGCGCGCGACTTCCCGGACGCCTTCATCGCCAGCGGCGCCGGCACGGACCACCTGGCCCCTGGGCCCGACGTGACGGTGGACGACGTCATCCGCGCCTATGAGGAGCAGTGCGAGGCGGTGGAGGGGATGGGCGGGCGCATCATCCTCATGGCCTCCCGCGCGCTGGCCAAGGCTGCGAAATCCCCGGCGGACTACGTGCGCGTCTATGACCGCGTGCTCTCCTCCGTGCGCCAGCCCGTCATCATCCACTGGCTCGGTGAGATGTTCGACCCGGCGCTGGAGGGCTACTGGGGCCACCACGACCATATGCAGGCCATGGAGGTGGCGCTGGAGGTGATCGCCGCCCATGCGGACAAGGTGGATGGCGTGAAGATCTCGCTTCTCGACGATCGGAAGGAGGTCTCGATGCGCCGCCGTCTGCCGAAGGGCGTGCGCATGTACACGGGCGACGACTTCAACTACGCCGAGTTGATCGCGGGCGATGCCGAGGGCCATTCGGACGCGCTGCTCGGCATTTTCGACCCGATCGCGCCCGCGGTGGGCGGCGCGCTGGCCGCGCTGTCGCGGAATGATCTCTCCACCTTTCACGAGATCCTGACGCCGACGGTCCCGCTCTCCCGCCACATCTTCAAGTCGCCCACGCGCTTCTACAAGACGGGCGTGGTTTTCATGGCCTGGCTGAACGGCCACCAGGATCATTTCGCGATGATTGGCGGGCAGCAATCCACCCGCTCCATCCAGCACTTCGCCGAGTTGTTCCGGCTTGCTGACAAGGCCGGGCTGCTCTCCGATCCGGAACGCGCCGCGTCCCGAATGAGGACATTCCTCGCCCTTCACGGGGTGGCGTGATGGGTGCGCCGGGACCGCTGTCCCTCAACACCGTCACGGTGAAGGAGCGCTGGGACCTACGCGAGTGCATCGAGGGCTGCGCGCGCCATGGAATCCCCGGTATCTCCCCCTGGCGCGACGTGCTCCAGGCCATGGGCGTGGAGGCGGCTGCGCGCGCGATCCGCGATGCCGGGCTGTCCGTCTCCGGCCTCTGCCGTGGCGGCATGTTCCCGGCGGCGGACGCTGTGGGCCGTGCCGCGGCCATCGAGGACAACCGCCGCGCCATCGCGGAGGCGCACGCGATCGGTGCCGCCTGCCTCGTCATGGTCTGCGGCGGGTTGCCGCCGGGCTCGAAGGATATCGAGGGCGCGCGCGTCATGGTGCGGGACGGGCTGCACGCCATCATGGAGGATGCGCGCGCCGCCGGCGTTACCATCGCACTCGAGCCGCTGCACCCGATGACCTGCGCCGACCGCAGCGTGCTCTCCACGCTCGCCCAGGCACTCGACCTCTGTGACGAGCTGGGCGCGGGCAGCGGTATCGCTCTCGATGTCTATCATGTCTGGTGGGATCCGGCGCTGCGGGCGCAGCTGGCGCGGGCAGGAGCGCGCATCGCCGCCTTCCACGTCTGTGACTGGCTGGTGCCCACGACCGACACCGTCTTCGACCGCGGCCTGCCCGGGGAGGGGGTGATCGACATCCCCACGATCCGCGCGATGGTCGAGGCCGGCGGCTATCGCGGCCACACGGAGGTGGAGGTGCTCTCCCGCCGCTGGTGGGCCGCCGATCCGGACGAGGTGCTGCGTGAAATGAAGCGGCGGCACGCCACGGCCTGCTAGTCTGCGCGACACAAGACTTGGAGGAACGACAGGAATGACCATTGCCCGACGGACCTTTCTCGCCAGCGCCGCGGGGCTCGCGGCCCTGCCTGCGTGGGCGCAGGACTGGACGCCGCCACGCCCCATCCGTTTCGTCGTTCCCTTCGCCGCCGGCGGGGCCACCGATGTCGTGGCCCGCGTGCTGGCGGATCGCATGGGCGAGAAGCTGGGCCAGCCCGTGGTGGTGGAGAACCGCGCGGGATCGGGCGGCAACATCGGCGTGGAGAACGTGGTGCGCGCGCCTGCCGACGGCACCGTCATCCTCATGGGCACGACGGGCACGCTGACGATCAATCAGCACCTTTACAACAACATGGGCTTCGATCCCGTGCGGGACCTCGCGCCCATCTCCATGGCCTTCGCGACCGATCACGTGTTGATCGTCGGCCCGAACGTGCCGGCCCGCACCGCGCAGGAATTCATCGCCTGGCTGCGCGAGAACCCGGGCAAGGCGAGCTTCGGCTCCGCCGGCTCCGGTTCCTCCACGCATATGGTGGCCGAGCTGTTCCGCTCGGCCGCGAAGGTGGAGGTGACGCATGTGCCCTATCGCGGCAGCGCGCCGGCGCTGAACGACACCGTCGCCGGCAACGTGCAGTTCATGCTCGACCAGTTGCCCTCCGCCATTGGCCAGATCCAGGGCGGCCGCGTGCGCGCGCTGGCCACCACCGGCCCGCGCCGCACCGCGCAGCTGCCGGAGGTGCCGACGATGAAGGAGATCGGCCTGCCGGATGCCGAAGCCACCTCCTGGGGCGCGGTCATGGCCCCGCAGGGCACGCCGGCCGCGGCTATTGCGCGAATGAATGCGGTGCTGCGCGAGGCCCTGGCCGATCCCGCGATCCAGGCGCGCTTGGTTGCGGCCGGAGCGGACGCGGTTTCCTCCACCCCCGGGGAGCTGTCGCAAAAGATGGTGCAGGAGGCGGCGACCTGGGGCCGGGTGGTGCGCGATGCCCGGATCACCGTGAACTAGGCGGGATCAGCGGGCGTAGTCGCCCACCGCGCGCCGGGCCGCGTCCTCGCGCCCGGCGCGCGTCACCTCCCAGAGCGGGTTGTCCACGGCCAGCCGCTGCCCGCCGTCGCGCTGCACCGGCCGGAACACGGCCGTGCCGTTGCCGCGCGAGTTCGTGCCGAAGAGCGAGAGCGGCACGCGCACGTAGATTCCCTTGTCGAAGGAGCCCTCTCCGAAGCGGGAGAAGGGCACGTTGGTGAAGGTGGCGAAGCCGCCGACCTCCACGCCGCTGTCGAAGCGCCGGCCCATCTCGATCGTCGCGCCCCAGTCGCCTGCCAGGTAGCGGCCGGCGCGCAGGATGCCGTAAAGGTTCCAGAAGGGCAGGTCGGCGTAGAGCGAGACGTGCCCCGTCGCCACGCCGTAGCGGCGGAAGCCGAAGAGGCCGTCGGTCGCGCGTTGCTGCACGAGGTTGAGGTCGAGGCCCAGCGCGAAGCCCCGGTTCACCGGGCGCCAGAGCACCTCGGACGAGACGCCGCCGAACATCGGTTCCAGCAGCCCGGCGCTGGCGCGGGCGAAGACATCCGGCGTCAGGTTCCAGATCCCCTCGGCGTAGAGGCCGGGGATCGAAGTCTTTCCGTCCCGCGCGTAGAGCGCGTAGTCGCTGCGCACATGCGGCAGCTTGCTGTCCGAGGGCAGGCCGCGGTCGAGATTGCCGAAGACTGCCTGCTGCAAGGCGCCCGACAGGCTGTAGGCGCCCCACTCCACCCGCCCGCCCGCGGCGGCCGCGCCCTGGTAGCGCAGCGTGCGGCTGGGATCGCCGAGCTGCAGGTTCAGGCGGGGTTCCAGCACCCAGTCGAAATGCGGCCCGGGCTCGGCATAGGCCTCGGGCCATGGTGCGCCCTTGGCGGGGAAGAGGGTGGTGGCGGACCAGGCCTCCTCCGGGCTGCCGAGACCGGCGCGGGGTGCCGCGTTCTCCACGGTCCGGCGCGGCACCATCAGCGAGGCCGTCTCAATCCCGGCTTGCCACCAGGAGAGGCGGATCGCCTCGACCTCCGGCGGGAGAATGCCGTTGACCGCGCGCAGCACGCGGGAGGCGACCTGGGGCAGGGTGCGGAAATCCCCCTCGGCCACCGCGATCCGCGCCTCCACCCCTCGTTCCTCATAGGCGAGGGGGCGGAAGCCCGCGGCGCGCAGGGCGGCGAAGACGGCCGTGGCGCGGCCATGCTCATCGCCCCCGTTCTCGTGTCGGTGGGTGGCGCGCGCGGGCATGGCCGGCAGGGGGCGCAGCGGCGTGGCGGCGGGCGGGTTTGCCGCGTCCATCCGGAGCGAGATGCGGGCCATCAGGTCCGTCCCGTGCACGAAGGAGAGGGCGGCGTCCACGTACTCGCCCGACCATTGCAGGCCGAGGTTGACGGGGCTCTCGGCCAAGCCCCTCAGCGGGCCGCGGCGCACGGGATAGCCGCCGCGCTCGTCCCGCAAGGCGTCGCCGGACCACTCGATCTTGGCGCGCAGGCCGTCCACCTCGCCCCAGGGCGTGTCGAAGCGGGGCAGGCTGTATTCCAGGCCGCCGAAAAGGGCCGTGTTCTCGCCCCGGAAGAAGTCCAGCCGCAGCGTGCCGCCGCGCCCGATGCTGCGGGGGCGCACGCGGAAGGATTCGGAGATCTCGGTCAGCGGGTTCGTCACGTCGCCCCGCGTGCCCAGCCGCCCGAAGCCGAGGCCGAGCGTGAAATCCGCCGGCCCCCAGCGGCGGGAGGCCACCACGTATTCCCCGCCATAGAGGCCGGTGCCGATGAGGTCCTGCAGGCCCACCGCCACGGCAGGCGTCCAGGCCCCCTCCTCCAGCAGGCGCAGCTTGAGGTCGAAGGAGCGGTCGGTGGTGGTGCCGCGGCCGGTGGTGGCGTTCAGGCGCTCCGTCAGGCGGAAGGTGGTCTCCAGGAAGGGCAGGGCCTGGAAATTGGCGAAGAAGAACCGGCGCTGGTGGCGTAGCGTGGCGCCGGCCTCCAGGGTTCCGTCCTCGCGGAAGCGGGCGTTACGCATCTCGATGAGGCCGGCCCCGCCGAAGTCGCTTCCGGTGGCCGGCACCTCCTCCGCCCGGGCTGCCGCGGGAAGGGCCAGAGGGGCGGCCAACAGGGCGAGCAGGAGGACGGCGGGCCTGGCGGCACGCGTCATGGATGACTTTGTTGCTCCCGATTTTGTGATCTATTGGTCATGTGCTTCGGGCGAAGGCAAGCGCGAACCCACCACCTCTGCGCGTAACGAGTGGGATGGACACCCGCCGGACACGCTCCCAGGATCCCGGCCATGACCTTCTCGCTCCTCGGCCGCTGCGCCCGGACCGGTCAGATCGGCGCGGCGGGCGCTACCTCGGATATCGGGGTGGGGGCGCGCATTCAGCACGTCGCGGGCGGGGGCGGGGCGGTGCTCACGCAGCACCGGACGGACCCGCGCCTCGGCCCGCGTGGCCTGGCTCTGCTGAGGAGCGGCTGCTCGGCCGTGGAGACAGTAGCGGCGCTGGTCGCCTCCACCGCCCATGCGGAATGGCGCCAACTCGCGGCGCTCGATGCCGCGGGGCGCACCGCGCACCACCACGGCGCTCGCGTGAAGCCCGCCCGCGCCGCAGCCCATGGGCGGGATTGCGTGGCTACCGGCAACATCCTCTCGAACGAGGCGGTGCCCGAGGCCATGCGGCGCGCCTTCGAGGCCGAGCCGGATGCGCCGCTCGGCGACCGTCTGCTCGCGGCGCTGGTCGCCGGGGAGGCGGCGGGCGGCGAGCACGGACCGGTCCTCTCCGCCGTGCTGGAGGTGCATGGCGGGCACGATTTTGCCCTGGCCGATCTTCGCGTGGACCGCGCGGCGGCGCCCATCGCGGAGCTGGCGGGTCTATGGCGCGACTACGCGCCGAAGATCGATGAGTTCGTCCTCCGCGCGACCGATCCCGACCGGGCGCGCGGCGGCGCCTCCGGCGGTCTGGAGATTTCCGCATGAAGCGCCGCGAGATCGCCGGCCTCGGTGCTGCCCTTGCCGCCAACACCCTCGACGCGGGAGCCGCTATGGCCCAGGACGCCCCACGCCCCCCGATGGGCGGCGCCATCACCGAGGTGCCGGGCATCCGCGTCGGCCATTTCACCGAGACGCGCCGCCCGACCGGCTGCACCGTCATCCTCGCGGAGGAGGGGGCAACCGCCGGGGTGGATGTGCGCGGCGCCGCCCCCGGCACGCGGGAGACCGACCTGCTGAACCCCGCCAACCTCGTGGAGAAGGTTCACGCCGTCCTTCTCTCCGGCGGCTCCGCCTTCGGATTGGAGGCGGCGACCGGCGTGGTGCGCTGGCTGGAGGAGCGCGGCATCGGCTATCCCGCCGGTCCCGCGCGGGTGCCGATCGTGCCAGCGGCCATCCTGTTCGACCTCTCCGTAGGGGACCACCGCATCCGCCCCGACGCTGCCGCCGGCTACGCCGCCTGCGAGGCCGCGCGGGGCGAGGCTCCGGCGGAGGGAAGCGTCGGCGCCGGCACGGGCGCGACCGTCGGCAAGCTCTTCGGCATGGCGCGGGCGATGAAGGGTGGCGTCGGCACCGCCTCGCTCAAGGTCGGCGCGATCACCGTGGGAGCCATCGTCGCGGTGAACGCGGTGGGCGACGTGATCGAGCCCGGCACGGGGCGTATCCTGGCCGGCGCGCGCGACCCGGAGGGCCGCCGGCCCTTCGGCACGACCGCCGCCCTGCTGCGCGGCGAGCTTCCGCCGCCCATGCAGGCGGGAATGGCGACCACGATCGGCGTGGTGGCGACCGATGCCGCGCTGACCAAGGCGCAGTGCCAGCGCCTCGCCGGCGCCGCGCATGACGGTTTCGCCCGGACCATCGACCCCTCCCACACCATGTCGGACGGCGACACGGTCTTCGCGCTTTCCACAGGCAGGAGCGGGCTGCCGGGGAACATGATGGCCCTCGGCGCCATCGTGCCGCAGGTGATGGCGGCGGCCGTGCTGCGGGCGGTGATGGCGGCGAAGGGAATCGCGCCCAGCCCGCCCGGGATGTCGGAGCTGGGCTAGGGTCTATCCTGGCAGGAGGGCGGATCGCCCGGCCTCCACGACGAAGCGGCGCTGCGTCGAGAGCCCGGTGTCGCGGTCCCGGACGTCGTCGATGGCCCGCAGCTCCGCCGTGGCCGTTTCCGGGGTGAGGGTCATCATGAGATAGCCGCGCGCGCTGCCGTTCGCGTGGGCGATGTGCGGGTCGGCCGGGTAGCTCTCGCGGTAGCGGCCGCCCTGGCTGGTGATGGAAGTTCCCGTGAACTCCACGGCCACGGGGGGCGTCTCCGGCCGGTCGAAGTCGGGGCGCAGCTCCGCCACGAGATGCGCGTGGATGTCGCCGCCGATGACCAGCGGGTTCGGCGCGCGGCTGGCCGCGAGGTCCCCCAGCAGGCGCGCGCGGGCGGCGGGATAGCCGTCCCAGCCGTCGGTCCAGTAGGTGACGGGGGTTCGCATCGTACCAAGGCGGGCCATGCGCGTCTGCTGCGCGAGGACGGTCCAGCGCGCCCTCGCGCCGCCCAGACCCTCGCGGAGCCACGCCTCCTGCGCGGGGCCGAGCATGGAGCGGGCGGGATCGTCCAGCTCGGCGCAGGCCTCCCGCGAGACGTAGCCGCCACCGCCGCGCCCCGGTCGCTGGCAGGCCTGGTAGGCGCGGTACTGCCGGTCGTCCAGGATGTGGAAGCCCGCGAGGTCGCCGAAGCCGGCGCGGCGGTAGATCCGCGCACTCGCCCCGTCCGGCCGGGCAGAGAGGGGGAGCGGCATGTGCTCCCAGAAGGCCTTGTAGGCCGCGGCACGGCGCGCGAGGAAAGCCGCGCCTTCCTCCATCTCGCCGCGGTCGGCGGCGTAGTCGTTGCTCACCTCGTGGTCGTCCCAGGTGACGAGCCAGGGGCAGGCGCGGTGCATCGCCTGAAGGTCGGGGTCGGTCTTGTAGAGGGCGTAGCGGTCCCGGTAGCCCTCCAGGTCCCGAGCGCTCGGCCCCTCGTGGCTGCGCACGAGGTTGCGGCCCCAGGAAGCCTCGTAGATGTAGTCGCCGAGGAAGACAACGAGGTCCGGGTTCTCCGCCAGCATGTGGCGATAGGCGCCGTAGTAGCCCTGCTCGTATTGCTGGCAGGAGGCCACGGCGAAGCGAAGGCGCGCGGGCAGGGTGCCGGGCCGGGGGGCGGTGCGCGTACGGGCCGTGCCGCTCTCGGCACCGAGGGCGGTGAATCGGTACCAGTACGGGCGGTCCGGATCGAGGCCGGTGACCTCGACGTGAACGGAATGCGCGTCCTCCGCCACGGCCATCACGCGGCCGCGGCGGACCACGTCGCGCAAGCCCTCGTCACGCGCCACCACCCAGTCCACCGGCACGGGCGCGGGCGTCATGCCGCCGCCCTGCCAGCGCGTGGCTAGGCGGGTCCAGAGAACCACCAAATCGGCGCCCGGCTCGCCCGAGGCGACGCCGAGGGCGAAGGGGTAATCATCCGCCCGCGCGGGGAGGTGGCCGAGCAGCGCCAGGCCCGGCATGGCCATCCCGGCCCGCAGCAGGCCGCGCCGGGTAAGGAGGAGGGTCATGGAAGCGGCCTCGCCGTCGCCTGGAACGCGCGCATTCTGTCGCGGAAGGGCGCCCGCGCCCAGGCCCGGCCCCTTGGCGGCCGGGCGGGTGCGGGGCGATGATCCCGTGCCGCGCCTGGATGCGGCGGGGTGGCCGGAATGGTGGCTGCCCGGACGAGGCCTGGGGGAACGATCAGGATGGAAGCCTTCACCTACGAGGCGCTGCCCGCGCGCGTGATCTTCGGCACGGGCACCCTCGCCCGCACGGGGGAGGAGGTGCAGGCCCTCGGCTGCAAGCGCGTCCTCGTGCTCTCCACCCCCGAGCAGCGCGACATGGCGGAGGCCCTTTCCGCCCGCCTCGGCCCGCTCTCCGCCGGTGTCTTCGCGGGGGCCGCCATGCACACGCCGGTCGAGGTGACAGAGCGCGCCATGGCGGCGCTGCGGGAGGCCGGCGCCGACTGCACCGTCGCCATCGGCGGCGGTTCCACCACCGGGCTGGGCAAGGCGATCGCGCTACGGACCGACCTGCCGCAGATTGCCATCCCCACCACCTACGCCGGATCGGAGGCGACGCCGATCCTCGGCGAGACCGAGGGCGGGCGGAAGACCACCCAGCGCACGCTGAAGGTGCTGCCTGAGGTCATCCTCTACGACGTGGAACTGACGCTCAGCTTGCCGCCTGCTCTCTCCGCCACTTCCGGCATGAACGCCATCGCGCATTCGGTGGAGGCGCTCTACGCGCGCGACGGCAACCCCGTCACCTCGGCCATGGCGGAGCAGGGGATCGCGGCTCTCGCCCGCGCCTTGCCGCGCATCGTGAAGGACCCGGGCGATCGCGAGGCGCGCTCGGACGCGCTGTTCGGCGCCTGGGCCTGCGGCGTCTGCCTTGGCACGGTCGGCATGTCGCTGCACCACAAGCTCTGCCATACGCTCGGCGGCTCCTTCGACCTGCCGCACGCGCAGACGCACACGGTGGTGCTGCCCCACGCCACCGCCTTCAACGCGCCCGCGGCGCCCGAGGCCATGGCGCGCATCGCCCGCGCGCTCGGCGCCGGCGAGGCGGCGACCGGGTTGTTCGACCTCGCCCAATCCCTCGGCGCACCCGTCGCGCTGCGCGATCTTGGCATGCCGGAGGACGGGCTGGACCGCGCGGCCGACCTCGCGACCGCGAACCCCTACTGGAACCCGCGCCCGGTCGAGCGGACCGCCATCCGTGCGCTGCTGGACGACGCTTGGCACGGGCGGCGGCCGGGGGAGCGGTAGTGGCTGTGCTTGTGCTGGTCTTGTGGCGCTGGTGACTCCGGGGAGAGGAAGAAGGAATTCTTCGTCTCCCCAGACCCCTATCATCTTTTTCTTCGAATTTAGGATGCCTTGCGGCCGGTGCGCCTCGGGTCGTGAACCCGAGGCGATGGCACGCGCAGAAGGGCACCAGGAAACCGAACCGGCCGTCAGTCACCGCAGCCGCGAAAGCCAGACGGGGATCCAAGAGCCTCAGGTCTTTGGCGGGGCGGGATGAACGCTGCGCGTTCACCCGGAAGCCGCACGCGCCAACCGGTCAGCGCGAAGCTGCAGCCCGTCGCCGGCGCAGGATCACGACGCAGCCCAGCGCGATCCCGATGACGGCAAGCGATAGCCCGGTGGTGACGGTGCCGAGCGCGTAGATCTCCGGCGTCGTCACCGTGGTGGTCAGGCCCTGGAGTTCCAGCGGCAGCGTGTTGCGGCCGCCGATCGCCTGGCTGGTGCGCGCCACCTCGTCCCAGGAAAGGGTGAAGCCGAAGAGCGCGACGCCGACGAGAGAGGGCGCGATGATCGGCAGCACCACGTGGCGCAGCGTGCGCCATGGCGTCGCGCCGAGATCGCGCGCGGCTTCCTCGTAGGCGGGGTTGAAGCGGTTGAAGACCGCGAAAAGGATGAGCAGGCCGAAGGGCAACGTCCAGGTCAGGTGCGCGCCGAGGGCTGAGCTGTAGAGGCCTGACGAGGTCTCGTAGCCCTGCAGGAAGCCCCAGCCCGTGCTCTCGGCCAACGACTTCATCATGTCGTCGATGATGCGGAACTCGAGCCCGATGCCGAGGCTGACGACGATGGAGGGCACGATGAGGCTCGCGACCGCGACGTAGAACAGCGCCCCCTGGCCGATAAAGCGCTTGCGGAAGGCCAAGCCCGCGGGCAACGCGAGCAGAACGGTCAGCAGCATCACAACCGCGCCGAGGCGAAGCGAACGTCCGAAGGCCGCCCAGATGTCCACCACGCCCACGCCCTGCCACAGCTTCGAGAACCAGTAGGTGGAGACCCCGTTCATCGGGAAGGTGAGCCCGCCGGACGGTCCCTGGAAGCTGAGCACGATGATCGCGAGGATCGGCCCGTAGAGGAACAGCACGAAGAGGGTGAACAGCGCGGCCAGCCACCAGAAGGCGGCGGGGCGGCGCTCGCCGTCGCGGCTCATCACAGCTCCCGCCGGATATCGACCAGCCTGGTCAGGGCCCAGATCATCAGCAGCACGATGCCGAGCAGCACCACGGCATTGGCGGCGGCGATCGGAAATTGCAGGTAGCTCATCTGCACCTGGATCACCTTGCCGATGGAGGCGATCTGCTGCCCGCCCATGATGCCGACGGTCACGAAATCGCCCATCACGATGGTGAGCACGAAGATGGAGCCGATGACGATGCCGGGCTTGCAGAGCGGGATGACCACGTTCCACAGCGTCTGCCAACCCGAGGCCCCGGCGTCGCGCGCGGCCTCGATGAGGGAGCGGTCGATCCGCGCCATGGAGTTGAAGATCGGCACCATCATGAACAGCGTGTAGAGGTGCACGAAGGCGAGCACGACGGAAAATTGCGAGTAGAGCAGCCAGTCAAGCGGCCCCGTCGTCAGCCCCACCGCCTGCAGCCCCTGGTTCACCAGCCCGTTCCGCCCGAGCAGCGGCACCCAGGCAACCATGCGGATGATGTTGGAGGTCCAGAAGGGCACCGTGCAGAGGAGGAACAGCGCCATCTGCACGGGCACGCTGCGGACGTGGAAGGCGAGGAAGTAGGCGATGCCGAAGCCGAGCACGAGGGTCGCGGCCCAGGACATCAGGGCGAAGCGCAGCGTCGAGAGATAGGTCGCGAAGGTGACGCAGAGTTGGGGCAGCTTGTCGATGCAGCCCTCGAAGACTTCGCGATAAGCATCGAGGTTGAGGTCGGGCGTCAGCACGTAGTCATCGAAGCGCCAGAAGGAGACGGCGACGGTGAGCACCAGCGGCACGATGAAGAAGACGAGGAAGAGAAAGGCGAAGGGCGCCGCCTGCCAGTAGGCGGTGCCCCGGCCGCGCCGCATGGTGCGCGCGTCCTTCGCCGTTGTGTCGGACACGCGCACCATGCCATCCATCATGCCCGCGACTCAGGCAGCAATGAACTCGTTCCACTTTCGGATGAGGTAGCTGTTCTCGTCCATGACGGCGTTCCAGCAGGCCACGCGGCCCATCCGCTCCTCGTAGGAGCCGCCGTCGCGCGTGGTGCCGGCCTTCTCCAGCAGGGAGCCATCGGGCGCCTTGATGTCCTGCGCGGCCGGCTTGCCCTCCATCCAGTAGGCCCATTCGTAGGGCTCCATGTTCGCCTGCGCCGTCTCCAGCACCGCGGAGTAATAGCCCTGGCGGTTGAGGAAGGCGCCGGCCCAGCCGGAGAGGAACCAGTTGATGAATTCGTAGGCGGCGTCGAGCTTGCGCCCGTCCAGCGTGCGCGGCATGCCGAAGCCGGTGGCCCAGGCGCGGTAGCCCTCCTTCAGCGGCTGGTAGATGCACTGCACGCCCTGGCTGCGCACCTTCGTCACGGCGGGCGACCACATGGACTGGATGACCGTCTCGCCGGAGGCCATCAGGTTCACGCTCTCGTTGAACTCGGACCAGAAGGCCCGGAACTGGCCGGCCTTCTTGGCCTCGGTCAGCATGGCCATGGTGCGGTCGATCTCGGCCCGCGTCATGTTGCCCTTGTCCGGGTACTTATACGCGCCGGTTGCCTCCATCACCATGGCCGCGTCCATGATGCCGATGGAGGGAATGTTGAGGATCGAGGCCTTGCCCTTGAACTGCGGGTTCAGCAGCTCGGCCCAGCTGTCGATCGGGCGGCCGATCAGGTCGGGGCGGATGCCCAGGGTGTCCGCGTTATAGGTGGTGGGGATCAGCGTCATCCACTCGGTGGGGGAGGAGGCGAGATCCTTGCTGCCGCGGCCGGTGATGAACTGCACCTTCTTCGGCGCCGTGCCCTGCTCGCCCAACGTCTTGCCGCCCGCCGTCACGCCGCGGGTGAAGACCGGCGTGATCTTGTCGAACAGCTTGATCCGCCGCGCCTCGATGCCCTGCAGGTTGCCGGAGGGCAGCACGCGCTTGACGGAGAAGTACTCCATGTCCAGCAGGTCGAAGGTATTCGGCTGCGTCACCGCGCGGCGGATCACGTCATCGGTCGTAACCGGGATGTACTCGATGGTGATGCCCAGGTCCTGCTTCGCCTTGGCGGCGATCTCGGCACTCTGGTTCACGGCCGTGCCGAGGTAGCGCAGCGTCACCGGCTCCTGCGCGTGCACGGCTGGGGCGGCAAGCTTCGTGGCCGCGCCGGCGATGGCGAGGCCGGCGGTGGCGCGCAGCATGTCGCGACGGCCGGGCCGCGCGCTCCGGCAGGGTGTCTCGGTCATGGGGTGGATTCCTCCAGGGCCGGCACGAGGGCCGACGGTTGCGCGTCGCGCAGGGAATGGGCGTCGCCCGCCTCCCAGCGCGCGGTCACGGCATCGCCCACCGCGAAGGGGCGGGCGGCGAAGGCGTCGTCCGGCACTACGGCGAAGAGTTCCGTGGTGCCAAGGGCGTGATCCAGGGGCCGCAGGCGGAGCTGCACGAAGGAGCCCTGGTACTCCACCGTCTCCACCCGCGCGCCGAGCGAGAGGGGCGTCGTCGGCGAGGCTTCCGGCAGGAGGCGCATCCGGTCCACCCGCACCGCAATGGTGCTGCCGCCTGGCAGAGCGATCACGTTGTGCCCGCCGATGAAGCGGGCGACGAAGGCGGTGTCGGGCCGGGAGAAGACCTCGCGCGGCGTTCCCGCCTGCTCGATTCGCCCGTTGTTCATCACCACCACTAGGTCCGAGAGCGCCATGGCCTCCTCCTGGCTGTGGGTGACGTGGATGAAGGTGATGCCCAGCTCCGATTGCAGCCGCTTCAATTCGGCGCGGACCTGGATGCGGAGGAAGGGGTCGAGCGCGCTCAGCGGCTCGTCCAGCAGCAGGACCGAGGGCTCGGTGACCAGCGCGCGGGCAAGCGCCACGCGCTGCTGCTGCCCGCCCGAGAGCTGCGCAGGCAGGCGGTGAGCGAGGGCCTCCATTCGCACCAAGGTGAGCATCTCCCGCGCCTTCCTCTGGCGGGTCGCCTTGTCCACGCCCCGCATGCGCGGCCCGAAGGCTACGTTGTCGAGGAGGTTGAGGTGCGGGAACAGGGCGTAGGACTGGAACATCATGGCCGTGCCACGAGCCGCGGGCGGCAGGTGGCCGACCTCGCGCGGGCCGATCAGCACGTCGCCGTCGCTGGCGGTTTCATGCCCCGCGATCATCCGCAGGGTGGTGGTCTTGCCACAGCCAGAGGGGCCGAGAAGGCAGCAATAGGCGCCCTCCGGGACTTTCAGGTTGATCGCGTCCACCGCCACGGCGGAGCCGTAGCGCTTGCTGACCTGAACAAGTTCGACGCTGGCGCCGTGCATTCGTCCCCGCATTCGCTGGGCCGGGCGGCCCTTGGCCTGAGACTGAGCAAGGTGCGTGCCAACGGGCCTGGGTGGCGTCCGCGGCTTGCGTCCCTAAGGCAGCGACGGTGCGGCGGGGACGGCCGGCCGGCGCATGCCGCCGGGCCAGGTGGATGGTGCGCCGGGGCAGCGCCCTCTTCAACTCATCGCCATAGGGGCCCGGCGCCATCAGAATCGGGCCGATCCGGGTTATGTCTGCCCTTGCCGCTGAGGTGAGGAGGCCGTTTGCAGCACACGACCGACGCAGAGTCCGAGCCGGGGCTGCCGCCCTCCGCGGCGCCCCTTCCAGCAATTGAGGCGTCGCGACAGGCCGTGCCGCACGCTGCGCTGGAGGAGGCGCGCCGCCGGGTGCTGGAGGCCCTGGAGCGCGGGGCGCCGGTGGTCGCGCTGGTCGGCGCGGCCGGGACGGGCAAGACGCTGCTGCTCGGGCAGCTCGCGGAGATCCTGCGCGGCCGGCAGGACGGCGTCCTTCTGCTGCGCACCACCCATGATCTGCTGACCTATCGGGCAGAGGCGGGCGACGCCGCGCTGGCCGCGGCCACCGTGCTGCTCGACGAGGCTGACCGCATCGGCGACGACCAGCTCGCCCCGCTGCTCGGTGTCGGGCAGGCTGCCCATCTTCCTCCTCGGATCCTCGTCGGCCTGCCGCCCCTTCTGCGCCGGCTGGAGGCGCTGGGCCGGCCGGCCATGGCCGTGACGCTCAGCCCCGTGTCCCGCTCGGAACTGCCCGGTTTCATCGAGGCCCGCCTCGCCGCCGCCGGCTACCCGCCCGACCTCTTCGCGGCCGAGGCGGTGGAGGAGCTCGCCCGGCGCTCTGGCGGTGTGCCGCGGCTGGTTAACGTGCTGACGAAGGCCGCCGCCTTTGCCGCCTCGCTCGAAGGATCGCCGGAAGTCCTGGCCCGCCACGTGGTTGAGGCGACGCGCCACGCCGCGGGGATCGCGCCGGCCACCCGCGCTGCGCCCCCGCCTGCCCAGGCCGAGCCGCCTGCCCTGCGTCCCCCTCCGGCGGAGGGCGCCCCGCCCACTCGGCCGCATTTGGTGGATGCGGCGGCAGAGTGGATGGACGGTCTCCGCCCCCTCCCGCCCGCCGCGCCGCCCGTTGCGCAGCTGGTGCCCGCAGCCGCTCCGCCCTCGGCCGAGGCCCCGGCAAGCAGCCTCTTGCCCGAGGTGGCGGCTGATGCGATGTCCCCGCCGCCCGTTCCCCCGCCGCTCGATGCGGTGCGGGCGACGGCCGACGAGATCGCCATCCCTCCGCAGCCCGTCGCGCCGGCTCCCGGCAGGATCGAGCCCCCGGCGACCGCCGCGATGCCCCTTTCGGGAACCGACGCACCGCCTGCCCGGCCGGCGCCCCCGGTGGTGTCGGAACCGGTCCTCGCCGAGCCTGCGCCCGCCGTTTCCCCTGCCCGAAGGCGGCGGGGTGCCGGTTGGGTGCTCGCCGTCGTGGCCCTGCTGATCCTGGCCGGGGCGGCGGTGGCGGTGGAACGGTCGAAGCACGCTCAGCCGGGCAGCCCGCTGGCACGGTTGGCGCCGGCCCGCGCCTGGCTGGCGGAGAGGACCGACCTGGATCGCATCATGGCCGCCCTGCGCAGCGACAGCGGAAGCGCGCCGGCCGCGAGGACCACCCCGGCAGCAGTGGCTCCCGAGCCAGCAGCCGTGACGGCGCCGCCTGTACCTGTACCTGTACCTGTACCTGTGCCCGCGCCAGCGGTTGCGCCCGTGCCCGCGCCGGTCACAACGCCAGAGCCGGTCGCGACGCCCGAGCCGGTCACGACGCCGGAGCCGCCCGCGCTGCGGCCAGCCCTCTCCGAACCCCCGCCGGCCGCCAGCGCAGTGCCGGCGGCGCCCACTCCGGCGCCCGCCGAGCCCGTTCCTTCAACGCCGCCCCCGGCTCCGGCCCCTGTGGAGGGGAACGCGGCGCCCGCCGCCGAGCCTCCCGCGCCCACGGCCATTCCGCCGGTGCCGCCCGTGAACCAGGGGTTCCTCGCGCCTCCAGCGCCCCCAGTCCCTGCCGAGGCGCCGGTCGTGGCTGAAGCGGCGGGTGGGCCGCCGGCGCGGGTGATCGTCCACTTTCTCTCCGCCACCCCGCAGGGGAGGTCGGAGCGGCTCCTGGCCGGGTTGACCGCGCGCTATCCAGACCTTCAGGTCCGCCGAGGCGGAAGGGGGCCGAGCTTCGCCGCGGTGCGCCACTTCCTCCCCGCGGATGCGGGCAGCGCGGCGACGGTCGCTGCCCTTCTCGCCTCCTCCGGCGTCGAGGCGCGGGTGCAGGACTTCTCCTCCTACCGCCCGCGGCCCCGGCCGGGCACGATCGAGGTCTGGCTGCCCTGAAGGCGGGGCGTGGCGCCCGTGCAACGCCGCGCCCCGCCGGACCTTCCTTCCACGGTCAGTGCCAGGAGGTCCCATGCCAGCCGATGATCCAGCCCGGGCGCAGCGCCACCTTTTGGAGGCGCCCGGCCTTCGCGCCACCATCCTTACACTCGGCGGCGTTATCGAGCGGCTGGAGGTGCCGGACCGCGAGGGGCGCTTCGCGAATGTCGCGCTCGGCCTGCCCGCGCCCGCCGACTACGCGGCGCAGGGGCCCTATTTCGGCGCCCTCATCGGCCGCTATGCCAACCGCATCGCGCGGGGGCGCTTCACGCTGGATGGGCGCGAGCACCGCCTCGCCACCAATAACGGGCCGAACAGCCTGCATGGCGGGGCGCGCGGCTTCGACAAGCGGATCTGGGATGTCACCGCCGCCGATCCCCGCCGGCTGGACCTCTCCCTGGTCAGCCCGGATGGGGAGGAGGGCTATCCGGGCACGCTTACCGTGCGCGTCTCCTACACGCTGGAGGGAACGGACACGCTGCGCATCGACTACACCGCGGAGACGGACGCGCCGACGGTCATGAACCTGACCAACCACAGCTACTGGAACTTGGCGGGAGAGGGGTCGGGCACGGCCCTCAGTCACGAGCTGGAGATCGCCGCGGACGGCTTCACCCCGGTGGACGAGACGGTGATCCCCACGGGCGAGATCCTGCCGGTGGAGGGCACGCCTTTCGATTTCCGCACCCCCACGCCGATCGGTGCCCGCATCCGCGCCGACCACCCGCAACTCCGAATCGGGCAGGGCTACGACCACAACTGGGTGCTGCGCGGCGCGCCCGGCGCCGGGGTGCGGCCCGCCGCGCGACTGCGCGACCCCGGAAGCGGGCGGGTGCTGGAGGTGCTGACGGACCAGCCGGGCCTGCAGTTCTACAGCGGGAACCTGCTGGACGGTACGCTGGCGGGACCCAGCGGGCGCCTATACAGGAGCGGCGACGGCGTGGCGCTGGAGACCCAGCACTTCCCGGATAGTCCGAACCGGCTGGCCTTCCCCTCCACCGTGCTGCGGCCCGGGGCGGTGTTCCGCTCAACGACGCAACTGCGCTTCGGCACTGGCTGATGGGAGACAAAATTCTTTGCGAACTCGCTTGAAACGGTTCCGTTAAGACCCACACGTGATTTGCATTTGTTGATGAAATCCGCCCCCTGCTCCCCACCTCACCGCGTCCGGCAGAAGAGGAGGCCTCCGCACCCGTGACCCGCTCCTTCGAGACTGTGCCGCCTGTCGATCCGAATCGCGCTTCTACGGGGATTGCGGGCCTGGACGACATCCTCGGCGGGGGACTGACGCGGGACCGTCTCTACCTCGTGGAGGGAACGCCGGGGACGGGGAAAACCACGCTCTCGCTGCAGTTCCTGCTGGAGGGTGCGGCGAAGGGGGAGGCGGGGCTCTACATCACCCTCTCGGAGACCGCCGAAGAGCTGCGCGCGGTGGCCGAGGCGCATGGCTGGTCGCTGGACGGCCTTTCCCTCTTCGAGCTGGCCGGCGACCTCGGCCTCGACCCGGAGAGCGAGCAGACGGTGCTGCACCCCTCCGAGGTGGAGTTGGGCGAGACGACGCGGGAGGTGATGCAGCGGGTGGAGGACCTGCACCCCACCCGCGTGGTGTTCGACAGCCTTTCCGAGATGCGGCTGCTGGCGCAGAGCCCGCTGCGCTATCGCCGGCAGATCCTGGCGCTGAAGGGCTTCTTCTCCAGCCGCCGCTGCACGGTGCTCATGCTGGACGACCGCACGGCCGATCCCACGGACCTGCAGCTGCACAGCATCGCCCACGGCGTGATCTCGCTCGAGCAGGTGCCCCGCAACTACGGCGCGGAGCGGCGGCGGCTGCGCGTCGCTAAGATGCGCGGCATCAAGTTCCGCGGCGGCTTCCACGACTTCGTACTCGACACCGGGGGGCTGACCGTCTTCCCGCGGCTGATCGCGGCCGAGCACCACGACAGCTTCGCGTCCGCCCCTACCTCGAGCGGCAACGCCGACCTCGACGCCTTGCTCGGTGGCGGGCTGGTGCCCGGCACCAACATTCTTCTCAGCGGCCCCTCCGGTGCGGGCAAGTCCACGACGGCAACGCACTGCGTGATGGCTGCCCTCGAACGTGGGGAGCGCGCGACCTACTACCTTTTCGACGAGGGCCTGGGCACCTTCCTGTCCCGCAGCGCGGCACTGGGGATGGACCTTCACCCTCATGTCGAAGCGGGGCGGCTGACGCTCCGCCAGATCGACCCGGCCGAGCTCTCCCCCGGCGAGTTCGCCTGCCGCGTGCGCGCCGCGGTGGAGGGAGGATGCAGCTTCATCGTCATCGACAGCCTCAACGCCTACATGCAGTCGATGCCCGGGGAGAACTACCTTCTCCTGCAGATGCACGAACTGCTGAGTTATCTCGGCCAGCGCGGGGTCAAGACGATGCTCGTCCTCGGCTATCATGGGCTGGTGGGAGACGTGCGCGCCGATATCGACCTCAGCTATCTCAGCGACAGCATCCTCTTCTTTCGCTTCTTCGAAGCGGCGGGGCAGGTGCGGACCGCGATTTCCGTCGTGAAGACGCGCAGCAACGCGCATGAGCGGACGATCCGGGAGCTGAAGCTGAGCGCCGGCGGGCTGCAGGTCGGCGAGGCGCTGACGGATTTCGAGGGCGTGCTGACGGGCCTGCCCTCCTACAAGGGTGGGGTCTCCATGCTGAAGGACCGGCTGCCCCGGGTGGACGGAGCCTGATCGCCCATGGCCGAGCGCATACTCGTTCTGGCGCCGCGAGGGCGGGACGGCCGGGTCATCGAAGGGGTGATGCAGCGCGCCGGCATCACCGTCCAGCTCTGCAACGACCTTCCGGACCTGCATGAACGCCTGCAGGGCAAGGTGGGAAGCGCGTTGGTGACGGAGGAGGCACTCGTCGGGCCCGCGCTCGAGCCGCTGCTCGCGCTCTGCGAGGCCCAGCCCTCTTGGTCGGACATCCCCTTCATCGTTCTCGCGACACGCCAGATCGGGCGTCGTTCCGATGCCGCGACCCGCGTGCTGGAGCGCCTCGGCAACGTCGTGCTGCTGGAGCGGCCGGTGAACGCGGAGACGCTGGCGAGCGCCGCGCGAGCCTGCCTTCGGGTGCGGCGCCGCCAGTACGAGACGCGAGACCTCCTGCAGGAGCGCGAGCGGCGCGAGCGCGAGCTCAGCCTGCTGAATGAGACGCTGGAGCAGCGCGTGAGCGAGCGTGCCCAGGAATTGGAGAAGACGCGGGTCGCCCTTGAGTTCGCGCTTGATTCCGCGGGCATGGGATCCTGGGATCTCGACCTCGTCGCAGATACCTCCCGCCGGACGCCGCAGCACGACCGCATCTTCGGCTACGCGACGATGCTGCCCGCCTGGGGCCGCGCAACCTTCCTGGAGCACGTGCTCGAGGAGGAGCGCGAGGAGGCCGCCGCAGCCTTCGCGCGCGCGGCCGAGACGGGCGCTCTGGACGTCGAGTGCCGCATCCGCCGGCCCGACGGCGCCGTGCGCTGGATCACCGCCAAGGGCCGCGCCGGCTACGACGCGGCGGGACGTGCGGTGCGCATGGCCGGCGTGGTCATGGATACCACCGACCGCCGCGTGACCGAGGATGCGCTGCACCAGGCGCAGAAGATGGAGGCGATCGGGCAGCTGACGGGCGGTGTTGCCCACGACTTCAACAACCTGCTGACCGTTATCGTCGGCGGGCTGGACATGGTGCTGCGGCGCCCGGAGCAGACCGAGCGCGTGACCCGCCTGGCGACGGCCGCGATGACCGCCGCACGGCGCGGGGAACAGCTGACGCAGCAGCTCCTCGCCTTCTCCCGCCGGCAGATGCTGCGGCCGCAAACACTCAACCCGAACCGGCTGTTGCTGGAGTTCGCGGGTCTCGCCCGGCGGGCTGTGGGCGAGGCGGTGACGCTGCGCTTCGACCTCGACCCCGCGGTCGACCCCATCCGCGTCGACCCCGCGCAATTCGAGTCGGCTGTGCTCAACCTCGTGGTGAACGCGCGGGACGCGATGCCCGAGGGGGGCGAGGTGACGGTGTCGAGCCGCAACGTGCACCGGGACACGCGCGCCACCAACGAGCGCGGCATCGCGCCCGGCGCCTATGTCATGGTTACGGTGACGGATACCGGCACCGGCATCGAAGCGCCGACTCTGCTGCGCGCCTTCGAGCCCTTCTTCACGACGAAGGAGGTGGGTAAGGGATCGGGTCTCGGGCTGAGCCAGGTCTACGGCTTCGCCCGGAGCGCCGGCGGCGATGTGGCGATCGATTCCGAGGTCGGCCACGGCACGAGCGTGCGGCTTTACTTCCCACCCTCCTTCGACGCGCCGGCCGAGGAGCCGGCAACGGCGCCGGGCAAGGTGCCGCTGCGCCCGGCGGCGAGCGGGGAGACGGTGCTTCTGGTGGAGGACGACGAGCAGGTGCTCGCCATGGCCGTCGAGAGCCTGGAGGAGCTGCGCTATAACGTGATCATTGCCCACAACGCGCGTGAGGCGCTGGAGCACATCCACGGACCGGCGCGGATCGACATCATGTTCTCGGACGTGGTGATGCCGGGCGGCATGAACGGCGCGCAGTTGGCGGTGGAAGCGCGTCGGCTGCGGCCTGAGCTGAAGGTGCTCCTCACGTCCGGCTATGTGGGGGAGCCGCTGACGAGCAAGCCGATCGCGGACGACATGGACGTGCTGAACAAGCCCTATCGGCGTGACGAGCTGGCGCAAAAGCTGCGCGTGGTGCTGGGTCGCGGGTGAGGCCGAGTTCCTCCCGCGCGGTGCGGCGGGCTGGAAAACCGGTGGCTCCGCTACGATCTGGTGGCGTAGCGCGCGTTCAGCGCGTGCCGATCCGTGAGAGGCGCCTGAGGCATTCGGGGCAAGTGACGGCCTCGGCCGGCGGTTCCGCCCAATAGGATCCCGCGCCGGGCTCATCGGCGCAGAGGGACATGCGGCAGTTCGGTGTCACGGCATGGAAGACGGCGGCCCGCCCTCGCGTCGGACGGCCAGCTTTCTGGAGCGCGACGAAGGTGCGGCCGGCGACGGTGATGGCTGTCTGTTGCATGGCGCGCCTTGGATGGCGATCCATTCGCCCGAGGTCAATCGTTTGCAAGGAATGGTTTCGATTGCGGATTCGTGCCGGTTTCAACTCGCGGTGCCGAATGCGAGGGCTGGCGACAGAAGGATAAGACGATGAGGTTTTGGAGGGTGGTTCTTCTCTGCGCGTCGATGGCCTTCACGGCGGTCGAGGCACCCGCGGTGGCGGCGGAAGGCGGAAAGGATTCGCGGCATGCGAGTGTTGGTGTGGGTTACCGCGCGCATCCGGTTGTACGCTCGGTCGGGCAGTGGCACGCGCATCAGGCACGGGCGCAGGAGCGGCGGCCCGCGATCCGCCGTGGTCACGCTGCCGTGACCCAGCGCGGCCGTGCCTCCATCTATGCCTCCAGCCTTGCGGGGCGGCGGATGGCCGATGGCGGGCGCTTCGATCCCCGTTCGGATTCCGTGGCCAGCCGGACGCTGCCGCTGGGTGCCCGGGCACGCGTGACGAACCTGCGGAACGGTCGCAGCGCAGTCGTGCATGTGCGGGACCGCGGTCCGCACGTGCGGCATCGCATTCTGGACGTCAGCCCCGGCGTCGCCACGCGGCTCGGTATGGGGCGTACCGGCACCGCGCCGGTGGCAGTCACGCCACTGCCGGGCCCCTCCACACGGGCAGAGGCGGGGACGCTTCCCCGCCGCTGAACCGCTAAGCCGCCGGCAGCGCGCGCCGCGCCATCTCCACCGCCCCGTCACGCGAGCGTGCGGCGCCGACGAAGCGACGCACATGAACGAAGACCGCGTCCGCGACGCCCGAGCGCTCGGCCAGTTCCGTGTCCTGAAGGCCCGCCCATTCCTCCGGCAGCGGCTGGCGCTGGGCGAAGGAGCCGGGCTCGGGCGGCATGGTGTCGAGCATCCAGTTGCCGTTGGAGGCAGGGCTGACCGCGAAGAGCACGGGCAGGTCGTGCGCGAAGACGGCGCCTTTCCAGGGCATGCCGCGCTCGAGCACGAGGATGCGCGGGTCCTCCCCGGCCTGATGCGCGGCCAGCACGCGCGCATCGGCCGCGTGGCGCGCGCGCAGCCCTTCCACACGGCGGCGCAGGACGCCCTCCATGAAGGCGGTCGCCTCCAGGAAGGCGGCATCGCCGGCGGTGGGGCCTTCCGAGGCGGGGTCGTCCCAGGACGGGTTGAACTCGCCGACCAGCGAGGCGAGGCTCAGCGTGTCGTCCACCAGGGGACCGGTCATGGAGACGCCGTTGTCCACCTCGTCGATGCGGCGCACGAGCTTGCGGTCCAGCTCCGCCGCGATGGCGGGGGCGAAGCGCGCGCTGTCCGAGACCTCCAGCAGCCGAGCCACCGCGTGTTCCCCATAGACCTGCCAGACAAGGCCGGCGGAGGAGAAGGGCGTGCCGTCCTCGCGCGTCGGAGCGCCGCGCTGGTGGTGGTCGAAGCGCTGGCGCGCGGCGTCGAAGGTGGTGCCGACGTCCCAGACGATGTCGGCGGCCGCGATCGGCTCCGGCTTGCGCGTCCGCACCAGCCGGTGGTCCTCGCCCGGCGTCCGCAGCGCGAGGGCGAGGCGCAGCACGGCGTAAGCGAAGACCTCGTCGCAGTGGAACTTGCCGCTATGCGTGACCAGAAGGGGCATCCCGCCGGCCGCTTCCAGGGCGCTCATGCCGCCACCAGGCCGCGGCCACGCAATAGTGCGGCGGTGCTCGGCTCCCGCCCGCGGAAGGCGATGTAGAGCTCCATCGGATCGCGCGCGTCGCCGGCGCTCAGCAGGGTGCGCAAGCGGGCAGCCGTCGCGGGGTCGAAGGGATCCCCGGCCTCGGTGAAGGCGTCGAAGCCGTCGGCGTCCAACACCTCCGCCCACATGTAGGAGTAGTAGCCCGCCGCGTAGCCGCTGCCGGCGAAGAGGTGCTGGAAATGCGCGGGGCGGTGGCGAAAGCCGATCTCGGGGGGCATGCCGATCTCCGCAAGGAATTCCGCTTCGAAGCGGTCGGTGTCGATGGATGCCGGATCGGGATGGCTGTGCAGCGCCATGTCGATGAGGGCTGAGGAGGTATACTCCACCGTCGCGAAGCCCTGGTTGAAGTTGCGCGCCGAGAGCAGCCGCTCGCTCAACGCCTCCGGAAGCGGCTCGCCCGTGCGGTGGTGCAGGGCGTAGTGCCGCAGTGTCTCCGGCAGCGCCATCCAGTGCTCGTAGATCTGCGACGGCAACTCCACGAAGTCGCGCCGCACGGAGGTGCCGGACTGCGCGGGGTAGCGCACCCTGCTCAGCAGCCCGTGCAGCGCGTGGCCGAACTCGTGAAACAGCGTCTCCGCGTCGTCGAAGCTCAGCAGCACCGGCTCAGACTTCGCAAAGTTGTTGTTGTTGACGATGACGGGGGAGACGGGCGCGTCGAGATCTTCCTGGTCGCGGTAGCTGCTCATCCAGGCGCCGGAGCGCTTGCCCGGCCGCGCGTAGGGATCGGCCAGGAACACGCCGACATGCCCGTCCGCGTCCCGCACCTCGTAAGCGCGGACGTCGGGGTGGTAGAGCGGCACGTCGTCCCGCGGCGTGAAGGTGACGCCGAAGAGGCGGGTCGCGGTGTCGAAGGCGGCCCTCTGGATGTTGTCGAAGACGAAGAAAGGCTTCAGCTCCGCCTCGTCCAGCGCGTAGTCGGCCAGGCGGACGCGCTCGGCGAGGAAGCGCCAGTCCCAGGGGGCGATCTCACCCTCGAAGCCCTCCTGGCGGGCGAGGGCGAGCAGGCGGTCGCGTTCGGCGGCAGCCTTCTTCTTGGCGGGTTCCCAGACCTCAGCCAGCAAGCCCTGCACGGCGGTCGCGCTGCCGGCCATGGTGTCGGCGAGGCGGAAGGCGGCGTAGGTCTCGTAGCCGAGCAGCCTTGCCCGCTCCGCCCGCAGCGCCAGGATCTCGGGGATCAGGGGGCGGTTGTCGTGCTCGCCGGGATGGGTGCCGCGCGCGATCCAGGCCTTGTAGGCGCGCTCCCGCAGGTCCCGCCGGGCGGAGAAGGTGAGGAAGGGCTCGATGAGGGAGCGCGAGAGCGTCACGGCGTAGCCGGGGATGCCGCGCTCGGTGGCGACCGCGGCCATGCCGTCGCGGAGGAAGGCGGGCAGGCCCTCGAGGTCGCCCTCCTCGAGCGCCATGTGCCACTCGTTCTCGTCGTGCAGCACGTTCTGGCCGAACTGGGTGTGCAGCACGGCCAGGCGCTCGGAGATCGCGGTCATGCGCGCCTTTGCCGCCTCGTCCAGCGCCGCGCCGCTGCGAATGAAGCCGAGATAGGTGCGCTCCAGCAGCCGGCGCTGGTCCTCTTTCAGGTTCAGCTCCTCGCGGCGCTCGTGCAGGGTGCGCACCAGGGCGAAGACCTGCGGGTCGAGCGCCACGCGCATGCCGTGCTGGGCCAGCCGGGGCGACATCTCCCGATCCAGCGCTTCCAGATCGGCGCCGCCGAAGCTGTAGACGAGGTTGGAGAAGACGAGGCTCACCCGCGCCAGTGCCCGGCCGCTGCGCTCCAGTGCCTCTATCGTGTTGGCAAAGCCGGCCGCGGCGGGATCGGTGCCGATGGCCGCGATCTCCTCCAGGTTCTCTGCAATGGCAGCCTCGAAGGCGGGGGCGAAGTGCTCCGGCCTGATCCGGTCGAAGGGCGGCAGGCCGAAAGGGGTGTCCCAGGCCGACAGGAGGGGATTGGTCTCGCTCATGCCGCTATAGGTGGCGATGTGCCCCACGGGTCAAGCCGTGGCGGTCATTCCATCGGGCGGCGGGCCGGAGGAGCCGCGCTGCACCAAACCGGAGGCGAGGACCAGCGTGCCCGCCTCCGCACCCTGGTGGATACGCTCCAGCAGCAGCCGCGCGGCCTCGCGGCCCATCCT
The DNA here is from genome assembly GCF_016107305.1 of Roseomonas sp. KE2513. Classification (GTDB taxonomy): domain Bacteria; phylum Pseudomonadota; class Alphaproteobacteria; order Acetobacterales; family Acetobacteraceae; genus Roseomonas. The sequence continues at coordinate 95,092 of NZ_RCVR01000007.1, forward strand.
CTCGTGCGGGATGCGAATGGTGGTCAAGGGCGGCTCGATGAGATCCACCATCGGCATGTCGTTGTGGCCGGTGACGGAAATATCCGCGGGGATGCGAAGGCCAGCCCGGTGGCAGGCATCATAGGCGCCGAGCGCCAGCAGGTCGTTCGCGCAGGCCAGCGCCGTGACGCCGGGGCAGCGCGTGAGGAGGAGGGTGGCGGCCGCCTCTCCCTCGGCGCGGCCATAGGCCGTGGCGGCCTCTACCCAGCCCGGGGGGATGTCCAGGCCTGCGGCGGCCATGGCGCGCTCGAAGCCCTCCCGCCGTAGCAGGCCGGTGGAGAGGGGAGCGGGGCCGCCGACATGGGCGATGCGGCGATGGCCGAGGCCCACGAGATGCTCGACCGCGAGCGCCATGCCGCCGCGGTCGTCCGAGACCACGGCGGGCACGCCCTCGCCGCCGCTGCGGTTGACGAGCACCGTGGGCAGGCCGCGCAGGCGGCAGGCGGCGAGCGCGGGGTCATCGCGCAGCGACACGGTGGCGAGCAGGAGGCCGTCCACGCGGCGGGCAGCCAGCTCGGCCACGAACTCGGCCGCGCGCTCGGGATCGTCACCGGGATCGGCGACGAGAAGAGCGTGGCCGTCCGCCGAGAGGGCGGCCGCGGCGGCGGCGAGGATGGGCGCGAAGACGGGGTTGGCGATGCCCGGCACCAGCGCACCGACAAGGCGCGAGCGCCCGGTACGAAGCGACATCGCCGCCGCGTCCGGCCGGTAGCCGAGGCGCGCGGCGGCCTCCTGCACGCGCTCCGCAACGGGGGCCGCGACGAGGTGCCGGGTCGCGGAATTGAGCGCGCGGGAGGCCGTGGAGGGGTGCACGCCCGCCTCCTCCGCGACCTGGCGGAGATTGATCGAACGAGGGATGGGTGTCGTCATTGTCACCAAGATAGCGATTGCGGAGCCGCTGTGAGGGGCTATACAATCGATTGCAGAGGAAATGGGAGGGCAATCCGTGATCATCAACGGCGAAGCCATGGTCACGCCGGCGGTGCTCGAGGCGATGGCCGGCACGAAGGACGCGCGCCTGCACGAGGTGACTACCGCGCTGGTTCGCCACCTGCACGCCTTCATCCGCGAGGTGAAGCCGACCGAGCAGGAATGGGAGTACGGCGTGGAGTTCCTCGGCCGGATTGGCCAGGCGAATAGCGCGGTGCACAACGAAGGCGTGCTCTTCTCGGACGCGGTCGGCGTCTCGACCCTCGTCTGCCTGCTGAACAACGGGGCGAACGGGTCCACCGAGACGGCCGCGGCGTTGCTCGGACCCTTTTGGCGCGACAACTCGCCGGCCGTTCCGGATGGCGGCAGCATCGTGCGCGGGCCGACGCCGGGGCCGAAGCTTTTCGCCACCTGCCAGGTGCTCTCGGGTGGGGCGCCCGTGGCGGATGCCCGGGTGGATGTGTGGCATTCCTCGCCGGAGGGGGTCTACGAGAACCAGGACCCGAACATGGCCGACATGAACCTGCGCGGCCAATTCAGGACCGATGCGGAGGGGCGGTTCCGCTTCACCTCCGTCAAGCCCGCGGGTTACCCGGTGCCGACGGACGGGCCGACAGGCGACCTGCTGCGCGCCCAGGGCCGCCACCCCTTTCGCCCGGCGCACCTGCACTTCCTCATCCACAAGCCCGGCCTCAAGACACTGATCACCCAGGTTTTCGTGGACGACGACGAGCACCTGGAGAGCGACGTGGTCTTCGGCGTGACCCTGGCTCTGGTCGGTGGCTACAAGAAGGGCGAGGGGCCGGCGCCGGACGGGAGCGAGGGAGAGTGGTGGTCGCTCGACTATACCTTCCACATGGAGCCGGGTGACTCCCGCCTGCCGGTGCCGCCGATCCAATGAGCACTCTCAACGGGAAGATTGCGGTCATCCTCGGTGGCTCCGGGGGGATCGGCGCGGCGACGGCCAGGGTGCTGGCCGAGGCCGGCGCCTCCGTGATCGTCAGCTATCGCGGGCAGGAGGCAGCGGCGCGCGCGCTGGTCACCTCTTTGCCGGGAAGTGGGCATGACGCCCGCCCGGCCTCGATGGAGGACCGGGCCTCGATCGAGGCGCTGGCGGCGGATGTGGCCCGCAGCCACGGCCGCTGCGACGTGCTGGTGAACAGCGCGGGCTTCACGCGGGCCATCGCCCATACCGACCTGGATGCGCTGGACGACGAGTTCCTCGATTCCATGTGGCGCGTGAACTGGCGCGGCCCGCTCTCCGCCGTGCGGGCCTTCCGCCCGCTGCTGGAGGAGTCGGAGGGGCTGGTCGTGAACATCTCCTCCATCGGGGGGCTGAACGGATCGGGCTCCAACCTCGCCTACGCCGCGGTGAAGGCAGCAACGGACAGCCTGACGAAGTCGCTCGCCCGGGCGCTCGCGCCGAAGGTGCGGGTGATGTCCGTCTCCCCCGGCGTGGTGGAGACGGGCTTCGTGCCAGGGCGGGGGCCGGAGGCGAACGCGAAGATCGCGCCCTCCATTCCGCTGAAGCGCGTCGCGCAGCCGGAGGACGTGGCGAATGCCGTCCTCGCCTGCGCGACGCTTCTCACCTATTCCACGGGATCGCTGATCCTCGTCGACGGAGGGCGTGCGCTTTGAGATCCATGCGCGACGAGGTCTTCATCACCTGCGCGGTGACGGGCAACCTGACCACGCGGGAGCAGCATCCGGAGCTGCCGGTGACGCCGGAGGAGATCGCCAACGCCGCCCTCGCCGCGGCGGAGGAGGGGGCGGCCGTCGTCCACCTGCACGTGCGCGACCCCGCGACGGGCAAGCCGAGCATGGAGCTGGAATACTACAAGGACGTGGTCGCGCGCATTCGCGGCCGCAACAAGGACCTCATCATCAATCTCACCACCGGCCCCGGTGGCCGTTTCGTGGTGGGTGAGGAAGATCCGAAGATCGCCGGTCCCGGCACGACGCTGACCACGCCGGAGATCCGCACGGCGCATATCACCGCGCTGCGTCCGGATATCGCGACGCTCGACCTGAACACGATGAACTCGGGGCGCGAGGTGGTAATCAACACGCCCCGCAACGTGCGCCGCATGGCGGCTTTCCTGCGGGAAGCCGGGGCGGTGCCGGAGATCGAGCTGTTCGATTCCGGCGATATCGCCCTCATGCGCGACATGCTGGCCGATGGCAGCCTGGCGGCGCCGGCGCTCACCTCCTTCGTCATGGGCGTGAAGTACGGCTTCCAGCCCTCGCCCGAGACGGTGATCTACGCGCGCAACCTTCTGCCGGCGGACGCGCAGTTCACCGCCATCGGCATCGGGCGCAGCGCCTTCCCGATGGTCGCGCAATCGATCATCGCCGGCGGCCACGCGCGCGTCGGGCTGGAGGACGCGACGATGATCGCGCGCGGCGTTCTCGCCCCCTCCAACGCCGCCATGGTCGAGAAGGCTCGGCGAATGGTGGAGGATCTCGGACCGCGCGTCGTCGGGCCTGCCCGCGCGCGCGAAATCATCGGCCTTTCCTGAGGGATTCACGAGACGTGTCAGCTTCCCTCAAGCCCGGGCGCCGCAGCGGCCCGGGGCTGCGTATCGAGACCAAGGCCGCAGGGCCAAAGGACCTCGGCCTTTCACATGCCGAGGTTTCGCCCGAGTTGCCGCCCGGCTGGTGCCTCGTCGAGGTCGCGGCGGCCGGGGTCAATCCTTCCGACGTGAAGGCTCTCCTGGGCGTCATGCCCAAGGCGGTCTTCCCGCGCACGCCCGGCCGCGATTTCGCGGGGCGCGTGGTGGAGGGGCCGGCGGAGTTGATCGGCCTTGAGGTCTGGGGTTCGGGCGGCGATGTCGGCATCTCGCGGGACGGCAGCCATGCCAGCCTGCTTGCCCTGCCGCCTGACGCGGTCTTCGCCAAGCCGAAGAATCTATCCATGCAGCAGGCGGCGGCGATCGGTGTGCCCTTCGTCACCGCCGAGGTCGGCTTCCGCGAGGCGGGCGGCGTGAAAGCGGGGCAGGTGGTGCTCGTGCTCGGCGCCAATGGCCGCGTCGGGCAGGCGGCCTGCCGCATCGCGCACGCGGCGGGCGCGCGGGTCTTCGCGGGCGTGCGGCGGCCCGGCATCGCGGTCGAGGGTGCCGAGGCGGTCTTCGACAGCGAGACGGGCGACGTGGCCGCGGCCGTGCGCGAGGCTACGAAGGGCCATGGCGCCGATCTCGTCTTCAACTGCGTCGGCTCGCCCTGGTTCGCGGCGGGCAATGCGGCGATGGCGCATGGAGCGACGCAGATCTTCATCGCGACGCTCGACCGCGCCGTCCCCTTCGACATCTTCCTCTTCTATCGCGGGCAGCACCGCTATGTCGGTGTGGACACGCTCGCGCTCTCGGCCGCCGAGACGGGCGCCGTGCTGGAAGCGCTGCGGCCGGGCTTCGAGTCAGGCGCGCTGACGCCCTACGAGATCGAACCGGACTTCGTCTTCCCGCTCTCCCGCGCCGAGGAGGCATATCGCATCGTGCTCGGCGGTGCGCCGCAGCGCGTGCTGCTGGAGATGGGCGCGTGAACGTCACCCGGCTGGCCGATGCCCCCGCCTACCAGGCGCCCGGGCATTTCGACATGCGCATGCTCCGCCTGCAGGGCCGCGAGGCCGGGCCGGCGGAGAGCCTCTGGCTCGGTCTCTCCTGGCTGCTGCCGGGCGGGCACACCACGCTCGACGCTTCGCCGGTGGAGAAGCACTACGTGGTGGTAGAGGGCGAGTTGACGATCATTGCGGAGCGCGATGGCGTGAAGGAGGAGGCGACGCTCGGCCGCCTTGATTCCTGTCGTATCGCGCCGGGTGAGGGGCGGCAGCTTGAGAACCGGACGAACCGGCCAGCGGCCGTGGTCTTGGCCATGCCTTTCGCGCCGCCTGCCTGAACGAGCAGGTCTGAAGGAGGAAGAAGAATGAACGTCCGATCCATCCTCACCCGACTGTCGGGTGGCCTTGCGGCGGTCCTGCTGCTCCTACCGGGAGCCCAGGCGCAGGGGCGCTTTCCCGATCGCACCATCACCATCATCGTGCCTTTCGCGGCCGGCGGCCCGACCGACGTGGTGGCGCGCCAGCTCGGCGAGGCGATGGGGCGCGACCTCGGTGTCTCCGTCGTAGCCGAGAACGTGACGGGCGCGGGTGGCACGATCGGCGGGCAGCGCGTCGCGCAGTCCCGGCCGGACGGCTACACGCTGCTGCTCGGCAATATCGGTGTCGCGACGGCACCCACCCTCTACCGCAACCTGCCCTATGACGTGCTGAAGTCCTTCGACACGGTTGGCCTCATCACGCCCGTGCCGATGACGCTGGTCGCCCGCCCGAACATCCCGGCGGCGAACCTGCCGGAGCTCGTCGCTTGGCTGAAGCGGCCGGGAGCAGAGGTGAATATCGGGCATGCAGGCCTCGGCTCCGCCAGCCATCTCTGCGCAACGCTGCTGCGCTCACTGCTCCAGACACCGATGACGCCGATCGCCTTCCGCGGCACGGCACCGATCATGACGGAGCTGATGGCGGGCCGCCTGGACCTGACCTGCGACCAGACGACCAATACGGTGCCCTATATCCAGGACAACCGCGTCCGCGCCTTCGCCGCCACCACCGAGCAGCGCCTGCCCGCCCTGCCCAACCTGCCCACCGCCGCCGAGGGCGGGCTGCCCGGGCTGACGGTGACGGTGTGGCACGGCTTCTACGTCGCTGCCGGCACGCCGCGCCCGATCATCGACCGCCTTTCCCAGGCACTGCGCGCCGCGCTGGCGGACGACAAGGTGGTAACCCGCTTCGCGGAGCTGGCGACGACGCCGGAGCCCGCCGAGCGCGCGACGCCCGAGGCGCACCGCGCGCTTCTTGAAGCCGAGGTCGCCCGCTGGCGCCCGATCATCCAGTCCGCCGGCGAATACGCGGACTGAGTTAATAGCCTTTTCAAGGCGCCGCGGGCCGCGCCCGCCCGCGGCGCTTACCAACAAAGGGCGCAGGAGAACGCGTCCATGACCCCGTCCCGCCGTGCGCTGCTGGGCGCCGTGCCCGCTGCCGGCCTCGTCGCCAGCCTTCCCGCCGCTGCCCAAGGCAACGCGCCTGCCCTTGATCCCGCCCGGCCGGTGCTCATCCGCGGTGCCGTCGTCGTCACGATGGATCCCTCGGTGCCCGATCTGCCGGCCGGCGACATCCTCGTGCGGGATGGCGCCATTGCCGCCGTCGGGCGCGACCTGCCGCAGCCCGAGGGCGCGCAGGTGGTGGATGGCGTGGGGCGGATCGCCATCCCCGGTCTCGTGAACGCCCATATTCATCTAGGCCAGGCGCTGCAGCGCGGCATGTCCGGCGACCAGACGCTCGCGCAGTATTTCGGCACGGTGGTCGCAAAGCGATCCTCCCGCCTCACGGCGGACGACCTGCGCGCGGCGGATTATGCGGGATGCCTCGAGCTTCTCTCGGCCGGCGTGACCACGGTGCTGGACTGGAGCCGTGAGACGACCAGTTCCGCGCACGCGGACGCCGCGCTGGACGCCTTTGAGAAATCTGGCATCCGCGCCGTCTTCGCCTACGGGCTGGCGGGGTCAGGCGCTGGCAGCACCACCAGCGCGAACAGCCCCGAGGCGGTTTCCGCCGATATCCGCCGCCTGCGCGCGGGCCGCATGGCCTCACCTGGCCGGGTGCGGCTGGCGCTGGCCATGCGCGGACCGGACTTCTCCTCGCTGGAGGAGACGGAGAGCGACCTTCGTCTCGCGCGCGACCTCGACCTTCTGGTGCAGTTCCACGCGGGTGCCCCGGTCTATGCCGAGCGCAAGCGGCGCAGCATCGCCGCGCTGCACGAGAAGGGATTGCTGAACTCACGCATCAGCCTCGCCCATGCCAACGACCTGGACGAGGACGAGTACAAGATGCTGGCGGATGCCGGCGGCAGCACCGTCTCCACGCCGGAGGTGGAGATGCAGATGGGGCACGGCTTCCCCGCCGCCCCGCGCATGCAGCGAGCAGGCGGCGCGGTGGGCATCGGCAGCGATATCTCGGCTGGGGTGGGGGGTGATGTCTTCACCCAGACGCGGATCGCGCTCGCGGCCGCGCGGGGCTTGGCCAATGCCGAGGCAATCCGTGCCGGGGCGCCGCTCCGGGCTGTCGCCTTCACCACGCGGCAGGCGCTGGGCTGGGCAACGCTCGGCGGGGCACGTGCGGCTGGGTTGGGCGACGTCACGGGCAGCCTGACGCCTGGCAAGCGCGCCGATATCGTTCTGCTGCGGGCGGACACGGTCGGCACCTCGCCCGTGCTCGACCCTATCTCCTCCGCCCTCCTGCAGTGCGGGGCAGGGGCCGTTGATCTCGTGATGGTGGACGGGCGCATCCTGAAGCGCGACGGGCGCCTGCTGCACGCCGACGCCGAGGCGGCCGCGGCGAATGCGCGCAGCCGCGCCGCCGGCCTGGAGGCCCGCGCCGCGGGCTGAGAGAGGTGGCCGGGGGCTGCTCCCCGGCCCCTAGTTCACGCGGCCGAGCAGCCCGCGCGCGATCACCTGGGCCTGGATCTCCGCCGCGCCTTCGAAGATCGACAGGATGCGGGCGTCGCAGAGTACCCGGCTGATCGGGTACTCGATGGCGTATCCGTTGCCGCCATGGATCTGCAGCGCCGCGTCCGCGTTCGACCAGGCGACGCGCGCGGCCAGCAGCTTCGCCATGCCGGCCTCCACGTCGCAGCGGCGGCCGGCGTCCTTCTGGCGGGCGGCGAAGTAAGAGAGCTGGCGCGCCATCATCGTTTCCGCCGCCATCCAGGCGAGCTTCGCGTGCACGCGCGGGAAGGCGAGAATGGGCTTGCCGAACTGGGCGCGGCTGCTGGCGTAGGCGGTGCCGAGCTCGAGCGCGTTCTGCGCGACGCCGAGCGCGCGGGCGGCGGTCTGGATGCGCGCGCTCTCGAAGGTCTCCATGAGCTGCTTGAAGCCCTGGCCCTCCACGCCGCCGAGCAGGGCGGAGGCGGGAACCTCGAAGCCGTCGAAGCCGATCTCGTACTCCCGCATGCCGCGATAGCCGAGGACGTGGATTTCGGCGCCGCTCATGCCGGGGGCGGGGAAGGGGTCTTCCTCCATGCCGCGCGGCTTCTCGGCCAGCAACATGGACAGGCCCTTGTAGCCCGAGCCCGGCGCGCCCGTGCGGACGAGAAGCGTCATCAAGTCGGAGCGGGAGCCATGGGTGATCCAGGTCTTTGCGCCGTGGATGCGGTAGGTGTCGCCCTCGCGCACCGCGCGCGTGCGGAGGCTGCCGAGATCGGAGCCGGTGTCAGGCTCGGTGAAGACGGCGGTCGGCAGGATTTCGCCGGAGGCAATGAGGGGCAGCCAGCGCGCCTTCTGCTCCTCTGTGCCGCCGAGGCGGATCAGCTCCGCCGCGATCTCGGAGCGCGTGCCGAGGGATCCGACGCCCAGATAGGCGCCGCTCAGCGCCTCCGAAACAAGGCACATGGCGACCTTGCCGAGGCCGAGCCCGCCGAATTCCTCTGGCACGGTCAGGCCGAAGACGCCCATCTCCGCGAGCTTGCGCACGACAGGCATGGGGATAAGCGCGTTCCCCTGATGCCACTCCTGCGCATGAGGAGCGATCTCGGCGGCGGCGAAGCGGAGGAACTCGCCGCGCGTCGCCTCCAGCAACTCGTCCTCCAGCGCGAGCGCGCCGAAGCGGCCCTCGGAGACGGCGGTGGCGAGGGAGAGGCGCGCGGCGTCGAGGGCGGCGGGATCGGAGAGGGCCATCAGGCTGGGCCGGAGGGCTTCCAGCCGCGGCTCCGGCACGCCCATGTCGTGCGGGCGGACGATCTCGGCCTGACTCATCGGGATTCCGCCCACGAGTTGCGCGCCGTACTCCGCGAAGCCGAGGCGGAGGATAGCCGCCTCCACCTCACCGAAGGCGCCAACGGCCTCCAGCCGTCGTGCCCAGGCGAGGGACTGGCGCAGCGCCTCGACATAGGTGGCCTGCCAGGCAAGGCCGTGGGCGGCGAACTGCGCGGCTTCCAACCGGGCGGGATCGGCCCGGCCTTCAGGGGCAAGGGTGGCGCCCAGCGCGGCGCGGGTGGCCTCGTGCAGCCGTTCGGCCGCTTCCAGCAGGGCGGCGCAGCCCTCCACCAGGGCGGGGGCGGGATGGTCCAGCATGGGGCGTCTCCTCGGCTTGCCCATCATGTGGGGGCGGGTGTCGTGCCCGCATCGTGGCGCCGGTTCACCCTGACGGTCGAGAGGCGGGGCCGCCCTGCCTGGAGGGCCCCGCAACCGGGCCGGTGAGCAGGCGGATGCGTACAGGACCAAGTTGTCGCAAAATTCTTGCCATCAGCAGTGATTTACTGACTCTGGCAGCCAAGTGGAGGGGAACGGAACGATGCGCGGGGAAGGTTTCGAGAGTTGCGTCGCCGCCGTTCGGCGCTTCAGCCGCTTCTACACGCGGCGCATCGGCCTCCTGCACGAAGGACTGCTCAGGGGGCCGCTTTCTCTTGCCGAGGGCCGGCTCGTCTACGAATTGGCCCAGCGCGAGACCTGCACCGCGCGGGATCTCGGCGTGAAGCTCGACCTCGACTCCGGCTATCTTAGCCGCCTGCTGCGCGGGCTGGAGGAGCGCGGCCTGATCGGCCGCCGCCCTGCCGAGAGGGACGGCCGCCAGCTTCTGCTCTCCTTGACCACCACGGGCCGGGAGGCCTTCGCCGCCATCGACGCGCGCTCGCGCGACGAGATCGGCGCCCTGCTTGACCGTCTCTCGCTGGCGGAACGGCGCCAACTCGCCTCCGCGCTCGCCGAGGCCGAGCGTTTGCTCAGCGGCACGCCCCCGGAGCCCGCCCGCGCGGCGCCGTACCTCCTGCGCCCGCCACGCCCAGGCGACATGGGCTGGATCGTGCATCGGCAGGCGGTGATCTACACCGAGGAATACGGTTGGGACGCGACCTTCGAAGCCCTGGTGGCTGAAATCGTCGCGACGTTCATCCGGGAGTTCGACCCCCGGCGTGAACGCTGCTGGCTGGCGGAGCGCGATGGGGTCGTCGTCGGCTCGGTCTTCCTGGTCCGAGCCTCGGAGGAGGTCGCCAAGCTGCGCCTCCTCTATGTCGAGCCCTCGGCGCGCGGCCTTGGCATGGGGCGGCGGCTGGTAGAGGAATGCATCCGCTCGGCGCGCGAACTTGGATACCGGCGGCTGACGCTTTGGACGAACGACATCCTCGTCTCGGCGCGGCGCATCTACCTTGCCGCCGGCTTCCGCCTCTCTGCGGAGGAGCGGCACCACAGCTTTGGGAAGGATCTAGTGGGGCAGAACTGGGAGTTGGACCTGTGAGGCCGCGCGGCCGGCGCCGGTCCCCTAGGTATCCCGCTCCCAGTTGCCGATGATGCGCTCGCGGTTCTCCGTCGCCTCGTCGGCGAGCGCGGAGGTAAGGGCGCCGACCGCCATTAGCGCTGCGACCAGGGGGCGGCGTGCTCTCGCGAGCCCGGTCATGTGGCACCTGCCCGGGCGGGCCGCTCGATCTGCTCCTGCAGGGCACCAACGCCGCCTCGCAGGAAGTCGGCCAGATTTTGGCGGAGCGTCGGTAGGGCCTGCTCCGCATAGGTGTCGCTCATCCCGCCGATATGCGGCGTGATGATGAGGTTCGGCGTGTCCCAGAGCGGGCTGCTCTCCGGCAGAGGCTCCTGTGCGAAGACGTCGAGCGCGGCGCCCGCGATGGTGCCGGCCCGCAGCGCCGTGGCCAGCGCCTCCTCGTCCACCACATTGCCGCGGGCGAGGTTCACCAGCCAGGAATCCGGCCGCATCGAGGCGAGCAGCTTCGCGTCGATGATGTTGTGCGTCTCGGGCGTGTAGGGGGTCAGCAGGATGAGAAAGTCGGCGAGCGCGGCGGCCTCGGCCAGTCGTGCGCGCGGCATCATCTTGTCGAAGCCCGGGGGCGGTTCGCTCCGGCTGCTGATGCCGATCACGCGCATGCCAAAGGCCTTGCAGCGCGGCGCCAGCTCCTCGCTGATGGAACCGACCCCGAGAATGACGGCGGTGCGGCCGACGAGCAGCTTCTGCGGCCAGCGTTCCCAGCGGCGCCTCTCCTGATTGCGCAGCACGGCCGGGAAGTTCCGCGCCAGCAGCATCATGTTGAGTATGGCCATCTCGGACATTTGCGGGCCGTGGATGCCGCGCACGCGCGTGATGGCGACCTCGGGCGGGAGTTCCGGCATGATGAGCAGGTTGTCCACGCCCGTGGTCATGGCCTGCACCCATTGCAGCCGCGGCAGCGCGCGCACGGTGGCGGCGGTGACGGCGGGCGCCATGGCGACAAGCAGCTGCGACTCCGCCGCTTGCCCTGTGATGCCGGCATTGTCCTTCGCCAGGTGCAGGCGCAACCCGGGAAACTCCTGCGCGAGATGCTCCCGGTAGTACTCGGCGTCCTTGCCGAAGAAGAGGATGTCGGAGACGGCCATGGCTCAGCCGATCTCGGTGACGATCTCGGGGAATTCGTGCAGCCGCCCCGTCGGCCCCTCCGGCCCGATGAGGTAGTTGTCGCAGACCCAGGACATGATGCCGTTGTGGTTGTATGTGGGGTGGACGACGATGTTCGTGTCCGCCTGAATCGGGAAGGGCTCGTCATGGCGGATGAGCGGGCGCTCCACCATGTCGTAGCCCTGGCCGTGGCAGTAAAGGCGGTTCTCGGGCGGGCGGCCGTTCCGCACCATGAAGGCGTTGAACTCCTCCCAGATCTGGCGGCTTGGCATGCCGGGCTTGAGGAGGTCGAGCGTGAACTTGCGGGCTTCCAGCGTGAAGGCGAACTCGTCCTTCATCTGCTGGGAGACCTTGCCCAGGACACAGCTGCGGCCCAGCTCCGTGTACATGCCGCCCGGGCCGCTGTTCTCCACGAGGAGAACAAACTGGTCACCCTCGCGCAGCATCCGGTTGCCGAAATGCCACTGGCCGAAGTGGAAGGGCGTGCCGGCGGGGGCGGAGGCGCAGAGATAGATGCCCTGCTCGCTGCCATAGGCGTGGCTGTACTGCTGGGCCACGGCGGCCACCTCGCGGTCGCGCATGCCCGGCTTGATGGCAGCGAAAGCGGCGCGCATGGCGCCGTCCTGCATCCGCGCGGCGTCGCGGATCAGTCCTTTCTCCTCGTCGCTTTTGATGACCTTGATCCGGTCCACGAGGTCCGAGGCGTCGACGAAGCGGGCCTGCGGGTAGGTGGCACGGATATGGTCCGTGACGGCCGCAGACATCTGGTAGGTGCCGACAAGGCCGATGGTCGCGCGCGCATAGGGCGCGAGGCCCGTGGCCGCGAGTTCCGCGTCATAGGGCGCGGTGTAGAAGCAGGAGGAGTAGCTGGGGGTCGTCAGCGCCCGCTTCACGCCGCGCAGCACGCCGTTGCTGCCGCCCGCCGGTTCCTCCACCAGACCGAAGGGCCCCTGGCGGACGATCGTCATCAGGTCGTCGCGCGGGAAGATGACCGTCACGGGGTAGCCATTGGTGGCCGGCAGGTCCGTGAAGTACTTCACGTAGCCGCCCATGTGGTCGCTGTTGTTCTGCATCAGCAGGACGTCGATGCCCGCCGCTTCCATCGCAGCGCGCACGGCCGCCCAGCGCCGCTCGAGCTCGGCGGTCGAGATCGGCCGCTGGATCCTCTGGTCCTGGTCGGACATGGTCACCCCTTCACACGCAATGTTCCGCCGCGATCTTCCGCAGCGCTATCGTTCGAGCGAGATCCCGGCTTGCCGCGCGACGGCGATCCAGAACTCGGCATTCGCCTTCACCGCGGCGCGGAAGGCCTCCGGGTCCTTGCCGTCCGGCTCCACCGAGTTCAGCGCGAGCCGCTGCTGGACGTCCGGCGTGGCCGCGGCGCGCCGCACCTCGTCGTAGAGGCGGCGGTGGATCTCCTCGGGCACGCCGGCCGGCGCGAAGAGGCCGATCCAGTATTCCACCACGAAATCCGGGAAGCCTGCCTCCACCATGGTCGGCACGTCCGGATAGGCGGCCATCCGATGCGCGGATGTGACCGCCAGGAGGCGCACGCGGCCGCCCTCGATTGCCGCGCGCGCGGGCCCGGGATCGCTGAGAGCCAGGGCCACGTCGCCCGCGGAAAGGGCGGTCACGCCCTCGGTGCTGCTGCGATAGATGATGTTCTCGAGCGTGACCCCCGCGCGCTGCGCGAAATAGGCGCCGAGGAGCTGAAAGCCCGTGCCGCCGGTGCCGTAATTCGCCCGTCCCGGATTCGCCTTTAACCATGCGACGAGGTCCGCCACCGTGCGGTGCGGGCTGTCGCCCTTGACCAGCAGCATCCCGGGAAAGGCACCGAGGACAGCGATGGGCGTCATATCGGACTGCAGGTCGTAGGCCGGCCTGGTTGCGCCCTTCTCGGACAGGACGGGGCCGCTGGCGTGGACGAGCAGCGTATAGCCGTCGGGGCGGGAGCGGATGACCGACTCGGTGCCGATCACCGCGCTGGCGCCGGGCCGGTTGTCCACCACGAAGGGCTGGCCCAGCGCCTCCGCCAGCTTCTGGCCGTAGATGCGTGCCAGGATGTCGTTGCCGCCACCGGCCGCGTAGGGCACGACGATCCGCACGGGGCGGTCGGGATAGCCGCCGGACGTTGCGCGGCCCTGCGCGAGGGCGGGCAGCCCGCTCGCCGTGCCGGCCGCCGCGATGCTGGTCAACAGGGCGCGTCGCGTCGCCATCGAACCCCTCCCGATGCCGCGGCCTTGTTCCGGCGCGGCTTTTTCTTTGCTGGCCTGCGGCAGCCGGTGTCGTGTTGAACCGCATGGCAGTACGACGTGCCTACGATACGGTTCGGCTACCCCGTCCTGTCAACAGGAAGGAATGGACGAGGCGAAGGAAGCCTCCCGTCTTGCGCATCACGGCACGAATGGCTTTCCCTGCCAGACGCGCCAGCACCGGAAGATTGGCGTCAGGAGAACAGGTTGCCACCCGAGAAGAACCAGATCCAGGTGATCGGCCGCGCCGCCGCCATCCTGCGCTGCCTGGAAAACCAGTCCCACGGCCTCAGTCTGGGCCAGATCGCCGCCAAGGTGGAACTCGCACGTTCCACGGTCCAGCGGATCGTGGCGGCGCTGGAGAGCGAGAAGCTGGTGGTGGCCGCGACACCCGGCGGGCGCGTGAGGCTCGGCCCCGCGCTGCTGCGGCTCGCGGCCTCGGTGGAGACCAACGTGGCCGCGCTCGCGCATCCCTTCATAGCGGAGCTCTCGGCTTCCCTTGGCGAAACCGTGGATTTCGCGGCGGTACGACGTGACCATCTTGTCTTCGTGGATCAGGTGATTGGGATGCAACGGCTACAGGCGGTCTCGGCCGTGGGGGAAACCTTCCCGCTCTACTGCACCGCCAACGGCAAGGCCTATTTGGCCACCCTTTCGGACGACGAGATCCTGGCGCTGATCGGTCGCAGCTACCCGCGCCGCACGCCAAGCACGCTCACCGCCGCCGAGCCGCTGCTCGACGAGGTCCGGGTGGTGCGGCAATCGGGCTTCGCCTTGGATAGGGAGGAGCACGTTCTTGGCATCTCCGCCGTAGGCGTGGCCCTGCGGGACATGATGGGCAACCCCGTGGCCATTTCCGTGCCGGTGCCGACGCAGCGGTTCCTGGGACGGGAGGAGGAGATCGCCGGGAGGCTGCTTGCGACAAAACGGGCGCTGGCCGAGCGCTTTGCCGATGAGAGCGCCTGAGAGAAACGCAGGGGGAAAAACCTCTTGCGGAGCCTGCCCGTATCCCGATACGGTCGGCCCACAAAGTAATACAGAAGGCTAGGATCAGGGGCCAAGCGCCCCGCCTGCCGAAGGGGAAACGCGCATGCCGGTGACCATCAAGGGCATCCAGTTCGAGGCGAATCTCGACAATTCCATGGGGTTGCAGTTCCACAACCTCTCGCATCGCTTCGGCTTTCAGTCGCCGAACTGGCCGTATTTTCAGGACGTGCAGATCGAGCGCATCCACTACATGGCGAAGTCGGGCGTGCTGAGCCAGCGCATCACGACCACCATGCACAACGGTACCCATATCGACGCACCCGCGCATGTCGTCTCCGGCACGCCCTTCATCGATGAGGTTCCGCTGCCGCACTTCTTCGGCACGGGCATTGTCGTCTCCATTCCCAAGAAGCGCTGGGAGATGATCACCTATGACGACCTCGAGGCTGCGGCCGGCAAGGTCGTGCGCCCCGGGGACGTGGTGATCGTCAACACCGGCTGGCACCACAAGTACGACGACAACGACGAGTACTTCGCCTACTGCCCGGGCTTCGTGCCCTCGGCCGGCGACTGGTTCGTTGAGAAGAAGGTGAAGGTGGTCGGCCACGACACCCAGGCCAACGACCACCCGCTGGCCACCGCCATTGGCCCGCACCGCAACGGCCCGCTGCTGCCCCACCTGGCGAAGGAATACCTGGAGTGGTCCGGCGGCCGTTCCTGGGATCAGGACCATCCGGAGTGGGAGCCGGTGCACCGCAAGCTCTTCACCAACGGCATCCTCGGCATCGAGAACGTGGGCGGCGACCTCGACGCCGTGACCGGCAAGCGCGTGACCTTCGCCTTCTTCCCCTGGAACTGGGACCGCGGCGACGGCTGCATCATCCGCCTGGTGGCCATCACCGATCCCACGCAGAACTATCGGATCGAGCCGGGCTCGTCCTTCTGATGCGCGTCAGGCGCTTCCAGGACGCGAAGCCCTACGAGGCGCCCAACCACTTCGACATGAAGGGGCTGCGCCTCCAGGGCTTCGAGGAGGGCGGTCCGGAGAAATTCTGGACGGGCCTCTCTCACTTCCTGCCGGGTGGCGGCGCAGGCCCTGACAGCTCGCCGCTGGAGAAGGTCTATGTCGTCGTCGCCGGCGAGGTGACGGTGCGCGCCGAGGGCGAGGAGGTCGTGCTCGGGCCGCTCGATTCCGTCTGTATCGGTGGTAACGTAGTGCGGGAGGTGGTGAACGCCTCCAACACCGTCGCGACGATGATTGTCATCATGCCCTATCCGGAGGGTGCTGCGTGAGCGACTTCCTCTCCAACCCGGCCTCGCTCTTCGACGTGCGCGGCAAGGTCGCGGTCATCACGGGTGCTTCCGGAGCCTTCGGGGCGCTGGCCGCGAAGGTGCTCGCCGGCGCGGGCGCGAAGATCATCACTGTCGCCGGCAGCAAGGATGCGCTGGACGAGGTGGTGGCCGAGTGCCGTGCGCTCGGCGCCGAGGCGGAGGGCGTGAACCGCCGCCCCTCATCCGAGGCGGAATGCGATGCTATCGTCACCGAGGCCGTGGCGCATTACGGGCGCGTCGATATTCTCGTCGTCGCTTCCGGCAAGAACGACGTGGCGAAGATTACGGAGATGGCGCCTGAGCGCTTCCTCGACGTGATGGACGCCAACGTCACCCAGTCCTGGCTGATGGCGCGCGCCGCGGGCAAGCGGATGCTGGAGCAAGGGGAGGGCGGCAAGGTCGTCCTCATGTCCTCCGCGCGCGGCAAGCTCGGGCATCCCGCTGGTTACTCCGCCTATTGCGCCTCCAAGTCGGCGGTCGATGGGCTCACGCGCGCGCTCGGCTGCGAGTGGGGCGAGACAGGCATCACGGTGAACGCCATCGCGCCCACCGTCTTCCGCTCCCCGCTCACCGCCTGGATGTTCGAGGATACGGACCGCGCCAAGACGGTGCGCGCCGGGTTCCTCTCGCGTGTTCCGAAGGGACGGCTGGGCGAGCCGGCCGACCTCGCGGGGCCGCTGCTCTTCCTCGCTTCCCGCGCCTCGGACTTCTACACCGGGCACGTGCTCTACGCCGATGGCGGGTACACTGCGGGATGATCGAGGGCTTCAACCGGATCGCGGTGATCGGCGCCGGGCTCATGGGCCACGGCATCGCGCAGGTCTTCGCCGGCGCGGGGCTGGCCGTCACGGTCTATGACCCCGCCCCCGCCGCCCGCGCCGCGCTGCTCGACCGCATCCGGGCGAACCTGCGCGATCTCGGCGAGGACGAGGCTGCCGCGGACCGCGTGACGCCGGTTTCGGATCTGGCGCAGGCAGTTCGCGAGGCCGACTTCGTGGTCGAGGCGGCGCTGGAGAACCTGCCGGTCAAGCAGGAACTCTTCGCCGCGATCGAAGCGGCCTGCCGCCCCGACGCCGTCCTCGCAAGCAACACCTCCGTCATCCCGATCACCGACATCATGGGCGGGCTCCGCGACCGCGCGCGGGCGCTGGGCACCCACTGGTGGAACCCGCCCTTCCTCGTCCCGCTCGTCGAGGTGATCGGCACCGAATGGACCTCGCCGGGGGTGATCTCGCGGACGATGGCGCTGCACAAGGCGCTTGGGAAGGTCCCCGTGCACGTGAAGCGTGACGTGCCGGGCTTCGTCGGGAACCGCCTGCAGCACGCGCTCTGGCGGGAGGCGATCTCGTTGATCGAGAACGGCATCTGCGACGCCGAGACGGTGGACCTCGTCGTCAAGAACAGCTTCGGCCGCCGCTCGGGCGTGCTGGGGCCGATCGAGAACGCGGACCTGGTGGGCACCGACCTGACGCTCGCCATCCATCAGAACGTGCTGGGGGCGATCGAGAGCCGCCCGGGCCCCTCGCCCCTGCTGGAGAAGCTCGTCGCGGAGGGCCGGCTGGGCATGAAGTCCGGCGAGGGCTTCCGCCGCTGGACTCCGGAGCAGCAGGCGGCGCTGCGCCGTGATATCGTCGTCGAGCTGAAGCGGGCGCGAAGCAACGACGCCCTGCGTGCCAAGGGAACGGACGGGAATGACGACCATGGAGACGGACGGGCAGGCGAATAGCGCCAAACTGACGCGCCGCGCCGCCGCGGCAGCGGCAATCGGCACCCTGGCGACACCCTCGGTGCTGCGCGCCCAGGGTGCCGGGCGCCCGATCAAGATCGGCTTCGTGAACCCGCGCACCGGGCCGCTGGCGGCCTTCGGGGAGGCGGACGCCTTCGTGCAGGAGGGACTCGCCCGCGCGCTCTCGGGCGGCATCCGCATCGCCGGCCGCACCCATCCCGTGCAGATCCTGGCGCGCGACAGCCAGTCGAGCCCGAGCCGCGCGGCCGAGGTCGCCTCCGAGCTCATCCTGCGCGACAAGGTGGATCTGATCACCGCCACCAGCGCGCCCGAGACGGTGAATCCCGTGGCCGACCAGGCCGAGGTGAACGAGGTTCCCTGCCTCACCACGAACTGCCCCTGGCAGCCCTATTTTTTCGGGCGACGCGGCGACCCCGCGAAGGGCTTCGACTGGACCTACCATTTCTTCTGGGGGCTGGAGGACGTGATCGCGGCCTTCACCGATCTCTGGTCCAAGACCGAGACGAACAAGGTCGTCGGCGCACTCTTCCCGAACGATGCCGACGGCAATGCCTGGGGCGACGCGCGGATGGGCATGCCGCCGGCACTGGCGCAGAAGGGATACCGGCTGATTGACACCGGGCGTTATCAGCCAGGCGCCAACGACTTCTCCGCGCAGATCTCCGCCTTCAAGGCGGCGGGCGTGCAGATCGTGACGGGTGTCATGCCGCCGCCGGACTTCGCCACCTTCTGGACCCAGGCCGGGCAGCAGGATTTCCGGCCGAAGATCGCGACCATCGGTAAGGCGCTGCTCTTCCCCTCCGCCGTCTCCTCCCTCGGCGATCGCGGGCTGGGGTTGACGACGGAGATCTGGTGGTCCCCGCACCACCCCTTCCGCTCCTCGCTGACGAACCAGACGGCGGAGGAGGTCTGCGCGGCCTATACTCAGTCCACCGGCAAGCTTTGGACCCAGCCGATCGGCTACCAGCACGCGCTGTTCGAGGTGGCGGTGGACGTGCTGAAGCGCACAACGGCGCTGGAGCCGGAGGCGATCATCCGCGCGATCCGCGCGACCGACCTGCGCACCATCGCGGGGCCGGTGAAGTGGGGATCGGGGCCGGTGAAGAACGTTGCCAAGACGCCGCTCGTCGCGGGGCAGTGGCGGCGGGCCGGAGGCAATTCGCTCGACCTCGTGGTGCTCGCGAATCCCGGCTCGGCCGAGATCCCGGTCGGCGGCACCCTTGACCCCCTCGGCTGAAACGGCGCCGATCCTTGAGCTGAAGGGCATCCGCAAGCGCTTCGGCGCGGTGGTGGTGGCCGACGGCATCGACCTCTCCGTGCGGGAGGGCGAGGCGCTCGGCATCCTCGGCCCCAACGGCGCCGGCAAGACCACGCTTTTCGGCATGGTCACCGGCACCGTCCGGCCCGATGCCGGCCGCGTGCTGTTCGAGGGGAGGGACGTCACCGCCCTCTCGCCAGCGCGCCGCTGCCGGCAGGGGATGGCACGGTCCTTCCAGGTGCCGCAGCCCTTCGCGGGGCTGACGGTCTTCGAGAACCTCGTCGCTGCCGCCTCCTTCGGGGCGGGGGAGGGGGAGCGCGCCACCTACGACCGCTGCGCCGATATCCTTGAGCGCTGCGGGCTGATGGCCCAGGCGAACGGGCGCGCCGGCGGGCTGCGGCTGCTGGACCGCAAGCGGCTGGAACTGGCGCGGGCGCTGGCCACCCGCCCGAAGCTGCTGCTGCTGGACGAGGTGGCGGGCGGGCTGACCGAGCAGGAATGCGCTGTTCTGGTTGATCTGGTGCGGGAGGTGCGCGCGGGCGGCGTCACCGTCGTCTGGATCGAGCACGTGCTGCACGCACTGGTGGCCGTCGCGAACCGCGTCGTGGTGCTGCATGGCGGCCGCCTGATCGCCGAGGGGCGGGCGGACGAAGTAGTCCGTATACCCGCCGTGGCCGAGGTCTACATGGGAATCCCCATGGATGCCTGAGGCGCCCCTTCTGGAACTGCGCGCGCTCGACGCCTTCTACGGCGACTTCCAGGCGCTGTTCGGCATCTCCATGGCGGTCGCGCCGGGCCAGGTCGCGGCCGTGATCGGCGCCAACGGCGCAGGCAAGAGCACGCTGCTGAAGACGATCGCCGGACTGATCGCGGCCCCGAGCCGGGATGCGGTGGTCTTCGGTGGGGAACCCATCGGCGGGTTGCCGGCGCATGGCGTGGTCGGCCGAGGGATCGCGCTGGTGCCCGAGGGACGGCGCCTCTTCTCCTCCCTCAGCGTGGAGGAGAACCTGCTGATCGGCGGGCGCACGCGCCGCCCTGGCCCCTGGTCACTGGAAGCGGTCTACGGCTTCTTCCCCGTGCTGGCGGAACGGCGGCACACGCCGGCGACGGCGCTCTCGGGTGGGCAGCAGCAGATGGTGGCGATCGGCCGCGCGCTGATGTCCAACCCGCGTTTGCTGCTCTGCGACGAGATCAGCCTTGGCCTCGCGCCCGTCATCGTGCGCGACATCTATGCCCGCTTGCCCGCTCTGGCGGCGCAGGGCACTGCGATGGTGATCGTGGAGCAGGACGTATCCCAGGCGCTGGCCGCGGCGGATCACGTGTTCTGCCTCCGGGAGGGAAGGGTGGTGCTGGAGGACACGGCACGCGCCCTGACGCGAGAGGCGGTCGCGGCCGCCTATTTCGGGGTCTGACTCGGGATGGAATGGATCAACGCGATCGTCCAGGGCGTGCTGCTGGGGGGCCTCTACGGCCTCTTCGCGGCCGGGCTGTCGCTCATCTTTGGTGTCATGCGGCTGGTGAACATCGCCCATGGCGACCTCATCGTGCTGGCCGCTTACCTGGCGCTGGTGGTCACGCAGGCGCTCGGCATCGGGCCGCTGCCCTCCCTCTTGCTGGTGGTGCCGCTGATGGCCGTTATCGGCTACGGCTTGCAGCGATTGCTGCTCAACCGGGCGCTCGGGGACGACCTGCTGCCGCCGCTGCTCGTCACCTTCGGGCTCTCCGTCATCATCCAGAACGGGCTGCTGGAGGTCTTCTCCGCCGATAGCCGGCGCCTGCAGGCCGGGGCGATCGAGACGGCGGCCCTGCCGCTCGGCGGCGGGCTGGCGATTGGCGTGCTGCCGCTGCTGCAATTCGGTGTGGCTGTCGCGGCGATCGCGGGGTTGCAGCTTCTTTCCTGGCGCACACCGCTCGGCCGCGCCTTCCGCGCGACGGCGGACGATCCGGAGGTCGCGCGGCTGATGGGGCTCGACAACCGGCACGTCTTCGCGCTGGCCATGGCGCTGTCCCTCGCCGTGGTGGCGCTCGCGGGAGTGTTCCTGGCGGTACGCACCAACTTCGACCCGGCGATCGGCCCGGCACGCCTCATCTTCGGCTTCGAGGCGGTGATCATCGGAGGCCTGGGCAGCCTCTGGGGCACGCTGGCGGGCGGCGTGCTGCTCGGCGTCGCCCAGTCCATCGGGGCGCAGATCGACCCGGGCTGGCAGATCCTGGCGGGGCACCTCCTTTTCCTCCTCGTGCTCGCCGTCCGGCCCGAGGGGCTTTTCCCGAGGCTGCGCGGATGAGCGCCATCCACGTCGCCCACGGCACGCGCGCGAGCCGGATCGGGCTGCCGCTCTTCCTCGTGCTGCTGGCCGTCCTGGCCGCCGCGCCTTGGTGGACGGACCGCCAGGGCATGCGGTTGCTGGGCGAGATCTACGCCTATGCGGCGCTGGCCAGCCTGTGGAACCTGCTCGCGGGCTATGCGGGGCTGGTGACGGTGGGGCAGCAGGCCTTCGTGGGGCTTGGGGCCTATGCTCTTTTCTCGCTCTCGCTGCTGCTGGGGCTGAACCCGCTCTGGGGCATTCCGGCTGCGGGGTTGGTCGCCGCCCTGGCCGCGGTGCCCGTAGCCGCGCTGACTTTCCGGCTGCGCGGCGCCTATTTCGCCATCGGCACCTGGGTGGTGGCGGAGGTGTTCCGGCTGTTTGCCGCGCAGTTCACCGCGCTGGGCGGCGGCTCCGGCACCAGCCTGCCGGCCTCGGTCGTCGCTTCCATCGCCAGCGGGCGGGCGGCGCGGGAGCAGCTGCTCTACTGGCTGGCGCTCGGGCTTGCCGTCCTGGTGCTCCTCGCGATCCTGCTGCTACTTCGCTCGCGCCACGGGCTGGCACTCGCCGCCATCCGGGACAATGAGGTGGCCGCGCGCTCCTGCGGGATCGAGGTGGACCGGACGCGGCTGGTGGTCTTCGTCCTGGCCTCCGCGTGCGCCGCGATGGTGGGGGCGCTGATCTTCCTCCAGAAGCTTCGCATTTCGCCGGACGCCGCTTTCAGCGTGAACGATTGGACGGCACTGGTGATCTTCATCGCCGTCATCGGCGGCATCGGGCGCGTGGAGGGGCCGCTGATCGGCACCGCCATCTTCTTTCTCCTGCGCGAGACGCTGTCCCAGCTCGGCAGCCTCTACCTCATGGTGCTCGGGGCGGTCGCGATCGCTGTCATGCTCTTCGCGCCGCGCGGCCTCTGGGGCGTGCTGGCGGACCGGCTGGGCTGGCAGGTCTTCCCGCTGGCGCGGCGGCTGGAAGCGCGCCCTCCCATGCTATCCACATCCTCTTTGAGAGAACCGTCATGAGCAGCCTTCGCAACAAGGTCATCATCACCTGTGCGGTCACGGGCGGCATCCACACGCCCACCATGTCCGACGCCCTGCCCATCACACCCAACGAGATCACCGAGCAGGCGGTGGCGGCGGCCGAGGCGGGCGCCTCCATCCTCCACCTGCACGCGCGCGACCCTGAGACCGGCAAGCCCACGCCGGACCCGGACGTGTTCATGCAGTTCCTGCCGCGCATCAAGCAGGCCACAGGGGCGGTGCTGAACGTCACCACCGGCGGCGGGCTGAACATGACGGTGGAAGACCGGCTGGCCGCGCCGCTTCGCGCGAAGCCCGAGATGTGCTCGCTCAACATGGGATCGATGAACTTCGCGATCTTCGGCCTGGCGGACCGCTACAAGACCTGGAAGCACGACTGGGAGGAGCCCTACCTGCGGGGCACCGACGACTTCATCTTCCGCAATACCTTCCGCGACATCGAGCGCATCCTCCAGCTGCTCGGCAAGGACCACGGCACGCGCTTCGAGCACGAGTGCTACGATGTCGGGCACCTCTACAACCTGGCCCACTTCGTGGACCGCAAGCTGATCGAGCCGCCCTTCTTCGTGCAGACGATCTTCGGCATCCTCGGCGGCATCGGCAGCGATTGGGACAATGTGCTCTTCATGAAGCGCACAGCGGACCGGCTCTTCGGCACGGACTATGTCTGGTCGGTGCTGGCCGCCGGGCGCCAGCAGATGCCGATCTGCACCCAGGCCGCGATGATGGGCGGCAACGTGCGCGTGGGGCTGGAGGACAGCCTCTATATCGGCCGCGGCAAGCTGGCCTCCTCCAACGCGGAGCAGGTGGCGAAGATCCGTCGCATCATCGAGGAGCTGGGCCTCGAGGTCGCAACCCCCGATGAAGCGCGCCAAGCCCTCGCACTGAAGGGGGCCGACCTTGTCGGGTTCTGAGCCGACCACCGAGACGCTGCGCTACGCGAGTGGCGATCTCGCCTGCGCGGGCACGCTCGTTATCGGCCCGCGAGCAGACCGGAGCAGCCCGCTGCTGCTGGTCTCGCCGAACTGGCTGGGCACTACGCCCGAGGCCGCTTCCCGTGCCGCCCGCATCGCGGGCGAGCGGGGCGTCGCGCTCGTCGCCGACATGTATGGCGGCGGCCGCACCGCCACGGGACCGGAGGACGCGGGGCCGCTGGCCGAAGCGCTGCGCCGCAACCCCACCGAGCGGCGCCGGCGGATCACGGCCGCACTCGACGCGCTAACTGCCGAGGCAGCACGGCGCGGCTTGGGCGACTCTGCGAAGCGCGCCGCCATCGGTTTCTGCTTCGGCGGCGGAAACGTGTTGGAACTGGCCCGGACCAGCGCCGAGATCAGGGCCGCAATCTCTCTGCACGGCGACCTCACCAGCCCGATGCCGGCCGCACCGGGCACGCTACGCGCGGCGCTGCTCGTCCTGCACGGCTCGCGCGATCCGGTCGCGCCGAAGGCGGAGCGCGACGCCTTCGAGGCAGAGATGGACGCGGCCGGCGCGAACTGGCGGATGATGACCTTCGGCGGTCTCGTCCACTCCTTCTGCGAGGAGGACGCCACGGTGCCGGGAATCGCCGAGTACAACGACGCGGCGGCGCGGGCGAGCTACCGAATGGTCGACGACTTCCTGGCTGAAGCCTTCGCGGCCTAGCGCGTGGCGGGTGCCGCTCCGGCACCTGTCTTTCCCCACCCAAGTGCGAATGAGGCACCCGTCATACGATCGTCGTTGACCGGGATGTGGGACACACATACCGTATCGTGGACAACGAAAAGAAGCGCGCCGGAAGGGCCGCGCCGAAACGGGAGAAGGTCGTCATGAACAAGCGCAGGCCGCTTCGCCGTTCGCTCCTGCTGCTGGCCGCCGGGCTGATGGGCGGCCTTGCCTCGATTGGGGGAGCGAAGGCTCAGGGAGCGGCCCAGCCGGTCGGCGCCTGGCCCAACCGTCCTGTGCGCGTCATCATCCCGCAACCGCCGGGCGGCGTGCTGGACATCCTCATCCGCGCGCTTGCCGAGCCGCTGCGCCAGCAGTTCGGCCAGCCCATCGTGGTGGACAACCGCCCCGGCGGAAACAACGTGGTCGGCCTTGAGGCCTGCGCGGGCGCGGCGCCGGACGGCTACGCGATCTGCGCCGTCTCAGCCGAGGTGCTCTCGACCTATCCGCTCGTGGAACCCGCACTCTACGCCCGCTACAGCTCGATCGTGCCGGTGACGCTCATCGCGCGGAACGCGGGCGTGCTGCTGGCTAATCCCGCCGTGCCCGCGAAGGATCTGCGCGAGTTCGTCACCTGGGCGCGCGGGCAGACGGGTCTGAACTACTCATCCTCGGGCCAGGGCTCGACACCGCATCTCCTCTGGGAATTCATTAGGCAGCACGACAGCCTGCGGATCGAGCACGTGCCCTATCGCGGCATCATCGAGGCCTTCAACGAGATGGCGGCAGGGCGCGTGCAGGTCTCCTACATCGCCCTCGGCTTCGCGCTGGAGCCGATCGCGACGGGCCGGGTGAAGCCGCTCGCGGTGCTTGGCAGCCGCCGTTCGCCCCGCCTGCCGGAGGTGCCCTCCCTCGGCGAGCTCGGCTACGAGTTCCCGTATGACGGTCCTTGGTGGGGCTTCGCCGCGCCCGCCGGCACGCCCGCATCGGTGATGGAGCGCATCGCGGGCGCGACGCGCGCTGCGCTGCAGGACGCAAACCTCCGTACCCGCCTGCTGGAGCCCCAGGCCTACGAGGCCGTCGGCAACACCCCCGCCGAGTTCGCCGCGATCATCGAGCAGGAGCGCACGCGCGGCGTGGCCATCGTGCGCGCCGCCGGCATCGAGGCCCGGTAGTCCCACGGCGCAGCTTGCTGCGCTCGCCCACGGCGCGGCTGTCCGCGCCGCACATCCTTCCCAGACGCCGGCCGTAGCCGGAATCGCCGTGACGGAGATGAAGTTTGATCAGCAAGATCGCGCTTGAGGAACACTTCATGACCCCGGGTATGGAGGGGTACTGGCGGGCGACGGTGGAGGACCTTCCGCCCGCGCTCTACAAGGATATCCACGGCCGCCTATCCGATTTCGGGGAGAGCCGCCTAGCCGCGATGGACGCCGCCGGCATCTCGCGTGCGGTTCTCTCCCTCGCCGGGCCAGGCGTGCAGGCGGAACCGGACACCGCGACCGCGATCCGCCGCGCGAAGGAGGCGAACGACGCGCTGGCGGCCGAGATCACGAAGCGCCCCGACCGTTATTCCGGCTTCGCGCACCTACCGATGCAGGACGGCCGCGCAGCGGCGGATGAGCTGGAGCGCAGCGTGCGCGAGCTCGGCCTCGTCGGCGGCATGGTGAACGGCCAGACCGACGCCACCTATCTCGACCACGACAAGTACGAGCCTTTCTGGGAGCGCGTGGCGGCGCTGGGCGTGCCGGTTTACATCCACCCGAACGACCCGCCCGCGCCCTATGGCGGCTGGGCCGATGCCAAGATCCTCTCCCGCGCCACCTGGGGCTGGACGGTGGAGACGGCGACGCACGCGCTGCGCCTCGTCTTCAACGGCGTCTTTGACCGGCATCCCAACGCCCGCGTCATCCTTGGCCATATGGGCGAGACGCTGCCCTTCCTGCTCTGGCGCCTCGACAGCCGTGCGAAGCTCTACAAGGCGGAGCGGCCGCTGAAGAGGGAGCCCTCGGCCTATATCCGCGAGAACATCCTCGTCACCACCTCGGGGCAGTGCGCGAAGGAGCCGCTGCTCTGCACCCTGGCCTCGCTCGGCGAGGACCGGGTGATGTTCGCGGTGGACTATCCTTTCGAGGCGGCGGAGATTGCCGGCCGCTTCCTCGACGAGGTGCCCGTCAGCGACGCGGTGCGTGAGGGGATCGCGAGCGGCAACGCAAAGCGCCTGCTTGGCCTGTAACGCGCGGAGGGGACGGCATGGGGCATTGGGGCATCGGCCGGCGCGTCGAGGACGAGGCGCTGCTGCGCGGCCTCGGCCGCTATTCCGATGACGAGATAGCCGAGTGCGCGGCCTGCGCCTTCTTCCTCCGCTCCCCCCATGCCCATGCCGCCATCAGCAGCATCGACGCGGACGTCGCGCGCGCGATGCCCGGCGTGCTCGCGGTGCTGACCGGCGAGGATCTCCTAGGCTTTGGAAGCGTCACCAGTCCCATGCCCGTGCGCGGCCGCGACGGCGTGCCGATCCGCCCCGTGCACCGTCCGGCGCTGGCAACAGGCCGCGTGCTGCATCTCGGCGAGCCCGTCGCGCTTGTTGTGGCCGAGACGGCCGCCCAGGCGCAGGACGCGGCGGAGGCGGTGGTGGTGGATTACGATCCGCTCCCCGCCGTGACCGATGCCGCCGCCGCGCTCACCCCTGGGGCGCCGGTGCTCTGGCCTGACGAAGCACCGGGGAACCTCGCGCTTGATTGGGTGGGCCCGCCCGATCCGGACGGGACGAAGGCCGCGGCCGTCGAGGCTGCCTTTGCCCGCGCGGCGCTCGTCGCGCGTGTCGAGGTGCCGATCGGGCGGCTGGTCGTCGCCTCCCTGGAGCCGCGCGCCGCGACCGCCCTGCACGACCCCGGTACGGGGCGATACACGCTCGTCACCGGTTCCCAGGGCGCCGCGGGAATGCGCCAGGGTGTTGCGGCCTCCATGGGCATTCCCGAGGCAGGGCTGCGCGTGGTCAGCCACGATGTCGGCGGCGCCTTCGGCATGAAATCGGGCAACTACCCGGAATACCCCGCCCTGCTGCGCGCGGCGGAGCGCCTGGGGCGACCAGTGCGCTGGGTCTCCACGCGTTCCGAGGCCTTTCTGACCGACAACCAGGGCCGCGGCAGCGACTGGATGGCCGAGCTGGCGCTGGACGCCGAGGGCCGCTTCCTCGCGCTGCGCGTGGAGGGCCTGGCGGATCTCGGCGCCTATCTCACCCAGGCCGCGGCCTTCGTGCCGACGGGCCTGGTGATGATGTGCCTGCCGGGCATGTACGACATTCCTCACATCGCCCTGCGCACGCGCTGCGCCTTCACCAACACCGTGCCCACGGGCCCCTATCGCGGCGCGGGGCGGCCGGAAATCAACCTGTTGCTGGAACGCGCGGTGGAGGAGGCAGCCCGGCTGCGCGGTGAGAGCAGCGCGGCGCTGCGCCGCCGCAACCTCATCCCGCCCGCGCGCATGCCCTATGCCACGGCGGTGGGCACCACCTATGACAGCGGCGACTTCCCTGCGATCCTCGATGCCGCGCTGAGGTCTGCGGACTACGAGGGCTTCCCGGTCCGCCGCGCGGAGGCCGCCGCGCGCGGGCGGCTGCGCGGCATCGGCTTCGCCTGCTTCCTGGAGAATGCCGGCGTGATGCCGGAGGAGCCGGCGCGCATCGCTTTCACTGCGGGCGGAGAGGTGCATGTCAGCATCAATTCCGTCTCCAGCGGGCAAGGACACCAAACCGTGTTCGGTGACCTCGTGGCAGAGCGGCTGGGCGTGTCGCGGGATGCCGTGCGCGTCACCAAGGGCGACAGTGATCGCGACGTGCCCGGCTTCGGCGCCGTCGCCTCGCGCTCCGCCATGACGGTGGGCGGCGCCATCGCCAACACGGCCGACGAGGTGCTGCGCAAGGCCCGTCCCATCGCCGCACTGCTGCTGCAGGCGAGGGAAGAGGATGTGACTTATGCGGAGGGCCGTTTCTCCGTGGGTGCCGCGGGCGGCGTCGGCCTGATCGAGGTCGCAGCACGCGCGGCAGAGCTGGGCACGCCACTCGACACCACGGGCAAGGTCATGGCCCCCACCACCTTCCCCAATGGCTGCCATGTGGCCGAGGTGGAGATCGACCCCGAGACCGGCGCAGCGCAGGTCGTCTCCTACCTCGCCGCGGATGATTGCGGGCGGGTGCTGAACGCCATGGTGGTGGAGGGGCAGATCATGGGCGGCGTCGCCCAGGGGCTCGGCCAAGCGTTGACGGAGCGCGTGGCGATGGATGCCGATGGGCAGCTCATTTCCGGTTCCTTCATGGACTACGCCCTGCCGCGTGCCGAGGACGTGCCACCGATCCGCGGGCTGCACATCGAGGTGCCCGCGACGACCAACCCGCTAGGCGTGAAGGGGACCGGCGAAGCCGGGACCACCGCGGCGCCGCCGGCCATCCTCGGCGCCATTGCCAACGCCATGCCGCCCGAGGCCGCCGCCCGTCTGGTGCTGCCCGCTACCCCCGAGCGCGTCTGGCAGGCCCTGCGCGCCGCCGGCTGAGGAACAGGCATGATTGACATTTACACGCACATCCTGCCGCGCCCCTTCTCGGAGGCGCTGGGGAAGGTCTCGCCCAGGCTCGGCAACATCGCGGCGCGCCTGCAGGGCGTGCGGGCGCTGCACGACCTCGAGGCCCGCTTCCGTGCCATGGACGAGGTGCCCGGCTACAGCCAGGTCATCTCGCTGCCCAACCCGCCGCTCGAGGACATCGTCTCCGCGCCCCAGGCCGCCGACCTCGCGCGCATCGCCAACGACGCCATGGCCGGGCTCTGCGCCCGCCACCCCGAGCGCTTCCCCGCCTTCGTCGCCACCCTCTCCCTCCTCGACCCCGAGGACGCGCTCCGCGAGGCCGACCGCGCCATCACCACCCTCGGCGCCCGCGGCGTGCAGATCTTCACCAACGTCGCGGGCAAGCCGCTGGACCGGCCCGAGTACCAGCCCCTCTTCGCCGCCATGGCAGGCCACGACCTGCCGGTCTGGCTCCACCCCGCCCGCACCGCCGACATGGCGGACTACGCAAGTGAGGCAAAGAGCCGCTTCGAGATGTGGTGGTGCTTCGGCTGGCCCTACGAGACCTCCGTCGCCATGGCACGCCTCGTGCTGTCAGGTCTCTTCGACCGCCACCCCGCCCTCAAGATCATCACCCACCACGGCGGCGGCATGATCCCGACCTTCGACGGCCGCGTCGGACCCGGCATGGCCGTGCTCGGCAGCCGAACCACCGACGAGGACCTCTCGGGCATCCTCCCCGCCCTCCGCCGCCCCCACCTCGACTACTTCCGCGACTTCTACGCCGACACCGCCATGTTCGGCTCCGCCACAGGTCTGCCCGCCTCCCTCGCCTTCTTCGGACACGAACACCTCGTCTTCTCCACCGACGCACCGCTCGGGCCCATTCCCGAAACCCTGCGCGCTCTGGAAGAACTGGACCTGACGCCGGAGCAGCGCCACGCGGTCATGCGGGGCAATGCCGAGCGCCTGCTGCGGCTCGACGCGCGCGACTGATCGCCGGGCAAGCGACGCGGCTCACCGGACCGTTGGTGGGCGCAGCCTGGACGGGCCGGTGGCGCTGGTTAAGCATGTTGCCACCGGCGACGACCCGCGTCCGAACGGGCGTCCCGAGTGGCCGGAGGCGGGTGGCGCGTCCACCCCTCCACCAAGAAGAAAAGAGGAAACGCCGTGCGCTACGTCGATGCCTTCTGCCATTTCTTCCCCAAGCGCCTCTGGGACCGGATCCTGACCCTGGAGGGCGCTGGCGCTGGCATCGGTTCGCGCATGCGCGGCATTCCCGCCATCTACGACCTGGATGAGCGGATGCGCGTGATGGATCTGTTCAGCCAGCACGATTACACGCAGGTCATCTCGCTCGGCATGCCGCCGCTGGAACAACTCGGCACCCCCGAGGTCTCGGTAGAGCTCGCGAAGCTCGCGAATGACGGCATGGCGGATCTGGTGCAGAAGCACCCCGATCGCTTCGCCGGCTACGCCGCCGCCCTGCCGATGAACGATCCCGACGCCGCCGTGCGCGAGGCCGAGCGCGCCTTCCGCAACCTCGGCGCCAATGCCGTGCAGATCCACAGCAACATCAACGGCGCGCCGCTCGACGAGGAGCGCTTCTTTCCGATTTTCGAGACGGCGGCCAAGCACGGCAAGCCGGTCTGCCTGCATCCCTCCCGCGGCAACGAGGTGACGGACTACGTCACGGAAGCGAAGTCGCGCTACGAGATCTGGTGGACCTTCGGCTGGCCCTACGAGACCTCCGCCGCCATGGCCCGCCTCGTCTTCGGCGGCGTGATGGACCGGCTGCCGGACCTCAAGATCCTCGCCCACCACCTCGGCGCCATGGTTCCCTATTTTGAGGGGCGCGTGGGGCCCGGCTGGGACCAGCTCGGCAAGCGCACGACGGACGAGGATCTCTCGGGCGTGCTCGCGGGCCTCAAGAAGCGCCCGCTCGACTACTTCAAGAGCATGCACGCCGACAGCGCCACCTTCGGCTCGCGCGCGGCCACCGTCTGCGGCCTCGACTTCTACGGCGCCGACAAGGTTCTTTTCGCCTCCGACTGCCCCTTCGATCCCGAGCGAGGCCCCGGCTACATCCGCGAGACAATCAAGGTGCTCGAGAGCATCGACATGCCCGAGGAGGACCGGCTGAAGATCAACTACCGCAACGCCGAGGGCTTCTTCGGACTCAAGCCCCGCTGAGAGGACCGGCGGCGCGCCGTCTCGCGCGTCGCCCCGACATGCGGCTTGCAGAGACGAGGGTGACGCCGGATCAACCGGCGCGCCGGAGAGGGGAGGTTCACCATGCTCACCCGCCGACAGGCCGCGGCCGCTGGGCTGCTTGCGCTCGCGGTCCCCGCCGCCGCCCAGGAGAGCGCCCAGGAGGCGGGCGCCACCCGCCTGCCGGACGGCCCCGTGAACATCATCGTCGGCTCCGCGCCGGGCACCGGCAACGACATCCTCGCGCGCCTCATGCAGCCCTACCTGCAGCAGCGCCTGGGGCAGCCGGTCGTGGTGGAGAACCGCGTGGGCGCCAGCGGCATCATCGCCGCCCAGGCGGTCTCTCGCGCGGCGCCCGACGGGCGCACGCTGCTGGTGATGGGCGATCCCTTCGTCACCAGCCCCAGCCTGACGAAAAGCCTGCCCTACGATCCCGTCGCGGGCTTCTCCTTCCTCATCCGCCTCGCCAGCGGCGTTGTCGTCCTGGCGGTGAAGGCGGATTCACCGGCCAACGACCTCCGCGGCTTCGTGGAACTGGCGCGGGCGAATCCAGTGCGGCTCAACTACGCCTCCCCCGGCAACGGCACGCCCCATCACATGATCATGGAGATGTTCAAGGTGACCAACCACCTGGACATCGCCCATGTGCCCTATCGCGCCGCCTCGCAGGCCCTCCAGGACCTCGTCGGCAAGCGGATCGACGCGATGATGGTGCCCGTCCACGTTGCGCTACCAATGGCTCGCGATGGGCAGATCAGGATCCTTGCCATCGTGGCCGATAAGCGCTCGGCGGAGGCGCCGGAGGTGCCGACCATGGCGGAGGCGGGCTTTCCCATGACGAGCGCCACCCTCCTCTTCGGCCTCTTCGGCCCTGCCAACATGCCGCCCGCCCTCGTCGCCAAGATCAACGCGGCGGTGAACGGCTGGCTCTCCCTGCCGGAGACGAAGGAGCGGCTGCGCTCGCAGGGGATGGTCGCGGATGGCGGCACGCCGGAAGCCTTCCGCCAGGGCATCGTGAACGACATCGCCCATTGGGCGAGGGTGATCCGGGAGGCCGGGATCACCCCCGACTGACCCGGCGTGGTGCTTGCGGCACAGGAGGTGGGGTGACAGCCTCCGCGTGCCGGCGCGGGGCCATCCCGTCCCGGCGCGCCCCGGAGCATGCGCGCCCATGAAGATCCCCGATCTGCCCTTCACCATCACCGACTGGTCCACCGTTCCCAAGACCCACCACCCCGGCGAGACCGGGGAGGCCACCTGGCGCAGCTTCACCGTGGGAGACCTGCGGGTGCGGATGGTGGAGTACTCGCCGGGCTATCTCGCTGACCACTGGTGCGACCGCGGCCATGTGCTGACCGTGCTGGAGGGCGAGCTGGAGACCGAGTTGCGCGACGGCCGCCGTTTCACGCTGCGGCCCGGCATGAGTTACCAGGTCTCCGACTTCGGTGATGCCGCGCACCGTTCCTCGACGCGGACCGGGGCGCGGCTGTTCATCGTGGACTGACGCGGGTTGATCGGCCGGGTGCTTCCGCGGCCGTTGCCTGATCCTGGGCATGACCGACTTTTGATGCATCATAACAAAATAAAGACCAGCTTAAAAAACGAGTGCAAAAACGATTTGGATGTTCAACCAATTTCTGAAGGAAGCGTTAAGCGCCCGAACCGATCTCTGGCCGTCCCCCCTCGGCCAGGAACCCCTCGACCCGGCTCAGGAATTCCCATGGCAGTCTCTTTCCTCCGCCGCAGCATCTTCCTTCTCGTTGCCCTCTTCGCGGTAAAATCCACCCCCGTCGCCGCCCTTCAGGAGTTTGCACGCGAGATTCATCCCTTTTTCACGACAGGCACCTCGGTCTGGGTGCTCACCGCCCTGCTTGCTGCGATCCTCGTCAGCCATCCTGGCCTGCGCCAACGTTGAGCCGGCCTGGGGCGTAGCGGGCGGGGCGCTCAAGCCAGCGGCAGGCCCCAGCCGACCACCGCATCAACAAGCGCCAGATCGGCCCCGCGCGGGCCGATGACGGAGAGACCGATCGGGCACCCGTCCAGCAGCCCCAAGGGCATCGAGACCTGGGGCAGCCCGCCCAGGCCCGCGATGCAGGTCAGCGTCATCGCCCGCGTGCGGAAGGCCTCCAGCTCCGCGGCCGGTGTCGCCAAGCGGGGCGCGATACCGGGGGCGGTGGGAAGCAGGAGCGCGGTGCCCGGCGGCAGGGCGGCGTCCAGCACGCGCAGGGCGGCGTTGCGCCCGGCCTCGGCGGCCTGCTCGGCCTCCTCGGTCAGGCCCGAGGCCCAGGCGAAGCGCTCGCGGACTCCAGGGCCGAAGGCGGGCTCCACCGCCGTCACCCACTCCCCATGCGTGCGCCAGGCGTCGCGGCCCTGCAGGACCCGGAAATGGCCGAACCAGTCGGATAGCCCGTCCGGGGCAAGGCGCGTGGACTCGAACGGCAGTTGCTCCGCGAGCATCGCCAGGGCGGGCGCCAGCCCCCCGCCAACCTCCTCTCCCGCCAGATCGAAGGCGTCCTCCAGCCGGACAAGACGGGTGATCGGCGCTGCCGCCGCCTCCGGCAGCAAGGCGCGGCCGACGCGGGCCAGCAGCCCGGCCTCGCGCGTGAACCAACCGACTACGTCGAAGCGCGGCGCCAGCGGCACCAGCCCGCCCACCGGTACCGCCCCGTGCGTGGTGCGGATCCCAAACAGGCCGCAATAGGAGGCGGGTACCCGCACCGAGCCGCCGGTATCGGTGCCGAGCGCCGTGTCCACCGCCCCGCCCGCGACGGCCGAGGCCGAGCCGGAGGAGGAGCCGCCGGGGATGCGCCCCGGCGCCCGCGTGTTCACGGGCGTGCCGTAATGCGCGTTCTCGCCATTAAGGGAGAAGGCCAGCTCGTCGGTATGCGTCTTGCCCGAGAGGGTGGCGCCGGCGTCTAGCATCGCCGCGACCGCAGCGGCGTGGCGCGTCGGTACGGGATGGGTGCGCGCCCAGTCCGGGTTGCCCGCGGCGGTCGCGAAGCCCGCGACATCGAAGAGGTCCTTGGCCGCGAAGGTGATCCCCGAGAGCGCGCCGCCCGGCACGCCCGCGATATGCGGCTGCGGTCCTGGGGTGAAGGCGTTCAGCGGGTCGGTCATGCTCTCTTTCCTTGGGCGCTTAAAATCGGCCGGGCATGGGCCGCGATGGCCCCTGGCGTGCAGAGCCACACTTCCCCCGCGGCCGCCGAGGCGGCAAGCCGGGCGAAGATCCGCCGCAGGTGCCGCAACCGCGCCGGCCAGCCGACGAGGAAGGGGTGGAGCGACAGGTTGAAGACGATCGGGTGCCGGGCGGAGAGGCGCAGCATCTCCTCGAAGCCGTCCAGCGTAGCGTCCGCCCATTCGGCGGGCGTCCACTTGGCCGCGTGCAGCGCCGGCAGGTCGTTCAGCGGGCGGGCATAGGGCACCGCCACGAGGTCGCGGCCCCTTGCCGTGCGGAGAAGGGTCGGCTGGTCGTCATGCGGCCAGTCCATGACGTAGTCGAAGCCGGCATCGGCCAGGATCTCCGGCGTGCGGTGCGTCTCGGCCACCCAGGGACCCATCCAGCCGCGCGGCGGGGCGCCGGTCAGCGCCAGGAGCCGGTCGCGGCACTCCCGGATCATCGCGCGCTCCGCCGCCTCGTCCATGTCGGACTGCCGCTCGGCATTGGTGCGGCCATGGCCGACGATCTCGTCGCCCCGTGCGAGGAGGGCGGCCGGGACCTGCGGGCAGAGGTCAATGATCTCGGTGTTCATCAGCGCGGCGGCCGGCAGCCCGTGCTCGGCCAGCGCGTCCAGCAGGTACCAGATGCCCACCCGGTTGCCCCAGTCGCGCCAGCCGAAATTCACCACGTCCGGCTCAGGCAGGGGGTTCACCAACGGGATACCCAACCCCTCCGCGAAGGGAAAGGCCTCGACGTTGATGGCGATGTAGACCGCCAGCCGCGCGCCGTTCGGCCAGTCCCAGACCGGCCGCTCCGGCAGGGGCGAGTAGGCATAGCGGCCATGGGTCGCGAGCGGCATCAGGGCATGATGTCGAAAGCGAGGCCGAAGCGCTGGTCGAGCCGCACCGTGTGGTGGTCCGCGATGTTCGTGTCGGCCAATTCCAGGTTGAGGAAATCGACCGACGATCCGGTGAAGTAAGGCCCCGCGTGCCAGGTTCCGTGGTGCAGGGCGAGGGCCTTGCCGCTGGGGATGCGGAAGGCCTCGATGGCAGCAGGATCGGGCTCCGCGCCCGCATCGTCCACGTTGCCGGGGGCAGCGAGGGCGATGAACCACTCCTCCCCTTTCGTGGCCGCGAGGCACTGGGTGACGGCGGTGTGGCGGGTGATGCCGGCGACGCGCATCGGCCGCGCCGTCAGCCGCATGATGTAGAGCCGCGGCGTGCCGCGCCCGAGGTCGAGCACGGCCTCGGCGGGGCCGAAGGGCGTGCCGTCCTCGCCAGGCTCGATCAGCGTGCCGTAGGGGGCGATCGCCTCGGGCGTCGCCTCGCGGGCGGGGAGGGCGCGGATTTCGATGGCCGTGTCGCTCATGGCCGGGGCTCCGTGATGCAGGGGGCGGTCAGCATGGCATGGAGGCGCCTCGCCAGGGGCGTTGCCGGATCGAGCACCGCTTCGGCCTGGGAGAAATGGTCGGCGCCCTCGATGGCCATCAGCGTGGCCCGGGGGCCGAGCCGGGCCGCAAGTTCCCCCGCCTGCCGCCGGAACTCGGCCGTCTCCCGGGCGCCGTGGGTGATCGTGACCTCGGCAGACAGCAGCGCGGCATGGTGCAGCGGGGAGAGAGCGGCGGCTTCCGCCTCGCTCAGCGAGAGGACGGCGTTGCGGAAGGAGCGGCGCACGGGCTCGAGGTCGTACATGCCGCCCATCAGCAGCAGGGAGGCCGGCGGCGCCTCCTCCCGCAACTCGATCGCCGCCATCGCCGCGAGGGTCGCGCCGGAGGAGATGCCGGCGAGGTGCATGCGCTGGGGGTCGAGCCCGAGCGGGGTGGCCTCCCGCCGGAGGAAGCGCAAGGCCTCGGCCACTTGCGCGGCCATTTCGGCCAGCCTCGCCCCGGGCCGCTTCGCGTGGGTCACCACCGCGTGGGAGATGCCCCATTCGCGCAGCCGGGCCGCCCAGAAGCCTGCGCCAGCGGCATTGCCCGTGGTCCAGCCGCCGCCGTGCACGAGGACAAGAAGGGGCTGCGGCCCATCCACCCCCTC
Organism: Roseomonas sp. KE2513; assembly: GCF_016107305.1. Classification (GTDB taxonomy): domain Bacteria; phylum Pseudomonadota; class Alphaproteobacteria; order Acetobacterales; family Acetobacteraceae; genus Roseomonas. Next base: position 131,005 of record NZ_RCVR01000007.1, read on the forward strand.
TACGGGATAGAGGTCGAGGCGCATGGCCGGGTGTGTGCCATAGGCGATGTCCGGGCGGATCGGCAGGGCGGCGCGGTTGCGCTGCGCCAGCGCCCGCAGCCGGGCAAGCGCCGCCGCGCCCTCCGCGCCGGCGGCGGCGTTGTTGTCGTACTGCGCGTCGAGCGCCGCTTGGTCGTAGCCACCCCAGACCGGCGCCGGCGCGGATACCTCGCTCACGCAACTGCCTCCCGCGGGAGCTCGGTGTGGTCGCCGCCGATGAACTCGCGCCAGGTGGCCGCCTCCTGGTCGAGGAAGAGGCAGCGCTTCACACCCTCGATCAGCCGCGGCGCCGTGTATTTCATCCCGCTGTTGGAGGCCGAGACCGGGCCGAGGCTGAGCGTCGCCCCGCGCGTGATCGTCAGCACGCGGGAGAGCCAGGGCGCCCGCCCCGCCTCGCGCTCCGTGAAAGCGCCGAGGCGGTCGAGATAGGGGAAGCGGCCGAGCGCCGGGTTGGCCTCCTCCGGCGGCGGGGCGTAGCGGTCGGACCAGAGCGCGGCCTCCGCGGCAATGGCCGCCATCTCAGGCCGTTCGGCGAGGTCCACGCGCATGCCGGTGGCGGCGACCACGGCATCAAAAGCAAAGCGGCGGCCACCGCCCTCCACCAGGATCTCGCTGCCGCTCCAGCAGATGGAATCCCAGGGCGTGGCGGGGTGCAGCGCGAAGCCAGGCGTCGCCATGGCCGCGTCGTAGGTCGGCTTCGGCGGGCCCTGCCCGATGCTCAGCAGCCGGTGCATCATGGCCCATTTCCGGGCATCCGGCAGGTCCACGTAATGGGCGAGGTAGCCCGCATTCTCCATCCAGCGGCGCGGATTGGTCAGCGGCAGGGCAGGGCGGCGGAAGCAGAGATCGGCCGAGCGCGCCCCGGCTGCCAGGGCCGCCACCGCCGTATCGAAGCCAGAGGCCCCGGCGCCCAGTACGCCCACCCGCATGCCGCGCAGGACGGCAGGGTCGAAAGCGTGGTTCGCATGGTACACGCGGTCCGCCGGCACGGCTTGCGCCATCCATTCGGGGATGGAGAAGCCGGCGGCGCCGGTGGCGAGGACGCAGCTGCGGGCGAAAACCGTCCGTGGCTCCGCCACCGTCTCGAAGCCGAGGCGCAGCAATTGGCTGCCCTCCACCGGTTCCAGCGACGCAAGGCGCCAGCCATTCGTCACCGGCAGATCGAGCGCCTCGCGGTAGAAGTTGAGGTAGTCCATCCAGGAGGTGCGCGGGATGCGGAACATCGCCGCCCACCCGTCCGCCCCGTGCTGCGCCTCCCACCAGGCGCGGAAGGAGAGGGAGGGGAGGCCGAGGTCGGGGCCGGTCAGCGTCTTGGGTGTGCGCAGCATCGACATGCGCGCGAAGGTTACCCAGGGCCCCTCTCGTCCCGGCTCGGCCACGTCGAAGATGCCTATGCGCTCCACCCGCTCCCGCCGCAGCCCGGCGCCGAGGGTCAGTCCGTACTGGCCGGCGCCGATGACCGCGCAATCAAGCGCCACCGTGCCGTCCGGCGCCGCGACCGGCTCGACCCAGGCCGGGGTGGGGTAGGCGAGGGTTTCGAGCTCCCGGCGGATCCGGGATCGCAGGTCGTCGAGCGCGCTGGCACGGGGAATGGGATGCATCACGGAGCCTGAGGCGAGCGTGGTGGGCAGGAGGCGGGGGGCGGGATTCAGCGGCGAGGCCGCCAGCGGCCCCGCGCCCGGCTCGACCCGTGCGAGCCTGGAGGGCGGGCCCTCACGTGGTTCATCGTCGCGCCCTGCAAGGAAGATCGGCAGCCCATGGGCAGCCCGGTTGCAAGCCTCGTGCCGAATACTACCCGCGGCGGAGCGCCCCCAGCGGCAGCCGGTTCGCTTCCTTCAGGCGGTCCAGAACGATGGAGGAGCGCACCCGCGCAACACTTTCATGCGGCAGCAGGACGTCGTTCACGAGGGCCGAGAGGTCCTTCAGCTCCGGTACCACGGCCTTGAGCAGGTAGTCGGCGTCGCCGGTCATGGCATAGGCCTCCTGCACCTCGTCTAGGCGCGCGACGAGTTCGCGGAAGCGCTGGGCGTTGTCGCGGCTGTGGGTGGCCAGGGTGACGTTGATGAAGACGAGCAGCCGCAGCCCCAGCGCGCCCGCCGCCAGTTCCGCATGATAGCCGCGGATGGCGCCCGCTGCCTCCAACGCCAGTCGCCGGCGCGAGCACTGGGAAGCCGAGAGGCCGATACGTTCCCCTACCTGCTGGTTTGTTAGTCGCCCGTCCTCCTGCAGGGCCGCGAGCAGCCGGAGGTCGATGGCATCGAGGTCGAGGATTTCGTGCATGAAAGGATGATATACCGCACGGGTTGTGTGGAAAAGTTATGACTGAGTTCGAGTTCGCACGCTTTGCGCGGGGCAGACGCAATAAGCTGGTCCAAAGTCAGAGGATAAGAGGAGACTTCCCAATGGGCCCCTTCCCGCACGACGCGCCCCGCGCCACCATCTCCGAGCACAACCCGGCCGGCACGGACGGCTTCGGCTTCGTCGAGTACGCTCATCCGGAGCCCGAGAAGCTCCACGCCCTGTTCCGCCAGATGGGCTTCACCGCCGTCGCGCGGCACCGGACGAAGCGGAGCACCCTCTATCGCCAGGGCGACATCAACTACCTGCTGACGGAGGAGCCGGGCTCGCACGCCGTGCGCTTCACCGAGGCCCACGGCCCCTGCGTGCCCTCCATGGCCTTCCGCGTGGTGGATGCGAAGCACGCCTTCGAGCGCGCGGTGGCGAACGGCGCCGAGCCCGCGACCGAGGGCAAGACGATGGACATCCCGGCCATCAAGGGCATCGGCGGCAGCTTGCTCTACTTCATCGACCAGTACGGCGAGGGCCGCTCGGCCTATGATGCCGAGTTCGAGTGGCTGGGCGCGCGCGACCCCTGGCCGGTGGGCGCGGGCCTCTACTACATCGACCACCTGACCCATAACGTGTTCCGCGGCCGGATGGACGTCTGGTACGACTTCTACGCGCGCATCTTCAACTTCCGGCAGATCCGCTACTTCGACATCAAGGGTGAGTACACGGGCCTCTTCTCCCGCGCTCTGACGAGCCCCGACGGCCGCATCCGCATCCCGCTGAACGAGAGTGCGGACGACGAGAGCCAGATTGAGGAGTACCTGCGCGAGTACAAGGGCGAGGGCATCCAGCACATCGCCTGCGGCTGCGACGACATCTACGGCACGATCGAGGGCCTACGCGAGGCCGGCCTCTCCTTCATGCCCGCGCCGCCCGACACCTATTACGACAAGGTTGACTCTCGCCTGCCCGGCCACGGCGAGGACCTGGTGCGCCTGAAGCGGAACGGCATTCTCGTGGACGGTGAGGGCGTGGTGGAGGACCGCAAGGCGCGGCTGCTCCTGCAGATCTTCTCCGGCAACGTCATCGGTCCGGTCTTCTTCGAGTTCATCGAGCGCAAGGGTGACGACGGTTTCGGCGAGGGCAACTTCCGCGCCCTCTTCGAGAGCATCGAGGAGGACCAGCTGCGGCGCGGCGTGCTCTCCGGGGCGCAAGCGGTGGAGTAGCCGGCACAAACTGAGCGCCATCCGGCCGCGCGGCGGCCGGATGTTGCGGCGCGGGCAGGGGCGGCGGGATACTGGGCCGTTGCCTCTGGAGACCCGCTCATGCTTCGCCGTGCCCTTCTCTCCCTGGCCCCGGCGGCGCTTGCCGCGCGGCCGGCCCGCGCCGCGCCCGGGTGGAGGATTGTTACCGAGTATCCAGCCAATGCCATGCCTGGCGAGGGGATCGCCTATTTCGCGGAGGCGGCGACGCGCCTCGCCGGAGGCCTGCTCACCGTCACCCCCAGCTTCGACGCCCCGCAGGGCCTGCGCTCCGCCGCCATGATCCGCGCCACGGCCGAGGGCCGGGTGGAGGCCGCCGATGCCTTCACCGGCGCGTTGGCGGGAGAGGGGGCGATCTTTCAGCTCTCCGCGCTGCCCTTTCTCACCGCCTCGGGCGAGGACACCGCGCGCCTGCTGCGCGCCGCCCGCGGGGCCTATGCCTCGGCGCTCGAGGCGCGCGGCGTGACGCTTCTCTACGCGACCCCCTGGCCCGCCACCGGCCTCTGGTCCCGCAACCCCGTCCCCGGCCCGGAGGCGCTGCGTGGCCTGAAGATCCGCACCTACGACGCCGCCAGCACGGCCGTGATGCGCGAGGCCGGCGCGGCCCCCGCGCAGATCTCCTTCGCCGACGCCATGCCGCGCCTTCGCGCGGGCGAGCTGGACGCGGTGCTCTCCTCCGGGGACGGCGGCGCGGGGGCGCGGCTGTGGGAGGTGCTGCCGCACTTCACCGCGCTCGACTATGCCTCGCCGCTCAGCCTTGCCTTCTGCAACCTCGCGGCGCTCCGCGCGCTCCCGCCGGCAGGGCAGGAGGCGATAGCGGCGGCCGGACGCGAAACGGAGGCCCGGCAGTTCCGCGCGATCGCCAATCGCCTAGTTGAGAACGAGACGCGAATGCGGGAAAACGGCGTGACGCTCTCGAGCGGAGCGCCCCTGCGGGCCGCGCTCAGCGCCGCGGCCGCGCCCGTGCTGGCGGAATGGTCCGCGCGAGCCGGGGCGGAGGGTGCGGAGATCCTCGCCCACTACCGGGCGCGCTAAGGGAAGGAGCCGGGATGGGGTTGCTCGTGGACGGCCGGCGGCAGGACCGTTGGTACGATACGAAAGCCAGCGGCGGCCGCTTCCTCCGCAAGGAGAGCGCCTTCCGCAACTGGGTGACCCCCGACGGCGCCCCCGGTCCCAGCGGCGAGGGCGGCTTCAAGGCGGAGCCAGGCCGCTACCACCTCTACGTCTCCCTTGCCTGCCCCTGGGCGCATCGCGCGCTGATCATGCGGGCGCGCAAGGGGCTGACGGAGGCAATCGGCCTTTCCGTGGTGCACTGGCACATGGGAGAGAATGGCTGGACCTTTGAGGAGGGACCGGGCGTCATCCGCGACCCCATCCACCACGCCCGCTTTCTGCACGAGGTCTATACGGCCGCCGAGCCGGACTATACCGGCCGGGTCACGGTGCCGGTCCTCTGGGACAAGCAGCGCGGGACGATCGTGAACAACGAGTCGGCCGAGATCATCCGGATGCTCGACCACGCCTTCGGCGGCCCCGGCGATCACTACCCGGCAGCCCTGCGCCCCGAGATCGACGGGCTGAACGCCACGATCTACGACACCGTCAACAATGGCGTTTACAAAGCCGGCTTTGCTACCACGCAGGAAGCCTATGAGGAGGCGGTGCGCCCGCTCTTCGAAACCCTGGACCTGCTGGACTGGCGCCTCTCGTCGCGGCGCTACCTCGTGGGCGACGGGTTGACCGAGGCGGACATCCGCCTCTTCACCACGCTGGTGCGCTTCGACGCCGTGTACCACGGCCACTTCAAGTGCAACCTGCGGCAGATCGCGGCCTATCCCGCGCTGTTTCCCTATCTGCGCGACCTCTACCAGTCCGTGGGCTTCGGAGAGACCTGTGACTTCGACCATATCAAACGGCACTATTACGGCAGCCATCGCGGGATAAACCCGACGGGCATCGTGCCGCTCGGACCCTTGCAGGACCTCCGCGCGCCGCACGGGCGGGAGGCATTGGGGCAGGGGAGTGGGTGAAGCATACCACACCTCGCCCTGCGGGGCGCCGCGCCGATTTGGGCGCTCGCCTGCGTTCCCCCGAATAGGCAGGATAGCTTGAAAACCTCGGGCGGGCTCGGAAGTCCGCTTGACCATCATCCCCCATTCATCAACAGGAGAGGTCCCATCTCGCCCAAGGTCGGGATCGCCGCGTCCCTTTCCATGCCCGCAGGGGCTCCCCCGCACGAGCGGATCATGGCTGTAGCCCGGGAGATGTTCTGTCGCGATGGCATCCACGCGACCGGCGTGGACCGCATTCTCGCCGCGGCCAATGCCTCCAAGATGACGCTCTATACCCGCTTCGGCTCGAAGGAGGCGCTCGTCCGCGCCGCCCTGCGCCAGGAGGGGGAGATCTGGCGGGCAACCTTCTCGTCGAAGGTCATGGAGGCCGCCGACGACCCCATGGAGCGGCTGCGCGCCATCGTGCCCGTGCTGTCCGGCTGGTTCAACGGCGGCCGCTTCTACGGCTGCGCCTTCATCAACGCCGTCGCCGAGCACACGAAGGGCGAGCCCTGGCTGCGCGAGCTGGCGGCCGAGCACCAGCGCGCCTGCCTCGATTTCCTGGAGAACCTGGTCCGCGACGCCGGCTACGCCGCCACCAGGGATCTCGCGCGCCAGCTGCTGCTCCTGGTGGACGGCACGGCTGCCGAGCTGATGGTCAGCGGCGACGAAGGCGTGCTGCGCATTGCCGCCCGCACCCTGGACGCCCTCCTCGCGGTCGAGGAACGTGTGCCGGCCTGACCTTCGGGCAGGAGCAGACCCCCGGCGGGCCATGTCGCCCGGACGGATGGTCTGCCCGGAAACAGGGAACCTTGGACGCTCACCGGCCGCCATTGCGCGCGCCGGCGGCTCCGGCGCCCGCACGAGAGGAGACCGCGATGATCGTGGACCTGCGGATCTACACCTGCCAGCCCAACCGCATGGCCGAGTTCGTGAAGCTGTACGAGACCATGGCCTGGGAGATTCAGAAGAAGTATCTCGGCCGCTGCCTTGGCTGGTACACGACACTGGAGGGCCCGCTGAACCGCGTGGTGCACCTCTGGGCCTACGAAAGCCAGGCGGACCGCGAGCAGCGCCGCGCGGCGATGGCCGCGGATCCCGGCTTCCAGGCCTATCTCGCCAAGGCGGCGGAACTGGGCGTGCTACAGGAGATGCAGAACCGCATCGTCGCGCCGACGGCCTTCTTCAAGGCCTATTCCGAGGCGCAGTAAGGGCTCGCCCCCGGCTGCTAGGCGGGCCGGGAGCGAGATGGTGGGCCGGGAGGAGAGGCCTTCTCCTCCCGGATCTCACCGGCCCTTCAGCAGGTCGGCAAGCCGGTCGAGCAGCCCTTCGCCCTGCCGGGCGGCGTAGCGGCCCCGCTTCTCCGCCTCATACCGGGCCCGGCCGAAGAGGCCCCAGCCGGCATCGCGCACGTCCTCGGCCGCGTCCCGGCCGCGCCGGAACAGGCTCCAGCCACGGTCGCGGGCATCGTCGTAGACGTCCTCGCCGCCACCGCGCGCAGCCTTGTAGAGCGAGCGCCCGCGGCTGCGCGCCTCGTCGTAGAGGTCCGCGCCGCGATCCAGCACGTCCTCGTAGGCGGATGCGGCGTAGCGGCTGGCGCGGTCGGCGAAGCGCTCGCTGCCCTTGCGCGCGCCGCGCAGGTAGGGGCGCGTTTCCTTCCCGGCATAGCCGAGGGCGCGGCCGGCGATGCGGCTGGCCTCGTCGCCGAGGCTGCCGATACCGCGCCGTGCCTCGGAGCCCAAGGAGCCGATCCCGCGTCGAGCCTCATACCCAAGGGAGCCAATCCCGCGGCGCGCTTCGTGGCCAAGCGACCCGATCCCGCGCCGCGCCTCGGAGCCCAGGGAGCCGATGCCGCGCCGGGCCCGGTCCGCGAAGCGCTCCGGCAGCGGCCGGGAGTGGCGCAGCGTGTACATGCCGAAGGCGGCGCCCGCGAGCAGGGCGGTGGCCCCCAGGATGATCCCGGCCGGGCCGAGCGGGTTCATCTGGGCCTCCAGCAGGAACGAGGTGCGGCGCGGCGGTGGGCCGGCGAGGGAGGAGGTCTCGGCCAGGTCCTCGCGCGCGTCGTAGAGGTTGTCCCGGCGCTCCTGCCGCCCGGGCTGATCGCTCGACTGGGTGGGCTTGGCGATCTTGCTCATGACGAGATCCGTCAGCTTGGGGGCGAGGCGCCCGATGGCGGAAACCGCGAGTCCGCCTCCGCCGACCGTCAGGTCGCGCACGCGGTGCTCGCAGGCATAGAGGATGGCGCGGGCTACCACACGCGGGTGGTAGGCCGGCGGCGGGTTCCGGACGCCGGTCGTGCCCATCAGGTTCCGGGCGTGCTCCATATAGGGCGTGTCGATCGGGCCGGGTTTGATGAGGGTGACGCTGATCGGGTAGCCCTCGGCCAGGAATTCCGTGCGGAAGGCCTCGGTCACGCCCTTGATCGCGAATTTGGAGGCCGAGTAGGGGCCCTGCAGCGCCATGGAGCGGTCCGAGAGCACGCTGCCCGTGTTGACGATGGCCCCGCCCTTGCCCTTGAGGTGCCGCGCCGCGACGAGGGTGCCGTGGACGACGCCCCAGTAGTTCACGTCGAAGAGGCGGCGCTGGTCCTCCACCGGCACGTCCTCGAGCGAGCCGTAGATCGCGACACCCGCGTTGTTGCACCAGGAGTCGAAGCCGCCGAAGGCCGTGATGGCGGCGGCGCTGACCGCTTCCACCTGCGCGAGGTCCGCGACATCGGCCACGACGGGCTCGGCCCGGCCGCCCTTGGCGCGGAGTTCAGCGGCCAGGGCGTTCAGCGCGTCCTCGTTCCGCGCGACGATGACCACGGCAGCCCCCTGGCTGGCGGCCATGCGGGCGGTCGCGAGGCCGATGCCGGAGGTGGCACCGGTGACGACGATCACCTGTTCCGAAAGGGGCTTTAGCTTGGGTGCGGGCATGGGAGGGTCCTCGGCATTGCGCGGTCTCAACGACGCAAGCCCCCCAGGGTTGTCGCGGCCCGGTCCGCCCTCGCGCCCCTCCCGCCCTGGGGGCCGGACCGAGGAAAAGGGCGCCCGGCCTTCGCGGCCGGGTGCCCCTTCCTGGCCTCAGCCCTGCTTCGCGAAGTTGGCGGCGATCCGCTGCTGCAGGTAGTCATGCGCCGTGATCGGCTCGAACCGGCCGCTGGCGCTGCGGATCACCGCGTCCTTGTTCGCCTGGCAGAAGAAGGGCAGCGAGTAGCGCGGGCCGAGATACTCGTCCGCCCGCGGCATCCGCACCCGGTGCAGGGTGGACTGCAGCTGGTCGTCGCTCCAGCGCATCAGCATGTCGCCGATGTTGCAGGTGATGACGCCGGGCAGCGGCGGCACGTCGGTCCAGGCCAGCTCGCCCGAGATCTCCTTGCCGGGGCAGAGCTGCAGGCCGCCCTGGCCGGTGCGCTGGTGCAGCAGCGTCAGGCAGTCGTAATCGGTATGCGCGCCGGCGCGCCAGCCCGTGAAGTCCTCGGGCTTGGCGTTGTCCATGGCCATGTAGTGGATCATGCGCAGCGTGGATTGGTACTCGGGCGAGGTCGGGTCATGCGCCTCGGTGAAGAAGTCCGGGGGAAAGCCGAGCTTGAGCGCGAAGCAGGAGAGCACCTTCATCCCCAGCGCCCAGTTCGCCCGCTCGAAGGCGAGCATAACCGCCTTGAAGCCCGGCAGCTCGTCGCCTGAAGGCCAGAGCTCCTTCATACGGGGCACGGTAATCTGGAAGGATTCCTTGTTGTCCGCCGTGCCGGTGGAGGGGCGGACCTGCTCCTTGTACTCCCAGCCCGTGTTCGTGCCCTTGAGCATCGGCAGCTTCGCCTTGCTCTCCATCGGCAGCTCGAAGAACCTCGCGCAGAGGTCGAAGGCCTCGTCGATCTGCTCCTGGGTGATGCCGTGGTTGACGAGCTGGAAGAAGCCGGTGTCGGTCGAGGCGTCCCAGAGTTGGTCCGCGATCTCCGCCTTGCGCGCCTGGAAGTCGCTCATGTCGACGCGCGGAACCTCGCGCTCCTTCGTGGTGCCCATGCCCCCGAAGCCCTCCTCGCGGTTCAGTTCCTCCAGGCCGTAGGTCCTCTGCGTCGCGCTCATGCTCGTACTCTCCTCGTTCGGGGAGGCGGCCCGCGCCTGCCTCCGGTTGAAGGAGCAATGTCCGGCCCGGGGGAAGGGCTCCGACCGCTTCTACTCCTGGGTGCCGCCCGCCGGCGGGATCGCTGGCGGGCGGAATTCATCAGGCGCCCGGCAGGGGCGGCCACGCGCCGCGGCGGAACGCGCCGGCCGGCTCGCGGGGAAGGATCCTGCAAGAAGGATTCCACGGAACGGCGCTGCGCCAGCAGCGGCGCCGATGCCCTGTTTGGGAAGTAGGGTTCGCGAGCATGCGGGGTGCCTCGGCCAAAGGATGCCGGAGCAATGTCCTGGGCGTGGCCGCCCTGACCGCTTCTACTCGCGGGCGGAACCTAATCCGCAGCGGAAGGGCGAAGCAAGCGGGATATCAGGGGTGGGGCAGGGGGCCTGCGGGCCGTCGCGCCGAGCCGCGCAAGACGAGTTCCCCCCCGACCACGACCCGCCGCACCGGGAGGGAGGGATCGTCCATAAACTCGAGCAGCATCCCGACCGTCGCCTCCACCATCGGCCCGAGCGGCTGCGAGAAGGAGGTGAGGTCGTAGCTGCGCCAGCGCGCCGGCCCCACGTCGTCGAAGCCGACGACCGAGAGGTCGCCGGGGATGGAGAGGCCGAATTCGTGCCGGGCCACCTCCATGCAGGCGATGGCCATGTGGTCGTTGGCGCAGAAGATGGCATCGGGTGCCGCCTCGCGCAGCAGCGCGCGCGTGGCCGCCGCCGCACCCTCGTAGCTGTAATGCCCGGCCGCGCGCGCCGGGGCGGCGAGGCCCGCTTCCGCAAGGCCGCGCACGAAGCCGCGCTCGCGGTCCCGGTTCGTCGAGGAACCCTCCAGCCCCGCGATGAAAGCGGGGCGGCGATGGCCGGCGGCGGCCAGGAAGGCCGCGACATCCCGCCCGCCGCGCTCATTGTCGCCGATGACGCAGGAGAGGTCGGGATCGTCCGTCATCCGGTTGAACATCACGACGGGCACGCCCAAGGCCCGGCACTCCCGCGCCAGTGCGGAGGAGAGGCCCGTAGAGGCCAGCACCACCGCGTCCACCTGGTAGCGCATCACCTGCTCGATCATCGGATCGCTCGGTGCGGCCGGATCGGCCGTGAAGAGGAGGATCTGATAGCCCTCCGCCTGCAACCGGGCCGAGAGCGCCTCCAGCACCAGCGGGTAGAACTGGTTGCCGAGATCGGCCATGGCGACGGCCACAATGCGTGACCGCCGTGTGATGAGGGAGCGCGCGATGGCGTTGGGCCGGTAGCCGAGGCTGCGCGCCGCCTCCATCACCCTTTCGCGCAGATCGGGCGAGACGCTGGCGCCAGGAGTGAAGACGCGGCTGACGGCCGATTGAGAGGTGCCGGCGCGCCTCGCCACGTCGGTGGCGGTGACGCGGCGCGCGGTGCTCATTCCGCCGTCCACCCTCCGTCGACGAGGATCGCGCTTCCCGTCATCAGCGCTGCGCCATCCCCCGCGAGGAAGACGATCGCGCCCATCAGGTCCTCCACCTGCCCGAGCCGCCCGAGCTTGATCTTGGACAGCACCGAGGCGCGGAAGGCGGCGTCCTCGAAATAGGGCCTGGTGAGCGGCGTCTCGATATAGGTGGGGCAGATCGTGTTCACGCGGATGCCGTGGGTGCCGAGATCCACGGCCATGGCCTTCGTCATCCCCTCCATTGCGGCTTTCGAGGCGCAGTAGACGGTGCGGTTGGCCCCGCCGACATGTCCCATCTGCGAAGACATGTTGATGATCGAGCCGCGCCGCCCTGCCGCGATCAGCCGCCGCGCGACCGCCTGCGCCGCGAAGAAGGCGGCGCGGAGGTTGAGGTCCATAATCGCGTCGAAATCCTCCACCAAGACCTCGGTGAAAGGCTTTGGGCGGTTGGTGCCTGCGTTGTTGACGAGGATGTCGAAGGGCTCCGCCGCGGCGATGGCGGCCTGCGCCGCGGCCACGTCCAGCACGTCGAGGACCATCGCCTCCGCGGCACCGCCTCCGGTGCGGATCTCCGCCGCGGCCGCCTCGATCTCGTGGCCGGTGCGGGAGAGGAGCGTGACATGCGCCCCTGCACCAGCAAGCGCCGCCGCAGCGGCGAGGCCGATGCCGCGCCCCGCGCCCGTGACCAGCGCGCGCCGTCCATCGAGACGGAACGAGGGTGTGACCGGCAGCATCACTCCGCCGCCTGCCCATAGGGGATGTTGCGCCCGCCGTAGCGGCGAACCCGGACATTCGCCTGCTCCGCATGGCCCACGAAGCCCTCCAGCATGCAGAGGCGCGAGCAGTACTCCCCGATCATCGCGGAGGCCTCATCCGTCAGCACGCGCTGGTAGGTGCAGGTCTTAAGGAACTTGCCGACCCAGAGCCCACCCGTGTAGCGCGCTGACTTCTTCGTCGGCAGCGTGTGGTTTGTGCCGATCACCTTGTCCCCGAAGGAGACGTTCGTGCGCGGTCCGAGGAAGAGGGCGCCGTAATTCGTCATGTGGCTGAGGAAGTAGTCGGGGTCGCGCGTCATGACCTGTACGTGCTCGGAGGCGATGTCATCGGCCACGCGAACCATCTCGTCGTCGGAGTCGCAGACGATCACCGCGCCATAGTCCTCCCAGGCCTTGCGGGCGATCTCGGCGGTCGGAAGGATGCCGAGCAGTCGCTCCACCTCCTCCATCGTTTCCCGCGCCAGGCGCTCGGAGGTGGTGAGGAGGATGGCCGGCGAATTCGGCCCGTGCTCGGCCTGACCCAACAGGTCCGTCGCGCAGATCTCGGCATCCACCGCCTCGTCCGCGATCACGAGCGTCTCGGTCGGACCCGCGAAGAGATCGATACCGACGCGGCCGTAGAGTTGGCGCTTCGCTTCCGCGACATAGGCGTTGCCGGGGCCGACGAGCATGTCAACGCCCTTGATGCTCTCCGTCCCCAGCGCCATCGCGCCGACAGCCTGGATGCCGCCCAGGCAGAGAATTTCGTCGGCACCCGCCATGTGTTGAGCTGCGACAATCGCGGGGGCAGGGCGCCCTCGGTAGGGCGGCGCGCAGGTGACGATGCGGCCGACACCCGCGACCTTCGCGGTGATGACCGACATATGAGCGGAGGCGAGCAGCGGGTACTTTCCGCCGGGGACGTAGCAACCGACCGAGTTCACCGGGATGTTACGATGACCCAGGACCACGCCAGGAAGCGTTTCCACCTCGATATCACGAATGGCCTCGCGCTGGTGCTGAGCGAAACTCCGCACCTGCTCTTGGGCGAAGCGGATATCGTCAATGTCGCGCTGCGAAAGTTGCGAGAGGCATTCCTGGATCTCCTCGTCGGTGAGCCGGTAGTCCGCGCGGTCCCAACCGTCGAAGCGTACCGAATACTCGCGCACTGCGGCGTCACCCCGGGCGCTGATTTCCGCCAGGATGCCCTCAACGGTCTCACGGACGCGCGCGTCGTCCTCCGCGATGGCGCCGGGGTCCCGTCCCTGTTTCAGATACCGCGGCATGCTATCTCCTCCCTTTTTGCATACGTATGCAACAGCCTGGATAGGTTGAGCCTGGGGCTGCGTCAATGAGCATCTGCAAGCTCCTGATGCACGACGTTGTGCAGGGCTTGCCAACAGCCACACCCGTTCGTGATTGGCGGTCTGTAGCTACGTTCCATTTTACCTCACGGGCTTCCTGAGGTTAGAGAATGTCGTTAGCGCAATCTGGGCGGAAACTAGGTGTCGCGGTGGTGGGTCTCGGCGGTGCAGTCGCCACCACGGCCGTCGCCGGTATCGAGGTGATCCGGCGCGGCGCGAACCGGCTTGATGGCCTGCCGCTGGCCGATGTGTCGGCGCCCGGTCTGGTCGACTACCGTGACATGGTTTTCGGCGGCTGGGACCTCGATGGTTCCGACCTTGCTTCCGCTGCGAGCAACCACCGGGTGCTCAACGACGCGCAGCTGAACGAGACGGGCGAAGCTCTCTCGGCGATCCGTCCATGGCCCGCGGTCGGTAGCGGCGAGTTCTGCCGCGGCGTTACGGGCGCGAACAAGCACGAGGCGCCCGGCCACCGCGCGGCCGTCGAGGCCATCGCGTCCGACCTGCGACGCTTCCGCAAGACGAGCGGCGCCGACGGCATTGTCATGATCAATCTTGCCTCCACCGAACGCACGCCCGGCAATGACGAGGCGCTGAATTCGCTCGACGCCTTCGAGCGAGCGCTGGATCGCGACGATCCTTCCATCGGGCCGGCCATGCTCTACGCCTACGCGGCGATCGAGAGCGGCGTGCCCTACGGTAACTTCACGCCCTCTCTCGCGGCGGATGCGCCGGCGCTGAAGGAGTTCGCGAAGGCCCGTAACGTCCCGGTCGCCGGCAAGGACGGCAAGACCGGGCAGACCATGATGAAGACCGTGCTGGCGCCCGCGCTGAAGGCCCGCGCCCTGCACGTGGACGGCTGGTTCAGCACCAACATCCTCGGCAACCGCGACGGTGAGGCGCTGCGCGATCCCGGCAGCCTGCAGTCCAAGCTCGACACCAAGGGCAACGTGCTCGACAGCATCCTCGGCTACCATGTCGAGGACCATCTCGTGGACATCCGCTACTATCGTCCCCGCGGCGACGACAAGGAGGCCTGGGACAACATCGACATCTCAGGCTTCCTCGGCCAGCGTATGCAGATCAAGGTGAACTTTCTCTGCAAGGACAGCGTGCTCGCGGCGCCGCTCGCGCTCGAGATCGCGCGCGTGCTCGATCTCGCCCAGCAGCGCGGCGACGGCGGGGTGCAGGAGCAGCTCTCGATCTTTTTCAAGGCGCCCATGGTGGCCAACGGCCACGCGCCCGAGCACGCCTTCCATGCGCAGGAGCGCATGCTGATGGACTGGCTCGGGGCGCCGCAGTGAGCGCCTGCCGGTGACGGACGGGATTGTGCCGGCGGTGGAAGCGCCGCCGGCACGGATCCTTGAGCTTTTCCGCGAGCTTGGGGAGCTAAAGCGCATCCGCTCCGCGGGGCGCGATGGATCCATCGCAGATCGGCTCTTTGTTGCGGCTTGGTCGGCGCTCTGCGGCGGGCGTCCTGTGTCGGAGGCCTGGCGTGCGACGGTGACCGCCGCTCTCGCCGCGACGCGGCTGGGCGACATCGACCGGGGCGTGCTGGGCACGCTTGGCCTTCCGGCCGCGGACGCCCAATCCATCTTCGATCGCGCGACCGAGGAGGCGGCGGAGGAGGTGGACCCTGGCCTCCGCGCGATGCTGCGCAACGCGCCGCCCGCAGAGGCAACGGGGACGGTGCCGCCCTTCGTCGCCCTGCTGGCGCGCCAGCCGCGGGCCGGCGTCACCTGTCCCGGCCGCCCGCGCCTTCTGCTGGAACCGCCGGAGAATCATGCCGAGCACTGCCTGATGGTTGCGGTCTACGGCGTGCTTCTCTG
The DNA here is from genome assembly GCF_016107305.1 of Roseomonas sp. KE2513. Taxonomy (GTDB): domain Bacteria; phylum Pseudomonadota; class Alphaproteobacteria; order Acetobacterales; family Acetobacteraceae; genus Roseomonas. The sequence goes on from NZ_RCVR01000007.1 coordinate 146,111, forward strand.
CCCGGTCTATGGGGCGCGGCCGGAGATCGTCTTCCTCGCCGCCCTCGCGCACCACCTGCATAACGCGCTGATTCCGGACTCCGGCTTCGCGGGAGAGGTGCTGCTCGGCGAGCATCTTGAGCCCGCCTTTGCCCGCGCGACGGAAATGGCGCTGGCCGAGCTTCCCCCTGACCTTGCCGAGCAGACGCGCGAGGCCCGCGCCATCCTGCCCGACGCCGGGACGCCGGAGGGGCGCGCCTTCCACGCGGCCGACACGCTCGACCGCGTGCTGCAGATCGAGCAGCACCTGCGCGCGGGCAAGGCAAGCATGTCCTATGTGCTGAACGACATGGCGCTCGTCCATGAGGGGCCGGTAAAGTCCTTCCAAGACCGGCTCCTCGCCGCCGTCGGGCTCTCCGCATGATACCGGACACGCCCCATTCGGTGGCGGATGCCGCCGGGCGGCGCTGGCCGGTGATCGATGGCATCGTCTTTGCGCGAGCCTCGCGTCCGGAACTGGCGGCCGAAGCGCTGGCGCGTCTCGATGCCGGGGATCGCGAGGGTGCCCTGGTGGTGTTGCTGGCCGACCAGGACGACTGGTGGCGCGGTCCCACCGCCGATGCCGCGGCGCTGCGTGCCCTGGTCGTGGACCGCGCGAGCCTCACCCTGCGCCAAGCCATGGAGCATCTCTCCTGGGGGCCCGTGGGCGACTACTTTGCGCATCGCTGGAGCGACCCGACCTTCCTCGCCGGCCTCGCGTTGATGGAGGCGCACTGGACGGCACCGCGCAGCGCCTTCGAGCTCGCATGCGGCATCGGCCAGTACCTGCGCGCCCTTTCCCAACGCGGCGTGGCCGCGACGGGGGCGGATGTCGTCTTCGCGAAGCTCTGGGTCGCTCGTCACTGGGTGGCACCGGAGGCGGAGCTCATCTGCCTCGACGCCGCGATGCAGCCCTGGCCCATCGGCGAAGACCGCCGCTTCGATCTCGTTGCGTGCCACGACGCCTTCTATTTCCTGGAGCCCAAGGGACCGATCCTTGCGCGGCTGCGCGCGATGGCGGGCGAGGGGGGGTGGCTTGCCATCGGGCATGTCCATAACCGCGAATGGCCGAACCTTTCGGCCGGCGCGGCGGTCACGGCGGATGAGCTGGCGGCTCTCTTCCCGGACGCCATCGCCTACGATGATGCCGAACTCACCCGCGCGGCGGTGGAGCGACGTGCTCCCCGCACGGCGCCGCCTGCTGCCCTGCGCGGCGCTGAGGCCTTTTCCGTTGTGGCGGGGCCGGGGGCGATCCCGGCACGTTCCGTGACGGGGGCGCTATCCCTGCCGCCCGAGGGAGCCTTCCTGCGCCGCAACCCGCTTTACGCCGCGGGTAAAATTGCCTGGCCCTCCGAGCGCTACGCACGGGAATACGGGCCTCGCGCTACCTATCCCGCCCGCACCGACTGCCCTGAGCACGCGGTTGCCACCGCCGCCACGGCGGAATGGGCACTGCGACGCGAGCTGCTGGACCTCCCGGAGCGATGGTGACGGCGCTCGCCGCCCGGGCGCTGAGCTGGGGCATCGTCGGCTATGGTTGGGTCGCGCGCGACTATGCCGCGCCCGCCATCCTCGCGGCCGGTCATGCGGTGCGCGCGGTCTGCGATCCGTCGCCTGCTGCGCGGGGGGCGGCGCTCGCGACGCTTTCTCCGGCAGGGGGTGCCCATGCCGATCTGGGGCCGTTGCTGGCGGACCCGGAAGTGGACGCGATCTACGTCGCAACCCCGAATCACCTGCACCGCGCGGCGGTGGAAGCGGCCGCCGCGGCGGGCAAGGCGGTGCTTTGCGAGAAGCCGATGGCCGCGACGATCGCCGACGCCGAGGCGATGGTTGCGGCCGCCTCGCGTGGCGGGATTCTTCTCGGCACCGCTTTCGACCAGCGCCACCACCCCGCCCACGCAGCCATGCGCGCGGCCGTTGCCGCCGGGCTGATCGGCACGCCCACCGTCATCCGCATCGCCTATGCCTGCTGGCTGGGACCCGATTGGAGCGTGACGGGCGAGGGCGACAACTGGCGCGCCGATCCCGCGCGGGCAGGCGGCGGCGCGCTCATGGATCTTGCGCCACACGGGATCGACCTCGCCAACTACCTCCTGGGCGAGCCGATCGAGGAGATTGCCGCTCTCACCCAGCGCCGCGTGCAGCCCTATCCCGTGGATGATGGCGCGTTGCTGATCGGCCGCACGGGTGGCGGCGCGCTGGTGCAGCTGCATGTCGCCTATAACTGCCCGGACGCGCTGCCGCGCCGTCGCCTGGAAATCCTCGGCTCGGCCGGTCAACTCCTGGCGGAGAACACCATGGGCCAGGACGCCGGCGGCCGCGTGACGCACACAGATGCCTTGGGCCGCAGCCGCAGCCTGCCGGTGCCCGACGCGGAAGCTTCCCCCTTCGCCCGCCAGATGGCCGCCTTCGCCCGTGCCCTGGCCAATGGCGACCGCGAGACGTTCAGCACATCTCGCGACCTGCACACCATGCGGCTTCTCCACCGCGCCTATACGGGGGATCCCGCATGCCGCTGACACCCTGGGCCTGCGCGAATTGCGGCTTCTGGCAGAAGCATTTCGAGCCACGCTCCTGCCCCGTCTGCGACGACACGCGCAACGACCTGCCGCATGACGGCTGGCACTTCCTGCGGGAGGAGGAGGTGGCGGCGCGGCTCACCGGCTCCTGGCGGCAACTCGACCGGGACATGGTCGCCTTCAGCACCGCACCGCCCTTCGGCCTGAACGGCACGGGCTGGCTGCTGCTGCATCCCGATGGCAACACCGCCTTCGAGGCCGCGCCCTACTACACGCCGGAGATGCTGGAGGAGATCCGCCGCCTCGGCGGTATCCGCTTCCTCGCGGCCTCTCACTGCCACGGCTACGGCGCGCTGTGGCAGTTGCAGGACGTGTTCCAGCCGGAGGTCATGGCCATCCAGAAGGACGACCTGCGGATGACCAAGGCCTTCCGCGTCACCTGGCCCTATGACGAGGCGCTGGAACTGCGGCCGGGCCAGACGCTGATGCATGTGGGCGGCCATTACGAGGGCCAGGCCATTCTCTACGACGAGGCGCGCCGCACCCTCTTCTGCGGCGATGCCTTCAAGGTGGACCAGGGGGCGGCCGGCGAGAACCTGGCTGTCTCCACGCACAAGGCCTTCCACAAGGATATCCCGCTCTCGCCGAACGAGGTGCGGAAGTACCGCGACGTGATCGGCGCGGTCGATTTCGATACCGTCTGCACGCCCTTCGAGCACGCGCGGGGAATCACCACTGCGATTGCGCTGGCGGTACTGGATGACCAGCTGCGCGGCCCGCCGGGCGTCCGCCACATCCCAATGGAGGAGCTCCGCCGCCGCGCGGAGACGAGAAGCGCATGAGCGACGAACTGCATCGCGTGGCCGAGGCCTTCCGCGCCACCATGCCGAAGCACGCCCACGTTTCCACCTTCCGCATCGATCATCTTGACCGCACGGGTATTCCTGTGGTGCAGGCGAATCTCCTCGTCGAGAACTATCCCGCCACCACCGGCTACGGCTACGGCTTCACTCCTATTGAGGCGGAGGTGGGAGCACTCGGGGAACTCTGTGAGGAGGTACATATCGGCCGCTGGGTCGCGCGGGCGCCGCGCACCACCGGAAGCTACGCGGAACTCTCCCGCACGCACGCCGTGGTAGACCCGCTCACCCTCTGCCTCTCCGCCGGCTCCGACTACACGCCGGACATGCCGCTGACCTGGATCGAGGCGCGGCGCTGGCCCTCGGGCGAGACGGTCCTCGTGCCGCGCGAGTGGGTTGCGGCCTATCCCTACCAGCTCGGTGACGAGAAGCCGCGGCTGATTACGCCGATCACCAACGGCCTCGGCGCTGGCTTCGACCTGGAGCACGCGATTGCCCACGGCATCATGGAGGCGCTGCAGCGCGACGGGAACGTCACCGCCTATCGCGCGCTCGACCAAGGCGTGGTGGTGGAGCCCGACGCCGTGCCGGACGCGCAGGTGAGAGGGCTGCTGGACCACCTGAAGTCGCTCGGCATCGGCGTGACGGTGAAGCTCGCGGCCGAAGACTTCGGCATGGCCAACCTCTACGTCGTCGGCGACGACCGCGGGCAGCCCACCGCCCCCATCCAGGTCACCTCCTGCGGGGAAGCCGTGCATCCCGACTGCGACCGCACGCTGCGCAAGGCGCTGCTCGAATTCTGCGGTTCCCGCGCGCGCAAGGCCGCGACGCACGGCCCCATCCCGATGCTGCGGGAGGCCCTGCCGCTCGATTACGTCGAACGGCAGATGAAGGTGGCCATGCTGGACGAGGAGGAGCCGCGCGCCCTCGACGCCATGGTGGAGTGGATGGGCCAGGACGCCGATGGACTGCGCTCTCGCCTCGCCAGCAGTGTCTTCGCCGCGCGCAGCCATCGCCGCCTGTCGGAGCTGCCGACCGTGCCCGCGGCCGCTGTCGCCGATTCCAAAGCCCGCCTCGCGCTGCTGACGGAGCGGCTGGCGGCGGAGGGCCTCGAAATCCTCTACGTTGATGCTTCTCCGCCGGGAGAGGCGGTGCGCGCGGTGAAGGTCATCGTGCCCGGGCTCGAGATCGAGACGATGAGCTATCACCGTATCGGCTGGCGCGGCGTGCGCCGCCTGCGCGCGCGGAGGGACCCGCTGATCCTCGATACCCCGCGGGACGGAGCGAAGCGCGTCCTGCTGCGCCCCGAGGACGAGGAGCGCGCCGGCGGCCCCGCCTGGTTCGACGGCGCACTGGCCGACCGCCTCGTCGGCCGCCTCTATCCCATGTACCGCGAGACCGGCACCTTCGCGGCGCAGATGGTCCTCGCGCAACGCCGCGGGCAGGCGGTGCCGGCATGACGCTCCGCTTCGCCTACAACACGAATGGCGCCGCCAACCACCGGCTGGCGGATGCCGTCGCCCTCATCGCCGATGCCGGCTACGATGGCGTGGCCCTTACCCTTGACCACCACCACCTCGACCCGATGGAGGAGGGCTGGGAGCGCCGCGCCGAGGCCCTGGCGCGCGACCTCTCCACCCGCAAGCTCGGCTGCGTCATCGAGACCGGCGCGCGCTACCTGCTGGACCCCCGCGCGAAGCACGAGCCGACGCTGCTGACGCCAACGGCGGAGGGGCGCGACCGCCGCGTCGCCTTCCTCAATCGCGCGATCGACATCGGCGCCATCCTCGGTGCGGAGGCCGTCTCCTTCTGGGCCGGCGTGCCGCGCGCGGGTGTGGAACGCGGGCAGGCGTTGGAATGGCTGCGGGGCGGCGTCTCCCGCGTCCTTGAGCACGCCGCCACCCGCAACGTCACGGCGGCCTTCGAGCCCGAGCCCGGGATGCTCGTGGAAACCGTGGACGACTGGTCCGCCCTCGACCTCCCCGGCCTCAGGCTCGCACTGGACCTCGGCCACCTGCTGGTCACGGGCGAGCGCGACCCGGCCAGGGCCGTGCAGGAATTCGCGCCTCATCTTGGTACTGTCGCGATCGAGGATATGGCGCGTGGCACGCACATCCACCTTCCTTTCGGGGAGGGCGACATGGACATCCCCGCCTGCCTCGATGCGCTGGAGGCAATCGGCTTCGAGCGCCTCGTCTGCGTGGAACTCTCCCGCGAGAGCCACCGCGCCGACAGCATGATCCCTCAATCCCTCGCCTGGCTGCGCGCCTGCCGGTCTGCTTGAAGAGGGGCGCATGAGGGTCCTCTTCCTCTCCCGCCGCTTCTTCCCAGCCATTTCGGGAATGAGCGTCTACGCCATCAACCTGCTGCGCCAACTCGTGGCTGCCGGGCACGACGTGACGATGGTCAGCCAGTATCGCGGCGATCCCACGGGCACTCGCGTCTATGGTGGCGGCCCGCCGCCAGAGGTGCCGGGCGTGAAGGTCATTGGCCGCCGGTCCCTGGGCGAGGAAGCTTTCGCCGAGCCCGGCGGCGCGGATTTCGAGCGCGACGTCGAGGACATGGTGAGCACCATCCTGGCGGAGCACGCGAAGAAGCCCTTCGACGTGCTGCACGCGCAATACGGCTATCCCAACGGCTGGGCCGTGCTGCTGGCGGCGCAGCGCATCGGCGTGCCGACTGTCGTCTCCATCCAGGGCGGAGACGGCCACTGGGTCGGTTCCTGCTGCGAGACGCACCGCCAGGCGATGCTCCGCGTCCTCAACCACGCGGACCGGCTGCTGATCGGCTGCGACAGCTTCGCGCAGGAGGTGGTGGACCGGCTCGGCGTGGCACGCGAGCGCTTCACCATCGTTCCCGGTGCCGTGGAAGTGGACCGCTTTCACCCAGCCCCCGGCCACCAGCCCGGCGACGCGCAGGATCCAGTTCGCCTGCTCTATCACGGCCGCGTGGACCGGCGGAAAGGCGCGCTCGACATGCTCGACGCGCTGGCCGTCCTGCGTGACGAGGGCGTCCCCTTCGCCGCCACCATCAGCGGCATCGGGCCCGACCTTGACGCCTGCCGCGAGCGCGACGCCGCGCTGAAGCTCGGCACGAACTTCTCCGGCTACGCCGATTACGCGGCCGCGCCCGCCCTCTACCGGCAGGCCGACGTGTTCGTCTCGCCTACCTATGCGGAGGGTTTCTCCAACACCGTGCTCGAGGCCATGGCGAGCGGGCTGCCCACTGTCTCCTGCAACGCCGTCGGCGTGGTGGACTGCTTGCGTCACGAGGAGAACGGGCTGCTCTCCGACCCTGGCGATATCCCAGCCCTCGTCACCAATCTTCGCCGCATTATCCAGGACGCCCCGCTGCGCGCCCGCCTCGCGGCAACGGCGCTCGAGGAGTGCCGCCGCACCTATTCCTGGGAAGCGGTCGGGCGGCAGATCATGGGCGTCTACGATGAGGTGCAGGGCATGCGGCCCGATACCGGCTTCGACCCCGTCCTGCCCGCTTCCGACTGCCGCTTCCGCGCAACCCCGCACCTGCTCTGACGCTGCTGCCGGATGCCGCTCGCCCTCGCCCTCTCGCCGCATCTCGACGACGCCGCCTTCTCCGCCGGAGGGGCCATTGCCCACCTGGCGCGGGAGGGCTGGGAAGTGGTGGTGGCCACGATTTTCACCGCGACCGTGCCCCATCCCAGCGGCTTCGCCCTCGCCTGCCAGACGGACAAGGGCCTGCCGCCAGAAGCCGACTACATGGCTATCCGTCGGGCGGAGGACCGCGCCGCCTGCGCAGCCCTTCGTGCCCGTCCGCTGCACCTGCCGCTGCGCGAGGCCCCGCATCGCGGCTACGCCTCGGCCGCCGCCCTCTTCGCCACGCCGCGTGCGGACGACATGGCGCATTTCGACGCCGCCGAGGCGATCGAGCGGTTGTTGGCCACCCTGCGGCCGGACCTACTCCTCGCTCCCCAGGCCATCGGCGGGCATGTGGACCACGTCCTCACCGTGCGCGCGATTCAGATGTTGGATCCCGGCCTGCCCATCCTCTGGTGGCGGGACTTTCCCTATACGATGCGCGCCGACACGCCCCGCCGCCCTTTCGAGGCGATGCTCTCCCGCTTCCCCGAGGCCGCGCTGCCCACGGATCCCGCGGCGAAGCACGCCGCCTGCGCGGCCTATGCCACCCAACTCGGGTACCAGTTCGGCGGCTCCGCCGGCCTCGCCCGCGCCCTGGCCGCGACGGGCGGGGAGGAGACGGCGCGCGCCCAGGGCCATGCGCCGGCGCTGACTCAGGTCGCCTGATGCCGCGCGGCCCCTATGCCGGCGCCTTGTCCAACGCCACGGAACTCGCCGCGCGACAGGCCTTGCTGGACACCGCCGCGCATACCGCCCCAATTCGTGCGCTTGCCTGGCGCATCCGAGAGGCCACCGGCCGCCCCGTGCCCGACCCGGACCCGTTGGATGGCGGCGTGGAGGCGCGGCTCCTCCTCCTGCTCGAAACGCCGGGGCCACGCATGTCGCACGAGCACGCCATCGTCTCGCGCGACAAATCCGGCGGCACCGGCGCCAACCTCCGCCGCTTCCTGGGCGCTGCCGGCATCGCACGCGGGGATACGCTGATCTGGAACGCCGTGCCCTGGATCATTCACGCGCCTGGCGCGCTCAACCGCGCCCCGCGGATGGCGGAACTGCGTGCCGGATTGGAATTTATCCCCGCCCTGCTGGAGCTAATGCCGTGCCTTCGCGTCGCCGTCCTGGCCGGGCGTTTCGCTGCCGCGGCGGAGCCGGTGATCCATGCTGCCAACGCCGCGCTCCCTGTGCTGTCCATGCCGCATCCCAGCCCGACCTATGTCTGCACCAGCCCGGCCATCCCTGCCCGGATCGCCGCCGTGCTCGACGAGGCCGCCGCCCTGCTCCGCGGCGCGCCAGCGTGAACGCCGACCTGTGGAGGTGACCGCGGAGCGCCGCCGGCTCTTCGCCGCCCTCGTCGCCTTCATCGCGCTGGTGCTGGTCGATCTCGGGTTCCGGGTGCTCGCCCCCGGCGGCTGGACGGTCTGGGAGGTGCTGCTTTTCCTGTGCCTGCTGGCCAATGCGCCCTGGCTGGGCCTTTCCGCCGCAACGGGCATCCTCGGCGCTGCCATTCGGCTTCGCGGGCAGGCCGGGGCGCCCGCGCCCACCGGCGGGCCGCTCGCGCTCCGCACCCTTCTCGCCGTCTGCATCCGCGACGAGGAGACGGATGCCGTGCTCCCGCCCCTCGTGCACCTGCTCGACGGGTTGGCGGCGAGCGGCCATGGAGGCCACTTCGCCCTTGCCATCCTTTCCGACACCGCCGATCCCTGCCACGCCGAGGCGGAGGGTGCCACCATCAGCCGTTTTGCGGAGGGCCGTCCGGATGGGGCCGTAATCTACCGCCGGCGGGAGGAGAACATCGGTTACAAGGCCGGCAACGTAATGGATTTCCTCGACCACCATTCGGCCGGCTTCGACCTCATGCTGCTGCTGGACGCCGATTCCGAGATGACGCCCGAGGCCGTTCTGCGCATGGTGCGGGCGATGGAGGCCGATCCGAAGCTCGCCATCCTCCAGTCCACCATCTCCGGCCGCCCGGCCGCGGCGCCTTTCGGCCGTCTCCTCGGAGCCGGCCATCGTCCGGGTTCCCTCACCTGGGCGGTCGGGCAGGATTGGTGGCAGGAGGCGGAGGGGCCGTTCTGGGGGCACAACGCCCTGCTCCGCATCGCGCCGTTCAGCACCCATTGCCGTCTGTCGCCGCTGCCGGACGGCAGCCATATCCTCTCCCACGACCATGTGGAGGCGGCGCGCCTGCACGCGGCCGGCTGGGCCGTGCGCGTGCTGCCAGACCCATCCCCGGAGGGCGCGGGATCGCGCGAATCCCACCCGCCGAACCTGCCGGAATTCCTGGTGCGGGACCGCCGCTGGGCCGCGGGCAACCTGCAGTACCGCCACCTGTTGCGCGATCCCTCCCTCGGCGCGCTCGGGCGCTTCCAGATGCTGCAGGCCATCCTGCACTACATCCTTGGCCCGCTCTGGTTCGCCATGCTGCCGCTGGCCGCGATCAACGCCGCGATGGACGGAGAGGGAACGCCGCGTGGCCCCCTCGTGCTGCTGCTCGTCCTTGGCTACGCGGCGCTGCACCTGCCGCGTCTGGCCGGCCACGCCGTCGCGCTCCTTCAGGGCGCTGGCTGGCCCTATTTCCGCACTGCCCTGGCCGAGAGCTTCTTCCTCCTCCTCTTCGATCCCATCGCGGCCTTCGACAAGACCCTGACGGTGCTCGCCCATGCCTTCGGCCTGCGCCGCGGCACCTGGGTCGCGCAGCATCGCGCCGAGCGTCGTGTCTCCTGGCGGGAGGCCGCGGCGCTTCTGTGGCCGCACACCCTGGCAGGCCTGCTCATCCTTTCTCTACTCGCCCTTTCCGGCTCGGCCTTCGCCGTGCTGGCCGGGCTGCCTGTTCTCGCAGGGCTGCTGCTCGCCATTCCCTTCTGCGTCCTCACGGCCGCGCCCGATGCGCGCTGACACCGCCGGCCCGCTGATCGCCGCGCCCGCCTGGCGCTACGCGGTCATCTGCGGCCTCTACGCCTATCAGGGCCTCGTCGCCGGCTTCGCCCTCACCGCCCTGCCGAACCACTACGCTGCCATGGGCGCGACGGCGGCGGCAGTGGGCGCGCATGTCGCGACCGTTGGCCTGCCCTGGATCCTGCAACCTCTCTGGGGCCCGGTGGTGGACCGCTTCGGCGGCTTCGCCATGGGCAGGCGCCGCTTCTGGGTGGTGGCGGCGCTCACCCTGTCGTTGCTCGCCCTCGCCCGCCTGCTGCTGGTGGAGGACGAGAGCGTGGCAGGCCTGCCCGTTGTCAGCGCCGTCTTCCTTGTCCAGAGCGCCTTCGCCGCCCTGACGGACACGGCGACCGACGGCATGATCATCGACAACGTGCCCGCGGAGCGCCTGGGCACCGCTAATGCTGTCACCCGCGTCGGCTTCGTCTGTGGCACCGCGCTGGGTGCCGCGCTCTTCGCCTGGATGCTGCCAGCCTATGGCCTGCACGCCTCCGCTATTGCGCTGTTGGCGATCGGCGTCCTCGCGTTGCTTTTGCCCCTCATCGTGCGCGAACGGGCAGAGGACGCCGTACTCTCGCTGCGCCCCGCACCGGCGCGCATGGCCGGCGAAACCCTGTTCCAGCTTCTGCGTCGCCTGGCCGCCAGCTTCTCCGGCGGCACCACCCTCGTCCTGCTCGCGATCTGCTTCGCCACCGACTATGCGGGCGCCCTGTTCCGCCTTCCGCTCACGGTCGAGCTCATCCAGCACCGCGGATGGGAGGCCGAGGCGCTCTCCCGCTTCCAGGCCGCCACCGCCCTCGTCACCGGCACGGCCGGCGCCATGCTGGTGGGGTGGTGGACGGACCGGGAGGGCACCTCCCGTGCGCTGGCGATCCTTCTCGCCCTCTGCGCCGTCTCGCATGTCGGCGCGGCCGCGCTGCTGCTCCTCTCGGACCCGCGCTGGGCCGCGATGGCCGGACCCTTGGCGCTCGGCCTCTCTACCGTCATGCCGGCGCTGCTCTTCGTCGCCCTCGCCCCTGCGGTGATGCAGGCCAGCCTCGGCCCCGCGGCGGCCACGCGCTTTGCCCTCTTCATGGCCTCGCTGAACATGGGCGATGTCGTGGGCTCGGCCATGTCGGGCCAGGTCTCGGCGGCGGTCGGCCTCCCGCTGGTGGGCTTGGCTGCGGGCAGCGCCTTCGGGCTGCTCGCCCTGCTGTCGCGCCTGGGGGCGGCGCGACGCCTGGGGCTTTCCTAGGCCTCCTCCATCACCAGCAGCGTTTCCCCGGCTGTCACCGGGCGCCCCTGCCTGCAGCGGATGCTGCGGATGGTGCCGCCGATAGGGGCGGAGACGCGCAGCTCCGTCTTCATCGCTTCCAGGATGATCACCGCATCCCCGGCGGAGACGATCTGCCCCTCCTCCACCAGCACCTTCCACACGCTGCCATGGATGTCGGCGGCCACCTTCCGCCCGTCCATCTCCTCCTCCGGCGACGCCTCCACGGCCTCGGCGGCGGGCTGCGTGTCCTCCTCGCGCCAGCGCGCGACCTCCCGCTCAAAGGCGACGGCCTGGCGGGCCTTGAAGGCGGCGATGCTCTCCGCCTGCTCCACCAGGAAGGCCTCGTGCGCGCCGAGGTCGAAGACCTCCTCCTCGATGCGGATCGTGGCGCGGCCCTCGCGGAAGTCGTCGCGCAGCCGGTCCAGCTCCGCCTCGCTCACCTCGTAGTAGCGGACCTGGTCGAAGAACTTCAGCAGCCAGGGCTCGCCCGGCGCGAAGACGGGGTTGCGGAGGAACTTGCTCCAGATTGGCAGCGTGCGCCCGACGAGCTGGTACCCGCCCGGGCTGTCCATCCCGTAGATGCACATATAGACGCCGCCGATGCCGACCGTCCCCTCCGCTGTGAAGGTGCGGGCAGGGTTGTACTTGCTCGTCAGCAGCCGGTGCCGCGGATCGACGGGCACGGCGCAGGGCGCGCCGAGATAGACGTCACCGAGGCCGAGGATCATGTAGCTCGTCGCGAAGATCGTGCTCTTCACCTCCTCCCGCGTGGCCAGCCCATTGATGCGCTGGATGAAGTCCACGTTGTTCGGAAGCCAGGGCGCGCTCGCCCGCACTGTCTCGCGGTACCGGTCCACGGCGCCCAGCGTCGCGCTGTCCTCGAAGGCCATGGGCATGTGGACCACGCGGGTCCTCACCTTCATGGCGCCAACCGGCGGCAGCTTCGCCTCGAGCGCGATCAGCGCGTCCAGCAGCGCGCGCTGGTGAATGACGCGGCTATCGTAGTTCACCTGGAGCGAGCGAACGCCGGGCGAGAGTTCCAGGATGCCCGGCACCGGATCGGCCCTGAGCGCCTCCATCAGCGCGTGCACGCGGAAGCGGAAGCGGAGGTCGAGCACCGGCCGCCCGTATTCGAGCAGGATGTAGCGGTCGCCCGCCTGGCGATAGGCCACCTCTGGCCGGTCGCCCTCCGCGGGCAACTCTGCCAGCACGCAGGCCGAGACGGTGCCCTCCGGCGCGAGGGAGGGCGCCTGCATCGCGACCACATCCGGCGCGGAAAGCGACACGATGGCCACATCCTGCGCGCGCTCCAGCGCCAGCGCCGTGTCGAAGGAGATGGGCCGGAAGCGGATGCGGTCGCCCGGCTTGGCCTGCCCCACCTTCCACAGCTCGGCCTTGGCAATCGTCACCGGGCAGACGAAGCCGCCCAGGCTCGGCCCGTCTCGCGTCAGGATCACCGGGCTGTCGCCGGTGAAGTTCACGCTGCCGATCGCGTACTCGCAGTCATGCACGTTGGAGGGATGCAGCCCCGCCTCGCCGCCGTCGCTGCGCGTCCATGTCGGCTTGGGGCCGATCAGGCGGATGCCCAGGCGGTTGGAGTTGTAGTGAACCTCGAACGCGGCCGCGAAGAACTCCTCAATAGCCTCCGCGGTGAAGAAGTCCGGCGCGCCGTGCGGTCCGTAGAGGACGCCCACCTCCCATTCCGTGGGATAGGCGGGCACCAGGGCCGCCGGCGCCGCGCCCGGCGCGGGTGCGTTGGCGGCCGGTTGGCCGAGCGGTAGCATGTCGCCGGCCCGCAGCACGCGCCCTGCATGCCCGCCGAACTGCCCGAGCACGAAGGTGGAGCGGCTGCCGAGATAGAGCGGCACGTCGAAGCCCCCGCGCACCGCGAGGTAGCTGCGGCACCCGGACGTCGCCCGTCCGATCGCCAGCACCTGGCCCGCGCGCACCGCGACCGGCGCCCACCACGCCACGGACTCGCCGTCCAGCGTCGCCGGCGCCGGCGCGCCGGTGAGCGCGACCACGCCATCCGTGTGGAAGCGCAGCGTCGGGCCCGCCAGCGTGCATTCCAGCCCCGCCGCTTCCTCCAGGTTGCCGACGATGCGGTTGCCCAAACGAAAGGCGAGGTCGTCCATGGGGCCGGAGGGCGGCACGCCCACGTCCCAGTGCCCGACACGGCCAGGATAGTCCTGCACGGTGGTGAAGGTGCCGGGCTCCAGCACTTCCGCCGCCATGGCATGATAGGCGAAACGCGAGAGCGCCTGCGTGGAAACGTTGCCCGCCGTGAAGGCGGGCGAGGCTACGACTTGGCGCAGATAGTCGAGGTTCGTTGCGATCCCGCCAAGCCGCGTCGCGTCCAGCGCCGCGCGCAGCCTGGCGATGGCGGCCGGCCGATCCTCCGCATGGACGATCAGCTTAGCCAGCATCGGGTCGTAATAGGGCGAGACCTCGGTGCCCGTGGAAACCCACCCGTCCACCCGTGCACCGGCGGGGAAGAGAACCTCCGTCAGCGTGCCGGGGGAGGGCTGGAAGCCGTGCGCCGGGTCTTCCGCATAAAGCCGCACCTCGATCGAGGCACCCTTGGACTCGGGCAGCACGTCGAGCGAGGGAGGCGTGCCGGCCGCGGTGCGGATCATCCACTCCACGAGGTCGATGCCGAGCACGGACTCGGTGACGGGATGCTCGACCTGAAGCCGCGTGTTGACCTCGAGAAAGTAGAATTCCTCCCGCGCGCGGTCGTAGATGTACTCGACCGTGCCGGCGGAGCGGTAGCCGACCGCCTTGCCCAGCCGCGCTGCGGAATCGAGCAGCCGTGCGCGCACCGCCTCCGGCAAGTTCGGTGCGGGCGTCTCTTCCACCACCTTCTGGTTCCGCCGCTGCAGCGAGCAGTCGCGCTCCCCCAACGCCACGACCTTGCCGCGGCCATCGCCGAAGATCTGCACCTCGACGTGCCGCGCGTCATCGATGCAGCGCTCGAGGAAGACGCCGCTGTCCCTGAAGAAGTTCGCGGCGAGGCGCTGCACCGCCTCCCAGGCCGCTTCCAGCGCTGCCTCGTCGGCGCAGCGCGTCAGTCCGATGCCGCCGCCACCCGCCGTGCTCTTGAGCATGACCGGGTAGCCGAGCCGCTCCGCCGCCGCCCGCGCCTCATCCAGGCTTCCCAGCAAGCCGGTGCCGGGCGTCAGCGGCACGCCCGCCTTCTCAGCGATGGCGCGCGCGGCATGCTTGAGGCCGAAGTCGCGCATCTGCTGCGCGGTGGGGCCGACGAAGGTCAGCCCGGCGGCCTCGCAGGCCTCCGCGAAATCCGCATTCTCGGCCAGGAATCCGTAGCCGGGGATGACCGCCTGCGCCCCCTCGGCCTTTGCCGCCGCGATGATCAGGTCGCCCCGGAGATAGGTCTCCGCCGGCGAGGAGCCCGGCAACGCCACCGCCGCGTCGCAGGCCGTGACATGCGCGCTGTTGCGATCCGCCGTCGAATGCACGGCGACGCTCCGGATGCCCATGGCCTTGAGGGTGCGCGCGATGCGGACGGCGATCTCGCCGCGGTTGGCGATCAGGACAGTTTGGAACACGAGGGGAGGGCTCCGGCTTTTTGGCCAGCCGGGCCGTCCGTCCCGCGCGGGACGGCGCCCAGGCCGCCGTGCAGCCGCAGCAAGCCTCATGCCATTGGGAATCCTTCACCGCCCGAGCGTTGGGGTGCCCGCCTCCAGTCCGGCCGAGACCAGGGCCGCCCGATCCGCATCCACCAGCAGAACCCGCAGGCTTTCGGCCTCCATGCAACGCCCCGGCCCTGACCGGCGTGCTGCGCCGCACACGCAAGGCCTTTGCCAGAGCCGCCGCCGCCCCCACCCTCTGAGGAGGCGCCCGTTCTTGCGATGGGCCCCGGCACGGAGTGAGAGCAGAGCGATGGACCAGCATTCCGCCGAGGCGACCGACCCTCATCGCGCGGCCATCTCCGGCCCCGACCTTCTCGCCATGGCCGCGAAGGCTCGCGCGCAGGGCCGGGGCGACCCCTTCGGCGCCCCTGCCCTGGCCATGGCCCTGTCCCTGAGCCGCCGCCTGGATGACGGCGAGCTGACCCTGCCCGACCTTCGCGCGGCGCTGCGCCACATCGGCGACCTCGCCTTTGCCGACCGCGCGGCCTCCCTCGCCCGCAAGCTCGGCGGCACCGATGCCGGGCTGACCGACGCCGCCCTCATCGCGGTCGCCAGCCGCACCGCGCGCCCGGATCCCGCCGATAGCCCCGTTCCCTTCGCCGCCTTCCGCCAGGCCTGCGAGCGCCCCCGCGCCGCGGCAGTGTTCACGGCCCACCCGACCTTCTCCCTGCCGCGCGACACCAACCGGGCCCTGGCCGAGGCCGCCTGCGGCACGCCCCCGCCCTCCGGCCTGCCGCTGCGCCCCGTGCCGCCGGATCTGGAGGAGGAGTTCACCCAGGCCGTCGCCGCCATCGCCAACGGACGGGACGCGCTGGACCGCCTGTCCGCCGCCTTCCTGGCGGTCGCGCGCGACACTTGGCAGGACCGTTGGCGAACCCTCATGCCGGCTCCCGTCCTCCTCTCCTCCTGGGTCGGCTATGACACGGATGGGCGAACCGATATCGGCTGGCAGGACACGCTGCGACTGCGCCTGCGGATGAAGGAGCTTGGCCTCGCCCGGCTGGAGGCGCAGATCGCCGCCCTCTCCCTCGACGCCACCCAACCACTGCTGGACCGCCTCGCCACGGCACTCGATGCCGTGCGCGCGCAGATCATGGCCTGCCCACCGCCCGGCACACCCGAGCCCGAGGCGGCCCAGCGCTTCGCAATGCTCCTCGTCGGCCGGCGGGAGGAGGCGCTGACCACGCCCGAGCCCCTGCTTGAGCTCTTCGGCCCCGCCATCGACGCGGCCCCTGATGACAAGGCACGCCTCGCCCTCTGCGTCGCCCGGGCGGGGCTCGCGGCCCACGGGCTGTCGCTCGCCCAGACCCACACGCGCCTCAACTCGGCACAGCTCCACAACGCCGCGCGGCTGCGCGTGCCCGCCCTCGGCGGCGCGCCCGACGACGCCGCACGCCGCCGCGCCCTCTTCGGCGCCATCAACGCGGCGCTGGACGAGGCCAGGCCCGAGCCGGTCGATACCGGCGGCCTTCTCGCGGAATCCGCGAGCGCCATGCGCCTGATGATGACGGTCGCCCAGATCACGAAGCACGTGGACGCCTCCCAGCCCGTGCGCTTCCTCGTTGCGGAGACCGAGAGCGGCTTCACCCTTCTGGCGGCCCTCTTTCTCGCGCGCCTCTGCGGCGTGGAGCGGCACGTCGAGATCAGCCCCCTCTTCGAGACAGCGGAGGCCCTGGAGCGCCGCGGCGAGCGCGTGATCGAGGAGGCGCTCCGCTCCCCGCACTGGCGCGAGTACCTCCGCGGCATCGGCCGACTCTGCCTGCAGTTCGGCTACTCGGATTCCGGCCGCTACATCGGCCAGCCCGCCGCCAGCCACCTCATCGAGCGCCTGAAGCTCCGCGTCGCCGACCTGCTCGCCCGCCACGGCCTGGGCGCGCTGGAGGTTGTGCTCTTCGAGACCCATGGCGAGGGCCTCGGCCGCGGCGGCCATCCTGACGGCTTGGCCGCGCGCCTCGACTACCTCGACCCGCCCGCCGTTCGCGCCGCCTTCGCCGCCGCCCGGATCCCGACGCGCATCGAGACGAGCTTCCAGGGCGGCGATGGCTACCAGCTCTTCGGCACGCCGGCTCTTGCGCATGCCGTCGTCGCGCGCATCGCCGAGCACGCCTTCGCCCCCCCGCCCGGCGAGGTGACCGACCCTGTCTACGCCGAGGCCGGCTTCGCCGCGGACCTCTTCGCGGGCATGCGCAGCGCCATGGGCGCGCTGGTGGAGGATCCCGGCTATGCCGGCCTGCTTGGCGGCTTCGGCCCGGCGCTGCTGGACCGCACAGGCTCCCGCCCCGTCGCCCGCCAGAGCGACACCGGCGGCCCCGCTACCATCCGCCACGCGCGCGAGCTTCGCGCCATCCCCAACAACGCCGTGCTGCAGCAGCTCGGCTTCCTGGCCAATCTTACCCACGGCCTTGGCGCCAACGCCTCGCGCGAGCCGGAGGGCTTCGCGGAACTTCTTCGCAAGTCCCCCCGCTTCGCCGGTGCCATGGCCTTCGCCCGCGCCGGCCTCTCGCTCTCGGACCCCGACGTGCTGCGCGGCTACGTCGCGACGCTCGATCCCGGCATGTGGCTCGACCGCGCGGCCAATGCCCGCACCGCCGCCAATGCCGCTTCCCTTTCGGCCGTCGCCGCCGCCCTGGAGGAGCAGGGACTGGGCGACCCCGTCCGCCGCGTCTTCCGCAGCCTCCTGGCCGACCAGACCTCCCTGCGCCGCGCCTGGCCCGCGGAAGGGGAGGCGCCTCGCATGTCAGACCGCCTCTTCGCCGTGCACGCCCTGCGGCTGCTGCTGGTGCACCGGATCTGGATGCGCGCCGTAAACATCCCGGAGTTCTCCCCCCGTCACGGCGTGACGCGCGACGGCCTGCTCCGCCGCCTGCTGCGCCTGGACGTGGAGGAGGCCGCGAAACTCCTGGACGGCGTCTTCCCCGCCCACGAACCGCCGAGCGCCTCCCTGGACTATGGCGAACCGCCCTCGCCCCGCTACGGCGGCTACGGGCGGGAGCACGCGGAAATCATGGAGCCGCTACGGGAACTCTTCGCGATGGTGCGAGAGGCGAGCGCGGTGGTGTCGCTGGAGTGCGGGGCCTTCGGGTAGTGACCTGAGTTGTTCGGCGCTGATGGCCCTGGAGAGGGCGCTGCCCTCTCCAGACCTCAACCGCCAGTGGCCTGAGGCCCCTGGACTCGCATCTGGCTGTCGTGGATGCGGTGATGAAGGGCCGGTTCTGTTTCCTGGGCTTCTTCCTGGGCGTGCCGTCGCCTCGGGTTCACGACCCGAGCTGCACCGGCCGCCAAGTTATCTCAAAGTTGAAAAAGAAGATGATGGAGAGGGGGCCGGGAGAGGAGGAATTCCTTCTTCCTCTCCCCGGAGTCACCAGCACCGGCTTTCCTCAGACCTCAGCCGCCACCCGCGCTGCGACTGGTGCATCCCCCAGTCCCGTATCGCCGTAGAGCCAGTGAATCGTGTCGTACCACTGCTCCTGACTCTTGCTGGACATGATGCTGTTCCGCAGCGCCGCGTGTGCGCCAGCCGGGTGGTAGATGTGGTCCCCCACCGCGCGGGACTGGAGTTGCACGCGCGCCGTCCGCAGCACGCGGCGACGGCGATAGGCCTCCAGCGCCGCCTCTGCATCGCCGGGGTGCGCCGCCATTTCCTGAGCGAGGCAGACGCCATCCTCCATCGCCATGCAAGCGCCCTGCGCCAGGTATTGCAACGTGGGATGCGCGGCGTCGCCCAGCACGGCCACGCGGCCATCCACCCATTTCTCCGTGGGATCGCGGTCGCAGAGCACCCAAAGCTTCCAGTCCCGCCCGTGGCGGATGATGCTCTGCGCCTTCGGATGCACGTGCTCGAAGCCGCGCATCACCTCCTCCTCCTCCACGGGCAGGCCGGCCACCGGCTCGGGCGCGTCGTTGTGGTAGGTGACAACGAGGTTGAAGGTCTTCCACCCAGAGAGCGGGTAGTGGACGATATGGCACTTCGGCCCGGCCCAAAGCGTCGCCGCGTTCCAGCGAAGGTCCTCCGGCATCTGCTCGGTCGGGATGACGGAACGATAGGTGGTGTGGCCGGTCACGCGCGGCGGGCCATCGCCCACCACGCGGGTGCGAATGCGAGACCACAATCCGTCCGCCCCAATCAGCACGGAACCCGGAACCGCCTCGCCGGATTGCAGAAGGGCCGTTACGCCGCTGCCATCCTGCTCGTAATCCATGACCGCGCAGCCGGTGCGGAGCGTGATGCGCGGGCTCGCCTCGCAGGCACGGAGAAACACGCCGTGCAGGTCGCCCCGGTGCACGACGGCGTAGGGGTTGCCGAAGCGCCGCCGGAAATCCTCCTTCAGGTCGATAATGGCGATGTCCTCGGCCATCAGCGCGTCCATCAGCCGAAGCTGGTCCACGTAGACGGCCATGGCCCGCGCCGCGTCGCCGATGCCCAGGTGATCGAAGGCCTGGAAGGCATTGGGGCCGAGCTGGATGCCCGCGCCGATCTCGCCCAGCACCGGTGCGCGCTCCAGCACCGTCACGTTGAAGCCGGCCTGGGCGAGCCCGAGGGCCGCGGCCAGCCCGCCGATGCCGCCACCGGCGATGAGGATCGGCTTTTCCTGGCGAGTGGTCATCCTTGGTCCTCCGGGTGCATGGTCTTCTCGCCGGCGTTCGCTTCGCCGGGGCCGTTCAGGGCTGCCGCAAAGGGGGCTGGGAGAGGGTGGTGGCAACGACCACATCCCCCGACGCAACCCGAACGGGGCAGCTCGACGGGATTGACCTTACACGGATTGTCCGTATACGGTCAAACCTCAAAGGAGGGACGGCGACGATGGACACGAATGTGAATTCCGCGCCCGGCACGCAGGACCCGGCGGTGGAGGCGAGGCGCCAGGAGTTCTACGGCCGCATCGGCCAGCAGAACCTGACGCCCCTCTGGCTTTCGCTTGCGGAACTGGTCACCCCCGAGCCGCGCAGCGCCTGCCGCCCTGCCAGCTGGCGCTTCGATGAGATCCGTGCCGCGATGATGGAGGCCGGCAGCCTCATCACCGCCAAGGAGGCCGAGCGCCGCGTGCTGGTGCTCGAGAACCCAGGGCTCCGAGGCCAGTCCCGCATCACCACCTCGCTCTATTCCGGCGTACAGCTCGTCCTGCCCGGCGAGGTCGCGCCCGCCCATCGCCACACCCAGACCGCACTGCGCTTCGTCCTCGAGGGCAGCGGCGCCTACACCGCTGTGAACGGCGAGCGCACGATCATGGAGGAGGGCGACTTCATCATCACGCCCCCCATGTCCTGGCACGATCACGGCAACGAGAGCGACCGGCCGATCTTCTGGCTCGACGGCCTCGACATCCCCGTGGTTCAGCTCCTCGATGCCTCCTTCGCCGAACACCTCGACCAGGACGAGCAGCCCGTCACCCGCCCCCTCGGCGACAGCGACGCGCGCTTTGGCGCCAACCTCATGCCGGTGGACCACAAGCCCAGCGGCGGCAGCTCCCCTGTCTTCAACTATCCCTATGCCCGCACGCGCGAGGCGCTGGAGCGCATGCGCCGCGCCGAGGCCTGGGATCCCTGCCACGGGCTGAAGATGCGCTACACCAACCCGGTCACCGGCAACCACGCCATGGCGACCATGGGCACCTTCATCCAGCTCCTGCCGAAGGGCTTCTCCACCGCCGCCTACCGCTCCACCGACGCGACCGTCTTCGTGCCGATGGAGGGCCGCGGTCGCAGCATCATCGGCGACGACTTCGTGGTGGACTGGGGCAAGCGCGACGTCTTCGTCGTTCCCTCCTGGAAGAAGGTCCGCCACGAGGCGGCGGAGGAGAGCGTCCTCTTTTCCTTCTCGGACCGGCCTGTGCAGGAAGCGCTGCACCTCTGGCGCGAGGACCGCGGCAACGCCTGATGGGGTGGCGTTGGTGACTCTGGGGAGAGGAAGAAGGAATTCTTCCTCTCCCCGAACCCCTCACCATCATCTTCTTCTTCTATCTGTTTGGAATCGCTGAGCGGCCGGTGAGCCTTGGGTCGTGGACCCGAGGCGACTGCACATGCGGGAAGGGTGCCGGGAAAAGAACCGGCTCCCATCATTCATCCGCGCCAGCCAGATGGGGATCCAAGGGCCTCAGGCCCTTGGCGGGCGCGGGACGAACGCTGCGCGTTCGCCCGGAGGTACGGAGAGGGCAACGCCCTCTCCGGGGCCAGCAAGGCGGCAGTGACGAAGAGAGATTCTACTCCGGCTCGATCTTCGCCACCTCGGCCATCTTCGCGCTCCGCACGTTCTCGGTCGCGATGAAGCGGGTGAAGGTGGCGCGGTCTTCCGTCACTGGTTCCGCACCCTGCTCGGCGAGGCGCGCGCGGATGTCGGGCTCGCGGGAAATCGTCTGCACGGCGGTGTTCACGCGGTCGGCCTCGGCGTCGGCCAGGCCCTTCGGCGCCCACATCGCGTACCACAGCGTGAAGTCGAGCGAGGGCATGCCCTGTTCGGCGATGGTCGGGATCGCCGGCGCACGGGGCGAGCGTTGCGGACCCATGATGGCGTAGGCGCGAAGCTTCCCATCCTCGATCTGCGGCAGGGCCGAGCCGAGCGGGGCCACCATCAGCGCGGTATTGCCGGAGACAACGTCGGTCAGCGCGGGCGCGGTGCCGCGATAGGTGACGACAAGACTGTCGAGGCCCGCCTCGCGCTTGAAGCCCTCGGTCGCCAGGTGCCCCATGGAGCCGAGGCCGGAATTGGCAAAGGTGAAGCGGTCGGGCCGCGACTTCATCGCCGGGATTAGCGCGGCAACGCCCCCTTCCGGTGTGCTGCGCGGGTTGCCCACGAGCACCATGGGCGCCGTCGCCAGGCGCGAGATGGGCGTGAAGTCTCCCACGGGGTCGTAGGGTACGGAGCGCATCACGTGCTTGGCCATGAGCTGGATGTCGGCGTTGACGAGGTAGGTGAGCCCGTCGGCCGCCGAGCGCGCCACCTCCGCCGCACCGAGCGTGTTGCTCGCGCCGGAGCGGTTCTCCACCACCCAGGTCGAGCCCAGCAGATCGCCGAGGCGCGTGGCGTAGATGCGCCCGATGATGTCGATCGCCCCGCCCGGCGCCGCCGGCACGACGATGCGCACCGGCCGCCGCTGCGCGCGCACCGCAACGGGAAGGGCGGCGAGGAGCGAAGCGGCACCGAGGCTTCGACGGCTGATGTTCATGGCCACTCCCTCCTAGATGCCACCATAGCCGGCGCGGGCCCGCCAGTAGGACCAGGCGCGCTCCAGCGGCCGCTCGCCCATCAGCATGTCGCCGGCCATGCGCGTCTCGCCCTCGGTGAGGTAGCGCGGCTTGCCCATCGCCATGGCGCGGGACTGCAGTTCCGCGTTGTCCTTCATCCGCACGGAGACGAAGACCACCGCCGGAAGGGATTGCGCGGCGCAGGTGGCGCCGTGATTGCGCAGCAGCACCGAGGTGCCGCCGCCGAGCACCTTCGCCAGGCTGTCGGCCTTCGGCACGTCGTCGATGAGCATGTTCGTGTCGCCGAACTCGTCCCGGCTGTCCCAGACCGGCACCGGGCCGCCCAGCACGGAACCCATGTGGAACACGGGCCGGAGCGGCACCTCGTCGATCACCGTATAGGGCAGCACGGCTGGCGAGTGGTGGTGCACCGTCGCCTGCACGTCCGGCCGCGCGGCGAAAATCCGCGCGTGCAGCACGCTCTCGAGGTAAGGGCGTAGGCCCTTCGGATCGACGGGGACGCCGTCCAGTGTGAACTCCAGCAGGTCGTCGCGCGTGACGATCTCGGGCGAGCGGGAGCGCGAGACGAAGAAGCGGTCCGCGCGATCGGGGTGGCGCACCGCGACATGCCCAAAGTCGTCGAGCACGTTCTCATGCGCGAGGATGCGGTTGGCGATCACAAGGTCGCCCAGCAAGCTGTGCAGGTCCTGCTTCAAGCCGGTGTCTCCATCCCTTTCGAGGGGTGGACCGAGCGGCGGACCTCCCCATTCCTTTGAAAAGGCAGTATGCGTTCTTTCAGCATACCGTCAATGCGGCCGACCGTCGCCCGGAAGATCAGCCGACAGAACAACACGGAACCCGCACCCGATGCACGAACTCTACGCCATGCCCGGGCACCTCATCCGGCGGGCCCAGCAGATATCCAGCGCCCTCTTCGCCGAGGAGGTGGCCGCGCAGGACCTCACCTCGGTGCAGTTCGGCGCTCTCTACGCCATCCGCGAGAACCCGGACGTGGACGCGACACGCCTCTCCGCCCTCATTGCGTTCGATCGCTCCACCCTTGGCGGCGTGCTCGAGCGGCTGGAGGCGAAGGGCTGGATCGAGCGCTCCCACACCGAGGGTGACCGCCGCGCCAAGCGCCTGCGCCTCACCCCGGAAGGCGAGGCGCTCCTTCGCCGCGTGGAACCCGCTGTTCGGCGCGTGCAGGAGCGCATCCTGGCACCCCTCTCGCCGACGGACCGCGCCACCCTCATCCGTCTCCTCGGCGAATTGGCGGAGGTGCACAACGAGGTGACGCCAGCGCCGCTGCGCCGCCGGGCAGTGGGGTAGCCGCTACCCCCGGAAGCGCCCGAGGAAGGCCACGACCTCCTGCAGGGTCGGCGGACGGTGCAACACCGCCCAGCGATCCCTCAGGAAGGCGAGGTAGGCATTGCCCAGCGCGGTCGTCAGCCCATAGGCCACCGCCGCGTTGATCGCACCGCCCGCGATGCTGCCGACCCCGGGCACGAGCTTCAGCAGCGTGCCGAAGGCCCGGGCCGCGACCCTGCCGCCCATCCCCGCCGCGGCCGGGCCGAGCAGCGCGGCGGCGACAGCCTTCAGCGGCATCTCCTCGGCCGGCGTGCCCATGCGGACGGTCACGTCCACGATCATCTTCGCCTGCAAGCCGAAGAGCAGCGCGGCATCGGCGAAGGGCAGGGGGGTGGCCGAGAGGGCGGCGGCCGCCCTCGCATGCGCGGCAATGGCCGCCTCCGCCTCGGCGATCTTCGGCGCGAGGGCGACGAGATTCGCCGCCGCCGCCGCCGCGCGCCGCCCGGCCGGCAGGGCCGCGACGGTGGCCGCCACCAACTCCTCCAGCCCGCGCGCCTCTACCTTCGCGCCGCCTGGAAACAGGCGCGGGGCCGCCACCACCCGCAGCACGGCCGTGGCCTCCGGCACCAGCGCCCTCGCGGCCTCCGAGAGCCGGTCCTCCCCCCAGGCCTTGGTCAGCACGAGGATCACCGGAACCCCGCCCTGCGCCAGCAGGCGAGCGAGATCCCGGTCCGCCGGCTCCACCCGCTCCCCCGCCGAATCGACGCAGAGCCAGGCCACGTGCAGCCGCTCCTCCTCGGGCAGGGCGGACAGGCGGGCCAGCTCCGCCTCCACCGCCTCCCGCGTCTCGCCATAGGCGCCCGGCTCCAGCCCGCGCGTATCGGCCAGGTGCAGCGGCGCGCAGGGGTGCCGGTACCAGGTGGCGGCGGAGGAGACCGGCGCGCCCTCTCCCGCCTCCGCCACCACGCGCCCAAAGACTGCGTTCACCAGGGTGCTCTTGCCCGCCCCGGATCGGCCGGCCAGCAGAACGTTGCAGCGCTGCATCCCCGCCAGACGGTCCTCCACGCCAGGAAGCGCCGCCACCGCGTCATCCAGCAGGGTCGTGCCCCGCCCGAGCAGCCGGCCGAGCCATGTCCCGCGCCGCGGGGCGGGGCGGGTGAAGCCGCGCACCACCGCTGCCCGATCTCCCAGCGCCGAGAGCTTCTTCACCCGCAGCGCCGTCAGCAGGGCGATCAGCCCCGGCGCGGCCTCCGCCCCCTCCACCAGCATCGGCCGCAGGGCCGTCGCGAGCGGCAGGGGGCCGGGATCGGGAAGCCCCGCCGCGGCCGCGATCTCCGCCCGCTCCGCCCGGGTGCAGAGCAGCAGGAGCGGCAGCGGGTCGCCCCCGGCCACGGCACGGCGGGCGTGCTCCAGCGCGACGGCGATCGGGTCGGCCTTGACGGGCTTGCGGCGCATCACGACGACTCTGCCCGGCATGTCCCCTCCCG
Organism: Roseomonas sp. KE2513; assembly: GCF_016107305.1. GTDB lineage: Bacteria > Pseudomonadota > Alphaproteobacteria > Acetobacterales > Acetobacteraceae > Roseomonas. The sequence goes on from NZ_RCVR01000007.1 coordinate 170,941, forward strand.
TCCAACCCCCTCCAGCTCTCCAGGCCCCTGATCAGGAGGGCGGCAGCGCCTCTCTCATCGCCGCCCTGCTCGCGGGCAGCGAGGCGGAGCTGGCGGCGGAGCTGGAACCAGCGGTGGAGGCCTTCATCGGCAACGCCGTCTTCCGCTACGTGGCGGAGGAGGCGCTGGTCGCCATCTCCGTCACCGCCGTCTTCTTCGCTCTCGCGGCCGTCGCGCCCCTCCTGCCCAGCGTCGGCTGGGCCATCGCGGCGGCGGGCGCGGTGCTCCTCTGGTACCTCCTCCACTTCGCACAGGGGGTGATCTCCACCTGGCCGCTCGTCCGCGCCCTGTTCCTGCTGCGCGGTGCTCCGGTCTTCCGCTTCGCCCTCTTCGTTCTTGCCCGCCACGCGATCACAATGCTGGAGACGAAGATGGAGGAGGTGGGCCGCGCCGCCTCCCTCATCCCCCGCCTCGGTCTCCGCGCCGCGCGCCTTGTCTACCAGGACGACCGCGACCGCGTGGCCCTCGCCCTGGCCGACGCCCTCGGCAAGGCCGTGCGGCGGGAACTCCTCTGGACGGCGGCGCTCGGCCTCCTGCCCATGCTCGTGGTGATGTTCGGCTTCCGCTCGGCCCTCATGTGGAAGGCGGGCCTCTACGGCGTCGCCCATATGGCCTGGTGGGAGCTGCTGCTGCTCCCCTTCCGCGGTATCGGCATGGGATTCTAGGAAGCACCCCAGGGTATCGCGCCGCCCCGCATGGCCGCCCGGGCGTTACACCAGGGGCCTCACTGGCCCGGGCGAGGATGCAAGACGATGAGGATCCCCACCCTCTTCACCGCGGACCGCCGGCACGCGATCGGCACCCTCGCCGCCGCGGGGCTGGGCGCGGCCTCCGGCCCGGCCGCCGCGCAGGGCCGCCAGCCCGGCGGGGCGGCGCATGTCGTGCTGCTCGGCGACTCATCCTTCGACAACAAGGCCTATGTGGGCGGCCAACCCGATGTTGTGACGCATCTGCGCGGTCGGCTGCCGCCCCCCTGGCAGGCGACCCTGGCCGCGGTGGACGGCGCGGTATCGGGCGACGTGCCGCGGCAACTCGCGCGTGTTCCGGCAGAGGCCACGCATCTGGTGGTCAGCGTCGGCGGCAATGACGGTCTCCGGCAGGAAGGGGTGTTCCAGCAGGCCGCCAGGAGCGTCGGCGAGGGCGCGGCCAGGCTCGCTGATGTACGCGAGCGCTTCCGGCAGGACTACCGCGCCATGCTCGACGCCGTCCTCGCGCGGGGGCTGCCGACGGCCCTCTGCACGGTCTACGACCCGCGCTTCCCCGATCCGCTGCGCCAGCGCCTGGCCCTGGCGGGCCTCGCGCTGTTCAACGACGTGATTATCCGGGCCGCCTTCTCGCGCGGCCTGCCCCTGCTCGACCTGCGCCTCATCTGCAGCGAGGACGCCGACTTCGCGAACCCCATCGAGCCCTCCGGACAGGGCGGCGGCAAGATCGCGGGGGCCATTCTCCATCTGCTCTCGGAGCACGACTTCGGCCGACAGCATCCCGAAGTCTTCACCGGCAGCCCTCGCCGGTAGTGCCTCAAGCCCTCGCGCGCCGGTCTCAGCCACGCCGAGGCGCCCTCCCGGCCCGAAACTCCCTGTTCGCCAGGAAGGACAACCTGTGGGTGGATGCCGAGCCCGCGCATCACGCTGAGCGCGACGCCGTAACCGCCCGATCCATGCGGACCTCGCCTGCCAAGCCGGGAGGAGGCTGGACCACCCGGTGTCAGCCGCCGTCGTGCCCTTCCGGCAGGAAGGCCCGCGAACGGCTCAGCAATTCCTCCACCCCATGGGCGGGCAGCAGCACCGTCCCATCCTCCCCCACCAGCGCCCGACTGTTCACGGCCGCGATCGCCACCTCCGGCATCGTCTCCGCGATCCGGCTGCGCAGCCGCGCATGGCTTGCCTCCCCGGGCTCCGCATGGGTCAGCACCACGAGGCAGGGGATGCCGGCCGAGCGCAGGGAGGCGGCCAACCCCGCCAGTGTTCCGGTCCCCGCGAAGGAGCGCCCTCCTTCCGCATTGATCACCAGCCAGACGAGATGGGGCCGCCGCTCCGCCGGCAGCGCGGCCAGCGAGGCCTCGAAGGCCCGCACCTGCGCCGCGCTCTCCGCCGCCTCCAGCCCCCGCGTGTCGCCCAGCGCGAGGGGGAGGGGGGACCTCTCCCCGTACCAGCTCGTCCCTGCCGTCACCGGCGCCCCGGCGCCCGCTGGCGCCGTTCCCTCGCCGAGGACGGCATTCACCAGCGCGCTCTTCCCCGCGCCTGTCGGCCCCACGAGCAGGATTCGCCCGCGCCCTACCGCCCAGTCCGGTGCCGCCGCCCTGGAACGGAAAAGGCCCGGGGCGGCGCCGCGAAGCGCCCCCCAGGCCTTTCCAAACAACCGCGCCACCGGCAGCCTAGCGGAAGTTGAAGGGCGGCGGCTCCTCTTCGCCCGTATCGGGCATCGGCACTTCGATACGGACCGTGCTCGGATCTACGCCGGTTCCCTTGTCGATCCAGTAGGTCACACTCTCCGGCCAGAGGATTACGACTCCCACCAGCACCACCTGCAGCACCAGCCAGGGAATGGCGCCCCAGTAAATGTCGCGCGACAGCACCGTCTTTGGCGCGATGCCGCGCAGGTAGAACAGTGCGAAGCCGAAAGGCGGGTGCATGAAGCTCGTCTGCAGGTTAATGCAGAGCAGCACGCCAAACCAGACGAGGTCGATGCCCAGCTTGGCTGCCACCGGCGCCAGCAACGGCACGATGATGAAGGCAATCTCGAAGAAGTCGAGGAAGAAGGCGAGGAAGAAGACGAAAATATTAACGAAGATGAGGAAGCCAATCTGCCCGCCCGGCAAGCCGGAAAGGATGTGCTCCAGCCAGATGGAGCCATCGACGCCCTGGAACACGAGTGAGAAGACGGTGGCGCCGAGCAGGATGAAGATCACCATGGCGGTGATGCGCATGGTGTTGCCCATGGCCTCCCGCAGCAGCGCCCAGGTGTAGCGCCCGTTGGCGACGGCCAGGACGACGGCGCCCACAGCGCCCATGGCGCCCGCCTCGGTCGGCGTGGCCAGCCCCATAAAGATAGTGCCGAGCACGAGGAAGATGAGGACAATGGACGGCACCATCCCCTTGGCCACGCGCCAGATCAGCGGCCAGCCGCGGGCGCCCAGCGCCTCGTCCGGCAGCGGCGGCACTTTGTGCGGCGCGAAGATCGAGACGCCGACGATGAAGAGGATAAAGAGCAGGATCTGCAGGATCGAGGGCCCGATCGCGCCCGCATACATGTCGCCCACCGAGCGCCCGAGCTGGTCGCCCAGCACGATCAGCACGAGGGAGGGCGGGATGAGCTGCGTGATGGTGCCCGACGCCGCGATCACGCCCGTCGCGATCCGCATATCGTAGCCGTACTTGATCATGATCGGCAGGCTGATCATGCCCATGGCGATGACCGAGGCCGCGACGGTGCCCGTGATGGCGCCGAGCACCGCGCCCACGAGGATCACCGCATAGGCGAGGCCGCCCGGGATCTTCCCGAAGAGCTGCCCCGTCCCCTCCAGCAGGTCCTCCGCCAGCCCGCAGCGCTCGAGGATCGCGCCCATCAGCGTGAAGAAGGGGATCGAGAGCAGCAGGTCGTTCGACAGCGTGCCGAAGACACGGAGCGGCAGCACGCCGAGGTAGTCTGTCGTGAAGAAGCCGAGCTCGATCGAGATGAAGCCGAAGAACAGCCCCACCGCGGCTAGGGAGAAGGCCACGGGGAAGCCGATCAGAAGAAACACCACCAGGCCGCCGAACATCAGCGGCGGCATGTAGTCCGCGTTCATGTGAAGGATCGTCCAGTCAGGGTCTGGTGGGTCACTGGAGCGGCCGCTCGTATTCCACGACCGCCTCCCCCTCGGGCTTCAGGCCCCGCAGCAGCGCAATCCGCTTGATGAGCTCGGATACTCCCTGCAGCGCGATCATGAGGAAGCCGACCGGCAGGATCAGCTTCACTGGCCAGCGGATCAGCCCGCCCGCGTTCTGGCTACCCTCGCCCCGCTGCCAGCTGTCGAGGAAGAAGGGCCAGGTCATCCAGGTCAGCAGGATCATGGCCGGAAGGAGGAAGACGATGATGCCCAGGATATCGACCCACAGTCGCGCCCGTGGCCCGAAGCTGCCGTAGAGGATGTCCACCCGGACATGCTCGTTCCGGAACAGCGTGTAGGACGCCCCCAACATCACCATGCCGGCGAAGAGGTACCACTGTACCTCCAGCCAAGCATTGGACGAGTAGGAGAGGCCGTAGCGCACCGTGGCGTTGCCAGCGCTGATCGCGCAGGCCAGCAACGTCATCCAGTCCGCCGCACGGCCGAATAGCGCGTTCACGCTGTCGACCATGCGGCTGAAGGCCAACAAGGGCTTCATCGTCACCAGTATCCTTGTGCCTGCCCGGCCTCAGCGCCGGGGCTGAGCCCCCGCGGCGGCCGGGGCCTGCTGCTCCTGCGCCTGCATAAGGTAGACGAAGCTATCGTAGGAGTTCTCTGCCACCCGGAACCACTGGAGTTGGGTGTCGCGGAAGGCCTTGAAGTGGTCGTAGACCTTCTTGAAGCGCGGGTTCGTTGCCGCCGTCTCGTCATAGAGCTCGAAGGTGGCGCGGTAGCAGGCCTGCATCACGTCGCGCGGGAAGGGGCGGAGCTGCGTGCCGCTCGCCAGCAGGCGGCGCAGCGCCGGCGGGTTCTGCGCGTCGTACTTCGCCATCGTCTCGATCGTGGCGTCCCGGCAGGCGCTGTTCAGCGCATCCTTGTAAATCTGCGGAAGCTCGTCGTACTTCGCCTTGTTGATGTGGAGCGACAGGTTGAGCCCGCCCTCCCACCAGCCCGGGTAGTAGTAGTAGGGGGCGACGCGGTTGAAGCCGAGCTTCTCGTCGTCATAGGGCCCGATCCATTCCGCGGCATCGATCGTCCCGCGCTCGAGCGAGGCGTAGATGTCGCCGCCCGCGATCTGCTGCGGCACCGAGCCCAGCTTCTGGATGACGTTGCCCGCGAAGCCGCCGATGCGGAACTTCAGGCCCTTCAGGTCCTCGACGCTGCGGATCTCTTTGCGGAACCAGCCGCCCATCTGCGCGCCCGTGTTGCCGGCCTGGAGGGAGACGATGTTGTACCCCTCGAAGAACTCGCGCATCACCTCATGCCCGCCGCCGGCATTCAGCCAGGCGTTGAGCTGACGGAAGTTCATGCCGAAGGGAACCGTGCCGTCAAAGGCGAAGGTCGGGTCCTTGCCGACGAAGTAGTAGGAGGCTGTGTGGGCGCACTCGATATTACCCTGCTGCACGGCATCCACCGTGCCGAAGGCTGGAACGATCTCGCCGGCGGCGAAGGTGCGGATCTGGAACTTATTGTCCGTCAGCGCCGCGACCCGCTTTGCCACATGTTCGCCCGCGCCGTAGATCGTATCGAGGCTCTTCGGGAAGGAGGAGGCCATGCGCCAGCGAAGCTCGGGCATGGTCTGCGCGACTGCGGGGGCGGCAAGGGTCGTCGCCGCGGCAGCTGCCAGAGGCGCTCCCGCGACAAAACGGCGTCGATTCATCAGATCTTCGTCTCCCTTTTCGGCCCATCGCGCGCGGGCGTTCCAAAACGCCCCTTAAACTTCCACAACGCCGCTGCCTAGCGTCCTTCTCATGTTGTGAAGCCGGAATGGAGGGTGCCGCACGGGGTGGGTGGCCGCAGTGGTTGCGCGAGCCCTGCGATTTCCTAGGTCAGCCGCGTTTGTTCACCTTTCCTTCACGCTGGCGCCGGAATGCTGTGCGGGCCGGAAGATCCGGCACCCACCCTGGAAAAGGTCTCCGTCCGTGTCCCCCTCCGCCAACCCCTCCCGCCGGGCCTCCCGCTCGATCCAGCCGCGGTTCCTTCCGCCGGTTCACTCCGCCGCCCTCATGCAGGATCCCGCGGGCCTTACCCTGCAGCTGCAGGGAGACTGCGGCGCCATGACCCAGGTTCCGCTGACCCTCGCCGCCCTGCGGGAGATCGCGGCCCTCGCCGGCTCCGCCCTGTCCGAACGTGCTCCGCCCGCCCATGTCGCCGAAGCGCAGTCCACCCGCGTGCCTCAAGGCATGGCGGAGGCCGGCGCCGGCGGGATGTCCCGCTGATGCGGCTGCCTCAGCCCAGCAGCGCCGCCACCCGCTCCGCCAACTCCACCTGGCGATAGGGCTTCTGCAGCACCGGGATGTCGGGCGCTATCGTCCCCAGCTCTGCATAGCCGGTGACAAGCAGGATCGCGAGCCCCGGCCGGAGCGCCCTTGCCCGCTCGGCCAGCTCCGCTCCGTTCATCCGCGGCATGGCGAAGTCCGCCACCATGAGGCTCACGGCCGCATCGCCTTCCAGCATCCGGAGCGCCGCCTCCCCGTTGGGCGCCTCGATCACTTGGTGCCCGAGATCAGAGAGGAAGCCGGCCGTCACCTCCCGCACGGTGATGTCGTCGTCCACCACCAGCACCCGCGCCGGCGCGCGAGCCTGGGCGGCATCGGCCGCCTCCGGGGCCTCGGCATCGCCCTCTCCGGCATCGGCGGGAAGAAAGAGCGCGACGCGCGTTCCCTGTCCCGGCGCGCTCTCGATCGTCAGCCCGCCGCCGGACTGGCGCACCAACCCATAGACCATCGACAGGCCCAGTCCGGTGCCCTTGCCGACCTCCTTCGTCGTGAAGAAGGGCTCTAGCACGCGGGCGAGCACCTCCGGCGACATGCCGCTACCCGTGTCGGTAACGCAGATGCGGACATAATGCCCGGCCGGCAGTTCCGGCACCTCGTCCGCCCCAACCCTGACCTCCGCGGTGGCCAGGGTGATCGTGCCGCCGCCGGGCATGGCGTCCCGCGCGTTGATGCAGAGGTTGAGCAGGGCCAGCTCGAGCTGATCCGGGTCCACGCGGGTGGTGCCGGGATCGGCGCGCAGGTCTCGCCGCAGCTCCAGCGTGCCGCCAGGCGTGGTGCCCAGCGTCCGCGCCAGGAGGTCCGCCATCCCGAGGATGAGGCGGTTCACTGCCACGCTGCGCGGCGCCAACTCGTTCTGCCTGGAGAAAGAGAGCAGCCGCCGGGTAAGAGCCGATCCGCGCTCGGCGGCCATGGTGGCGTTGCGCATCAGCCGTTGCAGCCCCGGCTCATCCTTCACCCGCTTCCCGGCCAGGTGCAGGCTGCCCAGGATGGCGGTCAGCAGGTTGTTGAAGTCGTGCGCGACGCCGCCCGCCATGGTGCCCAGCGCCTGCATCTTGTCGGCCTGCCGCAGCCGCGCCTCCAGTCGCCGGGCCTCCGTCACATCCCGAGCGATGGTGACGAGCACGCCATCGCCGAGTGCGACTCGGCTGACATGAAGCCAGCGGGGCAGCCCGTCGGGGCCCGCGCCCGTTTCGGTCACCTCCGACACCGTTCCCTCGGCAAGGGTTGCCCGCTCCGCCTCGGCCAGGCGCGCGGCCTCCTCGGGTGGCAGGAACTCCTCCTCTCGCTGGCCGAAGCAGGCGGCCACGCTCGACCCCAGCGCCGCGGCCTTGGCGGCGTTCAGGCGGATAAACCGCCCCGCCGCGTCCTTGAAGGAGAGTTGCTCCGGCAAGTTCTCCAGCAGGCCCCGCATCAGCGCGCGCTCGGTCTCGAGCGCGCGGCGCAACTCGTGCCGGTCCCGCGCTGCGGCCACCATCGCCAGCAGCGCCGCGGGTTCCCAGGGCTTGGCGGCATAGCCCGCGATCCGCCCGCGGTTCAGCGCGCCCACCACCGCTTCCAATTCGGCATAGCCGGTCAGCAGCAGCGCCTCGGCGTCCGAATAGGCGCGCGCGCGCTCGAGGAAAGCGTCGCCGGTCAGGCCCGGCATGCGCTGGTCGGACAGGATGACGGCCGGGCGCAGCCCGCCCGCGAGGAGCGCCAGCGCCTCCTCCGGCCGGGTGGTGGTCGTGACTTCGAAGCCTTCCTCCAGCAGGTCCGTCAGGGCGGTGAGGATTTCCGCCTCGTCGTCCACGAGAAGGATCGTGGCGCGCCTGCCCGCCCGGAACCCGTCCCCGCGCTCGCCGGCGGCATCGCTGAGGCCGTCGTTCACGCTGCGCCCTCCAGCGGGACGCGGATGGTGAAGCGCGCGCCGCCGCCCTCCCAGGGCGCGTCGTCCACCGCGATGCTGCCGCCATGGGCCTCCACCACCGCATAGGCAATGGATAGCCCGAGACCGGTGCCCGCGCCGATCGGCTTGGTGGTGAAGAAGGGCTCGAAGATGCGGCCGCGGATCGCTTCGGGCACGCCGGCCCCGCTGTCGCTCACCTCGATCACGTACTCGCCGCTATCTATGAAGGTGGCGAGGCGAATGCGGCCCTGCCCCTCGATCGCGTCCGCGGCATTGCCGACCACGTTCATCACCACCTGGTTCAGCAGGGCCGGGGAGCAGCGAAGGATGCGCGGCGCCGCGAGGTCGCGCTCCACCAGGATGCGGTCCGACAGCTTGTGGGTCAGCAGCACGAGGATGGTGCCGATCGCCTCCGGCACGTCAACCTCCTGCGCCCCCGCCTCGTCCAGGCGGGAGAACTTCCGCAGGTTGCCCACAAGATCCTGGATTCGACGAAGCCCCATGGACATGGAGTCCGCCCGGGCCATCGCCTTGTCCAGCAGCCGCGTCGCCTCCGCATCCTCCGCCACGCGCGGGGACACCTGCGCCAGCAGGCGAGAGACGGTGCCCTGGTGGGCGAGGATGAAGGCGAGCGGGTTGTTGATCTCGTGCGCGATCCCCGCCACCAGCTCGCCCAAGGAGGCCATCTTCGCCGCCTGCACGAGCTTGCCCTGGGTGTCGCGCAGCGCCTGATTGGCCGATTCCAGCTCGGCATTCGCCCGGGCGAGCGCGCCGGAGAGGGCCGCCCGCGCCTCGGCCGAAGCCGCCTCGGCCCGCGCCCGCTCCACCTCACGCAGCTGCTCGCGCATGGCGTTCTCGATCCGCCGGTTCTCCTCGCGCAGCAGCTTGCGCCGCACGAGGGCACGCACGCGGAGCCGGATCACCTCCGCCCCGGCCTCGGCGGGCAGCACGTCGTCGGCGCCGGCCTCGAAGGCGGCGGCGGGTCGGCTGCCTTCCAGCGCGACGATCCGGAACCCGGCACCGGCCTGGCGCAGCGCCTCCAGTTGGCGGAGCAGATCCAGGCCTCCCGTGGGCATGCCTGCGAGGTTCACCAGAACCCCGTCCCAGGGGCCGTCCGTCCGCGCGGTGAACTCCGCGCCGGCGCTGCCGATCGTCTCAACCCGGTCCCCGTCGGCCGCCAGCAGGCTGGCGAGCCAGAGGCGGTGGGTGGGCCCGTCATCGACCAGCAGCAGGCGCGCGGGGCGGAAGCCGGCGCCGGGCGACTCGGCGCCCGGATCGGTTTCGCCCTCCCCCCGCCGCAGCAGTGCCCGCAGACGCAGCAGGATAATCTCCCGCCCGGCAGATTTCGGGGCATAGGCATCGGCGCCGCTCTCCAGCCCCTGGCGCTCGAGGTCGCCGCCTTGGGCATCGGTCAGCATGAGCACAGGCAGCGCTCGAGCGCGGACGTTCAGGCGGATGCGGCGGACCAGCTCGTCCCCGTTGATGCCCGGCAGGTGGTAGTCGGCGATCACCAGGGCGGGCAGGGGACCGTTCAGCGCCTCAAGCGCCGCCTCGGCGCTGCCGGCGCGGCTGACAAGGAATCCCTCCGTTTCCAGCATCCGGCGGAGCTGGAGGGCCTGTGTATCGGAGTCCTCGACGAGCAGGATGCGCGGTGATGCGCCAGTCGCCTGCCATGCCGTTTCCGCGCTCACTGCCCGCCTGTCGCCTCCAATGTCCCCCCGATCGCCCTGAGGAGCCGCGGACCGATTCCATCCAGCGGCAGAGAGGCGCTCACGCCACCGAGACGGACCGCCGCCGCGGGCATGCCATAGACGATAGCGGTCGTCTCGTCCTCCGCGAGAGTAATTCCGCCGACGGAATTAATTGCAACGAGGCCGCGCGCCCCATCCTCGCCCATACCGGTCAGCAGGATGCCCATCGCGCGCGGGCCGAGCGCACGAGCCATGCTGTCGAACAGAACGTCCGCTGCCGGCCGCTGACCGCCCACGGGCGGCGTATCCGTCACCCGCAACAACCCGGCCGGGCTCAGCGAAAGGTGGCGGTTGCCGGGAGCGACGTGCACATGCCCCGGCTGCGGCCGCAGCCCATCCCGCGCGAGCAGCACGCGGGGGGCCACCAGCCCGTCCAGCCAGGCGGCGAAACCCTCCATGAAGGGCGCGCCCATGTGCTGGACGAGGAGGATGGGCGCCGCGAAGTCGGCCGGCAGGGCGCCGAGCACCCGGGCGATCGCGGGTGGCCCCCCCGTCGAGGCGGCGATGCCGACCATGGAGGGGCGCGAGAAGGACGGGGCTCCCGCGCGGGCGGAGGCGGCGCGGCCGGGGCCCGCGCCCATCCCGCCGATGCCGCGCTGCCGGATCACCGGCACCTGGCTCATGATGAAGAGCTGCGTGCAGATCGCCTCGGCCGCGGCCTCCCAGCCCTCCCGCCCCGGGCCCAGCGGCTTCTCCACCACCGTCAGGGCGCCGGCGCGCAATGCATTCATGGAGATGCGCAGCCCGCGCTCCTCCACGGCATCGGCGATCACGACGATCGGGGTGGGGTGCTCCGCCATAATCCGCCGCGTCGCCTCCAGCCCGTCGAGGCCCGGCAGGCGGATGTCCATCGAGATAACATCTGGCCGGACGCGCTCGATCTCGGCCAACGCCTCCTCCGCCGAGGCGACGGCGGCGGCGAGTTCCAGCCGCGGGTCGCGGGAGACGAGGTGCGCGAGCAGGTGCCGCACCACCGCACTGTCCTCGACGATCATCACGCGCACGGGGCGTGGCTCAGGGCTGGTCACCGGCAAGCTCTCACGCGCGGGATCAGACGAGCTGGGCGATCGTCGCCAGCAACGCCTGCTGGTCGAAGCCCTGCTTTGTCAGGTAGGCGCTCGCGCCCAGCTCCATGCCGCGCTGCACGTCGCCGGGACTGTCGCGGGAGGTCATCAGGATCACGGGAAGCCCCGTGAACGACGGATCCGCCCTGATCGCCTCGAGCAGGCCGAATCCGTCCATGACCGGCATTTCAACGTCCGCGAGCACGAGGTCAACCGTTGCACCCGGCGCGCGCAGAGAGTTGAGCGCGTCCGCCCCATCCACCGCGAGGGTCACGCGGTAGCCGCCGGATTCGAGGATGCTGCGTTCCAGCGTGCGCGTCGTGATGCTGTCGTCCACCACCAGAACGTGCCGCCGGGCGGTCGCGGCAGGCGCGGGCACGGCGGCGGGGCCGATGCGCGACGCCTCGCGCAGCCCGCGATCCAGCAGCCCGCCCGGCCGGAGGACGAGCGCGACCGCGTCGTCCTCCATCAGCGCGGCGCCAGAGACGAGCCCGGCATCGAGGCCGGGCGCGTCCACTTCGGTCACGACGAGGCTGCGGGCGTCGTGCAGCGCCGCGACGGTGAGGAGAAGCCGCGCCGTCCCCCGCCCGAGCAGCACCGCCGGCCGAGGCCCCGGCCCGGCCGGCTCCGCCTCCCGGCCGAGCAGGGCAGCGAGCGGCACGACGGGCACCAGCCCCTCCCCGCCCGGCAGGGCCAGCCGCGCGACCGCCCGGCCCTCCGCCGTCGTCATGGCGGAGGGATCGAGGCGCAGCGCCGGCCCCACCGTGATGAGCGCCGTGGTGCCGGGAAGGCCGAGCACCTGCCCGCCCGCCTCCACCAGCAGCAGAGGCCGGCGCCCGGTGGAGGGGGGAAGGGCGATCACCACCTCGGCGCCGCCGCCCGGCCCGGGCCGCAGCGCGGCGGCGCCGTGCAGCGCCATAGCGGCCTCCGCCACGACGGAGAGGCCCATCCCGCGCCCCGAGAGGTTGTCCACCGCCCCCGCCGTCGAGAAGCCGGGCGCGAAGACGAGGGCGAGGAGGTCGTCCGCTGGAACCGGTGGCGCGCCCGGCGGGCGGGGCGCCAGGAGGTTCGCCCGCAAGGCCGCGGCCTCGATGGCCGCAAGGTCGGGGCCCGGCCCATTGTCCCGCACCGTGACGGTCAGCCCCGCCTCCGTCGCCTCCACGCGGAGAAGGATCTCCGCCCGGCCCCCGTCCCGCGGGGCGCCGTGGCCGAGGGCGTTGCGGAGAAGATGCAGCACCGGGTCCTTCAGCGCCTGGAGCACGCGGCGCTCTGCCTGAGCCTCCATGCCCTCGGTCCGGACCGTCACCTCCCGTCCGGCCTCGCGCGCCATCTCCCGCAGGGCGGCGGCGAGCGGCCCGAGCACGCTGCCGGCGGGGACGAGGGCGATGGCCTCCACCTCCTCCCGCAGGGCGTTGGAGGCGCGATCGAGCGCGTCCGCGGTCTCGCGCCCCTCGCGCGCCAGGGCAGCGACCCGGCGCGTGACCTCCCCCAGTGCCGCCTCGAAGCCGCGCAGGCGCGGGGCGAGGGCGGCATCGGCAGGCAGGGCGGTGCGCAGCCCCTCCCAGCCGCGGCGGAGCGCGCGCAGCTCGGCCTCCATGCCGCGCAGCCCGGCCGCCGTGCCGCCGCGCCCGAGAAGCGCCTTCAGCCGGAGGTTGGCGGCCGAGAGCCGCTCCACCCGCGCGGCCTCGACGCGAAGGTAGCCCTCCGCCGGGGTGGGCGCCTCGGCCGGGGGCGGTGTCGAGGGTGGGTCAGGAGGAGGCGCGGCCGGCGGTCCTGGGCGCGGGACCTCGCCCCCGCCGGGCGCGGCGTCCAGCGCCGCCAGTACGGCCTCGAGCGGCGGCGGGGGCGCACCCGCCGCCATGGCGGCGGCCTGGGCCTCGATCGCATCGAGCGCACGGTTCAGCAGTGCCACCAGCGGCGCGGGCAGGCGGGCCTCGCCCCCGGCGGCCGCGTCCGTCTCGCGCGCCAGCAGCCCCTCCAGCCGGTGCGCCAGCGCCTCGACGCCCGCGAGGTCCACCGCGCGCGCGGCCCCCTTCAGGGAATGGGCACGGCGGAACACCTCGCGCAGCGCGGCCGGCTCCAGCGTCACCGCCCCGCCGGCATCCTCCGCCGGAAGGGCGGCGCGCATGGCGGAGAGGTGCTCGCGATATTCGGCCGCGAAGGCCGCCAGCAGCTCCGCGCGGAAGTCAGGCATTGGCAGGGGCGCCGCGGGCGGGGCTAGAGGCGGTAGCGGTCGGCCAGGCGCACCAGCCCCTGGCTCAGCCCGGCCATGTTCGCCGCCGCCTGGTCGAGCTGGCGCGTGCCCGAGGCCGTCTGCTCGCTCGCCTGGCGGATATTGGTCAGCGCGCCCATCACCTGCTCGATGCCCAGCTGCTGCTGGTTCGTGCTGGCGACGATCTGCTGGAAGGTCTGCACCGCCTCCTGCACGCGCGCGGTGATCTCGCGGATTGTTTCCTGGCTGGCCGTCGTGCGCTCGCGGCCCGTCGCGGCCCGCTTCACCGCCTCCTCCGTCAGCATCACGGAGGCGTTGATGCCGCGCTGGATATCGCCGAGATTGGCGCGCACCTGCGCCGTCGCCTCCTTCGCCTGGTCGGCGAGCGACTTCAGCTCGGCCGCCACCACGGCGAAGCTGCGCCCGGCCTCGCCCGCCGCGGCCGCCTCGATGGCGGCGTTGAGCGCCAGCAGGTGGCTCCGCTCGGAGATGTCGTTCACCGTCGCGGTGATCTCGCCGATCGCCTGCGTGCGCTCGCTCAGCGCCACGATGTTCTCGGCCACGCGCTCCGCCTGCTCGCGGATCTTGTCCATGGCGGCGACCGTCTCGGCCACCGCGCGCAGACCGTCGCCGCTGGTGCGGACGGTCGCCTGCGCGGCGGCGATCACCTCCTGCGCACGCTTGCCGATCTGGCTACCGGAATGGGTGATCTCGTCCACCGTCGCCGCCGTCTCCTGCACGGCGGCGAGCTGCTCCTCCACGCTCGCGGCCTGCTGCTGCGTGCTCGCGCGGATCTCGGCCGTCGCGGCATCCAACTGGTGCGTCGCGTCCCGGCTCTGCACGGCCAACTCGCGCAGGCCCCCCACCATGGCGTTCAGCGTGGCGCCCAGGCGGCCGAACTCGTCACGCCCCTCGCGCGCGGGGGCGCCGGCCAGCTCGCCGCGCCCGATGCGCTGCACGAACTCCATCATCGTCTCCAGCGGCCGCGCCAACGCGCGGCGGACGAGCGCTGAAACGCCGATCGCGAGCAGCACCGCCACCCCCATGCCGGAAAGGAGGAGGGTGCGCGCGTTGTTCGACACCTCATCCACCCGCTGCTGCCCGGCGGCGGCGAGCCGCTCCATCGCGCCCTCCACCCGGCTCACCGCGGCGTCCAGCTCGTTGGCGCTGGAGGCGACGCCCGGCTCGGCCGCCATGACGCCCGGCAGGTCGTCGATCTCCATGAGGCGGAGCTTCGCCTCCACCCGATCGCGGTGCCGGGCCAAGAGGCTGCCGACCTCGTTCAGCCCGGCCAGGACGCGCATCCAGCCCTCCCGCCGGGAGGGGGCAATAGCTTGGGCAGAAAAGCCCTGCGCCGAAGTCGTTGCCTCGCCGAGGGCCGTCGCCATGCGCGCGCTCTCCCGCTGCCATTCCGGCGTGAGGGGAGGGGAGGCGGCCGCGCCCGGCAGGGCATGGCGTCCGAGGTAGCCGATCATGATCCGCGCCCGCACGTCGCGCATCGCGGCCTGCGCATCGCGCACCTGCCCCACCTGACGAGAGACAGAAACATCGCGGGTGGCAACGGACTGGCTCGCGTTGCGCACTGTCTCGAACTGGTCGAGCGACCAGAGGCCGAGCGCGATGGTCAGGAGCGTCAGCGTCACGAAGCCCAGCAGGGCGCGGTTGGTGATCGACACGCGGGTTCAGGCTCCGGGCAAGGGGGCGGCGTAGGGAAGCAGGAGGCGATCAAGGTCGAGCACCCCGACCATGCGATGGGCATCCTCGGCCTCGGTGCCGGGGATGGTCGCGCGGAAGGCGATGACCCCGGCGGCGTCCTGTGGGCCGAGTTCGGGCGGAAGCGGCTGGGGCGCCACGGCCGAGAGCGCGCGGCCGACGCGAAGCGCCAGCCGGCGCCCGGCCGTGGGGGAAATCCCGGCGATCGGCAGCGGCCGCAACAGCACGTCGTGCTCGCCCGCCCCGCCCTCCAGTCCGAGCATCCAGGCGAGGTCGAGCACGGCATGGATCCGCCCGGCGCGGGCACGGAGCCCCAGCACCTCGGCCGGGCTGCCGGGCAGGGGGCTTGCCGCTTCGGCCGGCAGCACCGCGGCGACGCGCGCGAGCGGCAGGCCGAGCAGCTCCTCGCCGAGGGCGACCACCAGCACGGGCGCCGCTGGGGGCGCGGAGGGGCCCTCCCCGCGGCGGGCGAGAAGGCGCGTGCGCTCCTCCAGCAGGCGCGCCGCGCGGGCCTCGCCGAGCTGACCGAGGACGCCGGGGTCGGGCAGGAACCGCAAGGCCATCAGCCCCGGCCCTCCGCCAGGTGCTGCCCTGCCAAGCCGAGCAGGGTTTCCGCCGTCATGCCGTCGCCCTCCTCAAGGATCGTCTCGCCGGGCAGGGCGCGGGCGAGGCGGGCTGCGTTGGCGATGCTGCGCCGCCCCGCCTCCACCGCGCCACGGTCCAGCAGCAGCAGGCCAAGGTGGTAGTGCGCCGCGACGAAACCGCTGTCGAGATAGACCGCGCGGCGCAGCGCCGCCTCCGCCGCGGCGTCCTCCCCCAGGCCGCGCGCGACCAGCCCGTCCAGGTGGTGCAGGGCGGCGTCCATCGGATGGTCGCGCAGCCCGGCGCGGAGCATTGCCCGCGCTGCCTCCAGCGCGCCCGCATCGGCCTCGGCGCGGGCCCGGTCGGCCGCGAGGCGCGCGGTGCCGCCCTCCGGCGGCGGGTCGGGTTCCGTCGCCATCCCTGGTTCCTCCTCGGGCGCCTGTTGGAGCGGGGCGAGCTCGGCCGGCGCCAGTGCGGCGGGCGAGGGGGGCGGCTCCGGCATCTTGCCCAGGATGAGGGGCAGAGGCCGCCACGCCGTCGTCCCGGGAAGTGAAACCGGCTGCAGGAAGCTGCCGAAGGTCGGGTCGGGCTCGGAATGGCCGAGCAGCATCCAGCCGTGCGGCGCCATCCTCTCGCCGAGGGCGCGCACGATAGCCGGCACCGCCGCGCGGTCGAAATAGATGAGCACGTTGCGGCAGAGGATGAGGTCGTAGTCGCTCATGCCGAGCGGCATGGTGCCGTCGAGGAGCGAGAGAAGGTTGCCGTACTCGAAGCGCACGCCGCTCCGGTGCTCGCGGCGGAGCTGGAAGGCGCGGCCCTCCTCCATGGCCAGGAAGTCCCGCTCGCGCTCGACGGCGGGCATGCCGCGCAGCGCCCAGGGGCTGAAGCGGGCAGCGCGCGCCGACTCCAACGCCGCCTCGCTGATGTCGGTGCCGAGAATTCCGATGGCCCATTGCGGGTAGGCAGGTCCCAGCAGGCGGCGCAGCAGGATCGAGACCGAATAAGCCTCCGCCCCCGTGGAGCAGCCGGCGGACCAGATGCGCAGCCGCCGCTCCGCCGCACGGCGCCGGATGAGGCCGGGGAGGATGACCTCCCGCAGCGCCTCGAACTGGGCGGCGTCGCGGAAGAAGAAGGTCTCCCCGATTGTTACCTCCGATTCGAGGGCGGCCCACTCGCCCTCGTCCGCCTCCAGCAGGGCGAGATAGCCGGCCGAATCGCCCGTGCCCGTCGCCCGGATGCGCCGCCGCAGCCGCTCCCAGAGCGCGCCGTCCTTGTCCTCGTAATAGGCATGGCCGGTGCGCGCGATGACGAGGCGCTTCAGCGCGGGGAAGGCACCGTCCAGGGGCGCCTCGCCCAGGGGAGCGCGCTCGCGGGGGGCGCTCATGGATGCGCGCTCAAGCGGCCGTGTCCGCCACGCCTCACGTGCCGCTCGTGGGACTGCTCTCGGTCCCGGGAACGGCCCAGCGCGCCAGCCGCGCCCGCGCCTGGGCAGTGAGCGCGCCGAGCACCGCCGCCTCCTCCGCCAGCAGCAGGCGGTCGGTATCCAGCAGGGAGGCGGTGAGATCCCCCACCTCCAGGTTGCCGATGATGAGTCCGTTGAGGGAGCTCTCCGGCACCACAGGCCGGAGCGGTGCGCCGGGCGGCAGCACGTCCAGCACCCGGTCCACCAACAGCGCGAGAGGATCGCTCCCGCTGCCCGCGTCCTCATTCAGGAGGATCAAGTGCCGGTAGGGATGAGGCTGGCCTTGCGGGACGTCTAGAAGACGGGCGAGTTCCACCACGGGCACCGCCGTTCCGCCGAGGTTGAGGAAGCCGGCCAGCGGCTCGGGCAGGCCTGGCGGGGCATCGAGCCGCGGCAGGGGCAGCAGGGCGCGGACGCATTCGCGCGGCAGGGCGCAGACGGCGCCTCCAGTGGCGAAGAGCACTAGGCCGGCGGCGGAGGGCGGCGTCATTGGCGTTCGTCGGCTTCGCGCGGGCGCGCTGTGCGGCGGCCGGGCCTCAGTGGCGGCCGCGGGCGGCCCGATGGCGTGCACCGCCGGCCGACTGCCGCTGCACGCCCTCCGGCAGGGGCTCGGCGCCGTCGGGCCGGCCAGCATCGAAGCCGAGGAAGCCGACTTCCGGCCGCGGCGAGCCGCCATCCCCTGCGAAAAGCCGGGCGCGCAGGGCAACGGGGGCGGCGGGCGCGCCGCGGCGTGGCGGATCGGAGAGCAACCCGGTGGCGCGGGCGGGCGGCGCCTCCTCGTCCAGCGCCGGGGCGCGGGCGGCGGGAACCTCGCGCCCGCCCCGTCCGCGCCGCGCCGTGGGGGGCGGCGCCGGCTCGGCCGGCTCGATCGTGGGGCCGCCGCCGACGCTGCCACGGGCAGAGAGAAGATAGAAGGCGATCTCGTTCCGCCCCTGGTCCACCGCCGCGTCGATCGGGCTGAGCCCGAGCTGGTTGCGCGCGTTCAGGTCGGCGCCCCGCGCCATGGCCTCCCGCGCGGCGGGAAGGTCGCCGCGGGTGATGGCGTCGAACAGCGCGGCGTTGGGGGAGAGGCTGGTCGCGGGCGTCTCGGCCGGGATGGGCTCCGGCGCGCGGCGGGCGGCGAGGCCGGGCAGGGCCGGCGGCGGCGGCCGGCTGGCGGGGCCCGCGCTCGGCGGCGGCGCGTTGCGCCCGATGCCCTGCGCGAGGACCGGCGTCGCGGCCGTCAGTAGCGTGCCGGCCAGAAGGAACGGGGCCAGGAGGAGGGGGAGGGAGGGGCGGCGCATGGACCCCTACCTATAGCCGGCCGCGGACGCGGGAGCCACACCCGCCGTCGCGCGCCCTCAGCTGCAGCCCTGGCCCCGGTAGGTAAAGGAGGCCACCCGCCCCTGCCGCAGGGCGAAAGTCACGTCACACTGCACGGGGGCATAGGTCGTGCCGAAGCCCGCATAGGCGCCGCCATAGTAGCCGCGCCAGGGCCCTCCGAATGGCCCGTAGAAGGGCCCGCCCGCGACGCCGCCGGGCAGCGCGATCGTGCTCTGCTCCTCGTAGGCGAGGAACTTCTCCCCGCCCGTCTCGTAGCTGCGCGTGGGCACGCCGAGCGCGGAGACGAGCTCGAGTTCGGAGCGCCCGACATAGGTTGAGAGGCGTTCCGGAAGGCTCGGCCGGGTCGCGCAGGCCGAGAGGGCGAGGGCCGTGACGGCCAGAAGGGGGAGGATGCGGCGCATGCCCTCTATCTGGTGCCGCCCCCTGCCTGCCGTAAGGCGGGCGATCACGTCTCTGCCCAGCGGCGCAGCAGCGCGGCGCGGGACTTGGCCAGCAGGTCGAAGGCCCGCGACTTGCCCTCGCGCCCGAAGACGTCGCGCCGCGCAGCGTCGAGGTCAAAGAGGATCTCCCGCTGCGCCGGGTCCCGCACGAGGCTCTGCGCCCAGGTTGCCGCCACCAGCCGCTCCCCGCGCGTGACCGGGGCCACGCGGTGCAGCGTGCCGGCCGGATAGGCCACCGCCTCCCCGGCCCCCAGGCGTACGGCCATCTCCCCGGCCGTGGTCTCGATCATCAGCTCGCCGCCGTCATAGGTGTCGGGGTCGGAGAGGAAGAGGGTGACCGCGACATCCGCCCGCAGCGGCGCCTCGCCCCAGGGGTCGGAGGGGACGCCGCCGCCCATCAGCGCGTCGTCCACATGCGTGCCATAGGTCCGCCCAGGCGTGGTGCGGGAGAGAAGCGGCGCGCGCAGCCGGCGGGGCAGCACCGCCGCGCGGAACACCTCGTTCGCCTCCAGCGCCGCGAGCACCATTTCCCCGGCCTCCCGCGCGAGGGGATCCACCGGGTTCGCCTGCTCGTTCCTCTTGACGATGCGGGCGTGCCAGCCGGCCGTGGCGGCGCCCTCCGTAAAGGCGGCCCTGGCCAGCAGGCCGCGCAGCTTGCCGATGTCCTCGGCGGGCAGCACATTGGGGATGCAGAGAATCATCACGTCGAGCCTGACAGGAGAGCTTGCCCATGGGGAGTGGCCCGGTGCGTTTCGGCCCGCTGCGGCTGTGGCTCGGGGTGGGGGCCTTCGCCCTTGCCGGCGCGCCGGTGCCGCCAGGCCAGGCGCAGCCCGCCCCCGCAACGGAGGAGTCCCGCCCGGCTCCGCCGATCGCCCCGGAGGCGATCCCATCGGCCGAGCCGCCGGCGGACGTGCCCGTGGTCTTCCAGGACCAGCCGGCCGCACCCGCTAACCCGGCGCCCCCGCCGGCCGCTGTACCACCGCCAGCCGCCTCGCCCTCGTCGGCAGCCGCGCCGTCGCCTGCCGCATCCTCGCCGGCCGCGGATCCCGCGCCGCCGATCCCGCCGGCCGCCGTTCCCGCCCCCGAGCCGCCGCCGGCCGACCTGCCGGTGGTCATCCCCGGGGCGACACCTGCGCCGTCCCCGGCCGTGGCTCCCGCGCCAGCCGCGCCCGCGCCCGTCGTGGTGCCGCCCGCCCCGGCCGCGACGCCGCATGCCGGCCATGGTGGCATGACTGCCGGCCAGGGCGGTGAGGGTGGCGAAGGAGGCGAGGGCGGCGAGCGCGGCATCACCTTCGGCGCCTCGCCGGAGGTGGCTTTCGCCGCGCAGCTCATGCTCGTTCGCGGCCATCTCGCGATCGGGATGGAGCTGGCCCGCGCCGGCAACTGGGACGACGCGGTGTTCCACTTCCTCCACCCCATGGAGGAAATCTATGACGACCTGCGCCCCGAGCTTCGCCGCCGCCGCGCCCCCGGCTTCGCCGCCGCGCTGGAGACGCTGTCGAACCGGGCGCGCGCCAAGCGCGGCGGCCCGGGGCTGGAGGCCGCCTATCGCGACGCCGTCTCGCGGGTGGATCGCGCCCTGGTGGCCGGCGTGCCCGCGCGCCTGCGCAACTCGGCCCCCTTCGTGACGGAGGTCGCGGCCCGCACCATGCGCGCCGCCGCCGCCGAGTACGAGGCGGCGATCGAGGACGGCCGCATGGCCAATGTCGTGGAGTACCAGGACGGCCGCGGCTTCCTCATCGAGACCGAGGCGCTGCTGAACCGCAACGCCGCCACCCTGCGCGCCGGCCCCCGCGGCGCGCGGGACTGGGCGGAGGCGCAGGAGGCACTTGCCGCCCTTCGCACGGCCTGGCCGACCCCGCGCCCGCCCGCTACCCCGGCGATGAGCGTCACGGATCTCATCGCGGCCGTCGCGCGCTTCGAGCGGGCGGCGCTGCGCTGGCGGTGAGGCCGCGCGTCCTCGACGGGCTGCTGGCCTCGGCGCTCCTGCTGGCGTCGGCGTTGAGCCTCGGCGCGCTGGTCTCCCCGGCCGGCTCCGCCGATCCAGGCTCGGCCGCCGAGGACGCGGCACTCCGTGCCGCCTATCGCCGCCCGGCCGAACCGCCACCAACCCCTGCCGATAACCCGACCACCGCCGCCCGCGCCCAGCTCGGCCGGCGACTCTTCTTCGATCCCTCGCTGTCCTCCACCGGCAAGATGTCGTGCTCCAGCTGCCACCAGCCGGCGCATGGATTCAGCGACGGCCTCTCCCTCGCGCGTGGGGCGGAGGGGAAGCCGCTCCGCCGCCGCTCTCCCACCATCTGGAATCTCGCCTGGGCGCCCTTCCTCTTCTGGGATGGTCGCGCCGAGGGGCTGGAGGCCCAGGCCGCCGCCCCGATCGAGGCGCATGAGGAGATGGGCCAGCCCCTCGGCACCCTGGTCGAGCGCATGGCCGCCGACCCCTCCTGGCGCGCCGCCTTCGCCGCCGCCTTCCCGGGCACGACGCCCGCGGTCACGCAGGACAACCTCGTTCGCGCCCTCGCCGCCTGGGAGCGCACGCTCGTCTCCCCCCGCACCCGCTTCGACGCCTGGGTGGAGGGCGACGACCGCGCGCTGAGCCCCGCCGAGCGCCGCGGCCTCTCGGTGTTCAACGGCCCCGCCGGCTGCGCCACCTGCCACGAGGGCTGGGCCTTCACGGACTACGCCTTCTACGACATCGGCCTGCCGCAGCGCCCCGACGCGCCTCCCGACCTCGGCCGCGGCCCGGTGCTCGGCGAGTCCCGTGCCGACCACGCCTTCAAGACGCCCACCTTGCGCGAGGCGATGCGGCGCGCGCCATACATGCACGACGGCTCCCTGCCGACGATCGAGGCGGTGCTGGACCACTACGAGCGCGGCGTGGTCGATCGCCCGACGCTGCCGCCCGAGCTGCCGCGGCGCCTGTCCCTCGATCCCGGCCAGCGCGCGGACCTGGTCGCTTTCCTCAACACCCTGACCAGCGCCCCCGACGCGCCGCTGCCCGAGATGGCGACACCGCCCGTGGCGCCCGCTCCGCCGCCTGGGCTGACGCCCGTGGCCCGCGCGCGCGTCTCGCAGAAGAACCGCCAGTTCGCGCCCCTGCGCGTGGCCCTCACCCCCGGCGGCACGCTCGAGATCGTCAACGACGACACCACCGCGCACAACATCCGCATCGATTCTCCGGACCTGCAGCGCAACAGCGGCATCCAGGATCCCGGCCAGACCGTCACTTGGCGAATCCAGACCGCCGGCCGCTACGTCGCCTTCTGCGGCATTCACCCGAGAATGCGCCTCGAGGTCACCGTTGCCGCGCCCTGAGGATTGGCCGAGGTATGACCGCCGATCTCGCGGTGGGCGGAGCGCTGCCGGGAGCAAGTAATTAAAGAAGCGTTACGTGATCTTCTTTGAGAGAGGCCTTCCAAGGCGCCCGCAATGGAAGTGCGGTGTGTCTGAAAGAGAAGCTGGGCCCGGATAGCCCGGTCGCGGCCGA
Organism: Roseomonas sp. KE2513; assembly: GCF_016107305.1. GTDB lineage: Bacteria > Pseudomonadota > Alphaproteobacteria > Acetobacterales > Acetobacteraceae > Roseomonas. The sequence goes on from NZ_RCVR01000007.1 coordinate 193,049, forward strand.
ATGCTGCGGCGATGATGCGGATCGCGGGCGGGCCCGATGACCGTTCGGCCGTCGTCAGGGCCATTTGCCTCAGCTTCCTGGCCCTTCTCATGATCTATCTCGAGCTTCGATGAGTTCTTTTGCCCCGCTTCCGGGGCCTGGGCGTCATCGCCCCCTGGCGCGAGGGCGCCGCGCGGAAAAGGATAGGGCAGGGGGGAGGCCCCCCCGGCTCCGACGCGAAGGACACCCCGCCTTGCCCGATCCCGCCCTCCTCGCCCGCCTGCGCAGTGCCGTCGACCATAACTTCGAGGCGCAGACCGCCTTCCTGACGGAACTCGTCCGCTTCCCCAGCCTGCGCGGTCGCGAGGCGCCCCTGCAGGACTGGTTCGCCCGCACCATGGCTGCCCGCGGCTACGCGGTGGATCGCTTCACCCTCGCGGACGTGCCCCTCGCATCGCACGAGAAGGCCGCGCCCATGGTGGATGTGGATCCGGCAGCCTCCGTCCAGGTTGTGGCCACCAGTCGTGCCCCGAACCCAGGCGGGCGGAGCCTCATCCTTCAAGGCCATATCGACGTGGTGCCGGAGGGTCCCGCGGAGATGTGGACGCACCCGCCCTATGCCGGCGTGGTTCGCGACGGATGGCTCTACGGGCGCGGCGCGAACGACATGAAGGCGGGCGTCTCCGCCATCGTCTTCGCCATGGACGCCATCCGCGACGCCGGCCTGCGCCCGGCCGGCGACGTCCACCTCCAAACGGTGACGGAGGAGGAGAGCACCGGCAACGGCGCCCTCGCGACCTTGCTCCGCGGCTACCGCGCCGATGCCTGCCTCATCCCCGAGCCCACCGGCGGCACGATCACCCGCGCGCATACGGGCACGCTCTGGTTCCGGCTCCGGGTGCGCGGCGTGCCCGTGCACGTGGCGGTCGCGGATGCCGGCACCAACGCCATCCTTTCCGCCATGCACCTCATCCGCGCGCTGCAGGACCACACGGTGGCACTGAACAGGGCGGCGGAGCGCGATCCCTCCTTCGGCGCGGTGCGGAACCCCATCAAGTTCAACCCGGGCGTCATCCGCGGCGGCGACTGGGCCTCCTCCACCCCCTCCTGGTGCGAGGTGGATTGCCGCATCGGGCTCACCCCCTCCATGGAGGTTTCCGAGGTGATGGCCGGCGTGGAGCGCTGCGTGGCCGAGGCCCGCGCCGGCGACGCCTTCCTCGCCAACAACCCACCGGAGATCACCTGGCACGGCTTCCAGGCCGACGGCTACGTGCTGGCGCCGGGCAGCGAGGCGGAGCGCGTGCTGGCCACCGCGCACGAGGCCGCCTTCGGCGCACCGATGGAGGAACGCCTCTCCACCGCCGTCAACGACACGCGCTACTACGGCCGCTACTACGCCATGCCCGCCCTCTGCTACGGCCCGGGCGGAGAGGGCAACCACGGCTTCGACGAACGCACCAATCTCGATCTGCTGCGCAAGGCCACGCTCTCGATCGCCGGCTTCATCGCCGACTGGTGCGGAGTGGAGGAGGCCTGAGCGCCTTCCCCAGGAGAAAGGCAATGCGCCGCGGGGGCTGGCGAGCCCCCGCGGGCCGGGTTCAGGCCTGGCGGGCGCCGCGCCGGCGATAGGCAAGGCCGAGGCCGAGCACGCCCGTGAGCATGAGCGTCATCGAAGCCGGTTCCGGTACCGCGACGGGACGGATCGCGCCCGCGGCGACCGGCAGGTTGGGATCGTAGGTGCCGGCGGTCGGCCCTGCGAGGGCGAAGCCCCCGTGCATGTCGAAGACCCGAAAATCGAGCGGCAGCAGGTCGGCCGTCGTGAAGCCGGGCTCCGTCACATTCTGCCCGAGATCGAAGACGGCGTTGTAGATGAGCGTCGTGGTCGCCGCGGTGACGCCGAGAAGCTCTGCCTTCGTGCCCGGATCGTGTGGCGCGAGGGAGAGGATGACGGGACCAATCTGGCTGACCGCCTCGGGCGTGGTCACCACCCCGTCGTTGTTCAGGTCGCCGTTCGGCGGCACGGGCGGCGGCGGCGCGGGCGTGTCGAGCGGGACGCCGGGGGAGATGTCCTGCCCGTGCACGTGCAGGAGGTGCGGCTGCCCCGCGACCACGTTGTTCGCGACGAGGTTGAAGGAGAGCATGCTGCCGTCGAGGCTGAACCGGGCCGTGCCGGTCACGCCGGAGCCGTTGGCTGGATCGAGGGCGGCTTCGTAGAGCAGCGGCGCGGCCGAGGCAGCGGCCGGCAGAAGAAAGCAGGAGAGGGCTAAGGCAATAGTCGAGGATCGCATGGTCTTCTCCAACCGGGTGGCAGGGGCCACCGCCGGCGTTCCGTGAGGCGCAACGCCAGTAACCAAGCGTTCTGCTTGGTCAAACGACTGACGGTCAGCTCCCGCACAAGAAAGAGACCGCGTGCAACAGGGAGAAGGCTGTTCTGCAACGATCTTTCGGGGCGCCATGCGGAAAAGCCCTGGTCACCCTACTAAAATGAGAAGGACGTTACGCCGTGACTCCGCGGCTTTCTCAGAGATCGTCATTATTGCCATGCGCCATCTTCATCTTTCCGGCGGATCTGGTCCGTCCTCCGCCGGCAGCTTCGGCCTAGCGCCCCTCTCGCCGCCAGGCGATCACCGCGACGCCGAGCACCAGTAGTAGTGCCAGCCAGGGCGGCAGCAGCGGCAGGGCGGAGATGCCGGTCACCGTGTGGTCCTCCCGCCGCACGAGCCCGATCCAGCCCGGCCCCGAGGCGTCGCGCCCGGTGGATACGCGGCGGAGGTCGGGCAGGGCGGTGCCGTCGCTCATCCAGCGCGCCGTGCCGCCGGAGGAGGCGACGAGGGACTGCATCCGCGCGGGGTCGGCGCGCAGGTCGGCCACCTCTGGCGGGTTGGCGGCCTCGGCCGCGGCAAAGGCGGTGCGCGTCCCGTCCGTCGCGGACCAGACGCCGGCGCGGGTGGCGGGCAGTTCCACCACGCCCCGGCCACCCTCGCGGCGCTCTGGCGTGTGGCGGGTCCGGGTGCCGTCCGGCGCGGTGACGGTGATCTCCGGCGGCGGTGCGTCCGCGAGGCTGCGGCGCGTGACGGTCAGCCTTCCCTGAGCAATGGAGGCGGTCAGGTCCTCCTCCTCCAGCTCCGGCTCGCGCATCAGCCAGTGCGCGATGCGGCGCAGCAGTTCCGCCTGCGGGCCGCCGCCGTCATGTCCGCGGGACCAGAGCCAGATCTGGTCCGACAGCAGCAGCGCCACCCGGCCCTCGCCCACGCGGTCCAGCTGCAGGAGCGGGTTGCCGTCGGGCCCGTTCATGACCGTGGAGCCGCCGCGGGGCTCGGCGCGCAGCATGCGGTACCAGCGGCCCCAGCTCGCGGCATCGGCGGCGGCGGCATTGGCGCCCGTCAGCCCCTCGGTGACGGGGTGGCGCAGCCCGGTGTCGCTCACCTGCGCGCGGAAGGGCGCCTCCAGCAGCGCCTGATTGCCGGGCAGCGGCCGGGCGGGAAGCACCGCGCCAAGCGGCGTGTTGGCCAGGGATTCCCGCCCCGTGAACTCCGGCCCCACCGAGAGCAGCAGCGCGCCGCCCTGGCGCACGTGCTCGGCGATGTTGCGCAGGTATTGCGGCGGCAGGATGCCTCGGTTGGAGAAGCGGTCAAAGACGATGAGATCGAATTCGCGCAGCTTCTGCTGGAACAGCTCGCGCACCGGAAAGGCGATCAGCGCCAACTCGTTCAGTGGCGTCAGGTCGTCCTTCTCCGGCGGGCGAAGGATGGTGAAGTGGACGAGATCGACGTTCGGGTCTGCCTTCAGCAGGCGGCGCCAGGTGCGCTCGCCGGCATGGGGCTCGCCGGAAACCAGCAACACGCGCAGCCGGTCGCGCACGCCGTTCACGGTGACAATGGCGGTATTGTTGAGCGTGGAGACCTCGCCGGGGCGCTCCTCGGCGGTGATCTCGATAACACTCGGGCCGCCGCGCTCGATCGGCACGGCGATGCGCTGCTCGCGGCCGGGCTGCACGCTCTCGGTGCGGGGCGCGCCGCCGTCGCGGCGGATGGTGAGCCGCAGCGGCTGGGCATTGCCGGCGGGCACGCCGAGGTCCTCCACCACCAGCCGCAGCTCCACCCCGCGGCCGACGATGCCGAAGCCCGGCGCCTCGATGATGCGGAGCCGCCGGTCCACCTCGCCCGCGCGGCCGGGCAGCAGAACGTGCAGTGGCGCCTCGATCGGCAGGTCGCGCGGCACGTCGTGAACCTGCCCGTCCGTCAGCGCGATGACGCCCGCCAGCCGCGCGCGCGGGATGTCAGCAAGGCCTCGCTCGATCGCGGCGAAGAGGCGCGTGCCCTGGCTGCCGCCCTCCTCCGCGGTGACGGTCCGCAATTCCAAGTCCGGCAGCCGGCCGGCGCGCGCCTCGATGGCGGCGCGCGCGCGCTCGACCGCGGCGCCGCGCCCGGCGACGGTCGTGGAGGCGCTGTTGTCCACCGCCAGCAGCGCGATGTCCGGCCGCATCTCCCGCGTCTGCTGCACGAGGCGCGGGTTGGCGATGGCGCCGAGGATCAGCAGGAAGGCCAGCGCCCGCCACCAAGCCCCGCGCGCGCGCCGGACGATCGCGGGCAGCAGCGCGAGCACCGCGAGCACGGCCAGGGCGGCCAGCAGCCAGTAAGGAAGAATGGGCGCGAGATCGATCGAGGAGAGGGAGCGGACCATCAGTTACCCAGGCGCTCCAGAATGGCGGGCACGTGCACCTGGTCGCCCTTGTAGTTGCCGGTCAGCGCGTAGATCACGAGGTTGACGCCGAAGCGGTAGGCCAGCGTCCGCTGCCGCGCCCCGCCCGGCAGCACGGCGTAGGGATTGGCGCCGCGCGCATCCACCGCCCAGGCCGCCGCCCAGTCGTGCCCGCCAATGATCACGGGGCTCACGCTGTCATTTGCCCGGTCCGTGTCGCGCGCCACCCAGACGGGGCCGCCCGCGTAGCGGCCGGGCAGGTCGGAGAGAAGATAGAAGGCGCGGCGGAGCACGTGGTCCTCCGAGACCGGAGCCAGCGGCGGGACCTGGAGGTTGCGTGTCAGCCGCCGCAGCGCCGCGTCCGCGCCGAGCGAGACGCCCTCGCCCGATCCCTCGTTCCGCGTGTCGAAGACGATGATCCCGCCATTGCGCATGAAGGCGTTCAGCGCGGCGATGGCGCCGGCATCCGGCGCAGGGGCCTCGGGCAGGACCACCCAGTAGAGCAGCGGATAGAAGGACAGGTCATCGCTCCCCGGGCGAAGTGCCACGGGCTCCGCGAGGCCGGCGGCGGTCCGGCGGTTCACGTAGTCCGACAACCCGACGAGCCCCTGGCGCGAAACCTCGTCCGCCTGCGCGTCACCTGTCACGACATAGGCAAGGCGGGTCGCCAGCGCCGCCGCGCCGTCGGGCGGCGCACCCTGCGCGTTCGCGACGGCAGGCAGGAGCAGGACGAGCGCGACCACCGCCGCCCGCGCGCGCAACCCGAGGTCGCGGCTCTGGAGCGAGAGCAGCAGGTCGAGCGCCAGCAGAACCAGCGCGGCCGCCAGCAGCCAGGGGCCGAGGTCGCGCTCCGGCGGCGCGCTGCCAATGCGGCTCTCGCGCGCTCCGGAGGGGGCAGGAGCCATGGCGGCGGGCGGCGGCAGGCGGGCCGAGAGGTTGAGCGCGCGGCGCTCCCCGCCCTCGCCCACGGTGCCGTACCAGCCCGGCGGGTTGCGCGGGCCGGCCACGACGCTGTCGATCGCGGCGGCTGGGACCGGCCCGGCGGCGGGCGGCGGCGCGCCGAGGCGGCCGAAGCCGTCCAGCGTCTCAATTGGCGCGAGGCTGGCCGCGCCCTCTCCGCCGGCCACGCCGGCCGAGAGCGCGACGAGGCGGCGCAGCATGTCGATGTAAAGGCCCGAGAGCGGCAGGTCCGACCAGTCCGCATTGGCGGTGACGTGGAACAGCACGATCCGCCCCGCGCCCCGGTTCTCGAAAGTGACGAGCGGCGTGCCGTCCGAGAGACGGGCCCAGCTGCGCTCCGCTAGGCGCGGAATAGGCTCGGCCAGGACCTGCGTCGTGACGGTCACCTCCGGCGGCGGCACCAGCCCGGCGAAGGGGCTCCCCTCGGGGAAGGGGGCGAGGGTCTGCGGCCGTTCCCAGGAGAGCGCGCTGCCCAGCGCCCGCTCCCCCGCGCGCAGCGGCACGGGCAGCAGGCGATCGCCCCGCTCCGCGAGGCGCGGGCCGGCGAAGCGCAGCAGCAGCCCGCCACCCTCGACGAAGCGCGTGACCGCCTCGATCTCCGGCCCGTCCGCGAGCGGCCGGTCGGCGAGCACCAGCACCGAGAGGCGGCGGGAAAGAAGTTGCTCAAGCGTGCCGCGCCGGATCTCGGCCGTGGGGGAGAGGGCGCGGTCGAGATAGTAGAGCGAGCCGGTGAGCGGCGTGTCCGCCGCTTCCTCCTGTGCGGCCAGCAACCCCACGGGGCGGCGGCGGAAGCGCTCGTCCAGCAGCACCATGCCGGCGGCGCCGGGCGCATCCCCCTCCAGCGCGAGTTGGGTGACGCTGTTGCGGATCTCGATCGGCAGTTCCAGAGCCCCTTCCGCCTCCGTGGCGCCGGCAGCCAGCGGCAGGACGGCGCGGCCGAGGGCGCGGCCGTCCGGCGTCATGGCGAGCACGCCGGCCTCCCCCGCCGCGCCACCGGGCGGGCGGCGAAGGCTGAGGACAAGGCGGTCGGCCTCCGCGCGCGGCGGCAGGAGGACGCGGGCAGAACCCGGCGCGCCGCGCGCCACCTGCAGCGGCCCGGCGGCGGCGAGCGCCGCCATCAGTGCCGCCCCGTCATCCGTGCCGTGCGCGAGGTCGTCGGTGACGTAGAGGCTGGAGAACCCGCTCTCCCGCCAAGCGGAGAGAGCGGCCAGCGCTGCCGGCCGGTCGGGTGCCCAGGGCTGCGGGCGCAGCGCGGCGAGGCGCGCGCGGGCCTCCTCGGCCGGCATCCAGGCGGTGGGGCGGGGCGCCTCGCCCGTGGCGGAGGGGGCGGTGGCCAGGATGGCGGCGCGGCGCCCGGCGCGGGCGGCGGTGTCCAGCGCGGCGCCGGCGGAGGCCACCCGGTCCGGCCAGTCGGCGGCCGAGGCCCAGCCGTTGTCGATCGCGACCAGCAGCGGCCCTTCCTCCGCATCACCGAGCGCCGCGTTCCAGACGGGGCGGGCAAGGCCCAGCACGATGAGGGCGGCGGCCACCAGCCTCAGCAGCAGCAGCCACCAGGGCGTGCGGGCAGGGGTCTCCTCCACCGCCGGCAGATCGCGCAGGAAGCGGGCCGGGGGGAAGGACTGGGTGCGCGGCGTCGGCGGCGTCACCCGCAGCAGCCACCAGAGGGCGGGCAGGGCGGCGAGGGCGAGCAGCAGCCAGGGCGCGGTGAAGGAGAGGGCGCCCATCAACCGCGGTATCCGCCCGTCTCGGCCATCATCGCGCTCCCCCTGGCGCCAGCGCCTGCCACAGCGCCATCAGCGCGGCCTCCGGCGGGTGATCGGTGCGGTGGGCGAGCAGCCGGAAGCCGAGGGAGCCCGCCAGCACGGCCAGCCCTTCCCGATGGGCAAGAAGCCTTTCCTCGTAGAGCGCGCGGATACCTTCCACGCGGGGAACCAGGGCGTGGTCGGTGCCATCAAGCGGCTCGAAGCGGACCCGTCCGCCATAGGGCAGGGTTTCCTCCGAGGGATCGCGCAAGGTGACGAGGGTGGCGCGCACCCCGGCCGCGGCCAGCGGCGAAAGGGCGGTGCGTAGCTCGTCCAGCGGCGCCAGGAAGTCGCTGAAGAGGACCGCGCGGCTGTGGCGCGGCAGGCTTTCATCGGCCGGCGGGCCGGACTGGCCCTCCAGCCGCATCGCCAGCGCCGGCAGGGCGCCGCGCCCGGACAGCCCGCGCCCGCCGCCGAGCAGCCGCACCCGCTCCCCTCCGCGGAGGAGGAGGGAGGCGAGCGCGAGGAGGAGAAGTTCCGCCCGCTCGCCCTTGGTCGGCCGCCCCGCCGCGCCGGACCAGTCCATCCCCGGCGCCGCGTCGCGCCAGAGGGCGACGGTCTGGGCAGATTCCCACTCGGTCTCCCGCAGGTAGAGGCGATCGGATTTCGCGCTCTGCCGCCAGTCCACCCGGGCGGCGTCGTCGCCGGGCAGGTAGGGGCGGAACTGCCAGAAGGCGTCGCCCTGGCCGGAGCGGCGCCGGCCGTGCACGCCCTGCATCACCGTGGCGGCCACCCGTTCCGCGGCCACCACCAGGGGCGGCAGCCGCGCGGCGGCGGCCTCGGCGCGAAGGGGAAGCGCGGCCTCGGCGCCCCCCCTAGCCAAGATCGGCCTTCAGGGCGTCGATCACCTCGGCAAGCCTGATTCCCTCGGCCCGGGCGGCGAAGCCCAGCGCCATGCGGTGGCGGAGGATGGGCTCGGCCAGCGCCAGCACGTCCTCCACGCTCGGGGAGAGACGGCCGTCCAGCACGGCGCGCGCGCGGGTCGCCAGCATCAGCGCCTGCGCCGCGCGCGGCCCGGGGCCCCAGGCGAGGTGCTGCTTCACGGCCGGAAGCGTGGCCGTATCGGGCCGCGCGCCGCGCACGAGGCGAAGGATGGCGTCCAGCACCGCCTCCCCCACCGGCAGGCGGCGGATGAGGGACTGGGCGGCGATCAACTCCTCCGCTCGCAGCGCCTCCTCCGGCCGCGCCTCGCGCGCGCCAGTGGTGGCGAGCAGCATGGCGCGCTCGGCGGCCGCGTCGGGGTAGCCGATCTCGATCTCCAGCAGGAAGCGGTCGAGCTGCGCCTCGGGCAGGGGATAAGTGCCCTCCTGCTCGATCGGGTTCTGGGTCGCCAGCACATGGAAGGGGGCGGGCAGGTCCAGCACCTGGCCGCCGACGGCGACGCGCCGCTCCTGCATCGCCTGGAGCAGCGCGGACTGGGTGCGGGGCGAGGCGCGGTTGATCTCATCGGCCATCAGAAGCTGGCAGAAGACGGGTCCGCGCAGGAAACGGAAGGCGCGGCGCCCCCCTTCCGCCTCCTCCAGCACCTCGGAGCCGAGGATGTCCGAAGGCATGAGGTCGGGGGTGAACTGCACGCGGCGGGCATCGAGGCCCATCACCGTGCCCAGCGTCTCCACTAGCTTCGTCTTGCCGAGGCCAGGGACACCGACGAGCAGCATGTGCCCGCCGGCCAGAAGGGTGACGAGCGCCTGCTCCACCACCTCCTCCTGCCCGAGGATCACCCGGCCGACAGCGGCCCTGACGCGCGCCAGGCGAGCGGAGAGCGCCTCGGCCTCACCGAGCAGCTTCTCTGCATCGGCTGTCGCTTCCTTTGTGCCGGGCACTTCAACCACGGGTGGCCCCTTCTCATATTGCCCGAGGGTAACGCCCTGACCCTCGCCACTCCGGGCTACATGGAGGCGTGCCGGGCGAATGGGGAGGGTAGGGCCCTTCGATGGCGCGGAGGAAGTCACATGGCGCTGGGGATGCATGATGTTACAGGCGGTGGGAAAAGCGCCGCGCCGGTTCTGGCGTCCATGATGGCGCCTCAGCCCGTGCGGATGCCTCGAACGATCTGCGGCGACTTTCACATGCGGATCGCCCGCGACGGCACCTGGTACTACCAGGGCAGCCCGATCGGGCGACGACCGCTCGTCTGCCTCTTCGCCTCCGTTCTCAAGCGGGAGGCCGATGGCAGCTACTGGCTCGAAACGCCGGTGGAGCGAGGCCGCATCGAGGTGGAGGACGCGCCCTTCGTCGCGGTGGAGCTGAACTGGGGCCACTGCTGCAGCGGTCCCACCTGCGACGGCGAGGCCGGCGGCACGCGCCGCGCCCGGCAGTGCCTCACCTTCCGCACCAACCTCGACGAGATGGTGACCGCCGACGAAAACCACCCCATCCGGGTGGAGGTGGACCCCGTGACGCGCGAGCCGCGGCCCTACGTCACCGTCCGCCCCGGCCTGGAGGCGCGGATCAGCCGTCCGGTTTTCTACGAGTTGGTTGCCCTTTCCCAAACTGAGGTGGTGGACGGGCGCGAGGTGACGGGCGTCTGGAGTGAGGGCGTGTTCTTCGTGATCGACGACAGCCCTTCCGAGGAGGAGTCCGATCTGGACGACACCCTCTCCGTGGACGACGAAGTGGCGTGACCGCGCCGGAGGCGATCGATCACCTCCCGGCGCCGCTCGCGCCGGCCCGGACGCTTTTGCCCTCGGAGATTGAGGCTCGGCTCTCCGATCCCACGCGCCTCGCGCGCGGCGCGGCCGATGTCACAGCGGAGGAGGGCGTCCGTCGCTCCGCCGTGCTGGTGCCGATCCTCTTGCACCAGGAGCCGACGGTGCTGCTGACGCTTCGCGCCGCCACGCTTTCGGCCCATGCCGGGCAGGTGGCCTTCCCCGGCGGCCGCATCGAGCCGGGCGAGACGCCCGAAGCCGCCGCCATCCGGGAGGCGGCGGAGGAAGTGGGGCTGGACCCGCGCCTGCCCCGCATCGCGGGGCGCCTGCCGGCCATGGTGACGGGCACGGGTTTCCACGTGATCCCTATCGTCGCGCTGCTCGACCCGCCGGTCACCCTCACCCCTGAACCCGCAGAGGTGGCGGAGGTGTTCGAATACCCTGTCTCCCGCCTGCTGGACCCCGCTTGGCCCGAGCGGCGCAGCGGCGTTTTCGGCGGCCGCGCCCGCCAGTACTGGACTTGGCCACATGAAACCCAGCTCATCTGGGGTGCCACGGCCGCCATGCTGCGGAGCCTTGCCCTCGTTCTTCGTGACGACGGTTAGGCCGACTCCGGAGAGGGCCGGCTCTTTCTCGGCACTTTTCCTGCATGTGCAGTCGCCTCAGGTGAATGACCCGAGGCGCACCGGCCGTTCAATGGTTCGAACCAGTAGAAAAAGATGATGGAGAGGGGCCTCGGTGAGAGGAAGAGCCCCTTCTTCCCCTCGCCCGGTGTTACCAGAACCGCCGAAGAGGAAAGCGCCTACCCACCCAGCGGCAGCGGCATCACGATATCGCAGACGAGCCCTGTTTTCGCCCAGGACAGGCTCACCGAGCCGCCGAGTTGCTGGTTCACCGTGCCTTCCAGTACCCGGGAGCCGAAGCCGCGGCGGTCGGGCGTGCCGGGCAGTGGGGGGCCGCCTGCTTCCGCCCAGCGGAGCCGCAGGTTCGGCCCCTCGGCGATGTCCCAGGTGATGGAGAGTTGGCCGCCCGGTACCCCCAGGGCGCCGTGCTTCGTCGCGTTCGTCGCCAGTTCGTGCACCGCCATGGCGAAGGGCTGGGTGGCGCCGGCCGGCAAGGTCACGGGCGGGCCTTCAAGACGCGCGCGCTGTCCTTCGCCGCCGAGGAAGGATTGCAGCTCCCCCTGGAGAAGGGCGCGCAGGTCCGCGCCCGACCAGCGGTCCTCGGCTAGCAAGGTCTGGGCGCGGGCGATCGCGGCCACCCGGCCGACGACGGTGTGGCGGTAGGTTTCCAGGTCCTCCGCCCGGGTGAGGCGGAGCATTGCCTGCACCACGGCCAGCGCGTTCTTCGCGCGGTGGTCCACCTCGCGCATGAGCAGGGCGCGGCGCTGCTCGGCGGCTCGGCGCTCAGTGATGTCCTGCGCGACGCCGGCCACGCGGAGCGCCGCGCCGGTCGCCGCGTCCCGCTCCACGACCGCGCCGAAAGAGGAGACCCAGGCCCATTCGCCCCCGGGGCGGCGCACGCGGAACTCTGCCTCGAAGCGCGGGCTCTCGCCGCGGACCACCGCCCAGAAGCGCGCCTCGACGTCATCGCGCTCCTCCGGATGCATCGCCTCAAGCCAGCGCTCGAGGGGGAAGTCGCCGGGGGGGAGCTGGGGAAGCGTGCTCATCAGCGGGCCGGCGCGCGAGCCGGTGCCGTGGCGCAGGTCGAATTCCCAGGTGCTGAGGCGCGCGGCCTCCACCGTGAGGCGGAGCCGCGCCTCGCTGGCACGGAGCGCCGCCTCGGCCGCCTTGCGGTCGGTGATGTCGAAATGCGCCCCGTAGGTCAGGTCCCGGCCGGCCAGGCGCAGGCCCTGCGCGCGCACCAGCACGTCCCGCACCTCGCCGGTGCGGGTGCGGTGGCGCGCCTCGAACTCCTGCAGGCCCGGCCGGATGGTTCCGGCGCGGCCCTGTTCCCGGATCGCCGCCGTCTGCCCGAGGGCGTCGATGTCGGCGATATTGAGGCGAGTGAACTCCTCGCGCGAGTAGCCGTAGGTGGCGCAGGCGTGCTCGTTGACCTCCAGCACCTTGTGCGTCGCAGGGTCGATGACGATCACCGAGAAGGGCGCGCTCTCGAAGAGGACGCGGTGGCGGGCCTCGCTCTCCCTCAGCGCCGCCTCGGCCCGGGCGCGGGCGACTGTCTCCTGGGTTCGTTCCGCCACCTGGCGGAGGAGATCGACCTCGGCGGCGAACCAGCGCCGGGGGCGGTTGGCGTGCACGTAGAGGATGGCGTGCAACACCCCCGCCTTCAGCAGCGGGGCGGCGATGAGCGCGCGGGTGCCAAGTACCGACCAACTCGCCCGCTCCTGTGCGCCGTCGGTGCGCGGGTCCGTGGCGCAGTCCTCCACCACCACGGTCCGGCCCGCCCGGATCTCGGCGACCAGGGCCTGGCCGAAGCCCTCCAGGCGGCGAAGCTGGCCGCCCAGGCTGACCGCCTGTCCGTCGGTCCAGTCCCTCTCCACCCACATCGTGCCGGCCTGCGCATCCACCTCGCCGTAGCCGGCGCGGGCGGCGCGGAGATGGGCGCCGAGCATGGCGGCCGCGCAGGCCATGGCGGCGCCGGCGTCCGACTGGATGCGAAGCTGGTCCTCGAGAAGGAGGCGGAAGGCGGCGTCCTCGGGCGAGCCGGCGGGGTCCATCGCCAGCAGGGCCGCACGGATCACCTCTGCCGAGTCGCGATAGGCGCCCGTGGAGAGCCGGGCCGCAAGCAGGGATTCGATCTCGGGAGTCAGCGCGAGGGTACAGGGTTCGGCCGGCATAACGGCCTAAAGCGGCCTCAGCCCTCCCGCGATGTCAATGCGGCATGCCCGCGGGCGGTGTGCGTCAGTCCCGCCCCGTTCCCATCAGGCCGGCCGCGCGCAGGGCGCGCACGATGGTGGCGCCAGGGCCGCTGAGCAGCGGGTCGGCATCCGCCTGTCCCGGCATCCGCGTCACCGGCCCCTGGCTGGGGGTAGGCCTGCGCGTCTGGATGGGCACGGGCGGGAAGACCTTCGCCCGCGTGGGGTGGGGTTGCTCCGCGGCGGGGCGCGGAGCCGCCCCGGCCGGGGATCCGGCCGCAGCGGCCTCCGCGCGGAAGACGGGCTCCTCGGCAGGGCGGGCCTGGGCCGGCTGCGGACGCGCCGTGGCGGTGCCGATGCCCCAGAAGCCGAGGATGGCGTGGGAGGAGGAGATGCCGACGTCCAGCATATAGGCGCCGGCCGCGCCCGCGCGGTCCCCGCCCTCGCCGGGGCGCAACGGCACGCCGTGCGCCATGCCAGCGATGCGGTGGCTCTCGACCATGACCCGCCCATCGGGCGCGCGCCAAGTGAGGTGCGTGTCGCCGGAGGCGGCGGCCTCGGTCACCGGCCGCGCGGCCGCCAGGCCGTGCAGGTCCAGCCACTGCTTCACGCTCTCCTCCGCATTGCTCGGGACAACAGTGGTATCGGCCCCGCCGTGCCACACCGAGACGCGGGGCCAGGCACCGCGATGCGGGGAGGCGGCGCGCACGGCGGCACCCCGCTCGGCCGCGCCGAGGGAGAGGGGGCGCGACATGGCCCGCAGCGCCTCCGCCACGCCGAGGCCCGCGCCATAGGGCAGGCCTGCGATGATGGCGCCGCCCGCGAAGACCTCGGGATAGGTGGCGAGCATCACCGCCGTCATCGCGCCGCCCGCCGAAAGGCCGGTGACAAAGACGCGCGCAGGGTCGATCGTGTGTGTCTCGAGCATCTTCGCGACCATTTGGCGGATGGACAGCGCCTCGCCGGCCCCGCGCGCGATGTCGCCCGACTCGAACCAGTTGAAGCAGAGGGAATGGTTGTTGGCCCGCTGCTGCTCCGGCAGCAGGACCGCGAAGCCCAGCCGGTCCGCGAGCGAGGACCAGCCGCAGCCCTCGTCATAGACGGCGGCGTTCTGGGTGCAGCCGTGCAGTGCCACCACCAGCGGTGCGCCGCGCGGCAGGTCGGCCGGCACGTGCACCATCATCCGCAACGCGCCGGGGTTGGAGCCGAAGCCCGTGACCTCCGTCAGCGCGGACCCGCCCCCGGTCCCGCCCGCCCGCGCCGTGGCCTCGCGCCGGCGGCGCTGTAGGCGGACGAGCGCGCTGAGGTCGATCTTAGGGTTAGGCATGAAAAATCCTCTGGCGCGGAGCGGCGAAAGGCCCGCCCGCTCCCCTCGACATCGATGTTGCGGTGCAGCATTACAACGGGCGAGACGCGGAATGGTTGGACTTCCATCCTTCGGGCGGACCTTTCGCCTTCAAGCCGTCGCGAGGCTGAGCACGAGCCCGTAGTGGCAGGCCGCCGCCGCAAGCACGAAGCCGTGCCAGATCGCGATGTTGTAGCGTAGCTTGGTCGCGAGGTGGACGAGCACGCCGAGGCTGTAGAGCAGCCCGCCCGCGGCGAGGAGGCCGAGCTGCCAGCTGCTGAGGGTCTGCGAGAGGGGCACCAGCGCCACCACGCCGACCCAGCCGAGGACGAGATAGGCCGCGATCGAGCCGCGCTCGAAGCGCGCGGGGGCGAGGAGCTTCATGGCGGCGCCGATCAGCGCGCCCGTCCAGACGAAACCAAGAAGGACGGCTCCCAGGGTACCGCCGATCGCGAGCACGGAGACCGGCGTGTAGGTGCCGGCGATCATGATGAAGATAGCCGCGTGGTCCGCCCGGCGCAGCAGCGCACGGCGGGGCCCTGCGGGTGACAGGTTGTAGGCGGCCGAGAAGGCGAAGGTGGCGACCAGCCCCGCCATGTAGGGGGCCAGTGCCATGGAAAGCGTGGCGCCCGGCGGGAAGGGCGCCTGGAGGACCAGGAGAAGGCAGCCTGCTGCCACGGCGAGGAGCCCCGCGGCATGGACCGCGGCATCGGCGCCCCGTTCGGCGCCGCTATAGGGAGGTGGATCGGACATGGCCCATCCTGGGGCCGAAGGGCGGCGGCCTCCAAGCGACCAAAGGGGGCACATGTCTGGGGGGCGCGGGCCGGCGGGTCCGCGCCACCGGGTCAGCGGCGGGACTTGCCCCGCTCGATCTCGCGCTCGATCGCGCCGCGCTCGGCCGAGCCGAGCTTGCGCGCGATCTCGCGCACGATGGCGACGGAGACGCGGTGCCGCTTGGCCAGGTAGGCGATTGTCTCCTCCAGCCCTGCGGCATCGGTCCGGTCGGTTCCGGAAGTGGTCTTGGTTTGCGACACGCGTGCCTCCGTGATTTGGCAGGGGCCGTCCGTGCGCTGCGCGCCGGTGGCCTGAAGGGGTTCGTTAAAAAAGGGCTGGCGGCGCGGGGCCGTGGCCCCGTGCGGCCGGCAGCGTCAGCCGGTGACGGGCCAGCCCTTGCCGAGTGCGGCGGCCCGGCCGGCGCGGAGCTGGCTCTCGCGCACCACGCGCTCGTGCCCGTCGCGCTCGCTCTTCACACGGTACTCGCGGTCAGAGGCGTCGTTGGGGAGGAGGCGGGTGATCACGTACTGGCCCGTCATCCCGGGCGGGGTGAGGACCCCGGCGACCAGCTCGACGCTCTGGCCGATCTCGTAGCTGTGACGCTGCATGGTGGTTCCTCGCATGGGCCGGCGGGGGCGCCCGCGCCGCCCCGCGTTGAAAAGGGTTCCCCGGCGTGCGGGGCCGGGACGTCTGGGGACCGGCGGATCAGCCCGCGGCCAGTTTGCCGGGGGAGGCGTCGCCGTGCCGGCAGCCGCCCTGCGCGGGCAATCCTGGCGGACCGTTCCCAGGGCGCATGACGCTGCCTCCCCTGGTCTCGTCGAGCCAGGTCAGGGTGCGCGTCGGCATGGCTGGGATCCGATCGTCAAACAGGTGCCGCCCCGTGGCGTCACGAGGCGGATCAAGCTTCGAGGAGTGACGGACACCGGGCTCGGCGCTCGTAACGAGCTGATGAGAGCAGGCCGGACCAGACGAGGTTGATGCATCTTACTTAGGCGGGGAGGCCATTAACTTCAACCTTGTCGCCCCCGCAGCGAGGGGTGGCGAGCGCAGCCCTGACCGGCGCTGGCCGACCCGCCCCTGTGGTTGCGCAGGTGCGGACCCACCCAGATATGCGGAGGGATATGACCATCCTGAAAATCGGCCTGCTGCTTTTCGTTCTCTTCTACCTCCTGCCGCTCGGGGTTTCCGCCGCCCGCTACGGGGCGGGCGGGGCGGCGCGCGACTGGTGGAGCGCCGACAGCTCTAGCGCCGGACTGCTGCCGCCCGCTCGCAGCCCGGGCGCGGTGGTGCGGGTCTTCGCGGCGCCGACGGTGCGCTGGCGCGGCATCTTCGCGGTGCATTGCTGGATCGTCTTCAAGCCCGAGGGTGCGGGCGCCTACACGCGCTACGACTACACCGCCTGGGGCGAGCCGATCCGCATGAACGGCTTCGAGCCGGACGGCCGCTGGTTCGGGAGCGTCCCGGAGGTGGTCTTCGCGGCGGACGGGGCTGCGGCGCAGGCGCTGATCCCGCGCATGCGCGAGGCCATCACGGGCTATGCCTGGCGGAACCAGGGCGACTACCGCGCCTGGCCCGGTCCGAACTCGAACACCTTCGTCGCGGCGGTGATGGACGCCGTGCCGGGTATCCCCGTCAGCCTGCCGCCGACGGCGATCGGTAAGGACTATCCCTATGACGGCCGCTGGCTGCGGGCCACGGCCTCCGGCACTGGATTCAGGCTGACGTTTGGCGGCTATGGGGGCCTTACGCTCGGCTGGGTGGAGGGGCTGGAAGTGAACATCCTCGGCGCCGTCGCCGGGATCGACCTGCGGCGGCCCGCCATCAAGCTTCCTGGCATCGGGCGAATCGGGATGCGCGGACCGGACGGGTCAGGCACGCCACCGGCGGTCGCTGCGGTCCAGTAGGGAAGGGGCTGCGGCTGTAAGACGGCAGGAGAAAAAAGGTCGGTTTTTCAGGTGCTTCAGGCCGATTTTTTGTCTCGAAACGTGAGCAGTGTCGCAATCGTTACGGACAACACGGAAGGTTGTAGAAGAATGGTTCAACTAGCAAACGACCTGTGATATCCATGCATTATGTTCCGATATCGACTTGAAATAGGTGCGCTCGGCGGCCGTGCCTGCGCTCCGGCGGGCGGCCCTGCTCGCCCGGCGAGCTGACCCGGTGACGGACGCCGCATCCGCGCCGCTGCGCCGCTCGGTTGGCGCGCCGCCAGGGCGCCGCGCCCATGGGATGGCGCGCGAGCAATCGATCGTCGCCGCCGCGGCCGATCTCTTCGCCGAAATCGGGCTTGAGGCGACGACTCGCGACTTGGCCGCGCGCCTCGGCATCACGCAGCCGCTTCTCTACCGCTACTTCGACAACAAGGAAGCGCTGATCGACCGCGTCCTGGACGACGCCTTCGCCGGTGACTGGAGGCCGGAATGGGGTGCGCTGCTGGACGACCGCGCGATACCCCTGCGCGAACGGCTGGTCTCCTTCTACGTCGCCTATTCCGAGGAAGTGCTGACCTACCGGCGCGTTCGCCTGCTGATGTTCTCCGGCCTGAAGGGGCTCGCCCGCAGCCGGCGGGTGGTGGAATCCCTGCGTGGACAGGTGCTGCAGCGCGTGCTGGCCGAGAGCCGCCACGCCTTCTCTCTTCCCGCCGCCTCCGCGGGCTGTGCGCGTGACCTGGAGACGGTCTGGAACCTGCACGACGCGGTGATCTCGCTCGCGATGCGGCGGCACGTCTTCGGTCTTCTGGAACCAGGCGACCTGCGTGCGGCCATCGTGGACAAGGTGGACGCCTTCATTGGGGGAGCCCCGGCGCTGATGGCGCGGCACTCGACCAGCGTCCCGGATGCCGCGGACGACTCCTCGAGCTGGGCTGTAGAGAGCCTGACGACCGGCGGCTCGGTCTGGGCTAGCCCTTCACCGGTTGAGGTGCCGGCTATCGTCGCGACGGGTGAGTTGAGCGCGGCAATCCTGCAGAAGAGCGAGCCGTCACGGTTGCGTCCTCTCGACTGACGATCCGCGGCTGAAAGCCTCAGCCCCCGAGAGTCCTACAAGCTGGGTGCCGCCTTCGTCTTGTGCGGGTTCACGCCCTGGCTGGCCTCGGCTGGCTGGGGCCGGGCACGGCGGCGGCTGATCCGCTCCTGCTCCGCGCGTTCCAGAGTAACGGTGTGCAGCCATGGCCGCTCTTCGGTCCTGGGTGTCCTGCGATGTGCCATGTCGCCTGTCGTCTTGTAGATGAACCGAGATGGCTCAACGCTATACTTCAAGTATGGAACGGTTTCAGGTTGAATGCATATCGGGTCAGAAGAATCCGCCTTCAGAACTTAAAATAGAACTGAATCTGCAATATTATATCACGTTCCTGACATACTTCTGATTGGCCGTGGAAAGAGGGTTTTGGTGCTGGGGGTAAGAGTTACTGTCCCGCCGCGCCGAGATGTTGATCAAAATGATCAGCAAAACGCCGCTGAAAAACGGAATGTTCTACGATGCTGCCGTAGTTCATCCAAAATCTCGGGCGGGAGAATTTGGTGTTGGACCGGAAAGATTTCGAGGATCCCACCGCGCTGAACGCGGACGGCGACCTTGCGGAACTCGATGAGCCCTTCCTTGAGGAAGACGTCGAGGCGGATGGCGGCGCAAAGAACGCCGAGGGCAAGCGCAAGCGGAAGAAGGCGCCGGGTTCGACGCGGCCGCGAACGAACTCGATTGAGGGAGCCCTGGCGGGGATCGGTGGCTCGGACCATCCGCGCTCGGCTGCGGCATCCGATCATGTGGAGCAGGGCGCGCGGCAGGGATGGCTCGCCCAAGGTTCAGGGCTCGGCGCGGTCACGCTTCTCGCGCCCCTGCTGGCGGGCGCGGAGCATGCCTGGGCAAACCCGGTACTGGCGGGTGAAGGGGACGGTGCCAATTCGTTGCTGCACCATGCCTGGTCGGGCAGCCTCACGACCGTCCACGTCTTCGGGAGTGGTGGGGTGCCCACGCGGGCCCTCGACGCCGCGCCCGCAGGGCCGTCGATTGCCTCCTCGGATCCCTTCGGCGCGCCGGCCGCGCTGCACGCCTCCCAACCGCTGGCCGAGTTGGGAACTACCGGGCATCTCGCTCTCGGCTTTCCGGAACTCTGGGTAGCCCCGCCCGTGCAGCCCGCCCAGGCGGCCGCGACTGGCAGCGCCGCCGCGCCGGCCCCGCCCGCGGTTCAGCCCGACCGCCAGGACGCCCCGCCTGAACCGGGTGCAAGCCGAGCAACGGTAGCGGGCGAAGTTGAACGGACGGACGCGCGCCCTGCCGGCAGGGAGGCTGCGCCCGCGCCGGTCCCCGCTGTGGCGCAGCCGGCCCCCGCGCCGGCAAGCGACAGCGGCAATTCCCCCGGCAAGGGCTTTGCCTTCCAGGCCCTGGCACCGTCGCTGGAGGGCGCGACGATCTCATACCCGGTTCAGGCAGCAGCATCCCCGCTGAACAAGGCCGTTTCCGACTGGGCTTCGGCCCCCCTGTCCTCGCGCCCCGCCGTGGTGGAGGTACAGGAGCGGGCTCGGGCGGATCAGGGCGCGACCGAGAGCGGCCCATTGAAGGCCGCTGCGCAGTCGGGGTCGGTTACGGACCGGGGCGAGGGGCAGGAAGCAGCCCATCGGGCAGTGAACGACCGGGGGCGGGAGGATGCCTCGCCGGCCGACAAGACTTCCTCGGACGCCCGGTCGGAAACCTCCTCGCCCAAGTCCTCGAATGCGTCGGCAGAGGTCGAGCAGGGGAACCGGGCGAACGAGAATCAGGCTTCGAACGCGGTCGACGGCCACGTTGCCTCCAAGGTCGGACAGGCGGCGACGGCGCCAGTGGCTTCGTCCGTTGTTGGTCACGGCACGGCTGCCGACCCGGTCACGAAGGCGCCCGCCGGTAGCGCACCTTCGGCGGTGACGACGCCCGCGGCAGCGGTGCTGGATGCCCTGCCCAAGGCCAATCCGGATGCGGCTGCCAATCCTGTGACGAAGGCGCCGGCTTCGACGGTCCTGCCCCCCGCGGCGGCAGTGCTGGATACCCTGCCCGCGGCCGGCCACGGCGCGGCCGCGAGCCCCACCGCGGAGGCGGCTGCGGGTCACCCGGTCGCTACCGTTCCGGCGCCCGCAGCAGCGGTGTTGGGCGCCTTGCCCGTCGCCGGCCACGGAGCCGCGCAGGCGGGCCCGGCCGTAAAACCCGCCCCCAACTCCTCGCCTGCGGCAGCGGCACCGGATGCCGTGGCCGTGGTGGGCCACGGCCCGGGGCAGGCCGATCAGGCCCCGGTGGTGGGTCACAGCCCGTCCTCTACTGCCCTACCGCCCGCGTCGAGCACGCTGCCCTTGGCGGGAATTGGTTCTGCGCACGCGACTCCAGTGGTGCCCGCAACCGGCAACACGGCCTCGTCCGCCATCCCGCAGCCCTCGGCACCGTTGTCGGACGCGCTCCCTGTTGCCGCCCACGGTCACACAGAGGGCGCGGCGGCTGTCGGTAACCCCGCATCCGTCGTTCCTGCGCCGGCGGCGCCACTGGTCGACGCTGTGCTCGCGGTTGCCCATGGCCCCGCCGAGGGGAAGGCGGCTGCCGGCAATCCGCCATCGATTGTTCTTCCGCCGGTGGCGCCACTGCTCGACGCTGTGGCCGCGGTTGCCCACGGCTCCGCCGAGGGGAAGGCGGTTGCCGGCAACCCGGTATCCATCGTTCCTACGCCGGCGGCACCACTGCTCGACGCTGTGTCCACGGTCGCCCACGGCTCCACAGAGGGGAAGGCGGCTGCCGACAACCCGGCATCCGTCGTTCCTCCGCCGGCAGCGCCGTTGCCCCATGCTCTCCCCGTAGTCTCCCAGGGTCTCGCCGGGGGCACGATGCCTGCGGGCAACACGGCATCGGTCGTTCCTCCGCCGGTGGCGCCGCTACCCGACGCTCTGCCCACGGCTGCTCATGGTCTGGCGCCGGTGGATCAGGCCGGGACGGGGAAGGCCTCCTCCCCGCCCGTCCTCCAGCCGCCGACGCCGGCGCCGATACAGGACGCGCTCTCCGCCGATCACGGTTCGCCGCAGGTGAGCGGGCCTGCGAAGGCGGTGATGGGCGGGTCCGCGCCGGCGGTCCTTCCGGTGGTGGATGCGCTACCCTCCGCCGGTCATGGCCCGGCCCATGCCGGTCCGATAGCGAAGGCGGCCGATCCCGGGCTTTTCGTCTCCATCCTCGACCCCGGCTTGATGATCTCATCCGCCCAGCCCGGGCGGAGCGCGGCTGGGCGCGCCGCCGACATGGAAGGCCCTGCCGCTCAACACTCCGTTGCGGAAACCGTCCCGGATCATCCGGGGGCGTCCTACCCGCTCCAGGCCGGGAAGGGCGTTGAGGTCCCGCTCGTGCTCCCCGTAGGCGATTCCGCGCCGGCGCATAACGTGCTCGCCTCCGCGCCACTCCTGCACGAAGGAACGCACGGCCTGTCCCAGCCACCGGCCCATGACTGGCATCTGTAGAGGGGGAGCCGCATCCGGTTCCTCCTGCTGACCACTTGCCTGAGGCGACGTAAGGGGCGAGTGACCACCCTGGTCGGGGCTGGCGGCGGTGATGGGGCAAAGGGTCCGGCATGCAGCGGCGTGCCTCCCCCGCTTCCACCAGGGCGCGCGAACTGGCACATGTCTTGCTGAAAGCGCTTTCAGATCGCGCCTACCCGCCCTGATGGCCCCATCAATCGGAGCACCCATGGACCGTCGCTCACTTTGCCTGTCCGGCCTCTCGCTGGCGGGCCTGTCGCTCGCGACGGCTCGCCCGGCACCCGCGATGAACAGGCCGCTTCAGAAGGTCCGCATCGCCGTCAGCACCACTGTGCTGAATGTCGGCTATCCGATGCTGACCCTGCCGCTGACCCTCGGCTACTGGCGGGAGGAGGGCTACGACGTCGAGCTGATGCCGGTGGGGGCCTCGCTCCAGTCCATCCAGCAGATGGTCGGCGGCAATGCCGAGTTCGGCGAGGTCAACGCCAGCGTCATCGTTCAGGCGAATTCCAAGAACGACCTTCCCGTGCGCATCGCCATGGGCAACGGCGTCATCGACTGGTCCGTGGCGGTGAACGCGGACGGGCCGATCCAGTCGGCGAAGGACCTGAAGGGCAAGACGATCGGCGTCTTCAGCCTCGCCACGGGCGGCATCGCCTATTTCAACAGCTTCCTGCGCAGCAATGGCCTGGACCCCGCCAAGGACGTGGAGATGATTCCCCTTGGCCTCGGCGCCCCGCCGATCGAGGCGATGCGCTCCGGCCGGG
Organism: Roseomonas sp. KE2513; assembly: GCF_016107305.1. Classification (GTDB taxonomy): domain Bacteria; phylum Pseudomonadota; class Alphaproteobacteria; order Acetobacterales; family Acetobacteraceae; genus Roseomonas. Next base: position 215,319 of record NZ_RCVR01000007.1, read on the forward strand.
TGCAGGGCCTGCTCTACTGGGCGGCCGCCGTCGCTTCATTCGAGAATGCCGGGCTGAAGCTGCGCAAGCTGATCGGCGAGGACTGGCGCGGGTACCCGGACTACACGCTGGCCGTGATGCAGAGCACGGTGGATAGGAACCCGGACATGGTCACGGGCATCGCCCGCGGCATGGCCAAGGCCACCGTCTACGCGCTGGCCAACCCGGATTGCGCGCGGCAGCTCCACTGGGACCGCTACCCCGCCACCAAGCCAACCGGCGCCGACCCGGCGACGCTCGTGCGCTGGGACCTCAACACCCAGCAGGCCCAGCTCGACAGCATGAAGGACGCCTTCACGCTCAATGGCGGCAAGCTCTGGGGCAATGCGGACCCGGCCGTCTATGACCGCCTGGTGCGCTTCATGGTGGAGAACAAGCAGATCGATAAGCCCGTCAGCGCGGGGTCCCTGATGGTGCGGATCCCCGACTATTTCGAGAAGATCAACCGCTTCGATGTCGCCGCCGTGCAGGCTGCTGCCGCGGCGTGCAAGTCCTGATGGCGGAGGGCGCTTTCCTTCGCATCAGTCAGGTTGCCAAGACCTACGCCGCCAAGGACGGCAGCAGCGTCCAGGCCCTGACCGCGATCGACCTCGACATCCGCGAGGGCGAGTTCGTCACGGTCGTCGGGCCCAGCGGCTGCGGCAAGAGCACGCTGCTGAAGATCCTCGCGGGGCTGCTGCCGCGCTCCGCGGGGGAGGTGACGATCCAGGGCCGGCCGCTCGCCGGGCCGAACCCCGCGCTCGGCGTAGTCTTCCAGGCCCCGGTGCTGCTGCCCTGGCTCACGATCCTGGAGAACGTGATGCTGCCGGCCAAGGTCCAGAAGCTCGATCCTGCCCTCGCTCGCACGCGGGCGCGGGAACTCCTGGCGATGGCGGAGCTGGACGGCTTCGAGAACCGCTATCCCTCCGAGCTCTCCGGCGGGATGCAGCAGCGCGCGGGCATCTGTCGGGCGCTTGTGCACGACCCGTCCATCCTGCTCATGGACGAACCATTCGGGGCGCTGGACGCGATGACGCGCGAGACCATGAACGAGGAATTGCAGCGCATCTGGAGCGAGAAGCGAAAGACCGTGCTGCTCGTCACCCACAGCATCCCCGAGGCGATCTACCTGGCCGACCGCATCGTCGTCATGGCGCCGCGCCCCGGCCATATCGTGGAGGTGGTGGAGGTGGACCTGCCGCGCCCGCGCACGCTGGACATGCAGAACACACCGGAATTCGGCCGCTACGTGCGCCGCCTGCGCGAGCACTTCCGCGCCGGCGGGATGGTCGCGGCATGATGCGCGGGCGATCCCTAACCGCCGGGCCGGTGCTGCCGGTGCTGATGGCCGTGCTCGTCTTCGGCGGGTGGGAAGCGGCGGTGCACCTGCTTTCCATCTCCAAGATCGTCCTCCCGCCCCCCTCGGCCATCGTGCTGGCGCTGTGGGAGGCCGTGGGCTCCGCCGAGTTCCACTGGCATCTGCTGATCACGCTCTGGGAGATCGTCGCCGGCTTCGCCCTCGGCTCCCTAGGCGGGCTTGCCTTGGGCTTCATCGTCGCGCTCTCGCCCTTGGCCGAGCGCCTCGTCTATCCCTACATCGTAGCCTTCCAGACGCTGCCAAAGGTGGCGGTGGCGCCCATCATCGTCATCTGGTTCGGCTACGGCCTCAGCTCCAAGATCATCATCACCGCAACCATCGCCTTCTTCCCGCTGCTGGCGAACACGATCATGGGGCTGCGCGCGGCGCCTGCGGACCAGATCGAAATGCTCGTCTCCTGCACGGCCACGCGCTGGCAGGTGTTCCGGATGGTGCGGATGATGGCGGCGCTGCCTTACATCTTCGTAGGGCTGGATGTCGCCATCGTGCTCTCGGTCATCGGCGCCATCGTCGGTGAGTTCGTTGGTGCGAAGGCCGGCCTTGGCTTCCTGCTGATGCAGAAGAACTTCAACTTCGACATGGCCGGCACCTTCGCCATCCTTGTCGTGCTCTCGCTGATCGGTGTCGTGCTGCACGCCATCGTCCAGGCGGTGCAGCGCCGCGTCATCTTCTGGATGGACACGGCCGGCGACCGGCCCGTCTCCCTTTGATCCCCGCCTCCGTCAGAGAAACCGCCATGTCCAACGCCCCCCGTGCCGCCACCGCCGAGGAGGTCCCCGTCCTCGACCTCACCGCCCTGAACGAGGGCGGTGACCTCGGCCCGCTCGCGGCCCAGCTGCGCCAGGCCTGCGTGTCCACCGGCTTCTTCTACGTGCGAAACCACGGCATCCCGCAGGACGTGTTCGACGGCGTGTTCGATGCCACCAAGCGCTACTTCGACCTGCCGGCGGAGCAGCGGCTTGGGCACCGCATGGACGATCGCTTCCGCCGCGGCTTCATGCCGCAGGGCATCAACCAGCATCCCGGCTTCGCGCCCGACCTGAAGGAGAGCTACGAGATCGGCGTGGACCTGCCGCTCGACCACCCCTCCGTCGCGGCCGGGCTGCCGCTGCATGGTCCTAACCGTTGGCCCGCCGAGTGCCCCTGGCTGAAGGAAGCTTCCGAGGCCTATTTTGAAGCCGCGAAGGCGCTCGGCCTCCGTCTCACCCGCGTCTTCGCCGTCAGCCTCGGCATGCCGCCCGAGCACTTCCTGCAGTGGTGCACGAATCCTGTCGTGCAGATGCGCCTCTTCCACTACCCGCCGCAGCCGCCGGTGACGGACGAGAACGCCTTCGGCGTCGCGCCGCACTCCGACTACGGCATGATCACTCTTCTCTCCCAGGATCCGATCGGCGGGCTGGAGCTGCAGAAGCGTGACGGCGAATGGGTCAGCGCGCCCTTCATCCCCGGCACGCTGGTCGTCAACCTCGGCGACCTGTTCCAGCGCTGGACGAACGACCTCTACCGCTCGAACCTACACCGCGTGGTGAACCGGACGGGGAAGGAGCGCTTCTCGATCCCGATGTTCTTCAACCTCGACTACGACGCGCCGGTCGCCTGCCTGCCCACCTGTCAGTCGCCCGAGAACCCGCCGAAATACGAGCCGATCAGCTCCGGCGACTACCTGCTCAGCCGTTTCCGCACGGTGCAGAAGTACCGCGACGCCGCGGCCTGACGGGGTGTCCGCGCCCACGAAGATCACGGTGCGGGAGGTCGCTTCCGCCGCCGGGGTCTCGATCGCCACCGTCTCCCGCGTGCTGAACCAGCCGGCGCTGGTCCAGCAGAGCAAGCGGGAAGCGGTGGAGAGGGCGATGGTGGCACTGGACTACATCCCCAATCGCCAGGCGCGCTCGCTGATGTCGCAGCGAACGGGGAGCATCGGCCTGCTGGTGCCGACCATCGCCAACCCGCTCTTCGCCCCCGTCATCGCAGCGATCGAGCGGGTGCTGGACGCGGCCGGCTACGCCCTGCTCATCCACTGCACGCAGCGCGACCCGGCGCGCCAGCAAAAGCAGGTGCGCCATCTGGTGGAGCGCGGGGTGGACGGGCTCATCCTCACTGGCACGAGCATCGCGCCGGACCTCGCGGCGCTGCTGGATCGTACGAGTACGCCGGCGGTGGTCCAGGATGCCCTGCTGCTGCCGCCCGGCGCCCCGGCCGTCGCCTTCGACAATGCGGCCGCCATGGCGGTCGCGGTGCGCCACGTGCATGGCCAGGGTCACCGCGCGATCGCCCTCTTCTCCGGCCCGCTGCACAACACCCCGGCCGTCGCGGAGCGCTTTGCCGGCGCGGAGCGGGAACTCCGCGCACTTGGCCTCCATCTGCCGGCAGCCTGGCGCGTGCTGGCCGAGGATTACGACAACACCGCCGTGCGCGACGGCGCCGCCCGGCTGCTCTCCTGCGCGGAGCGCCCGACCGCGGTGGCCTGCACCGGCGATATTCTCGCCCTTGGCCTTGTCGCCGAGGGGCACCGCCGCGGCCTCCGCGTTCCGCAGGATTTCTCGGTGATCGGCTGCGGCGACACCGACCTCGGCCGCTACGTGGAGCCGCCCCTGACCACCGTGCGCATGCCCTGGGAGCGGATGGGCGAGGCCGCGGTGGAAGGCCTGCTCGCCCTCATTGAGGGGCGCCCGACCGCACCGCTCACCGTCCTGCCGCACGAGCTGATCGAGCGGCACTCCGTCCAACCGCCGACCCCCTTCGCGAGAGTTCCCTGATGTTCGACGCCTCGATCTCGCCCTTCATCGCCGCCCTTCCGAAGGCCGAGCTGCACATGCACCTGGAGGGCTCGCTGGAGCCCGAGACGATCTTCCGCCTTGCCGACCGCAACGGGCTCCGCATCCCCTATGCCAGCACGGACGAGCTGCGCGCGGCCTACAACTTCACGGACCTGCAGTCCTTCCTCGACCTCTTCTATCTCGGCCTGACGGTGCTGCAGACGGGCGAGGACTTCTACGAGATGACCAAGGCCTATCTCGACCGCGCCGCGCAGGACCGGGTGCGGCACGCCGAGGTGTTCATCAGCCCCCAGGCACATCTTCGCCGCGGCATCGCGATGGAAGCCATCATCGAGAACATCCTGCGCGCCTTCGACGATGCGGCGCGCGAGCACGGCATGACCGGCGGACTGATCGCGGGCATCCAGCGCCAGTTCGACGAAGATGATGCCCTGTCCATGCTACGCGAGCTCCGGCCCTGGCGGGACCGGATCATCGGCCTGGGCACGGGCGGGCCGGAGAAGGGGAACCGCCCCGCGAAGTTCCGCCGGGCCTATGCCCATGCGCGGGAGGACCTCGGCTGGCGCACGACCATCCATGCCGGCGAGGAGGGCGGCGCCGACTTCGTCTGCGAGGCCATCGACGAGCTGAAGGTGGACCGCATCGACCACGGCGTGCGCTGCGAGGCGGATCCGAACCTCGTGCGGCGCCTGGCCGATACGGGCATGCCGCTGACGGTCTGCCCCTGCTCGAACGTGATGCTTCGCGTCTTCCCGGACATGAAGGCCCATAACATCCGGCGGCTGCACGAGGCGGGACTTTGCCTGACCGTGAACTCGGACGACCCCTCGTATTTCGGCGGCTACGTGAACGAGAACTTCGCCGCCATCCAGCAGGCGCTCGACTTCTCTGACGAGGATCTCTGGGGCTTCGCGCGGAACAGCTTTCTCAGCGCCTTTATCCCCGAGGCGGACCGGCAACGGCACTTGGCGGAACTCGACCGCCACCGGCCCGCGGGCGGTTGAGCGTCTCAGATAGTCCTCTGACATAAGGAGCGCTGGAACGGCTGCTTGTCGCCTTCCGGAACCAGCCGCGGTTGGTTCTGGCGATCCATGATGACGTGCAGGTAAGCAACGAGCATCGCATCAAGCGGCGTTGCTTACGTGATGAGTGTCGCGCCGGCGAAGCAACGTCCGCTGGTCCGTCCGTGTGATACCTTGTCTGGTGGCCTTGCGGACCCCAGCGGGGGCAGCAAACAGCGTCGAAAAACCCGCGTGTCTTTCACAACCCTTCATCGCCCTGATCAGATGAGGCTTCTCGTCCTCTTCCAGCCCCCGATCACTCTTCCGGACCGATCCTGCAGTCGGCAAGGCTCTTCTAGCTGTGTTCGCGGAGGATCGTTCTCGCTTCCCACTCATCACGGGCTCTTGTCAGCGGAATGCCCGGAAAGGGCTCGCGCAAGGTCCAAAGTTATCATTTGATGCCTACAACCAGGACGGGAGAGAGGTAGTGGCGCAGCAACTAGGACACGGCAACGTTTTCGAGCGGCTCGCCGCTCTTGACCAATACAATGCCCACTTGGAAGTGAGGCTCCAGGACGCTCTGTCGGCACCACGGCCCGACGCAGAAAGAGTCACCCGGCTCAAGACAGAGAAGCTTCGAGTGAGGGATGCGATTGCAGCCCTGGCCCATTATCTTGAGCATGGACCTTCTCAAAACGTTCAGAACTTCCGCAGTGCTGGGGCACGGCATGCGAGCGAAGCATCGCCCATGCACGCTCTGTAGCTCCGTAAAGGTTGAGCCGTTTCGCAGACTCAGCCTCAGGAACTTGCGTGTGGGGAGGCAATTGGTCGCAGGGGTTGATTCGCAGCAAAACCAACAGCTTCGGTGCCGCTTAAACGAGTGGTGTCCCCGGCGGGATTCGAACCCACGGCCCCGGGATTAGGAATCCCGTGCTCTATCCTGCTGAGCTACGGAGACACGCTTGCTTAGCCTAGCGTCCCGGCTGCGGACGGGAAAGGGCCGGGCTCTTGAACTGCCCGCCAAACCGGCCCTCACTCCTTCGATGCCGCAAGATCCCCGCCTCGACCTCGAGATGGCCGTCTTCACCGAAATGATGACTGCCCGCGCCGCTGCCTTTCCCGCGCCGCAGCGGCTGGAACGGCCGCTGGACGCCGCCCGCGCTGCCAATGACGCGCTCAACCTGACGCTGTCCAACCCCGAGCCCGTCATGGCCGAGAGCTCGGATCGCTGGCTGCCCATCCGCGGCCGCCGCCTGCTCTGCCGGCTGCATCGCCCCAGCGATGTGGCGCCGCTGCCGGTGCTCGTGCACGTCCACGGCGGCGGCTGGGTCTGGAGCAACGTGGACACGCACGATCCTCTCGCTCGCAGCCTGGCGGCCGGCTCGGGCTGTGCTGTTCTCGCCCCCGACTACGCCCTGAGCCCTGAGGCCGTCTTTCCCCAGGCGCTGGAGGAGGTCGCGGCGGTCGTCCGCTGGGTGGCTGCCCATGGCGCCGAATGGGGCCTCGACCCCGCCCGCGTCGTGCTCGGGGGTGATTCGGCCGGGGCAAACCTCGCTCTCGGTGCCGCCCTTCTGCTACGCCAATCGGATCCCGGCCTCCGCCTGCGCGGCCTGCTGCTGGACTACGGCGTCTTCGATGACCGCATGGCCACGCCAAGCTATGCCGAGTTCGCCGAGGGCTACGGGCTGACCGCGGAACGGATGCGCTTCTTCTGGGACTGCTACGCGCCCAACCCTGCCGACCGCCTCTCGCCCTATGCCGCGCCGATCCGGGCGGACCTCCGCGGCCTTCCGCCCTGCCTCGTGCAGATCGCCGAGCTGGACGTGCTCTCGGACGAGAACCGCGCCATGGCCCGCGCGCTGCGCGAGGCTGGCGTTGAGGTGGAGGAGGAGACCTTCCTCGGCACCCTGCACGGCTTCCTTCGCGCGCGGGACCATGTGGCCGCCGCCCGCCGGGCGATTGGGGCCGGCGCCGCCTGGCTCGCCCGTACGGCCTGAAGGCCCGCGCTCAGCGCCGCCGGAAGCGCTCCACGGCGGAGACGAGCGCGGTCCGCACGCCTGGCTCCAGCGCGGAGTGTCCGGCATCGGGCACCACCGTCAGCCGCGCCATCGGCCAGGCCTCGGCGAGTTCGAAGGCGGAGGTGGGCGGGCAGACCATGTCGTAGCGACCCTGGACGATCTCCGCGCCCACATGGGCCAGCCGGTGCATCCCCGCCAGCAGGCCATCGGGCGGCAGGAAGAGCTTGTGGGCGAAGTAATGTGCCTCGATCCGCGCGAGGCCGAGGGCGGAGCGGTCCTGCGCGAAGGAGGCGACGGTCTCGGGGCTCGGCAGCAGGGTGCTGCACAGGCCCTCATAGTTGCTCCAGGCCCGTGCGGCGGCCATGTGCACGGCAGGGTCCGGGTCCGTCAGGCGGCGGAGATAGGCGCCGAGGAGGTCGCCCCGCTCGGCCGGCGGAACGTGCTCGGCGAAGGCCGCCCAGGCATCGGGGAAGACACGCTTCAGGCCGTAGAGGAACCACTCCACCTCGTCGTCCCGGCCGAGGAAGACGCCGCGCAGCACGCAGCCCGCCACCCGCTCCGGATGGGCCTGCGCGTAGGCAAGGGCGAGTGTGGAGCCCCAGGAGCCGCCGAAAAGCAGCCAGCGCTCGATCCCGAGAAAGCGCCGGAGCGTCTCGATGTCGCTGACGAGATGCGGCGTCGTGTTCTCCCGCAGTTCGCCGAGTGGGCGGGAGCGGCCGGCGCCGCGCTGGTCGAAGATTACCACCCGCCAGTGCAGAGGGTCGAAAAAGCGGCGATGCACCGCGCCTGCTCCCGCGCCGGGCCCGCCATGGAGGAAGAGCACGGGCTGCCCACGCGGGTTGCCCACCTGCTCCCAGTACATGACATGGGATGGCCCGCCGGGCGTGCCCTCGCCAGAATGGGAGAGCGGCAGCAGGCCAGTCTCGTAGGGCGCAATATCGGGGAAAAGATCGCCGCGCGGCATGGCCCCTTCTTTGCCAGGGCCGGAGGTCCCTGCGCAACATGCCGCCGGAACCCTTGACGTCGTTTTCCGCCGGTTAAAACCTCTTCGCTTGCGCGCTTCGGACGACTACTTAGGAGGCGATGAACCGTCCAACCCCCGGCCCGTTCCATGCCGCGCGCAACGGCCCGCAGCCCGGGCCCCGCCTGGGCAACCTGCGTGCGGCCGAGGTGCGCTGCGCCGTCTGCGGCACGACCAGCCGTCAGACCCGGTTCCGCGCCATGCCGCCCGAGAGCGCGCCGGACCTCGACCTGCGGCCTGGGGAGCCGCTGCGCAGCACAATGGCCTCCTGGCTGCAGCAATGCCCCCATTGCGGCTATGTCGCGCCCGAGATTGCCCACGCCCATCCGGCGGCAATCGAGGCGGTGGGCACCGCACCCTTCCGCGCGCTGATCGCCGATACCAGCCACCCCCCGCTCTCCCGCCGCTTCCTCGCCTATGCCTATGTGCTGGAGGAGACAGGCGCCCTGCACGCGGCGGCCGAGGCTACGCTTCAGGCCGCCTGGGCCGCGGACGATGCGCGCAAGCCCGAACTCGCCCGTGCGTGGCGGGGCGATGCCGTGGCCCTCTGGCGGGCCGGTCCGCCGCTCGATGCCGAGCAGACGATCCGCGTGGTCGATGCCCTCCGCCGCGCCGAGGCCTTCGATGACGCGGGCACTACGGCCGAGCAGCTCGCGGCGAGCCATCCGCCGGACGCCGTGGCGGGCGTTATCGCCCTCGAACAGCGTCTGATCGCGCTGGAGGATTCCGGGCGCCATACCGTCGCCAGCGCTCTGCCGCCCCCCTCTCGCCGGCCGCATGTCAGCCACGGCAGCATCGCGCGCCGCGGGGCTACCCCGGGCGGGAGCCTCTGGGACCGTCTCCGCGGATTGTTCCGGCGCAAGCGTTAGGGGCGGGTTGGACGAGCCACCGCCCTCGTTGTAAGAAACGTTATGTTATAACGTATTGATGGAATGCCTCATGCAGCGTCGCGCCCTTCTAACCGCCGCCCTCGTCATTCCCGCCATCCGCCCAGCAGCGGCTCAGGCGGCGCTGCCGGTCGTCGCCAGCTTCTCCATTCTGGGCGACCTCACCCAGCAGGTGGCGGGGGAGCGGCCCCTGGCTCTGACGGTCCTCGTCGGCCCTGACGCGGACGCGCACGATTTCCAGCCCCGGCCTTCCGATGCCGAGCGGCTTCGCGGCGCCGCCCTGCTGGTCCGCAACGGCCTCGGATTCGACGACTGGCTGCGCCGCCTCACGGGCGCCGCGCGCTTCGGCGGCACTGCCGTCACCGCCAGTGACGGCGTCACGCCCCGCATGGCGGGGGAGGAGCGCCGCCACGACCACGGTGCGCGCCGCGACGCCGGGCCGCCCCACGATCCCCATGCCTGGGGGGATCCGCGCAACATCCCTCTTTACCTGCGCAACATCGCGACCGGCCTCTCCGCCGCCGATGCCGGCAACGCCGCCCTTTATTCCCGCAACGCGGAGGCCGCCTCCGCCCGCTTCCTGGCGCTCGACGCGGAGTGCCGCGCCGCCTTCGCCACAGTACCGGAAGCCCGGCGGAAGGTCCTCACCAGCCACGACGCCTTCGGTTATTTCGGCGCAGCCTACGGCATCCGGTTCCTCGCGCCCCAGGGCGTGAGCACCCATGCCGAGCCCTCCGCCGCCGGGGTTGCCGCCCTCATCCGCCAGGTGCGGGCGGAGGGGATCACGGCCGTCTTCCTTGAGAACATGGCCAATCCCGCGACACTGGAACGGCTGGCGCGGGAGGCAGGCGTGCGGGTCGGCGGGCGGCTCTATTCGGACTCGCTATCGCCGCCCGACGGCCCGGCGCCGACCTACGAGGCCCTCATCCGCCACAATACCGGGCTGCTGGTGCCGGCCATGCGGGGCGCCTGACGCGCTGCCTCCGCCCCACGTGAAGCGGAGGCGCCCTTTCGCTCCGGCAGGGCGGGCCCAGGTCAGCGCTTGGAAACGGGAGCCTCTCCAATGCCGATCATCGCCTCCTTCGCCCTCTCCCTAACGGGTCTCAGCATCGGGATCCCGCTCGGCACCGCCCTCGCCGCTGGCATCCTTCTCGGCCGCCGCGCGCTCGGGGGGATGCGCTGATGCTCCCCAACCCCTTCCGCCCCGTTCGCAGCGCGCTGCTCGGCCTTCACGCCGCGGGTGTGGTGGCGACCCATATAATGGCCGGCGCCGTGCTCGGCGCGCTCGGCGTCGCCGCCGTCGCGGGGATGCTGGGCAAGCGGATCGCCGAGACGAAGAGCCAGCGCTGAGCCGGATCCGCAGCGGATCGGCGGCGCGTAGAGGATCGCCGCGGCTCCAGAGGTCGTTCACCCCGTGCCTGAGGCCCACCGGCGTGTTCACGCCGAGATGCTGCTCGAAGATCTCGCCGTAGGCCCCGGCGGCGCAAATGGCGTTGAAGGCCCAGCGGTGGTCGAGGCCGATCGAGGGGCCGAAGTCGCCGGTCATGCCCAGCAGGCGCCGGATGTCGGGGTTCGGACTCTCCAGCATCGCCTCCGCATTGGTGGAGGTGACGCCCAGCTCCTCCGCGAGGATGAGTGCGTAAACCGTCCAGCGCATGACGTCGTACCACTGCGGGTCGCCCTTCCGCACGGCGCGGGCGAGCGGTTCCTTGCTGATGATGCCGGGCAGGATCACGTGGTCGTTCGGCCGGTCGAAGGCGCCGCGGAAGCCCGCGAGCTGGCTCGCATCCAGCGTGTGGCTGTCGCAGCGACCGGCGGCGTAGGCCTTGCGCGCGTCCTCGTTGCTCTCGAGGACCAGCGGGTGGATCGGGAGGCGATTGGTGCGCGCTCAGTCCGCCAGGTTCAGCTCGTTGGTGGAGCCGGCGGTGACGCAGATGGTCGCGCCGCCGAGCTGCGCCGCCCGCTCCACGCCCGCCGGATGATGAAGCCCTGGCCGTCATGGAAGGTAATCGGACCGAACTGCAGGCCAGACCCGGCCTCCCACGCCGTGGTCCAGGTGAAAGTGCGGGCGACGATATCAACCTGGCCGGACTGAAGCGCGGGGAGTGCGACTGGCTCGTGAGTACCGTGAAGCGCACCTATGCGGGGTCGCCGAGCGCGGCGGCCGCAATGGTGCGCCAGATGCTGGGGCCCATGCCGCGGTGCTCGCCTCGGCTGTCCGGCACGCCGAAGCCGGGCGAGCCGGGATTGACCCCGCAATCGAGGACGCCCTTCGTGCGGATGCTCGCGAGAGTGGGGCCGGGCAAGACCTGCGCGCTCGCGAGCATGGGCAGGACCATCGCCGCGGCGAGCGCCGCCACGCACCGCCGCAGCCGCCGTGTTCCGCTCATCGCCATGACGCCAGAGCCTCCTTCGCGGTACCCGCGCACCGTATCACCCGCTGCGCGGAGTAAGGCGGGGGCCAGCGGTGCAAGCCACGGAGCGCGTTCGGCGCCCGTGGGCTCCTACGGCCTGCCGAACAGCCGGCTGCCGTGGACCCAGCCGGTCGGGCCGGAGGCGTCGCCCACTTGGTACCAGCCGCCCGGTGCCGTCCCGTAGATCGTGACGCTGGTGCCGGCCCGCAGGACGCCGATGAGGGCCCCGCGCCCATCGGGGCTGCTCCGCAGGCTGCCGGGCAGGCGGGCCGTCACGGTATCGCCCCGGCTGGTGCCGCCGGCCGAGGATGGCGGCGGTGGAACCGGACGCTCCGGCCTGGTTTCCTGCTGCCGGAGGTTCCCCTCGCCCGGGACCGGCGCTGGCGGGGCGGCGCCAGGGGATGGCGGACCTCCTCCCTCGCGGCAACGGCTGGCGGTCTCGGCCGTGACGCGGGCCGCGCCCTCGCCGGTCGTGGCGAGGATCGGTGTGACGGTGGCGCCCTCGCCCTCCTCGTCCCGGTAGGTGACGACCACGATGAAAGACGTGAGGGGGCCGGGTGCGGCCCCGATCCGCGCCCCTCCACAGACCGCTACCGCCCGGGGCGTGCCCTGCCGGAAGGCTGCGACGTTCCGGAAGCTCACGGGGCTGCTCACCAGTTCCCGGATCGTGTCCTCGGCAACGCGCTGGGCCGCCGGCCGCCGATCCACGGGGCGTTCCTCGGCCTTGCTGCCGGTGCTGCCGAGGAGCAGCAGGCTCGCCAGTAACCAATGACGCATCGCTTCCTCCTCAAGAATGAGCCCCTCTGTAAAGCCGATCATGTGCCGGTTGGCGAACCCGGCCCGCACCGGCCCCCTTGATCTAAGCGGCGGGTTGGCGCGACCCCCTGCCTTCGGGCATCACTCGGCATCGCGGAGGAGGCGCATGATGCAGGGAAGGCCAAGAGCGAGGTTCCCTGAGGGAGGCCTGCTGGCTGCCATGCTCGGCGAGCACGCACCGGTCGAAGCCCGGCGTGCGGCGCGGCGCCTGCGTGCCGAGGGGGCACCGGCGGCGGCGATCGACGACAGCATTGCTGACCTAGCGCGAGGGCTGGCGCTCTCCGAGGTGTCGCATTCGCCCGCTGTGCTGGACGCTTTGCCACCGCTGTTCTGGCTTGAGGCGCGACCGGAGGACGCCGCCGGCAACGGCGGGATAGGGGGGTGGGTCGTGGAGAGGAAGCGGGGAGGGCTCGCTATCCGTGCATTCAGCATCGGCGCCGGGCGCGAGGCCGTGCCGGAAGCGGAGGGGACCGCGACGCTGCCGTTCGGCGCGGACACGCCGGAGGAGGGGGACGGCATCCGCTATGTAAGGGGCCTGGTCACCGCCGTCGGCCTGCCCGGGGTGCTGGCGGAGATCGGGGAGAGTTCTCCCGTGGTGGTCATGCCGGCCGACCCTTCAGAAGGGGAGGCAGGCCTCCTGCGTGGCTTCAGGTTGTCCGTAGTGATGTCGCCGGACGCAGCGCCGACGTGACGCCCAGCAACCCCCGTTCGGAGCCGTTACATGCTCTATCCGTTCAATCCATGGCAGAACTCCTGGATGCGCGCGCAGCCCTCTCGCAGGGTCTCGGTCTCGAGCGCGTAGGAAATCCGCATGTGCTGGCTCATGCCATAGGCAGCGCCCTGCACCGTGCCGACTTTCGCCTCCTCAACGCGTGGTCGGGGGTGGGAAAGTC
>NZ_RCVR01000070.1 GCF_016107305.1 Roseomonas sp. KE2513
GAACCAGGAGGTGTCCTGCATGACCGCCTGAATGGCGGAGGCGATCTCGAACTCCGTCCGACGGAGCTCCGCTACGTTCTGCGCCATCACCAGCACACAGGGCTGCTCCCCAACGCTCACCGCTTCGGCGGACAGGAGAAGGTCCAGCAGGTCGCCCGCACGCGTGCGCAACTGAATGTTAAAGTCGCGCAGACTGTCACCGGCTTCCAGCCGCCGCTCAAGCTCCCGACCTGTCGCTGCGTCAGCCCACAACCCGAGCTCGCTGGCCGCTTTTCCAACCAACTCTGCCTGGACATAGCCGCTCTCCCGCTCGAAAGCCTCGTTAGCCAGCAACAGGCGGCAGCCGGAACGTAGGACTAGAAGGGTCGGCACCGGGGCCAAACGGAAAGCCACACCGAAGCTTCCCTCGCTTCGCCGAAGAGCCTCCTCGGTTCGCTTATGGGGCTCGATATCGACGAAGGTGAAGAGCATGCAGTCGGCATCACCGACCTCGATCGGCTGTCCCGCGACCACTACCCGCTTCTCGCCGCCCCCAGCCAGCTGCAGCACGGCCTCCATTTGCGGGATGGTGCGCCCCTGTTGCAGCCGCTCAACGGCGAATTCCCGCCGTGCAGCACCCTCCAGCACGTCGATCTCGTAGGCCGAGCGGCCGACCACCTGATCCTCGGCGTATCCGGTCATCTCGAGGAAGCCTCGGTTGACCTTGATGTGGCGGTGGTCGGAGAGCCGCAGGATGACCGCGGGTGCCGGGTTTGCGCTGAAGGCCGCCTCGAAGCGCTCCTCGGCGTCGAAGCGCTCGGTTTCGTCGTTCAGGATGAGCACAAGGCAGTTCGGAACGCCGGCGGCGTCGTTGAGCACCAGGCTGCGGATACGGTGGGTCCAGAGGGCCTCATTCTCCCCGGCCGGCGCCACCTCCACCACCACCTCGTCGAAGGCCTCGCCGGCCATTACCCGCTCCATCGGGTAGGCGCCCTCCGGCAGCCGGTGGCGGTTGCGGTAGCGCAGCTCAAAGCGGCTACGGTACTCCGACACCGTGGCGCCCAGCTCGGCGACCTCATGCACGCCGTGCATCCTGAGGGCTGCCTTGTTGGCCCAGGCGATGGTCTGGTCGGGGTCGATGAGGATCACACCGTCCTGCAGGGCGGCAAGGATGAGCCGGAGCTGCTGCTGGTCGGCATGGTCCTGCGATGGAAGGTCAGCCAATCGGGAAACTCCGGGCAAGGCTTAGTCAGGGCAGAGGCGTCAGACACCATCAGCGCCACCGCGGCACCTCACCGCATCCTTCCGGTCCGGTAAAATGAAGCCAGTGACGTCACACTTATAACTGGCTCAAAGGCGTGACTGATATCTTTGCCTCCCTTGTCGCCCTTCGCCTCAAGGCTTGCGCCGGAGCTTCTGGTTGGAAACCCGGAGTGCGGTCTTCTCGTCGTACAAACGTTTCCTGCTGCTGGTATCGCAACTGAAACTTGCTCAGAAGGCAAAGCGCTTACTTCATAGAATGAAGTCTGATGATGGACGCAGATTGCCGGCTCGATCGATGAAGGACCCTGGTCAAACGGGAGAAACTCCTGGTGGTCAACTCTTATGGAGTTGGCTGGATAAAGCGGTAGAAAGCAGGAGTCAGTCGCTGCGTGCTTGATCCTATTGGACAGGTCAACGACGGCACCTCCAGTCTTGCTTATCGGCCAGACTCGATCGCAGCTCGGCAGCTCGCTCGCGCGCTAGCCTTAGTAGTGCTCGCCACTTGCTTCGTGGTGCTGCTGGGATGGTGGTTCGATCTACCTTCCTGGCGCAGCCTCGTACCGGGGCAATCACCGGCTTTGGTGCACGAACAGTCGTGGAGGCGCGCGTGGTCCTCGAAGATGCCGATCAGGCAACGCGCTGCGCGCGAGGCAGGCCAAGTTCGGCCATGCGGTTTAGGACGCCGGCGATGATGGCAGCCTCGGCCCGCTGTGCTTCGAGGCCTCGCGACCGCAGACCGCCGCCGAGGACGCGCTTCCATCGCGAGTGGGTCCACTCTGCCGCGTTTCGGCGGCCATAGCCGGTCGCGCGCTCCCACGCGCGGCGACCGTCGCGGGCGACGTGCCGCGCGTGCCGCCCGCGACCGGTCAGCGGGTCGAGTTGGTCTGCTGCTCTGACGTCCGGCGCCTTCGGCCTGAACACGCCCTCGGCGTTCGGTAGAACCTGCCGGCGCTCAGCCACCGCACGGTAGGTGGGCCTGCCGGCGTAGGCCGCGTCACCGTAGACGCACCCGATCCGGCCAGTCACGCGGTCCAGCAACGCCGGCACGGGCACGGTGTCGTGCACATCGGAGCGCGTCAGCTCTTCCGCGAGGATCTGTCCCGTGTCCGGATCCACCGCGACGTGCAGCTTGCGCCAACCCTCGTGTCCCGCGCCGGACGGCTTCGCCAAGCGCAGGCCAGTGCTGTCGATGGCGAGATCGAGGCCGCGGCCCGCCTCGGACCTTCCTTCCAGCCGCAGTGTCCTCCCGCGGCGAGAGAGGGTGGTGTGGTCTGGAATGGGCAGTGCAAGGCCGAGCAGGGCGAAAATCGAGCGGATCAGGCCCTCGGCCTGCCGAAGCGCGAGCCGGTAGACGGCGCGTACGGTGAGGGCTGCCGCGATCGCCGCGTCGCTGAAGGTGCGGCGGCCGGCAGGAGCCCGCCACCCCGCGACTGCCTCGGGCGAGACCCAGACCGTGATGTCGCCCCGGCGCACGAGCGCCTGGTCGTACGCCGCCCAGTCGCGGACCTTGTACAGCGCACGCGGCCCGCCCCGACGACACCGCACCGCCATTGCCCGCTCCACCCCGTCTGCTCGGCCGCAAGCCGAGCTCATCATGGCACCATCCGCAAGGTTGCTGCACCAAAGCCAGGTAGCCTCGTCCGAGTTCGCCGCCATGAGGCAGCTTGCAATGCGGTTCTGCGGCATCTTGCGCAGCGGCGACACCGAGAAGTTGGACAGGTGGTGTCAGGATGCGGGTAGGTCTGGCATCTACGCCATGCGACGCTTCGCCAGAACCCTGCAGCGGGACCGGGATGCTGTCCACAACGCGCTCACCATGCCCTGGAGCAACGGCCAGACTGAAGGGCAGATCAGCCGGCTAAAGACACTGAAACGCGCCATGTACGGCCGCGCCGGGGCGGACCTTCTTCGGGCCAGACTGCTCCCCCTCTGATCAGCGAACAGCACCGAGAATGAGGAAGGACCTCAATAGGGAAAACCGACAGCAGGATGACGGACCGGTCGCGCCCGCCCGCGCGTTGGCGCTCGAGTGGCTGGGCCGGTTTGAGCGGCTACCGGACCTCGCCAGGGCACGCGAGGCAGTCGCCAGCGCGCCCGACGTGCCGCTGCTGCGGACAGCACTGCGCCGGCACTTGGCCGGGCACCTGCACGACGCCACACGGGCGGCAGGGCACCGAGCGGCGCTGGCGGGCGGCGTGGTGGTGGCGATCAGCCCCTCACCGGCGCTGGACGGGGTACTGGCGGGTCTGCGCGGGCTGTTGCTGCTGAGGCAGGTAGCCGCCATCCACGGCATGCGCCCGAGCGTGGCGGTGACGCTGTCGCTGCTGCGGCGCCTCGCCTGGACCGCAGCGGGCACCTCGGGGATGGACTTGCTTGGGCAGAGCTTCGCCAACAGCGCCCTGTCGCATATCCCGGGCCTCAGGCAGATCGCCGCCGTCCTGCCTGGCTCGGGCCTGAGGGCACTCCGCCTGCACCGGCTTGCCGAAGTCGCAGCTCGCGCCTGCTCGCCTCTCGAAAAGACCGAGGCATAGGACCTGTCGCCCGGTGTAAGCCATGGGAACATGGCAGGAGCGGCTTCTGGGCGGCTCGCGGGCTCTGCGCGTGTCCCCCAAGGACCAGACCGACCGTTGACCGCCGGCCCCCACTTGATGCTGCCAATGAAAATTCCCTCACGACATCGTGAGACTTGTGCTGCTAGAGTTCCGGGTGTCGCAACGATCCTGGTGGTCGAGCGAGGCAGCAACAGGGTGGAACATGCAGGAAGCGGCCGGACGTCCCAGCGTCCTTCGTCCACGGACTTGGAGGCCGACTACCGTCGTCCGGGTCTTGACCCTTGCGGGCATGGGCGTCGCTGTCGGCGTGCTCGGGCTGGGGGCTCTCGTGCTGCTGGACGCCCGGACGGACGCGTGGCGCCAGGCGGAGCAGGCATCGGCCAACCTGACGCGTGCCCTTGAGGCGGACATCGCGCGCAACATCCACACCTATGATCTGTCGCTACAGGGCACCAGCGCCGCGCTGAGCCAACCCGGCCTGGATCAGGCAACGCCTGAGGTCCGGCACATGGCCCTGTTCGACCGCGCCGGCGTCGCCGAGTACCTCGGCTCGGTCCTCGTATTGAACGCAGAAGGCACCATTGTTGCCAATTCCACATCGCTCGTGCCGGAACGGCTGAACTTCGCCGACCGCGACTACTTCCGCGTCCATCAAGACAGGGCTGAGGCGGGGCTCTACATCAGCCGGCCTTATCAGAGCCGTCTGCGCAGGGGTGACCCGAGCATCGCGATCAGTCGTCGCCTGCCGGGCGCGGAGCGCTTTCAGGGTGTCGTCATGGGCGCCATGAGGCTGGCCTACTTTCAAGACCTGTTCAGCAAGCTCGATCTTGGCTCACAAGGATCGGTGACCTTGCTGCGGACGGATGGGACCGTGGTCGCGCGCCACCCCTTCCGCGAGGGCGACGTGGGGCGCGATCTCAGCGGCTCGGACACGTTCCGCCGGATCAGTGCCTCACCATTCGGACGCTTTGTCGCGAACGCGCCCCTCGATGGTGTCGAGCGCCTCTACACCTTTCGCCATGTGGGCGATCTGCCGCTCATCCTGAGCGTCGGTGTGTCGACCGCTGAGGTCTACGCAGCCTGGTGGAACAAGGTGAGCAGCCTTGGTTCCATCCTGCTGGTGCTAGGCGGCGCGACCGTCGCCCTTTGCCTGCTCTTCAAGCGTGAGATGCTGCGGCGCCTTGAAGCGGAGAAGGCGCTGACCGAGGCGGCCGAGCGGCTCTCCGTCATCGCCGCGACGGACGGGCTGACGGGGCTCGCCAACCGGCGGCAGTTCGACGCGGTCCTGGACCGGGAGTGGCGCCGCGCTGCCCGCAACGCGCTTCCGGTCTCCCTGCTGCTGCTCGATGCCGACTTCTTCAAGGCCTACAACGACCGCTACGGTCACCAGAAGGGTGACGAGGTGCTCCGAGGCATCGCGGCCTGCATCCGCTCCGTCCTACGCAGACCCGGCGACACGGGAGCTCGCTACGGGGGGGAGGAGTTCGTCGTCATCCTGCCCGACACCGATGCCGCCGGCGCCTGGACGATGGCGGAGCGCCTTCGCGACGCCGTTGCCGCCCTGGAGATCCCCCACGCCGCAAGTCCCATAGGGTTGGTCAGCGTGAGCATCGGGATCGCGACCGCTTACCCACAACGCGGGCAACTGCCAGATCCGTTCGTCGAGGAAGCCGATTGTGCCCTCTACGATGCAAAGCGCGGCGGGCGTAACCGCGTCTGCGCCGCCGTGCCGATCGCCAGCGTCCTATCACCACCCACCAAGCTTGCACAGAAGCAGTAGCGCGGGCTTGAGAAAGTCAGCGCCCGGGAAGGCCGCTGGCTTGCGACAAACGCGACCAGGAGCGCCGACGTGAACCGAGACCTCAACGGAGCGAACAGGCCGGCGATGGATGGGGACAGCGAGCTGACACCGAAAGAGCAGGAGAGGATGCTCTCGGCCTCACTGCCAGAAGGGGAGAGCAGCACCCTCCATGACCTGGTGGAACTTGGACGAAGCCGGGGCCACGTCACCGAAGCCGAGGTATCCGCCGCCTTCCCTGCCGACCGCCTCGAGGAGGTGCTCGCCGTCCTCTCCGTTGCTGGCATCCATGTTGCCGATGAGGATCAGGATGAGGAGCAGGTTCATCAGGAGCAGCCGCACGCGGCACCAGAGGAGGGCAGCGACGCCGCTGAAGAGAACGGCCCAGGCACGACCGATCCAGCTGGCTTGTACCTGAGAGAGGCTGGAGCCGTCATGCGCCTCAGCCGAGAGGGCGAGGTCGCCATCGCCAAGCGCATCGAGGTTGGTCGCAGCACGATGATCGAGGGGCTCTGCCAGTCCCCGATGACGCTCACCGCGATCCTGGGCTGGTACCGGGCGCTCCAGAGCGGAAGCATGCCGCTGCGGCAGATCCTTGACCTGGAGGCGACCGCCGGCACCGCGGAGGCTCCCAGTCTTGAGGAGGACGATGGCCCAGAGGGGGAGAGCGAGGCGGGGACCAGACCGCCGGCTTCTGCTCTCGAGCAGCAGCTCAAGCCGGAGGTGCTAATGGCCTTTGCGGCCATCGAAGTGGCCTCGGAAGGTCTCCGGGATCTCCAGGCCCGCCGCATGGCCGCTTACGCTGACGGCCTTGCCCTCAAGCCGGCTGACGAGGCGAGGTTTGCTCAACGCCGGCGCGAGTTGGTCACCCTGGTGAACCAGCTTCACCTCCACCCGACGCGCCTGGCGGAACTCGTGGAGGGCTTGCGCGAGGTCAACAAGCGCCTGATGAGCGCCGAGGGTCGCCTACTCCGGGTAGCCGAAGCGGCCGGGGTCAGGCGCGACGACTTCCTCACAGCCTATCATGCTTCCGGTTCCGCGCCCGAGTGGGTGGCCAGCCTTGCCTCGCGCCGAGGAAAGGGGTGGATGGCTCTGGCGACGCGTCACGCCGCGGAAGCCGAGGAGGCACGCGCACCGATCCTCGCCATCGCCGCCGAGACGGGCCTGCCGATCGAGGAGTTTCGTCGCGTGCAGGCTCTGGTGGCCAGGGGCGAGCGCGACATGAACCGGGCCAAAGAGGAGATGGTGCAGGCGAACCTTCGCCTCGTCGTCGCCGTGGCCAGGAGATACGCCAACCGCGGCCTGCAGCTCCTCGACCTCATTCAGGAGGGCAACATCGGCCTGATCAGGTCCGTCGATAAGTTTGATTACCGGCGCGGCTTCAAGTTCGGCACCTATGCCACGTGGTGGATCCGCCAATCCATCACGCGCGGTCTGGCCGATCAGGGCCGCACCATCCGTGTTCCCGTGCACATGGCAGACACCCTCAACAAGTTGAACCGGACCTCACGGCAGCTGGTGCAGGACCTCGGGCGGGAGCCGACCGCAGCAGAGCTTGCGGAAAGGATGGGCCTACCGGTCGAGCGGGTGACCAAGGTCCAGAAGATCGCGCGCGAGCCGGTCAGCCTTGCGACACCGTTGGGCGATGAAGAGGACAGCCAGCTCGGTGACCTCATCCGTGACGAGAATGCCGTCATGCCGCTCGACGCCGCCGTGCAAACCAGCTTGCGGCACGCCGCGAACAAGGCGCTGTCCGCGCTCACCCCGCGCGAGGAGCGTGTTCTGCGCATGCGCTTTGGTGTTGGCATGAACACCGAGCACACGCTTGAGGAGGTCGGCCAGCACTTCAACGTGACGCGCGAGCGCATCCGTCAGATCGAGGCGAGCGCCCTCCGAAAAATGCAGCATCCTTCCCGCTCTAGACAGCTCCGCAGCTTTCTGGAGGGCTGACTCCGATCCGCCCTTCCTCCATCTACTGTCTTGCCAGGATCATCGCACGCAGGTCAGACAGCTGATGGCGCGCGGCGGCCGCGAGCACGTTCAGGATGGCCGCGTCCTCCGGCTGGGTGCTCAGGGAGGCCAGGCGCACACAGCGCTCGACCTTGGCCTGTAAGTCGCGCAGCTGGCCTTCTACTCCCTCCATCATCGCCTCCGCCAGGAAAGTCGCAACAGGCTACGGATGAGCAATGAAGCGAGTGTTAACGGCCGCGCTGCCGGGTGATGTTAGCTTTACGATCCCGGACGACACCGCGGAACCACCCCATACGTGGGCGATTTCTCCGCGGTTAGTCCACCTTCACCCGCCCGAAACCTCATCGCCAAATTCCCGAACAGTCTCCCTCGGAGAATGATGGGCGTGGCTACCTGCTGTGCCTTGCTGTCGCCGCCAAGGGGAACTGCTGGCCGAGCTGCAGAGACTGCTGCTTCCTTTCCAGCTCTGCCCCATCGCCGCCTTCTCTGCCGTGGTGACCGGCCATCCTTGGTTGTAAGCCGGTAGCAAAGCTTCTCATTCCCAGACACAGTACCGAAGCTCAGTGGCCCAGATTGCCCGAAGCCGCTGAAGAGGGAAAGATCGGCGGAGGTCAGGCGTAACGCATGTCGCAACTGCTGAAAAATCAGCTTACCAAGCTGCAGAATGAGGCGCTCGCCTGCCGTGAGGCCGCATCTCAGACGCGCCCAAAGACAGCTGCCGAAGCCCTGCTGGAGACAGCGCGAGCTTTCGAACAGCAAGCGGCTGCGCTTCAACAAGTGCTCGTGAAGCAAGGATCGGCCGCGGACATGGTGGAGCTGAACGACGAGCAGCCAAGCTAGCTTGCCGGCCATGCATGACGATGCGCGTCATGCTTTTCCGAACGCGTAGCGGAAAACCCGGTCCTTCTCTTATCCAAGTGCCGCCAGTTGGTGCTGCGGGAAAAACGGATCAGGCGTTCGCCAAGCCATCGCAGAGCTGATCGGAAGCCGCGTGCAAAGCGGCGGTGATCAGCACCTGATGAGGGACCAGTTCAGTACCGGAGACCGGCAAAGTGGCGGTGGTGAGATAGTCGTCGATCCGACCGCAGACTGCCTGGAGTGCTGTCCGATGAACAGACGGGTCAACGATGCCGTCGAGGTGGATCTCCAGGCTTTCGCGCAGCGCGGACTGCAGCGCCTTGGAGAGGAGAGGCATGGTGCGTGGCATTCGGCAGTCTCCTCGAGCCACAATGGCTTCTGGGTGTTTCGGCGTCGTTTCGAACATCTATGGCTTGCGAGGCAGAACGCCAAGGCGCTCGCTTGTAACGCCTCGTGCAGAACGAGCGTTCAAGATGTGACATTTCTGCATCGATATTGGAAACTGTGCGGGAACAATCCTCTGCGGCCAAGTCTTCGTCAAGCGTCTGCAGATCGCTGCTCATAAAGAAAAAATGCTTGGAAGCATCACTTGGCAGACTCCAGGCCTCAATGACAAACATTGCACATCGAAAACATGTGCAGCCTGCCGGCGACACATTCGTAGCGAAAGACAAAAAATGTCGCCACGCCTGTCTCCGGACCGGAGCTTTGATAGCGAGCTACGCTCAGTGCTCGCCACGCTGCAATGCCTGTCCGAGTACGCCTTCGAGCGCGGCGACAAGCAGGCGGCCGCCATCCTGCACAATGCGGCAGCCATCCTGGAACTCTCCGTGGCCTTCCCGAGCACGCAGGAGAAGCCTCTCCCGCCACACTCCTACGAGCAACCCGACGTCGCCTTCGCCTGACGCCGACCGCCTGCCCCTGAAGCCTCTTGTGGACTACATTTTCATCTTCACTTCGAGCATTTGCACTTTACTCGAACGGATCGTGCCCCGCGTCATGGTGTAGGAGCGATGCTCCTCGGAGCCGTGAGCGATACTGCCTCCGTCAGCCTGTCCGCCGCGGCAGCCTGACACGGCGGCTCAGCCCGCCGAGGAGCACCGCTCCTACACCATGACGCGGGCCACGATCCGCCAGCAGGCACTTCAGGAGAAGCAGGCCAGCGCGAGAGGTCCCCTCCCCATCCGCCGCGCATTGAGGCTGCTCCTGTGCGGGCGTGATCTGCCACTACATGGAGGTTGCTGGAATAGTCGTTGTTTGCGCGTCGTACGGGACTGATGACGCTTGACCTATTCGTCTTGCATGCGCCTTGCGAGCTGCTGCTCTGCAGTAGGATCTGCATATCTACAAACGAAGAAAACGTTTCGGCTCACGATCCTCAGGATGCCGCAGACTCAATTTTTACCTTATTGGAACTTCTTTGGCTCACATTTCCGACCGTTCTGGTAGGAAATCCAAAATGGCTGCCTTCCTGCGTTCCCTGCGCACCCGCACCAAGCTGCTCGCCAGCTTTGGCCTGCTCCTGCTGCTCCTGATCGGTGTCGGTGGGATCGGTCTCTCCCAGCTCGCCGGGGTGAATGACCGCGCCGCCGACATCCGCAACAACTGGCTGCCCTCCACCCGGCTCCTCGGCAGCCTCGACGCCGCGATCACCCGCTATCGCCAGCTGCAGGCCACCGTGATGCTGGTCGAAGGAGCGGAGGCCAAGGCGCGCGAGGCTCAGGCCCTCTCCGCCATCGGGAGCGACATCGAGGCACTCTGGCGCAGCTACGAGCCGATGGTCTCGCCCGGCGAGGAGCGCCGTCTCGCTGACCTCGCCCGCCAGGGTTGGCGCGACTACCTCGCCCTCAGCCCCCGCGTCATCGAAATGGCCCACACCGACGAGCCCGCCGCCGCCCGGCTCTACACGGGCGAGAGCCGCTCAGCCTTCAATTGGATCCGCGAGGCTTTGAGCGCTGACATCGTCCTCAACGCCGAGGCGGGTGCAGCCGCTGCGGCCGCGGGCGAGGCCATTTACCACCGAGCCTTCTGGCTCATCCTGGCGGTCATGGCGGGCTCGGCGCTGTTGGCCATCCTCTCCGCCCTGCTGATCGCCCGTGACATCGGCGGCGGCATGGCTCAGCTGGCTGCGAGGATGCTCCGCCTCTCCCGGCGCGATTACGCCTTCGAGCTGCCCCAGACGGCACGGGGTGACGAGATCGGCGACATGGCCCGCGCGGTCGACACCTGCCGCACCGGCTTGCAGGAGGCCGACGCACTAGCGGCTGCCCAGGCGGCGGAGGCGGAGATCAAGGTCCAGCGGGCCGCCAAGGTCGACGTCCTCGTGCGCGGCTTCGAGGCCGAGGCCGCCGGCGTCCTGCGCAGCGTCGCTGCCGCGGCGACGGAACTCGACGCCACGGCCGGCGAGATGGAGGGCGCAGCCCGGGACGGCACCGAGCGCGCCGTCTCCGTGGCCGCCGCCTCCGAGCAGGCCAGCATGAACGTCCAGACGGTTGCCGCCTCCGCCGAGGAGCTCGCCGCCTCCATCGCCGAGATCGCCCGCCGCGTCGCCGAGAGCGCCAGCATGGCCCAGCAGGCCACCACCGACGCCCAGGCGACCGACACCGCCGTCCAGGGCCTCTCCCAGGCAGCCAGGGGCATCGGCGCCGTGGTCAGCCTCATCAACGACATCGCCGGGCAGACTAACCTGCTGGCGCTGAACGCCACTATCGAGGCGGCCCGCGCGGGGGAGGCCGGGCGGGGCTTCGCCGTGGTGGCCTCCGAGGTAAAGGCACTCGCCGCCCAGACCGCCAAGGCGACCGAGGAGATCGGCGCCCAGATCGCGGCCATGCAGGGCGAGACCGATCAGGCGGTCGGGGCGATTGCCGGCATCGTGCGCACCATCGAGGCGATGAACCACGTCACCGCCCAGGTGGCGGCCGCGGCCGAGGAGCAGTCCTCGGCCACCCAGGAGATCGGGCGTGCCGTGGCCGAGGCCGCTTCGGGCACCAAGGAGGTGTCGCGCCACACCTCGGGCGTGACGCAGGGGGCGGAGCGGACCGGGGCAGCCGCCTCCCAGGTCCGCTCGGCCGCCGGCGAGCTCGCCCAGCAAGCGGAGGCCCTCAACGGCCAAGTGGTCAGCTTCCTCGCCAGCATCAGGGCGGCTTAGGGCTCTCGATGGACGCCTCAGCTACTGTGGCCGAGCTGCGCCTCTGGGCGCAGCTCGCAGCGACCCTCGGACGCGATCTCACCTGCCTCGCCGCCTCCCTGGACCAGCTGGGCGCCACCAAGGTCGCCACCCAGGTCAGGGAGATCGACCTTGCCGCCCTGCTCGCCCTGCCACCTGACGAAGCGGCCCGACGGCTTGCTTGTCTCAGAACAGCCCTCGGCCGCTTTCACGGCAATCTCGGGCGCCTGACGGCTGGCCCATAGAGAGGATCAGATCGGGACGCTGAGGCTGTCTGAAAGGTCAGTCGTAACGATCCCAAGGTTGAGCGAACGCCTCGGTCATGGCGGCCGCTCAACTGTAGCAGTTCCATCACTATCACGCGCCGGCGTTGGTCCTAACGATTTCGGAAGGTTGTAGATCCTCAACTACACGCCTGTTGTGGATACAGACACTGCATGGCCACTTCCTTGTCCCATCCGGCGATTGTTGGTCAGCCAGAAGCGCTCGACCAGAGTGGTCGCAACTTCCCTGTCCCGCGGGAGGAGAAGGCCCGTCTCACGACCCTCGCCGCCTACGAGCTGGAGCATGCCCCGACCGAGCCGGACCTTCAGCACATCGCAGCCTTAGCGGCCGACCTGTTCCAGGCGCCGATTGCCCTGGTGTCGCTGGTTGCCCATGAGTGCCAGTTTTTCAGGGGGCAGGTCGGGCTGGAGGCGTCGGGAACCTCGCGAGATGTCTCCTTCTGTGCGCACGCCATCATGGGCGATGAGGTGTTCGTCATTCCTGACGCCACCCTTGATCCACGCTTTCGCGACAATCCCCTGGTCACCGGCGAGCCGGGCATCCGCTTCTATGCAGGCGCTCCGCTTGTCAGTCCGCTGGGCCATCACCGGCTGGGCTCGCTCTGCATCATCGACAGGGTGCCGCGCCCCCCGCTGACCGCACGCGAGTGCCGGCTGCTCACTGCCCTGGCCGGACTGGTGATGGATCGCCTGGAACGCCACAGACTGGATATCCAGTTGCGGTCGACGCTGGCCCGCTTCGAAAGCATGGCCGCCGCGACGCAGAACGCTGTCGTTTGCGTCGGTGCCGATCAGCGGATCGCCTTCTGGAACGCGGCCGCTGAGAGGTTGCTGGGCTGGTCCGCGGCCGAGGCTATCGGCCAGGACTTCAGCCTGATCATTCCGGACCGGCTGCGCGCCGCGCACGAGGCTGGCTTTGCGCGCGTCCTGGCCGCCAATGAGGAAAGCCCGTATCCGGGGCGTACGGTTGAGTTGCCGGCCTTGCGCCGGGACGGGAGAGAGCTTCCGGGCGAGGTGACGCTCTCGGCCTGGCGCGAGGATGGCCGCCAGGTCTTCGGCGCGACGATCCGCGATATCACTGCCCGGCAGCGCGCGCAGGCCGAGCTGCTTCACTTGGCGCACCACGATCCACTGACCGGCCTGGTAAATCGGGGCCGTTTCACCGAGGTGGTCGGTCGCCACTTGGAGGAAGGCGCACCGGCCGGTCTCGTCCTGCTGGACCTCGACGGCTTCAAGCAGGTCAACGACATCCTGGGCCATGGCGCCGGCGACAGGGTTCTCCAAGAGGTCGCGGAGCGTCTCTCAATCCGACTTGCCGGCCGGGGGACGCTGGCGCGGCTCGGGGGCGACGAGTTCGCGGTCGTCCTGCCCGGCATCAACGACACGGCCTCCGTTGCCGCGGTCGCCGAGGAGCTGCAGGCGGCTGTTTCTGCCACGGACTTCCTGATCAGCAATCGCAGCTTCCAGATCGGCTCGAGCGCTGGTGTGGCGGTCGCGCCCGCGCACGGCGAGAGCCTAGCCG
>NZ_RCVR01000071.1 GCF_016107305.1 Roseomonas sp. KE2513
ACTTTCGGCTCACCCAGCCAATCGGCCCTTGCTGAGGCGACAGCACGCGACCTGCAGGTGCTCGCCCGCGCCCTCGCCTTCGTCGAAGGTGCCCCCAGGGGCGCTGCTGAGGTGGGCATCGTGTACTCTCAACAATCGGCACAAGGCCGCGCCGAGGCGGAGCGCGTTGCCGGAGCATTCGGTGAAGGCCTCCGCGCCGGCAGCCTGACCCTGCGCCCCAGGTTGGTTACAGTCGAGACAGCAGGCCAGGCGGGAACCGCTGCCCTGCTGCTAACCGGATCGGCCGTGCCACACGCCGCCCTGGTGGCGAGGGCGATCGCCGGCCGATCAGTTCTGACCGTGACCACAGATCGCGAGCTCATTGAAACGGGCGCGGTGGTGATGACGGTGCGTACCGAGCCCCGCGTCGAAATCCTTGTCAGCCGCACCGCCGCCCAAGCAGCGGGCGTCACCTTTGTTTCCGCATTTCGCATGATGATCCAGGAGCGTTGATTGTGGTCACGAACGAGTCTCGCGGCCGCCTCGACGCGGGCCGAGTTGCAGTCCAGGTGGGCCTGCTGACCCTGGCGATCTTCACGTCCGCCACGGCGCAGAGCATGGACCGGGCCGCACTGGAGGAGATGTTCGGCGAACCGGTGACCACCAGTGCCACCGGCAAGCCGCAGCGCGCCTCTGATGTCCCGGTCGCCATGGACATCATCTCGGCCGAGCAGATCCGACGCTCGGGTGCCAGCAACATCCCGGGCGTGCTGGCGCGCTATACCTCGCTTGACGTGCAGCAGTACGGTCCCGAGGATTTCTCAGTGAGCGCTCGAGGTTACGCCGCTCCCAACTCGCAGCGCGTGCTGGTCCTGGTGAATGGCCGACAGGTTTACCTTGACGCCTTCGGCCGCACCTCCTGGGACAACATCCCTGTGCAGCTGTCCGAGATCAGGCAGATCGAGGTGGTACGAGGGCCTAACAGCGCACTGTTCGGCTTCAATGCTGCCGGCGGCGTGATCAACATCATCACTTTCGATCCCGCTTATGATCGGGTCAACAATGCCGTGGTCCGGGCAGGCACCGGCCGGTATGGCGAGCTCTCCGGTGTCGGCACCGTGCCGCTTGGCGATGGATCTGGCCTGCGGCTTTCAGCGGGCCTCCGCGATCAGCATGCCTGGCAGCGTGGCTACCAGCCCTTTGAAACCGGCTTTGGTGCCAATCGTGACGTGTCGCACGGACAATTCGCGGCCGACACTGTGATCCGTCTTAGCGACACCGTGCAGGCGGGCTTTGACACCAGTTACTCTCGATCGATCGGCGGCGAATTCCAGCTGCCAGGGCTGTTGCTCCCATGGGATGTAAAAACCTGGAGCGTGCGTGGGCGCATCACGGCCGACACGGGAGCAGGCACCATCGGGCTCTCAGTTTACCATAACGCACTCGATGCCCGGCTGCTTGGCACGGAACTGCTCCAACAGGGCCTTACGGTGGTGCAGATCAGTGACACAGTGAAGTTTGGAGCTGCACACGTCATTCGCCCGTTCTTGGAGTATCGTCATAACACCATCAGTGCCGCGGGGGCTTCTACCAGTAATGGTGTGATCAACACTTCCCTCTTGCGCGGTCTTAGAGGGAACTACGATATCGCGGCTGCGGGGGGCATGTGGAACTGGTCCATTTCACCGGATGTCGAATGGACTGCCGCGCTACGTTACGACCATATTTGGTTGAAGGCGCACGGCTATGACAGTCCTTTCTTTCCGTTTGGAGATCGGGATTACGACCGGAACTATGGTACCCTGTCTTGGAACGCCGGTTTGGTCTGGAGAGCGACAGATGTCGATACAGTTCGTGTGTTGGCCGCGCGCGGTGTTGGCATACCCAGCTACTTCGATACGGGAACACGAACGCTGGCGCCCAGTCTTGGTCACGCGACCGTAGGCTCACCCAACCTAAAGCCGAACACGGTTGACGATTATGAAGTCGGTTACAGCCGGCAGATCGGCGCCATCAACGGACGGGCCGGGGCGACGGCATTCTACCAGATCAATCGCGGGATGAATGCGTCTCTGGGCTCCTTCCCAAACGCAACCTCATCCCTGACGATGTTACCGGCTATCATCCCCTACAACCTTGACTCATCCCACGCCTACGGGGCGGAGTTGTCGGCATCTGGCCGCGCTTTGGAGCAATTTGATTGGGGAATCGAGTACCGCCTAGCGGTCGTTGAAGAGGGAGAAAGGCAAAGCTACGCCAACTTCGATCGTGCATCACCGCGCAACTTGGTTTCAGCGCGTTTAGGTTGGGGAAGAGGGCCGCTGCGCGCTGACCTGTTTAGCCGATATTCTAGCATAATGGAGGGGTACCGAGCCACGGAGCGAGGCGTTCTGCCAGTCAAGGTGAGTGATTACGCTTCCGTTGCCGCACGCGTCGCGTACAAGCTAACCGATCAGGCAACTATCGCGCTCGAAGGTTCCAATTTGCTGCACGAGCGCAAGCGTCAGAGCATTGGAGCTGAAGCCGAGCGAAGGTTTTATCTCTCCTTGAGAATGGATTTTTAATCCATAAGTGTCGCCATGGGATTCACAAGGTCTGCTGCTCTGGAGATCTGGCGGCATGGCCCAGACCCTCAGTATTATCGTTATACCAGAGGATTAGGCGCGGCTGGCCACGAGCCCAGGCGACTTGCACCGCTCGCTCAGCATGTGCAACGGGCCAGCATCGTCCTGCTCTCGGCCGGGCGGCTCCGGTTCATGGAGGCGCGAGCGGTTCTAGGATCTGTAGCCGGACGCCGCGGAGCTATGGCGGAAAGTGGGTGATGGCAGTGTGAGAAAGGCGGCGTATCGAGGTGGGTGACAAGCCTGCCTGAACCTCCCGAAGGAGCGATACGCCATGACGAGAGATAGCACTGTGGTCCCACTTCGTCAGCCGGAGACGGTGGAGGACCCGCTGACGGCGGTGCTGAGGAGCGGGGCCCGCCGGCTGCTGGCGCAGGCCATCGAGGCCGAAGCGGAGGCCTTCCTGGCCGAGATGAAGGGTTTGCGGCTACCGGACGGGCGCGAGCGGCTGGTGCGGCACGGGCATGGCCCGGAGAGGTCGGTCCAGACCGGGATTGGCCCGGTGCCGGTGCAGCGGGTCAAGCTGCGCGACCGTGGCGCCGGCGGGGATGCGGGTGAGGAGATGGGCGGCGAGCGGATCCGCTTCACCTCGGCGCTGCTGCCGCGCTGGGCGCGGCGGACGCGGAGCCTGGATGCCTTGCTGCCGATCCTCTACCTGCGCGGGGTCTCGATGGGCGACTTTCAGGAGGCACTCGGGGCCTTGCTGGGCCGTGAGGCGCCGAACCTCTCGCCCTCGGTGATCGGGCGGCTGCGGGACGAGTGGGGGGTGGACTATGCGCGCTGGCAGCGGCGCGACCTGTCGGCACGGCGCTACGTGTATGTCTGGGCCGACGGCGTCTACCTGCAGGCCAGGATGGAGCCGCAGGCCGAATGCATGCTGGTGCTGATCGGGGCAACGCCGGAAGGGAAGAAAGAGCTCCTGGGCTTCCAGGTGGGCCTACGGGAGAGCGCGCAGAGCTGGCGGGAACTGCTTGTGGACCTCAAGGCGCGTGGCCTGGTGATCGCGCCCGAACTGGCCACGGGGGATGGCGCGCTCGGCTTCTGGAAGGCGCTGGAGGAGGTCTGCCCGGCCACCCGGCATCAGCGGTGCTGGGTGCACAAAACTGCCAACGTCTTGGAAAAGCTGCCCCGATCCGTCCAGCCAGCGGCCAAGGCCGACTTGCGCGAGATCTGGCAGGCGCCGGACCGCGCGTCAGCCGACAAGGCGATCACCACCTTCTCTGGAAAGTACGGGGCCAAATACGAGAAGGCGGTCACCTGCGTGGTGAAGGACCGGGACGCGCTGCTCCGCTTCTACGACTTCCCGGCCGAGCACTGGGACCATCTGCGTACCTCAAACCCAATCGAGAGCGTGTTCGCCACCGTCCGGCACCGGACCGTCCGCACCAAAGGCGCGCTGTCGCAGGACACCGCCCGACTGATGGTGTTCAAGCTCGTCATGGCGGCTGCCAAGACCTGGCGCCGGCTCAAGGGCGAGAACCAGTTGCCCAAGCTGATCCAGGGCGTCACATTCAAGAATGGCGTCGAGGTCACCAACACGCTGGCACAGAACGCCGCCTGATCACGGCGTCACCCAAATTCCAGCGTAGCTCCACGCACGGCTTTCGACAACACCAAAGAGCTTTGAGAGTGTTACGTCCTTGCAGCGACTTCTGCGGCGCGCTTGATAAAAAGCATGCTGAAGGCGACGATGTGCAGGCCTGCGAGAGTTTCGCGGTAGGCATTCGCCGGCGCGGGCAAGCCTACGAAAGTGGGGACAGATTAAGCGCATTCAGAAGCTCAAACCGCTGCGCGCTCAGAGAAGTCCACCCGCTGGGCTTTGCTCCATCACAACCCTTAACAACAAAGGCTCCTCTCCATGCCGACACAGACGACAACAAGCGGCTACGACGTCGCGACAACGGCAGTCCTCCCCGAAGGCGCCCCCTCGCTCCCGTCACGCGTATCTTGGGGCGCGGTGATTGCCGGCGCCGTCGTGGCACTGACGATCGGGCTGATGCTGAACGCCCTGGGTGCCGGGATTGGGACCACCACGGTCGATGTCGCCGCGCGAGACACACCCTCCGCCTCCTCCTTCGGGATAGGTGCCGCCATCTGGGTGCTGGTTTCCAACCTGATCGGGCTGGCCATTGGCGGCTATGTCGCGGCCCGGCTGTCGGGCACCTCGGACAACACCGACGGCACGCTGCACGGCCTGGCGGTGTGGGGCACCACCTTCCTGATCTCGGCGGTGCTGCTGGGCAACTTGGTTTCCGGCATCGCCTCCACTGCCGCATCCGGCGCCTCCAGCCTGGTCAGCAGCGTCGCGAGCGGGGCTGGTTCGGCCGTGTCCGCCGTGGGTCAGCAGGCAGCCAACCGGACAAGCACCAGCACGCTGCAGAACGCGGCCCAAGGCCTGGTGGACCGGGTGCAGGGCGCTCTCAGCGGTGGCGGCGGGGCTCCGGCCACGATGACTTCCGATCAGCGGAAGGCCGAGATCGCCACGCTGGTAACCCGGCGGGTGACCGATGGCCAGCTTTCGGCCACCGACCGCGACCGCCTGAATGGGCTGGTCGCGGCCGAGTACAACCTCAGTCCGCAGGATGCCCAGGCCCGGGTGCAGCAGGCTGAGCAGCAAGCAACGCAGGCAGCACGGCAGGCCGAGGAGAAGGCGCGCAGTGCGGCCGACGCCGCAGCCTCCGGAGCCGCCAAGGCCGCTTTTGCGGTCTTCGGAATCATGCTGCTAGGCGCAATCGCCTCGGTGCTCGGCGCCCGCCGCGGCACCCGCGACCTGCTGACGGTCCGCAGTGCCCGTGTCGCCTGAACACAGGGCAGGGGCGCCAGATGCCGAACTGGTGCCGACGTCGGGCAGCCTGCTCGCCAGTGGTAGGACTGAAGAGGTCATCCCGCTGGTCGAGGAGGTACTCCGCCTTAGCAAGCGGACCGTCGAGACCGGCCGGGTTCGTGTCTCCCTGACCACCGAGACGGTCGAGGAGACCCTGCGGAGCCGGCGTACCGAGATTGAGCGGGTGCCCGTCGGCCGTGAGGTGAAGGAGGTGCCGGCAACCCGCCAGGAGGGCGACGTGATGATCGTCCCCGTGGTCGAGGAGGAGCTGGTGGTCGTGAGACGCCTGGTTCTCAAGGAAGAGATCCGGCTGCGCCTTATCGACAGCGAGGAACACGTTGCACAGCCTGTTAAGCGACGGGTGCAGCGTGCCACGGTTGAAAGGTTGGCCCCGGGACAGGTGAACTCGCCTTCCGAGAGGGTCGACCAAAATACCAACATCAAAGGAGATGAATGATGACGCGTACCATCACCGCCATGTTCAGCAATCGAACCGCTGCCGACAGGGCCGTCAGCCAGCTTACCCGCGAACTCGGCCTTGAGAGCAGCCAAGTACGGGTGCACGCCGCCGAGACGGGCTCGACCGGTGTGGCCACCTCCGGAGCTGCTACGGAGGACACAGGCTTCTGGGCCTCGTTGAAGGATCTCTTTGTTCCCGACAAGGACCGCTCGGCCTACGCCGAAGGAATCCGTCGCGGCAATGTCGTGGTCTCGGCCGACGTCGACGAAGGTATGCTCGACCGGGCCATGGACATCCTGGAGCACAACGGCGCCGTGGATCTCGACTCTCAGGAAGCCGAGTGGAAGCAGTCCGGTTGGACAGGTTACCAGGCTGACACCGCGACTGGTGCTGCGGTTGGGACTTCTCCATCCATGCCTGCCGCTGCTGCCACTACATCTCGTACCGGGGCCGAGGAGGTGATTCCGATCGTCGAGGAGCAGATCCGGGTCGGCAAGCGGGATGCCGAGCGTGGCCGGGTGCGGGTGCGCTCCTACATCGTGGAGACACCGGTCACCGAGCAGGTGACGCTGCGTGAGGAGCACGTGGACGTGCAGCGGCGCGCCGTGGACCGGCCGTTGACCGATGCCGACGACGTCTTCCGCGAGCGTGTTATCGATGCCACTGAGCACGCCGAGCAGGCGGTGGTGGCCAAGGAAGCTCGGGTCGTCGAGGAGGTGGTGATCCGCAAGAATGTAACCGAGCGGACCGAAACAGTCCACGACACCGTGCGTCACACCGAGGTCGAGGTGGACGACACCACTGGTACCAAGGGCACGGTAGCGGGCAGCGTCAGCACGACTGACACCACAAGCAACCCGCCCGGCACGGCGGCAAGCCGTGCCGTGGACAAGACGCTGGGTACCAACATCAGCGGTGCCAACCCCACCAAGCGCTAAAGGCTTTCAGCTTGACTAGAGACGGGGCAGGGCAGTGCCTCCGCTCCGTCTACCCGAATCGATCGGGCGTGATCAGGTGGTTCCGTGCCGACGCAGGTGGCGCCGGAGCCAAGGAAGCGCCAACCATTGAATAGACTGAAATTGGTAATCGGCACGAGTGCTGTCGCGTTGTTCGGTCGCACGGGATTGGTTGCTTAACCGCCGCGCCTAATCCCAAGATAGGCATCGAGCAGATGCCTGCTTCAGGCGGCTTCGGCATGGAGATCTGTTGACCACAGCGATCCACCATCAGTGACGTAATCCCACACGTCAGGACGCTCATGCCGCATACGCCCCAGCACCTGGCCCACAGGAGCCCAGCAAGGTTGACGCAGGCCGTGGTGCTCGACGGCCGGCCCGAGCGGTTGGAAGTGGATGCCGCTGCCACGGAGAAGGCGAAGCAGCGTATGCTCCATCACGGCACACCAGTGCTGGATGCCCATCTCAGCGCTTAGCTGGACCACCCCGCGCATGAGACCGAGGCGGAGTGGAATGCCATCAACGTTGACGTCGCGAAGGCTCTTCGAGATGGCGAAGCGGCTGATCTCGCCCGTACGGTGCCGTGGCACCAACCGAGTGACGGCGCGCTCGCAAAGACTGTCCAAGGGAAGTCCGAGACCAAGACCAGTAGACGAAGAAGCGATGATCCGCACCGTGCCGACAAGACGTCCAGTGCTACGCTGGGTCAGCAGCGCGTGGCCAGCGCGCAGGTCGAAGCGGTCGGTTTCCAGCGTGCCCTGGCTGGGCTCGTAGCCGCGTTCCATGCAGTAGACCTGATGCCGCAGACGATAGGCGGCGCGGAGTTTCTCCGGCGTGTCGGCAATCGTGACCTCAAAGGCCTGGGCTGCGTCCAGAAGTTCACTACGCGCTGACGTCATTATCTGCCTCGTTTCTTCACGGTGGCGTGAGGAAACCAGAACTACATCTATAGACAAGGCAAAATTGCAAATTTCGACGAATCTGGCAGCTTTCGTTCTGTCGGAAGGAACTTAGGGTTAAAACTAAGCAAAATATTCCTGCATGTATGATCTCGAGTATATCTTTCCCAATCTTGCCCCGAAGCGTTCTCAACCCGGCTCGTCAAGCGGTTCGATGATCGGCACCGCCGGGCTTATGGTTCTCTTTATGGTCGGCCTGAGCCGCCATACCATGGCCCTGGGTGGGTCTGGATGGGCCGATGTGTTGTTCGCCGTTACCCGCTGCAACGGGTTGACATATCAGGGGTCGGCCTCAACCCTCGCCCTCATCCCGGCGGGATGAACTCGTCTGGCCGATAGGCGGCCGCGCTGATGGGCTCAGACGATCGTGGGATGCGGTCCGCACCAGGATGCAATACGATGGTGCCTCCTTTCCCCTTGGGAGCACCCTCAGATTAAGACGCCCATCACCGTGCGGATCGAGACGGGGTTGTTGGCCGAGATGCGCCAGCGCGCTCGCGAGGAAAACCGCACCCTGACCAACTTCATCGAAACAGTGCTGCGGCAGCGAATCTCCGGCCCACCACCGCATTCTCCGGCCAGCGTCCAAAGAAACTCCGCTCAAACTTCGCGCCCCAAGGACAAGCCCACCCATGCCCTCTGAGGCAACCACCTTTCCGGCTCTATTGCCGAAGGCTCCGACCGGCATCGGAGGCTTCGATGAAGTGACCCTGGGCGGACTGCCAGCCGGTCGGCCGAGCCTCATCTGCGGGGCGGCCGGCTGCGGCAAGACCCTGTTCGCCGTTACTTTTCTGGTGAACGGCGCGACGCGGTTCGGTGAACCTGGCGTCTTTATGAGCTTCGAGGAGCGGGCCGAGGATCTCGCCGCCAACGTTGCTTCCCTCGGCTACGACCTCGATGGGCTGGTGGCCGAGGGCAAGCTGGCAATTGACTATGTCCGTGTCGAGCGCAGCGAAATCGAGGAGAGCGGTGAGTACGACCTTGAGGGCCTCTTCGTGCGCCTGGGCTTCGCCGTCGACGCGATTGGCGCCAAGCGGGTGGTGCTCGACACAATCGAAACCCTCTTCTCCGGCTTTACCGATCCCGCCCTGCTGCGGGCTGAGCTCCGACGGTTGTTCGGCTGGATCAAGGACCGCGGCCTGACTGCCATCATCACCGGCGAGCGCGGAGAGGGGCAGCTCACCCGCCAGGGCCTGGAAGAGTACGTGTCCGATTGCGTGGTGCTGCTCGACAACCGGGTCGAGGACCAGATTACCACGCGGCGATTGCGGATCGTGAAGTACCGCGGCTCGGCGCACGGAACCAACGAGTACCCCTTCCTGATCGACGGTGACGGCATCAGCGTTCTGCCGGTGACCTCGTCCGGGCTCAACCGTCAGGCATCAAGCGAGATCATCTCCAGCGGCATCCCAGGCCTCGATGCCATGTTCCGCACAGGCGGCTTCTTTCGCGGCTCGAGCATTCTGCTGTCAGGAGTGGCGGGCACCGGCAAGACCACTATTGCCAGTCACTTCGCCGACGCTGCGTGCCGTCGCGGCGAGCGGTGCCTCTCCTTTGTGTTTGAGGAAAGTGCCGAGGAGATCTGCCGCAATGCCCTTTCTGTCGGACTGGACCTGCAGAGGTGGGTCAGTGCCGGCCTGCTGCGCTTCGAGGCGGCCCGTCCCAGCCTGTACGGCCTGGAAATGCATTTGGCACGCATGCACCGCGACCTCGACCGCTTCGAGCCCGACGTGGTGGTGATCGACCCGATCTCGGCCTTCCGTGGTCCCGACACGGAGGTGCACGCCACCCTTCTGCGCATGATGGACCTGCTCAAAAGCCGGGGCATCACGGCGCTGTTCACCAGCCTGTGCACTGATGGGACGATGGTGGAGGGCACCGATCAGGGCCTTTCGTCCCTGATGGACGCCTGGGTCAGGCTGGAAGACGTGGAGGCGAACGGCGAGCGCAATCGTGCCCTCTACGTCATCAAGGCCCGTGGCATGAGTCACTCCAACCAGGTGCGCGAGTACCGGATGACCGACACCGGAATTGAGTTGATCGAACCCTATATCGGCCCCGAAGGCGTGCTGACCGGCACTGCCCGCATGTCACAGGCCGCCCGTGAGCGGGCCGCCGCGGCGCGCCGGCAGCAGGAAGTCGAGCGCAGGCGTCGTGACCTTGCCCGGCGTCGGGAGGCGATGGAGCGGCAGATCGGCGAGTTGCGGGCGGCGCTGGAGATCGAGGAAGAGGAGGCAAACCTCCTGCTAACCCAGGAGGATACCCACGAGGCCACGCTCGCAAGCGATCGGGTCGCTGTTGCGACACTTCGGGGAGCCGCAGAGTGAACCTCAATCCAGCCTCGACAGAAGACGCGTCCGACTGCGACGCTGGCCCTGGACAATACCATTTGCGCCTCTATGTGGCAGGCCAAACAAGCAAGTCGCTTGCAGCCATGGTCAATCTCAAGCGGGTCTGCGAGGAGCACCTGGCCGGGCGCTATGAGATTGAAGTGATCGATCTTCTGAAGAACCCGAAGCTGGCGGCGGGAGACCAGATCCTGGCCATCCCAACCCTGGTCCGCCGACTGCCGGCGCCCCTCAAGCGCATCATCGGCGACTTGTCGAACACCGAGAAGGTTCTGGTCGGCCTCGACATACGGCCCAGGACGCCGATCACTTGAGTGCTGAGAATGAGGCTCCCGATCCACCTTCCCACCGGCTACGCCTGTTCGTGGCCGGCAGCACTGTCCGGTCGCGGAAAGCGATCGAGAACCTGCGCCGCATCTGCGCGGAGCAGCTGGCGGGACAGGTCGACCTCGAGGTGGTCGACATATACCAGCAGCCCGAGCTTGCCGGGCGCCATCAGGTCATCGCGGCGCCAACCCTGGTTAAAATGCTACCACTGCCGGTACGACGCATCATTGGCGACCTGTCGGAAACCGAACGGGTCCTGCGGGGCCTGGACCTGACGCCTCTACGGCCCCCGGGCCATGATGCCACCTGACCTGGACGTCGCCGAGAAGGCGGCGCTGATCGAGCATATTCGGGAGCTCGAAGGGCGCCTCCAGGAGAGCGAGGACACGCTCGATGCCATCCGGCGCGGCGAAGTGGACGCGCTGGTGGTAGGTGGACCAGTAGAGGAACACCGGATCTACACGCTTGAGAGCGCCGACCGCCCCTATCGTGTGCTGATAGAGCAGATCCAGGAAGGCACCGTTACTCTCGGAGGTGACGGAACAATATTGTACTGTAACCGGCGCCTTGCTGGCATGCTCGGCATGTCGCACGAGCGGGTCATCGGCCAGCCTCTGCGGCCCTTCATGCTGCCTGAAGACCGAGATGCTTTTGATCGGCTGCTCGACGGCGCTCGGTATGCCGTAGCCCGTGGCGAGCTTACCCTCTGTGCCTCGAACAACAGGCCGGTGCCGGTTTACGTCTCACTGAACCTGTTGCGCAGCGAGGATGGGGTGACGCTGCTGTGCGGGGTTCTCACCGACCTGACCGAGCAGAAGCTGCATTTGCGAGAGTTGGCCGATGCCAATGCACGCCTCGTGGCGGAGATCGCCGAGCGCGAGCGGGTCGAGGATGCTTTGCGTCAGAGCCAGAAGATGGAGGCCGTGGGGCAGCTCACCGGCGGGCTGGCGCATGATTTCAACAACCTGTTGACGGGCATCAGCGGCAGCTTGGAGCTGCTGCAGGCCCGGGTGGCGCAGGGCCGGATCAAGGACATCGACCGCTACGTCAACGCAGCCCAGGGCGCGGCCAAGCGGGCGGCGGCGCTGACGCATCGGTTGCTGGCCTTTTCACGCCGCCAGACACTCGACCCGAAGCCAACCGACCTGAACCGGCTGGTCGCTGGCATGGAGGAACTGGTCCGCCGGACCGTGGGACCGGAGATCAGTGTAGAGCCGATCGCCGGTGGCGGTCTGTGGACCACGCTGGTCGATCCGAGCCAACTCGAGAACGCGCTGTTGAACCTTTGCATCAATGCGCGCGATGCCATGCCGGGTGGTGGCAAGCTGATTATCGAGACCGGCAACCGCTGGCTGGACGAGCGCGCCGCGAAGGAGCGGGAACTGCCACCAGGGCAGTACGTCTCGCTTTGTGTCAGCGACAATGGTACCGGCATGCCCCCGGAAGTTATCGCCCGCGCCTTCGATCCTTTTTTCACCACCAAGCCGATCGGGATGGGCACCGGGCTTGGGCTGTCCATGATCTACGGCTTTGTCAGACAGTCCGGCGGCCAGGCACGGATCTATTCGGAACTGGGCCAGGGCACGATGGCTTGCCTCTACCTGCCACGCCATCATGGTGAGGTGGCAGACCTCGAGATTGCGACAGAATTGTCCAACGCCCCGCGTGCCGAACATGACGAGGCGGTGCTTGTGATCGACGACGAGCCCACGGTCCGGATGCTGGTGACAGAGGTCCTGGAAGATCTGGGCTACACCGCGATTGAGGCCGGTGACGGGGCGGCCGGGCTAAAGGTGCTTCAATCCACTGTCCGGATCGATTTGCTGGTCACCGATGTGGGCTTACCTGGTGGCATGAACGGCCGTCAGGTGGCGGATGCGGCTCGCCTCGTGCGCCCGGGTCTGAAGGTTCTGTTCATCACCGGCTATGCTGAGAACGCCGTGCTGAGCCATGGTCACCTGGATCCGGGCATGCACGTGATGACCAAGCCGTTCGCTATGGAGGCGCTCGCATCCCGCATCAGGGAGCTGATCACCGGCGCTTGAAGACATTCAACGAATGTATTGCGTGAGGCGGCCTGTTGGTCTGACTGGGATTGAAATCGTGAGGGGGCGATAGACCGCCTTCCTCCAGGAGAGCCCAAAAGGCAATCTATTCGGATCACGCAAGCTGTTTCACGTAGTCTCCTTGGGATCAGGCCCGGCCATTCTCTTAGTGCTCCCAGGGGCAAAAGCACCGGCCGGAAGCATTAGGAGCGCCTGCAGTCCGGTCCGCTGTTTGACGAGGTCGGCCAGGTTGTAGCGGTCCAGCACCGCCATGAACGCCTGCCTTGCTTCATCCAGCACGCTGCGCAGGCCGCAAGCCGGCACGATAGGGCAAGGCAATCCGGCCGGAGCTTCAGACGAGGCAAAGCAGGGCACCAGGGCCATGTCGGGCTCCGTATGCCGGACCACCGCGCCCAGCCCGATCTCCCGTGCGGGGCGTGCCAGCCGCAGCCCGCCTCCCTTGCCCCGCACCGTCGCAATGAAACCCGCCAGCCCGAGCTGGTGTGCCACCTTGGTGAGGTGGTGCTGCGAGATGCCGTAGTGGTCGGCCACCTCGCCGATGGTGGCCAGCCCCTCGTCCTTTACGGCGAGGTAGATC
>NZ_RCVR01000072.1 GCF_016107305.1 Roseomonas sp. KE2513
TTGACTTAGCCTACCCTCGACCCTCGCTTCCAAGGCAGCATCGGAAAGCCACGCATGAGCTACGACTACCTCCACAAGCCCGAGCCCTGCACATCCTGGTCTGCCGTGCAGCTTCGCGTGGTCGGGATCACCTACCGCGAGGCTAACGGCCAGGGGCTGGACGCCGCAGCCTGCGTTGAGCGGACACTCGCGGCATATTTGGCGGCCGGCAGCGCGCGCTAGGGCACCACGCGAGCGGTGCTCTACATATCATCGGTCATGGTTGAGCCCCCTGTCATCTTCGCTACCAGAGTCCCAACGACGCCGAGAGAAGGGCGGCGATGGGCTTTGCCGCTCGGATCACGAGTGCAGATGCTGCGTTAAGACCCCACCGCCTCTCGCTCATCGATGTCGTTGATGGGGCCGAGCGCGGTGAGACCAGCCGTGCTGGGCCGGCTCATCATGGCTCACTGGACACCAACGGTGGTCCGGTGAACTCGAACCCTGCCCGGGTGCCGTTCACCCAGCGGCGCCGTGCAACATAGGTCGCACCGTCCTCCATATTCAGAACTGCAACCGCCGAAAGGGGGATAGGCTCAGCAACATCTATCTGAGCTCCCCCTTCGGACAGGTCGATGACGGTGCAGTCGAAGGAACCTGCACCCGACAGGAGCTGTGCGCGCAAGTGGACTTGGTAACGCGGCCACCGACGCCTCTCCTCATAGCTCGGGGCATGTTGCGAACCTGTGCTCGCCGATCCGACGAGCGCTTCCTGCTTGCTAATTTCCTGCTCGAACACAACCGCTAGGCGAGCACGCATTTCGATCCCCGCTACGTCGTCGCCTTCCATCGGCGCCTCAGCAAGGACCCTCGCCAACTGCCACCGTAGTGTCCGCAGAAGTTCTGCTGGAGCTTGGGCTGGGTCGCTGCCAGCGAGCAGCCTCTTCAGTGCTTCGGCGGTCGCCTGCGAAAGGGTATCGTCGTCCGGTGGATTTAGCCCATCTTGCATGACTTCCTTCCCATGCCCGTGATCGCGGGTCCCGAACGCAGAGGAACTAAGCCGGTTTTTTGTCGGCAACGGTTGAAACCTTTTGTGATCCCTCAGCTCTTAAAATGGCCTGTAACTGTGCACAGTGTTCCAACTGGCAGCATGAAACATTAACAAAAGGTCAGATCGCCCGATGGCCGCAGATCAAGCTGATAGCGACGAAGCAGCCGCAAGGCGCAACGAACCTGATCCAACCTTGTTCGTAGTAGCCGCGCACGACCTTGCTTTATTTGCTCGCCAGAACAACCTCAGCAAGGCTGACGGACTGCTCACTGAGCTTCTCGCGGTACTGTACGCGAGGAAGGGGTAGCCGAGCTACTGCGCGCCTTACGGCTTCTTCATCAAGGATCCCTTTCGCACTGACGGGCACATGGCAGAGCCTCCAATCGCCCCGCCGCTTCTTGATCAGCCGGCGTGAGGGAACGGCGGTGATGTCATTCTCGATCAGACCAGCGCGCATACCCCATCCCACCCTGCCCCCATTCCCGGCGATGAACTCGACGCCGGCACCCGCCTGAGCGACCGGGCAGAGCGGTCCTCCCCCCACCCGGCCCGGCCGCCTCTCCGAAACGAGGAGCAGTGAGGGTCGCCAAGCTAACCGATTGCTGACTATCGCAGACCAGGTGTTCCAATGATGACTGGGCCAGGCCTGCCCTTGAGGCAGTCCTCCGTAACCCGCGCCCTGACAAGCGCGCTGTCTACGCTCAGGTCGCCGAGGGGTCCGTACACCCTGTCCTCTGCTTCAGCGCCTTTCATCTGACATGCGTAGAGCCGGTCCTCAGGCGTGGCAGCGACGGCTTGGCCGGATGAGCTCGAACTCTGCGTGCACGCCGCAAGTGATAGCCCAATAGCTGGGAGCAGACCGGCAAGCTTGACGACCCTGGACATCACACGGCTCCTTGTCACGCTTCGGTTGGTGTCACGACCCGCCTGAGTTGCGCCACCTTTCTCGATTATCCTTGAGCTCGTTGTCCAGCATCCCGGCGCGGCGGCCTTGCTCGTCAGCCAAACCTGCGACATGGGCCGCTGCTTCTGTGGAAGCAGCTTCCATGGCCGCCTCGAGGCCTGTTGCCCCGCCTGTGTCGATCTCAGGTTCTAGCAGCCCATCACCATAGCCCGCCTCTACGATCTCCCAGCGCCACGGCTCGTCCCACGCACCCTCTAACGGATTAGGGAACACGCGCAGCAACAAAGGAGGCTCCCCTTCTTTTATCGGAAGGATCCTGGTCCAGACGTAATCGGCTGTTGCCGTCCAGCCTGGCGGCACCACGCCTGCCTGGGTCATTCTTAAGCCGCATGCTCCATAAGCCGCGCTCCAGTTCATACCGGCTCCACCCAGGAAGCTCCCGAGCGTGCAGGCACTGCTCCTCAGCCTCGCCCCAACCCAATGCCGTGCTCCGGCATCAACTGGACACCGTCCCTGCGGCCTTCAGCCGGAGAAAGCATCCCTCCACCATAACCGTATTCGCGAAACAATAAGAAGTGGTCGGCCGGCTGCAGCCTAAGGTCGGCCAGGCCGTTACGATTAACGATCATACCGAGTGGTCATGCTGAACGGGAGGGCAATCAGTGGGATCGATGATTTTTACCAGCTTCATCGGTAGTGGTGCGTTGCTCGCCCTGGTATTCGTCTTACAGCTGCTGCTGAGCTAACAAGGGGTGATGGCCTTGTCTTCGGCTATGGCTTCTCGAGTGTAAATCCCTCTTTGAGCGTTACCCGGTAGCGGCCAACCTTACCGTTCACCACCTCATCCCGAGCCTGAACCCCCTCGGAGCATCTGATGTTCCGCACCGCGGTGCCGGCTCTTCTAATTGCGGCATCGATTGCGTCTGAGACGCTCTCTTCAGAGGTGCCGACTAGCTCCAAGAGCCTATAGACATGATCTTCCATAACCGGGTGCCTTCTGCCTTATTGCGGATCCCGGCACAGCTCCCGCTTCATAGCTCGATCTTCCTCAGCCTCACCCCAGCGCCACCTTCGTCAGCCAGATCGACTTCTAAACCTCCGGCTGGTCCTAGCGCCGGGTCGGGTCAATTAGGAAACCTAGGACGACGTTTGCGCCTGCGGACTTTAGTCATCCGCTGGAGCATCTCAGTCGCATAATGCTGAGCAAGAGCAGATCTCGTAGGATCAGCGAAGGCCCCAAGAGTAGAAGCTGCATCGGATGCATTCGCCACGAATACAAGCACCGACACAACCTCCTCTACATCCTCCTTCGGCAACCGCGCTGCGATAGTGGCAACTACTAACTCCAGAACCTGAAGCCGTATCGCGAATGCGTCTTTATGTTGGTCGAGCTCTTCAGACGACACGGCGATGGACACGGTATTTACTTCCACGTGGCTGATTTCACAATCTGCGGTTGCATGACCTTTGTGCGCAATCGAAATTACCGTGATCGGGGGCAGCATACTCTTGGCCGCGATCAATGTTCCTCGTTGCTGCTTCGAGATGCGCGGCACGCTGTGGAAGCGGCAGTTCCCCGCGCTCTGCGGCGGTCCCTTGCCCGGTGACATCCCGCGGCATCCCATTGATGCTGCAGACGATCTATTAGAGGGATGCCAACAATGAGAGCCCGGCCCTTGAGAAAAGGAGACCGGGTGCGGGTACGCGCAGCCGAGGGCCCGCCCGACACGCTGAAAGAAGTGATTGTCGACTACAGCGAAGGCCGCACCGACCTAAGGACGAGCCTCCGGATGGTTCGCCTTGGCTAGAAAGACCTCATCACAGTTGTCACCACACACTATTATAGACCTGCACGATGCCACCGGGCCAACCACGCCCCGCTAAACCTTGAAAGTTGCTATGCCCGCGCAAATTGATGAGAACCACGTTATCCGCTTCTCGTCAGGGTACACGTTGAAGGCCGTGTCCGGGGTCGTCGGCGTTTCCGAAAGGCTGGAGAGTTCGAGGGCCGCGACGGACAACTCTGGCCCGAGTAAAAAGAGCAGCAGATCCATACATCGCACAGCGCCGAGGACACGGGCGAGTTGGCAGAGCCGATGATCCAGTGGTGGTCCCGGTTCCGCGCCGCCCTGTCTCCGTCCATATAAGCCCGGTCCCTGGCTGACCGCCTGACGCGAGGCAGACCGTACTTCGCAGGCACACCCCCAACCCGAGCAAATGGAACCCGTATGCGGCGCACCCTCCTGGCGGCGGCCTTTCTGGCCTGCATTCCCGCCGCAAACTACTTGATAGGTCACGTGGGCACTGTCTGCATGCCGGCTGGCCCCTGTCTCATTCCGGTCTTCCCGGGCGTCATGGCGCCCTCTGGTGTTCTGCTGATCGGTGCCGCCCTCGCTCTGCGCGATGCGCTCCAGGAAGCCGCGGGGCGAGGCATGGTCCTCGGCTGTATCCTGGCGGGAGCGACCTTGTCCCTCGGCTTGTCCCCTGCCCTCGCTACCGCCTCAGCCGCGGCCTTCCTCCTTTCCGAACTGCTGGATTTTGCTGTCTATGACCGGCTGCGGTCGCGGTCGCTGCCCTGGGCGGTGTTGGCCTCGGGACTGGCAGGCTCTCTGGCCGACAGCTTGCTCTTCAGCGTCCTCGCGTTCGGCTCGGCGAAGTGGGCGCCGGGGCTAATCCTTGCCAAGCTCTACGCTTCAGCCGGGTTTGCTGCTTGGCTGACGGTGCGCCGCCGCAGCATTCCCAATTAAAGCTCGGGACAAAACCTGCACTGAGGCGTTGAGGAGGGATGGCGCTCCTCGTTTCTGACGACCTCTGGTGACCAGCCCCCACGAAGGGGTCCAGGCGATTTTTCAAGGCAGCATGGCTGCGGCGTGTCCTGAGCTGGTGGAGGAATGGCCTGCGGGAGATGGAAAACGTGATGTCAGAAGTACCTCTGGCGCGGGCGGCTGGTAGCGCAGCGAGGAGTGCGGACGAACGGTGTTGTAGTGCCGTCGCCATTGTTCGAAGAGAACCTTGCCTCGGGGAGAGTGTTGAACACCTCGGCATCAAGCAGTTCGTCCCGGAGCTTGCCGTCAAGCTTTCCACGTAGCTGTTCTCCCAGGGGCTGCCGGGCTCGATGAACGCCGTCCTGGCACCCACCCGCATGACCAGGCATTCGCCGGTATATTCGTCGACCACGTTCAACATCCGGAACTTGAACCCCTCCCGGATGTGGTCCTCCACGAGGTTATAGGAACAGACGTGGTTCGGCCGCTCTGGCCGCAGACGCATGCAGGA
Organism: Roseomonas sp. KE2513; assembly: GCF_016107305.1. Lineage (GTDB taxonomy): Bacteria > Pseudomonadota > Alphaproteobacteria > Acetobacterales > Acetobacteraceae > Roseomonas. The sequence continues at coordinate 5,211 of NZ_RCVR01000072.1, forward strand.
GCCGTCAGCCAGCCATAGCCGCCAGCGCTTGGGCGGACGGGCGGGCACCTTCAGCCCTTCGCGACGCCAGGTACGCTCCACCCTCTTGTGATTGCACCGCCAGCCCTGGGCCCTGAGTAGCGCCGTGATCCGCCGATACCCGTAGCGCTCGTACTGCCGAGCCAGGACAATGATGCTCCCGGTCAGCGCGTCCAATGCAGTGCGTTGAACCATCGTCGGCCTGCATCGGCGCCCTCCGCTGCGTCGAGCGGTGCTGCCTCAGCACCTTGCAGGCAAACTGCTCCGAGATGTCCAGTGCCTTTGTGACGTGCTCGACACAGGTCCGACGACGAGCGGCGCTTACCAGTTTCCCGACGCAGCTTCCTTGAGCACCAGCTTCTCGATCGTCAAATCTGCGACCGCTTTGCGGAGCCGCCCGTTATCCTGCTTGAGGCGCTTCACCTGGCCTAGCTTCGGCCGCCGTACTCACTGCGCCAACGGCAGTAGCTCTGCTCGGACGTCACGATCGTGCGCACCGCCTCAGCGGCCGTCTTTCCCTACGCCAGCAGCACCTCGACCTACCGCAGCTTGGCAGCGATCTCTTCTGGCTTGTGGTGCTTCCTTGCCATCCCCACACCCTCCACGGTTCCGCCGGGCTCACTCCATCGGCGGACCGCTTCTACGGGGGAAGGTCAGATGCGCCCGCATGACGGAGGTGATTCGTCGCGCGATCCAGCTATAACAAGAGCGCCTAAGGACCCTGGCCCGGCGCTCCGGTGTCAGCCCCACCACGGTCCAGAAATGGCGCAAGAGGGCCACGGCGGCCGATGCTCCGATGGGGCCAAAGGAGCCCCGCTCGACCGTCCTGACACCCGAGCAGGAGGCGATCATCATCGCCTTCCATCGACACACCCTGCTGCCGCTGGACGACCGCCTCTACGCCCTCCAGCCCGTTTAACGCATGCGTTCAACCTCGCATCTGACGCGCTCGCCCCTGCACCGCCGCCCAGAGCGGCACTCTGCAGCCACAGCGGTTCCACCACCACCAGAGGTCGTCAGAAACGAGGAGCGCCATCCCTCCTCAACGCCTACACGCAGGTTTTGTCCTGAGCTTTAAGTCAGCCGAAGACGAAGTCGCTCTCGTTGAGCGAGGACAGCGAGATACCAGCCAACGTTACCATGTCAGTTCCAGACAGGCTGATGACGACATTGTTGCCTTCCTGTCGGCCAGCGGCCATTACCTGCTGGAAGGTTGCGAACGTGCCGGGCCGGAACTGCAACACGTCGTCATCCGTCCCCACTTGTCCGAAGCCGTAAATCAGGTCGCGACCCGATGTAGCCTCGAAGATGTGCACGTCGCGGCCCCCTTCGCCGTAGAGCGCGTCGTCTCCCTCTCCACCGAGGATGAAGTCATCCCCATTCCCGCCGACGAGGATGTCGTTGCCCAGGCCGCCGAAGATGGTATCCGTCCCCGCATCACCGCGCAGATGGTCATCGCCCAGTTCGCCATGGAGTGCGTCGTTATCGGCTCCGCCAAAAGCCAGGTCGTTTCCGTCACCACCAACGAGAGTATCGACACCCGCATCACCGACGAGAACATCGTTGCCGCCATCACCGCGCAGGTGATCGGAACCGTCCCCGCCGTACAAGGTATCGACATCATCTCCGCCGAGAGCGAAGTCGTTGCCCGCCTCGCCGAGAACGATGTCGCGACCGGCCTCACCGTAAAGTTCGTCCGCATCAGCGCCGCCGAAGGCAAGGTCGTCGCCAGATCCGCCGACGAGGGTGTCAACACCTGTATCGCCAATGAGGAAGTCGTTGCCGTCATCACCACGAAGATGGTCGTTGCCAGCCTCGCCGTAGAACGCATCGGCGTTGTCGCCGCCGAAAGCAAGATCGTTGCCCTCACCCCCTACGAGAATGTCGGCGCCGGCATCGCCGACAAGCACGTCGTTGCCAGCATCCCCGCGCAGGTGATCGTTACCCACCTCGCCGTAGATGGTGTCTCTCCCATTTCCGCCGAAGGCGAGGTCGTCGCCGGTTCCGCCCAGCAGGAGGTCGGTACCACCGAGGCCGATCAGCACGTCGTTACCATCAAGCCCAAGCAGGATATCGCGGCCGTCCTGCCCCACCACGGTGTCGTCCATCGCAGCGCCGAACTGCAGGACTGGCAGCACCGTGTCGGCATGGAAAAAAAGGTTCTGGATCCGCTCATCGGCAGCCGGCGTGGTATCGGCATTGGCGAAGGCGGCATCGGCCGTGCTGTGCTCGACCTTGAGATACTCGGCCAGCGCATCTTGCTCGCTGCCCTTCGCGGCGAAGGTTGCGGCTCCCTCGGCGAGGGCGGCATTGTTCAGTAGGTCAATTCGGCTGTCGGCGTAAAGCCCGATCGGGTAGCCGTCGCCCCCGTCGGCCAGGAAGCTCAACGTCACCATCTTGATGGCGCGGCCTGGATCACCCACCAGGGCACCATTCTGCAACACCGTATCAATTACGGCACCATCATCGTTCAAGATGACGAGGTTCTGCACCCGCGCTCCAGCGCGCTGCACCGTGCCGTCCGCGTTCAGGATCTGGGAGGTCGCAGTCGGGTCGTAGCTGAAGGCGACGCCACCGACTTGGCCGAAGGACCCGGGCGTCGCGCCTGGTCCGACACCCGCGACCGCGTGCTCGAAGATCCGGGCCATCTCGGCCGCCGTGACGCTGACGATCGAGAGGGCGTTGTTGAAACGCAGCGAGTTCTCGATGTCGAGCTGGCTGACCGCACCCTCGGGCTTACCGGCCGGGGGGTTGGCTTGGGGCGGCAACTCGCCCGCCTCGGCACCGAGCCCGATCGAGCCGATTTCGGCCCGAATGCCGCCGCCGTTCTTGATCGAGACTGTCACGCCCGCATCGACCTGCCTCGCCACGAAGAGGTTCGCGTCGGCCGTCAGATCCCCAAGGTTCGTCTCCTCGGTACGGATTTCGCCGCGCCGCCCCTCAAGGTACACGTCGGTGTAGCCGAGCAGGTTGCCGTCCTTCTGGTTGATCACGGCGGTTACGGCATCTGTGAGCGCGCGCACCTCGCCGCCCCGCGTCCCGGCGGCATAGGCGTCCTCGGAACCCCAGAGGGTGGCGACGGTCGCGTCGGTTGTGGCATAGGCGCCGGAGATCGCGGGATCGACGCTGGAGGGAATGATGTTGCCGTCGGCGTCGAAGGTGACCACCAGTCGGCCGACATAGGAGTACTCGTTGCCTGTGTTCACCACCGCCGTCGACTTGCCGTCCGCGCCGGTGACGAAGACAGGGTAACTCTGTGCCGCCGCATCGCCCGGCTGCAACACGTCGTTGCCATCGGCGAAGACCGCGTGGCTGCCGCCGGCGATAATGACGTCCACGCCGCTGAGCTTGGTCGCGAGGCTTAGCTCCAGCTGGTACTGCTGCAAGTGGCTGAGCAGCACCACCTTGTTAATGCCCTGAGCGGTCATCTGGTCGACATAGGGCTGCAGGATCGCAGCCAGTTCGGTGGTATTGTCCACCCCGCCGTCGCCCTGCGGGTCGAGCACCCGCACGCCGCCGACCGAGGAGATGGAGGCGAGAATCTGGGTTGTAAGGCCCAGCACCCCGATCGTCTGGCCGTTCTCCACGATTGTGGTCCAGGGCGAAATCTGCTGGTCGGCGGCCTCCGCGGTCAGCGCCGCGCCGCTGGCTAGGTCGGCAGCCGTGGTGGCATAGCTGGCCGAATCGCGCAGCGTGGACGTCACCAGTGTCCGCAGCGACGACTCACCGTCGAAGTCTAGGTTCGCCGAGAGATAGGGAAACATCGCCCCGATCGAGGTGAACGAGGCCGCAGTGGTGCCCGTACCCTTGGTGAAGTCGATCGCCGCGGCCATCGCCGCCGGGCCGAAGTCGAACTCGTGGTTGCCGAAGACGCTTGCCTGCACGCCCAGGGCGTTCATGATCGCGATATCGACGTTCGCAGGGTTCAGGGCGAGCCCGGCGAAGTCGCTGGCGGGCACGCCCAGCAGCCAAGCATAGAGGTCCTGGAGCTCGTTCTTCACGCTCGGATCGGTGCCGGCGGCATTAAAGGGGCTCGGGATGTAGTTGTCGCCCGAGGAGAGGGTGATGCTGTTCGCGACGCTGTCCTCGAGCTTGTCCACGATGGCCGCGAAGCGGCCCGCCCGCGTCGTCGCTGCAAGCCCCGCCTCGAAATCGGAGCCGTGCAGGATCTGCAGCGTGAAGTTGCCGCCGGTTTCCGCCAAGGCATGCGCGGTGGTGACGCCGGATCCTTCGGCGGGCGAGAGCAGCAGCGGCCCGCCGATCCCGGCCGGCGCGTCCTCGGCCGCGACGAAGTGGATCACCTCCGGGGCGTCGTCCGTCGCGACAATCCCTGCATAGGTGACGTCGATCGGCGAGTTGATGGCGAAAGACATGACGGAGTCCGCCCGCTCCAGCGCCACGAAGGCGTAGAGCTGGCCGTTCACCGTGCCTAGCGTGACGCTCTCCGGCTCCGGCCCCTTGTCGTCGGAGCGGGTGTCGTCGAACAGGTCCGGCCGGTTCTGCAGCAGCATGCGCTCGATCAAGTCGCCGGAGTCGTAGGTCTGCACCAGGCCGCTGTTTGTTACCTCCCAGATCGAGAAGCTTCGACCGCCGAGGGCGTGCAGCACGTCGATGTCGCCGTCGCCGTCGGTGTCGCCGTCCACCTTGGAGACCTGGAGGCGTCCGAGAGCGCCAGCAGCCTTCATCGCCGCGACGCCGGCCGCGCCGCCGAAGCTCGCCTCGTCCAGGGTCAGCGTACTGACGCGGGCGACATCGCTGTAGCTTCCCCACTCGGAGGCATCGCCTTCGTTGGCCGTGACAAGATAGGTACGCCCGCCAGACTCGAAGGCAGCGATGCCGTCCGGCATGTAAAGGCCGCGCAGGTTTGCGTTGGCAATGTTGGCGCCGCCATCCCGATCCGACGGGTCTAGCCCCTGGCCGGGAAGCGAGTAGTCCTTCGTGCCCAGGGCGAAGATGTTGGTATAGGTCAACGTGCCGAGGTCGAGCACCGCAACCGCGTTGTTCTCTTGCAGGGTGACATAGGCCTTGGTGCCGTCAGCGGAAACGGCGATGTATTCCGGCTCTAGGTCCGTCGCGGCCGTAACGCCCGGCACGCCGTTAATCCGCACGCCACTGGCCCGCAGTACCTCGGTGTCGAAGCCCTCGAAGCCGATGAAGGTACTTGCGCCTGTCGCTACGTCGATGACCGCCACCCCGCCGATGGGGTCGCCCGAGGGATTCACGCCGTAGTTCGCGTTCGGCTCTCCCTCGATGGCGACGAGCAGGCGACTGCCGTCCGGCGTGAAGGTCACCATATCGGGTACCGCACCGACCTCCACCTGACGGATCGCCGCGGCGGCGCTGCCATCGGCAGCCATGCGATAGAAGGCGACCAAGCCGTTGCTACCGGGTGTCGGACCGTCGTAGGCGACGGCGATCACATCGTCATGGATCCCCACGCTGTTGCCCGTGCCGAGAGAGCCGAGATCAGCCCGAGGGAGGCTGAAGCGCAGCGCACCGTCAGCCGCGGCCAGTGCGTCTACCCCGGTTGGGCCGAGCACCAGCACGAGTTCGGTCCGAAGATCATAGGCAATGACCTCCGCGCTACCAGCAGGGGTGTCAGTGCTGTCTCGTGTCCAGAGGAGGTTACCGTTGATGGTGGTCATGGTGATTGCGCTTCCCTGTGGTGCAGCACGGGCTGTCTCAGCAGGTCAGGCATTACCGGGCGTTAACCATCTAGACGTGCATACTTTTATGACATTAGTCGATCATGGCGGCGTGGCACGTCGGAGCCTGACTGTTGCAAGCGCTCGCGCCTCGCGATGCGGTCCTGAATGTGAGCGCACCTCGCCATAGGCCAGCGGCTCCTGCCGCACCGCGCATGATCAAGGAGGCGAGTTTCCTGGAACGGTCAAAGCCAGCTGCGCGGCGGGGTGGCAACACTGCAGGTGGGTCTGTGACACGAAGCGGCATTCACCCGATGCCTTGCGGGTGATGAACACATGCCCGAAGCAACGAGCCAGAAGCGAGGACGTTGGCTGCATGGCCATGTCCGCCCAGGACGACCTTTATGCGAAAGCACGGCCTTGCGCTCGTGCTTGCCCTCAGCCCAATTACGGGGCCGGCCCTCGCCCCCCCCCCGCGCCGCAGCCAAATGTGTCCACCGCTCTGAGGCCCAATGCCCCGAGCGGCGTGACTTCCGAGCAGGGTGCGGGCGCTCCAGGCGCTGCCGCCTCTCCGCTCGTGCCCGTCACGTCCGCCGGTCCTCCGGACCGGCAGGCTGATGCCCCAGGCACGCAGGATCCGTCACATCGACGCCGGTGTAAAAGGCTCCAACTCACCGGTCGTGTGTTGGAACCGACGTCATTGGCGATGAAGTGCATTATGGTAACGGCTTCGGCTTCCAAGTCGCCGATCGTGGCAAGCGGGTCTGCGGCGCTCATCCATGCAACGGGCAAGCAGGGCACGAGCACGGGCCCAGCTAGGTTGGGTCTGACACACCATCGTTGCTAACCTCCGGCAGCAGAGCCGATGATGATTTTACCACTCTCCGCCGGCGCGCAACGATGAGCAGGGCATCTGCTGATGCAGATCGATCGAAGATCGACCATCCTGTGGAGCACCGATGCGCAGCATAGCGCGCTAGCCTCCTCGGATGAGGTCGTTGGCAACACCTCCCGCCCCGGTCCTGCCGGCCACTAACCGTCCGCCCCAGGCAGCGGCCGCGAACGCCGCCATAGCCTTCCGTCACCCGGTCTGGCCGATCGACCAGGGCAACGCCGGCAGGGCGCCGCCCGCAGTTCTTGCAGCCCGGCCGGGTGCTGATCCTGTAGAGATCCGTCTCCGGGCGATGCTGCGCCACCAGTAGGGCTATCGGCTAGTCCACGTGGTAGCCGCATCCGCATTAGATCATCAGCCACCAGCCGATGTGCTCGCGCGCAGGTGCGGTGGGACGGCCCTTAGGCTTTGGCATCGCCTCCCCGTGGCACTCGTCCCGTCACCTCGGCCACGGCGCGAGCCTGCGCGAGCAGCAAGCGGCGGCCCTCCTGGTCCAGGCCATCCCAGATCGTGGCCAGTTCCGCGCGGCCCGGCGCATCCCGCACCGGCTCCGGTAAGGTGGGGCGGAGTGTCAGCACGGCGCTCCTCCGTCCGCGGGCGGCTCAAAGAGGTCTGGCTGCCGGTCGGCACGTGCCTGCCGATCGCGCAGGGCTAGGGCCGGGCCCCAGAGCCAGTCGCCCTCCTCCATCGCAAGCGAGGCGATCATGTCGAGGACCGCGCGCGTGGAGCCCTGCCGCGCGCCGCCGGCCGCTACATAGGCCGCGACCGCGCGCTCGAGGCAGGCGGCGGCGTCCCGCCCCTGGCCAGCAGCCTCGCGGTAGGTGATCCCGACCGCGCGGAGCTGCGCGGCTGGCCAGGATGTGCAGGGCTCAGGTCTGTAGAGGTGGTCGTAGCTCATGCTTGACTTCCTGCAGCTGCCCAGGAGTGGGGCGACGGAGGTTAGGCCAAACAAGAACGATTCGGGAACACCGGACAGTGGCACTCGCGTCCTGCCCCTAGCGTCCAAACTGTCGGCATAAATTACACATTCGGATCGTTCCTATTGGAAGACAGCCTATCCCATTGATTAGTCGGAACGTTTTGAATTGGCACGAAGAATGCTCTGTTAGTGCCCAGGACGCAACGAAGCGCCCGACACCTCGCCGCCT
>NZ_RCVR01000073.1 GCF_016107305.1 Roseomonas sp. KE2513
AGGTAAACCGTCCCATCTTCAACGCGCAAGGCAACGGCGGTCAATCCGTTGCCGTCGCTTGGGCCGCTGAGCGGCCGGCCATCCTCAACGGCAAACTCGGCGCCGTGGCTGGAACACCGGATACGGGTTCCATCCGCGCTCAGCACGCGGCGGCCGCGCCAGGTCAGCGGCAGGTACTGGTGCGGGCACATGTCGAGATAGGCGACCAGCCGACCGCCTTGGTGCACAACGAGCAGCGCCGTGCTGCGCCCATCGCGCTCGTAGGTGATGGGGGTAGCGGAACCCTCGGGGAAGTCCGCAAGATGCCCCAGCGCGATCTCCGTGCTCATGCTGATGCGAGATTTACATGAAGGGCCACGAGCCGTCAGTCGCTCGCGTCCGGCAGGCGGATGGCACCAGGTTGCGTCTGCCCAAGACCCTGCCGTCCTACATCCTCCTGCACGAGCCTGCCATGCCATGACCAGCACGGCCGAGGGTGACACGGACGAGCACAGGCCGCCCTGCAGCAGCTCAAGCGCTACCTACCCTTTTCGAGTTGGCTCAGGCTCCTGGGTGCACCTCCTTCGATTAGATTACGCCTAATGACGAAGTGAAGATGGCACCGGCGAACGGAGCTGAGCCGAGATCGAGGTAAGGCGCCAACATAAAGCGAACTCTCAGCCGCGGCCGATGTAGTCATTCGTCCTCGCTGCTGGGCGGACTGGCGCTGACGTGTCGCCGGTGAGGCGGCCGGGAACGGGAGCTGCATGGCGGGCGCATCGTTCCGGCGCTCCCGTGTCCCGCGCGGGTGAGGCTCGGCGACAGGCGCATCAGCCATCCCAGGCACCGGCCAGAAACACTCCACCCGGTCCGCCTCGCCCCTGAGAGCCAGGAAGACCACGCGCGTTACCTCGCCGTCCTTTCCGGTCGCCACAGCCAGGCGGAACATGAACCCGTCCACCTCATCTCTCTGCCCGAGCGACAGAGCGAGCTGCTGTGCCTCGCTCTCCTGCTGGCGGAGCGTCCGCTTGTTGCGCTCTTCGGCATCGCCGCGGAAGAAGCGCACCGGCACGCCCTCGATCAGGAAGGCAAAGTGGTGCGTCTTGTCCAGCACGCCGAAACAAGGGTAACGGCCCGCCTCGGCGGCACGGCGGAGGTGATTGCGGCTGAAGGAGAAGGTCCGACAGCCGATCGACCAGACGTCGTCGCCGAGCCCGGCCACCGGACATAGTCAAGCGCCTCATGCGGGACGCGGCCCGGGGTTCCTGGAAGCATCTGGCCGACGAGCGCATCGAGGGTCTGGATCCCGTTATTTCCCTTGGGCGACGCTTCTGGCCCTTGCGCAAGGAGGAGCGAGAGGCAGTAGAGGACACTGGACGGCTAGGTGCCTCAGTGACTGTGCTGCGAGCCACGTTCTCGGTCCGCCTTGCTTACCCATGCTTTAGCGGCTCGCGACACCTCCCATCGAATGGACATCGCCAGAGCCTCGTCAGGTTCACTGGTTTAGTGACAGGGTTGCCGTGATGCTCAAACGCCCGCGGGGGCCAGTCCTTTCAACTCACGGTGGTAGTGGAAACTACCTCTTAGTGAAGGTAGTCCTGCTCAGGCGGCAAATCAACTCAGCGCCTGATACACTAATTGCCGCATCGCATAGCGATAGTACATCCGGTTAGCGGGCCCTTGGATCATGAGGACCGCATAGAGATCCTCCTTCGGGTCAATCCAGAAGTAGGGACCGTAGGCTCCGGCCCACGAGTAGTCTCCCACACTGCCCGGAAGGGGTGTCCGTCCGGCCGAGTTCCGCACGACGAAGCCCAGGCCGAAGCCATGGCCGTTCTCGGGAACTGGCGCGAGGATTCCTTCAGTGCCGTGACCAGCCCCGACGGAGGCAAGCCAGCCCGCGGGCATCCTCATCGCGCGGCGACCGCGCGCTTGATGCGGCGAACAGCCTCCTCGACCGTCGCCCGCGGGCAGCCGAGGTTGGCGCGCATGTAGCCATGACCCTCGAGGCCGAATTTCTGCCCCTTGTCGAGCCAGACGCGCGCCTCCGTCAGCATGAATCTGTCGAGCGTCGCCGCATCCATGCCGAGTTGGCGGCAGTCCATCCAGGCCAGGTAGAGCGAGTCGGTCGGCAGGACCTCAATGCCCGTGTTCGAGTCCTCGAAGGCGCTGGCGAAGTAGGCGTGGTTATTGCGAAGGTAGGCGAGGAGCGCCTCGAGCCAGGGCTCACCGTGGGCGTAGGCCGCCTCGGCGGCGACCAGGCCGAGGGTATTGACGTGGCCTGCGGTGTTCCGCTCGATCTGACGCCTCAGCTCTCCGCGTAGCCGAGGATTTGGGACGAAGACGTTCGCGCACTGCAGGCCCGGCAGGTTGAACGTCTTGCTGGGTGCCGTGCAGGTGATGCTGTTCTGTGCAAAGTCATCACCGAGCGAGGCGAAGGGGATGTGCCTCTGGGCTGAGGCCATGATGAGGTCTTGGTGGATCTCGTCGGAAATGACGAGGATCCCGTGGCGGAGGCATATCTCACCCATCGTCCGCAGCTCCTCCTCCGACCAGACGTTGCCGGTCGGGTTATGCGGATGGCTGAGGATGAACAGCTTGGTGTTGGGGAGGATCGCCGCCTCGAAGACCTTCTCATCGAAGCGGTAGCGGCGCCCGGCCCGAACCAGCGGCGCAAGGGCGAGGTGGCGGCCGTTCAGCAGGACATCGCCGTGGAAGTGGCCGTAGACCGGGGGTTGGATCAGGACCGTGTCGCCCGGTGCGGAGAATGCCTGGATGGCCGTCTTGAGAGTGGTGATGATGCCCGAGGTCGGCACCACCCAGTCCGGCGAGACATCCCACCCGAAGCGTTTCCCCTGCCAGCCGGTGACGGCGCGGAGGTAGGACTGCGTCGCGCCTCCGAGATAGCCGAAGATCCCTTGCCTGACCGTCGCCTCAAGCGCGTCGACGACCGGCTGAGGTGCCCTGAAATCCATGTCCGCGACCCACATCGGCAACGGGTCCGCCGCGGCCTCGTCCGCTGCCAGCAGCCGGTGCGAGCAAGACCACTTCAAGGAGTTGGATGCCTTTCGGTCGACTACCTCGTCAAAGATGGAGGCGTCCAAGGCCGAAGCGTGCTGAGGGGAGTCGAGCATCTTCCTGTGTATCCTTCAGTGGCCTTGCTAGTTATTCGGGATTGGCGCTGGGAACGCCGGAGGATGGTGGGCCGCCGAACGGTCCGCCGTGCCCAAGCCCGGGTTGGCCGACAGGTGCCGAGCTCCCCCAGGCGCCGCGACGGTCAGTCCAGCGTTGCGCCGGATGCCTCGACCAGCCGCTTCCACAGCACGTCCTGCTCCCGCATGAACGCGTTGAAGCTCTCCAGCGTCTCGTCCCAGGCCGAGGCGTAGCCCTGCGGCTCCATCCTGGTGCGGAAGTCGTCGCTCCTCGCGATGCGCACCAGCGCGCCGTGCAGGCGCTCGATCACGGGCCTGGGCATGCCCGTCGGCACGACCACTCCCATCCAGCTCTGCATGTCGAGTCCGGCGTTCGGCAGCAGCTCCCCCATGCCGGGCACCTCGCCCAGCCCCGGCACGTAGGTGATGCGCTCTGCGCTGCCCACGGCCATGGGGCGGAACCGCCCCTCGCGCACGTAGGGCACCAGCTCGGGAATGGCGTCGAACATGATGTCGATGTTGCCAGCCAGCAGATCCGAGATGGCTGGCGCGCCGCCCCGGTAGGGTGCGTGGGTAATCTCGACGCCGGTCGCCTTGCTGATGGCGGAGATGGTGATGTGGCCCATCGTCCCCGAGCCGGAAGATCCCATGGTCAGCTTGCCCGGGTCACGCCTGGCCGCCTCGATCACGTCCCCGAAGCTCCTCCACGGTTTGCTCGAGTTCACGACCATGAGCACGGTCCCGGCGATCACGCGCGTCACCCCCGTCAGGTCGCGCAATGGCTCCAGCGGCATGGAACGACGGTAGAGGTGCCTGTTCGCCGCCATGAGCGAGTTTGGCGCCATCATCATCGTGTAGCCGTCCTTCTCGGACCTCGCGACGTAGTCAGCGCCGACGTTGCCACCGGCACCGCCGCGGTTGTCCACCACCACGCTCTGTCCGAGGAGTGGCTGCAGACGCTCCGCCAAGATGCGCCCCGTCAGGTCCACCGCGCCTCCGGGCGGGTACGGCACCACGAGCCGGAGCGGTCGGCTTGGCCAGTTACCAGCGGCATTCCCTTGGGCGAGCGCCGGGACGGCGAGGGACGGGAGAGCCGACGACAGGGCGGCGGCCCCCAGCAGGGCGCGACGATTCATAGACATGGGAACGCTTCCTCCTTTGTTGGCGACAAGTCGCTCTGGCTCGCCCGGGACCCCTTGCAGTCCTGGCGCGAAAATCCGGTCTCCAGGGCTTGGGCCCTGTGACTTCTTCTGTTCGACTGCCTCTAGGCGCCCACGCCTCAATCCTGGTCGGCGGGCGCCATGAGCCTTGCGATGACCTCGGATACGGCCCGCTCGGCCGCGTCCACGGCACCAGCCAGGTAGCCCGGCGCAATCGCGCTCACCTCACTACCGGCGACGGCCAGGCGGTCGCGCCACGGTCCGGCAATCCAGGACCGGGCCGATGTCAGGGGATGCCCGGCGGGGCGCCGGTCGTCGGTGGTCGCCGTCCACGGGTCGGCAGCCCAGTCCTTGAGGAGGGTCCTGGATGGCTTTCCAGCCTCCGGACCAAAGAGCCGCACGAGTTGGTCCAGGCATGTCCGGGTCAGGGCGGCTTCTCCCAGGGCATGACGACGGTCCGCCCCGACGCCGACGAAGCCGAACAGGGCGGCCGCGCCCGACGCCGTGGTCGCGTCGTGGATCTCGGCTAGCGGTCCTACCGTGCTCTGCGCCGTGCCGGACAGCCCGGCCTCGCGCCAGAAGGGCTGATCCGTAGCTGGCGAGGAACTTCGCGTGTGGCGCCATCCAGGTCGCTGCGTCGCGCCAGCGCCGCGCCACCTCCGGGGGCAGGGCCGGTTCGAAAGCCACGCTCACCTCGAGCAGGCGGGGGGGCATTGCGACGATCACCTGATTGGCCGTCAGCGTCTCCTCCCCGCCGTCGCTGCGGACGATGCGAAGGGTGACCCCCGCCTCCCCGAGCGTCATGCCTGCCGTCCGTACTCCGAGCCGCAGGCTTTGCTGCGGAAGATCCCGCGCCAAGCCGCGCACGAGGGCACCCATCCCACCCGCCAGGCGCATGTAAGCCGGGTCCTGCGGCATGCCGGGGTAGCGCTGCGGCTGGACATGTGGATCCCGGTCGATGAGGACGTCCCCCGCGTCGTACTGGGGAAAGCTGCGGAGGCCCAGCTCCTCGACCAAGCTCGCCAGGGAGGGTTGCATATCTGGCCAGAACCAGGAGGGGCCGAGATCGAAGCCGTCGTCGGCCTCGAAGCCGTCCACCCCCGCCGACAGGATGCGCCCACCAAGGCGGTCGCGGGCCTCAAGGAGCCGGAGGTCAATCCCGGCCCGGTGCAGGAGCCGCGCGGCGTGGAGCCCAGCGAGACCGCCCCCGACTATAGCGACTGTGGTTCGCATGCTTGTGCCTGTTCCTGGCGAGCGCCGCGCCGCTGGCAGGCGGGTGAACATTAGTCCCACGCCGCCCAGTCCTGCGGCTGACGACGCGCTACCCGTTCCGCGTCGTCAGCCGGGCGAGCGATGCCACCAGCAACACCGCGCCGGTGAGGGTCAGCACCATCGCCAGCGGACCCATCGGCATGAACCACGGCATCTCGTGATGCATCCCCATGCCGCCCCGCATCCATGGTGTCTCCATCGACGCCGCATTGAACGAGTTCCACGCGAGGCGGTGGAGCAACAGCATCAGCGCGACACCGGCCGCCAGAGTGGTGGCCCCGGTCAGCAGAAGCTTCTTGGCTCTGGTCATATCGTTTCCTCTTTCGCGGTTGGTGATCGGATATGCCGCTCAATCGGCTCCTGGAGCGGGAGCGGGTTTGGCAGCATCGGCGCGCCCGGCCGCTGCCCAGCCGAGTGCGGCGGCGGCGACGAGGAGGGGCAGGAACGACAGGTACAGCACCGTGTTCCACCCGTAGGAGGAGAGCAGCCCGCCGGACAGGAAGGACCCAAAGGCCATGGTCCCGAACACGGCGAAGTCGTTGAACGACTGCACCCGCGCCCTCTCCTCGGGCCGGTGACACTCCAGCACCATCGACGAGGCGCCCACGAAGCCGAAGTTCCAGCCGACGCCGAGCAGCACCAGCGTTCCCCAGAAATGCGCCACGTCCACGCCCGTCAGCCCGACCGCGGCGGACGCGGCGGTCAGGAGCAGCCCGGCGGTGACCACGCGGGGCGCGCCGAAGCGGGTGATCAGGCGCCCGGTGAAGAAGCTCGGGGCATACATCGCGATTACGTGCCACTGCAGGCCGAGGTTCGCCGCCTCCTGGGACAGACCGCACATCCGCATGGCGAGTGGCGCGGAGGTCATGAGGAAGTTCATGAGCAGGTAGGAGACCACGCTGCAGATCACGGCGGTGACGAAGCGCGGCTGGCGCACGATGGCGCCGAGCGGGCGCCCCCCCGCCGCCTCCGCCGCCGTTGGTGTGGGAAGCCGCACGCCCAGGAGGACGAAGGCGGAGGTCGCGGCCACCGCGGCCTGCGCGACGTAGCTGGCCGCAAACAGGTAGGGCAGCCACAGGTCCATGGTGAGGGTCACGATCTGCGGGCCGATGACTCCGGCGAACACGCCGCCCGCCATTACCGCGGACAAGGCCCGCGCACGCCGTGCCGGTGGCGCGCAGTCGGCGGCGGCGAAGCGGAAGGTCAGCACCACCGCGGCGTAGGCGCCGCCGAAGAAGGTCGAGGCGCAGAACAGCCAGAAGGAGCCGAGCACGACGGCCAGCGCCGCCAGCAGTCCCGCGAGTACGCCGGAGCCCGTGCCCGCCAGAAAGGCGGCGCGGCGGCCGTGTCGCTGGGCAACGCGGCCCGCAGGCAGGGTGCAGGCCGCCATGCCTACCACAAAGATGGAGATCGGCAGGGTCGCGAGCGCAGGGCTGGGTGCGAGCGAGTTCCCGACGACCGCGCCCGTCGCGTAGACCACCGTCGAGTTTGCACCCGCGAGTGCCTGGGCCACCGCGAGCCGCAGAACGTTGCTCCGCTCCTGACCGGAAGCAGCCACGGGTGTCGCGGTCTCGGTGATGTTGACCTGTGACATGGTCGTTCTCAGGCCGCTAGCAGGCCGTGCCAGGCCTTGTCCCGCGGCGACGGACGGCGGTGGAGGCGGCGGTCCAGGAGCGTTCCGGCCCTGGCGGCCTCGCCGCTCCGCATGAGGGCGAGCAGCAGCATGTCCTCCACCAGCTCTCGCTGGGCGCCGCTGCCGCCGATGCGCACGGCCTCGGACGCGACCGGCTCCAGGATGCGGACGCAGCCCGCGTAGTCCTCTTCCGCGAAGGCCAGGGCTGCGCGGCAGATGGCGGGCACCACCGGCCCGGCGGGCAGCTTGCCCGCCTCGATCAGCCCCATCAGCGCGGACACGCGCCGCTCCAGTTCCTCCTTGTCGCCCGTCGCCGCGGCAAGGAGGGCCATGTGGACGTCCGCGAAGGCAAAGCCCGCGCTGGGGAAGGACGGCGTCGCATAGGTGGCGGCCGCCTGCCACAACCCCTCCGGCACCTGGTAGCCGTAGGCCTGCAGCCGCCACAGGAAGGAGGCGGTGTCGCTGACCACGTTCACGGCGTTCCCGGTCGAGACGGACGGCTGGACGTGCTCGGCGTAGAGGGCGAGTGCCCGCTCCGTGTTCCCGTGCTCCAGCGCCGCGAGTGCCGCGTGCCAGGCGATGTGGCCGTGCAGGATACCGGAGCGGTCATAGGTCGGCAGCCAAGCCTGGATCAGCCGGTCGGCCTCGTCGTTGGCCCCGCCCTCGTACATCGCGTGCGACAGGGCGTGGGCCGCGTTGGCGTTCTGCGGGCGAAGGTCGAAGCCGCGCTGGGTGAGGTCGCGGCCGTGGGCCACGTTGCCGTTCTCCGCGTGTGACCAGCCCCGGTAGGTGAGGAACCACCAGTCGTCCGACGCGAAGTGGCTCGCATGCCGCTCGCACAGGTCCACGCGTGCCTGGTCGTGATCCGCCCGGCCGGAGAAGGCGAGCAGCCCGAAGGCGCCCAGCGGCAGGGACAGGATCACCACGTCCCGCGGCCAGTTATCGGCGTGGGCGGACACACCGTCGATGGCCTCGGCGGTCCGCCCGTTCAGGACGAGGGAGAGGATCTCGACGTGGCTCCGCTCCCGCTCGGTGCCGCGGCGCGCCACCAGTTCAGCGGCCGTCGCGATCCGGGCCTTGGCAAGAGCAGGCTCCGAACGCATGGCGTGTTGGCGAGCGCGGGCCGCATGGGCGAGGGCAAAGTCCGGATCGGCCGCGATCGCCTCGTCCAGCGCCTCGGCCGCGCCGGGCCAGGTGGAGAGCATCAGGTCGACGCCCTTGCGGTAGCGCTCGGCTGCGCGGTCCGAGGTGGTCAAGAGCGGTAGGCCGCGGCTGTCTGTGCGAGCCATGGCGGGTTCCTCATCCTGAAGTCCAAGGGACGTCGGCGTCCGGCGAGGGCCCATCGCGGCGGCCAGCGAGGCCGGTCAGGGCGCCATCTCACACAGAGATACCGAATTCGGGTCTGTCTGTATCTCCACGGCCCGACAATCTGTATAGAACAGGGGACAAAATGGAGGATGCGCATGCTGTGGGAGACGATCGCGGCGCCGCCCGGCTTGGCTGCCCCCAGGCCGATGACGATCCGGGCGCAGTCCATCCCCGCGCGCCACCACTTCCCGGAGCACGCCCACCGCTGGCATCAGGTGGCCTACGCCATCTCCGGGGTGCTGACCGTCGCCGTGGAAGGGCGTTCCTTTGTGATCTCGCCGGAGCAGGCGGTCTGGCTTCCGGCCGGTCTGCCGCACCGGGTCGGATCCCTCCTCGGCGCGGAGTTCCGCAGTCTTTGGCTCGCCGAGGAGGCCGGTGGAGGGCTGCCGGAAGGTCCAACGGTGTTCAGCGTATCGCTCCTGCTCCAGGCGCTCATCGTTGAGGCCACCGACATTGAGGGGCAGGATGATCACGACGGCTATGCAGGCCGCGTGACCAATCTCATCCTCGACCAACTTCGGCGCGCGAAGTCACTGCCGGGCGCGCTCCCCTGGCCGCGTGGAGGCCCTGTTCTGACGGTGTGCGACGCCATCTACGCCGACCCGGCGGATCCACGCGGGCCGGAGGAGTGGGGGCGGGAGTTGGGCATGTCAGGCCGGACCCTGGCACGCCGTTTCGAGGCGGAGCTGGGCATGAGCCTGCGCTCCTGGCGGCGGCGCCTGCGGCTGTTCAAGGCCATCGAGCTGCTGGGCGGAGGCAGGAGGGTGACACAGACGGCGATGGAACTTGGTTACGGCTCGACTTCCGCCTTCATCTACGCTTTTCGCACCGACATGGGGTGCGGCCCGCAAGCCTACATGCGCGGCCGCGGACCAGAGCGTGGTGCTCTCGCGGCTTCGCGGGCCTTCAGCCCTGACCTGCGTCATGATTAATCGCTGCTGGCGCGGAACGTCGTGGCAAGGTCCGCTATGCTGCGCCTTATATCGGCGCGCCTATGTCCTGACACATCATCAGCTGGTCCCTGCCTTGCAGACGCGGCTTCAGTCCTTCGCCTGTGGCGGAGCTGGACGGGTCGGAACATCTGCTCGGCGGTATTACACTCGAGAGCAGCCTGTCCGCTCTCGGCCAAACTTTGCCTTCTGCTTTGCGCCCGAAGCTGACCATGCTGCCTCGCTTCACCATTCCCGTGAGCGGGCGTAGCCGAACAGCATCGACGAGGGCGGTACCGTGCGCTGCGGAGCTACCGCCGAGGTTCAGTCGAGCGTGAGGCCGAGGTCGCGGATCACCGCGGACCAGCGGCGAGCGTCGTCGCGGATCGTCGCGGCCATCTCTTCCGGTGTGCCCGCGACCGGCACGAAACCCAACTCCTCGAGCCGCCTCGCCAAGCCACCCCGGCCCATCGCCTGTCGCACCGAGGCTGCCAGCTCCGTGCGATGCTCCGCCGACAGGCGTCCAGGCCCGGCGAAACCCCGGATCGGACATTGCTTAATTAAACTGCCGTGGAGCGATCTGCCAGGATCAGCCCCAAGGGCCTTGTGCCAGCCGCACACACTTGCTGCGCCGCCGTTATCGGCACTCGCGTCCCAGTGGCGATCGGCCTCGGCTTGGTCCTGCGTTTCGTCCGCGGAGGCCTATGCTTCGTTGCGCTTAAGGCCGCTGCCGCCGTTGAGCCCAAGGAGTGGCGCGCCGCGCACGTTGAACTTCAGATTCAACTCTCCGCCGTCGTGGGGAAAAGGGAAGTCACAGGCGCTGGCCAAGTGGGGCGCTAACGCTTGCATCGAGATTAGCCGGTGAACACCCCCCACTGTGCTGTTGGCGCTCAACCGGATCAGGGGTGCGGCCCGGTGTGCTCCGGGCGAAAGCCTAACCCGAGCACACGCGCCGGTACCCGGCGAAGAGCTGGGAAGCGTTGAAGCATGCGAAGGGGTACAGGCAGCGCCCCATCGCCACTGCCTGCCAGAACCGGACCGATGATCCGGTTCTGCGCCAGCACCTGCAGGCGCTGGGTGGCGCGGGTTGGCCAACCCCGCCGGCGCTGCACCCGCCGCAGCGTGGCAAGGTCCGGCGCCTCACCTCGGCGGAGCGAGGGTGCGAGGATGCGCCCGGCGGCCACCGCGTCCTGGATCGCCAGGTTGATGCCAACACCCCCGATCGGCGACATGGCATGGACCGCATCACCGATGCACAGCAGGCCAGGACGGCACCATTGCTCGAGGCGGTCAACCTTGACCGTGAGCACCTTCACGTCGTCCCAGCTTTTGAGGGCGTCGGTGCGCCCCGCCAGCATGGGGGCGGTCTCGGCAACGGCGTGCCGGAAGGCGTCCAGGCCCGCCTGACGGACCGCCCCATAGCCATCCTTGGGGATGACGTAAGCGCACTGCCAGTAGTCGCCACGGCTGATCAGGACCAGCAGGTGACCCGCCCTCACGTTGCCAAGCACGGCCTCAGGATCGGAGGGCAGGCGCGGCAGCCGCATCCAGAGAACGTCGATGGGGGCGCCAAGATCCTGCACCGTCAGGCCGGCCGCTGCCCTCATGCGGGAGTGCCGACCGTCCGTGGCCACCACCAGCCTGGAACGGACTGTCAGGGTGCGACCCGGCTCCTGCGCCTGAACCCCGACGACCTGATCCCCCTCGATGATCAGCCCTGTCGCCTCTGACCGTCGCCTCAGTTGGAAGGAGGGAAAGGTGGCGCCCCATCCGGCGAGGAAGTCCAGGAAGTCCCACTGCGGCATCAGCGCGACAAAGCGGCACCGTACGGGAAGGTGGGAGAAGTCGGCGACCGGCACGTGCACCCCGCAGACGTCCACTCCGACGTTCCGAATCTCTTGGTGCGGCAGCCGCAGGAAGTCCTCAATCCAGCCCAGCTCGGCGAGCATCTCCAGGGTTGAGGGGTGGATGGTGTCTCCGCGGAAGTCCCGGAGAAAGTCCGCATGCTTCTCCAGCACCACCGTCTCAACGCCGGCCCTCGCCAGGAGCACGCCCAGCATCATGCCCGCCGGACCGCCGCCGACCACACAGCAGCTGGTGGTAATCGTGACACCCGTCATGCTCGAGGTCCCATCCGAATGGCTGCGGGGCAATCGTGCCAACCTGTGTGCTCTGACCGCAACCTGTTCAGCACCAAGCCGGTCTGGCTTTCCGGTGACATCCGGCACTTCCCTGAGCTGAGTGGCTACGCTGCAGCTTGGCAGCACGCTTTCAGGCAAGCAGATTCAAATTGCGTGCGAGCGCGCGATGCATATGAAAAAGGGTTTGAGCTTGTCGAAGAAGTTCCTCACGGACGTGATCCAGCAGTCCACCGAGATGACGGGGGTTGCCTCCGGGCAGCTCGCGGCCGACCTGGTAGCGGCGATCAACGCCGAAATCATCGAAACCGGCCGCTTCTCCCTTCCGGACTTCGGTGCCTTTACCGTCCGCGAGACCGCCAAGCGCACGGCGCTGAACCCGCACACGGGCGAGAAGGTCCAGGTCAAGGCGGGTGCGACTGTGAAGTTCAAGGCCAGCCCCTCGCTGAAGGAGGCAGCCTTCGCGGGTGCCAAGAAGGCCAAGCGCAAGGCAGCCAAGGGCAAGGCGGCCTGACACTCGGTAGGACGTCCTGAGGGCCGCAAGCCGGTCCCCAGAGGCCCCATCTGTCCTAAAAACCGCGGCTTCGTTCTTGATCTGTTTGAAATGGGTCCGCACCCTGCGGCGATGCCGCGCCTCACCCGCTTCGTCTCCACTCGCCGGCCAGCATTTCCCGCCGAGGTGCGCCATGGCTGACCCGGCGGGGGCCAGTCCGCCGCCCTTGGTGCCCGCCACCGGCGAGGAAGTGGCCGAGGTGCTGGCCTATGCGCTGCGGCACGACGAACGCGGCAAGCCCCGGCGCGGAGCAACTTGGGAGGTTGCGGCCGCGGTGCTGGCGGAGCAACTCGCCGCTCACATGGAGCGGGCCAACATGGTGGCGGTCAAGAAGCCGCCGCGCCCTCCACACTCGACCTGATGGTCTCGCCCGGCGGCCGGGTTCCTTCACCGGGGCAGGATGGAGCACCCCCGTCTGTTCAGACCTTCGCTGAGCAGTGAGCGGAGGTAGCCGAAAGCAGAACAAGCGCCTCAGTAAACCGTGCTGCTACGGGAGCACGATCTAC
>NZ_RCVR01000074.1 GCF_016107305.1 Roseomonas sp. KE2513
GGAGAAGCCCTGCGGAGCGAGGGCGTGCTCGCACCACAGGCCGAACTCCCGGCGAATGGCGCGGCGCTGACCCAGCTCCCAGGCGGGGTCACTCTCCACCGGCTGAGCCCTCGCCGCTCGGCGCCTCCCGGTCGAGCACGAGGCGGGCGGCACGGGCGCGGGCGATCTCCTCTTCGAGCTCGGCATCAGTCATCTCGCCCGCTGGCTTGGCCGACAGCACCACCTCGTGCTTCTCGCGCCAGCCGGCCCGCGCCTTCATCCAAAAGATTGAGGCGGCGGTGTTCTGACCCGAGGTCGCCATCTGAAACAAAGTCTGCGCGACCTTCACCGTCGCCTCGACGGAGCCGCGGTCGAGCTCCCGGCGGAAGTGCAGGCGCAGCGTCTTGGGGTCGATCTCGAGCAGAGTGACAATGTCTGGCTGCGGGATGCCGGCGCCGGCCATCACCCGCACGGTCCGGCGCTGCTCCTCAGTGGGCACGTAGAGCCCTTCCTTAGCCATGTCAGGCGCCCTCCCCAGCGGCGGCGGGGCAGCGCTCGGCGACGACCTCGGCAAAGGTCGCCCTGCTGCCCTCCAGGCGCGACACGCGGCCGGTGAAGGCCTGCCAGCGGAGGACCGTCACATCGACGTAAGCCGGTGAGAGCTCGACAGCGTGGCAGGCGCGGCCGGTCATCTCGGCAGCGATGAGGGTGGTGCCGGAGCCGGAGAAGGGCTCGTAGACGGCCTGCCCGGGCGAGAAGTTGTTCTCGATCGGGCGGGGCATGCAATCTACCGGCTTCTGGGTGCCGTGGACGGTGTCCGCGTCCTGGTCGCGGCTCGAGATGGACCAGAGGGTCGTCTGCTTCCTGTCTCCAGCCCAGTGACCTTTCGCGCCGTTGCGAACGGCGCACCAAGCCGGTTCGTGTTTCCAACGATAATTGCCTCGGCCCAGCACCAGCTGAGTTTTCGCCCAAATAATCTGCGCCCTGATGTCGAACCCGCACTCGATTAGGCTCTCGGCGACGGTACCGGCGTGCAGCGCGCCGTGCCAGACGTAGGCGACATCACCCATGAACAGGGCCCACGCCTGGGTCCAGTCCGCTCGGTCGTCGTTGAGCACCTTGCCCGTGCGCTGGGTCTTGCTGCCGTCCAGGGCCTCGTTGCGCCAGGAGGGGTCATACGCGACGCCATAGGGAGGATCCGTGACCATCAGGTGCGGGCGCACACCGGCGAGCACGGCTTCGACGGCGGCAGGGTCGGTGCAGTCGCCGCAGACGAGGCGGTGGCGGCCCAGCAGCCAGACGTCACCTAGCCGCAACACCGGCACTTCGGGCGGGGAGGGGACCGCGTCGGGGTCCATCAGCCCTGAGGTGGGCTCGGTGAGGAAGGACGCGATCTCCAATTCGTCAAAGCCGGTGAGCGCGAGATCGAAGCCCTCTGCGCCGAGCTCGGCCAGCTCTACCCGCAGCAGGTCCTCGTTCCAAACGGCGAGAGGGCGAGGCGATTGTCGGCGAGGATGTAGGCGCGGCGCTGGACAGGGGTGAGGTGGGACAGCTCCAGCGTCGGCACTTCGGTCATGCCAAGCTGGCGTGCGGCCAAGAGCCTGCCGTGTCCTGCGATCACGCCTCGTTCGCCGTCGACGAGGATGGGGTTCGTGAAGCCGAACTCGCGAATGGACGCGGCAATCTGCGCAACCTGCGCGGAGGAGTGCGTGCGCGCGTTGCGGGCGTAGGGGATCAGCTCGGAGACGAGTGCGCGATTGCAAGGCGGGAATGTGGTAAGCGCGGGCGCGAGCTCAGTCATGACCATTCTCCTGCGAAAACCTGGTTGCTGAAGGATGCTTTGCAGTCCCAGCGACGCTGCGACGCATGCGACATGGATTTCGTATGACCGCCTACACGCGCGCGTGTGGCGCACTAACAGGGAGCCACGTCGCATGCGTCGCAGCGTCGCTGAGTGGCGCGAGTAAGCAGTCATTCGTCCTTATCCTGCCAGTGGCGTGGGGCCTGCTCAGGAATCACGCACAATCTGAGGAACCCGCGGCCACGGAACAGCGTGCAGTCCTTGTCGCACCGGAAGCCCTGGCGCTCGAGCGTGGTACCGAACCACTTGGCCGTGCCCCCATCCTCGCCGCGCCCTTGCGCAAAGGTGCGCCAGGACGCGAAGAGCACACTGCTCGTCTCGCCGAGGCCCTTGCCCTTCTCGCAGCACTCCTCGATCCACTGGGCCAGGAGGTCCTGCTCGGCGAAGTACTCCGCGGTCGCGTCCAGCACCGCCTTGGGCTGCTTGAGACCCTCCTGCTGCCAGGCGAGGCAGCCGTCGATCAGCCAGCGCAGGATCCCCGGCCACTCGGCCCGGAGTTTATCCTGCAGATCCCGGTCGGGCGCCGCGGGCTTGTGCAGGAAGGGCACGATGTTGAACCGGCACCGGGCAGCATCGTCGACGTTGCGCAGAGCCGGCTTGTGGTTGCCGCTCACCGTCAGCTTGAAGGCTGGGGTGAAGGTGAAGAAGTCCCGCCGCATGAAGCGCGCCGTGATGGGGTCGCCACCGGTGAGTGCCATGGCGAGGTCGGTCGGGTGCTTGTCGGACTTGGACACGGTGAAGGTGTCCATCGCGGCCGTCGTGGCGTAGCTGCTGAGGATGCTGGCAATGGTGACCAGCAGGACGCCCTTGCCGTTGCCGCCCGGGCCGTAGACGAAGAGCAGGGCGTGCTCGCGGGTGATGCCGGTCAGGCAGTAGCCGAACCAGCGCTGCAGGAAGCCGATGAGGTCCTTACCCCCGCCTGTGGCCTGGAGCAGGAAGGCGTCCCAGAGCGGGCTGTCCGCCGTCAGGGCTCATGAGACAGGCGACGCTGGTTGAGGAAAGGAGGGTTTCCGGCTCATCGTAACCGCCAGGGAACGAGCCATGAGCCAGAAGCCAGCGACACCGAACGCGAAGCCGCCCGCCGATCGGGTGGTTCGCGACATCCGCCGGGCGGCCCGCAAGCACTACTCGGCCGAGGACAAGATCCGGATTGTGCTGGAAGGCTTGCGGGGGGAGGAGAGCATTGCCGCCCTGTGTCGGCGCGAGGGCATTGCCGAGAGCCTGTACTACACCTGGTCGAAGGAGTTCCTGGAGGCGGGCAAGCGCCGCCTGGCCGGGGACACGGCCTGGGCGGCCACAACGGACGAGGTGAGGGACCTCCGCCAGGAGGCGCGCAGCCTGAAGGAGGTGGTGGCGGAGCAGGCGCTTGAGCTGCGGTTGCTCAAAAAAAGCATGCTCGCGGATGGGGGCGACCGCGAATGAGGTACCCCGCCGCCGAGAAGCTGGAGATCATCCGCCTGGTCGAGGGATCAAACCTGCCGGTCCGGCGCACCCTGGAGCGGCTCGGGATCCCACGGGCGACCTTCTATCGCTGGTACGAGCTGTACCAGGACGGTGGCCCCGGGGCGCTGGAGGACAGGCCGTCCCGGCCGGAACGGGTCTGGAACCGCATCCCCGACGCGGTGCGGTCTCGGATCATCGACCTGGCGCTGGAGGCGCCCGAGCTGTCCCCGCGCGAACTCGCGGTGCGCTTCACAGACACCCAGAGCTACTTTTTCTCGGAAGCTTCCGTCTACCGCCTGCTCAAGGCGCACGACCTGATCACCAGCCCGGCCTTCATCGTGGTCAAGGCGGCCGATGAGTTCCACACCAAGACCACGGCGCCGAACCAGCTCTGGCAAACGGACTTCACCCTCCTGAAGGTGACCGGCTGGGGCTGGTGCTACCTGTCCACCGTGCTTGACGACTTCTCCCGATACATCATCGCCTGGAAGCTCTGCACCACCATGGCGGCCGCCGACGTCACAGAGACACTGGAGGCAGCACTCGCTGCATCAGGCTGCGGTCAGGTAAAGGTCCTGCACCGGCCGCGGCTGCTCTCCGACAACGGCCCCTGCTACATCGCAGACGACCTGGCCAAGTGGCTCGACGAGAAGCGCATCGCGCACGTTCGCGGCGCTCCCTGCCACCCGCAGACCGGGGGCAAGATCGAGCGCTGGCACCAGACGCTCAAGAACCAGATCCTGCTGGAGAACTACTACCTGCCCGGCGCTCTTGAGGCGCAGATCGAGGCCTTCGTCGAGCACTACAACCACCAGCGCTACCACGAGAGCCTGCAGAACCTCACCCCAGCCGATGTCTACCTCGGCCGAGGGCAAACCATCCTGCTCGAGCGTGAACGCATCAAGCGACAGACCATTCAGCAGCGGCGCTTGCTGCACCAGCGTCAAGCCGCCTAACGTCAACCACCAGATGCGCCAGAGCCTCCGCTAAGTCAGCGCCCTCTCTGTCCCAAAGCATTCGACGACGGACAAATGACGATGCAACGATCCGTCCGGTGTCGACGTCGACACCAATGTGCAGCTTGCGCCAGGACCGACGCGTCCTGCTCCCGTGCTTGTCGACCAGCCACTCGCCAGGCCCGCACAGCTGCAGCCCCGTACTATCCACCAGTAGGTGCACGGGGCGGCTGCCGGGGTGATGCCGTGGCACCTCCAACGTCTCGGCCCGGCGGCTAAGGGTGCTATGATCCGGCATGGCCAGATCGAGACCGAGCAGAGAGAGAATGGAGCCGATCAGGCCCTCGGTCTGGCGGAGAGCCAGACGGAACACTGCGCGCAAGGTCAGGGCCGTGGCGATCGCCAAGGCGGAATAACGGGGTTGCCCGCCGCGGGTGGTCCGCGGCTCAGCCTTCCACGCCGCGATCGCCGCGTCCGTGAACCACACCGTCAGACTGCCACGTCCGCGTAGGGCAGCATCGTATTCTGCCCGGTTCGTCGCCCGGAAGCGCTGCTTTGGAATGCAATTGACAGGCTGAATCCGATATGTCCTATTTTTAGTACAACATGGTGATCGGGCCTCGGAATGCTCGTCCTGGACCGGCTGACGCCGAGGATCGGCGTATTCCCCCTTCTGGTGCGGTGCTGTGGGTTCCGCGCATGATTGATTTCGCGCCCGACGAGACCCAGCTCGCCCTCCTGGCCTCCGTTGATCGCTATCTTCAGGACTGGCTGCCGCCTGAAGAGGTTCGTCGCCGCGACCGGGACCACGTCCCTCCCTACGACCTCCTGCCACTCATGGGTGAACTCGGCTTGTTCCGGCTGGCAGTTCCCGAGGAGGAGGGCGGGCTAGGACTTGATTGGCGAACCGTGATGCTCGTCCAGGAACGGCTGGGTCGTCATGCCTACATGGTCGCTTCGATCTTTAACCGCGTGGTCGGCTTCGGCATCGCCTCGGTGCAGGGCTATGGCAGCGCGGCGCAGCGCGCGGCCCTGCTGCCGAAGCTGCTGGACGGGCGCCTTCTGATCGCGCTCGCCCTGACCGAGCCCGAAGCGGGGACGGACGCCTCCGCCATACGCACGCGTGCTGTACACGCCGATGGCGGGTGGCGGATCCGGGGCAGGAAGACGTGGATCAGTGATGCGAAAGGCGCCGATTTCCTCCTCGTTGCCGTTCGAACCGATCCGGAAAGCAGCGGGAGCCGAGGTATCTCCCTCTTTCTCGTGCCGCCCACGGCGGCGGGGGTGGGCATGACGCCCCTCTCCAAGGTTGGCAACAACTGCATGCCGTCCTGGGACATCGGCTTCGACGACGTCTTCGTGCCAGACGACGCGATGCTGGGGCAGGAAGGCCAGGGCTTCCGCCATATGATGTCCACGCTGCACAACTCGCGCGCCTCCATGGCCGCGACGGTCACGGGCTGCGCGCAGGCGGCGGTGGATTGCGCCGTGGCGCACGCGAAGGAGCGCATCCAGTTCGGCCGCCCGCTCGGCGCCCTGCAGTCGGTGCGCCATCGGCTGGCCGACATGCAGATGCGGGTCGACCAGTCCCGCCTGACCGTCTGGCATCTCGGCTGGCTCATCGCGACAGGGCAGAAGGCGCAGAGGGAAGCGTCCGCGGCGAAGGTCATCGCGACGGAGACGCTGCAATACGTCACCCACCACGGCATGCAGCTCCTCGCCTCGGCGGGCTACTCCTCCGAGAGCGACATGCAGCGCTTCTGGCGCGATGGGCGGCTCTACACCTTCGGCGAGGGCGCCAACGAGATCCAGCGAGAGATCATCGCGCGCGAAATGGGACTTTGAGGGGATGGGTGCGGACGTGGACGAGGAAGTCTGGGCGATCGATGCCGTCGTCAACATCTGGACGGAGGAGGCGCTGGCCGGCCGGCCGGAACGGGGGAGCTTCTACCGCGGCAAGATCGGCGTGGATGCCGAGACCTTCCAGGGCGTTTCCCTCGACGAGATGCTCCGCCGCATGGACAAGGCACGGATCGAGAGGTCCTTCCTGATCGCGGCCAAGGTGGGCACGATCGGCCATCCAGCCTGCTACCACGTTCCTTACGATCTGGTCGCCAAGGCGGTGGCGGCGTATCCCGACCGCTTCAGCGGCCTGGCCGGGCTGGACCCGACCGAGGGCATGGATGGCGTGCGGGCGCTGGAGCGCGCGGTGCGCGACCACGGCTTCATCGGCGCCCATTTCTATCCGCACTGGTACGAGCTTCCGCCGGACCATGCCCGCTGGTATCCGTTCTACGCGAAGTGCGTGGAACTGGACATTCCGGTGCAGCTCCAGGTCGGCCAGTCCCTCGTCTATGACCCGCGCTATCCTCGCCGTTCCGTCGGGCGCCCCATCACCCTGGATTCCGTGGCCTGCGACTTTCCGGAACTGAAGATCATCGGCATCCATCTCGGCGTGCCCTGGATGGACGAGATGATCGCCATGGCCTGGAAGCACCAGAACGTCTTCATCGGCACGGATGCTCATAGCCCGCGCTACTGGCCGGCCTCCCTCATCCACTACATGAACACCTACGGCCGGAAGAAGGTGATCTTCGGCACGGACTTCCCCGTTCTCGGTTTCGAGCGGACGCGCGAGGAGATTGAGGCGCTCGATCTCCGGCCGGAGTCGAAGCGCGCCGTGCTGCGCGAGAACACCCTCCGCATCTACAAGCTCGCTTGAGAAGGGCCGGGATGGTGATGAATCTCGCGGACGCGCTCGCTCATCACGTCGCGGCACGGCCCGATCAGGCGGCGCTCATCCATGGCGAGCGCGTGATTCAGTACCGTGAACTGGACGGGCTGGTGCGGCGCTGGGCTGCCCATCTCTGCTCCCTCGGTATCGGGCGCGGGGATGTCCTGGGCATCTCGCTGCGCGACACGGCCGACCACGTCCTCGCGCTCTACGCCTCGGCCCGGCTCGGCGCGATCACCCTGCCAATCGATGTGCGTTGGACCGATGCGGAGAAGCAGTCCGTCGCCGGCCGGTTCCGGGCGAAGATCCTGCTGGTCGAGGCGGATGCCGCACCCGTCGAGGGAGTGCCGTGCGTGGCGCTGGACGAGGGCTTCCTGTCCGGCGTCGCGTCCGCCCCCGCGGATCTGGATTTCCCCGCCGGTGCCGGCTGCGGCGACATGCCGCTGCTCGTCTCCCTCTCCTCGGGCACGACGGGCAAGCCGAAGGGTCCGGTCGTCACCCACTACCAGTTCCTCCGCCGGTTCTGGACGCACTGGATCGACCTCGGCCTGGATGCGCGGCAAACCTATGTCTCGGCCACGCCGCTCTACTTCGGGGGCGGGCGGACCTTCGCGCTATCCCAGCTCTTCTGCGGGGGCACGGTCGTCCTCTTCCCGCCACCCTACAAGCCGGAGGCGCTGGTGCGCGAGGTCGCGCTGCGCGAGGCCACGAGCTGCTTCCTCGTGCCCACCCTCATCCGGCGCCTGCTGGACCTGCCGGCGGAGGCGCTGGCGCCGATGAAGCGCCTGTCGCTGCTTCTCTCCTCCGGGGCGCCGCTGCACGCGAACGAGCGCGCCCTGATCCGGGAGCGGATCTCGGCGGGCTTCCACGAGTACTACGCTTCCACTGAAGGGGGCGGCGTGTCGTTGCTGCGCCCGGAGGACATCGACCGCCACGCGGATTCCGTAGGCCGCCCGGTCTTCGGCGTGGAGGTCCGCGTTCTCGACGACGAGGGCCGGCCGCTTCCGCCAGGCGAGGTGGGGCGGCTGGCCTATCGCGGCCCCGGTGTCGCGAGCGGCTTTTTCGACGACGCAGAGGCGAATGCGGACGCCTTCGAGGATGGATGGTTCCTGCCGGGCGACTTGGCGACGGTGGACGAAGCCGGGTTCATCCGCCTGCGCGGCCGGCGGAAGGACATGATCATCCGTGCCGGCATCAACATCTACCCGATGGAGGTGGAGGCGGTCCTCGCCTCCCATCCTGCCGTGCACGAGGCAGTCGTCGTGGGCTGGCCCGCGAAGGAGATGGGCGAGGAGGTCGCGGCCTTCATCCTGCCGCGCGAGCCCGTGGACCAGGCTGAGCTGGAGGCGCTCTGCGCCAGCCGCCTCGCCCCCTACAAGCGGCCGCGCGCGTTCTTCGTGGTGGACGAGCTGCCCCGCAACGCCTCGGGCAAGGTGCTGAAGGCGGAGCTCGCCCGGACCTTGCCGGCGATCTGACGTGAGATGGTCGCGGCCTGCCTCCGTGACGCGCCAGCCCCCGGGTGACGCGGCTGGCCCGTGGCCGCGTGGCGCGTCATCGTCGCTACCCTACCGAACCGTCACGTGCGAGCCTGGAACCATCCCTGCCATGCGGAAGCCGCTCTCCGGCCGAAGGAACGCTCAAGCCGGGGCCGAAGGGCCTCTGCCTCTCTACCACCGGATCTTCACCGTGCTCCGGCAGGAGATCACGGAGGGCACCTGGCCGGACGGCGTGTCCCTGCCCAACGAACACGAGTTGGCCGCGCGCTTCCAGGTGGCGCGCATCACCATTCGCCGCGCCCTAGAGGAACTGGCCAAACAGGGGCTGCTCGATCGGCGCCACGGGAAGGGGACTTTCGCGCGCCCTGGCGCGGAGCCGCCCTTCCGGCAGGACCTGCGCGGCCTTCTCGAAAGTCTTGTCATTATGGGGCGCGAGACCAGCGTCAGCGTTCTGGACCTCGCCTACGTTGCGGCTCCCGCCGAGGTGGCAGCGGCGCTGGAACTCCCGCCCCAGGCCATGGTTCAGAAATCGGTCCGCGTCCGGAGCCACAAGGGCCGGCGCTTCTCCTATCTCACCACCTGGGTGCCGGAGGAGATCGGCCGGAAGTTCGAGCGGGACGATCTGGCCTGCAAGCCCTTGCTCAGCCTTCTGGACGCGGCGGGTTATCGGGTTTCCAAGGCCGACCAGGTTATCTCGGCCAGATCTGCCGAACCAACAGTCGCGGAGGCCCTGGCGGTCCCCGTGGGTAGCGCTCTCCTCTCCGTTCGACGGCAGGTGCGTGACGAGAGCGGACGTGTCGTGGAGTACCTCCAGGCGCTCTATCAGCCGGAGCTCTACGAGTACCATATGGGGATGCAGCGAGTTCTGCGGTCCGGCCGGTCTCTCTGGGCTGTCGCGGCAGAGGCTGCGGAATGACTTGGTACATCGGAAGAAATAGTGGCGCCGTACGCACCGGCGGCCGCCGTCACACCAAGAAATCCGGGGTGAACTCCGGAGCGGAAATGGCAAGCGCGGCGAATCACGTGAAATCAGAGATCTGATGGGAGGTCCTGTATGACCATGCATTCCGTTAGCCGACGTGTGCTCGTTGGGGCCATGGCAACCGCACCCTGGGCTGGAGCTGCCATGGCCCAGGGCCAGAACCAGGGCCAAGGCCCGAACTGGCCCGACCGGCCGATCCGCCTGATCAATCCCTGGCCGCCGGGCGGTCCCTCCGACCTGCTGTCCCGACCGCTGAACCAGAAGCTGAGCTCGGCGCTTGGGCGGCCGGTGGTGATGGAGAACCGCCCCGGCGCCAACGGCACCATCGCCACGGCCCTCGCTTTGCGGTCCCCTCCGGACGGCTACACCATCCTGCTCGCCCATGCGGGGCCGCTGACCCTGGCGCCGGTCTTCCAGTCGAACGTGCCCTACGACCCGCTGAAAGACCTGGAGCCGGTGATGCAGATCGCTTCCGTCCCGACGGTGCTGGTCTGCCGTGCCGACCTCGGCGTGACCGACCTAGCTTCCTTCATCGCCAAGGCGAAGGCATCGCCGCAGCCGCTCAGCTACGCCTCGGTCGGGCAGGGGAGCACCACCCATCTCGGCACCGAGCTGCTGTCCCAGCTCTCCGGCGTGCCCATGCTTCACGTGCCCTACACGGGATCCACCCAGCCCATCATCGACATGCTGGCGGGCCGCATCGACTTCGCCCTGTTCAGCATCGGGGCCGTCACCGGCTACCTCGAGGACGGCCGCCTCAAGGGCTTGGCCGTTTCCACCCTGACGCGGGTGGCCCGCCTGCCGGACCTTCCAGCGATCGCGGAGACCTACCCGGGCTACGAGCTGAACTCTTGGTACGGGATCGCTATGCCGGCCGGAACGCCTCGCTGGCTGATCGAGCGGCTCCACCGGGAATACACCGCCGCCCTGGGTGTCGCGGAGTACAAGGCGGTGGTCCAAGACAGCGGAATGGCAATCGAGGCGACGGATCCGGCCTCCTTCGGCCGGAAGATTGCGGACGACCTGAAGCGCTGGGGCGAGTTCGCGCGCGCGACCGGCATCCGCGGCGGCTGACGCGTCGCCTGCGCGCGTCCAGAGGCCGGCTGCGGACTCCGGCACGGGTGAGCCCGTCACCTCCTCCGTTCTCTCGAAGGATCGTCGATGATTCACAGGCAGCCGTCTTCCCGCATTCGCCGCGGCTTTGCCGACATCGCGGAGGGACAGGTCCACTTCCGCACGGCGGGAGAGGGAAGGGGTGGTGTCCCGCTGGTGATGCTCCATGCCTCGCCCGGCTCCGCGAAGATGCTGGAGCCGCTGATCCTGGGCCTTTCGCGGAACCGCCACGTGATCGCGACGGACACTCTGGGCAACGGCGATTCCTGTGCCCCGCAGGCTGGAGAAAAACCACCCATTGCGTACTTTGCCGACGCGCACCTTCGAGCGCTCGATGCACTCGGCATTGATGCCTTCGATCTCTACGGCACCCATACGGGCGCCAACATCGCCTGCGAAATCGCCATAGCCCACCCCGCCCGCGTACGTCGCCTGATCCTGGATGGCGTCTCGCTCTACGCACCGGAGGAGCAGGCGGACATGCTGGCGAATTACGCACCTGGCGTGACGCTGGATCTGAACGGCAGCCAACTCCACTGGATCTGGCACTTCGTGCGGGACGTATACCTGTTCTGGCCATGGTACAGGCGCGACGCTGCCCATCGTCGGAACCTGGGCCTGCCAAGCGCGGATGAGCTGCACGACAAGGTCGTCGAGGTCCTGAAGGCAGCGCGCACATACCACATCCCGTACAATGCTGCTTTCGCTTATGACAAAGCGGCGCGCTTGCCGTTGGTGCGGACTCCCACGCTGACTTCCTGCGCAGAGTCCGACATGTTCGCCGAGTACTTCGACCGTGTGAGGGAGCTTATACCAGGGTCACAGTCTCTGCTGACCTCTGGAACAGGAAGTGCCGAAGGTCTTTCCACGACCGTTCAATTGTTTGAAGCATTTTTGAACTGCTCTTCAACCTGAAGTGGGTGCCTGAGCGTCTCCCGCGGCACCCGCAGCCCGTGCCGCTCGAGTAGCGCCTCTGACGCAAGCGTCGGGCCGTAGCCGGGGTAGTGTTCTCGAAGCAGCGCCAGAGCCTGCTGGCGGAGCGAGGCCGGACGGCGCCGGTTCGAAGGGCGGTTCCGGTTGCCGTGCGCCAGACCCGCAGCACCGGTTGTTCGATGCCGCTCGACAAGGCGCCGGGTATGACGGGCCGTCAGTCCCAGCAGCGCGGCCCCTGAAGCCACGCTCCGACGAGCATCAACAATCTCCGTCAGCACGCCTACCCGATATAGCTCGCGCTCATCCATCAGCACCCAACCCATGTCCGGCTCCTCGGAAGCTCCCCGAGCATGGAAGCAGGCGAGGGTACGAGGACATTTCTATCCGGCTCGATGCGGACATTTTAACCCGGCGCGGCAGATTCAACTCGAAA
>NZ_RCVR01000075.1 GCF_016107305.1 Roseomonas sp. KE2513
CAACGGACTTATCGACGTGGCGCCGGGAACGAGGGTGGTCGTCATGGAAAGGCTCCGTCCGGGTGAAGGAGCCGGGATCGTCCGCCCGCAACCGGGCGTCGCCCAATCAGCGTAGCGCGCTCGCATCAGTCCGCCGACGACAAAGCCGCCGCCCTTCCCGCGGAAGCGGGTTCGTTCTTCCACCCCGTTCAGCTGTTGGAACGGCAGCCGTCGAACCCCGATAGCGGACCGGTAGCTTTGGTAGTGATCACGTCAAAAGCCGCCTTTATGTAGACAGCGTTATCACTGTTATAGGAGCCCAATCGATTGGCTGGCAAACTGAATTGATAAGCAGTGGGGCTTGCCATTCGGATGTGAATGTCGTACGATTTCCTGATGTCGAGCGCCCTTAGAATTGCTCAAGGGAAATTTGGCCGCGTCGCGCTGTTGGACATGAATCGTCCCCTCGTGCGTCACGCTCATCCTCATTGCCACGTCCTGTTGAAGGTCGAGGGTGCGGATACACAATTTTTGGTGCGCGACAATCTCGTTCCTTTGACGAACGAAAGTGCCGTCCTTGTTAACGCGTGGGAACCACATGCCTATGCGCATGACCCACGCCGCCCGCCGACGATCATCCTTGCACTCTACATCGAGCCGCGATGGCTTGCGGAATTCCGGCCGAACTGGACCGCCAGCGGCAGACCCGGCTTCTTTGCTCAGGCCACCGGCGCCATCACTCCTCGCATTCGGGCGCTCGCTGACGACATGGCCCGAGCCATGATCGCCGAGCCGGCGGCGCAGACCCTTCACGAGACGTTCTTGTCGGATCTGATGATCGCGGTGATCGAGCGCTTCACGCCATGGCGCGAAACAGCGGTGTCGCTCAGAAATCTCGCAAAATGGCCGAGCGTCGATCGCCGTATCCGCACGGTCGCCGCCCAGATCGATGCGGACCCAGGCGCGATTCGCCAGATCGATGATCTGATTGCTGCGACTCCTGTTTCGCGTGCGCAGTTCTTTCGCGTGTTTGAAGCCTCTTTGGGCGTTTCGCCCCGGGTCTATCTCAACGCCGCGCGATTGGAGCGGGCTGTCCAAGCTGTTTCGGACAGCGAGGCGCACCTGTCGACGATCAGCGATAGCCTCGGCTTCTCCGTTCCCGCGCATTTCTCGCGTTTCTTCCATGACCATGCAGGGTCGTCGCCGTCGGGATTTCGCGCCGTAACGCAAAAGCCCCTTTGATTTTGAGACTCCTCGGTAAGTCGTGAGACCGGGAGGGATCGTGGCACCCTCCTGTCCCCCCTAAGCTCGCCTCTCATACGGCATCCCCGACGAGCGGGTGCCTCGGGAGGATACCAAGAGATGACCGCCATTCCGCCATCGGGCGGCTGGACGGGACGTCCGGTGCCGCGGGTCGAGGACGCGGCGTTGCTGACGGGCCGCGGCCGCTACGTGGACGACTTGCCGATCGCGCCTGGAACGCTGCACGCCGCCGTCCTTCGCTCGCCCCATGCCCATGCCATGATCAGGCGCGTCGACACATCGGCGGCCCTCGCCCTGCCGGGCGTCGCTTGCGTCCTGACGGCGGACGAGGTGCGCCGGCTGTCGCGAGCCATGACCGTCGGCGTGAAGGCCGATGTCGAGGCTTGGCCGATCGCCGTGGACCGGGTCCGCTATGTCGGCGAGCCGGTCGCCGTGGTCGTGGCCGCCGATCGCTACGTCGCCGAAGACGCCATCGACCTCATCGAGGTTGGATACGATATTCTGCCGGTGGTGGTCGATCCACGCACGGCGGCGGAGCCGGACGCGCCGACGCTTCATCCGTCCTTGGGCAGCAACGTCATCAACGAGCGCCTGTTTCGCTACGGCGAGCCGGATGCGGCGTTCGAGGCGTCGTCCCGCCGCGTGGCGGTCACCGTCAGCTATCCTCGCAACTCAGGCACGCCGATCGAGACCTACGGCGTCATCGCGTCCTACGATCCGGGCGAGGACGCTTACGACGTCACAGCCAACTTCCAGGGTCCGTTCTCAATCCACGCCGTCGTCGCGCGTGCCCTGAACGTGCCGGGCAACCGGATGCGCCTGCGCACGCCGCCCGATTCCGGCGGATCGTTCGGCATCAAGCAGGGCGTCTTTCCTTATATGATTCTCATGGCGCTGGCCGCCCGCCTCGCCGACCGGCCGGTGAAGTGGATCGAGGACCGGCTCGAGCATCTGTCGGCGTCCGTGTCGGCGACGAACCGCGTCACCACCCTGGAGGCGGCCGTCGAGGCGGACGGACGGGTCACGGCGCTGCGCTGGGATCAACTCGAGGACTGCGGTGCGCATCTTCGCGCGCCCGAGCCGGCTACCCTCTACCGCATGCACGGCAACATGACGGGCGCCTACGCCATCCGCCATGTCGCGATCCGCAACCGGATCGTGCTCACCAACAAGACCCCGACCGGCCTGAACCGGGGCTTCGGCGGGCCGCAGATGTATTTCGCGCTCGAGCGCCTGATGCAGCGGATCGCGATAGAGCTGGGGCTCGATCCGCTCGACGTCATCCGGCGCAACCTCGTGCCGGCGGGATCCTTTCCCTACCGAACGGCGACCGGCGCGCTCCTCGACAGCGGCGACTACCAGGCGGCCCTGACCCGCGCAATCGACCAGGGCGGACTGGCGGGCCTCATTGAGACCCGCCGGGCGGCGCGCGCCGAAGGCCGGCTTTATGGAATCGGCTATACGGCCGCCGTTGAGCCGAGTGTCTCCAACATGGGCTACATCACCGCCGTGCTGTCGCCGGCCGCGCGCCGTAAGGCCGGTCCGAAGAACGGAGCCCAGGCCACCGCGACGATCGCGATCGATCCGCTCGGCGCGGTGTCCGTGAAGGTCGCCTCCGTGCCGCAGGGACAGGGGCACCGAACGGTGCTCGCGCAGGTCGTCGCCGATGCTCTAGGTTTAGAGCCCGGTGCCATTCGCGTCCTTGCCGATGTGGATACGGCGCGCGATGCCTGGTCCATCGCCTCGGGCAACTACTCCAGCCGCTTCGCCCCGGCCGTCGCCGGCGCGACCAAGCTCGCGGCTGACCGGATCGCGGAAAAGCTGAAGCGCGTCGCCGCCGGGCAGCTCAACGTCGCCGCCGGCGAGGTGGACCTTGCGAACGGCCGTGCCCAAGCGCGCGGCAACCCCGAGAACGCCGTATCCTTCGCACGCGTCGCAGCCGCCGCGCACTGGGCGCCGGGTACGCTGCCTGATGGCGTTGATCAGACAATCCGCGAGACGGTCTTCTGGACGCCGGAGCAACTGATCGCACCCGACGACGAGGACGCGGTGAACTCCTCGCTCTGTCACGGCTTCATCTTCGACTTCTGCAGCGTCGAGGTCGACCGGCTCACAGGCGCGGTGCGCATCGACAAGTATGTGACGATGCACGACTGCGGCCGGATCCTGCATCCCGGCATGGTGGCAGGGCAAGTGACCGGCGGTTTCGCCCACGCGGTCGGCGCGGCGCTGCTGGAGGAATACGCCTACGGCCCGGACGGCAGCTTCCTGTCCGGCACGCTGGCGGACTACCTCATTCCCACGGTGATGGAAGTGGCCGAGCCGGTCATCCTCCATTACGAAAGCCCGTCGCCCTTCACCCCGCTGGGAGCCAAGGGCGTCGGCGAAGGGAATTGCATGTCCACCCCGGTCTGCCTCGCCAATGCGGTGGCGGATGCCTGCGACTTCGACGATGTGACGCTTCCACTCGTTCCCGCGCATCTCGCGGACCGTCTTGCCGCCGAGGAGAAGCCCTCTCGCGAAACCCCGACAAGAACGGCCGTGCCCGCTAAGCCCGGCGAGCGCAAGCTGACGGGCGAAGGCTCGGCATTGGTCGCGGCACCACGACAGGCCGTCTGGGACATGCTGCTCGACCCCAAGACGCTGGAGGCGGTGATCCCCGGCGCGCACGGGGTACGCAAGGTTTCGTCCACCCGTTTCCTGGCCGACGTCACGCTCGGCGTCGGCCCGGTCAAGGGACGCTACCGCGCCGAGATCGAGCTTTCGGATCTGGACGAGCCGGGTGCGGTCACCCTGTCCGGGGGCACGGACGGGGCGCTCGGCTTCGGCCGCGGCTCCGGCCGGATCACGCTGGCCGAGACCGCGCCGGACCGGACCACGGTCCACTATGCCTACGAGGCCGTGATCGGTGGCAAGGTCGCCTCCGTCGGCGGCCGTCTCCTCGACGGCGCGGCGCGCGTGGTGATCGGTCAGTTCTTCAAGTCGCTCGCCGCCCATGCGGGAGGCGGGAAAGGCAACGGCTCCGGCTTGCTGGCAAGGCTCCGTCGCCTGTTGGGGAGGGGCGCATGAAGCCCGCACCCTTCGACTTCGTTCGAGCCGCTACCTTGGCCGAGGCACTCGATGCCTTGGCGCAGGCGGGCGAAGATGGGCGGGTTCTCGCCGGCGGCCAGAGTTTCGTTCCAATGCTGAACATGCGCCTGGCGCGGCCCAGCGTCCTCGTCGACATCATGGGCGTTGCGGACTTGCGCGGTATCGAGGTCGCGAAAGGCGCGCTGCGCATCGGTGCCGGCGTCAGGCAGGTCGAACTGACGCGCTGGGCCGATCTAACCGCCCGGCTCCCGCTTCTGGCCGCCGCCGTTCCTTACATCGGGCATGTCCAGACCCGGTCGCGCGGAACGGTGTGCGGATCGCTCGCCCATGCCGATCCGAGCGCCGAGCTTCCCCTCGCGTTGATCGCGCTGGAGGGGGAGATCCACCTACGCACGAAAAAGGCGCACAGGACCGTCGCCGCGCGGGACTTTTTCCTCGGAATGATGGCGACTGCCCTTCGGCCCGGCGAGATGATCGAGGCGGTGTCGTTTCCGCTACGGCGCGCGGGCCAAGGATTCGGGTTCCGAGAAGTGGCCCGCCGGCACGGCGACTACGCCGTGGTCGCCTGCGCGGCGGTGGCCGGACCGCAGGGCATTCGGCTGGCCGTCGGCGGGGTCGGCGACGTGCCGACGCTGCGCGAGCTTCCCGATCCCGCGAGCGGCGATCTCAACGAGGCCCTTAACGACTTCGCTTGGTCGCTCGACGCGCGCGAGGACCTCCATGCCACTCCGAGATACCGGCGCGAACTCGTGCGCCGCCTCGGCCGCGATGCCATCGAGGAGGCGCTGAGATGCCGAAGCTGACGAAATCCGAACGTTATCCCGTCCGTTTCACCCTCAACGGCCGACCCGTCGAGGCCTGGGCAGAGCCCCGTACCCTCCTGACGGACGTCCTACGCCACGGGCTCGGATCCACCGGCACCCATGTCGGCTGCGAGCACGGCGTCTGCGGTGCCTGCACAGTCGAGATCGATGGCGAGCCGGCCCGCGCGTGCCTAGTTTTGGCGGGTCAGGTCGACGGTCAGGCGGTCCGCACGGTCGAGGGGCTGGAGCCCGAAGCCGGACGCCTGTCGGTGCTCCAGGACGCGTTTCGCCGGCATCATGGGTTGCAATGCGGGTTCTGCACGCCCGGCATTCTCATGACCCTCGATTGCCTGTTCCGCGCACGACCGGACGCGGACGAGGCGGAAATCCGCGATCACCTGTCCGGGCATCTGTGCCGCTGCACCGGCTACGCGCCCATCATGCGCGCGGCGCTGGATGCCCGAGACAGGTTCAACCAAGCACGACGGGAGGAAACGCATGCTTGATCTCGGGACCAGCTTTCTCGCGAGCGTCGAGCGCGATCCGGGCGCGGTGGCGATCGTCGACGGCACGACGCGACTGACCTATGCCGAGTGGCTTCCTCGCATCGTCGCACTGGCGCAGGGCCTCACGGACCTGGGTCTCCAGCCGGGCGACCGCATCTTGACCCTCCTGCAAAACCGCTGGGAGAACGCTACCCTGCACTGGGCCTGCCAGTTCGCGGGGTTGATCGTCACGCCGCTCAACTGGCGCGCGAAGGGCGACGAGATCGACTACGCGCTGGAGGATTCCGAGGCGCGCATTCTCGTCTACGAACCCGTGTCCTTCGATGCCGTCAGCGCCAGCACGCGGGCACAGGATGCGATCCGGCTGCCGGTCGAGGACGGGAGCGGCGGTACGAGCGTGGCCGGACTGATGGCGGACGACGGGGCGGCCTTCGAACCCCGCGCGTCGGCGCAGGACTGGTCGCTGATGCTCTACACGTCGGGCACCACGTCGCGGCCGAAGGGCGTGCCGCGCCGCCACCACGCCGAGCGCGCCGGCGCGCTCGCCCATGTCGCGCAGAACCTCTACCGGCACGGCGAGCGCACGCTCGGCGTCATGCCGCTCTACCACACGATGGGCGTGCGCTCGCTGCTCGCCACCTCGCTGATCGGCGGCGCCTTCGTCTGCCTCCCCCGCTTCGACGTGGAGGGGGCACTGCGCGCCATCGAGGAGAACGGGATCACCAATCTCTATCTGGTCCCCACCCTCTACCACGACATCGTCCACCATCCGTCCTTCTCGTCCGGCCGCGTGCGCAGCGTCACCAAGCTCGGCTTCGCCGGCGCTTCCATGACCGACGGCCTCATGCGGCGCCTTCGCGAAAGCTTCCAGCCCGAACTCTTCGTCAACCACTACGGCTCGTCCGAGGTCTACACGTTCACGATCGACCAGAAGGCGCCGGAAAAGCCCGGTTCGGCGGGCCGGGCGGGCATCAACCAGATGATCCGTGTGGTGAAGCTCAGCGAGCGTGACGCCTCCCGACGCGCGGCCCCGCGAGAAGAGGGCGAGATCGCCGTGCTCCTGAAGGGGGACGAGAGCTTCGAAGGCTACTGGAAGCGCCCCGAGGCCGACGCCAAGGCGATCCGCGATGGCTGGTACTTCACGGGTGACATCGGCTTCCTTGACGAGGACGGTGACCTCTTCGTCACCGGACGCACAGACGACATGATCATCACCGGTGGCGAGAACGTCTCGCCGGTCGAGATTGAAAGCTGCCTGTCGCTCCACCCCTGCGTCGACGAGGTGGCGGTGGTCGGTCTTCCCGACGAGCGCTGGGGCAAGGTCGTCACCGCCTTCGTGAAGCGTTCGGGCACGGTCGACGAGGCCGAGCTGGACGAGCACTGCAAACACTCGGGCCTCGCCAACTTCCGGCGGCCCCGCGCCTACGTCTTCGTGAACGCCATCCCCAAGAGCCCGGTCGGCAAGCTGCTGCGTCGCCTTCTGGTGGCCGGGGAATACGAGCCCGAAACCCCGGCCGCGACGCGCGCCGCCTCCTGACATCCCACTCGAAGGATCATCCCCATGAGCGAACCCTATCGCTTCGACCATCCCGAGCTCCGATCCCTAGACGGTTTCGCGGTCACGATCGACCCGACCCACGAGCGGGCCGACATCGTACTCGATCGTCCCCCTTACAACGTCGTGTCGATGGCCGCGCGCGACCAGCTCCGTCTGGCATTCGAGGCGCTCGACGCCGATCCGCGCGTGCGGGTAATCGTCCTGTCGGGCGCCGGCGAGCATTTCTCCTCGGGCGGCAACATCAAGGGCTTCCTGGAGGCGAGCCCCGAGCATGTCTCCAAGCTCGCCTGGAACGTGGCGGCGCCGGCGCGCTGCGAAAAGCCCGTGATCGCGATGAACCGCGGCTACTGCTTCGGCGTCGGCTTCGAGCTGTCGCTCGCCTGCGACTTCCGTGTGGCGTCCGAAACGACACTCTACGCCCTGCCCGAGCAGAAACTCGGCCAGATCCCAGGCTCGGGCGGATCGGCGCGCCTCCAGAAGATCGTCGGCGTCACGCGCACCAAGGACATCGTGATGCGCTCCAAGCGCATTTCGGGGTCCCAGGCGCTCGACTGGGGCATCGCCACCGAATGCCACCCGGATGATGCGCTGGAGGCAGCCGTCGCGGCGCTGGTC
This sequence comes from Roseomonas sp. KE2513, assembly GCF_016107305.1. Taxonomy (GTDB): domain Bacteria; phylum Pseudomonadota; class Alphaproteobacteria; order Acetobacterales; family Acetobacteraceae; genus Roseomonas. The sequence continues at coordinate 7,815 of NZ_RCVR01000075.1, forward strand.
GACGAGTTGCGCAGCTTCTCGCCGCTTGCCCAGCGCACCGCCAAGAAGCTCCTGAACGACAGCGACGACGCGCTTCTCTCCACTGCGATCGAGCTGGAGGGTCTGAACTACTCGCGCCTTCGGATGTCGGACGACTTCCGGGAAGGCGTCGAGGCCTTCCACGCCAAGCGCCGGCCGACCTTCAAGGGGGTCTGAGGCGGCGAAGCCGACACGGCTTTCGACCCTCGGCGGGACCGACATCGCAGACACCTCGTCCCTGGCTCGCCGCCGGGCCGGGATAGGCATGCCCGATTTCATCGACGCCGGCGGTCAAGACCGGCACAAACGTGGAGGAACCCGATCATGACAACCCTTGAACAGGCGGACCAACCCGCCGTCGCGACACCCACCCGACGGCAGACCATCACGGCGGCGTCCGCGTCCCTGTTCGGGTGGGGACTTGATCTCTTCGACCTCTTCATTCTGCTCTACGTCGCCCCGATCGTCGGGCGACTGTTCTTCCCGTCCGAACAGCCGATGCTGTCCTTGGCCGGCGCTTATGCGTCCTTCGCCGTCACGCTTCTGGTGCGTCCGCTGGGCTCCGCGATCTTCGGGTCCTACGCAGACCGATTCGGTCGCAAGCGAGCGCTGATGGTCGCCGTCACGGGCGTCGGCTTCTCGACAGCGATCTTCGGACTCCTGCCGACAGTGGGACAGATCGGCTGGTTCGCTACCGCGCTGTTCCTGTTCTTCCGTCTCGTACAAGGCATCTTCGTTGGTGGCGTCGTCGCGTCGTCTCACACGATCGGTACGGAAACGGTGCCCGAGCGCTGGCGCGGCTTCATGTCAGGGGCGGTCGGCGGCGGCGGCTCGGCCATCGGCGGCCTTCTGGCTTCGCTGGTGTTCTTCGTGGTTTCGCTCTTGTTCCCCGGTGACGCGTTCGCCGAAACCGGCTGGCGCGTGATGTTCTTCTCGGGCCTCCTGACCTCGGTGGTCGGCCTCGTCATCTTCCGCAACCTCGAAGAGTCGCCGCTGTTCAAGCAGCTTCAAGCGAAGAAGGCGCTGAAGAACGCGACGGCGCAGAGGGATGCCTCACCGGTCCGCACCCTGTTCTCCCGCCCGCAACTCAACGGCTTCCTTCTGACCCTGCTTCTGTCCTTCGGTGGCGGTTCGGCCTACTATCTGACGTCCGGCTACCTCCCCACCTTCTATAACGTCGTGAACGGGGTCCCCGGATCGTCCGCCTCGATTATGCTGATCCTGGCCAATGTCGGCGCGGCGCTAGGCGCCTGCGGGGGCGGCGAACTCAGCCAACGCATCGGCCGTCGTCCCGCCTTTATCTGGATGGGCGTGGTGCGGCTCGTCGCGTTCCCGCTCCTGTTCCTTCTGATGGGAAGCACCACCGGACTGTGGACCATCGCCCTGTGCGGGTTCGCGCTCTCCTTCCTGGCGAACGCCAGCTACGGTCCGCTCTTGATCTACCTGAACGAGCGCTTTCCCACCGCCATCCGCGCGACCGGAACGGGCCTGTCGTGGAACATCGGTTTCGCGCTGGGAGGGATCTTGCCGACCTTCGTGTCCCTTGCTGCGGGCGGCCCGTCCGGAATCCCAATGACGCTGGCCATTTTCACGGTCGCCGTCACGCTGGTGTATCTTCTGGGCGCCGTGCTCACATCCGAAACGCGCGGCAACCTGGAGCGGATGTAGCCTTCCGCCCTTGCCTGAAGCCATGGACAAGCCCGAGCGGAGAGCCATGGCTTCAAACTCTACCTTCATTGAGATCGACGGAACGGCCATCGAACTGCGTAAGGTCGCAGGCGTCGGGACGCCAATCCTGCTTCTGCACGAGGCACTCGGCTCCGTTTCGCTTTGGGGTACGTTTCCCGAGCGTCTCGCAGCTGCATCCGGCTACCCTGTGATCGCTTGGTCGCGCCAGGGCTTCGGGCGATCCGATCCATTACCCGAACGGCCCGGGGTGGACTTTCTGGACCGGGCGGCGGACCAGACCCTGGCCTTCATGGCGCGGTTGGGAATCGACCGTGTCCATCTCCACGGCCACAGCGACGGGACGGCGATCGCCCTTCTCGTAGCCGCCAGAGCCCCGGACCAAGTCAGAAGTCTCGTTCTGGAAGCCCCGCATGTCAGCGTCGAGATCGGAACGCTGAAGGCCATCGAGCAGATGCGCGACCGGTTCGCGAGCGGCGATCTGCGCGAGCGACTCGCGCGCCATCATGACGATCCGGACACCGTCTTTGAGAATTGGGTTGGTATCTGGCTGGACCCGCGCTTCCGGGACTGGTCGATTGAGACGCGGCTCCGGCAGGTGCGTACACCGACCCTGTTGATACACGGCCGGGATGACGTCTACTTCAGTGTCGATCAGCTCGACCGCATCACAGCTGTTATTCCAAGTGCCAACGCGGTGGTCCTTCCGGAATGCGGACACTCACCCTTCCGTGACCAGCCAATTCTCGTAGCAGAAATATCAGGAAAATACGTCAGAACTGCTGACGTGGACGATGCTCGGGCGCATGGACAGTGATCTGTGAGCATCTCGGGCCCTTCGGATATTCCGTTTGTTTCTCCTTCTCGTAGATCGAATAAGATGGTCGAATGCTAGGGCCTGTCATCGCGTGAACGTCTGAGTGTGGTGGTCGTTTAGCGTCTCAAGGAGAGACGCGATGCTAAGCGACGAGCAATGGACGGTTTTGGAGCCGTTGGTCGAAGCGTGCCGGCCGATCGGCAAGACACCGCCGCAGGATCTACGCCGGACGTTGAGCGCGATCCTCTGGCGTCACCAGAACGGGGCGAAGTGGCGGGCGGTGCCGGTTGAACTTGGACCGTGGTGGCGCGCGGCGCAGGTGTTCATGCGCTGGGCTCGAGCCGGTGTCTGGGAACGACTGCTCAACCTCGTTCAGGAGCGTGGCTTGCGGCTCGGTATGGTGTTTCTGGACGGGACCAACATCCAGGCGCACCAGAAGGCAGCCGGCGCGGCGCGAGGGGGGATCTCAATGTCATTCGGCGTGCAACTTTGACCCCGTAGTGGGGGGTATTGGAGTGAACCCCTGGAGCTGGACCGGGCGGGTCAGAACTAAGCCACGTGCGGGACCAGCTGGCTCTCGAACTCGTCGGGCGATTGGTAGCCAAGGGCGGAGTGGAGCCGCCTGGCGTTGTAGACCTCCTCAATGAACCTCGGCAAACGCTCCGCGACGTCCTGGAACGTCTCGTAGCCGCCGATGTAGACCTCCTCGACCTTGAGCGTCTTCATGAAGCTCTCGGCCTGCGCATTGTGGTACGGGTTGCCGACGGAACTCATCGAGCCCTGCAGCCCGGCGTCCGCCAGGGCCCGGCGGTAGGTCTCGCTGGCGTACTGGCACCCGCGGTCAGTGTGGAAGATGCACCCGGCCGGAGGATGGCGGTTCTGCACGGCCGATCGCAGGGCAGCCAGGGCCAGGGCCAGGGGGGTGTCGATGGTGCGCGAGATGGCATAGCCGACCACCTTGCGGCTGCAGGCGTCCAGGATCGCGGCCAGGTAGCAGAACCCCGACGCGATCCGAATGTAAGTGAAGTCGCCCACCCATACCCGGTTCGGCTCTGCCGGGATGACGTTCTGGTACAGGTTGGGGAAGACCGGGTTGTCGTGCTGGATCTGTCAGCTCTCGCGCCAGGGGTGCCCGGATTGGCGAGCGTGGGCAGGTTTGGATAGGCTCCTGACGGGATGATAGGCGGCTGGGGGCCTGAGATGGAGTGCGTGGACTGCGGTTCGGCCGAGGTGACCGAGCGGCGGGACCGTACGGCCCAGGGCTACCGTCGCTTCCGGTGCCGCGCCTGCGGCCGAGGGTTCAACGAGCGCAGCTCGGGAGCGCTGAACAGGGCCCAGTACCCGAGCGACGTCATCGCCCTGATGGTGCTGTGGCGCCTGCGCTACCGCCTCACCCTTCGGGATCTGGCTGAGATGTTCCTTATCCGCGGCGTTGTGTTTAGCCACGAAGCAGTGCGGGAGTGGGAGGCCAAGCTCGCACCGGTTCTCGCGGGTAAACTGCGCCAGTGTCGGCGCGGAAAAGGCGGCCGTGGGTGCCGCTCCTGGCA
>NZ_RCVR01000076.1 GCF_016107305.1 Roseomonas sp. KE2513
TAGGCCGAGCCGCGCGATGTCTGCCTGTCGTTTGGTCTGGGCCGCCAGCTGCTGTTCCTGGGCAGCGAGGGCCTGTTGCCTCTGTTCGAGGTCCCCGCGTCGGCGGCGGTATTCCTCGAGGCCCACCACACCGGCCAGGTAGACCTCGGTCAGCCGCTCGATCTGCTGCGCGACGCTGGCCTGCCCGCGCCGGAGGGTCTCCCGGCGCGCACGCAGCTCCTGGGGCAGCCAGTGGCCGCCATGGGCCCGCTCCAGCGCGTGGCGGATCGCCTCCGGATGGGTCAGGAGCTGGCGGAGATCCTCCCAGACGAGGGCCTCGACCTGCTCGGCCGGGATAAAGCGGGAGGGGCATGGGGTTTCGCAGTAGGAGTTCAGGGGCGAGAGCTTGCCACGGCAGCAGTAGTAGCGATGGCGGGCTGACAGGCTTCGGCCAAGGCAGGAAAGACCGCACGGCCGCAGCTGACCAGCGCGCGCAGCAAGTAGGGATGGGCAGTATTGTTGCGGCGGGCAAATCGCCGGTTCTGGGCGAGCTTGGTCTGGACACGGTCGAAGCTCTCCTGGCTGACAATGGCCGAATGGTGGCGACGAAAACCCATTCCTCGCGAGCCCGCAGGCGGCGGGGCGCCTCTTGAATGCGTCCAGCAAAGACCTCTCCGGTGTAGACGGGGTTGATCAGGATCCCGCGCAGCGTGGTGACATGCCAGCGCCCGCTCACACGAGGAGGGGGGATCCCATCGGCGCGGAGCTTCTGCGCCAGCCCGTGCAGGCTGCGCCCTTCCTCCGCCTACCAGGCGAACATCTCGGCGACTGCTGCAGCTTCGACGTCATCGCATCGCGCGCCGGCCGGGTCACGTGGTCGGTCTGGATCCACACGGTAGCCGTAGGGCGGCCTCGTCCAGGGCAGCAGGAGCCCGGCCTGCAGCTTGCGCAGCCTGTAGCGCGACGATCTGGATGGCTTTCGCATTGCCTCGCCTGAAATGTTCCCGAAGCTGCGGGTGTTGCCTCACCTGAAATCTTCCCTTGGGGCGAGGAGCTCCGGGGGCGGACATGAGGCGGGTGAGCATGGCGACGCGTGACGAGTTGGTGGCGGTGACGGCGGAGCGTTACGCCCGGGCTGGCCGTGGCGAGCGGGGGCTGATCCTTGACGAGTTCACGGCGGTGACCGGGTTCCACCGTCGGCATTCGACCCGGCTGCTGCGGTCAGGAATACCTTCGAGGGCAGTTGGGCCGAGGCCGGGACGGCGGGTCTACGACGATGCGGTGCGCGAGGCGCTGGTGGTGCTCTGGGAGGCGTCGGACCGGGTCTGCGGCAAGCGGCTGAGGCCACTGGTGCCGGTGCTGGTGGAGGCGATGGAGCGGAATGGGCATTTGCAGCTCGCCCCGGAGGTGCGGGTTGGCCTGCTGGCGATGAGTGCGGCGACGATGGACCGGGCGCTGCGGCAGGCGAGGGATGGGGCTGGTGGGCGGCGTCGGCGGCGAACGGCACCCTCGGCTGCGGTACGGCGAAGCGTGCCGGTCCGGACCTTCTCCGACTGGGGTGATCCGTCGCCCGGGTATGTCGAGGCGGACCTGGTGGCGCATAGCGGCCCGACGGCCAAGGGCAGCTTCGTGCAGACGCTGGTCCTGACTGACATCGCCACGGGCTGGACGGAGTGCGCGCTGGTGCGGGAGCAGGGACTGCTGGTCGAGGTGCTGAGTGAGTTGTGTAAGAAGATGCCGTTCGCGCTGCTGGGGTTCGACACGGACAATGACAGCGTGTTTATGAACGAGACGGTGCGGGACCACTGCACGGCGGCTGGCGTGGAGTTCACCCGGTGTCGGCCGTACCGCAAGAACGACCAGGCCTGGGTGGAACAGAAGAACGGCGCGGTGGTGCGGCGGATCGTGGGCTACCGGCGGCTCGAAGGTCTCGAGGCCGCGGCGGCGCTGGCCCGGCTCTACGACGCGGTGCGACTGTTCGTGAACTTCTTCCAACCCTCCTTCAAGCTGGCGGAGAAGGCTCGCGAGGGCGCGACGGTGCGGAAGCGCTACCACCCGCCGGCTACCCCCTATCAGCGGCTGGTGGCAGACCCGAGGACGAGCGAGGAGGTGCGCCTGCGGGTCGGGGCGCTGCACGCGACGCTCGACCCAGTCCAGTTGCTGCGAACGATCCGGATGGTGCAGGCGCGCTTGGTGGAGATTGCCGACCGGCCGGTAGTGGGAGAGAGGGCGAAACCCACGGAGCCGAGCTTGGAAGCGTTCCTGTCGGGCCTGCGAACGGCCTGGCGGGAGGGCGAGGTGCGCCCAACCGCACGGCCGAAGGAGAAGGCCGAACGGCTGCGGCGTCGCCCCGATCCATTCGCCGCCGTGACAGCGCAGCTGCAGGCCTGGTTCATGGCCGAACTCTGGCGGACGTCGCGTGACCTGCTGGAGCGGCTGCAGGCGGAGCAGCCGGGCAGCTACCCTGCTGGGCTCCTCAGGACCCTGCAGCGGCGCGTGAAAACCTGGCGCCGAGGGGAGGCGCACAGGCTGGTATTTGGCACCGCCACGACCGAGCAAGCCATGAAAGGTGATGCGGCAATGGGAAGCGGGGTATGAGGCAACAGGCGCAACCGGGTGAGGCAACGTCAGCTGCGTCGGGAGCATTCCTGGATGAGGCAGTACGGCAACCATCCTGATTGTCGTGCTGCACGCAGCCGCCCCCGGCGCATGCGCTCCGCGATCAGGCTACGCTCATACTCGGCCACGGCCCCCCGGATCTGCAGCAGCAGTTGATCGTGCGGGTCCTGGCTCATCGGCCGGTCAAGGAACTCGACCTGACAGCCCGTGGCGGTGATCTCCTCCAGCAGCAGGACCTGATGGACATAGTGCCGGGCCAGCCGGTCGGGCGCGGTAATCAGCAGCCGATCCAGATGGCGCAGCGCGGCCCGATCGCGCAGGCGCTCGAGGCCTGGCCGCTTGAGACCCGCCCCGCTGTAACCCGTCATCGCGGAAGATGTTCTCCGCCACCACCGTCCAGCCCTGGCTGGCGGCGTGCGCCTGCAGCCAATCGTGCTGCTGGGCAAACCCCGTCGGCCTGTGCCTGACGCTGGGTGGACACCCGCGCATAAAGAGCGACCCTCATGGCTAACCTCCTCCACGGGAGGCGCGGGGCCGGCCAGGGCGACGCAAGCCTCCTCCACGTCGGTCGGGACCAGAAGCTGCTGATAGGTTCTGTCCCAGTGCCTCCGGCCATCCGGATGGGGCTGGAACAGCCGGCACACCCGCCACTCCCGCATCATGACCTCCCGCCACAGACCTCTCCTGCCGCAAGGGGCAAATGGCGGCGGGCGCCTCACGGCGGCGCAGCGGAAGCCGCCACCAACTCAGCCGGAGACGCCCAAAGCGGCTCAGGCAGAACTTGTCATTTGCGATCAGACCATCTCGATGCGGTGCCGCTGACGGTAGAGGGTCTTGTCGTAGGGGAGCGGCACCTTGCGGCTCTTGCTTGAGGGAATGCAGGGCTGGATGCCGCGCTCGGTCAGCGCCTCGCGAAAGCGGTTGCTGTCGTAAGCCTTGTCGCCCAGCAGCTCCTTGGCACGTGGCAGCCTGGGCAGCATCAGGGCTGCGCCCCGATGGTCGCTCATCTGACCTTCGGTGAGCAGGAGAACTACCGGGCGGCCCTTACCGTCGCAAACGGCGCGCAGCTTGGAGTTCAGGCCGCCTTTGGTACGCCCGATACGGCGGCTATGGGCCCTTTTTTGAGAAGGCTTGCCGCCGTGCGGTGCGCCTTGAGGTGCGTGGCGTCGATCATCAGATGCTCCGGCTCACCCGCGCGACCCGCGAGCCCGGCGAAGATGCGATTGAACATGCCGAGGCGGCTCCATCGCACGAAGCGGTTGTAGGGGGTCTGGTAGGAACCGTAGGCCGTCGAGGCATCGCGCCAGTGCGGATCTTTGCGAATGACATGGAGGATGCCGCTGACTACCCACTGGTCGTCGACCCGGGGCACCGCGTGCGAGAGCGGGAAATAGGGCGCGATCCTCCGGATCTGCGCCTTCGTTAGCCAGAACAGATCAGCCATGCCAGCACCACCGGCCAACATGGAACCAGCCATCCAGATCAATCGCTAGCCCTGATTGATGGGTCCTCACCCTTGTGTTTCGATTCACGCTGCCAAAGACCAGCTGCGCGTTGGCTTGTCCTCATCAAGGAATGTGCGGACGAATGATGCTTGCTCAGCCGGAAGCCATCTCTGATAGCTTCGTCGAACAGTATCCACCGAATCATGAATAGCAAGTGCGGCCAGCTGGATGTTTTTGCTTACTTTCAAAACATGTGTGGCTGTAATGTGACGAAAAGAGTGGGGCCCAAATGGTTCAACGCCAGGAATTCCGATGTTTATGAAAGGATGATGGGCCAAGTGAACCCACGAAAGGCGGTATATTATTTGGCCGATGTTCTCGCCTCCAACACTCGATCCATTCCTCGTAACCCACAACGGCTGGGGCCCAGCACCCGTAATGGCGGCCTGCTTCGTTTTGCGTCTCTCTAACAAATTGCGGCGAGCGCCACGCTCGTCAGACGCAAGATATTCGTCCCAGAACGGCGTTAAATGTTCAGGAAGAGGCATCACCCAAGGCGGAATATCATGACCACCAGACCGTCTCTGCCCCACCACGTCGAAAACAGCCGAATCCGAATTCTTGAAATCAGAAATTGCGACCACAACGTAATACAGGTTCTCGCGCTTCTGAAGACTTCCCTGATTGGGTAAGTATCTGCCGTCTCGGTCTACAACAATTTTCATCTCTTCTACGTTCTTGCGGCGCAGGACCGTCTCCTGAAACACGTTCCACATGAGAAAATCCCGCAGGGCTGTGGCTCGCTCGCTCCGATTGAACTGCGTGGGAATGGGCAAGGACCGGTAGATGCTTTCTGCAGCCTCTACAAGTGCGTCACGAGGACGTTCTAATGCAAGAATAGGCTCAATGGGGTCAAAAGGCCTCCGCCTAAAGACGAAATCATTTTCCAACTCTTCAAGAGCTGCGGCATGCCGAGTTGCTGTGCTTGCACAGTGTTCACGCCACAATCCTGCGCTTTTTGTAACCGACGCAATCCGTTCTGCTGTCACTTCAAAATCTGGGCTCTGGATAGGTGCCAAATTGGAAGTTAGGTCCATACGCTGGCCGATATACCCAAATCGGCCGTTCAACATCGAGCAGAGCTCCCCGAGAAAATAGCGTATTCCTGTATGCAAAATCCCGTCGGACCGCGCTTGAAGTGCCTCCATGACCCAGTCCATAATTGGTTCGAAGGCGAGGAGTGCCATCGTCAAGTTTTCGTTTGGTATCGCAAGGCCGCCCTGTTCTCGAGGAAGCGCAAGAAGGCTGAAGACAGTTAAGAACTGACTGTGCCAGCGTGATTGAGAACCATTGGAGCGCCATCGCTCGTTACGCTCCATGCCTTCGGGTGGTTTCAACCGCATTTTGTAAGAAAAGAACTGCTCTATCTGCTTTGCAAGTGGTGCAGGAAATTCAGCCATCCTCCACCGCTTCTCAGATGATGGACGCCGCTGAGCCATTCTGTATGGGATTCTCGTTTCCATATCTGCCATGAGAGCTGCACCAATCTCTTCCTTTTTCTCGGGAGAAAGTTCAGGAAATTCTCTCGGCAAAAGTGGTATGATCCACCTGGAGTATCGGTCCCAAGATCGCCTCAAGGATGGAGGAAGCATCGAACCGCGGAGCTTTTTCGATCCAAAACGGGCGCTTAAGCGTGCTGCGATGGTGCCCTTTACTACCCCAAGCGCCTTCTCGAGAGCCGCTACGCTCGGGTCACAAGGAGAGTACGGTTGAGACCGTCCGGCCATCCAACCGCTTAGCATACGTCGACTAATATTAGCGGCTTCAGCCAATTGTGTTATTGTCTTGAACGGTGAGCGGCGATAAAGGTCTTTGACCACTTCGCCAAAGCCTTCGCTTTCGTCAGAGATGTAAGGTGCGAGGATCCGTTGCCAGCGTTGAGCGTTTAAGAGAAACTGCCGTGTAGTTGAGCCTGACCTGAGAGATGAAGTTATTTGTTCACAAACTGCTTCGAAGTCCCTGCCGAATTCAGGTCCGACAATGTCGCTGTTAGTCTTGCCAGTCGCAATCCGAAATTTTTTTAAAGTACCTAAAAAGCGTCTAGCAGTGCTTGCAGCTGGTGCTGATGCGTCGCCCGTTTCGATAATACTGCCTGCATCCCTATTTGCAAGGCGTCTTAGACCGAAATCGTAAGCTTCATGGTATGTGATTACCGAGCAGGGTCCATTTTTCACAAACGGAATTTGCTTTTTTGAAGATCCTTTGCTACCTACTCCAACTTGTTCAGCGATGCTGTCTATCAGATCGTGTAGTTTGGCCAGCGCACCTTTAGCGTGCCTCCTTGGCAGTGGCACGTCAGCCTGCTTGAAGACAGCGCGGTAGTTGATCTGCGAAATAACACTTTTTAGGCGGGGAAGCGGGGTGTTTGTCGCTTTGTGTTCTTCCAAATGAACTTCGAGAGCGGCTTGCCATTTGTTTAGATAGTTGCGTTCAGCTCCAAGACTGCCATGCACCGCCATCATGTATGCAGCTTCTGAAACCAAGCCTCGTTGTTCAGCAATCTTCATGATAAGCAGCCCAACCGGCCCTGCCTTGTTAAATGAGAGACCGCAGTCGTCTGAAACTATCGCCCAATTTATTTGTCCTGGCTTTCTGGTGCTTTCAGGAACACCTATATTTCTCTTTTTGAGCAGCTCTGCCCAACGCGCGACCTTCTCGGCATTGCGTTTACTGTCTACCCTAAGAGGCACTCCATGTCGGCGTTTATAGACATTTGACACAGCACGTCATCCCGCATTCATTTGGCGAAGTAGGCCATTACGCTCGAGACCATTCAAATAATCGTGGGAGCAGCGCCTTGGTAGGTCAGAATCTATCTGGCTTTCCACGCCAGTTGAGTGGTAGTCGGTAAGCGGCAAGCGCAGCCACGCAGTGTGATCTATCAGCTGCCTATTTGATAAGGCGGGCATAGACCCGTTGTCGCTGACCACGTGCTCAACGACTGTCAGCAGTTGTTGAGTGGATTTGTGGACCTTGAGCGAAGAGCCAATGTGCGACCCCTTCAAACCTACAAGGTCTCTAATCTCAATCTTATTCCGGATCATCTCGCCCTTTTTCGCTCCAGTTGTTCAACAATTCCAGATGCACTAACGACATGCATGCGGAGCTGTTACGATGAGTAGAAATACTCAGGAACAAAAAGGCAACTTCTTTGATGATGTTTCTCCGCCGGAAATATAGCGCTAAAAACAGTTGGAATACGCTAAGATAGGCGTTCGACCAAGTTGGCTTGTCTGTTCGGGCGTGCCAAACGCGGCCAGCGCTGTCGCGCATCAGTGCCGGACGCCCACTGGAAGCCCGCACCGCTACCGGTGCCTTGCAGCTGCCAAGTATGATCGAGAACCGATCCTGTCCCAGCCGCTGCTGCACCAGGCCCGCCAAGCCATCGAAGCCGGGGTCACCTGACCGTTTGCTCAAAAATGCACGCTAAGCGAAACGGCCCACCGAGAACGCGAGCAACGTTTTTCAATTGGTCTTGCCTTTTCCGAGACGTTTGAAACGTCTGCTCCCGGGCTATGCGGCCGTCGTCAGCCGTGCCACCGCGCTTACGATTTCGCGGAGCTGGAGTGGTTTCTGCAATCGCTCGGCAGCCTCGAACTCTGCCGGGATCACCTCCGCATCGTAGCCCGTTGTGAACACAAACGGGATGCCAGCGTCCTTCAGCGTCTCGGCCAGCTTGAAGGACGGCCCCGGGCCGAGATTGATGTCGACGACCACCGCGTCGGGACGTTGCTCGTCCAGCTCGGCTCGGGCGTCCTCCTCCGTCGCGCATGGACCCAAGACCTCCGCACCAGCACCTCGAAGCGCCCGCGCAGTGTCAGCTGCGAGATAGTAGTCGTCCTCCACGACCAGGATGCTGCGGCCGGTCAGGTCAGCTTCGCCCGTCATATCGATTGCTCCTCCAAACACGGTCGCGCGCTGGGGGGCGCCGGTTTCCAAGATACTCGCACCGTCCTGAAGCGGGAATTCCAGGTGACATTGGGCGCCTCCGGGCTCGATCGTAACCTGGCCGCGGCCCCGCAGCTCGTAAGGAATGCGCCCCTCGATCAGCTCCGAGCCGAAGCCGCGGCGGGCTGGCGCGCCGGGCGCGGGTAATGGGCGCGCAGGAGCGCCTTCCTCGGTCCAGTCGAAGGTGAGCCAGGGCCTGCCCCGCTTCTCGAAGGTCGACCAGCGCACCGTCACCCTGCCGGCCGGCGCCGAGAACGCACCGTATTTGACGGCGTTGGTGGCCAGCTCGTGGATCGCCAGTGTCAGCACCTCTGACGCCTTCGGCGAGAGGGCGACATCGGGGCCGTCGAGCAGGTATTGGCCCTCGTGCTGGGCCTGCACGCTGACCTCGTCGTGCACGATCGACGCGATACCGATGCTCACGTTGGCCGTGCGCGTGAGCAGTGCCTGCACGCGGGCGAACGCAAGCAGCCGGCCCATCATAAGGTCTCTATACTCCGGCACGCTTTCTGCGCGGTCGCCGGTCCGATTCGTGATCGAGCGCAGCAGCGCCATGATGTTGCGCACCCGGTGCTGCAGCTCGGCCAGCAGCACGGCCGAGCGCTCGGCCGCGAGCTTGGCTTCAGTGACGTCCTCGAAAATGCCGCCGACACGCGGGATGTGACCGTTGTCGCGCAGCGGAAAGACGGTGTTCCTGATCCAGCGGAAGGCACCATCCGAAGGCCGCTGGATACGGAACTCATGGACGGCGATGTCACCATGCCGCGCCGCCTCGAGATGGCCCAGGGCGACGTCGCGATCGTCCGGCACGATCAGCGCGGCCCAGCGCGTCACGTCGCCGAGCAGGGCGCCGGCGCCCACGCCGTAGATCGCGGCGACGGCGGGGCTGACGAACTCGATCTCCAGTGTGGCTGCGTTCCTGATCCAGAGACCAGCCGCCGACGCCCTGGCGAACTGGACGAAGCGCTCTTCGCTGTCGCGGAGGGCGGCTTCGGCCCGGGCTCGCACGACTTCCGCCCACAGCCGTTCCGCGACCTCGCGGACGAGCGCGACCTCCGCATCGGTCCAGTGCCGCGGCTCGTGCTGGTGTACGCTGATGTTCACTTTCAGGATGCCGTCCAAGATCAGCGGCACGCTCAGCAAAGCTTGCACGCCCACATCGGCGATTGCTGCGTAAGCCGGTTTATCGACCAGCAGACCGACATTGTCGACGCGAACGGTTCGGCCCTCGCGCAAGGCGTCAAGCACCTCTCCGTCGTATTCATCCAATTGCATAACGGTCGGAAAGGATTGAGCGCCGTCGGCGAACCATCCACTAAAGATGTGCGCCACATTTCGCTGCCAGTCATACTCGGCCCAAAGTACGCGGGATGCTTCAAGTCGTTCGCCGAGCTCGCGCGCAGCAGAGGCGATCTTCTCATCTGCGGTCGGAGCGGCGCGCAGTGCGTCTCCGAGTGTGAGGAGAAATGCATGCCGGGACTCGCTTTCGCGAAGCGCTGCCTCGGCATGCTTGCGGGTCGTGACGTCATCGAAGACGAGGGCGATGCGATCATGACCGTGAACGGGCGAGACCTGGACGTTGTACCACCGGGAGGTCGGCGCGTTGCACATCTCGACACGTTCTGTAACGCCGGAGGTGGACACTCGATGGAAGAGCTCCAGCCAGTACGGTTCGACTTCCGGCATGAACTCGCTGCCAAGCTTACCGATGGTCTCTCGTGCCAATCCCGTGGCACGTTGATACGCCGGATTGGCCTGGAGCAACCGGTAATCGACGACTTGGCCCGACTTGTCCCGGATCATTTCATGGACGAGGAAGCCCTCATCCATCGATTCGAATACGGTGCGGTACTTCTCCTCGCTCTCGCGCAGCGCCGCCTCGGCCCGCGCGCGCTCGACCGCCGACCAAGTGCGTTCCGCAGTTTCGCCAACGAGCAAGAGCTCCACCGGCGACCATCGATGTGGCTGCGATCTCTGTACGGTCAGCATCGCGACGAGCTGGCCGTTCTTCACGAGCGGTAACGCGACCACCGAGACTATGCCGAGCGCTAGGTTCGCCTCGCGCTCCGCGGTGCCAAATCTTGGGTCCGCGGTCATGTCGTCGACCACCAGTCGATCGCCAGCCCTGAAATCCTCGATGATCCAGTCACCGTACTCAGACATTGCGAACGGGCCATCCGGGAGCGCTACGATCGCGTTCTCATAGCCAGCCGCGACGAGCCACCAGCTTCCATCGGCTTCGGCATAGAAGGCACGGTTGACCGCGAGCTGCTCGCCTAGCAGGTTTGCCGCCGCCGCCTTGATCTCCGCCGGATCGGCCAACGGCCGCAGCTTATCGCTCAGCTGAAGTAGGAACGCCTGCCGCTCCTCGCTGTCGCGCAGCCTAGCTTCGGCGAGCAGCCGATCCCCTATGGCGAAGCCGGTCATCAAGGCCGCAATCACTACCCCATCCACCCCGTGCACCGGCACCAGATAGGCGTCGAACAGCTCCGTCGTTCCGGTGCGGCTGGGATCAAGCGGCTGCGTGGGCACATGCACGCTCTCACCTGCCAGCACGCGGTCGTAGAAAGGCTCGACGGCTTCGAACTCGTGCGCGAACGCGTCGGCCAGCGGCCGCCCGAGCAGGTCGGGGTGACGATCGCCGTAGTGGCGTGCCGCCTCGTCGTTATAGAGGAACACCCGCTCCGGCCCGATCGCCAGTGAAGCCAGCATCGGCGATGCCAGCATCACCTCAACCACCGTGCGTAGCGGCTGTGGCCAGGTGGCGCTTGGCCCGAGCGGCGTTACCGCCCAGTCGTGCGAACGGATGAGTTTCGCCATCTCGCCAGTGCCGGCTGGCCAGTGTGGTTGTTCCACCCTCACGCGAGGCCGATCCTGTGCTGGGCCACGATGCGTGACACGGTAGGCTGGCTGACGTTGTAGAGCCGGGCCATCTCGGCCCCGGTCTTGCGGCCGGTGATGACGCTTTCCGCGATCTCGCGCCGCTTGGCCGTGTCCAACTTTTTGCGCCGTCCGCCCACACGTCCCTCAGCACGCGCAGCGGTTAGGCCTGCGGAGGTTCGCTCGCGGATCATGGCGCGCTCGAACTCCGCGAAGCTGCCCACCATCTGCATCATCATGCGCCCGGCCGGCGTGGTGGTATCGATGTGCTCGGTCACGGACCGGAAACCCGCGCCAGCCGCGGCGATCCGCTCCATGATATGCAGCACGTCCTTCAGCGAGCGCGACAGCCGGTCGAGCTTCCAGACCACCACGGTGTCGCCGTCCCGGAGCTGGTCGAGCATACGATGCAGCTGCGGCCGATCCCACCGACCGCCAGAGGCAGCCTCCTCAAACAGCTTGCGGCACCCGGCGGCCTTGAGTGCCCTGGCCTGCAGGGCATTGTTCTGTTCTTCGCCCTTGGACACCCGGGCGTAGCCGAGCAGCATGCCGCCCGTACGGGCGGCAGCGGCGTGGCCGAGCGGCTCCGGTACAGCCTTCGGCTTCGGTGCTTTCGCAAACGGT
>NZ_RCVR01000077.1 GCF_016107305.1 Roseomonas sp. KE2513
GGCGCTGGAGGCCGCGTGGCGATTGCCAGGTCCGAATAGGATGGCTGCCCGCCCCGGGTGGTCCGAGGGGACGCCCGCCACCCCTCGATGGCCTCCTCGGTGAACCGCACCGTCAGGCTGCCACGAGCGCGTAGGGCGGCATCATACTCGGCCCAATTCGTAACCCGATGCCGCTGCCGCGGGATCCTATGACGCCGGTCCTTGTTCGCTTTGAAGGGCAATGGCGGTTTCCCCATCTGTGATCAGGACGCTCCTGCCCCTCTTACCCTGCATCGGCTTCAGAACCGATCTATGCACCAAAGTCACTTGGATCTGCTGACACTGGCGAGGGTGGTCGAGCGTGCGCCTGATTTCCGCGGCTTTTGCGCTTGGCGCGCTGCTGATGGCTTCCGCCCTTCCCCATGCTCAAGAAGTGCCGAACCCCGTCGTCATCGACACGGGGCAGCGAACATGGCGCATCCCTTATCTTTACCTCTCTAACCTCTCTATCTGTTCCCCGCCGGGTCCGCTGCCGGCCGTTGCTCGCGTACCGGGCTTCTCCTTCGCCTTCTGGATGCCGGCAGGGCGGTTCTGTCAAATCTCGCGGCAAACCTGACAGCGTGAGATGCAAGCGCCTTCGGTCTACGCGACCTCGAGGATCGCAAGCACAGCCGTAGCGCAGCGAAGATGAAGCAGGCGGCGGCGGTTGGCGGGGACGGGCTGGTTGTGGCGGGTACGAAGACGGAAAAGGTTGCGGAGCTCGCCGTAGCTCGACAGAACCGCTCCGCCGAGGCAAAGCTCTTGAACCCCCGCATGCATCGTATTCGACCTTTCACGCCGCGGTGGTCCTGCTCAAGCCTGTTGTCTTTGTAGGCGCTGGTCCGATGCACGACACAACGGCCCAGCGTGCTGCGGATCGCCCGTGGATAGGAGCCGTGGCCGTCTGTGGTGACCTAATCGGGCGTCACGCCCGTGACGGCCTTGGCCGAGCGGAAGAAAGCCTAGGCCGCCGCCATATTGCGATGCTCGCTCAGCATGGTGTCGGCGAGACTGCCGTCGCGATCGATCGCCCGATACAGGTAGGTACAGCGGCCACCGAGCCTCACGTAGGTCTCGTCCACGTGCCAGCGCCGGCCGCGGGCACCTCTCCGGCCATGCCGGCGTTGGCGGAGCTCCTCGGTCAGTGCGGGAGCGAGCTTCGCCTCCCACTCTCGTACCCCCTCGTAGCTAAACACGCTTCCACGAACGAGGAACACTTCAGCCAGATCGCGCAGGGTCAGGCGGTAGCGCAGCCGCCACAGAACCACCAGTGCGATCACGTCGGACGGGTACTGCGTGTGGTTCAGCAGGGTGCCGAAGCGCTCGTTGAACTGCTTGCCGCAGCTGCGGCAGCGAAGCCGGCGGTAGCCCTGGCCGGTGCGCTCCAGCCGCTCCGTCACGGCGGCCGAGCCGCAGGTCGCGCAGTCCATCCCTGTCCTCATCAAGCCCAGAGCAGGAGCCTACCAGTCCTACTCCGGACGCCTAAACCGGCCGCTTGGCGCGAGACCTGACAGAACCCTGTTGCTTACCCATTCGACGACTGTTCCAGCGAGAAGTAGTGTCAACGCATTGGCGGCGCATACATAAGGCCACCCTGGGAAGCCAAGCGGTTGGCGCCTCGCTCGATGCCCAGCGGGGCTAGATTGCGCTCCCACACCTCGCCGTAATTACCAACCTGACTGATCACATTGAACGCCCAGGCGTCATCCACCCCCAACGCCGTTCCCAGGTTACCTTGGGTACCAAGCAGCCGTTGCACAGATGGATCGGAAGTCGTGCGCCTTTGGTCCGCCACGTTCGCACTGGTCACCCCGGCTTCCTCGGCCGCTAGCAATGCCGCGCCGGTCCACCGCACCAGATCAAACCAGCGATCATCTCCCTTGCGCACCATGGCACCGACGGGTTCGGAGCTGATTCGCTCAGGCAGGATTACCAGCCCCTTGTCAGGCTGGGTGGCACGGAAAGCCCCGAGGTAGGAAGCATCGTTGGCCCAGGCGTCGCAGCGGCCGGCCAGGAAGGCGGCTCCAGTCTCTGTCACACCGCCGAACAGGACAGGTGTGAAATGGAGGTTGTTGGCCCGGAAATACGCGGCGACGTCGAGCTCGGTGGTGGTGCCCTGCAACAGACATACCGTGGCCCCGTCCAGCCCCTTCGCTGAGCCCACCCCGGTTTCGCCGCGCACAACAAAAGCCGTCCCGTCGTGAAAGTTGATCCAAGCCATACTCAGCCCGAGCGAAGCCTCTCGGGTCAGCGTCCAGCTCGTGTTGCGCACCAGCAGGTCCACCTCTCCAGACTGCAACGCCGTGAAGCGGGCCTGCGGCGAAAGGGGGACAAAGCGAACCAGATTGACATCGCCCAAGGTCGCGGCAGCGACGGCCCGGCAGGTGTCGGCATCAAGGCCGCGCATTTCTCCGCGGTTGTCAGGTCGGGAAAAACCCGGAGACTCCCCCGACACGCCACACAGGAGCAAGCGCCGGGCACGCACGGCGTCCAGCGTAGCCGATCCACTGGCTGTACCGGCGCTTTGCGGACGCGACTGAGCTGACGAGGGAACCGAGGCGAGTAGGCTGAGCAGCGCGACTGCAGCCCCACAAAGGGTGGGCATGAGATGCCATGGGCGGACCATTGTGGTTGCTCCGGTGAGTGCGGCATCAACGTTGTGGCAGCAAGAAAGGTTGGAGGACCTGCCCGACCCCGTTGCATGCCGCGGCCCAGAGTACCGTCTGCCAGGAAGGTTCATAAAGGGCTAGGGAGCAGTTGGTACCCTGATGTGTTATGGCTGCCAACGGTGGGTTCTCGAAACAGGCGGTTGCTCGGCGTCGCCCGGCTCGCCCCAGACCCCTTGGGTGGGGCTGTTTCGCCAGAGGTCGGCGGGGCGGAGGTAGCCGAGCGCCACGTCGGCGGAGCGGTGGCGGGTCTGCCGCATGACCTGGCCGAGGTCGGCCCCAGCCTCGCCGGCGGCGGTGGCGAGGCCTGCCCGCAGCGAGTGCCCCGAGAAGCGCTCCCACCCCTCCAGCCCCGCCGCCTCGGCCGTGCCCTTCACCAGCCGCCACACCGCCCTGTCCGACAGTTCCTGGCCGGTGAGCCGCCCACCCTTGCTCTTGCCGACAAAGAGCGGCCTCTCCCCATCCGAGGCCCCGCCGGTGATGTCCAGCCCCTTGCCCCGAAAGACGAGCCAGGCCTCGATGGCGGCGAGCGGGCAGAAGCCCGCCTCCTTCGGGTTGGCCCAGACGGCGACCTCCTGACCGGCGCCGCGCTGGTCGGTCTTGGAGCGGCGGACGAGGATCTGGAGCCCGCGCCCAGCAACGGGTACGGCATCGCTGAGCGCGAGTCCCGCGAGCTCGCTCCGGCGGAGCGCGGCGCCGAAGCCGACCAACAACAGCGCCCGGTCGCGCGTCCCGAGCGGCCGCTTTCGGGGAACAGCTCCGGCTAAGCGGACGTAAGCTTCTCTACCGGATCGCTGACCTGCCGAGTGGAGCCTCGGCTCGTTCTTCTCGAGACTGCCCGTCAGCGTCTGCCCTCCATGGCGGAGTGCCCACCGCGGAGCGCCGTGGCATGGGGCCAGCTTCCCTCCGCCACCGCTCGGCGACGCAGTCGCGCATGTGCCCCGCAACGTGCGTGACGGCGTTCGAACCTGAGCGGCCCCTGGCGCGTGCGAGGAAGCGCTGCAGGCGGAGATCGCCGATCGGCACGGCCTTCGGGTCCCGGTCTCCAGCTCGGCTTTGACGGCAGCTGCCACCTCCACCATCGGCTGCACACCGGCAAGCACGAGCTGGCGTCCCACAATCGCCGTGTCGACCTGAGCAAGTGGCGTAAGCGCCTGCTGCGCCTGGGCCTGTGCCGCGACCAGCATGCGTTGCATGGGACCATCGGGAGGGCCGGTAACCACCAGCGGCAAACCGTTTAGCGTGGTCAGCTCCACCCTGCCCGTGGCCAGCCGCGGATCGTCGCGCAGGCCGATGAGGCAGACCGGCTCCTCCAGGAGCGGTGTCAGGAGGAAGCAGGAGGGGTCCGATAGACCGTTCAGGATGGCGACGTCGACGCGACCCTCTTGATCCAGACCTCCAGCACCGGACTGGCTGCCGTCGTGATCCGCAGCCGCACCTGGGGGTAACGGCGCAGACTCAGCGCGGCCAAGCGCCCCCCGAAAAGCTCGGCCACGCTCGGGGAGAAGCCGAGGGAGACGGTACCCTGGGGCTCCCGCGGCTGCGCGCGCGCTTCCTCCAGCAAGGCGCCGGCTTCGGCGAGCACCGCCTCGGCCCGGGCCAGCAGCACCTCGCCCTCCGCAGTCAGGGACACGCCCCGGTCATGGCGCTCCAGCAGCTGGACGCCGAGCTCTGCCTCCAGCTTCGCGACCTGTCGACTGAGCGCGGGCTGGGCCACCCGGAGCAGGGCCGCGGCCCGCCCGAAGTGCCGTTGGCGGCCGACCGTCACAAAATAGCGGAATTGGCGCAGTTCCAGCAGGGCGCTCCATGCCGCGTCGGCATCAGGCCTTTCGCCCGATGATCTTGGACTTCCCAGGCATGGTGGCGCGATGGTGCGACAAAATAAAGCTATCCGACACCTAGCCGGCCGAGCTTCGGAGGAGACAGCGAACCAATGCCGACCGACATTCCGTCTGGCTTTCACGATCTGGTATCAAGCAGGACAAGCCAGACCGCACTGAATGCCTCGGCCGGGTGCGGCCGACGGGCGCTCCTCGGCGCGTCACTCCTGACCGGCGCCGGAGCGATGGCGCGGCCGGCCGCGGCGCAGGACCCCTGGCCCTCCCGCTCTCTCAGCATCGTTGCCCCCGGGCCTGCCGGTGGCACGGGCGACGTGATCTCCCGTTCCATCATCCCGATCCTGCAGCAATCCTTCGGGCGGCCGGTGGTCGTGGACAACCGTCCTTGGGGCCAACGGCGAGGTGGGCAGCCGCTTCGTGGCCCGCAGCGCGCCCGACGGCTACACGCTGCTCATGGGCTCGATCGGCCACTTTGCCATCAACTTCGCCCTTCGCCCCAACCTCAGCTACGATCCGCTGAAGGACTTCGAGCCGATCACGCTGGTGGCGACCACGCCGAACGTCCTCGTTGTTAATCCGCAGAATCCGGCTCGTGATCTCGCATCGCTCATCACTTGGATGAAAGGACGTGGCGACAGGACCTCCTACGCGACGAGCGGCGTCGGCTCCTCGGACCAGCTCACCATGGAGCTGTTCAAGCAGCTCACCGGCACCCAGGCCCAGCACGTGCCCCATCCCGGCGGCCCGCCGGCCCTGACCGACGTCATGGCCGGCAATGTCGAGATGGCCTTCTTCAATCTCGGCAACGTCACGAGCCACGTGCGCGAGGGACGGCTACGCGCGATCCTCATCACCTCGGCGGAGCGCTCGCCCCTCCTGCCGGAGGTGCCGACCGGGGTGGAAGCCGGGCTGCGCGACCTCGTCGTGACCTCCTGGCAGGCGATGATGGTGCCGGCGGGCGTACCGGCGCCGATCGTCTCGCGGCTACACCAGGACATCACGACCGCCCTGCGCCAGCCATTGGTCGTGCAGCGCATGGCGGAGCTGGAGGACGGAACCGAGGTGCACGGCTACCTCTGCGACCCGGCCGAGGCGGGCACGGCCCGCGACATCAGCGACCTGGGCGGCTGGCGCGCCTTCCTGGCCGGGCTGAAGGTGGAGTAGGCACCATGCGCGTCGTCTTCGTCCTGTTCGACAGCCTTAACCGCCACGCGCTCGGCGCCTATGGCGGCACCGCTGTGCCGACGCCGAACTTTGACCGGTTGGCGCGGCGCGCGGCGGTCTTCGACACGCACTATGTCGGCAGCCTGCCCTGCATGCCCGCGCGGCGCGACCTGCACACGGGACGGCTGAACTTCCTGCACCGCGGCTGGGGTCCGCTGGAGCACTATGACATCTCCTACGCCGCGCTACTCGGCAAGGCAGGGGTCTACAGCCACCTCGTCTCCGACCGCTACCACTACTTCGAGGACGGCGGCGCTACTTACCACCAGCGCTACTCGAGCTGGGAGTACATACGCGGCCAGGAGAAGGACAAGTGGAAGGCGCTCGTGAAGCCGCCATTGGAGCGGTTCAAGGCCATGTACCACCCGCTCCAGCATCCGGCCGAGCCGACCGACGGGCGGCTGAACTACATGATTAACCGCGAGTACATGAAGGAGGAGGCCGACTTCCCCAGCGTGAAGTGCTTCGATGCCGCGCTGGAGTTCCTGGCCACGAACCGGCACGCCGACCGCTGGCTGCTGCACCTCGAAACCTTCGACCCGCACGAGCCCTTCCACGCGCCGGCTCGTCTGCAGGAAAGATTTCAGACGGGCTACGACGGCCCGATCCTCGACTGACCGCGCTACAAGCGCGTGACGGAATCACCGGCCGAGATCGCCGAGATCCGCGCGAACTATGCCGCCCTGCTGACCCTCTGCGACGAGCAGCTCGGCCGGCTTTTCGACGTCTTCGACGAGGGCGCCCTGTGGGGGGGGCACCGCCCTGATCGTCACCACCGACCACGGCTTCCTCTTCGGGGAGCACGAGTGGTGGGCGAAGAACGTCATGCCGTTCTACGAGGAGATCGCGCGGATCCCGCTGTTCTTCTGGCATCCCAGCCACCGGTCCGGCGACCGGCGTAGGGCGCTGACACAGACCATCGACCTGATGCCCACCCTTCTCGACTGCTTCGGGGTAGAGCCGCCCTCTGTGGTGACTGGCCATTCCCTCCTGCCGGTGCTCGACAGCGATGCCGCCCTCCGGGACACGGCCATCTTCGAGATGTTCGGCGCGGCAACGAACGTGACGGACGGCCGCTACACCTACTTCCGCTACCCGCCAGACATTATGGCGCAGGAGCTGAACGAATACGTTCTCATCCCGCTCCACCAGAAGAGCTTCTTCGCGACCGAGGAAGCGGCCGGCGCAAGCCTCGTGAAACCCTTCGGGTTCACGCAGGGCATGCCGCTCCTGAAGATTCCCGCTCGCCCCGGCTAGAAGACCCGGGAGCCCTCGCACGGGCTCTTCGATGAGGCGCGAACCGCTCTCTACGACCTTGCAGCTGATCGTAGCCAAGCTTCGCCGATCGCGGACGAGGCGGCCGTCACCCGCCTGACCGCCGGCATGGTCGAGGCGATGTCCCGGCACGAGGCGCCGGACGATGCGTTCCGACGCCTGGGGCTTGAGGCGCCTCGAACCACTTACTCCGGCCCTACCTCTTCGAAGTGCTCCTGATGATGCCGCTACGCTGGATAACCCGACTGATGCTGCTCCTCAGGTCAAAGTGGCACAGGCGCTACCGGCCAGAGCGGCGCTACATGCGCGGCAGCTAAGGTCGCCGAACCGGAAGGATGCCTGCGACGGCCTCCCTAGAACTTGCCCGAGTACCTGGTTCGGAACGAAGCGGCATTGCCGGCGGGAGCCGATAAAGGTCTGCCTAAGATTTTCCAAGCCGCAATGTCGGCTTCCGAGGAGCAAGTTACGTCAACTGGATGTCCGGGTTGGGCGCAAAGCGGCCGAAGCACTTGCGTATCGAGGGCAGGACGCCAGAGCTCCACATGGATGATCGGTGGTAGGGCTTACGGGGCAGCCTGGGATGCAGGAGTGCGAGCGCAGTGCTAGCCTCGGCTGGCCTGCCCCCTCTGCCCGGTGCCATCCCCTGAGCCAGACCACCGAACTCACGCGCGTCAAGGCGCGCATTCGCGCCCTTTCCGAGAAGACCGTCTCGAACGGTTGCACTGAGGCCGAGGCGCTGGCTGCCGCCGAGATGGTCGGGCGCCTGCTCGAGCGCTACGCGCTGAGCATGGCCGAGGTGGACCTCCGGGCCGAGCCCTGCGTGCAGGTGGAGGTGTCGCTGCCCGGCCGCCAACGCCGCCCCATCGACGGCTGCGTGCCCGCCATCGCCCGCTTCTGCGACTGCAAGGTCTGGCTCGCCCGCGACGAGGACCGGCCGCGCTACGTCTTCTTCGGCTTCGGGCCGGACACCTCTATGGCTGTCTACCTCTTCGAGGTGATCGACCGCGGCATCGCCCAGGAGGTGCTGAGCTTTCGGGCACAGCACCCCGCCCTGCGAAGTGTCGCTCTCCGGCAGGCCTCCACCAGCTTCGCACACGGCATGGCCAGCCGCCTTGCCGAGCGGCTGGAGGCGATGCACGCGGCCAGGGAGGCCGAGGTGGCGGCGCAGCGCTCGACCGGCACGGCCCTCATCCTCGTCAAGCACAGCGTGGTGGAGGAGGCCTTCCGCACGGCCGCGGTGCGGCTGGTTGCTCAACGCGGCGCCAGCATTCGGCTGAACGGCGCCTACCAGCACGGCTATGCCGCAGGCGAGCGGGTCAACCTCCAGCGGCCGGTGGATGGCACGGTGCAGGACCTGCTGGAGGGATGAGCGGTCGCGATCGCCAGCGCGCGCGGGTCTATGCCTGGGAGGACCGGGTGGTTGCGCCCCACGCGCCGGACCGGATCCCCTTCTCGGCTGCTCAGTCCATGGTGGACGCGATCTGGGCCGGGATGGGCCTGCGCTGGCCGCCGAAGGTGGAGCGGCTGCCGGGACAGGCCAGCGTCCGGGAGGCGGATGCCACGAGGCTGCGCCTGCGGCTACCCGAGGCGCTGCCATCCTGGGTTCTGCTGCACGAGCTCGCCCATTCCATGACCAGCACGGCCGAGGGCAACACGGACGGGCACGGACCGCGCTTCATGGGCCTCTACCTGCAGCTCCTCGAGCGCTACCTGCGGCTGCCGGCCACCAGCCTGCTGCCCTCGCTCCGGGAGGCGCGGATCGAGGTGGATCTTACGGCACGACCAGTGTTCCTCGATGCCCTCGCACCTTGAGCGCCTGAACCCGGCCCAGCGCGCCGCCGCGACCACGCCGGCGCCGCTGCTGGTGCTGGCTGGCGCGGGCTCGGGCAAGACCGAGACGCTGATCCGGCGCGTGGCCGACCTCATCCTGCGCGGGGAAGCGCCCGAGCGCCTGCTCTGCATCACCTTCACTACCAGGGCCGCCGGCGAGATGCGCGATCGGCTCGCCGCCCTGCTTGGACCGGCACGGACGCCGCGCTGGGTCGGTACCTTCCACGCGATCATGGCGCGGCTCATGGTTGAGGACGCCGCCAGCATCCCTGGCCTACCGCGGGGATTTGCCACCCTAGGCCAGCGGGATGCCCGTGCCTTGCTGATGGGAGCCGCTGGCATCACGGACAGCAAGGAAGCGGGCCTTCTCGCGGAGGCGGTGTCGCTGCTCAAGAACGGCCTGGTGACGGAGCCGGGCAAGCTACCCCGCTCCTCCGCGCTCGCCCGCTTTGAGCCCGAGGTTCTGGCAAGGGCCGCCGCCGTGCTACCCGCCTATCGCGCGGCGCTGGAGGCGCGCCAGGCGCTCGACTTTGACGACCTGATCGCCGTGCCGGTCGCCGCCATGCGCGCGGACCCCGGCCTGGCCAAGCGCTGGTCGGCGCGCTGGGCCGAGATCCTGGTAGACGAATACCAGGACACGAACCATGCCCAACACGCGCTGGTTCGGCTCCTCGCCGGCAAGGCAGGGCGGGTGTTCGCGGTGGGCGA
Source organism: Roseomonas sp. KE2513 (assembly GCF_016107305.1). Classification (GTDB taxonomy): domain Bacteria; phylum Pseudomonadota; class Alphaproteobacteria; order Acetobacterales; family Acetobacteraceae; genus Roseomonas. Next base: position 9,560 of record NZ_RCVR01000077.1, read on the forward strand.
CGACCTGCAGGCGATCTACGGCTGGCGCGGTGCCGACGTTTCGCACATCCGGCGGTTCGGCAAAGACTACCCGGCCGCTCCCCCGCCGGTGAAGCTCGAGACCAACTATCGCTCGAGTTCGACCATCCTGCGGGCGGCCAATGCCGTCGCGGCACAGGACGCGGAGGCCCTGCCCAAGATCCTGCGCCCTGCCGAGCCGAAGGCAGCGCCAGGACAGCCCATCACCGTCCGCGAGGCGGCCACGCCGGAGGATGAAGGGCGGGAGGTCGTCGATTGGCTGATGTCCCTCCGGCATGGGCAACAGCAACCGCCCTGGCGCGAATTCGCCGTGCTGGTCCGGACGGGATTCGTCGCCGATCCCATCCTCGCTGCCCTGCGACAGGCCGGAATTCCGGTGCGGCTGGTCGCCGAGCGTGAGCCGGATGCGCCCCGGGAGGTGGTGGGCACCATCGCTTGGCTGCGGCTAGCGATGAGCCGGTCTGCTGCGGGGCGCGGTGTGACCGAAAGTTGGGCGGCCGGTGCGGACGACGCGTTCCGGCGGGCCTGTGCCTACCCGCCGCGGGGCATCGGTGCCGCGCTGTTGGGGCGACTGCGCGAGCACGCAGCCGAACGAGGTCTGGCCCTCGCGGGCGCCGTGCCGAGCCTGCCGGCTAGCCCCGATGAACGGCGCGCCCTAAAGGCCGTGCTCGGCATCGCGCGGGAGATTGGCGATGGCGTGAATCGCCGGGGTCTTCGCCCGGCCGACGCGCTGCGCCTGGCCGCCGAGGCGAGCGAGCTGGCCGAGCGGCTGGAGGGCGGCGGGAAGCTTGGGGCGGCCTGGGGGAAGGCTCTGCAGGTGGCGGCGAAGGCCGGCGGCGTGGCGGCATTCTGTGAGGGTGCGGCTCTCACGGACTCGCTCGATGGAGACGAGCCGGCAGACGCGGTGTCGGTGATGACGCTGCACCAAGCCAAGGGGCTCGAGTTCGATCATGTCCTGCTGGCGGGGCTGGAGGAGGGCGTCTGGCCCCACTGGGCGGCCGAGGCGAACGGCGCGCTGGCTGAGGAGCGGCGCCTCTTTTACGTGGGATTGACCCGCGCACGGCATTCCCTGTGGCTGACCTGGGTCCGGCACCGACGTGAGTGGGAGGGCAAGCCGTCGCGCTTCTTGGGCGAGTCACCCAAGCCGCAAGCCAAACTGGTCAGCACGAAGCCAGCAGCACCCGGACGTGCGACCCCGCCGATGCCGACTGGAGCGGAGAAGGACCGGTTGGTCGCCGAGTTCCTCACCCGCAGGGCAAGGGCAAGGCGGCGGGAATAGGCGACTGGTAGGTCAGGAGGCCGTCCCGTCGCCGCCCTATGCCTTTGCGCGCTTTAGCCCGGATGAGCGACGCTGACGTCGTGCCGGCGAGGCCGTAGGAAAGGGAAGTTGCATGGCTGGCGCGTCGTTCCGACGCTCCCGTGCCCCGCGCGGCTGGGGCTCGGCAGCAGGGGTATTAATGATGCCAGGCACTGGCCAGAAGCAATCCACCCGGCCCTCCTCGCCTCTGAGTGCCAGGAAGACGACGCGCGTTACTTCGCCCTCTTCTCCGGTCTCCACCG
>NZ_RCVR01000078.1 GCF_016107305.1 Roseomonas sp. KE2513
GCAGGTCTCTCACGGCCTTCCCGAGAAAGCCAGCACCGCCAGCACGGCGAGGCCGATCTGGGCGAGGAGGGCGATGCTCTGCCGGGCGAGCAGGCGCCGGGCCCCCGCAATGCGTGGTGCCAGGGGACGCCCGGCCTTGCTCTCCGGCATCAGGCCGAGTCGGCACAGCGCCGCGTCGAAGCCCGCGAGGCCGGGGCCGTCGGCCGCCTCGGCGATCCGGCGAAAGCACCGGGCGTCGAAGCGCACCCGCAGCGCCATCCACGTCTCGACGAGCCCGGCCAGCAGGACCGCCACCGGTCCGATCGCGGCTTGCCAGCTAGGCGCGAGGAGGAGCGCCGCCATCGCGCCCGCGCTGAGCGCGGCGGAAAACAGGTGGATCGCCCAGCCCCCCTCGAGCAGATCGGCGATCGTGGCCGCCGCGGCGCGATCCTCGGGAAAGGGCCCGTTCTCAGCCGGCATCGCGCAGCACGACGGAGGGGCGCGCGGTGCGGATCACGGCCGCCGCCGCCGTCGCATCGGCCGCCCGCCCGGTGCGGACCAGCCAGGCGGACACGGCCGCGGCGCTGCGGGCGTAGCCAAGGGCGCAGCACACCAGCACGGGGCCCTGCCGGCGCGCCGCCTCGATCGCCTCGGCTGCCGTGTCCAGCGTGGCGGCGGCGGGCGGCACGAGGTCCAGGCTGGGCAGGGCGACGCGCTGCCCGGTCCAGCGCGGCAGCGGGATCTCGGCACAAAGGTCCACCACCGTGCTGAAGGGTCCGGCCGCGAGGTCGCGGGCGGAGGGCAGGCGTCCCAACCAGACCCCGTCGGCGACGTGGCACGGCTCCGGCGCCCGTCGCGTCCAGAGCCGCGCGTTGAGCCGGGCGGCAAGGGTATAGGGCGCGAGGAGAAGGCGCGTCGCGAGCGGCACCGAGCCGTCCGCGGCCTTGCCGAAGCCCGCCGCGCCGGCCAGCGCGTAGTTCAGCGCCACCAGGGCGCAGGAGACGGCGGGCCAGAACAGCCATAGCCACCATCCTCCGCCCCAGACCGCCAGTCCCGACAGAGCCAACGAACCCGTCGCGTAGGCAGCCGCCAGGACGAGGCGCCGCCGCTCGCGCACGGGCCGTGCGGCCAGGGGACTGGATCCGCCCTCTGGCCAGAGCCACAGGCAGAGCAGGCCCAGCAGGGCACCGGTCGGCACGTCCACCATGTGGTGCTGGTAGGTGGTGAGCACGGAGAGGCCGATCAGCGCGAACCAGAGGTACAGCGCCCAGCGCGGGATGCGGCCCCGCACGTGCCGGGCGTAAAGGTCCCACAGAATTACCAACAGCGCGATGTGCAGCGACGGGGCCTGGTTGAAGGGCTTGTCGAAGCCCCCCAGCACGTCGAAGAGGAAGCCTGGCAGCCCTGTCGTCTCCGGGCGGTCGAAGGAGAAGCGGAGCGGAAGGGCAATGAAGCACGCCACGGCGACGAGCTGCGCCGTCAGCAGCCGCGCCGCATGGCGGTCCAGTTCGGCGCGGGTGGCGGGGACGAAGAGCGAGGCGGCGTAGAAGAGGTTCACCGACCAGTAGGGGATGATCGTCCAGCCCAGGAAGGGGACGCCGCGCTCCCAGTCGAATACCACGACAGGCACCTCGGCGCGGATCGACGCCAGCCAGTTCGCCAGCCCGTAGCTCGCGTAGAAGAAGACGCCTAGCCCGAGCAGCCAGAGCGCGGCACGGCCCCAGGGGCGCCGCTCGGTCACGGCACCCCCGCCACGCGCTGCGCGAGCGAGACGGTGAAGATGCCCCACTCGTCGATCCGCTGCTCCATCTTGCGGAACCCGGCGGCGGCAACGAGCTGGTCCATCTCCGCCTGGGTGCGCCGGCGCATGACCCAGGCCTGGCCGCCGCGATGGCTGGTCAGGGCGCGGGCGATCATCTCGAGCTGCGGGTGCCAGGGCTGGTTGGTATAGACAAGGTAGCCGCCCTCCGGGATGGCGGCGGCGAGCCCGTCGAGGGAGCGGCGGATGAGGTCGTTGCCGGGGAAGAGCTCGTAGAGGCCGGACACGATGGCGAGCGTCGGGCGCGGGTCGACGGCGGCGAGATTGTCGCGGTCGAAGGCGTCGCCCGCCTCGAAACGGGCAACTTCGCCCAGACCTCTCTCGGCGATGAGGCGGCGGCCGGCTTCCACGTTGATCGGGCTGTAGTCGCGTAGAAGGATGGCGTCCGGAGGCACCGGCGCTCCCTCCATCGCATCGAGCACGTAGCGGCCGTGGCCGGCGGCGATGTCCAGCACCCGCACGGGCTGCCCGGCCTCGCGCAGGCGGCTCATGGCTTCGCGCAACAGTTCCTCCGCGTTCAGCTTGCGCTGCCGGATCCCGCGCCAACCCGGGGAGTCGAGATAGGTGCGATCCATGGCGCGGCCGATCCGTCCCCGGCTGTCGGGTCGGTTGCGATACACGTAGTCCAACGTGGAGCCTGAATCGAAGCCGGTCTCGTGACCGAGTCGAATCCCTTGCGAGACCTGGCCGCCCAGACGCAGCCCCAGCCGCGTCGCGCCCCAGTACAAGCCGCGAGGTGACAGGGCGGGAAGAGGCGTGGCCAGCGCGTCCGCCTCGTCCCGGGTATGGCCGGCCTGGTCGGCATCGAGCAGCGGGACGGGGCGCGGCGGCTGCGCAAAGCGGGCGAGAATGAAATTGCGGACCATGGCCACCACCGGCGCGCGGTCCCGCTCGCCAAGCGTATCGTGGAAGAAGCCGGGCAGGACGTGCCGCTCCTTCACCAGCGATCCCAGCCGCTCAAAGAAGCGGTGCTGCGGCGGCTGGCGCACGACGAAATCCGTGCCGGAGATGAGGAGCTGCGTCGGCGCGACGATGGCGCGGGCGTCCTCCACCACCCGATCAGCGGCTTCGTACAGGCCGAGCAGCAGGTTGACGGCGATCGGGCGTGTGATCAGCGGGTCCGCCGCGAAGGAGGCCCGCCGCGCCTCGTCATGCGTCAGGAGCTGAGGCTTGACGTAGGAGTTGACCTTGAAGTTACCGCGCAGCTTCTGCAGCAGGCGCAGCCCCGGCCGTGCGAAGGGAACATAGAGCCGCACGTCGAAGGCCGGCGAGGCAAGAGTGAGGGAGCGTATGGGCGGCGCGTAGTCATGCACCCAGGTCGCCGCCAGCACGGCGCCGACGCTTGCCGCCACGACGGCCAGGTCCGTGACCGCGACACCGTGCGCCGCCCCGAGATGGTGGACGAAGGCATCGAGGTCGCGCACCGAGGCGGCGAAGCCCGGGCTGCTGCCGCGCTCGCCCCCGGATTCACCGTGCCCGCGTGCGTCGTGGGCGAAGACATCGAAGTCCGGCAGGTCCAGCTCGTCCGCCAGATGCGCGACACGCCCGGAATGCTCGTGCCCGCGATGCACCAGCAGCACGGCGCCACGGCGCGCGACACCGGGCGCGGTGCGCCAGTGGCGGTAGAACAACTCCGTGCCGTCATGGGTGCGGAAGCGGCCGCTCTCGCAGGGCCGGACCGTGGCGTCTTCAGGGGAGGTCATCGTCATGCCGGGTTCTCCGCCAGCGCACCGCGCGCGCGCCGGACGATGGTAAGGAGGAGGAGCAGCGAAAGGAGCGAGGGCAGCGGCCAGAGCCAGCCGGGCAGCCCGCCCGCCAGCCCCGCCCACAGGCCGAGCGCGCCGAAGAGGAGCGCGCGGTCGCTCTTGCCGAAGGGGCCGTCGTAGCGACGGGATGCGCCGATGGCCGGTCCCAGCACGCCGGTGAACTCTGAGAGCGTCGAGAGCAGTACGACGGCGCCGATGCCGCCGGGACCGAACGGGAGGAGCAGGGCAAAGGGGGCGTAGAGCGCGGCGTCCGACACCACGTCGCCGAGCTCGTTCAGCAAGGCGCCGAGGCGGCTGCGCTGCCCGTGCTCCCGCGCCAACATGCCATCCACCGCGTTCAGTGCCATCCGCAGCAGCAACCACGGCGCCAGCAGCACAAAGATCTCGGGCGATACGCCCGCCTGCCAAGCGATGAGCCCCCCGAGGAGGACCGATCCGGCCGCCGCGCTGACGGTGACCTGATTGGCGGTGACGCCGGCCGCGGCGAGGCGAAGGACGAGCGGGCGCAGAAGGGCCTGGAAGCGGGGCTTAAGGGCGTAGAGGGTCATGCCGTTATCGTCCTCCTGGGTGGCACCGGCCTGCTCATCGTCAGGCGGCCGGGCGGGCGAGGAGCGCCGCCTCGACGAGCGCCTGCACGCCGGGAAGGTCGGTCTTGCCGGTGCCGAGCAGCGGCAGCGCCCCGACCGGGACGACCAGTCGGGGAACGGCGATCTCCGCCACCGCCCGGCCGCGCGCGAAGGCCAGCAGCGCCTCCGCGGTGGCATCGGCCCTCGTCGTGGCGAGCACCATCGCCTCGCCCTTCCTCGGGTCCGGGATCTTCACCACGGCGTGCGAGGCGTCGGGCCAGAGCGCGGCGGCCAGTTCTTCGGCCGCGACGAGGGAGACCTTCTCGCCGGCGATGTTCGCCCAGCGCTTCACGCGGCCGATGATGCGCCCGTAGCGGTCGGGGCTCACCGCCACGATGTCGCCGGTGTCGTACCAGCCCCCAGCGGGCGGCTGGATAATGCCGGGCCGGTCGGCCTTCAGGTAGCCAAGCATGACATTCGGGCCGCGAACCAGGAGCTGTCCGCCCTCGGCGATGCCCGGCACGTGATCGAGCCGCGTCTCGATGCCCGGAAGGAAGCGCCCCACCGTCCCGGGGCGGGTGTGCATCGCCGTGTTGAGAGCGAGTGCCGGCGCGGTCTCGGTGGCGCCGTAGCCCTCGAGGACGCGCACGCCGAAGCGCTCGGCGTAGAGCTGCTTCGTCTCTGGGCGGACGCGCTCGGCGCCGGCGAAGACGTAGCGGATGGCATAGAAGTCGTAAGGGTGCGCGAAGCGGGCCCAGCCGTTGAGGAAGGTGTCCGTGCCGAAGGCGACCGTCGCGTCGGTGTCGTAGATCAGCGCGGGCACAATCCGGTAGTGCAGCGGCGAGGGGTAGAAGAAGGTCCGCACCCCGTGCAGGATCGGCAGCAGGGTGCCGCCGGTCATGCCGAAGGAGTGGAACATCGGCAGCGCCGAGAAGACGCGGTCGGAGGCGGTGAAGTCCACGACCGTGGAGATCTGGGCGATGTTCGCCAGCAGCGTGCGGCTGGAGTGGACGACGCCCTTCGGCGCTCCTTCGGAGCCGCTGGTGAAGAGAATGAGCGCGGGGGCGTCGGGATCGGCGCCGCGATCGGCAAGGCGCCGGGCGAAAAGGCTTCCGGCCCGTGCCCGGAGCTTGTCTCGCCAGGTCAGGCTGGCGCGCAGGTCCTCGAGCCAGAGAAAGCTGACGTGGGGCGCCATCCGCTCCACGACCTTTCCGAGCTTGGCCTTCTCGACGAAGGCGCGGCTGGAGACGACGGTTGCCAGATCCGCACCGCGGCAGGCCGAGAGCATTGCGTCGGCGCCGGCGGAGAAGTTCAGCATGGCGGGCACGCGCCTGACCGCCTGGAGCGCCATGAAGGTGACGAGGGCGGCGTTGGCGTTCGGCAGCATCAGCCCGACGGCACCGGACAGGGCGCGCTCCTCGCCGGTGATTGCCGGCATGGGCCGCGGGTTGGCGCGGCGGACGGCATCGTCGAGGGTGGCGATCTTGCGGCCGAGCGCGAGGGCGCCCGTGACGATGCGATCGTAGGAGATGGGCTGCCGCGCGATGTCCTCGGCGATGAGGGTGCGGCCGCCGTGGAGGTCGCGCGCGTCCAGCAGCGCCCCGAAGATCGTCCGGTTCGTGGGCTTCGAGAGGAAGACCGCGTCGGTCATGAGGTCGCCGAGCGCGAGGCCCACCGCCTCCCGGCGCTTGCGCGGTGTCATCTCCGCCGCGCCCTCCGGCCGCAGGTCCGCGGCGGGAAGGATCGTGATCGAGAGCCGCGGGAACCAGCGCATCGGCAGCCTTCCCTTGAGGCGGCTGAGGCGGGTGAACTGCAGACCCTGGATGGAGATCGGGAGCACCTTCGCGCCGGCCTTGTCGGCGACGACGCCCGCGCCCTCGTAGACCTTCATGAGGGCGCCGGTCTTCGTCAGCCGCCCTTCGGGAAAGATCATGAGCTGCCGGCCGTCGTCGCGAACGGCCTCGACCATGCGCTTGATGGCGAAGGGCGAGGCGATGTCCACCTTGAAGATATCGACCGCGGCGAGGAACGGGCGCGTCCACCAGCGCTCCGCGATCGCGGTGTTCACCGCGAAGGTCGGGCTGCGCGGCAGGTAGCAGGCGATGAGGCAGGCATCGGCGAAGGAGAGGTGGTTGGAGACGATGACGAGCCGGTCCCCGGCCGCGCGGTAGTTCTCCAGCCCGCGCAGGTCCACGCCGTGGAAGGTGTCGAAATAGGCCCGGAACAGGGTGCGGAGCACGTCCCGCGGCAGGATCCGCACGATGTAGCCGGCGCCGAGGAGAGTGAGGGCGGCGGTGACGAGGAGCACGTCGGTCACGGACAGGCCGAGAGCGGCAAGGGCCGCGGCCACGCCTGCGCCCGCGACCATCGCGACGGCATTCACGATGTTGTTCGCCGCGATGGTGCTTGCCCGGCGAGCGGGGTCGGAGGTCTCCTGGATGATGGCGTAGAGCGGGACCGAGAAGATGCCGCCGCAGGCGGCCAGCCCGAAGAGGCTCAGGAGAAGGACGATGCCGCCGGCCGAGCGGAACAGGTCCATCGGCCCGCCGGCCGCCGCCGGGCCGAGTGCGGCGGCAACGAGGGCGAAGGCGCCGGTGAGAAGGCCCAGGCCGGCGGCGGCGAAGGGGACGTAGCGGGGGCTCACCTCGCCCCGGAGCAGGCGGGAGCAGAGGAGCGACCCTACCCCAACCCCGGCCGCGAAAATGACGAGGAACAGCGTGAGGACGCCGCCCGTGCCGCCGAGCGTGTCCCGCGCGACGACCGGAAGGGCGGTGATGATCGTGGCGCCCACGGTCCAGAAGCCGGAGAGGCCGAAGATCGAGAGGCGGATTGGGCGGCTGGCGAAGGCGCCCCGCACGCAGGACCAAGCCGCGCGGGCGAGATTGGCCTCGACGGGGGTTCCGGGAGCCACCGCCGTCGTGGGCGGCAGCGCCAGGGCGGCGACGAGGCCGGCGGCGGCGGCGGCGCCGCCGAGGGAGGCAACGAGCGTCGCGCCCGTGGGCAGGAGAATGAAGGCGCCGCCCGCGACCGTGCCGATGACGATCGCGACGAAGGTCGCGGCTTCGATGGCGCCGTTGCCGGCGATGAGCTCATCCTGCCGGAGGTGTTCCGGCAGGATCGCGTACTTCACCGGCCCGAAGAGGGCGGACTGGATGCCGAGCCCAAGGATGACGCCGAGCAGAAGGGTGACGCTCCCCGTCAGGAAGCCGAGCCCGGCGAGCAGCATCAGGCCGATCTCGAAAACCTTCAGCCTCACGATGAGGGCTCGTTTCGGCATCCGGTCCGCGAGGGAGCCGGCGGTCGCGGAGAGGAGGATATAGGGAGCGATGAGGAGCGCCCCCGCGAGGGCCGAGAAGCCGATGCCGCCCTCGCCAAGCCGGAAGAGCGCGAGGACGACCAGGGCGTTCTTGACGAGGTTGTCGTTGAATGCCCCGCAGGCCTGAGTGACGACGAGCGGCAGCAGGCGGCGGGTCAGGATCGCGGGCCTTCCGGCCACGCCGGTAGTCCCTGTCGCGGGGTCGATCATCGGCGGGTGCTCCGAGGCTTGCGGGTTGATCGTTCAGCGGCAGGCGCGTCGCTGCCGGCGTTGAGGGCGCCCCAGGCCATTGCGGCGATCTCCGGGGCCAGGGGCGCGAGCGGCCCGGTCAGGCGGCCGTAGAGCCGGCCGGTCGCCGGCTGTAGGACGAGGCCGATGACGGCGAGGGCGGCGAGGTCGGGGCTGCGCAGGGGGATCTCCCCGGCTGCCATGGCCGCCTCGATCAGCGCGCGGATCACCTCGATCGGATTGGCGCCATCGCGCGGGATGCTCGCGAGATGGTCGTGCTGCCGCAGCACAAGAAAGCGGAAACGGTCGTGGTCCTCGTCATGGAGCTTCAGCACCGTGGCGATCACCGCTAGGAGCCGCTCGCGAAAGGGGCCGGCCGCCGGCGTGGCCTCCCTGATCCGGGCCGCGTAGCCGGCGAAGCCCTCGGCGAAGAGCGTCGCGACCAGGGCGTCCTTGCTTCCGAAATGCGAGAGCGCGCCGGGGCCGGAGATGCTGCAGGCCGCGCCGATATCGCGCATGGAGACGGCATCGACGCCGCGCTCCGCGAAGAGGCGCATGGCTGCCGCCTCGATCTGCTCGCGCTTGCTCTCATAGCGGGCCATCCAGCACCTCTAAGTTACTTATCCGTAGGTAAGTTAGGTATGCTGCTCGAAAATTGGTCAAGCGAAAAGTGTACGGAACCATGCTTGCCGGCACGGCATCTGCTGGGCAGAACAGTTACGCCGCGCTGATGAAGATATGATCAGATCGGCCCGATATCCGGCTTGCCTGCCATCCACGGCCCGGCGAGGGCAACGGCAGCGGCCCGCGGTTCTGTTGCGACCTCGCGGCGCCTCACTGGCTGGGTACAAGCCGTAGCATGGCGAGGCGGCGAGTGGCTTCGGTGAGGCTGGACCGGTCCTCTAACAGACGGCAGTTCACTGCCCAGGTGATCCTCTAGGCGGTCCAGTGGTATCTGATGTTCCCGATCAGTTACCGCGATCTCGAACCGATGCTTCAGGACCGCGGCGTCGAGATCGCACACATCACGCTGTTCCGCTGGGTCCAGGCTTACGCGCCGGAGATCGATAAGCGGATCCGGCCGCATCTGCGGCCGAGCAACGGCTCGTGGAGGGTCGACGAGACCTACGTTCGGGTCAGAGGTCGCTGGATGTACCTGTACCGTGCGGTCGACAGCCGCGGACAGACGATCGACCTCCTGCTCTCGGTCAAGCGGGATGCCGAGGCCGCGAAGCGGTTCTTTCGCAAGGCATCGAGGCAGCCGCACACGGTGAACCCACGCACCATCACGGTGGACAAGAACCCAGCCTACGCGTGTGCCATCGAGCAGTTGAAGGACGACGGGGAGCTGTGGCGCTTCTCCCATCTCCGGCAATGCAAAATTCTCAACAACATTGTGGAACAAGACAACCGGCGCGCGAGACGCATCGTCAAACCGGGGCTCGGCTTCGGCAGTTTCCATACGGCTCGACGAACACCGGCAGGCTACGAGGTCATGGCGATGGTGAGGAAGGGGCAGCTTCGGAAGATCGGCGGGCGCGACATGCGGGCCCAAACCAGCTCTGTCACCGAGCTGTTTCAGGTTGCTGCCTGATCCGCCTGCTATCCAGGACACCTGCGGCCCGCCGCGAAGTTTCCAACACAGCCCCTACAACCGTCGCAGGCTGCACCGCCTGCGGCGGGCCACCTGATCCACATGCGCTGATCGCAAGCCGACTGGCCGAGGTGGCAAGCTCAGGGTGCGAGGCGGGCGGAGAGGCTGCCCGCGGCCGCCCTAATTGTTTGGTCTCAGGATTTGGTGGTGCGGGTCAGGGATGAACCTGGAGGGCTCTTCCGTCCAGGCTTTGCAGATGGCTTCGTAGGGTGTGAGGCCGCGTAGGGTCTTCAGCCGACGGGCGAAGTTGTAAGCGGCGACGAAGTCGGTGAGGTGCTGACGGAGCTGGTCGTGGGTCTCGTAGTGGAAGCGCCTGACGGTGGCGTCCTTGATGGTCCGGTTCATGCGCTCGACCTGGCCATTCGTCCGCGGGTGCCGAGGCTTGGTAAGCCTGTGCTCGATGTTGAGTTCAGCGCAGGCGAACTCGAAGGCATGGCAGAGGAACGGCTGGTTCCGGGCCAGCATTTGCCGGATGTCCGCGGGCGTCCAGCCCTCGCCACCGGGCTCGGTAAAGTGCGTGCCGTTGTCGGTGAGCACGGTGTGGATGCGGTAGGGAACGGCGGCGGCGAGGGCGCGCAGGAAATTGCTGGCGATGCGGCGCGTGGCCTTCTCGTGCAGTTCCGTGAAGGCGAACTTCGAGGTCCTGTCGATGGCAACGAAGGGGTAGAGCCTGCCTTCCTCGGTCCGGACCTCGGCAAGGTCGATGTGGAAGTAGCCAATCGGGTAGCGCTTGAACTTGGAGCGTCTTGGCTTGTCGTCCTCGGTGTCCGGCAGTCGGCTGATGCCATGGCGCTGGAGGCAGCGGTGCAGGCTTGAGCGGGTGAGGTGCGGGATGGTGGGCTGGAGGGCGTAGAGGCAGTCGTCCAGCGGCAACAGCGTGTGGCGGCGAAAGGTAACGACCACAGCCTCATCCTCGACCGACAGAACCGTCGACCTGGGCTCCTGAGGGCCGGTGCGCCGGTCGGAGACGGAGCTTCGCTTCCTCCACTTCGCCACCGTCTTCGGGTTCACCCCATAGCGCTTGGCGAGCCCCCTCAGGCTCTCTTGACTATGCTGTATCGCTCGACGGACCGCCGCTTTCGTTGTGGCGCTCCCGTGTTGAACCTGGCCCATAGCGCGTCCTTCCACGCCTGCCGGAAGACTGCACCATGAAACCCTGGGATCAAACAACTAGGGAGGGCATCATGGTGCAGTACGCGGCGCTGGATGTTTCGGACAAGGACACGGCCATTCACGTGCTCGACGAGCATGGCCGGCTGGTGTGGAAGGGCAAGCGGGCGAGTGAGCCGGAAGTGCTGGCGACAGCGCATCGCCGTCACGCCCCAGAGCTGCGGCGCATCAGCCTGGAGACGGGGCAGCTGACGCCCTGGCTGTACCACTCGCTCAAGACACTCGGGATCCCGGTGGTCTGCCTCGACACCCGACACGCGCGGGCGGCGACGGCGCTGCAGCGGAATAATACCAAGCGCCTCAGACTTTGACGTGTGCCCAGGAGCGGCGCGTGATGGAGGCAATCTGCTCGGGCGTGCTCATCAGGGCGGACCAAGCGTGGCAACAAGCGTCGACAATGGCGTCGTAGCTGTCCCATACGCGGTGGCTGAGCAGGTTCTGGCGCAGGAACTCCCAGACGTTCTCCACCGGGTTCAACTCGGGCGCATAGCGCGGCAGCGGCAGGAAGCTGATGTTCGCGGGCAGGCGCAGCCTGGGTGAGGTGTGCCAGCCCGCGCCGTCGAGCACGAGGACGGCGTGCGCGCCCTTGCTCACGCTGCGGCTGATCTCTTCCAGGTGGATGC
>NZ_RCVR01000079.1 GCF_016107305.1 Roseomonas sp. KE2513
ATAGATCGTGCTATCGTAGCAGCAGGGTTTTATGAGGCGCTTGTTCTGCTTTCGGCTACCTCCGCTCACTGCTCAGCGAAGGTCTGAACAGACGGGGGTGCTCCATCCTGCCCCGGTGAAGCAACCCGGCCGCCGGGCGAGACCATCAGGTCGAGTGCGGTGGGCGCGGCGGCTTCTTGACCGCCACCATATTGGCCCGTTCCAGGTGAGCGGCGAGTTGCTCGGCCAGCACGGCGGCCGCAACCTCCCAAGCTGCTCCGCGCCGGGGCTTGCCGCGTTCGTCGTGCCGCAGCGCACAGGCCAGCACCTCGGCCACTTCCTCGCCGGTGGCAGGCACCAAGGGCGGCGAACTGGCTCCTGCCGGGTCAGCCATGGCGCACCTCGGCGGGAAATGCTGTCCGGCGAGAGGAGGCGAAGCGGGTGAGGCGCGGCATCGCCGCAAGGTGCGAACCCATTTCGAACAGATCAAGAACGAAGCCGCGGTTTTTAGGACAGATGGGGCCTCTGAGGACCGGCTTGCGGCCCTCAGGACGTCCTGCTGAGTGTCAGGCCGCCTTGCCCTTGGCTGCCTTGCGCTTGGCCTTCTTGGCGCCCGCGAAGGCGGCTTCCTTCAGCGAAGGGCTGGCCTTGAACTTGACGGTCGCACCCGCCTTCACCTGAACCTTCTCGCCCGTTTGCGGGTTCAGCGCCGTGCGCTTGGCGGTCTCGCGGACGGTGAAGGTGCCAAAGTCCGGCAACGAGAAGCGGCCGGTCTCGATGATCTCCTCCTTGATGGCGGCGATCAGGTTGGCTGCGAGTTGCCCGGAGGCGACGCCCGTCATCTCGGTGGACTGCTGGATGACGTCGGTAAGGAACTTCTTCGACAAGCTTTGGCCCTTCTCAGAATCCGAATGTGTTCGGATGCAATCTGAATCTGCCGACCCGATCGCGCCCTGCCAAGCCGTAGCGTTCCATCTCCGGTCAGGGAGGCGCCGAATGTCACCCGAAAGCCAGATCAGCTTACCGCTGAACAGCTTACAGTCGGCGCACGCAGTTCGGCCCGACTGAGCTGCAGCCATCCGGATGGGCCCTGGGAAATGACAGGCGTCACAATCAGCATTGACTGCTGTGTGGTTGGCGGTAGGCCGGCAGGCATAATGCTGGGCGTGCTCCGGGCGAGAGCTGGTGTCGAACCGGTGGTGCTGGAGAAGCATGCTGACTTTCTCCGTGACTTCCGCGGCGCCACCATCCACAGCTCAACCCTGGAGATCCTCAGGCCTTCGCCCTGGTGGTAGGAGAGAACGGCTTCCTCCTTCTGGCTGCGCTCGACGGGCCAAGCGCACCGGCCGCGGCCTGCGAGGTTCCCATGGTCCAGACGCTGCGCGACGTATGGCGCGTGCACTATGCTCGCGGCGCCGGGCGGCTGCGCTGGCGCTCCACGTCGGGTTCGGCCGAGGCTTCAATATCGTCGCGCTTGGTAACGTCAGGGCGGCGCGCCAGGGCGGTGCCGCCTGCACTCACGCGCTCGGCGAACAGAGCTTCCGATCGTCTTGGAACACGACCAGCAGTCAGTGGCGTGACATCAAGCCGAACCTATGCGTCGGAGGCGGTCACGATAAGCCGCGGCTTCGGACATTATAGAACCAACGATGTCAGCAATTGGCTCGATCCGCTCCACGAAGCACGCTCCCGGCCCCATGGAGATCATCCCGGCTTCAGGATTGCCCTCGCGATAGCACCGATCCAACAGCTGGGTGCCGCGGATGAGGTCGGAAAAGTCGTCGAAGCCACGGAGCCCTGCGGCTTCCCGCCTCCGGACCTCCCGCGCCGTCGCGTTGTCCATCACCCGCCAAGCGCCGCCGAGCGCAGGATTCTCCGCAAAGGCGATGACCGATGCTCTCTCATCGGCCGCGACGACCCGCTGCTTATAGGCCTCATGCGCCGTCACCTCCTCGGCCGCGATGAATCGCGTGCCCATTACCACCGCATCGGCGCCCACGGCCAAAGCCGCGAGCAACTGTCGCCCCGTGCCAATACCACCCCCAATCGCAAAGGGAATTCGCAGGCGCTCCGCGGCGATCGCGCCCCCCAACATCGCCGGCACTTCGGTGTTGGCGCCGGGGTGGCCGCCGCATTCCATGCCCACAATGGCCACCGCATCCACGCCTAGCCGTTCCGCGGTTAGCGCGTGTCGCACCAGTGGGACCTTGTGGATCACCGCGCCGCCCGCGGTGTGGATCGCCCGGATCAGATCGTCTGCCGGTGCGCGGCCAGATGTCTCGAAGAACCGCACCCCCATCTCTAACGACACGGCAAGGTAGTCCGCCAGCCTCACCTCCGTGTGACGTGACGTTGAGAGGTTCACTCCGAAGGGTCTGCCCCCCGCCAGCGCATCACAGGCCTTGAGCTCGGCCCGGAAGGCTTCCAGCGTCGCGAACGATCGCGAGGTAATGAAGCCCATTCCCCCCGCATTGACGATGCCGGCGACATAGCTTGCATCGGATAGCCACATCAGCCCGCCGCACAGAATGGGATGAAGGATTCCGAAAAGCCGCGTGATGCGCGTGTCGAACACGCTGGGATGCGGCTGCTGCGGCGAGCGCCGCATCGGTGGCGCATTAAGGGCCGCCCCGGTCGTCGCCGAGCTCATCCTCCGTCTCCTTGCTCAGTCATAGAAGGTGGCGAATTCCGATACCGGCTCGCGCTCGCTTACCAGACCATTGGTCGGATCCGCAGGGTCCGCCACCCCGAGCGCCATGCCGCAGACCACCATCTCCAAATCCGGAATCGACAGTTCACGCTGCAGGATGTCGGGGTAGTTCGCGATGGCCGCCTGCGGACAGGTATCGAGGCCGAAGCCGCGCGCCGCAATCATCAGGTTCTGCAGGAACATGCCGTGATCGAGCCAGCTGCCCTGCTCCAGGTCCCGATCGATGGTGAAGACCAAGCCGACCGGTGCGCCGAAGAAAGAGTAGTTCAAGGCTCGCTGCCGTTCGCCGGCCGCCTTGTCGCCACGGGTAACCCCAGCCAGAGCATAAAGCCCCCAGCCCACAGCCCGGCGGCGCTCGATATAGGGCGGGCGCCAGTTCTGGGGATAGTAATGGTACTCGCGCCGCTCAGCCTCTCCCAGCCGGCACACGCCCACCAGCGCCTCAGAAACAGCGGCGAGCGACGCTCCGGTTAGCACCCTTACCTTCCAGGGCTGGATGTTGCTGCCGCTCGGCGCCCGGCTAGCGATCTCCAGCAGCCGCGTGATGGTGTACCGATCCACGGGAACGTCCCGGAAGCTGCGGATACTCCGCCGGCTCGTGATGGCGTACGTCACCGCCTCTGCCATCACCGCCGGATCGACCGGCGGCTCCGCCCGTCCGTTGATACCCGTCACCCGACGCTTTTCCAAACGTCATCTCCTACCATGGTAGAGCCCTGCCGAAGACGCAAGCATGGCGGGCCACGACCTTCGGTCACGCCCCGGAGCGCGGCCTGGACCGACTGAAGCTCCCTTGGGCCGTGGCTATGATGGTCCCATCGTCTGCGACCAACTCTCCAGAAGAGAAGTATAGCCGGCGGCCCGAGTGCGTGACCCGCCCTGTCGCAGTGATCCGACCCTGCTGGACCTTGGCGAGATAGCTGATCGTCAGCATCACCGTCACAGCATCACCCGGTGTCTGGCTCTCCTCCGTCCACAGCCCGGCATAGCCGCAGGCCGCGTCCAGGAGTGTCGCCGTCATACCGCCTTGCAAGCTGCCCTGCCGGTTGAGGTGCCGCGGCCCAATATCGAGCTGGAACTCGGCCTTGCCCGCTGTCCAGCGCGTCAGGCTGATCCCGAGATATTCGAGGAGCGGGTTGTCCATCATCATCGACGCTTCTCAAATCCATCCAGATCATGCGCCGTTCGGCAGCGCAGCAGCCTCCACTACTCCATTTTGATGCCGGTGGCCTGGCCTAGCTTCTTCCAACGGTCGAGGTCCTGCGCCAGTACTGCGGCCAGCCGTGCCGCGGGAAGATAGGTGGGCTCAAAGCCGCGGGTCTGCATGAGCTGGATGAATTCCGGATCCTTCATCATCTCGGCCACGGCCTTGTCCACTGTCTCCACACTGGGCGCGGCCATCCCACGCGGGCCGAGGATCGCGTACCAGAGATCGCACTCATAGCCGTTCAGTACCTCACTGATCGTCGGCAGGTCCGGCCAAGCGGAGGACCTCTTACTCGATGTCACAGCAATGGCGCGGATGCGGCCGTCCTTGATCAGCGGCTCGACGGCGCTGACGCTGGCGAACATCAGGTTGACCTCGCCGCTCAGGAGGCCGGTAACCGACGGAGCCGTGCCGCGATAGGGCACATGGATAATCTTCGTCCCAGCCATGGAATCGAACAGCTCGGCCGCCAGATGCTGCGGCGTGCCCGGCCCGGGAGTACCGTGGTTCAGCTCACCCGGCCGTGCGCGGGCATAGGCGATGAATTCGGGCAACGTCTTTACCGGCATGTCCGCCCGCACGACGAGCACCACGGTCGTCGAGGCGACGCCAGCGATCGGGGCAAAGTCCCGCACCACGTCGAAGCCGGGGTTGGCATAAAGCGCCGCGTTGATCGTCATCGAGTTCGCGGCGAAGAGCAGCGTGTAGCCATCATTCGGTGCTGCGGCGACGACCTGCGTTCCGATATTGCCACCCGCGCCACCGCGATTCTCCACCACCACGGTTTGGCCCAGCGCTGTGGAGAGGCGAGCGGCGGTCAGCCGGCCCGCGATATCCGTGCCGCCACCCGGCGCATAGGGCACGACGAGCCGGATCGGCCTGCTTGGGTAATTCTCCGCCCTGGCATGGGAGCCGATCATCGTCAGCCCCGACGCGCCCAGCACAATCCTTCTGGTCAGCATCGAACGTTCTCCTTGCTTCGCTTTTTATTTTGCCTGCACCGCTCGGTGCGAAGATCCGGCGGTCTTCGCTCGGGGCGGCTCTTCGTCCAGCAGTTCATTGTGCTCGCCCAACCGGGGCGGCGGTCTCCGGATCGCCATGGGTTTCCCGCCGATTGCGAACCCGGGCATGGCAATGCGACCGGCGCGCGGGTGCTCCACTGAGGCGATTAGGTTGGAGGCAGAGACTTGCGGCGCCTCTACCAGACTGCCGTAATCTGCGACCGGCGCGCAGATGATGTCCGCCTCTTCCAGAATGGCGAGCCATTCCGCGCCGCGGCGCTGCCGCAGCACGGCATTTAGCGTCTCCGTCAGCGCGGCGCGGTTCTTCATGCGATGGGACAGCGTGTCGAAGCGCGGGTCCGCAGCCAGCTCGGCCCGCCCGATCACCTCGCAGAAGCGCGTCCAGCGCCCGGCCTGGTAGGCGGCGACGAGGATATGCCCATCCGCCGTCTCATAGGCCTCGTTCGGCGTAGCATAGGGCGCCCCACTGCCGCAGCGCACCGGTGCCTCCCCGGACGCGAGGAAGCCGGTGAGCGGCACCTGCTGCAGCATCAGCGAGCTGGCGAAAAGGTTCACATCGAGATGCCCGGGCCGCTCGCCTGCATCCCGCCGGCGCAGCGCGGCGAGCACGGCGATGGCGGCCTGGAAGCCCGTTGTCATGTCCGTAATGGGCGCCTGCACCTTGGAAGGAGGCTCGCCCTCGCTTCCCGTGATGCTCATCAGGCCAGAAATGGCCTGCACCACCCCGTCCACGCCTGGCCGCCCGGACCACGGCCCCTCCTGTCCGTAGGCCGAAACCGAGCAGTAGACGACGCGCTCGTTGACCGCCGAGATTGCCGCGTAACCGATGCCGAGCCGGTCCGCCACGCCAGGGCGGAAGCTCTCGACTACTATATCTGCCGTTTCCGCCAGCCGGCGCGCCTGGCGCAGCCCTGCGTCAGTCTTGAGGTCCAGCACCACACTGCGCTTGTTGCGGTTAAGGGACATGAAGGTGGTGCTTTCGCCTTCGACGAAGGGCGGGCCGAGCATGCGGCCGACATCGCCGCCCGGCGGTTCCACCTTCACGACATCGGCGCCCATATCGGCCAGCAGCATGGTGCAGAGCGGCCCGGCCGCGATCTGCGAGAAGTCGATGATGCGGATGCCAGCCAGCGCGCCCTCGAGCGGGTGCCGGTCATCGGCCTGATGCCCCGCCATGGCGATCACCGGCCGGTGAAGCGTGGGATGCGCTTCTCCGCGAAGGCGCGGCGCCCCTCGGAGCGGTCCTCTGTATCCTTCAGCATGCCGAAGACCATCTCCGTCATGTCGGCGAGCGCGGCGCGCGGAAGCACCTCAGTCTCGCGCGCAGCACGCTTGGTCGCGGCGACCGAGAGCGGCGCATTGCTCGCAATCGTGCGCGCCAGCTCCTGCACCCTCGCCGGCAGATCGGCCGCCGACCAGACATCGCTGACCAGGCCGATGCGCAGCGCCTCCGCGGCATCGATCCGCGCCCCGGTCATTAGCATCTTCATCGCATGGGCCTGCGGGATCACGCGCATCAGCAGCGGCCCGCACACCCCAGCGACGCTGCCAACCCGCACCTCCGGCAGGGCGAAGCTAGCCGAGTCGGAGGCCACACGCAGGTCGCATTGCAGCGCCAACTCCATCCCGCCGCCGAGACAGTGGCCGTTCACCGCTGCGATCATCGGCTTCCAAATGGAAAGGCGCTCCAGGTTCAGCATGCGCACATAGGCGCCGCGGCGTGTCGCGACCTCGTCCCCCGAGGTCCAGGCGCTGGCATAGGGGTCGGTGCTTGCCGGCGTGTTCTTCAGGTCCGCGCCGGCGCAGAAGGCGCGCGTGCCGGCACCCGTGAGGACGATGACGCGCACCGCATCATCGTCCCGCACCGCGAGAAGCTGCGCGCGCAACTCCGCCTGGGATGGCACGTCGAGCGCGTTCAGCGCCTCCGGCCGGTCGATGGTGATAGTGGCGATGGCGTTGTCGATGACGGTGTGGATGGCCATGTCAGACACTCGGGCTGGACAGGCTTCGGCCACCGCAGACATAGAGCAGCTGGCCGGTGATATAGGCGCTGGCACGGGCCGCGAAGAACAGCACGGCCTGGGCGACATCCTCCGGCGTGCCGATCCGCTGCATCGGCACGCTCTTCTTCAGCCGCTCCTGCACCTCTTCCTTGAAGCTCAGGAACATCGGTGTCTCGATGATCCCCGGTGCGATGGCGTTCACCGTCACGCCTTGCGGCGCGAACTCGATGGCTAGGCTGCGCGTCAGGCTCACCACCCCGCCCTTGGCGGCCGAGTAGTTCGCCTGCCCGAAGCCGCCAAGCCAAGCGCGGGAGGAGATGTTGATCACCCGGCCGTAGCCGCGCTCCACCATCCCCGGGATGGCCGCCTTGCAGGTGAGGAACTGGGAGCGGAGATTGGTTGCAATGACCGCGTCCCAATCCTCCTCTTCCATCTTGCCCAGTCGCTTGTCGCGGACGATGCCGGCATTGTTCACCAGCACGTCGAGCCGCCCGAGTTCCGCATTTATCCGGCCGATCGCAGTGTCCACCTGCGGCCGGTCCGTCACATCCACCGTGACGGGAAGCACGCGGCGGCCGGGATGGGCCTGCCGCAGCCGCGCTGCCGCGTCGTCCAGCGAGGCCGCATCAAGGTCGAGCAGCGCCACGTCGTAACCGGCGCCGGTCAGGGCGTTCGCGATGCCGAAGCCGATCCCCCGCGCACCGCCCGTGACGGCCGCGACATCCACCTCCACCATGGCTCAGGCCGCCAGCAGGTGGACGGACGAGGCGGCATGATCCACACCCGCGATGCCTCCGCCGGTGCACTGGGTGAGGCCGACGCGCGCCCCCTCCACCTGTCGCCCTTCGGCCCGCCCCTGGAGCTGCCAAGTCACCTCTACCATCTGCGCGACGCCGGTCGCACCCAGCGGATGGCCCTTCGCCAGCAGCCCGCCGCTCGGGTTTACTGGCACCCGGCCGCCCAGCGCGGTGTCGCCACGCCGCAGCATGTCCGCGCCCCCGCCTTGGGACGCCAAGCCAAGCGCCTCGTAATAGAGCAGCTCGGCGATGGTGAAGGCATCATGCAGCTCGACGACGTTCACGTCCTCCGGGCCTAGTCCGGCCTGCTCATAGGCTAGGCGCGCGGTGCGCGCCGTGATCTCGGCATCCAAAATGTTGTCGCAGCCCTCCTCGATCCGGCCGGACTGCACGGCCGAACCGACAACCCGGATGGCGGGGCGCCCCTGGGCCGGCCGCTTGGTCGTCAGCACCACCGCTGCGGCGCCATCCACCATGGAGGGGCAGCACTGCAACAACGTCAGCGGCTCCGCTACCGGGCGGGACTGTAGCACCTCCTCCAGCGTCACCGCTTTACGCTGCTGCGCCAGCGGGTTCAGCGCGCCGTGAGCACGATTTTTCACCGCTACCCGCGCCAGGATCTCCGGCGCTTCGTTCCGCTCATGCAGATAGCGCGTGCCGCGCATCGCATAGACTGTCGGCAACGTCATGCCCTGAGCGGCGTAGAGATCGGTCTTGTAGTCGTTCCGTTGCATGGGGATTGTGCCGCCGCCGAGTTTGGTCAGCATTTCCACGCCCCAGACCAGCACAGTGTCGTACACACCCAACCGGAGCGCCTGGCAGGCGAGATGCACCGCCGTGGCGCCGCTCGCGCACGCATTTTCCACGTTGTAGAGCGCGGGTCCTCCGAGGCCGAGATCACGCATCAGGACTTGGCCGAGCACCATGCCGCCATAGACATTGGCGTTGTACATGGCCTGGATGCGCTCGGCGCCAATGCCTGCATCGGTCATTGCGCCCAATGCTGCGAACTGGGCGAGGTCCTGCATGGACTTGTCGGTATGGCGGGCGAAGGCTGTCATGGCCGCGCCAGCGATGTACACCTCGGTGCTCATTTGTCGCTCTCCGCCGCGGGGATGAAGGAGTACTGCCCGGCGCCGTCCGCTACAGCTGACAACGCCATGCCGATCTGCGGGCGCCGGCCCTCGGGCAGCCGCAACCGCCCGAAGACACGCGCCTTTTCCGGGAAGTCGGCATAGACGAGAACAAAGGGCGCTTGGCCGCTCTTCGGGTTCGGATGGATCACGGTGAAGCTGTAGAGAACCGCTTGCTCGGACAGCTGCACCGGCTCGTAGCGCGGGTTGGAAGGTGAGCTGTCTGGGATGGCGGGGAAGACGCATTGGCCTGACTGACAGTCACGCGATGCCACTAGGCGAAAGGGCTCACCCGCTGTGGCCGGCGGACGTGGCGCATCGAGTGTTTGCGGCGCGTGCTGCATGACGTTCCTCCTCGTGGGGCGTTGGCCCGGGTTCCTTGCACCCTGCCTAGCGCCGCGCGGTCAGAAACACAGGCGGAGAAAGGAGCGAGGAGGTATTGACAAAAAGTCAACACACGCAAACGTCGCCTCCATGGACTGGCTGCCACCCCTGAACCCGCTACGCGCCTTCGAGGCGGCTGGCCGCTTCGGCAGCGTCAGGCGCGCGGCGGAGGAATTGGGCGTGACACCGGGCGCCGTCAGCCGGCAGGTGCAGGTGCTGGAGAACGAACTGGGCGTGCAGCTATTCCGCCGCTCGCCAAGCGCGATGGCACTGACGGTGCAGGGGGAGCAGTATCTCGCAGCCATCTCCCCGCATCTTGACGGGATTCGGGAGGCGAGCCGCCGGCTGACGGGCCGCCGTGGGCCCGAGGTGCTGAAAGTGCGGGCCTACACGACCTTCGCCATGAAGTGGCTCATTCCGCGGCTGTCGGTCTACCAGCAGACGAACAGGGTGACTGACGTGCGACTGACCACTTCCTTGGAGAACGTGGATTTCAGCCGGGAGGATGTGGACTGCGCCATCCGGTTGGGTGACGGCAACTGGCCGGGGCTGGAGGCCGACCGTCTGGTGCGTAATGAGCTAATCCCCGTCTGCACCGAAGCTTTGTGCCGAGAAGTAGGTCTCAGGTCCCCCCAGGACCTTCAGCGAGTTTCCCTCTTGCACTCTCTCGCCCGCCCGGACGATTGGCGCTACTGGCTGGAAGCAGCAGGTCTGCAAGGCATCGACCCCTACGCGGGCCCGAGATATGCGAGCTCTGTTCTGGCGCTTCAGGCTGTCATGGCGGGACAAGGTGTCATGCTCGCCCAGAAGGCCCTGATGGCGGATGACCTGCGCGACGGACGGCTGGTGCAACCATTTGGGCCGGCACTCGACCGAGGATCCTTCACCTATTATCTCGTCTATCCAGCGGGTCGATTGCGGAACCCGAGCTTTCGGCGCTTCCGAGCCTGGCTGATCGACCAAGCGGAGTAACAGCCGCCTGACCTGGACGCAGCAAGCTGTATCCTTGCTGCATCGAGGATTGGAGCCCTGCGCCCGTAGCAAGCGCCAGAATCAGCGATGTAGCCCCTCAGGCCTAATCATCTTTCTCATTCCCGTTCCTCTATACATCAACGTGCCATCCCGGCTGGCAATATCACTATCGTGCCGCCGGCTGGGCCCCTTCCGCAAGCGAACCGATTCTGTCAGCTCTCGCGCCAGAGATGCCGTCGCACGCCGGCTGATGCTGCCAGCCTACGCTGCTTCAAGGATGGCGAGCACGGTGACCACACGGCGGAACTGAAGCATGCGACGGCGGTTGGCGGGAACGTGCTGGTTGTGGCGGACGCGAGGGCGCAGGTGGTTGCGGAGTTCGTCGTGGCTGCGACAGAAGCGCTCGGCTGAGGTGAAGCTTTTGAACCCGCGCATACATCGGATGCGACCTTTGACGCCGCGGTGATCTTGCTCAAGCCGGTTGTTCTTGAAGGCGCTGGTGCGATGTTCAACCCGCTTGCCCAATGTCGAGCGGATCGCGCGCGGGTACGAGCCATGCCCGTCCGTGGTGACCTTGTCAGGGACAATGCCGGTGGCCAGTCTGGCCGAGCGGAAGAACGCCTGCGCGGCCGCCATGTCCCGGTGCTCGCTCAGCATGGTGTCGACGAGGTCACCGCTTCTGTCGATCGCCCGATACAAATAGCACCAGCGTCCACGGACCTTCAAATAG
>NZ_RCVR01000008.1 GCF_016107305.1 Roseomonas sp. KE2513
CGAAGCCGCCGGCCTGAGTTCAGCCGCCGCTCGGCCCCGCCACCTTGTCGGGGTAGTTGCAGAACTCGCGCGCCACGCAGTGCCAGCACTCGGGGCGACGTGCCTTGCAGACGTAGCGGCCGTGCAGGATGAGCCAGTGATGGGCATCCCGCAGGAGTTCGGGCGGGCAGCGCTTCACCAGCCCGTCCTCCACCGCCCGCGGCGTATCCCCGGGCGCGAGGCCGGTTCGGTTGCCAAGGCGGAAGATGTGCGTGTCCACCGCCATGGCACTCTCGCCGAAAGCGACGTTGAGGACGACATTGGCGGTCTTGCGGCCCACGCCGGGCAGAGCCTCCAGCGCTGCGCGCTCCCTCGGCACCACACCACCGTGGCGCTCCAGCAGAAGGGCGGATAGCGCCGCCACGTTCTTCGCCTTGGCCTGCCACAGCCCGATCCGCCGGATGTGGCGCGCGATACCCTCAGGCCCGAGGGCAGCCATCGCGGCCGGGTGCGGTGCCTCCGCGAAAAGGGTGGCGGTGGCCTTGTTCACCGCGAGGTCCGTCGTCTGTGCCGAGAGGACGACGGCGACGAGCAGGGTGAAGGGGTCGCGGTATTCGAGTTCCGGCTCCGGCTCTGGATTCGCCGTCGCCAGGGCGCGGATGAAGAGGGCGGCCTGCGTGGCCGACATCCGCCGGGCGCGACGGGGCTTGGCGGCCGTGCCGTGCAGCGGGGCGGCGGACTTGGCGGCGGCGGCGGGGATGCGGGGCGGGGAGGGGGTGCGGCTCACGCGATCGTCCATAGCCCGGAACCGCTTTCCGGCGGAAATCCGCGCGCATGCACCCTATGTTGCCGAGGATGACGACAGGTCAGGACGCCCCGCTTTTCGAGGCCCTAACCGTTCCCCACCAGTCCGGCAGCGCGGCCGGGCTGCGGGTGATCGCGGGGCTGGTGATGCTCGCTTCGGGCGGGCTGACGATCCTCTTCTGGTCGCTCGGGGCCTGGCCCGTGGCCGGCTTCATGGGCGGGGAGGTGGTGCTCGTGATCGGCATGCTGCGCGCGCACCGGCGCTGGTCGAACCGGATCGCGGAGCGGATCACGCTGGCGGACGGGCGGGTCCGAGTGGACCGGACGGACCGCAGGGGGCGGCAAAAAGCAGTGGAGTTCGACGCCTACTGGGCACGGGTGGCGCTCACCGAACGGCCGGGGCGGGTGAGCGAGTTGCGGCTGGCAGCGCGCGGCCGGTCGACCGAGATCGGGCACTTCCTGCATGAACCGGAGAAGACCAGCCTGGCCGAGGCGCTGACGACAGCCCTGCGGAACTATCGTAACCCGGTCTTCGACAACCCGCAGACCCGCGCCGGGCTGGACTGAGGCCCCGATCCGAAAGTCGCCTGGCAGGCGGCTGTCTTCGACAATCTGTCGACCTGCCCAGGCCGTAAACCAATTCCTAACCCGAAGCGGTGGATAGTGCTGGGGCTGGACGGGGAGGGGAAGATCCTCTTCCTCCCCGCCGCAGGCCCGCCAGCGCCTTCCTACTCGGTCGGGGCAAGGCTCTTGATAAGGTCGAAGACGCGCTTGCGCACGCTCGGCTCGGTGATGCGGTAGTAGGCGCGCACCAGCTCAAGTGTCTCGCGCCGATGCATCGTGTCGTCCTCGAAGCCTTCCTGGCTTTCGGCAAAGCCGGCCAGGCGGGAGCGGATGCCGGTCGTGGCGCCGCTCATGCTGTCCGGCATGTCGTCGAAGAAGAAGCCGATAGGCACGTCGAGCACGCGGCCGAGGTCGAAAAGACGGCTTGCGCCGATGCGGTTCACGCCGCGCTCGTATTTCTGGACCTGCTGGAAGGTCAGGCCGAGGGCCTCGCCCAGCTTCTCCTGGCTCATCCCCAGGAGAGTGCGCCTCAGCCGAACACGGCTGCCCACATGCACGTCGATGGGGCTGGGACGGTGCTCGGCTTTCTCAACTCGATCAAGCGACTCCTCACCAGCCATACGCGCCACTCCTCTTTGCGAACATCAGGGGGCGGCGCACGTCTTGCACACCATGAGCGGTACACGGCCCGTCCGCGCCCCTCATAGAACCCTGCAACGATCGAAACGACTTTGAACCGACGCTAACGATTTGTCAACTCTTTCGAGAATTCCAATTATTGCGACATGCCCTTTCAGGCCGCTCAGCTGCCGTGAACGGTGCTCTCCACCGGTTCGTTGCGACGCGATTTCGTGCGCAGAAGGCCTGAAACCATGGCTATGGCTGCGAGAAGCGCCGGGATCAGGAGACCGAAGCGGGAGAAAGGCGTCCGCTCGCCTGCGGCGGGAAGAGGCGAAAGGAGGAAGCCTGTCTCGCCTAATCCGAGACTCGACAGCTCCCGCCCGCGCGAATCGAAGGCCGCGGAAATACCCGTTTGCGCGGCGCGCGCGAGCGGTAGTCCCTCCTCCACTGCCCGCAACCGGGCGGCCGCGAGGTGCTGGTGCGGCCCGGCCGATATGCCGAACCAGGCGTCGTTCGTAATGTTCAACAACCATCCCGGGCGTTCCGCCCCGACGACCTCGCCGGGGAAGATCACCTCGTAGCAGATAAGAGGCCCGGCTGCAGGAAGGCCTGGCAGCGCCAGCGCGACGGGGCCCGGCCCTGCCCCGAAGTCCACCCCGCCCCGGATGACCCGGATCGGCAACAGGCCGGACAGCGGCATGTACTCGCCGAAGGGGACGAGGTGGGACTTGTCGTAGGTGGCGGCGATCACCCCGTCCGGCCCAAGGGCGACGAGGCTGTTGAAGAGCTTCGAGGGCCGCCGGTCCGGCCCCCATTCCGCCCGCACGGTGCCGGCGATCAGGAGCCCGCCCGGCGGCAGGGCGGCGGCGGCAAGGCGGCGGGCCTCCGTGTCGTCGGTCAGCAAGAAGGGGCTGGCGGTCTCCGGCCAGATGACCACGGGGCGCGTGCCGGGGTGCTCGCGCAGGGCGGCCTGGGCGCCTTCGGCGCTCAGCTCGAGATAACGGCGGAAGATCGGCACCCGCGTCTCCTCCCGCCACTTCGCCTCCTGCGCGACATTGCCCTGGACGAGCACGAGGGTGACGGGCAGCGCGGCCGGTTCGGTGGGCGCGAGGCGGGCCGCCCCGAAGGCGGCGAAGGCCGCCATGGCCACGAGGCCCCCGGCCACGGCGCGGCGGCCGAGCAGGGGCGTGCAGGCCAGCAGGACGGTCATGAGCGAGAGGCCGTGCACCCCGATCCAGGCGGCGCCCTGGATGGGCAGGGCCGCGAAGGCCCAGGCGGTGCCGAGCAAGTTCCAGGGGAAGCCGGTGAAGGCCCAGCCCCGCACGAATTCCGCGAGCACCCAACCGCCGCCCAGCACCAGCACCCGCGGCCATCCCGGCGCCGCCCGCCACGCGAGCACCGCGGGGATCGCCGTGTAGATCCCCATCCAGAGCGCCAGCAGGGGCACCGCCAGCGGCACCAGCCACCAGAGCCGCTCCGCCTCCGTCAGGATCGAATAGGTGATCCAGTAGAGGCCGGTGACGTGCATGCCCCAGCCAAAGGCCCAGCCGATCGCGGCCGCCCGCTTCCAGCTTCCGGCCCGGCCGAGGAGGAGGAGCAGGCCGGGGAAGGATACCAGCAGCACCGGCAGGGCGAAGACCGGCGGCATCGTCAGGGAGGAGAGGGCGCCGAGGCCGAATGCCGCGGCGAGGGCGCGCCAGCCGGCGCGCGATTCCAGATAGCCGGCCAGTCGCTGCAAGGGGATCTCGCCTATTCCGCCGCCTGGGAGGGGGCCTGGGGGGCGGTCGCGCCCGAATCGATGCCGGCACCGGGCATCTCGATGGCGGGGGTCGCCGGGGCGGGGCGGCGGACCCGTAGGCGGCGGATCCGCCGGGGATCGCTGTCCAGCACCCGGAACTCGATGCCCGAGGAGTGGGAGACGAGCTCCCCCCGCGCCGGCACGCGCCCGGCAAGGGTGAAGACAAGGCCGCCCACGGTGTCGATGTCCTGGTGCCGCTCCTCGTTGGTCAGCACCTCGCCGTAGCGGGCCTCGAAGGCCTCGATGGTCATGCGGGCATCGAGGTCGAGGCTACCGTCGGGGCGCTCGACCGCCTGGGGCGGCGCCTCCTCGTCGTGCTCGTCGGAGATGTCACCGACGATGGTCTCGACGAGGTCCTCGATGGTCACGAGCCCATCGATTCCGCCGTACTCGTCCACCACCAGTGCCATGTGGGTGCGGGCCTCGCGCATCTGCAGCAGCAGGTCCAGCACGGGCACCTGGGGCACCACGAACAGCAGGGGGCGGAGCACCGCCTCGAGCGAGAACGGGCCCTCCCGGCCGACAGCGGCGAAGACGTCCTTGATGTGGACCATGCCGCGGATGTCGTCGAGGTTCTCCCGGTAAACCGGGAAGCGGCTGTGGCCCTCGCGCTGGATGAGACGGATCGACTCCTCCAGCGTCAGGTCGCAGGGCATGCCGATGATGTCGGCGCGCGGTAGCATGACATCCACCGCGGTCTTGTTCCGGAGCTTGAGGACGTTGCCGAGGATGACGCGCTCGTTCGCGTCCAGCGCGTCGGCCTCGGGGGCGTCGCCGTCCTCGCCCTCGCCCTCCACCAGGGCTTCCACCTGGTCGCGCACGCTCTCGGCCTCGCGCCGGCGGAGGAGGCTCTGGAAGCGCCAGAAGATGTTGTTGCGCTGGGCTCGCTCCTGGGCGCGCTCCTGCGCCCGCTCGGAATGGCCGTGCCGTTCGCTCATGCCACGCCCCTCCAGGGATTGGGCAGGGCGAGGCGGCGCATGATGCGCGCCTCCGCCCGCTCCATCCGGCGGGCCTCGCCGGCCCGGAGATGGTCGTGGCCGGTGAGGTGCAGCACCCCGTGCGCCACGAGGTGGGAGAGATGGGCCATCACGCTGCGCCCGGCCGCACGCGCCTCCCGCCGCACCGTGCCGAGCGCGAGCGCGACGTCCCCGGGCATGCCGGGATGGAGCGGGGGAAAGGAGAGGACGTTGGTGGGCTTCACCTTGCCGCGGTGCTCGCCGTTCAGGCGCTTCACCTGGAGGTCGCCGGTCAGCAGCACCGTCACGGCGCCCTCGACGCCGGCCTCCTCGAAGGCGGCGGCGGCGGCGCGGCGCGCCACCTCCTCGACGCGCGGCACGGCGGACCGCCAGGCGGGATCCTCCAGCACCACGTCGATGTCATGCTCCCAACCGGAGAGGAACTCCCCGGGGGATTCTTCGTCCTCCGCGCCGGCGGCATGGCCGCCGGGCACGGGGTGGTTCGGCCCGGCGGGTCCTCCGCCGGGCGGGCGACTGCCCACCGCTTCCTTACTCCTTCAACCTCGCGCGCGCGGCGCGGCCATCGGCCGCCGCCTGCTCCGCCCGCCCATAGGCCGAGACGATGCGCCCGACCAGGGGGTGGCGCACCACGTCGTTCTCGGCAAAGCGGGTAATGCCGATCCCCTCCACTCCGTCGAGGATGGAAAGGGCCTCGACCAGCCCCGACTTCTGCCCCGGCGGCAGGTCCACCTGAGAGGGGTCGCCGGTGATGACCATCCGCGTGCCCTCGCCCATGCGGGTGAGGAACATCTTCATCTGCGCGGGCGTGGTGTTCTGCGCCTCGTCGAGGATGGCGAAGGCGTGGGCGAGGGTGCGGCCGCGCATGAAGGCGAGCGGCGCGATCTCGATCTCCCCCGAGACGAGGCGGCGCGCCACCTGGTCCGCCGGCATCATGTCGTGCAGCGCGTCGTAGAGCGGGCGGAGATAGGGATCGACCTTCTCCTTCATGTCGCCCGGCAGGAAGCCAAGCCGCTCCCCCGCCTCCACCGCGGGGCGGGAGAGGATGATCTTGTCCACCTGGTTCGCCATCAGCAGGGCCACGCCCTGGGCGACGGCGAGGTAGGTTTTGCCCGTGCCGGCCGGGCCGACGCCGAAGACCATCTCGTGGCGCTGGAGCATGTCCATGTAGGCGCCCTGGGCGCGGCTGCGGGCCGCGATGGCGCCCTTGCGCGTGCGGATGGCGGGCATGTCGGCCAGCGGCAGGCGCGGGTCCTCCACGGGGCCGTCGGCCATGCGCAGCGCGGCCTCGACATCGGCCATTCCGGTCACTTCTCCCTTTTCCAGGCGCTGCCAGAGGGCGCGCAGGACCGATTCCGCGAGGCCCGTGCCCTCCGCGCCGCCCGAGATCGTCGCTCGATTCCCGCGGGAGGCGATCCGAACCCCCAATCGCTGCTCGATCCGCGCGAGGTGCCGGTCGTGTTCCCCGTAGAGCAACGGCAGGAGCGCGTTGTCGTCGAAGGTCACGGTGACCGTCCGCGGGGCATCCGGCGCGAAGGCCGGGTTGCGCGGAAGGGCGCGGGGATCGGGCCGCAGGGCGATGCCAGCGGCGGGGGCGGCGAGTTGGGTCAAGCGGCGGCAGACTCCTGGTGCGCCATGGTTGCGGAGAGTGAATTGGGGTGGGCGGCCCGCAATTGCATCGGAACCACCGCGCCCACCGGGGCTGCGCCTGTTGCATGAACAGGCTGGAGCCACGGGCTGCGGCCCGCCACCTGGCCGGGATGCCGCCCCATGCCGGTGATCAGGACATCGACGACGCGCCCGACGCAGGCGCGGTTGAATCCATCCTGCTGCTGCCGGAGCACCCCTTGGAGGGTTTGCAGCCGTGCGTCCTTCTCCGCCTCCGGCACCGCGTTGGGCTGGCCGGCAGCCGGCGTGCCGGGGCGGGCGGAATACTTGAAGGAATAGGCGCCGGCGAAGCCGACCCGCTCCACCAGCCGCATGGTGGCGTCGAAGTCGGCGGCCGTTTCACCGGGATGGCCGACGATGAAGTCGGAGGTCAGCGCGATGTCAGGCCGCGCCTCGCGCAGCCGGTCCGCCAGCCGCAGGTAGAGGTCGGCCTTGTGGCCCCGGTTCATCGCGGCCAGCACCCTGTCGGACCCGGACTGCACGGGGAGGTGCAGGTAGGGCATCAGGGCGGGGATGTCCCCGTGCGCGGCGATGAGGTCGTCGTCCATGTCGCGGGGGTGACTCGTCGTGTAGCGCAGACGGGCAACGCCCGGGATTTCCGCCAGTTCCCGCAGCAGCCGCGCGAGGCGCCACTTCGCGCCGCTTTGTGCTTCTCCGGCCCAGGCATTCACGTTCTGGCCGAGCAGCGCGATCTCCCGCGCGCCGCCGGCCGCGAGCTGCCGGGCCTCGGCGATGATGGCCTCGGGCGGGCGCGAGAACTCGGCGCCGCGCGTATAGGGCACCACGCAGAAGGAGCAGAACTTGTCGCAGCCTTCCTGGATGGTCAGGAAGGCGACGGGACCCTGGGTGGCGCGGGCCTCGGGCAGGTGGTCGAACTTGTCCTCCGCCGGGAAGTCCGTCTCGATCACGGCGCCGGCCGCACGCGACGCGCGGGCGACCATCTCCGGCAGACGGTGATAGGTTTGCGGGCCGAGGACGATGTCCACCCAGGGGGCGCGGGCGGTGATCTCCGTCCCCTCTGCCTGGGCAACGCAGCCGGCGACGGCGATGACGGTCTGGCGCCCCTCGGCGGCGCGCGCCTTCTTTGTCTCTCGCAGGCGGCCGAGGTCGGAGAAGACCTTCTCGCTCGCCTTCTCGCGGATGTGGCAGGTGTTGAGGATGACCATGTCGGCCTCCTCCGCGCTCTCCGTCGGCGCGTAGCCGAGGGGGGCGAGGATGTCGGCCATGCGCCCGCTGTCATAGACGTTCATCTGGCAGCCCCAGGTGCGGATCAGGAGCTTGCGCGCGGGCTTGGCGGCCCCTGTCGGGGTCTGGGCGCCGGCCGGAACCGGGCCGATGGAACTGCTCATATGAAGAGAAACCCCTTTAGCCCCGAGCGCCCACCGTGGGAGGGGGCTTCGGGATGGGGCGATGTGCGGCGCGCGGCCTTCGAGGTCAAGAAAGACCCGGGCGCGGCAGGGAGGGCGCGTCCATGCGCGGAGGGTCGCGGAAAGCGAGGATTCGCGTCAAGTCGGAAGGTGGGTCACGACGAGGTGGGTGACGACGAGGGCACCGGCAGCGGCCGCGCCTCGCGATTCTGGCGCAGCGCCGAGGCGCCCTCGGCCACCACCGCCTCCGTCGCGGCGGCGAGTGACTTGCGGTTGGGGATGGCGCCCGGCGGAAGCGGGTCGTGCAGCACGATCGTGGCCCGCAACCCGGCGTGGCGCAGCAGCCACCAGGCATGGGGCGCGATGGACATGTTGCCGTACCAGGCGAAGACTGGCCGATCCCGCCGGCAGGCCGGCAACCCGCCCAGGCGGTCATAGACGACGGAGACGGGGCGGATCGTCTCCGCCTTCTCGGCGACGGCAAGGAAGGAGGAGCGGAAGGGCAGCACCCGCGTGCCGTCCGAACTGGTCCCCTCCGGAAAGAGGATGAGGGAATCTCCGGCAGCTAGCCGATCCTGCATCTCCCGCGCCTCGTCCCCCGTGCGGCGGCGGGAGCGGGAGACGAAGACCGTGCGGCCCAGGCGCGCCACCCACCCGATCAGCGGCCAGCGCCCAATCTCCGCCTTCGAGACGAAGGCCGCCTCGAGCGCGCCGCCGAGCACGGGGATGTCGAGCCAGGAGGAGTGGTTGGAGAGATAGAGCGTGCGCGGCCGCCCTGCGCGCTCTCCCACCACCCGCACGCGCATGCCGATGAGGGCGCAGGCCACGCGCCAGTAGAGCCGCGCGAAACCGACCTTGCCATGCCCCGGCAGCAGCAGCAGCACTGCCTGAACGGGCATGCAGAGAAGCGTCCAGAGCACCGCGAGGAGCAGGCGCCGTATGGCGCGGAGGCGTCCGCCGAGGGGGCGGTCCCCCATCACGTCGAAGGCCCGGCCGCCCGGCACGGCACGGCGGAACTGAATGGGAGTGCGGCGGCGAAGGCGGCTGGGTGGGGCGAGCGCGAGAGCAGGGTCGCTGGGCAGGGCGTCCATCCCGCCGGGTTAGCCCGCTCGCCCCGCGGCGTCCATGGTGGAGGGGGCTGGCTTCAGGCGCCCAGCTCCGGCGGCGCGGCGTCGTCGTCGGGCTGCTGGCCGACCTTCCGCTCGTAGTGCTTGAGGTACTTCGCCGTCACCTGATCGGTCTTCACGACCACGCAGACATCGGTGGTGTTGAACTGCGGGTCCACGACAGCGCCGTCTCCGACGAAGCCGCCGAGGCGGAGATAGCCCTTCACCAGCGGCGGCAGCCCGGCGAGCACGCGGCGGGTGTCAATCGAGGCAGCCTCCACCCGGTCCATCGGCACGCGCAGCCCCGGGAGGGCGCGCGGGCGCAGGGCAGGCGGGGCGAGGTGGTGGGCGTGGAGGTAGCTCAGCGATTCCGCCAGCGCGTCAGGATCCGTGCCGGGCAGGGAGGCGCAGCCGAACATGAGGGAGATGCGCCGCTGGAAGACATAGGCGGCGATGCCCTGCCAGAGGAGCTGGAGGGTGCCGCGGTTGCGGTACCGCTCGTCCACGCAGGAGCGGCCCAGTTCCAGCAGCCCACCCTCCTGCGCGAGGATGGGGGAGAGGTCGTATTCGGAGGCGGAGTAGAAGCCGCCGACCCGCTCGGCCGCCGCGCGGGTGATCAGCCGATAGGTGCCGACCACCGCCCGCGCGCCCTCGCCCCTGTTGTGGTCGAGAACGAGCAGGTGGTCGGCCACGGGGTCGTAGGCATCGATGTCGAGGCGCGAGGCCGCGGTGGCGGGATCCGGGCGGGCGCCCATCTCCTCGTAGAAGACGCGCCAGCGGAGGGCCTGCGCGGCCTCCACCTCGGCCGCGTTCTCCGCGATGCGGACGCCGAGGGCGCCCGCGCGCAGTTCCCCCAGCCCGGTGGCGAGGCCTGTCATCCCCCGTCCTTCGGTGCGGTGGGGGGCTTGGCGGTCGCGCGGCGCTTGCCCTCGGGCACGGGGGCGGCGCGCTTGCCGAAGAGCTCCAGGCGCTGCTGCACGAGCGTGAAGCCGTAGCGGGCGGCAATTCCCTGCACCAGCCGCTCGAACTCCTCGTCCTCGAACTCGATGACGGTGCCGGTGTCCACGTCGATCAGGTGATGGTGGTGTCCACGGTCCGCCGGGTCGTAGCGGGAACGGCCGCCGCCGAAGTCGCGGCGCTCCAGGATGCCCTTCTCCTCCAGCAGCCGGACCGTGCGGTAGACGGTGGCGATGGAGACCTTGCTGTCGAGGGCGATGGCGCGGCGGTAGAGCTCCTCCACGTCCGGGTGGTCCTCGGCCTCGCTGAGAACCCGCGCGATCAGCCGGCGCTGGCCGGTCATCTTCAGGCCGCGCTCGATGCACAGGCGCTCGATCCGGGTCGGATCCCCGCCATGCGGGCCCTTGCCGTGCGGCGCCTTGGTATGGGTGTCGGTGGCGTGGTCCATGGTCATCCCGTTCGGGCGGAGACTAGCCCGCGAGGGGCCCGGCGCCAAACGCGGCGCCGAACGGGGCAGGGGCGGCCCGCCCGCGCCGAGGCGGCCGAACCGTAACGATGGGCCTTCGCAGGCCGTGGCGAGGCGCCGCGCCTGGTGGCCTGGTGCGGTACCCTGGCGGAGAGGGTGCGCCGGGCCGGATGCCTCGGCCGACGAACGCGCGCCGCCGGTTCCCGGCTATCCCTCCCGCCGGCGCTACTCCTTCGCGCCGCGGCTGCGGCGGATCGAGCGCGGGCGGGTGCCGAGGCCGATCTTCTTGGCGAGGGAGGAGCGGTGCTCGGCATAGGCGGGCGCGACCATCGGGTATTCGGGCGGAAGGTTCCAGCGCTCCCGATACTGGTCGGGCGTCATGTTGTACGCGGTCTTGAGGTGCCGCTTCAGCATCTTGAGCTTCTTACCGTCCTCGAGACATACGAGATACTCGGGCGTCACGCTCTTCTTCACGGCGACGGCAGGCTCGGGCCGCGTGGGCGCCGGAGCCTCCTGCACCCGGCCGAGCCCGGCCAGGGTGCGGTGGACGTTCTCGATCAGACCCGAGAGCTCCGTCAGCGGGACGGGATTGTTCGAGACATGCGCCGCCACGATCTGCGCCGTCAGCCCCAGAACGCCGGAATCCGTGCTTTCCCGGGCATTGGGTGTGCTGTCCGGCATTACGATCTCCTGCGTGTCAGTGTTCGATGAACGGTATGCGCTGTTGTGACTAGACGGGGACTTTGTGGTGGCCCGATTCGCAACTGATCTACATCGCCCGCGGCTTCCATAACAGAGAAAGGTTTGGGGTAACAGATATGACGCAAGAAATGATCGGCGCAGAAGCGGGTGGAAATGCCGCGGCGACTTGCGAAGTGGCGGTCACGCTCGACATCACTCGCGACTCCTGCCCCATGACCTTCGTCCGCACTCGCCTCGCTCTCGACCGCATGGCAGCCGGCGAGGTGCTGCTCGTGCTGCTGCGCGGGGACGAGCCGCGGCGCAACGTTCCCCGCACGGCAGAGGAACAGGGGCACCGAGTGCTCGGGATGGAGGAGGAGGCGGATGGCGCCGCCCGCCTGCTCATCCGGAAGGGGGGGTGATTCGCAACACCAGCGCGTCGCTGCCGTCGGGATAGTAACGACGACGCCGGCCGACCGGCTCGGCCCCCGTCCGGGCGTAGAGGGCGCGCGCGGGGGCGTTGCGCTCGGAGACCTCCAGGAAGAGGACGCTTGCGCCGCGCCGGGCAACCTCGGCCAGCGCGGCGCCCAGCAGGGTGGCGCCCAGGCCGCCCCGCTGCGCCGAGGGATCGACAGCGATGGTGAGGATCTCCGCCTCGCCCGCGACGGCGCGGGCAAGGATGAAGCCCGCTGGCCCGGCCGCGCCTTCCACCACCAGGCCGAAGGCACCCTCAAGACCCAGCATGAGGCGGATGGCGGATTCGCCCCAGCGCTCCTCCGGCGGGAAGGCCGCGGCATGCAGGACGGCGAGGACGGGCGCCTCGACGGGTTCGGCGGGGCGCGGCGGGGCCATCGCGGCCTCTGTCACAGGCTGGCGGGCGCGGGGCGCAGGGCCAGCGGCTCGGCGTAGATCGGCGATGCGGGGCGCGTGCGGCCCTCCGCCAGGGCGCGGGCGGCGGCGGCGGCAAGGGCGGCCGCATCGGGCAGCCGCCCGTTCGAGAGCAGCGCGTCCGCCCCCCGCGCGCGCAGCCGGGCCGCGGCCTGGGGCGCGGCGTCCCCCACCAGCACCACGGGGCCGGGCGGCAGGGGCAGGGCGGCTTCGTCCAGCAGCAGCGGCGCCTCGCCGGGACGTTCGAGAACGAGGCCGCCGCGGCCGGCAGTAGTGACGGACCAGACCGTACGCCCTGCGGCCTGCCCGGGCGGCAGCGCGGCCGCCAGCGCCTCCCCGGTGGTCACGCCGTGGCAGGGCACGCCCCAGCCGGCCGCGAGGCCCTGCCCGAGCGCGAGGGCGGCGCGGATGCCCGTGAAGCCGCCGGGGCCGACGCCCACCGCCACCGCATCGGGCGCGCGCGTGCCGGGCGGGAGCACCTCGGCCGCGAGGGCGGGCAGGGCGGCAGGCTGGCCGCGCGCGCCTTCCCGCCGGGCGGCGGCGAGCACCGTCCCGTCCTCCCAGAGCGCCGCCGAGGCGCTCGCCAATGCGCCGTCCAGGGCCAGCAGCCGCATTCCGCGAATCCTTCCGATCGGCCCTGAATGTGTCAGCGCCGCGCCGCGCGGGCCATGCCCGGGCATCATGGCCCGGTTGTGCCCCCGATTGTGTCACGCAGGCCTGCGCGACAGACTGCGGGCACGACAAGGGAGGCGGGCGTGCGCATGGTCAAGGGCGGTGATGGGCAGGGCCCCGGCGGAACGGCCGCGTGAAGGTTCTTCTCGTCCACCCCAACTTCCCGGGCCAGTACGCGCATATCCTCCCCTTCCTGGCCTCCCGGCCGGGCACGCGTGTGGCCGGGATCGGGGCGCGCACCTTTCCCGTGCCTGAAGGGGTGGACCTTCGAGTCTACGACCCGCCGGTTCCGCCCGGCGAGGAGGTGCCGCCGCGCCTGCGGCCCACCCAGGCCGCCCTCGCCCGCGCCGATCGCGCGGCGCGCCTCGGGCTCGATCTGCGGCGCGACGGCTTCGTGCCGGACGTGGTGCTCGGCCACATCGGCTGGGGCGACACGATCTTCCTCAAGGACATCTTCCCCGAGGCGCCGCTGCTGCTCTACGCGGAGTTCTTCTACAGCGCGACGGGCGCCGATGTCGGGCACGAGCCCGGCAAGCCCTCCACGCTGCAGGACGCGCTGCGTGTGCGCTCGATGAACATGCCGTTCCTTTCCTCGATGCAGGCGGCGGACTGGGGCGCGGTGCCGACGCGCTGGCAGCGTGACCGCTTCCCCGAGTGGTTCCGCAACCGCCTCAGCCTCGTGCACGAGGGGATCGATACCGAGGTCTGCCGCCCCGATCCGGAGGCGCGCTTCGCCCTGCCGGACGGCACGGTGCTGCGGCCGGGCGACGAGGTCGTGACCTATGTCGCGCGCGGCCTCGAGCCCTATCGTGGCTTCCCGACCTTCATGCGCGCCCTGCCCGCGCTTCTCGCGGCGCGGCCGGGGGCGCGCGTCGTGATCGTGGGGGACGACAAGGCGAGCTACGGCCGCGCGCCCGCGGGCTTCGCGAACTGGCGGGAGGCGATGCTGGCGGAGGTGGGGCCGCTCGACCCCGCGCGCGTGCACTTCCTCGGCCGCATCCCGCACCCGGCGCTGCACGCGCTGTTCCGCGTCTCGGCCGTGCATATCTACCTGACGGTGCCCTTCGTCCTCTCCTGGAGCGTGCTGGAGGCGATGGCCTGCGGGGCGCTCATCCTCGGCTCCGCGACGCCGCCGGTGCAGGAGGTGGTGGAGGACGGGGTGAACGGGCTGCTGACCGACCTCTACGATGCGCCAGCGCTTGCCCGCCGCATGGCTGAGGCGCTGGCCGACCCCGCGCGCCACGCCCCGCTGCGGGTGGCGGCGCGGCGGACGGTGGAGAAGCGCTTCGACCTCCGCCGCATCTGCCTGCCGCGGCAGATGGCGGTCATAGAAGCCCTGGCGGCGCGGCGCCGGCCGCTGACCTACGCCTAGGTTCCTGGCGCCTAAGCCCTGGCGGCCTTCCGGCGGCGCCGGGCGAGGCCGGCGGTGCTGACGAGGCCGGTGGCGAGCAGCGCCAGGCTTGACGGCTCAGGCACCTTCACGGCCAGCGCGCTCTCGAATCCCTGCGCCCAGAGGGCATGGACCTTGGCGGTGGGGTGGATGGCGTCCCAGAAGGCCAGGCTGTCGATGTTCGCGGCGCCGGAACCGCATTGCGGCGTGGTCGCCGCCGAGAGCGGGGTGCCGAGGTAGCAGGGGTTCGTCACGTCGGTGATGCCGTACCTGGCGCCGTTCGCGAGAAGGGAGGTGTTGTAGCTGGCGAGATCGAACTGGATCAGGCTGGTGCCAGGCGGCAGGGGCAGGCCGGCCAGCCCGGTGGCCAAGCCCGTGTTGTAGGCCTGGGTGAGGAGCGTGGCCGCCGGCGCGAGCCCTGGGCTGCCGAGCACGAATTCCGGAATGGCGCCGATGTTCGGCGCGTTGACGACGAGGAGGTTCCGCGCTCCCTCGGCGATGAGTGCGCCGACGGCGGCCACCTCCGCCTGCACGCCGGCCGTGACGGCCGCCGCGCCGGTGCCCTGCTGCGCGGCGTTGCGAATGTCGTTCCCGCCGATCGCCACGAGGTAGAGCGCGTTCGGGTCGGCCACGAAGCCGGTGGAGAGGCTGAAGGCCGCCACCTGCTGCGGCAGGTTGATGGCAGGCGGGCCGCCGACCGCGCTGGCCGCGGCGGTGGCGCCGGCGACGGCGAAGTTGGTGCCGGGCGTGTAGGCGCTCCCGCCGAAAAGGTTGAAGGCGTCCTGTCCGCCCGTGACCCAGAGCGAGGGCGTGAGCGACAGGCCATAGCTGTTCGCGAGGAGCTGGGCGGCGACGGGGCCGTTGGTAAAGCTGTTGTTGTAGCTCGGCGGGTTCGGCAGGTTCCGGCGGTAGAAGACCTCGGCGAGGTTGCCGGTGTCCGAGAGGCTGTCGCCGAAGACGTAGAGTGCCGAATAGGGCGCGGCCTCGACGGGCAGGGCGCTCGCCAGTGCTCCTGCCAGCACCATTGAGGCGGCAAGATGGGCTGGGCGGACTGGCATGGACTTATCTCTTGATTATGCCAACCCACGGTGGACCCTCGGGAGAGGCCGCGCAACCGCCCGGAGAGAATGCCCGCGCGGGCTGACGGCCACCTGCCGGCACGCTGCGGCAGGGAGCGTTGCCGCTTCAAAGCGCCATGCGGCGGCGATGGGCAGGGGTCATAGCTCCGTGATGCGACGCTTCCCCTTGCGCCAGGAACACGACGCTAATCCTGTGCCGGAAAGTTCGCCCGCGCCCGCCGCAGCAGGGCGCGCAGCATGCGCGCCTCGTCCTCAGACAGGTTCCTCGTGGCCAGGGCGTTCACCTCGTGCGCCTCCGGCACCAGCACTTCCCGCAGGTCCCGGCCGGCGGGGGTGAGGAAGATATGGACCTTGCGCTTGTCCGTCTCCGACCGCACGCGATGAATCCAGCCCTGGGCCTCGATGCCCCGCAGCGCGATCACCGCGGTTGGTTCCATCATGCCGACGCGGCGGGCGAGGTCGCGCTGGGTGATCCCGTCCTCCTCCCATAGCACGCGAAGGAAGTACCAGGCCCCCGGCGCCACCCCGTGCGGCTGCAACCGCGCCTGGAGGTGACGCTGGATGGCGCGGTTGAGATCGCGGACGAGGAAGCCGACGCTCTGCTCGAAGGGCAGGGGATCGATGCGGCCTTCCGCCGCTGGCGCCGCGACCGGAAGCCGAGCCGCGGCGGAGGAAGGGGGCGGGCTCAGGCGACGGCGGCCTGGGCCATCTCCTTCTCCTCGGGTTCCTCCTCCATGCCCGTGAGGTAGGCGGCCTCCTCCTCCGAGGCGCCGAGGGTGCGCCAATCCTCGGTCTTGGGCACGACGCCCTGGTAGGAGCGGAGCTTCGAGGCCGGCAGGTGCGGCGCCTCGAGCCCGATCGGCGCCGCGCCGGCCTCGTGGCGCGCGACGGCGTCGAGCATGATGCGGCGGAACTGGATCACCGCGATGTCGCTCGCGCCCAGCCGCTCGCTCGTGCGGTCGGCGATCCGGCCCATCGACTCCCACATCGCGATGTCCTGGTTGGGAATGCCGGGAATGCCCGTGAAGGAATCGCCGGTCTTCATCAGCTCGCGGTCCTGCAGGTAGTCGTTGGAGGCGTGGCGCTTCATGGGGCGGAACTCCGCGTCCACGTCCACGCCCACCTCGGCCACGCAGAACTTGCGCCAGGCCTCGGGCGAGATGTTCTGGCGCCCCTCCTCGGTCCAGGCGATGAAGTGGAAATAGGTGCTGTGGTCGTCGCGCGGCACGATGACGCTGGCGACGTTGTAGGAGGAGTTAGGTGGGATCAGCGCGGTGAAAGGCGCGACGAAGGTGGTGATGCGCACGTAGTCCTGGGTGGCCGCGTTCATGATCGGGCGGCGGATCGCGGCGTAGCGCATGCCGTAGTTGGTGACCTGCACCTGGATGCGCGGGTTCTTGTCGGTGGAGGGGCGCACCCAGTGGGTGTCGAGCGCCTTCGCCTCGCCGCGCGCGGGCCGCATGTCCGAGGAGTGGAGCGAGGAGGAGTGGGCGCTGTCGATCTGCCCCTCCATGATCTGCGCCCAGTTGCAGGGCAGCTCGATCCGGATGGCCGAGACGTTGGCACCGGGCGTGGGCGCCCAGGCCGGCTGCTCGAATTCCGGCATCTCCTCGGGCTTGCCCATATAGACCCAGATGAAGCCGCCGGCCTCGCGCACGGGATAGGCCTTCTGCTTCACGCGCTCGGCGAAGCTGCTCTCCTTGGGCTCGGAGGGCATGTCCACGACGTTGCCCTCCACGTCGAACTTCCAGCCGTGATAGAGGCAGCGCAACCCGCAATTCTCGTTACGGCCGAAGGCAAGCGAGGCCTTGCGATGCGCGCAGAACTCGCCGAGCACGCCGAGGCGTCCCTCGCTGTCGCGAAAGGCGACGAGCTTCTCGCCGAAGAGGGTGACGCGGGCGGGCTTGCCGTCGCGCTCCGCCACCTGCTCGGACAGCAGGGCGGGCACCCAGTGGCGGCGCATCAGGCGGCCCATGGGGGCGTCGCCCTCGACGCGGCAAAGGGTCTCGTTCTCGGCGGCGGTCAGCATGGGGCGGGGGCTCCATAAGGATGGCCAGGACGGGACCTCGGCCGGCGAATAGT
Organism: Roseomonas sp. KE2513; assembly: GCF_016107305.1. Classification (GTDB taxonomy): domain Bacteria; phylum Pseudomonadota; class Alphaproteobacteria; order Acetobacterales; family Acetobacteraceae; genus Roseomonas. The sequence goes on from NZ_RCVR01000008.1 coordinate 17,097, forward strand.
TAGTGCCCTAAGTTTATGCGCAGTGCCTAATGGGTCAAGGAGAAACGTCGTGCACACGAAAATGCCCGCCTGTCTGCTCCGTCAACCGTGATACTCAGGCCCCTCCGCGCCGCCCTTGTCAGGACAAACTTAGCCTTCTAAGCGTGTCGCCACGTCCAGGCCGCGGTGTTGGAGGAAAAGAGGGCATGTCCGACGCACCCGCCGAGGGGGAGCTGTTGCCGCTGCGCGTGTCCCGCGCCGAGCCGGCTGCCGAAGGCATTCACCTGTTTGAACTGCGCGACCCCGCGGGCGCGCCGCTGCCCCCCTTCACCCCCGGCGCGCATCTCTCGGTGCGCGTGCCGGGCGGCGCCATGCGCAACTACTCCCTCTGCAACGATCCGCACGAGCGCGACCGCTATGTTATTGCGGTGAAGCGGGACGAGCGCGGGCGTGGCGGCTCGGTGGCCCTGGTGGACGGGGTGGCGGCGGGCGATACGCTGGAGGTTTCGGCGCCGCGCAACCTGTTCGAGCTGGACACGCGCGCGCCCGGCTACATCTTCGTCGCCGGCGGGATCGGGATCACGCCGATCCTCGCGATGATCCGCTATCTCAAGGCCACCGGCGGGAAGCCCTTCCGGCTTTTCTACCTCACCCGGCACACCGCTGGCACCGCCTTCCACGGCGAGATCTCGGATCCCGCCTTCGCCGGCAGCAACGCCGTGGTCATCCACCACGACGAGGGCGATCCCGAGAACGCCTACGATCTCTGGCCGGTCTTCGAGGAGCCGACGAAGGAGCACATCTACTGCTGCGGACCGCGGCCGCTGATGGATGCCGTGCGCGACATGACCGGCCACTGGCCCGAGAACAGCGTGCATTTTGAGGATTTCGGCTCCGACCTCGTCCGCCCGCGCGAGGATGACAAGCCCTTCACTGTTCAGGTCGGGCGGCAGGGCGAGCCGTTGGAGGTGCCGGTCGGGGCGACGATCCTGGAGGTGCTGCGGCTGCACGGCCGCAAGCTTCCCTCCTCCTGCGAGAGCGGCACCTGCGGCACCTGCCGCACCCGCTACCTCGAGGGCGAGGTGGATCACCGCGACATGGTGCTGACGCCGGCCGAGCAGAAAACACAGATCATGATCTGCGTCTCCCGCGCGAAGACCGACACGCTGGTGATCGAGCTTTGAGCGGGGCGCCGCGCATCCGGCTGGGGGTGGCGGGGCTCGGCCGCGCCTTCATGCTCATGCTGCCGACGCTGGCGCGCGACACGCGGGTCGAGATGGTGGCCGCCGCCGACCCGCGCCCCGAGGCCCGCGCCCGCTTCGCCGACGATTTCGGTGCGCGGGTCTATGACGGTGTCGAAGCGCTCTGCGCCGATCCCGATCTCGACGCCGTCTATATCGCGAGCCCCCATGGGTTCCACGTCGCCCATGTCAGCGCCGCCGCCGCCGCCGGCAAGCACGTGCTGGTCGAGAAGCCGATGGCGCTGACGATCGAGGACTGCCAGGCGATGATCGCGGCCGCGCGGGAGGGGGGCGTGCACCTTCTCGTCGGTCACAGCCACTCCTTCGACGCGCCCTATCTCCACGCGCGGGAGATGATCCGGGCCGGGGATTTCGGCGCGGTGCGGATGATCACGGCGGTGAACTTCACCGACTACCTCTACCGCCCGCGCCGACCGGAGGAGCTGGACACCTCCCAGGGCGGCGGGGCCATCTTCTCCCAGGCGCCGCACCAGGTGGAGGTGGTGCGGCTGCTGGCCGGCCGCCCCGCCCGCTCTATCCGCGCGGCGGCGACGGTGTGGGACCGCGCGCGCGGGACCGAGGGCGCCTACAACGCGCTGCTCGATTTCGGCGAAGGCCTCTCCGCCACGCTCACCTATAACGGCCACGGGCATTTTGACACGGACGAGTTCCAGGACTGGATCGGCGAGATGGGCACCCCGCGCGACGCCACCGCCTATGGCACCGCCCGCGCCGCGCTCCGCACCGTGTCCTCGCCCGAGGAGGAGGCGGCGCTGAAGGAGCGCCGCGCCTATGGGCGGGGCAGCGGGGCCGCCGAAGCCCGCAGCATGCCGGCGCCGCCGGCCTACAACCACTTCGGCCTCGTCATCGCCTCCTGCGAGCGCGCGGACCTGCGGCCAACGCCAAGGGGCGTTGCGGTCTACGCGGACGACGAGCGCCGCTTCGAGCCGCTGCCGCCGCCGGACGTGCCGCGGTCGGAGGTGATCGACGAGCTGCACGCAGCCATTTTCCAGGCCACGCCACCTCTGCACGATGGCGCCTGGGGCCTGGCCACGGCCGAGATATGCCTCGCCCTTCTCGAGTCCGCGCGGACGGGAAGGGAGGTGGCGCTTCGGCACCAGGGCACGCCATGATGCCCGCAACGAATCCCGGGAGAGAAACGATGTTCCCAGCAGCCCCCACGCGGCGTGCCGCCCTGGGTCTTGCCGCCGCCGCGGTCCTGGTCCCAGGTGCCCTGCGCGCGCAGACCCGCGTGGTGCGCCTGGTCGTGCCCTATGCCCCCGGTGGGACGAACGACGTGACCGCCCGGCTGATGGCGCCGCGCATGGGCGAGGCGCTGGGCCAGACCTGCGTGATCGAGAACCGCTCCGGCGCCAGCGGTGCGATCGGCGCGCAGGAGGTGGCGCGCTCGGCGCCCGACGGAGCGACGCTGCTCTACTCGAACGAGGTCCACCCGATTCTTCGCCTCGTGCAGCGCGGCGTGCCCTTCGACGCGGCGGAGGACTTCACCCCCGTCACGCGCACGGTCAGCATTCCCTACGTCCTCGTGGGCGGGGCGAAGGCGGCGGGTTCCGCCGATCCTCGCGCGCTGTTCGCGGCGGTGAAGGCGAAGCCGAACGACTTCACCTTCGCCTGCTCCTCGCTCGGCTCGGTCGGGCATCTCGGCGCGGCGGCGCTCGGGCAGCGGCTCGGCGTGGAGGTGACGACGGTGATCTACCGGGGCACGGGACCGGCCATCAACGACGTCATCTCGGGCGCCGTGCCGCTGATGTTCGCCCCCGTCGGCGCCGTGCTGCCGATGATCCAGGGTGGGCAGCTCCGCGCCTATGCCGTGACCGCGCCCGCCCGCCTTTCCTCCATGCCGGACACGCCGGCCATGGCGGAGGCGGGGCAGCCGGAGATGTTGTTCGAGGGCTGGTGCGGTATCTGGGGCCCCAAGGGCCTGCCGGAGGCGCGGGTGGAGGCCGCCTGCGCCGCGGCGCAATCCGCGCTGCGCGACGCGGAGGTGATCCAGCGGCTCGCCGCCATCGGCTGCACCCCGATCAACGAGACCCCGGCCGAGGCCGCGCGCCAGATCGCGGCGGACGCGGCGCGCAACGCCGCGATCATCCGCGACGCCCGCATCCAGCCGGAGTGAGGAGAGGCCCATGGCCCTGATCCGCATCGAGCCCGTGCGCGACGAGCGCAGCGGCAACTACTACCTCGAGATCTACAGCCCGCATGACGCGGGGGCGCCGCTCGTCACCACTCAGCCGCGCTACGCCTCGGCGGCGGCGGCGGAGAACGATCTCCTGGCCATCCTCGCCGCCGCGGCCAGCGCGCCGCGCGCCTGAAGGGCGCTGACCGCGCTGCCGGCCGCCCTGGCCTGCGGCGATAAACTTTCAGGAGCAGAAGCTTGTCCGACCTCCGCCTCTCGCTGGCTATCGGCGACTACGACCGCATCCGTCCCCTCGTGGACGGCAATGTCCGCATCGATGGCGTCGATCCCGTCTTCTCGATCCTCGATCCCGAGGAGATCTTCTTCCGCGCGTTCAAGTACGCGGATTTCGACATCTGCGAGATCTCGCTCTCCTCCTACACGGTGAAGACGGCGAACGGGGACTGCCCCTATATCGCCGTACCCGTCTTTCCCTCCCGCGCCTTCCGCCACACCTCGGTCTATATCCGCAAGGACCGTGGCATCACGAAGCCCGAGGATCTGAAGGGGCGGCGCGTCGGCGTGCCGGAATACCAGCTCACCGCCAATGTCTGGGTGCGCGTGATCCTCGAGGAATACGGCGTGCGGCCGGAGGATATCACCTGGGTGCGCGGCGGCTACGAGCATCCCGGGCGCGAGGAGAAGATCGCCCTCAACCTGCCCGCGAACGTGCGGCTGGAGAGCCTGCCGGCGGGCGCCACCATCTCCTCCGCTCTGGCGGACGGGCTGATCGACGCGGTGATCGGCCCGCGCGCGCCCTCCTGCTTCGACCGCGGGCACCCGCAGGTGGGGCGGCTCTGGGCCGATCCGGTGGCCGCCGCCTCCGAGTGGTACGGCAAGCACAAGATCTTCCCGATCATGCACGTGCTGGGCATCCGTAAGGACGTGGCCGAGCGGCACCGCTACCTGCCGGGCGCGCTGGTGAAGGCCTTCGAGGAGGCGAAGTCCTTCGCCCTCGCGCGGCTCTCCAACACGGCCGCGACGAAGGTCACGCTTCCCTTCGTGGAGGAGCGGCTGCAGCACGCGCGCCAGCTGATGGGCGACGACTTCTGGTCCTACGGGCTCGAGGCCAACCGCGAGGGCCTGGATGTTTTTCTCGAGGCGCATCACGCCCAGGGGCTCTCCTCTCGCCGGCTGAAGCCGGAGGAGCTGTTCCACCCTGCCTCGCTTGAATCCTTCCGCCTCTAGCAGCACAGGAGACGACGCCATGACCGCCTTCCAGAACCGGGTCGAGGACATCATGGCGTCCTCCACCCGACGGGGCCTGCCCCGGAAGATCCAGCACCCGGTGGCCGACACAGCGTCGTACATGCGCGGCGTGGACAACTTCTGCCGGGTGATGGCGATCCGCCCGGGCGACCACGTGGTGATGCTGACGGACCCGCTGCTCGACCCGCGCGTGGTGCAGGCGGTGCAAGGCCTGGCGCGCGGGCGGGGCGCGACCTTCATCTCCTACATGGGGGATTCCACGCGCTACGTGACTGTGCCGGAGGAAGCGAAGCTGCTGCTGGAGCGGGCGACCTTCGTCGTCTCCACCTGGTTCGCCTCGGTGCTCGACCCCTACTGCATTGGGCTGCGGCGCAACAAAGGCCAACGCTGGGTGAAGATCACCTTCTTCCGCGATCTCGACCTGCTGCACACTCCGCAAGCGCAGTTTCCGGTGGAACTGCTGGGCGAGATCATCCGTGCGACGGGCCGCATGTTCCCCGAGGCCGGCGACTTCACGCTGCGCATCACCGACCCGCGCGGCACCGATTTCCGCGTGCCCTTCAGCGAGGCGATGCTGAAGAAGATGCGCGCGCACAACCGCTGGCGCGGGCAGAACGTGGCGGACCAGGACGGGTGCTACGTCCACTACCTGCCGACGCACGGACCGAACCTGTTCGAGCCGAACATGGTGGGGCTCCAGCCGGACGAGAAGATCGGCGTGACCGGCACGATCTGGCCGCAATGGGCCGTCGGCTTCGACGAGCCCTTCAAGGAACCGCTGGGCGTCGAGTTCCGCGATGACGTGGTCCATGCGGTGCACGGCGAGGGCTGGGAAGCCGATGTCATGCGCGACTACCTCATCGGCGGCACGCTGGAGGAGGTGGGCTGCGGCCACAACCCGAAGGCGCCGCGCTTCGATATCTATCCCGCCGGCCCCAACTCCCCGGGCGCGCTGCATTTCGGCATCAACGCGCTCAAGCCCTCCGAATACCTGCGGCGCGTGATGCCGAACTGGGAGGAGCCGCATATCCACATGGACCTCGTCACCTTCGACAGCACGGTGATGGCGGGGAACCGCACCATGGTGGAGGACGGTTACCTTCTCTCTCTGCGTGACCCCGCGGTGCGGGCGATGGCGGAGACCTATGGGGATCCGGTGGAGTTGCTGGAAGCCTATCCGGTCTAGCGCCGGCAAGAAGAGGAAGAACAATGGAAACGTCCCGCCGCATCCTTCTTGGCGGCGCGGCAGCTCTGCTCGCCGCGCCCGCGCTTGCGCAGTCATACCCCGACCGGCCGATCCGCCTTGTCGTGCCCTTCCCGCCCGGCGGCGGAGGCGACACGCTGGCCCGCCTCTCCTCGCTGGCGGCGCAGCCCAACCTGCCGCAACCCATCGTCATCGAGAACCGCGCCGGCGCGGGCGGCAATATCGGTGCCGAGGCGGCGGCGCGCTCTCCGGCCGATGGCTACACGCTGTTCTACGGCACCAACGGCACGCACGGGATCAACGAGGCGCTCTACCCGCGCCTGCCCTTCCGCCCGGACGCGGACTTCATCCCCGTCGCCGCCCTTACGCGCATTGCCCTCGTCGTGGTGGTCCGCAAGGATCTGCCGGTGGAGACGCTGCCGGAGCTGATCGCCTATCTGAAGGCCAATCCCGGCAAGCTGAGTTACGGCTCGGCCGGGAACGGCACGACGGGGCATATCGCCGCCGAGATGTTCCGCGCCGCGGCGGGCGTGGACATCCTCCACGTGCCCTATCGCGGCAATGCGGCCGCGATGACGGACCTTGCGGGCGGGCGCGTGGACCTCGGTATCGACCTCATCCCCGCCGCCGCGCCGGTGATGGAGGGCAATGCCGTGCGCGCCCTGGCCGTGACGAGCGCCGAACCCCTCCCGAGCCATCGCAACCTGCCTACCGTCGCCTCCGTCCTGCCGGGCTTCGAGGTGGCGGCCTGGGACGGCATCTTCGCGCCCGCCGGCACCCCGGCAGCGGCTGTCACCGCCATCAACGCCGCCTATCGCCGCGGCCTGCGCGATCCCGAAGTCGTTGCCCGCCTCCGCGCCCGCGGGGCGGAGGTGGTGCCGCTGGACAGTTCCGCGGAATTCGCAGCCTTCGTGGCGGCGGAACGCGGAAAATGGGCGGCGGCGGTAAAGGCAAGCGGCGCGCGGATGGACTGACCGGCACTCGCGGCCGTCAGAGGGGATGGCGAAAGGACCCCGGGCCCGCTAAGGGCGAGGCGGCATGATCCCGATCCGCCCCGCATGAGCGCGGCCCACGACCAGGGCGCGCCCGGCCCGCCCCTGTTGGCGTTGCGCGGCGTGTCCAAGCGCTACGCAAACGGGACGGTGGCCGTTGCGGGGGTGGACCTCGGGATCGAGGCGGGGGGCTTCGTCAGCCTTCTCGGCCCCTCCGGCTGCGGCAAGAGCACGCTGCTGCGGATGATCGCGGGCCTCGATCCGCCGACGGCCGGGGGGATCGCCTGGCGCGGCGGGGCGCGGCCGAGCCTCGGCTTCGTCTTCCAGGACCCGACCCTGATGCCCTGGCGCAGCGCGCTCGACAACGTGGCGCTGCCGCTGCGCCTCGCGCATGTGCCGAAGGCGGAGCGCCACCGACGGGCGCGGGAGATGCTCTCGCTCGTTGGCCTGGCCGATGCCGCCGGCAGCTACCCGCGGGAGCTTTCGGGCGGGATGCGGATGCGCGTCTCCATCGCGCGCGCTCTGGTGACGGAACCGGAGGTGTTGCTACTGGACGAGCCCTTCGCCGCGCTGGATGAGATCACGCGCTTCCGCCTCAACAACGACCTGCTGCGCCTTTGGGGGCTGCGGCGCTTCACGGCCGTGTTCGTCACGCATTCGGTGTTCGAATCCGTCTATCTCTCGGAGCGCGTCGTGGTGATGGCGGCGCGGCCGGGGCGGCTGCACGCCGATATCCGCCTCGATGCGTCCTCGCATCGCGACGAGGCCTTCCGCACCTCGCCCGCCTATGCCGCGCTCTGCCGCAGCGTATCGGGCGCGCTGGAGGGGGCCATGGCGGCATGAGCGCGGAGGGCATCGCTCTGCCGCGCGAGCTGCGGCTGCTCGGGCTGCGCCGGAGCACCTGGCCGCGCATCCTCGCGCCGCTGCTGATGGGACTGCTCGCGCTCGGCGCCTGGGAGTTTGCGGTGCGGCACTTCGAGGTCCCCGCCTATATCCTGCCCGGCCCTGTTGCGATCGGGCAGACGCTGGCGGAGAACTGGGCCTCGCTGCTCGGCTCGCTCGCGGTCACGTTGCGGATCACGCTGCTGGCGCTGTTGCTCGCGGTGGTCACGGGCGTCGCGCTCGCGATGCTGTTCAGCGCGTCGCGCTGGGTGGAGATGACCTTCCTTCCCTATGCCGTGATGCTGCAGGTCACGCCCGTCGTCTCCATCGCGCCGCTGATCATCATCTGGGTGGACAACGTGCAGGCGGCGCTGCTCGTTTGCGCCTGGATCGTCGCCTTCTTTCCCATCGTGTCGAACACGACGATCGGGCTGAACAGCACGGACCGGAACCTGCTCGACCTCTACCGGCTGCTCGGCGCCTCGCGCTGGCAGACGCTGTTCCAGCTGCGCCTGCCGGCGGCGCTGCCCTTCTTCCTGGCGGGGCTGCGCATCTCGGGCGGGCTGTCGCTGATCGGTGCCATCGTTGCGGAATTCGTGGCGGGCACGGGCGGGAACAGCTCGGGCCTCGCGTACCGGATCCTGGAGGCGGGATACCAGTTGCAGATCCCCCGGATGTTCGCGGCGCTGGCGCTCATCTCGCTCTCGGGCGTCGCGATCTTCCTCGTGCTGTCGCTTCTCTCGCACGTGCTGCTCCGCCGCTGGCACGAGAGCGCATTGGGGGGCGAGCGGTAGATCCGGCTACGGCGCCGGGCCGACCTCAAAGGCGAAGCTGGCGGCCCCCTGATCGAAATCGCCCAGAAGCAGCTCGGCACGCGCGGTCCAGTGCCCGGTCACGGCCAGTTCTGGCCCCTCCAGCACGAAGCGGCCGGGCGCCTCCGGCCGCATCCGCCGGCGCAACCCGTCCACCCCGGCCGCGGGCTGAGAGAGTTCCAGCCAGACCTCCGTGGGATCGGCGGGGCACCCGTCGGGGTGTTGGATGTGCAGGGTAAGGCGGTTCGGTCCGGGCCGGGCGGGCGTCACCTCCAGCCGCAGCGCCAGCCCAGCCGCCTGAGCGGCGGCCTGGATGCCGGCGGGCGAGGCCGCCGGGTGATGGGGCGTCGCGCGGGGCGGGGTGACGCCGAGGAAGGCTGTGGCGGCGAGGATGGCCAGGCCGATCGCGGCCTCCACCCGGATGCTGCGCGCGAGCGGCCGCCCGCCGCGGCCCGGCAGGGCGGGCGTGAGACGGAAGTGGTTGAGCGTGGCGAGCCCGAGCAGCGCCGCCGTGCCCGCCAGCTTGGCGAGGAGGAGCGCGCCGTAAGCCGTGCCAAAGAGGGCGCCCCATCCTGGTAGGTTCCCCAGCGCCTGCACGGCGCCGCCGAGGAGGAGTAGGGCGACGGCGGGGATGGCGAGTGCGGCGAAGCGGCGGACGGCGGGCAAGGCGTCCGCGCCCCGTTCGGAGAGGATGGCGAGAAGCGGCCAGAGGGCGCCGAGCCAGTAGGCGGCAGCCAGCGCGTGGGCCGCGAGCATCACCTGCATCCCCGCGCCGCCCGCCGCCGCGTGTCCGGAGAGGGCAAGGCCGGCGGCGGCGAGCGTCGCGCCGAGGAGGCCCAGCCCGCGCGCGAGATAGCCGGCAAAGGGCAGCGAGGCCGCCAGCAGCGCCATGCCCGCGCCGGTGGCGAGGGCGCGCGGCAGCAGCGACGAGGCCGCGCCGAGCGTGAAGACGGAAGGGTCGGCCAGGCTGGCAGGGAAGGGGAGGGCCGCCATGGCCCCGCCCTGCACCGGCAGGGCCGCGAGCGCGGCGGCCGCCCCCGCGACGGCGATGATCGCCATGGCGCGGCGCCGGGCGGGCGCCACCTCCTCCACGAGGGCGCGGAAGAGGGCGCCACCGCCGGCGAGCGCGAAGGCCGCGAGGAAGAGGCCGCGCAGGACCGCGGCGGCATCCGTCCAGCCCGCGTCCTGCGCTGTTTCCACCGGCGTCGGGGCGGGCGCGGTGCCCAACCCGAAGGCGATGGCGCCGCCGACCGGGTGGCCGTCCGCCGAGACGACGCGATAGCTGGCAATATAGGTGCCCTCCGCGAGGCCCGCGGGAAGAGCGGCGCGGAGGGTGCTGGTCGGGCCCGGCACCGGCCGCAGCGGCACCTCCCCAGCCGGGCCCAGCAGGTGCAGCGACAGGGGCGTGACCGGCTCGTCGAAGTGGAGGAACAGGGAGGCGGGTCCGGCGGGCAGCACTTCGCCATCGGCCGGGGAGGAATCCACCAGCGCGGCATGTGCCAGGACTTCCGGCGGTGCGATCGCCAGTATCGGCGCCGCCAGCAGCAGTGCGCCGAGCAGCTGACGCGCGCGGCGGAGAAGGGGCGCGCGCGCCACTGCGGCTCAGCCCTTCGAAACGATGCGGAGCGAGGGCGCCGGAGAGCGCGGCCTCTCATCGGCGGTCGAGGGGCGCTCGATCCAGCGGGAGACCTTCCCGCCTTCGCAGTCCTGCACCACCGGAAAGTGCAGGGTCGCAACCGGTTCGGCGGGGGTGCGGATCAGAAGGACGAACTCCTGGTACTGGTCGTCCGGCAGGTGGCCGCCGGTCCAGGCGATCTCTCGCGGGACGGCGAAGGTGCCGTGCTCCCCCGCGACGGTCGCGCCGCCCTGCATGGCGGTGGTGAGGGTCCAGCCAGCGAGGGGCATCGGGCGCGCGCCGCGCAGCTCAGGCGGCACCTGGAGGCGAATGCCGGTGGTCGCGGCGCCCGCGCAGCCGTGCGGCACGCGGATCGTGAGGCGCACGGTGCTGTCGGCGGGAAGAGTGGCCTGGTCGAGCGTGACATGCGCGAGCGCGGGCGCGGCTGCGAGGGCGGCGCCGAGCGCGAGCGCGGCGGTGATCGGGCGAAGCATGGGTATGCCTTTGCGGGGCGTGCCGCCGACGCGCGGCGGCGAATGGATGGGCACGAAAGGGCAGCGCGGCGCCGGAACCGGCGCGCGGGGGATCAGCGCTGCGGCGGAGCCCTGGGCTGCTGCGGCGGCGCGCGGGGCGGGCCTGCGGGCAGGCCTTCCCGGCTTTCGGCACTGGTGGCCAGCACGTAGAAGACCGGCTGCGCGAGGCGGGGCGGCTCGGGCGGCACCGATGCCGGGCCCGGGCCAGGCGTGCAGCAGCCCGCATCCTGCGCCGCCTCGATGGGCGCGCCGCTTTCGTCGAGGAGGACCCGACGCTTGCCCTCGTGCGTGCAGAGCTCGATCGCCTGTGCCGTGGCCATGCGGGCCATAGCGCGGGCCTGCGGCAGCACCGCGCCGGCCCATTGCAGGAGCAGCAGGCAAGCGAGGAGGCGAGCGAGGCCTGTCCGCGGGCGGCGCATGCCGCCATCCTTAGACGGTTGTTGCCCCCTCGTCATGCCGGGCGCGACTGATAGCGAAAGCCGCGCCTATTCCCGGAGCGCATAGGTCGGGCGGAAATAGTGATGGATTTCCCGGCCCGCGCCGCGGCTAGGCTGCGCGGAGCCCGGCAGAGAACGGGCAGGAGGACGCCCCATGCCGCATCGCCCACCGCCCATCCCCTCGCGCCGCGCCCTCCTCGGCGGATTGCTGGCCGCCCCCGCCCTCGCGGCATTCCCCGGCAAGACGCGCGCCCAGGCGGGGTGGCCGGACAGGCCGGTGCGGGTCGTGGTGCCCTTCACCCCCGGCGGCTCCACCGATATCATCGCGCGGGCGCTGGGGGCCGAGTTGCAGTCGGCGCTCGGCCAGCCCTTCGTGGTGGAGAACCGCGGCGGCGCCGGCGGCACGGTGGGGTGCGAAGTGGTCGCCCACGCACCGGCCGACGGCTACACCCTGCTGATGGGGCATATTGGCACGCTGGCCGTGAACCCCTTCCTCTACCGCAATCTCACCTACGACACCGTTACCTCCTTCGCGCCGATCGTGCTGGCGGCGGTGGTGCCGAACGTGATGGTGGTGAACCCGCGCAAGATGCCGGCGGGCGGGATCCAGGAGCTGATTGCGCTCGCCAAGCGGCGGCCGGGGGCGTTGACCTATGGATCCGGCGGGAACGGCTCGGCCGCGCATATCGCCATGGCCGCCTTCAACCTGGCGACGGGTACGGAGATGACGCACGTGCCCTATCGCGGCACGGCGCCGATGATGAACGACCTCATCGGTGGCACCATCGACCTCACCTTCACCGGCGGCCCGCCCGCCCTGCCGCCGGTGAGGGCGGGGCTGCTGCGGGCGCTCGGCGTCTCCTCGCGCGAGCGGCTGGCGGGCGCGCCGGACATCCCGACGCTGGACGAGCAGGGCGTGACCGGCTTCGATGCGACGCAGTGGTACGGGCTGCTGTCCCCCGCCGGCACGCCGCGCCCGATCGTCGAGCGGCTGAACGCAGAATCCGCGCGCATCCTGAAGGGAGAGGCGCTGCGGCCTCGGCTGGAGGCGGAGGGCGCGGTCGCCTCGCCGGGCACGCCCGAGGCCTTCCGCGACTTCATCCTCGCCGAGCGGACGCGCTGGGGCGAGGTGGTCCGCCGCGCGGATATGCGTGCCGATTAGCGAAGCAAGAACGGGAGGAAACAGGGCCATGATCACACGCCGCCATGCCGGGCTCGGGCTCGGCGCCGCCGCGTTGCTGGCCGGGAACACGGGCGCGCGCGGCCAGGGAAATGCGCCCGCGGCGCCTGCCAATCCGGGCTTCCACCGCTTCCGCGTCGGCGGCTTCACCGCCGTGACCTTGTTCGATGGCGTCGGCACCATCCCCGTTGAAGGGCTGGTGCTGAACGCGCCGCTCGATGCCGTGCAGGGCGTGCTGGCCGAGAGCTTCCTGCCGCGCGACCGCTACGTCACGCCCTATACGATGACGGTGGTGAGGACCCCGCGCGGCACGGCGGTGTTCGATGCCGGAACGGGCGGGCAGCTCGCGCCCACCGCGGGCTCGGCACTCGACAACATGCGCGCGGCGGGGATCGATCCCGCGACGATCGACTATGTCGTCCTCACCCACTGCCATGGCGACCACATCACCGGCCTGACCACCGCCGACGGCAAGGCGGTCTTCGAAAGGGCTGAGGTGGTTATCCCGGAGGCGGAGTTTCGCTACTGGAGCGATACCTCCAACGAATCCTCCGCGCCCGCGCGGCAGAAGCCGAACTTCGGCAACCTCGCGCGGCGCCTCGCACCTTATCAGGGGCGTGTGCGGCGCGTGGCGGACGGGCAGGAGGCGCTGCCGGGCATTCGCGCCATCAGCACGCACGGGCACTCGCCGGGGCATACCTCCTGGCACGTCTCGGACGGGGACGGGCAGCTCATCGTGCTCGGCGACGTCACGCACCGGCCGGAACTCTTCGTGCGCCGGCCAGGCTTCCACGCGATGTACGACTTCGATCCCGTGGCGGCGGAGACAACGCGGCGCGCGGTGCTCGACCGCTGCGCGGCGGACCGGGTGCGCGTGACCGGCTACCACTTCCCCTTCCCCGCGAACGGCTACATCGCGCGCGACGGCGAGGGCTTCCGCTTCCAGGCCGCGGATTGGACGGCGTGATGCCGGTCACTCGCCGCCTCGCGCTGGGCGCGCTTGCCGCGTCCGGGGCGCCCTTTGCCGCGCGCGCGGCCTTCCCGGACCACGATGTGCGGCTGCTCGTCGGCTTCTCGGCAGGGGGCGCGGTGGACCTCGTCGCGCGGCTGGTGGCGGAGCCGCTGCGGCCGGTGCTCGGCCAGAACGTGGTGGTGGAGAACCGCGCGGGCGCCTCTGGCCTTATCGCGGCCGAGACCGCCGCGCGGGCGGCGCCGGACGGGCACACGCTCTACGTCGCGGCAATGAGCGCCTACGCGGTGCTGCCGCAACTGCCGGGCCAGCGGATGCCCGTGGACATGGACCGGGACCTCGTGCCGGTCGGCAATGTCGCGGGCGTGCTCAACGCGCTCGTCGTCGCGCCGGGGTCGCCCTTCCGCACGGTGGAGGCGCTGATCGCGGCGGCGAAGGCGGCGCCGGAGCGGCTGACCTATGCCTCGACCGGCAACGGCACCAGCCAGCACCTGGCGGGGGAGCTGTTCTCGCGGCTGGCGGGGGTGCGGATGACGCATGTGCCCTATCGCGGCGGCTCCAACGCCATCGTGGACATCGCAGCCGGGCGCGTGGACATGATGTTCGGGAACTTCCCCGAATTCATCGGCCAGATCCGCGACGGCGGGCTGCGGCTGCTCGCCTTCGGGGGCACTCAGGCCTCGCCGCTCTTCCCGGACACGCCGCTCATCCGCGACGCGCTGCCGGGCTTCGAGGTGACGAGCTGGATCGGGCTGGCAGGCCCGGCCGGCCTGCCCGCACCGGTGGTGGCGGCCTGGGACGCGGCGCTGGCGCGGGTGACGGCCTCGCCCGAGTTCCAAAGGCGCATCGCGGAAAGCGGGCTGGAGGTGCTGGGCGGCGACCAGGCCGCCTTCCGCGCGACCATCGCGGCCGACAGGCAGCGCTGGGGCGAGGTGATCCGCAGCGCCGGCATCCGGGCGGAGTGAGGCGGCCCTTCAGGCCGGCGGGCGGAAGCCGATGCGCGCGAAGGCGGCGCGCGCAGCCTCCGAGGTGAGGAGGCGCATCAGCCCGCGCGCCGTCTCGTCCTCGCGCAGCATGGCGACCTGATAGACGGTCCAGAGCTGCAGCGCGTCCGGCAATAGGCCGACGAGCTGCACGCCGGGGCGGTCGGTGATCTCGGTCGCCTGGCTGACGGCGAGCGGGACCTCTCCGCGCGCCGCCATGGCCACGCCCTCCACGCCGAAGGGAACGAGGCGAAGCTTCGGCCGCATCGCCTCCGCGATGCCGAGGCGGTCCAGCGCCGTCATGAAGTGCCGGCCGGCGGTGGCGCCGCGCGCGGGATCGGCGACGGCCACCGTCTCGGCCGCGAGCAGGGCAGCGCGCAGGGCCTCGGGCGTGGATACATCCGGCACGTTCCGCCCGGCTGGCGCTGCGAGGCCGACGCCGGTGCGACCAACCACCGCCACGCCCTCGGCTGGCAGTGCGGTGCGTGCGGCGATGGCGGACACGGCCTCGGCCGAGAGCAGCACCACGGCCGGACGCTCCCCAGCCAGGACGCGGTCCCGCAGCGCGCCGACGGTGTCGTAGGCCGCTTCTGGCACCGGTCGGCCGGCGGCGCGCAGCGCCTCCTGCAACTCCTCCACCGCATGCTTCGTCGCTCCCGCGGCGAAGATAAGGGGCGAGGCGGCCTGGGCGAGGAGCGGGGTCGGCGCGAGGGAAAGGGCAAGCAGAATCCGGCGGTCGATCATGGCGCGCGCTCCTCCGTTTCGTTGCCTGGGAGCATGGCACGCGCCGTGGCGGCCTCATACCGGGTGGGTTAGCACTGGTGAGCCGCGCGCAGCCATGCACCGAAAGCGAGGATCACTCCTCTCGCTCCCAGGGCGGCTGCCCGCCGATATGTTCGCGCAGGAAGTCGAGCAGCGCGACGAGGCGCGGTACGCGGGCGCGGTTCTCGGGGACCACGGCCTTCAGCCACATCTCGGAAAGCGGGAACGCCGCGAGAACCTGCACCAGCGCGCCCGCGCGCAGCGCGGGGCCGGCGACGTAGCGGGGCAGCACCGCGATTCCGTTCCCCTCGCGCGCCGCGGCGAGGATGACGTGGTTGTCGTTGGCGGAGAGGCGCGGGTTCACCGTCACACTGATCGGGCCGCTGCGGCTGCCGAAGGTCCATGTGCTGCCGGTGGGCAGGAAGCTGAGCGCGTCGAACGCGGCGAGGTCGCGCGGGTGCTGCGGCGTGCCGTTCGCGGCAAGAAAGGCGGGCGAGGCGCAGGCGATGCGCTCAAGCGGGCAGAGCGGCACATCGAGGGCGCCGCGGAAGGCCTGCGGGAAGGCGCCGAGCGCGAGGTCGAAGCCCTCCTCGATCGGGTTCAGCGGCCGGTCGGTTAGCACGACGTCGAGGCTGACGCGCGGGTGGCGCGACTGGAAGGCCGCGAGCACGGGGCCGAGATAAAGGATGCCGAGCGTTGTCGGCATCTTCACGCGCAGGTGGCCCTCCAGGTCGCGGTCCGGGCGGGCCAGGGCGGCGAGCACCTCCTCCACCTCCGCCACCGAGGCGCGCACGCGGGGAAGCAGGCGTTCCCCCGCCTCGGTGAGCGAGACGCGGCGGGTCGTGCGGCGGAAGAGAGGGCGGCGGACGGCGCGCTCCAGCTGGTCCACGCGCTTCGTGACAACGGAGGGCGCGAGGTCGAGCGAGCGCGCGGCGGCCGAGAAGCTACCGCTGCCGGCGACGGCGAGGAAGGCCTTCAGGTTCGCCAGGGTGTCCAAACGAGCATTACCCTTCAAACCGCGTGAGGTGATCCGACATGATGGCCGATTAACTGCCAAGCTGCGCGGAGTAAAAGGGTGGAATAAACCGTGGAGGGGAGGCGCAAGATGGGCACCGGGCACGCATTGACGGAGCCGAGCCGCCGGACGGAGATCCTCGGCGAGTACGACGTGGTCGTCCTCGGCGGCGGCATGGCGGGGATGGCGGCCGCGGCGGCGGCCGGGCGGGACGGCGCCTCCGTGCTGGTGGTGGAGCGCTACGGCTTCCTTGGCGGCATGGGCACCGCGGCGGGGGTGACGAATTTCTGCGGCCTGCACGCCAACGTCCACGGCGAGATCCGCCAGGTCGTGCACGGCGTGACCGACGATCTGCTGGGACGGATTGACCGGCTCGGCGGGCTCCGGGCGCCGCACGACGTCTTCGGCAAGACCTGGGCGCAGGCCTACGACACCGCAGCCTTCAAGATCGCCGCGGATGACCTGCTGGAGGCCGCAGGGGCGGAGGTGCTGTTCCACGCCGTCGCCGCGGGCGTGGTGATGGAGGAGGGCGGCGGCCGCGTCTCCGCCCTGCTGATCGAGACGCGCTCCGGCCGGCGGGCCGTGCTGGGGCGGGTCTTCGTGGATGCCTCCGGCGACGGCGACCTAGCGGCCTGGGCCGGGGCGCCCTGGGAACTGGGCGATGGAGAAGGGGGGATGCTCTACCCCTCCACGATGTTCCGGCTGAACGCGGTGGAGCCTGGCGCGGCCGAGGCGCGCGCCTGGGAGGGGATCCCCGCCATCATGGCCGCCGCCGAGCGCGACGAGGGCATCCGCTTTCCCCGGCGCACGCCGATCGTGCGGCCGCAGAAGAACTCCATCGAGTGGCGCGCGAACGTCACGCAGGTGGCGAATGCGGATGGCAGCGCGGTGGACGGGACGGACGCGCTCCAGCTCAGCCGGGGCGAGATCGAGGGGCGCAGGCAGATTCGTGACAGCTTTGCCTTCCTCCGCGCGCGCGTGCCCGCCTTCCGCGACGCTTACATCGTGGACATCCCGCCCCAGCTCGGATTGCGCGAGACGCGGCGCGTGCTCGGGGACCACGTGCTGACGGAGGAGGAAGTGCTGGGCTGCGCGAGCTTCGCCGACACCATCGGCGTGAACGGCTGGCCGGTGGAGGCGCATGTCGCGGGCGACGTGCTGTTCAAGTGGCAGGACATCCCCGCCAGCCGGGGCTTCAACCACCTGCCCTACCGCATGCTGCTGCCGCGCGGGCTGGAGAACGTGCTCGTGGCCGGGCGCTGCGCCTCGATGACGCATATGGGGCAGTCGGCGGCGCGCGTCTCCGGCGCCTGCCTGGTGATGGGCGAGGCGGCGGGCGCGGCGGCGGCCATGGTCGCGCGCGGCAACGGCGGGGTGCGGGGCGTCGATGTGGCCGCTTTGCAGGAGCGGCTGGAGAGGAGCGGTGCCTTCCTCGGGCGAATGGATTGAGACTGGCTATTCCAGAAAGAGGGTCGGCGACTTTCCGCCCTCCAGGGTGCGGCGACGAGAAGGAGGGAACAGAATGACGGAACAGCTTGGCCGCCGCGGCATCATGGCGGGGCTGGCGCTTGCCGCAGCGGCGCCGCGCGGGGCGGGCGCGCAGGAAGCCTGGCCCTCCCGCCCCGTGCGGGTGATCGTGCCCTTTCCACCGGGCAGCACGCCCGACACGGTGGCCCGCGCGGTCCTGCCGCATCTCAGCGAGGCCTTCGAGCAGCCCTTCGTCGCCGACAACCGGCCGGGCGCGGGCGGAAATCTCGGCACGGATCTCGTGGCAAAGGCGCGGGACAGGCACACGCTGGGGGTAAGCATCAACGGCCCGCTGGTGACGGCGCCGGCGCTCTATCCGCGGCTGCCCTACGACCCCGCGCGGGATCTTTCGTATGTCTCGCTGCTTGCCCGGGGCGCGCAGCTTCTCGTCGTCCATCCCTCGGTGCCGGCGGAGGATTTCACGGGCTTCGTGGCCTATGCGAAGGCCAATCCGGGCGCGATGGCTTTCGGCTCCGTGGGCGCGGGATCGGCCGGGCACCTGGCAATGGAGGAGATCAAGGCGCGGCTCGGGCTCGATCTCGTCCACGTGCCCTACAAGGGCTTCCCTGAGGCGACGCTCGATCTCGTGGCCGGGCGACTACAGGCGATGGTGGTGATCGCCGCCGGGATCATCCCGCAGGTGGCCGAGGGCAAGGTGCGCGCCCTGGCCGTGACGGCGGACCACCGGCTGGCCCAGCTTCCCCCCGTGCCGACACTTGGAGAGGCCGGGATGCCTGACGCGACGAGCTACGCCTGGATGGGGATGGTCGCGCCCTCCGTCACGCCGCCGGCGATCGTGGCGCGCCTGGGGGCGGGGGCTCAGGCCGCCCTTGCCGCGCCACGGGCGCGGGGCGTGCTGGAGGGCGCCGGCTTCGAGGTGGTCGGCTCCGATTCCGCCGGCTTCACCGCCTTCGCGGCGGCCGAGCGGGCGCGTTGGGGCGGGCTGATCCAGCGGCTGGGCATCACCGCGGAGGGGTAGAGGCGTCAGTCTGCCTTGATGCCCGCGCGTGCGACGAGGACGCGGAAGCGCTCCATCTCCGAGGCGATAAGGTGGCTGAAGGCCTGGGGCGAGCGGGCGGCGGGATCGGCGCCCTCCGTCGCCAGGCGCTCGCGCATCTCGGGGCCGGAGATGACGGCGTTGAGCTTGGCGTTCATCACCTCGACGAGGGCGGACGGCGTGCCGACGGGGGCGACCAGGCCGTGCCACTGCACGAGTTCGAAGCCGGGCAGCGCTTCCTGGCTCACGGGCAGAAGGCCGGGGATGGAGGCGGAGGGGCTGGCGGCGCTGATGCCGAGGGCGATGAGCTGTCCGTCGCGCACGCCCGGCATGACCACGGGCGCCCCGGCGAAGCTCGCCTTCAAGCGGCCAGCGAGGAAGTCAGCGAGCATGGGGCCATTTCCGCGGTAGGGGATGTGGACGAGCTCAATCCCCGCGGCATCGGCGAAGGCGGCCATGGTGATGTGGGAGGCGGCGCCGTTGCCGGCGCTGCCGTACTCGATCCGGCCGGGATTGTCGCGGGCATGGGCGATGAACTCCGCCGCCGTGCGAACGGGCAGGGAGGGATGCACCGCGAGCACGCTCGGTAGGGTGGCGACGAGGGCGACAGGCGCGAAGTCCCGGATCGGATCGTAGGTGATCTGGGGATAGAGCCAGGGGTTCACCGCCAGCGTACCGATATGACCCCAAAGAAGCGTGTGGCCGTCCTTCGGCGCCCGCGCGACAGCGGTGGCGCCGACTGTTCCGCCCGCGCCGCCGCGGTTCTCGATCACCACGGGGTTGCCGCCCAGTGCGACCTGCAGCCGCTGGGCGAGGGGCCGGGCGAGAAGGTCGTTCGACCCGCCGGGCGGGAAGGGCACGACGATGGTGATGGGGCGCTGCGGCCAGGCTGCCTCCTGCGCGCGAAGGAGGGAGGGGGCGGCCAGTGCGGCGATGGCGCCCGGCACCAGGTGACGGCGCAGCATGGGGGACGTTCCGTTCCGGTTTTCGCCAGTCTGCTGTCCCGGGCCCGCGCGGGGCAAGGCGGCTGGCAGCCCGGCCGGGCCGCGCCATGATGCGTCGGCCGGAGGAGTGATTCCCATGACCACCCTTGTCCTCGCCTGCGCGCCCTATGACCGCGTGCGGCCGCTCTTCGACGGGCGGGTGAGGGTAGAGGGGGTGGAGATCGTGCCCGTTCCCATCGCCTCCGAGCAGAGCTTCCCGCGGGCGGTGCAGCGGGCGGAGTTCGACGCGAGCGAGCTGTCGCTGAGCAGCCAGCTGATGCAGGTCTCGCGCGGGGAGGGGGAGTATGTGGCGCTGCCCGTCTTCGTCTCCCGCGCCTTCCGGCACGGGGCTATCTATCTTCGGCGTGACGCGGGGATTGCGGAACCGAAGGACCTTGAGGGGCGGCTGGTCGGCATCCCCGAGTACCAAATGACCCTCGGCCTCTGGGTGCGCGGGATCCTCGCCGACGAGCACGGGGTGGAGGTGAACGCGATCCGCTACCGCACGGCGGGCACGAATGCCGCGGGGCGGCGGGAGCGGCTGCCGCTGGAGCTGCCTGCGGGGATGGACGTGGCGCCATTGGCCGAAGGAGACACGCTGAACGCGGCGCTGCTGCGGGGCGAGCTGGACGCGATCTTCTCGCCGACGCCGCCCGCGGCCTTCACGGAAGGTGACCCGCGGGTGGTCCGGCTGTTCCCGGAGGTGAAGGCCGCGGAGATCGCCTATCACCGCCGCACGGGGTTCCATCCGATCATGCATGTGATCGGCATCCGCCGGGCGGTGCTGGCGCGCGATCCCAGCCTCGCCCGACGGCTCTACGACGGCTTCCTGAAAGCAAAGCGCCTGGCCATGGCGGAGTGGGACAAGGCGCTCCGGGCTTCCACCCTGCCGGCGATGATTCCCTGGCTACCCCAGGCCTGGGAGGAGACGCGAGCGGTGCTGGGCACGGACCCCTGGACCTACGGCGTCTCGGCCAACCGGGCGGAGCTGAAGGCGATCCTGCGCTGGTCCGCGGAGCAGCACCTCTCGCGCCGGTGCCTGGAACTAGAGGAGGTCTTCGCCCCCGGCACGCTCGATACCTGAACCCCGGTGGGGCGCCTCCGCCCTCGCCCGGTGGGGCGCCCCTCCGCCCTCGCCCGGCGGGGCGCCTCAGGCGGCCTCGGCGCGCTCCTGCAGCCCGTGCCGGTTGCGGATCGTCACCTGGCGGCCGGAGGGAAGGTCGATCAGCCCATCCTGGCGCAGCTTCGTCAGCTGGCGGCTGACGGTCTCGATGGTCAGGCCCAGCACGTCCGCGATCTCGGCTCGGGTGAGGGGCAGGTCGAAGGTGGTGGCGCCGGCGGCGCAGCGCTGGCCGAGATGGCCGGCCATGTCCAGCAGGAAGGCCGCCACCTTTTCCCCGGCGGTCATGCGGCCGAGCAGCAGCATGCGCGCGCGGGCCTCGTCCAGCGCCGCCAGGGTGCGGCGAAGGAGCAGGCGCTCCAGCCGGGCATGGTGCTCCAGCGCGGCTTCGAAGGGCTTGCGCGGAAAGACGCAGAGCTCAACCTCGGTCAGCGCGGTGACGCTCTGCTCGGCCTCCTCGGCGAAGGGGCGGCCCACGAAGTCTGAGGGGTAGAGCAGCCCCACGATCTGCTCCCGCCCGTCCGCGGTGGCGGCGCTGATCTTCAGCACGCCCGAGAGGAGGTTGGCGCAGACCACCGCCTCCTCCCCGGCCCAGAGCAGCGTCTCGCCCTTTTCCAGGCGGCGGCTGCGGCCGAGGCGGTTCAGGGTCTCGAGGTCGGGATCCGAGAGACTGCCGCAGATGGAGCGGTCGCGGACCTGACACTCCGAGCAGACTTGAGTCATCGCATCCCACCGCTTTCGTAACTGGATTGTGAGTATAAAGCTTCCGCGGCGTGGATGGGGTCAATTTTCGTGATGGGCGCAGCGCGGAACGCGAATGGCGCTCCTTCCTGGAGCGCCGCCTCAGGAGCCAGGCGTGAGTGGGCCGGTGGGTTGATCGCAAGGTAAGGCGGCGCCATGACGAACGGGGCCCACCCGCCCCTGTCGCCAGGAGAACCTGCATGAGGGTCGCTGTCTTCAGCGCCAAGCGATACGACCGTGTCCTGCTGGCCGAGGCGAACGCCGCCCATGGCCATGAACTGGTCTTCCAGGAGGCACGGCTGGAGGCGGGGACGGTGGCGCTGGCGACCGGCTTCCCGGCGGTGAGCGTCTTCGTGAACGACGACGTGGGGGCGGAGGTTCTTGCGGCCCTGGCGGCCGGGGGCACGCGGCTGGTGGCCACGCGCTCCACCGGCTTCAACCAGATCGACCTGGAGGCGGCGGCGTGGCTGGGCATCCGCGTGGTGCGGGTGACGGACTACTCCCCCTATTCCGTCGCAGAATTCGCGGTAGGGCTGCTGCTGGCGCTGAACCGGCACCTCCACCGCGCCTATGAGCGGACGCGGAGCGGGAACTTCGAGCTCGACGGGCTGATGGGCTTCGACCTGCATGGCCGGACTGTGGGGGTGATCGGCACGGGCAAGATCGGGCGGGTCTTCGGGCGGATCATGGCGGGGTTCGGCTGCCGGGTGATCGGGCACGACCCCGTGCCGCACCCGGATTTCGAGGCCTGCGGCGGGCGCTATGCCGCGTTGGAGACGGTGATGGCGGAGGCCGACGTGCTCTCCCTCCACTGCCCGCTGACGCCGGGGACGCGGCATCTGGTGAACGCGGAGAGCCTTGCCCGCGTGCGGCGCGGGCTGCTCTTGGTGAACACGAGCCGCGGCGGGCTGGTGGATACGCAGGCCGCGATCGACGCGTTGAAGGAGGGGCGGCTCGGAGGCCTCGCGATCGACGTCTACGAGCAGGAGGCGGACCTGTTCTTCCGCGACCTCTCCTCGGACATCATCGCGGACGACCTCATCCAGCGGCTCGTCTCCTTCCCGAACGTGCTCCTGACCGGGCACCAGGCCTTCTTCACACGGGAGGCCATCGGCACGATCCTCTCGACGACGCTGGCCAGCATCACCGCCTTCGAACGCGGGGAGCGGCTGGAAAACGAGATCAGCGCACCCGGAAGCCAGCGCCCGGGCTAGCGCTCCTCCCCGTTGCCCCGCCCGCCCGGCAGGCGGCGCATGTGGAGGTAGGCGGGGTCGAACATCGCGAGGTTCTGCAGCGCCTCGCGCTGGAGGACGGAGATCACGGGCCGCTGCCAGGAGATCAGCTCGTCCCGCCGGAGGTCCTGAAGCACGCGGTTCACGTGGACGTTGGAGAGGCCGAGCGCGTCCGCGATGTCGTTCTGCGTCACCGGCATCTGGAAGGTGCCGCCCTCGGCGAGGCCCACGGCCTCGAAGCGGAGCAGCATCTCGCAGATGAGGTGCGCGATGCGCTCATGCGCGGTGCGGCGACCCAGGCCGATCATCCAGGCGCGGAAGATCGCGGCGTCGATCAGCGTCTCCCGCCAGAAAGCGTGGATCAGGCGCGGGTGCTGCTCGAGGGCGCGGTGGATGTGCTCATGCGCGATGAAAGCGACGCTGGTTGGCATTATCGCGCCGACGCTGTGGTCCATGATCTGCAGGTGCAGGCTCTGCAGGTCGGGGATGTCACCGGGGGGATGGAAGGCCATGATCTGGCGACGGCCGTCCGGCAAGAGGGCGTAGCGGCAGACGAAGCCGGTGAGGACGAGGCAGCAATGGCCCGGCCGGTCGCCGCCGCGCACGACGTCCTGGCCCTCCGCGAAGTCGCGGAGGATGAGGGGCAGCTCCATCAGCGCCTGCCGCTCCGTATCGTCGAGGAGCGTGGTGCTCTCCAGCCGGCGCACGAGGCGGTGGCGTTCGTGGGAAGGGCTCTGTGATGGCAAGTGCTGTTTCCTCGGGGAGGGGAAAGACCGCTTTTCCCCAAGGGCGCCGAGCCCGTGGGCCTGTCTAGGCCACCACTGCGGGCGCGAAGACTGACCTATGATGCGATCCTGCCGGCCGGCCGCAAGATGCCGCCGCGCGCAGGGGCCGCCCGGGGAGCGCGCCGCCGAAGCCCAGCGGGGGATCAGCCACCTGTCAGTTCCGGCTGGCGGGGCGGTTCGGCCTTCTCCTTCACAGCGGAAGCCTCGGGCGCGGGCGGGCGGCGGGTGATCAGCCGGGCGCCGCGCTGGAAGGTGATGTAGCTCCAAAACCACTCGAAGGAGACGACGACGCGGCTGCGGAAGCTGATGAGGTAGTAGACATGGGCGATCCCCCAGAACCACCAACCGAGCAGCCCCTTCAGCCGGAAGCCGTCCATGGCCACGACCGCGGAGCGGCGGCCGATGGTCGCGAGGTCGCCGTGGTGGCGATAGGAGAAGGGGGGCGGTGCCGGCTGGCCCTTCGCGCGGGCGGCGATGACCCCCCCGACATAGCGGCCCATCTGCTTGGCCGCGGGAGCATTGCCGGGGATCGGCTTGCCCTGCCCGTCCTTGGCGGTGACGAGGTCGCCCACGGCGAAGATCTCGGGATGGCCAGGCACGGAGAGGTCGGTGCCCGCGGCGACGCGGCCGGCGCGATCCCGCTCCGCCCCGATCCAGGCGCCGGCGGGGGAGGCGACGACGCCCGCGGCCCAGACGGTGGTGCTCGCCGCGATCCGTTCCTCTCCCAGGCTCACGCCCCCGGCGTCGCAGCCGGTGACGCGGGCGCCGGTGCGGACCTCCACCCCCATGCCCTCGAGGGAACGTCGCGCGTAGGAGGAGAGGTCCTCGGGGAAGCTGGCCAGGAGGCGCGGCCCGGCTTCCACGAGCACGATGCGGGCGCGGCGGGGGTCAACGCGGCGGAACTCGCGCTTCAGGGCCTGGCGGGCGAGCTCGGCCATGGCGCCGGCCAGCTCCACCCCCGTCGGGCCGCCGCCGACCACGACGAAGGTGAGGAGCCGCTGCCGCTCGGCCTCGTCCAGCGCCATCTCGGCGCGCTCGAAGGCGGTGAGCAGGCGGCGACGGATCTCGGTCGCGTCCTCAATCGTCTTGATACCCGGCGCGAAGGGCGCCCAGTCGTCGTGGCCGAAATAGGAATGGGTCGCGCCCGTCGCGAGGACGAGGATGTCGTAGGGGATGAGGACGCCGTCAGCCATTACGCGGCGTGCCACGGGATCGATGCCCGAGACCTCGGCCATCAGGACCGTGACGTTCTCCTGCCGGCGGAAGATGCTGCGGACGGGCCAGGCGATGTCGCCGGGGGAGAGGGCAGCCGTTGCCACCTGGTAGAGGAGTGGCTGGAAGAGGTGGTGGTTCTGCCGGTCGATGATCGTCAGCTCCACCGGGGCATCCGAGAGCGCGCGCGCGGCCTCAAGCCCGCCGAAGCCGGCGCCGAGGATGACGACGCGGAGCGGGCGGCCCCCGCCCGGCGGGGAGGTGTCGGTGCTCATCGGCTGGCCCCTGTCTCTGCCGGCCCGGCCCGCCGCCTGGGAAGGCGGCGGGTTGCCCGTGATGGATCCGGGTGGGAACGCGGCCCCGCGGGGCCGGTTCCCTAGGCTGGCCGCTGTGTCCAGGCGAGGCATCCCCCGGTGATGGCGGAGCTGCCCACCAGGAGGGCGCCGCGGCGGTAAAGTTCGAGGACCGAGCCGCCGTCCCGCATGTCCACCGCGAGCAGGCCGCCGGAGGGATCGCTCCAGGCCACGCGGCCGCCGGCGGCGATAGCGGCGGCGAAGGCCGCCTCGGGGGCAAGACCCTCGCGGAACAGCACCAGCACCGTGGTGCTGCCGGCGGGTGAGAGGGCCGCGACCGGGCCGGAGGCAACGACGATGGCGGCGAGCGCGGCCGCGACCGCCCCGCCATAGCCGCCGCCCGCCGGGGGCTCCGCGCGCCGGCGCAGCAGCAGGCCGGCCAGGAGCGGCGGCACGCCGATGACGACGAGCCAGCCGATGTCCCAGAGGAGCGGGTCAGGCACGTCCACGCGGATGCGGTGGATGCCGACGATCCAGTGGAAGACGACCACGTCCACCACCTGCCAGACGCCGAAGCCGAGCAGCACGGCCCCGAGCAGCCGCGCGCCGGAACCGCCGGCCAGCCCCTGGCGGCGGCGCCAGAGCAGCGCGAGACCGAGGGCGGCGATGAGGTAGACGACGACGTGGAACATACCGTCCGCCAGGATCTGCGCGCGGATGTCGCGCAGCGCCTCCCCCGGGACAAGGGAGAGGAAGTGGTGCCACTGGAGCACCTGGTGGAGCATGATTCCGTCGAAGAAGCCGCCGAGCGCGAAGCCGAGCACGCCGGCCGCGAAGGCGGGGCCTCCTGCCAGACCCCGGGCGGGCCGGCCGATGATGGCGTTCATGCCCGGTCGGTCAGGGTAGTGGTGTCGGGCGTGGTGCGGGTGATGAGGCTCGCCATGACCTCGAAGGCGCCGAGGATGAGGTGGGGCAGCCAGACATAGCCGGAGAAGCCGAAGAGCCAGGGCGAGACGGCCAGCAGCAGGCCGGCGACGAGATCGAGGCCGAGATGCACGGGCATCGGGATGACGCGCACGACGCCGAGCTCGTAATCGGTCATCAGCGAGCTGGCGAGGAGGACGAGGCCGATGACGACCGCGATCCACTGCGCGCTGCCGCCGTCGGCGAAGCCGAAGATCCAGGGAGAGGCGGCGATCACGATGCCCGCGACGTAATCGATCATGCCGTGCGTGCGGGTGGAGACGAATCTCATGGGCGCTCTTTCGTGTTCGGGTGGATCGGCGGCGACCTGGCTATCCTGCCTTCGGACATGCGCGGCAGCCCTTGGCCTGTTGCCCGGCGCGGTCTGGGCGTGCGGCAGTTGGCGCTGTGTCGGCGCTGCTGGATGGCCGGGCACTCCCTGCGCGACGGTCGCCGCCCGGTCATTCTCGGCTACCCGGATGGAACGCCTTTAACCTGTGCAAGCGGCCACGCCTCTTCCTTAAAGCGTGATGCGCGGCGGCGGCCAAACCGCGGCGCCGTCGCGAGCGTTCGATAAGGCGGAAGGAATCTGGCAAGAGGAGCGGCAACATGACCACGGCCAAGAAGGCGGACCGGCGTGCGGAGGAGACGGGCTCGGGCAAGGGCGGCGTGAGCAACGAGGCCGGGCCGTCGGCGGGCACGGGGCGCCTGGCCGAGAACGAGCCACACCACGATAACCAGCGCGACATCGGCGGCACTGGCTCCCCGAAATCCGACGGAGGACGGCCCGGCCACAAGGCGAATGCCTGAGGGGCTGGGCGAAGGCACCGCACCCGACCCATCCCGCCAGGGGGAGATGACGGTCCTCGTCCTCTCCGGCGGGATCGCGCTCGGGGCTTTCGAGGCAGGGGTCTATGCGGGGCTGGCCGAAGCCGGCCGGGCAGAACCCGACTGGCTGCTCGGCTCCTCTGCCGGGGCGCTGAACGCCGCCATCATTGCCGGCAACCCGCCGGGAAGGCGGGTGGAGGCACTGCGCCAGTTCTGGAAGGGCGTTTCAGGGGACCCGACCCCCTGGACTTCCTTTCTGCTCGGCCCACCACCGTCAGCCGGGGCTTGGCGGCGTGCCTATGGCAAGGCGGCGGTGATGCAGTCGCTCCTGCTCGGCCGCCCAGGGCTTTTCCAGCCGCGGATCATGGGCGGCGACCTCGCGGGCCGGGCGCCGTCGCTATACGACCTCGCGCCGTTGCGGCGTCGCCTGCCGGACTGCCTCGACTTCGAGCGGCTGAACCACGCCTCCGCGCCGCGGCTGAGCGTCGTCGCGACTGATGTGGTGAGCGGCGAGCGAGTTGTGTTCGACACGCGGCGGGACCGGATCGGGCCGGAGCACCTGCTCGCCTCCTGCGCGCTGCTGCCGGTCTTCGCGCCGGTGGAGGTAGAGGGACGGTTGCTGGGGGATGGCGGGCTCTCCTCCAACGCGCCGCTCGACCTGCTGCTTGGCGAGGTCGGGGAAGAGCCGGTGTTCTGCCTCTTGGTGGAGCTTTTCGCGCAGCGGGGAAGCCGGCCCCGCACGCTCGCGGCCTCGGCGTCGCGCGCTGGGGATCTCGCCTTCGGCAACCAGACGCGGCGGCTGGTGGAGGCCTGCGAGCGCGAGTTCCGCCTGCGCGCCCTGATCGCGGAGGTGGCGGAGCGGCTGCCGCCCGCGCTGCGCGAGGGGCGGGAAATCGGCCCCCTGCTACGTGAAGCTGGCGGGCCGCGCCGGCTGACCTTGCTGGTGCTCGGTCAGCGCGCCGGGCTGGACGAGGCAGGGTTGGGAAAGGTCTTCGACTTTTCGCCGCTGGCGGTGGAGGAGCGCTGGTTGGCCGGGGCGGCGGCCCTGCGCGAGGGGCTTCGGCGGATTGGGGAAGAAGCCGGCCAAATCGCGGCGCCGGGGTTGGTGCTGCACGAGGTGGAAGGGTGATGCGTCAGTCATCCCGGTGGTGACCAGGGTCGGGTCCGCAGCCGGGTTGACGGCAGCTGCGGTTCACGGCCACCTCGTCTCGAATTCTTTGCCGGTCAGCGTCTTGAATGCAGAGCGCGACGAAGGTGCGGTGTTCTCTGCTTGGTTGAGTGGACCGAAGAACCTTCGGCCGAATGAACGTTGGGCGGTGCTCTCTCCGGATCATAGAGCGTTCCGATGAACTCCATAGCGATCGGCACGACATTTCGTGGATGTTGCCCAGCGATGAATTCTGAATGGCTGCTGAGGAAGAACGGAAGAAGCGGGGTGCGTGGGCCTGCAATAACCCAGGTGTCTGACATCTGACATCCGAGGTCTAGAGGGGAAAAGGACATTTTTCGTTAAGATTTCTTTTCGATGTATTTGAAGTGCATCACCATGCCACGTCCAAGATTTATTCTTGTCGGCGTTTTTTCCATTCACCCGAGTGGATGAGCCATTATGAAATTTTTGCTTCGAGCGGTATTCCCTAAGCGTCTGATTTCTCGCCCTGGCACGGCAGTTGCGGCGGAAGCGGTGTCTACAACTCTGAGGACGCCCTTATGGTCGCACACTGCTTCACTGTTCTTCACCGGGTTCTTCCCGTAACACGGCTCTCGACTGCGCTGGTCGTTGCTTCGGCTCTTTCTACTGTTACCGCGCAAGCGGCGCCCCTGCTCGGCGGATCCACCCTGAGCGGCGAGCCTCCCTTGATCATCAATCATCGCGGCGCCAGCGGCTACCTGCCCGAGGAGACGCTGGAGGCCTATCAGCTCTCGGTCGCCATGAGGGCGGACTACCTGGAGGGCGACGTGTACACCACGCGCGACGGGGTCGCCGTGATGCTTCACGACGGCACGCTGAACGCCACGACGAATGTGGTGAGCTACGCGAGCACGCATCCCGCGATCGCTGCCCTTCGGTCGCCGAACGGCACCTACAACGTCAACAACTTCACCTACTCGCAGCTGCAGCAGCTTACCGCGACCATCCGCAACGCGAACGGCTACGGCACCGACCGCAGCTTCTACGACCCGACCCGCGACTACAAGATGATCAGCCTCGCGCAACTGGCCGACTATACTTACCAGACGGCCCAGACGACTGGGCAGAACCTCGGCATCTATCCGGAGGCTAAGCAGAGCGGCCTGGCGGTGGTCGATGCCATTCTCGCCGTCCTGAACGACCCGAAATACAATGGCTACTTCAGCGCCGGATCGGGGCACGCCATCCTGCAGTCCTTCGACCCTGCGCAGGTCCAGTACATGAATACGGTGACCGGCCTGCCGCTCGCCCAGCTCGGCGTCTGCCCGACCACCGCGGCGCAGGCCCAGGCGATCAAGGCCTATGCCGACGGCGTCGGGCCATCCATCAGCCAGGTGACCCAGGCTTGCGTCGACATCGCCCATGCCGCCAGGCTGACGGTGCATCCCTACACCTTCCTGAACAATCCCGCGCAGTACGCCCAGTTCTACGCGTTCGGGGTGGACGGCGTGTTCACCAACTTCGCCGACATCGCCAGGGCGGAGCGTGACAAGGCCTACGGGCCCGTGGCGGTGCCCGAGCCCGCTTCCCTCGCGCTGTTCGGCGTGGGGCTGCTGGGCATGGGTCTGGTGCGCCGCCGCGGCGCGACGCGCCGGCCGCAGGCCTGAACCACTTAGGTATTGCTGGGCTGCGCCAACCGCGGTTCAGGTGACGGAGGCCGGGCGCTCGGGCGCCCGGCCTTTTTCGTGCCGGGACCGGTAATCCCCCTGCCTTTCCTCGGGGAGCCGAGCAACAAATCCCCTCGGTTGATTCGCTTTTCAGTCGCCGGTCGCGTATATCGAGGGCAGGCCGCTGCGTGCTCCTCCAAGCGCCGGCGGCTCAGGGCCGGCTTGAGGCACCCGCCTGCCTCGCCGGCCCGCCTTCCCGGTTCTCCGAGAGGCGCGCGACCCTGGGCCGCGCGCCGCTGCCGTCAGTTCTTCGGCGAGGTCATCGGCGGCTGGGTGGAGGTCTGCTCCACCTGCGCGCCGCCGTCCGGGCGGGCTGGGGAGAGTTCCGGCACCTGGCCGAGCGGCTTTGAGATCATTGCCTCGAACTGGCCCTTGCCGTCGAGCGAGGGGCCGGTCGTCCAGCGGCCCTCGGGCACCGTGCCGTCCACGCCGTGCACGAAGAAGGCGTAGGCGAACTCGCCCTTCTCCTGCGACTGCGGGAAGCTGTTCGGGATGGGCAGCGCCGCCTCCTTGCCGCCCAGATCCTCGATGACGGCCAGCCACTGCTGCTGGTGCATCGTGTCCCGCGCGATAAGGAAGGAGAGCATGTCCTTCATCCCGGCATCATCGGTCATGTTGTAGAGGCGCACGGCGAGCGCGCGGCCCGTCGATTCGGCGGCGACGTTGGCGTACATGTCGGCGACGATGTTGCCGCTGGCATAGACGTGGCTCGCGTTGAAGGGCACGCCGTTGCAGTTCTCGGGCGTGGCGCCGAGGCCGGTGGAGAGGATGTGGCGCAGGTTCATGCCGTTCAGCACGGCGCCGGCCATGGTATCCTTCGACATCTCCTCCTGGAAGGAGAGCGGCGCGCCCTCAAGGTTCAGGGCGACGGCGGTGGAGAGCATCTCGACATGGCCGATCTCCTCCGTGCCGGTGTTCAGCAGCATCTCCCGGTACTTCATCGGGCCGCGTGAGCCCCAGGACTGGAAGAGGTACTGCATCATGACGCGGATCTCGCCCTCCACGCCGCCAATCGCCTGCTGCAGCGCTCGGGCGAAGACGGGATTGGGCTTGTCGACACGGACAGGGTACTGAAGGCGGGGCGTGCTGAAGAACATGCGGGCTTCCTTCTACGGCGGTCGTTCTATCGTCGGAAACGCGCATGTGCGCGCGCGCGATGCGCAGTTCACCCGGAATAATGGACACGAGTGTTTGACCTGCGTCCCGCGCGATGGCTCAGCTCATCATTGGGCGTAACGACCCCATCCGGTTCCCGGCCGGCGGTGGCGGGGCGGGTTGCGGCGCGGCCGGTTGTCGCAACGGGGGGCGTGCCTGCAGCAGCTCGGTCTGACGCGGCGAGAGCGAGAGGACGAGGTGCAGCTGAAGGAGACGCCGGTTCAGCTCTGCCGGCTGCGGAAGCACTTTCATTGCGTAAGACAAGTCGCCTGGGCGGCGGCTGTCGTTAACATCTGACAGAACGGACCGCCGCGTCTGGGCCTTCAGCCGTGGCCGTTCGACGCCTCGCAGAGTTCGCGGAGCGCCTGCGCCAGTGAGCGGGGGTCGAAGGGCTTCTCCCAATATGGCACGTTCCGGAAGCGCGCGGGCAGGAAGCTGCGGTCATAGCCCGTCGCGAACACGAAAGGGATGTCTTGCGCGAGAAGCGCGTCGCCGACGAGGAAGCACGCCTCGCCCCCGAGATTCACGTCCAGCACGGCGAAGTCGATCGGGCCCGCGCTCTCGATCAGATTGAGCGCTTCTGAAAGGCGCGGCACCGGGCCGATCACCTCGGCCCCGAGTTCGCGCAGCGCCTCGGCGATGTCGTCGGCGATGAAGAACTCGTCCTCCACGACGAGGACGCGGCGGCTGGCGGGCGCCGCACCGGCGCCTCCTTGCGGCACAGGGAAGACCGAACCGCGAGGGGAGCGTCGCGGAAGGTCGGGAAGAGTTGTCATCGGCCAGCATCTCCCTCCGCGACGGTTCGCCACGGTTGAATTTGTGCTCGACCTAATCGCCATCTAGGTGAATTACATAGGTTAAGACTGCATCCGTTTGAAGGGCATATGCCTGTCATGGCCCCCTGTCGTGGCCCCCGTGGCATGACCGGAGTACCGATGGATCTTCTCGCCTCGAATCCTCTGATCCTGAAGTTGGAACAATTCACCCGGCTGTCGTTTGAGGAGAAGCAGCTCCTCAATGTCGCGGCGTCGGAAGGGGTGCGCCAGATCGGGCCGCGCGGCGACATCATCCGCGAGGGCGACCGGCCGCAGACGCTGAACATCGTGCTCTCGGGCTGGGCCTGCCGCTACAAGCACCTCGAGGACGGACGGCGGCAGATCATCTCCCTCGTTTTGCCGGGCGATTTCTGCGACAGCCACGTCTTCGTCCTGCGCCAGATGGACCACTCTATCGGCTCCCTCACCCCGGTGACCTATGCGCAGCTTCCGCGCCGGCGCGTGGAGGAGATGACGGCGAAGCACCCGCGCCTGAGCCAAGCCTTCCTGTGGGATGCGCTGGTGAACGCCGCTATCCAACGCGAATGGACGGTGAGCCTCGGGCAGCGCCACGCGCTGGAGCGGATGGCGCACCTCATGTGCGAGATCTTTCTCCGGCTGCGCGGCGTGGGGCAGACGGAGGGCAATTCCTGCGACCTGCCGCTCACCCAGGCGGGAATGGCTGACGCGATGGGGCTCTCGGTCGTTCACGTGAACCGAACGCTGCAGGAACTGCGCGCGATGAAGCTCATCGTGCTGAAGGGCCGAACGCTCACCATTCCCGATATTGCGGCCTTGCAGGATGCGGCGCAGTTCAATCCCAACTACCTCCACCTCGACGCGGAGGGACGGCATCTCGATGCGAATGACTAGGACCTGGCCGCGAATGCCGCCGGGGGCGGCGTCGCCGGGCC
Organism: Roseomonas sp. KE2513; assembly: GCF_016107305.1. Classification (GTDB taxonomy): domain Bacteria; phylum Pseudomonadota; class Alphaproteobacteria; order Acetobacterales; family Acetobacteraceae; genus Roseomonas. The sequence goes on from NZ_RCVR01000008.1 coordinate 49,532, forward strand.
GCGGTGTCATGGCCCCGCTTGGGGGAGGCGGGCGATGAGCGGCAGGGGCGATCCGGGGAGCTGGCCCCCCGATGGCGGAGTGACGGGCGAGATCGCCCGGCGCATGGACTGGTCGGCAACGCCGCTCGGCGAGGTCAGCGGCTGGCCACCGGCGCTGCGGACGGCGGTGGAGATCTGCCTCTCCTCCGCCTTTCCCTGCTTCGTGGCCTGGGGCCCGGAGCTGACGCAGGTTTACAATGATGCCGCGGTCCCGCTTGTGCGCGTGCCGCACCCAGAAGCCTTCGGCCGCCCGCTGCGGGAGCTGTGGCCCGATGCCTGGGACACCATCGGGCCGCTGGCCGAGCAAGTGCTGACGCGCGGCGAGACGGTTTCGCGCGAGGATTTCGCCCTGCCCTCCTCGGCCGGGAAGCCGCCGGGAGAGGAACGCTTCACCTTCTCCTCCAGCCCGCTGCGCGACGCGAGCGGAGCGGTGGCGGGGCTCTTCGCGACGGTCATCGAGACCACCCGCCGCGTGCGGGCCGAGGATTACCTGCGGCGGAGCGAGGCGCAGGGTGCCGTGCTGCTCGCCGTCGTGGACCGGATCAGGCCGCTGACGGACCGGGGCGCGATCCTGTCCGTGGGGGCGGAGGCGCTGCGGCGGCACCTCGGCCTCGCCACGGCCGGCTACAACGTGCTGGACCCGCCTGAGGCGGATGGGATGGCGGGGAACGGGGCGCCGGGCGGCGGTGTGCCGCCCTGGACGGACCGGCCGCTCCGGCTTGCCGAGCTCCTGCCCGAGGCGGCCGCCGCGCTGCGGCAGGGGCGTGTGGTCGCGCTCGAGGCGCCAGGAAGCGGGGCGGCGGGCCTGGCTGTCCCGCTCCATCGCGGCGGGCGGCTGGTGGCCTGGTTCCGGGCGACCGCCACCGGTCCGCGGGCGTGGCCCGAGCACGAGAGGCGCCTCCTGCGGGAGGTGGCGGAGCGGGTTTGGGAGGCGGCGGAGCGGGCGATGGCGGAGGCCGCGGCGCGCGAGGGCCAGCGCCGGCTACGCTCCCTGCTGGAGGGTATCCCGCAGCTCGTCTGGCGCGCGGTGGACAGCGGGAACTGGACCTGGTCCAGCCCGCAATGGAGCGCCTATACCGGCCTGTCTGAGGCGGCGACGTGCGGCTACGGCTGGCTGGCCGCCGTGCATCCTGAGGACCGGGAGGCCGTGATGGCCGCCTGGCGCCGCTGCGCGGCCGAGGAGGAGCCCGTGGCCGAGTTCCGCGCCGAGTTCCGGCTGCTGCACGCGGGGGAGGGGCAGTACCGCTGGTTCCAGGCCCGCGCCGCCCCGGTGCGCGACGAGGCGGGGGCGGTGGTGGAATGGCTGGGCACCTCGACCGACGTGGACGAACTGCGGCGGATGGGCCAGCACCAGCGGCTGCTGCTGGCCGAGCTGCAGCACCGGGTACGCAACACGCTGAGCGTGATCCGCTCCATCATTCGCCGTACCGTGCAGGCAAGCGACAATCTCGACGACCTGGCGATGCACCTGGACGGGCGGATCGACGCCTTCTCGCGCGTGCAGGCCGCGGTGACGCGCAATCCCGAGCGCGGCATCGACCTCGCCCAGCTCGTGGCGGACGAACTGCTGGCCTATTCCGCGCGGGAGGGAAAGCAGGTGCACATCCAGGGGCCTCCGGTGGCGCTGCGGCCGAAGGCGGCGGAGACGCTCGCGCTGGCGCTTCACGAGCTGGCGACGAATGCAGTGAAGTTCGGCGCACTTTCCCAACCTCAAGGGAGGGTGGAGGTCGCCTGGGACGCGGAGCTTCCCCCCGGCGCACCGCGGCTTCTCTTCCGCTGGCGCGAGATCGGTTTGGCCCCGGCGGCAGAGGCGCCGTTGCACCGCGGCTTCGGCACCGAGCTGTTCGAGCGGACGTTGCCCTATGAGCTGAATGCCGAGGTGGAGCGGAGCCTCGTGCCTGCAGGGCTGCTCTGCACCATCGTGCTGCCGCTCTCCGATCGCCTGGTGAAGGAGGAGACGCTGCAGGAGTTCGGCCTCGGCACGCCGGCGGGAGGAGGGTAAGGCCGGCGGCCCCTTAACCTCAGCTAAGCTTCAGCTCCTCCAGGGCGGCCACCAGGGCGGGCAGCGCGACCGGTTTCTCTAGCAGCGGGGTGTCGCTGAAGCGGGGATCGATGATCCAGGAATCGTACCCCGTGGCGAAGACGAAGGGCACGCCGGCCGTGCTCAGCGCCTCCGCCACCGTGTAGACCTCCTCGCCGTCGAGGTTGACGTCCAGCAGGGCGAGGTCCGGCTTTTCCTCCGCGAGGAGCCGGATCGCGGCGGCGACTTGCCCAACCGGCCCGAGCACCCGTCCGCCGAGGCGCTCGACCAATGTCCGCAGCTCGTCAGCAATGAGGTACTGGTCCTCGACGATCAGGACAGAGCGGTCGGCGAGCATGCGGGGGAGAGAGGGCGTCATCAGCGGGCCCGAGCTGGGCCCCGGATCGTTGGGCGAAGGGTTGGCTTGCGGAGGATGGTCCTCACGGCTTCGCGGCGTCTGCGAGATGATGCGGCGTTCCTGTCGGTCAAACGCGGCGGAGCCGCGGATGAAACTGGGTAACGCCGATCCCAGGGAGTTGGAAGAGGCGCCCGCGGGACGCAAACCCGGTTGTGGCGTGAGGCCAGGAATGCCGGAGCACACGCATCGCCTGTGTTCCCTTGAAGAGCGCGCGGGGTGACCACGCCCAACGAACAAGGGGTGCCCGGGTTGCGCGATGCGTTCGGCGAACGGGGCGGATCGCGCCGGGCTGTTCTGCCCGGCGCTACGCTTTCGAGATCAGGGTCTCGGAACACGCCGGCGCCCCATTCGGGGCAACCCTGCCGGGCTTGCCCGCGCTGAATCGGCCGAGGAGTCAGCATGCCCGATCTCTTGCCCCCGGCCTTTCCGCCCAGCCCCGGAGCGAATGCACCGCTCTTTCTCTTCGCGACGGGGATCGAGAACAGCAACCCGCGGGTCGGCGCGCGGCGCGTGGACCAGATGGCGGCCAGCGGGCACATGCAGCGCTGGCGAGAGGACTTTGCCCTGGTGGCGGAGGTAGGGTGCAACGCGCTGCGCTACGGGCCGCCGCTGCACAGCACCTGGCTCGGCGAGGGCCGCTACGACTGGACCTTCGCGGACGAGACCTTCGCCGCCCTCCGCCGCCAGGGCACCTACCCGATCGCGGACCTCTGCCACTTCGGCGTGCCGGACTGGATCGGGGATTTCCAGAACCCGGACTTTCCGCGCCTCTTCGCGGGCTACGCAGGGGCCTTCGCGGCGCGTTTTCCCTGGGTTCAGCTCTACACACCCGTGAACGAGATGTATGTCTGCGCGCTCTTCTCCGGCCGCTACGGGTGGTGGAACGAGCGCATGACGACGGAGCGCGGCTTCGTCACGGCGCTGAAGCACCTCGTGGCCGCGAACCGGCTGGCGATGCGCGCCATCCTGCGGGTGCGGCCGGACGCGATCTTCATCCAGAGCGAATCCGCCGAGCAGTACCACGCCTCCTCCCCGCGCGCCTGGGCGGAGGCGAAGCGGCGAAACGCGGAGCGCTTCCTCTCGCTCGACCTCAACTACGGCCATCAGATCGAGGCGCCGATGTACGAGCACCTGATGGACAACGGGATGACGCCGGAGGAGTACGCGGCCTTCCAGACCACCGAGCTGAAGCGCCATTGCGTGCTCGGCACAGACTACTACGTGACGAACGAGCACCTGGTGCTGGAGGATTGCAGCACGCGCGCCTCGGGCGATGTCTACGGCTATGCCACGATTATCCAGCAGTACTACGCGCGCTACCACCTGCCGCTGATGCACACAGAGACGAACCTGGCGGACGACCTGCACGGCAGCTCGACGGACTGGCTGTGGAAGCAGTGGGCGAACCTGCTGCTGCTGTGGGAGACGCCGGTGCCGGTGCTCGGCTTCACCTGGTTCTCGCTGACCGACCAGGTGGACTGGGACACGGCCCTGCGCGAGAACAATGGGCGGGTGAATTCTGTCGGCCTCTACGATCTCGACCGCAAGCCGAGGCAGGTCGGGCGCGCCTACAAGCGGCTGATCAGCCAGTGGCAGGACGTGCTGCCGGCGCGCAGCCTCTGCCTGCGCCTGCCGCTCGTGGCCATCACCCCGGAGAGGGTGGCATGAGGCTCGCGCTCGTCGGCTGCGGTGCCATTGCGCGCGCGCAGCACCTGCCGGCGCTCTCGGGCGATACTGGGTTCGAACTGGTGGCAACGGCCGATCCGCACGCGCGCCCCGAGGGCGCCGCCGCGCGCCACTACGCCGACCACCGGGAGATGCTGGCGGCGGAGCCGGCGGTGGAGGCGGTCTCTGTTGCCTCCCCCACTGGAACGCATTTCGCGGTGGCGCGCGACGCGCTGCTGGCCGGGCGGCATGTGCTGCTGGAGAAGCCGCCGGCGACCACGCTCGGCGAGGTGGTGGAGCTGCAGCGGATCGCGGCCGCGCAAGGCAAAGTGCTCGTCGCCTCCTTCCACGCCCAGCACAACGCCGCGGTGGAGCGGGCGCGGGAAATCCTGGAGGGCCACCCGCCGCCGAGCAGCGTCTCCATCGAGTGGCGCGAGGATTTTGAGCGCTGGCATGGCGGGCAAACCTGGCCCTGGCAGCCCGGTGGCTTCGGCGTCTTCGATCCCGGCATCAACGCGCTTTCCATTCTCTGCCGCGTGATGCCCGGCACGGAGTTCCGGGTGGTGGGCGCGCATCTGCGCCTGCCGCCGGGTGCCGCGACGCCGGCGGCGGTGGACATGCGCCTCGCCTGGGAGGGAGGCGAAGGGAATGCCGCTTTCGAGTGGCGGCGCGGCGGCACGGATATCTGGAACATCACCCTGCGCGGCGCCTTCGGCGAGCTGCTGATCCGGGGCGTGCGGACGCTGCTGCGCGACGGCGCGGTGATCCTGCCGGAGGGGCCGGACATCGAGTACGACGGCGTGTACCGCGCCTTCCGCGCGGCGATCGCGGCGGGGCGGTCGGAGGTGAGCCAGCGGGAGCTGCGGATCATCGAGGACGCGATGACGATCGCCGCCGTCGAGCACGGGGGGGAGCCCCTCTAGTACTCGGCCCCGACGGATGGTGCCGGCGGCTGACCGGTCCCCTCAGGGCAGGCGTCGCTTCCTGAGGGGACCGCAGTTCGCCGCCGGCACGTGGCGGTCCCGGCCGCCATGGATGCGGCCGGGCAATGGCGGGGTAAGCGTTAGCCGCTCTGGTTGGCGAAGAAGTCACTCAGGGCAGGGCCGGCGTCGCGGCGGCCCTGCATCGGCCATGTCAGCTTGTCGGCGGGTTGTGACCAGGTCGGCGACCGCGTGGGCGCGACGAGGTATTGGTCCTCGCCGCCAATAAACTTTACCGCGGCGGTGTCCGCACGTGGGGCCGGGCCGGCGGGCTGCTTCCAACTTTGAACCCTGGTCTGCCCGCCCGTTGCGTCATTGCCGTCGGCCTGGGCTGGCATGGCTCCGCCCATCAGAACGCCTGTCAGGGCGACGACCGTGAAGATCTTGCGCATGGCACATCTCCAATAGGTCTGTGCGCGGTGAACCCGATGGGCTCGAGCGCGCGGGATTGCTGGGATCGGGGGCCGTGTTGGCCACATCCCCGGCGGATGCGGCGCGCGGGCTGCGAAGTGCGGACGCGCAGGCTGTGCGGCGTGCCGCGACGGCTGGTCGCCCCTCGTCAAGCACGGGGTTGCGGCGCCGTGAAGGAAGCTGGCCCGGAGGCAGCTAGCCAGAACTAATGTGGACACGGGCGATCTTCCGCCGCTGACCGTGATGTCGGAACGGTCGCCGCTGCCACAGCAAAGACATAGAAGCTCTCGGAAGGAATGCAGTAACCTTTGGTAACGGGTCGAGAAATTTTCTTCGTGTTTGCGATGGAGCGACTGGAAGGCTTGGGAAGAAAGCGGGAGGGCGCCCTAGGCGTTCTCGGCCAGGAGAAGAGCCGCCTCGCCCGCGGGCGATAGGCGGTAGAGACCGCGCTCCACCCGGTCGAACCAGCCATAGACGTTGCGCAGCAGAATGGCGCCGGCTTCAGGCACCTCGGGGGCCAGGTCGCGCGGGCGGCGCGGACCCTCGCGCAGGGCGGCCGCGAGGGCGAGCGCGTTCTGGCGATAGGCGGTCATGATCGGCGTGCGCGTCGCGCCGCCCTTGTTCGGGTCGCCGCGGCGGCGGCGGTGCTCGCGCAGCAGGAGTGCCCGGCGGCGCGGATTGCCGCGCGGGCGATAGGGCGCGGGCTCGGCCAGCACCTGGACGGCGGTCCGGGCCGGATCGACCGCGAGAAGGCCGAAGCCGAGCAGGCGGCAGAGCTTGCGCACGCGCCGGTCCGCGTCCCGCCCGCGCGTCGTCGCGCGGACGGCGAGCCAGACCTCGTCCGCCGCCGCCATCCGGTCCACGCCCTGGAGGAGGAGTTCCAGGGTGAAGCCCATCTTCATCTCGGTGACGACGAGGAAAGGCGGCTCGCCTGGGCGGACGGCGACGATGTCGCAGCCGCAGACCTCACCCTTCGCCTCGTAGCCGAGCCCCTCCAGATGCGCCTTCACCGCGGCGTAGAGTGTCGTCTCCGGCGCCGCACGCGGGGCGGTGGGCGGCGTTGCGCGGCGCCGGCGGCGCGGCATGAGCGGTTGCGGTTCAGCCCGCCTTGGCGGACTTCGCGGCCTTGCGCTTCGCCTTCTTCGCGCCGGCGAAAGCCGCGACCTTCAGCGAGGGACTGGCCTTGAAGCGCACGGTGGCGCCGGCCTTCACGGCGACCTTCTCGCCCGTGCGGGGGTTCAGCGCGGTGCGCTTGGGCGTCTCGCGCACGGTGAAGGAGCCGAAGTCGGGAAGGGAGAAGCGGCCGTTCTCGATGATCTCGTTCTTGATGGCGGCGATCAGGTCAGCCGCCAGGCGGCCGGCGGCGGCGCCGGTCATCTCGGTGGAGTTCTGGATGACGTCGGTGAGGAACTTCTTCGACACGGTAAAGGGAATCCTTTTCTGGGGCGGCGCGGTCGCTGGCGCGCGCTGCTCTTAGGGGCCCTGGACCCTGCTTGTGAAGGCGGGACCGCCTGTTTCGTGCCGTGCAGCGGCACCGATCAACGCGGATGTGTTGCGCTTACGACATGACCGCGGCCTTGCAAGGCTTCTGTCTGATCAGGCCCGCAGCAGGGCGCGCGCGCGGGCCGCGTCGTCCGCGATGGCGGCCTTCAGCGCCTCCAGCCCGTCGAAGGTCGCGTCCTCGCGCAGGAAGCGATGCAGGCGGATGCCGATCTCCTGGCCGTAGAGGTCGCCGGACCAGTCAAAGAGGTGGGTTTCCAGCCGCGTCTCCGGATCACCGCCGAGGGTTGGCCGGCGGCCGACATTGGCAACGCCCGGCACAAGGCTCCCGTCCGGCAGGGCGGCGACGACGGCATAGACACCGCGCGCGGGCTCAAGGTGGCGGCCGAGCCAGACATTGGCTGTGGGCCAGCCGAGCTCCCGTCCGAGGCGGTCGCCGTGGAAGACCTCGCCGCGCACCTCCCAGTCCCGGCCCAGCAGGGCGGCGGCGCGCTCGGGGTAACCGTCCTGCAGCGCGCGGCGGATGCGGGTGCTGCTGATCGGGCCGGCGGCGTCGGACACGGCGGGCACGATGGTCAGGCCAATGCCGCGCGCCTCGGCCCAGCGGGAGAGGAAGGCCGCGTCCCCGCCGCGACGGTGGCCGAAGGCAAAGTCCGCGCCGCAGGCGAGGTGGCGGGCGCCGAGCGCGTCGTGCAGGACCGTGTCGCAGAAGGCCTCGGCCTCCATCGCGGAGAGGGAGGCGTCGAAGGGCACGGCATGGACGTGGGCGCAGCCGGCCGCGGCCAAGGCCGCCGCCTTGGCCGGCAGCAAGGTGAGGCGGAAGGGCGGGTCCTGCGGGCGGAAGTGCTCGCGCGGGTGCGGCTCGAAGGTGAGGGCGGCGAGCGGCAGGTCAGGGCGGGCAGAATGGGCGGCGGCCAGCACGGCGCGGTGACCGAGATGCACGCCGTCGAGGTTGCCCAGCGCCACCGTGCCGCCGCGCGCGGCCTCCGGCAGGGCGTGCCAGTCGGTCCAGACCCGGCAGTCCACGAAGCGGCGGCTCAGGCCTGGGCCACGCGCTCGATCCAGCGCGTCACCTCCGGCGGGCGGAAGGCGGCGAGCAGGTCCAGCGCCTCCGCGGGCTCGGCGGCGGTCAGGGCAATGGCGCGGTGCTCGGGCTTCACGAAGCCCTCCTCCGCCATGGCGTCGAGCATGCCGTTCAGCCGGCTCCAGTAACCCTGCACGTCGAGGAAGACGGTGCCCTTGCGGTGCAGGCCGAGCTGGGACCAGGTGAGGACCTCAAAGGCCTCCTCCAACGTGCCGAAGCCGCCGGGGAGCACGACGAAGCCGTCCGACAGGGCCGCCATCATCGCCTTGCGCTCGTGCATGGAGGCGACGACGTGCAGGCGGGTGACGGAGCCGTGGCCGAGTTCGCGCTGCATCAGGTGCTCGGGGATCACGCCGTCCACCTCGGCGCCGCCCTCCAGCGCGGCATCGGCGACGATGCCCATCAGCCCGACCTTGCCGCCGCCATAGACGAGGCCGAGGCCACGATCCGCGATGGCAAGGCCGAGGGCGCGGGCGGCTTCGGCATGGGCGGGGTTGTTGCCCGGGTTCGCGCCGCAGAAGACGCAGACCCGCTTCATCTCAATGCTCATGGAATGGAATGTGGCACCGCAGCACGCGGCTATCCAGCCGACGGGGTTTCATTTCTGCCCTGCGCGGCTTCGGGGATCATCACGACCGCCTCCCCTTCGAGCACGACGACCCCGGCGGCGGTGCAGGTGGTGCGCAGCGTGGCGCGGCGGCGCTCAGGGTCCAGGCCCGTGACCTCCGCGTCCGCGGCCACTGTCTGGCCGATCCGGACCGGCGCCCGGAAGCGGAGGGTTTGGGAGACATAGACCGCCCCCGGCCCGGGCAGCTTCGTACCCAGAAGGCCGGAGATGAGGGAGGCGGTGAGCATCCCATGGGCCACGCGCTCCCCGAAAAAGGAGGCGGCGGCGGCCTCGGCGTCGAGGTGGACGGGGTTGTTGTCCCCGGAGACGGCGGAGAAGAGGAGGATGTCGGCCTCCGTGATCGTTTTCGCGAAGCGGGCCGACTGGCCCAGTGATAGGTCCTCGAATCGAATCCCGTCCATGTGACCACTCCTTGCGGTGTCAGCATGGACAAGTCCCGACCCCGGCGCGAGAACCCCCGGCGCATTTGAGAGGGAAGAGGCACCATGGCGGCAACCCGGATCGGCACGAGCGAGGAACTGCTGGAGGAGCTGCGCGGCTGGGTGCTGCACGAGACCCCCACCACCGACGCGGCCGCCGTGAACGGGCTGATGGACCGCGCCGAGGCCGCCCTTCGCGAGGCCGGCGCCGAGGTGACGCGCATTCCCGGCCGCGACGGCTACGGCGACAACCTCATTGCCCGCACGCCGCCCTCGCCCTCCACGGGCAACCGCAAGCCGGTGGTGATCGCGGGGCACCTGGACACGGTGTGGGACCATGGGACGCTCGCCTCCTCCATGCCGTGGAAGGTGGAGGGGGAGAAAGCCTTCGGCCCGGGGATCTACGACATGAAGGCGGGCTCCTTCCTCGCCTTCCACGCCCTGCGGGAGATCCTTCGCCAGGGGGTGAAGACGAACAGCCCCATCACCCTCCTCCTTACGCCCGACGAGGAGGTGGGGAGCCCGACCTCCCGCGAGCTGATCGAGCGGGAGGCGCGGGGCGCCAGCGCGGTACTGATCCCTGAGCCTGCGGGCAATCCGGGCGGTGCCTGCGTGACGGCGCGCAAGGGCGTGGGGCGCTTCACCGTGCGCATCCAGGGCGTCTCCTCCCATGCCGGCGGCAACTGGTCGGAGGGGCGGAGCGCGGTGGTTGCGCTGGCGGGAGTGATCCAGAAGGTCCACGCCATGGTGGACCTGGCGGCGGGCACCACCACCAATGTCGCGCCCGTCTGGGGCGGCACGCGGCCGAACGTGGTTCCGCCCGAGGCCGGCTGCGAGATCGACCTTCGCGTTGCCAACCTTGAGGACGGGGAGCGGATGGAGCGGGAGATCCTCGCGCTGGCAGGCAGCGAGGACGGGATCACCATTGCCGTGGAGGGCGGCATGAACCGTCCCTCTTTCGCGGAGAACCCGGATATCCTCCACCTTTACGAGCGCGCGCGGACGCTGGCGCGGGAGGCCGGCTACGAACTGCCGAAGCAGCACCGCGGCGGCGGCTCGGACGGTAACTTCACGGCGGCGCTGGGTATCCCGACGCTCGACGGGCTGGGCTGCACCGGTGCCGGGGCCCATGCGCCCTTCGAGCACATCCTGTGGCGCGACCTCGCACCGCGGGGTCAGGTCATCGCGGGGCTGCTGGAGACGCTCTGATCCGCTGGTTCCCTGCCCGGCAGCCGGCTTGCACCCCTTCCGGTGAGCCGGCAGGCTCGGCCGATGCGGGCGTGGCCGGAGGGGGCGTGAAGCAGGTTTTCTCTCTCTGGCCGGCTGGCACGTCGGTGAACCGGGAACCTGGCACGGGCGGGATGCCGCGCTGGGCCCGGTCGGCGGAGCCCGGGCGAGGGCGGTTCCCGCCCGCAAGGATCGGCGGGCTGGCGCTGCTTCTTCTCCTGCCGCTGCTTGCCGGCATTGCACTGGCGGCAGGCCCCTTCGGCTGGATTGCGGCCTGCGCACTACTGGCGGCAGCGGCCGCGCTCGCCTGGCGGACGAGCCTCGCGGTGGAGGAAGCCGAGCGGAGCGGGAAAGCCCTCTTCGAGCGCGCGGGCATCTCCCTCTGGCGAGAGGACTGGTCCGCGGTCGGCGAGGCGATCCTTGCCCTCCGCAGGGCGGGCGTGGACGACGTGCTGGCCTATTATGTCGCGCGGCCGGACCTCGCACGGGGCCTGCGCGAGAGCGTTATCATCAAGGACGTGAACGCCTTCACCGTCGGGATGATGGGCGTCACCGGCAAGGAGGCGCTCGTCGGCTCGCTTGCGCGCATCCTGCCGAACACCGACCAGACCTTCGACCAGTGGCTGCTGGCCATCGCGAACGGGGAGCGCTTCTACCGATCGGAGGCGCATATCACGCGGCCGGACGGCAGCGTGCTCGACGTGCTCTTCACCGCGGAGCTGCCGGACAGCATGGAGGGCTTCCGCGACATCATCGTCACGGCCATCGATGTCTCTGGCTACAAGGCGGCGCAAGCGAGGGTCGCGCAGATGGAGACGGAGATCGCGCGGGCCTCGCGCATCACGACCATCGGCACGCTCACGGCCTCCATCGCGCATGAGGTGAACTCGCCGCTGGCCGCGGTGCTCAGCCATGCCGAGGCGGCGCAGCGCTGGCTGGACCGGGCGGAGCCCGACCTGGAGGAAGCGCGGAGCGCGATGGCGAGTGCCGTGCGCGACGGGCTGCGGGCGCGGGACGTGGTCTCCCGCATCCGCCGCTTCCTCGGCAACGCGCCGCGCCGCAGCGAGGCGGTGGATCTCGCCGTGACGGCGCGGGATGCCATCCTGCTGATCGAGCGGGAGATGCGCGCGGGCGGCATCTCGGTCCATCTCGACGCAGAGGCGGGGCTGCCTCCGGTCCTCGCCGACCCCGTGCAGATCGGGCAGGTGCTGGTCAACCTGATGCTCAACGGGGCGCAGGCGATGGCCTCGGTCGAGGGGCCGCGCGATCTGACGGTGCGGATCCGCCACACTGAGGGCGAGGTGGTGACGGAGGTGGAGGACCGCGGGCGCGGCCTCGACCCCGCACAGCTGCCGCGGCTGTTCGAGCCCTTCTACTCCACCCGGCCGGGCGGGATGGGCATGGGGCTGGCGATCTGCCGCAGCTGCGTCGAGGCCTATGGCGGACGCCTCTCGGCCACGGGGGAGCCGGGCGCGGGCGCAACCTTCCGTTTCGCCCTGCCCGCCGCGGCCTAGCAGGTGCGGTGCAGCGGCCTATCCCGGTGACGGCTTGGCCGGGGGCGGGTCAAAACCCTCGGGGGCACCGGTGCTGATGGCATCGCTGGCGGGAAAGGTCTCCTCCAGCGCCTCGTCGAGGCCCGTGCTGTCCTCCACAGGCGGCGGTGGGGCCTTGATGTCCGGCGTGTCTTTCCTGGTGGGGGGCATGGGTCCTGTCCTCGCGGGGGTGTCCGGCGGCGATGATCCGCCTGGGGCGTTGATAGGGCGGCGCGAGTGTCCACGCTTGTCCGTTCTTGCGGTGCCGGGGAGGGCGCCGCCCTCTCCGCGTCTCACCCGCCAAGGGCCTGAGGCCCTTGGCTCCCCGTCTGGCCGCTTTATGTCCGCTGCGGGTCGCGCCCCACCAGTTCCGCCGTGCGCACGAGGTCGGCGAGGGTTCGAACTTCCATCTTCCGCATGACGTTGGCGCGGTGGAGCTTCACCGTGATCTCGCTCAGCCCCAGTTCGCCGGCGATCTGCTTGTTCATGAGGCCGGAGGCGACGAGTGCCATCACCTGCGCCTCGCGCGGAGTGAGCGTCGCGTGGCGGGAGCGCGCGGCGGCCGCGGCACCCTGGGCGCGGCGGCGCTGGCGGTCGCGTTCCAGCGCGGCGTCCACGGCGTCGAGCATGTCCTGGTCGCGGAAGGGCTTGATCAGGAAGTCGGCGGCGCCGGCCTTCATGGCTCGCACGCTCATCGGCACGTCGCCGTAGCCGGTGACGAAGATGATGGGCGGATGCTCGCCGCGCTCGGCCAGGCGCGCCTGGAACTCCAGGCCGCTCATCCGGGGAATGCGGACATCCATGATGATGCAGCCGACGCGGTCGGGCAGAGGCGCGTCGAGGATCTCGTGCGCGACCTCGTAGAGAAGGGTGCTGTGGCCGACGGAGCGGAGCAGGCTGTCGATCGCGTGGCGCACGCGGTCGTCGTCGTCCACCACGAGAACGAGGGGCTGATCATGCCCCTCCTCCGCCGTCCTGCCCTGCTGCATCCAATCCTCGAAGAGTAACCGAGCCGCGGCATGCATAGCGGGGCCCGGCGCCAGGCGGCAACTTGGACGCGCGGACCCCCTCTTCAGAAGCCCGCCATCCAGTCGGTGGCGAGGGCGACATCCATCTGGGAGAGCCCGTGGCCAAGCGGCAGCTCGTGGTGCTTCACCGTGGCGCCGGCGCCTTGCAGGATCGCGGCCAGCCGCGCGCTGTTAGCCGCCGGCACGATCGGGTCGGTTGTGCCGGAGAGCAGCAGCACCTTCGTGCCGTCCAGCCGGGCGGGTGGGGTTTCCTGAAAGGGGACCATGGCCCGCAGCAGCGCCGCGCCGCGCAGCAGGCCGGGGTGGCGCAGCAGCAGGGCCGCCGCGATGTTCGCGCCATTGGAGAAGCCGAGCGCGACCGGCGCCGCGATGCCGTGGCGGGCCTGGGCATCGCGGATGAAGGCGGCAAGGTCGTCCGTGCGGCGGCGCAGGTCCTCCTCGTCGAAGACACCCTCGGACAGGCGGCGGAAGAAGCGGGGCATGCCGTTCTCCAGCACCGCGCCGCGGGGCGAGAGAAGGGCCGCGCCGGGCGCGACGCGGCGGCCGAGGGGGATGAGGTCGTCCTCGTCCCCGCCCGTGCCGTGCAGCAGCAGCAGCGGCGGGCGCGCGGTATCAGTGGCGGGCTCGAAGCGGTGGACGAGGGTGGGGGCGGTGTCGCTCACGGCGGGGTCTCCCGAGGGCGGGCCGCGCCGGGGTGGCGCGGCCCGTGGGGTTTGTCAGGCGAGGACGGGGAGGGCGGCTTCGATCTGGGCGCGATGCCCCTCGAGGAAGGCGGGCAGCTTCAGTGCGCTACCGAGGCTCTCGGCCGGCTCGTCCACGTCGAAGCCGGGGATGTCGGTCGCAATCTCGAACAGCACGTGGCCGGGCTCGCGGAAGTAGACGGAGCGGAAGTAGTCGCGGTTCTTCTGCTCCGTCGTCCGCAGGCCGTGGTTGGCCGCGAGCTTGCGGACCATCTCCATCTCCGCCGCGTCGTCCGCCGCACGGAAGGCGAGGTGGTGGACGGAGCCGCGGCCGAGCCGGGCCGGCAGGAAGCCGCCGACCGCGCGCAGGTCCACGATGCCGCCGATCGTCGTGCCCTCCACGGCGTAGCGCGTCGTGTCGCCCTCGCGCGCCACCTCGCGGAAGCCGAAGACATCCGTGAGGATGGCGCCCGTGGCCTCCGTGCGGTCGAGCATGAGGGAGACGCCGTGGAAGCCGCGGATGGCGCTCTCGGCCGGCACCTCACCGCTGTCCCAGGCGGGCTCGGCCTCGATGCCGGGGATGCCGACCAGCGCGAGGCGCAGTCCGTCCGGGTCGCGGAAGGTGAGCACGGTCTCGCCGAAGCGGGTGGTGCGCTCCAGTCCCTGGTTCACCAGGCGCTGCGTCCAGTAGCCGATCGCGGATTGCGGGATGCGGAAGGCGGTCTCCTGCAACTCGCCCGCGCCGGCACGGCCCTCGGCCGCGTGCTCCCAGGGGAAGAAGGTGAGGATGGTGCCGGGGCTGCCCGCCGCGTCGCCGTAGTAGAAGTGGTAGGCGCCGGGATCGTCGAAGTTCACCGTCTTCTTCACCAGCCGCAGCCCGAGGGTGCGGGTGTAGAAATCGAGGTTGCGCTGGGCGCTGCCGGCGATGGCGGTGACGTGGTGGATGCCGTTGGTGGCCATGGGATGGATCCCTTCGAGGTGGAGCCCCGTGGCTCCGGTGGCCCCAGACTTGTGCCGTGGGGCGGCGGTTGAACAGGCCGAAGTGATTGCGTGGATGCAATCCTGTCATTGCCACATCCGTCGTGGCGTTGCGCCGATGGGGCCGCCACCTTGCGCCGCATCCAACCGATCGCAACGGAGATCCCCGATGATCGACCCTCGTCTTGCTCCCTACGGCCTCACCCTGCTGCGCCTGTCGCTGGGCATAATGTTCATCGCCCATGCCTGGCTGAAGGTGGCCGTCTTCACCGTGCCGGGCTTCGGCGCCTTCATGGCTGGCGCCGGCTTCCCCGCCTCCCTGGCCCTACCCGTCATCGTGGCAGAGGCGGTCGGCGGCGTTGCTCTCGTCCTTGGCCTCTATGCCCGCGCCGTATCGGTGGCGCTGCTGCCGGTGCTGCTCGGCGCGCTGATGGTGCATGCCGGCAACGGCTGGGTGTTCAATGCGCCGAACGGCGGCTGGGAATACCCGGCCTTTCTGATTGTCGGCGCCCTGGTGCAGGCCCTGGCGGGCGACGGCGCCCTGGCGCTGCGCCCCACCCGGGTCGGCGCCGCCCGCCCGGCCCTCGCCGCCGCGGCCTGAACCGCTTAGCATCCGCGCGAACTGCCGGCGGCACGGATCCCCGTGCCGCCGGCTTCGCGCGTCCGGAGGAGGCCCGTGAAGGAACCTGCCCGCACCCTTGCCTGGGACGATTTCCGCCTCATCGACGCGGTGGCCGCCACGCGCAGCCTGCCTGCCGCCGCCGGGCGGCTGGGGCTGGACCATTCCACCGTCTTCCGGCGGCTGAACGCGATCGAGGCGACGCTCGACCAACCCCTCTTCGAGCGGCACCGCAGCGGCTACACGCTGACCCCCGCGGGCGAGGAGATGGCCGCGCTGGCCGCGCGTGTGGACGAGGATATCACGGCCGTCACGCGCCGCCTGGCGGGCCAAGCGCCGGCGCCTTCAGGCGAGGTGCGGATCGCGACCAGCGACAGCCTGCTTTCCGACCTCCTGATGCCGATGCTCGCGCGGTTCCGCGCGGCCAATCCAGCGATCCGGCTGGATGTCGTGACCGGCAATGCCGCCCTCAACCTTTCGCGCCGTGATGCGGACGTGGCGGTGCGCGCGACGGATGCGCCGCCCGACACGCTGGTTGGCCGCCGCGCGGCGCGGATCGCCTGGGCGCTCTACGGCGCCGCCTGGGTGGAGCATTCGGCGGATCCGGCGGAGAGCGCGCACTGGGTCTGCCTCGGCGACAACCTCTCCGGGCTGAAGGTGGTGCGCTTCGCCCAGGCCGTGGTTGCGCCGGGGCGGCTGGCGGCGCGCTTCGACACGGTGCTTGGCTTGGCGCATGCGGTGGCGGCGGGGATCGGGGTGGGGCACCTGCCCTGCTTCATCGGGGATAGCTGGCCCGGGCTGACGCGCCTCATGCCGCCCGATCCGGCCTATGCTTCCGACCTCTGGCTCCTCACCCATCCCGACCTGCGGCACACGCCGCGGGTCCGGGCATTGATGGATCATCTGGCGGAGGCGATCGCGGCGAAGCGCGGCCTGATCGAGGGCACCTCGCCACAGGAAGCGCCCGCCGTCAGTTCCGGGCGGGGGTGATCGCCAGGAAGTGCCGCACCACGGGCGCCTCCGGCCCGGTATGGAGGGCGCGCATCGCCTGCTGCACGTCCGCATCGGCGCGGGAGACGCGGTGGTGCTGGCGCAGGTGCTCCGCCCAGGATTCCACCATGAACCACTCGACCAACTTCTCCGGGTCGGCCGCGTCCTCGGTGATGCCCCAGCCATAGGCGCCGTCCCGCCGCCGCTCCGCCGAGAGGCCGTGCAGCGCGCGCAGGAACTCCGCCCGCTGCGCCCGCTCCACACGGTACTCGATGAGGATGAGCACGGGGCCGCGGTCGTGCGGCACGGCATCGGCCGTCAGCGGCTCTGGCCAGTGATTGGAGGGGACGAGGTCGGCCTCGCCCACCGGCAGCTTCACCCGGTGGAGCACGAAGGCGACCACCGCGAGGCCGGCGCCGCCGGCCAGCAGGGCCGCGGGCACGCCGGTCGCCTCCGCCACCGCGCCCCAGCCGAGGCTGCCGAGCGCCATGGCCCCATTGAACACGGTAAGATAGACGGCCAGCGCCCGCCCGCGCACCCAGTTCGGCAGAATGGACTGCGCCGCGCCGTTGAGCGTCGTGAGCGCGACGATCCAGGCGATGCCGAGCAGCAGCAGCACGGGCATGGCCAGCCAGCGCGGCGGCGAGAGTGCGAGCGTGGCCATAACGGCGGCGGCGGCGAGGCTGGCCGCCAGCATCAGCCCGTCCGCGTCCAGTAGGGTGCGCAGGTGGGGCAGCAGCAGCGCGCCGCCGATGGCGCCGAGCCCAACCGCGCCGAGCAGGAGGCCGTAGAAGCCGGCGTCGCCGCCCAGCAGGTTGCGCGCGACCAGCGGCAGCAGCGCCCAGACCGCGCTGGAGAAGGCGAAGAAGATGGCGGCGCGCAGCAGCACGACGTGAAGTTCCCGGCTGGCGCGCGCGTAGCGCAGCCCGGCCCGGAAGGCGCCGCCGAAGTTCTCTGAAAGCGCGTCCTCGGCCTTCTCGGGGCGCTTCCACCAGAGGAGGGCGGCGATGACGAAGACGTAGCTCAGCACGTCCGCCCCGTAGGTGACCGCGGCGCCCGCGGCCGAGAGCAGCAGCCCGCCCGCTGCCGGCCCGATGGAGCGCGCGATGTTGATGCCGAGCGAGTTGAGCGCGACGGCGCCCTTGAGGTCCTTCGCCGGCATCAGTTCCGGCACGATGGCCTGCCAGGCCGGCGCCATGAGCGCCGCGCCGATGCCGCCGACGAAGGTGAGCGCGACGAGCGAGGTGACCGTCATCAGCCCGAGCGAGGAGAGGAGCACCAGGGTTCCGCTGACGGCGGCCAGCAGCACCTGCACGGCGATGAGGAAGCGCCGACGGTCGAGGATGTCAGACAGCACGCCGGCCGGGATCGCCAGCAGGAAGATCGGCAGCGTGCCGGCCGCCTGAATAAGCGACACGGCGGCGGGACCGGCCGCGAGGTCGGTCACCAGCCAGGAGCTGGCGACGTCGCGCATGAAGCTGCCGGTGTTGCCAAGGATGGTGGCCGCCCAGATCACCGCGAAGGTGGTCTGGCGGAGGGGCGCGAAGGCGCCGGTGGCGGGGGAGGGGCCGGTCATGCCGCGAGCTCCCGATGCCGGAGCGACACGAGGAGGAAGGCACCGGCGAGGCCGAGATGCTCGTAGAAGCTGTTCGCTGTCATGAAGCGCTCCATCCCCGGCGGCAGTTCCCAATAGCGGTTGGCGACGACGGTGGCGGCGAGGGTGAAGAGCATCAGGGCCAGCGCGCCGAGCCAGCGCAGGCGGCCGGTGATCACCATGGCGCTGGCGAGGAGCTCCACCGCGATGACGGCGGCGGCCGTGGCGGGCGGCAGCGGCAGGCCGAAATGCGCGGCCTCCGCCACGGCGCCTGGGTAGTCGAGCAGCTTGTTTAGCCCGCCCTGGAGATAGGCCGCGCAGAGTCCGGTCAGGCCGAGAAGGGTTAGGGCGCGCCGCGCTGCTGGGCTCATGCTCAGAAGGCCCAGCAGGAGCAGCCGAGCGCGCCCCAGAAGCCGCCGTCGTTGCCGGCCGGGGTAGAGGCGGCCCAGGCGCGCGCGTGGTCATGCCCGTGCACGCCGCAGGCGGCGTCGCAGCAGCGGGCGACGGCCCGCGCGAAGGCGCCCTTCGCGCCCGGCGCCTCCGCGCGGCGGTTCTGATAGCCGCCGAAGCGGCGCACGGGCGACCAGTCCGGCATGGCGGGCGGCAGCGGGGGCGCGAGCGGGGCGAAGTCGCCGGCGCCGTGCACCACCTTCCCGCCGACGACCGTCAGCAGCGAGGTCACGTCCCCGATCTCGTCGCCGGGAATGTCGAAGTAGTCGCGGTCGAGCACAGCGAGGTCGGCGAGCTGGCCCTCCGCGATGAGGCCCTTCTTGCCCTCCTCGTTGGAGAACCAGGTGACCTTTTCTGTCATCATCCGCAGCGCCGTCTCACGGTCGAGCGTGTTGCGCTCGGGCGTGATGCGGAGCCCGCCGACCGTCTTGCCGGTGGTGAGCCAGGAGAGCGCGACCCAGGGGTTGTAGGAGGCGACGCGGGTGGCGTCCGTGCCGGCCGAGACCTTCACGCCCATCTCAAGCATTTTCGCGACCGGCGGCGTCGCCTCCGCCGCGCGCGCGCCGTAGCGCTCGACGAAGTACTCGCCCTGATACGCCATGCGGTGCTGCACGGCGACGCCGCCGCCGAGGCGCGCGATGCGCTCGAGGTTGCGCTCGCTGACCGTCTCCGCGTGGTCGAAGATCCAGTGAAGGTCGCCGATCGGCATCTCGGCGTTCACCTTCTCGAACACGTTCAGCGCGCGGTCGATGGTCTGGTCGTAGGTGGCGTGCAGGCGCCAGGGCCAGCGGTTCTGGATGAGGATGCGGGCCACCTCCTCCAGCTCCGGCTCCATCTCGGGTGGCATCTCCGGCCGCTCCACGCGGAAGTCCTCGAAATCGGCGGCGGAGAAGACGAGCATCTCGCCCGCGCCGTTGAGGCGGAAGTAGTCGTCGCCCTGCTGGTACTTCGCCGAGCTTGTCCAGCGAAGGAAGTCGTCCTTCTCCGCCTTCGGCTTCTGGGTGAAGAGGTTATAGGCGATGCGGACCGTCAGCTCGCCGTCCTCGGCCAGCTTCTGGATCACCTTGTAGTCGTCCGGATAGTTCTGGTAGCCGCCGCCCGCGTCGATCGCCCCGGTGACACCCAGGCGGTTCAGGTCGCGCAGGAAGTGGCGGGTGGAGTTGAGCTGGTAGTCGAAGGGCAGGGTCGGGCCCTTGGCGAGCGTCGCGTAGAGGATGGTGGCGTTCGGCCGCGCGAGCAGCAGGCCGGTCGGCGTGCCATCAGGGCCGCGCTGGATCTCGCCGCCCGGCGGGTTCGGCGTGTCCTTCGTGTAGCCCGCCGCCCGCAGCGCCGCGGCGTTCAGCAGCGCGCGGTCGTAGAGATGCAGGATGAAGACGGGCGTGTCGGGCGCGACGGCGTTGATCTCGTCGAGCGTCGGCAGGCGCTTCTCGGCGAACTGGTGCTCGGTGAAGCCGCCGACGATGCGCACCCATTGCGGCGGCGGCGTGACCGCGACCTGGGCGCGCAGCATGTTCATCGCATCCGCGAGCGACCGCACCCCGTCCCAGCGCAGCTCCATGTTGAAGTTCAGGCCGCCGCGGATGACATGCAGGTGGTTGTCGATCAGGCCGGGGATGAGGCGCCGGCCCTTGAGGTCGATCACCCGTGTCCCCGGGCCAGCGGAGGGCAGGATGGCGCTCGCGTCGCCCACGGCGGAGAAGCGTCCGCCCGCGATCGCGACGGCCTCCGGCGCGGGGTTGCCGCGGTCCAGCGTGGTGATCCGGCCGTTGTGCAGGATGAGGTCGGGGACGGATGCGGCCATGGCGGGGCTCCGGTTGAGGATGGCGAGGCCGAGGGCGGTGGCGCCGGTGGCGATGCGGCGGCGGGTGAGGTCGGTCATCAGCTGTGCCCTCGCTCGAGGTTGCCTTGCGCCGTAGCGCCGTGGCCAGGAAGCCGGCCGAAGACGTGCCGGGCGTTGCTCTCATGCGTCATGGTGGCGGGTAGGGGATGGCCGGCCAGCAGCCGCCGGGCCACCGGCACGACCTGCTCGCCCAGCAGGATGCCGAGGAGGCCGAGCAGCGCGATCACCGGCGGCGCCGGGGAGCGCACGCCGAGGAGGCCGTAGACGACGCCGGCCAGAAGGCCGGCGCCGAGGGAGAGCAGGTAGGGCTTCATCGCATCCTCCGGCGGGTGCGCGGCGGGTCAGCCCTCGTGGGCGTTGAACATCGTCTTTGCGTAGATGATGCCGAGGCCGTAGCCGCCGCCGTACTTCTTGGCGATGCCGGTGGTCATCTCGTAGGTCTCGCCGCGCGCCCAGTCGCGCTGCAGTTCCAGCAGATATTGCAGCGAGGTCATCGGCCGCGCGCCGGCCTGGATCATGCGCTGCACGGCGCGCTCATGCGCCTCATCCGACACGTCGCCGCAGGCATCGGCTATGAAATAGACCTCGAAGCCCTGGTCGAGTGCGGAGAGCGCGGGGCCGACGATGCAGACGCCGGTCCAGAGGCCCGCCAGCACGATGCGGGGCTTGCCGATGCGGTTCACCTCCTCGATCACGGCCGCGTCTTCCCAGGTGTTCATGGAGGTGCGGTCGAGCAGTTTCTGACCGGGGAAGGGCGCCGTCACCTCCTCGAACATCGGGCCGGAGAAGGATTTCTCGGCGACGGTGGTGAGGATGGTGGAGACGCCGAAGCCGGCCGCGGCGGCGGAGACGAGGGCGGCGTTGTTGCGCAGCGCCACGGGGTCGATCGACTTCGTCGCGAAGGCCATCTGCGACTGGAAGTCGATCATGATGAGGGTGTGGTCGGCCGGGCTGAGCAGAAGTTTGCCGGGGGTGGCGGTGGCGGTGGGCATCTCGGTCGCTTCCTGCGGAGTGGATGGCGGGATGATCGTGGAGGCGGGGGTGCAAGGCCATGACGCATTCTGCAAGGTTATGCTTGCGGCCTTGCAATCGGGTGCGCCGGTCAGGATCTGGCGAAGGCCAGCAGGTCGGCGTTGAGCTGCTCGCGCGCGACGTCCGTCAGGGCGTGCGCGCCGCCCGGATAGATCTTCAGCGTGGCTTGCGGCGCGATCTTCGCGGAGCGCATGCCGGCGGCCGCGATCGGCACCACCTGGTCGTCATCGCCGTGGATCACGAGTACGGGGATGTTCATCCGCTTCAGGTCCTCCGTCAGGTCGGTCTCGGAGAAGGCCTTGATGCAGTCGTACTCGTTCTTCAGGCCGCCCATCATGCCCTGCAACCAGAAGCTGTCGCGCATGCCCTGCGTGACCTGCGCGCCCGGGCGGTTCGCGCCGAAGAAGACCGTGGTGAAGTCCTGGAAGAGCTGCGAGCGGTCCTTCAGCATGCTGGCGCGCAGGCCGTCGAGCGCCTCCAGCGGCACGCCCTCCGGGCTGCCCTCGTTCCTGACCAGATAGGGCGCGACGGCGCTGACCAGCACGGCCTTGGCGATGCGTGACGTGCCGTGGCGGCCGACGACGCGCACCACCTCGCCGCCGCCGGTGGAGTGGCCGACCATCATCGCGCCGCGGAGGTCGAGGTGCTCCATCAGCGCGTAGAGGTCGTCCGCATAGGTGTCCATGTCGTTGCCCGCGAAGGGCTGAGAGGAACGCCCGTGGCCGCGGCGGTCATGCGCGATGCAGCGGAAGCCGTTGGAGGAGAGGTGCATCATCTGCGCCTCCCAGGCGTCGCTGCTCAGCGGCCAGCCATGGCTGAACACCACGGGCGTGCCGCTGCCCCAGTCCTTGTAGTAGATCGAGGTGCCGTCCCGCGTGGTGAAGGTGGCCATGCTGCGATGCTCCGGATGCCGGTTGGGGGTGGGGCTGGCCTGCGGCGCGGGCTGCGCGTCGGCGGAAATGGACGCGGTGCCCAGGCCGCCTAGGACAAGGCTGCCCATGAGGCCGCGGCGGGACGCGTTGCCAGGGGGCGAGGGGTCATTCATGCCGCGTCTCCTGCTGCCTGCGGGCGCCGGGCCCTTGGACACGGCGGAAGCTAGCGGTGCGCCAAAGGGCCTTCTTGTCGGGCGCTGACGAATTTGGACGATCCGGACATGAGCGCGGCGGTCGCGCGGCCCGGTTCCTGAACTATTGTATAGTGTTGCCGCGGATGGCCCGGCGGTATGGCTGTCATCCGGGCCGGCTTGCCCGTCAGCGGTTCTAAGGAGGCGGGCGGCTTGCGAGACCAACTCATCGCCATCGTGGACGACGACGACAGCGTCAGGGTAGCGCTCGCGAGCCTGGCGCGCTCGGCGGGGTTGCGGACGAAGGCCTATGCCTCGGCGGCGGACTTCCTGGCCGAGGATCTCTCCTTCTTCGACTGCGTGGTCTCCGACATTCAGATGCCGGAGCTGTCGGGCTTCGACCTGCTGCGCGCCGTGCGGTCGCGCCGCGCCGAGCTGCCGGTTATCCTCATCACCGCCTTCCCGGACGAGCGCGTGGAGCAGCGCGCGATCAGCGGCGGGGCGCGCTTCTTCCTTGAGAAGCCGTGCAACCCCAACCTGCTCGTCACGAGCCTTGCGGAGGCGATGGAACCGGGAGGGCGCGGTTGATCGCGGCCCCTGCCGCCCTCGCGCCGGATGCGGTGCGGGACGCGCACTGGCTCGCGGGGCTGGCGACGGAGCCTGTCACGACGGACGGGCTGCTGGAGACGTTGCGCGCGCGCTGCCCGGCGACCGACGAAAGCTGGCTGATCTGTCGCGCCGTGCGGCCCGACGAGCCCCGCGCCGAGGCTCGGCTGCGGCGCACCTTTGCCCTGCGCGGCGCGCTCTCGCCGGACTGGGCGGTGCTGCCGCTGCACCTCATCGCGACGCTGGACGGGCCGGTGCTGGTGCTGCTCGACGACGGCGCTGCGCCGCCTTGCCTGGACGCGGGCGACATCGCGTCCTTCCTGCGTCTCGCGGCGGGGGCGGCCCATGCTCTGGGCGAGGCGCATGCGGCGGGACTGCTCCATCGCGACATCACGCCCGTGAACCTCTTCGAGGGCACCGGCGGCGCGGTGCGGCTGAGCGGCTTCGGCATGGCGCTGCTGGAGGGCGAACCGGACCCGGCGGAGGACGGCATCGTCGGCACCCTCGCCTTCATGCCGCCGGAGCGGGCGCGCTGGGCCGATGCTGTGAGCGACGCGCGAGGGGACCTCTACGCGCTCGGCATGACGCTCTATGCGTTGCTCGCCGGGCGATTGCCCTTCGAGGCGGAGGACGCGCTAGGCTGGATCCACGCTCATGCCGCGCGGCGGCCTCCGCCACCCAGCCGCTTCCGCGCAGGGGTGCCGGCGATGCTCGACGCGTTTCTGCTGACGTTGATCGAGAAGGACCCAACCAGGCGCTACCCTTCGGCCGCCGCGCTGGAACGCGACCTGCGGCGCTGCCTGATGGAATGGGAACGCACGGGGCGCATTGAACCTTTCACACCCGGTGGATTGGGAGAGGTGGAGCGCGCCGCGCTGTTGGTGCCGGGCTGCCTTGCCCTTGCCGGTGCCGCCCAGAGCCCTTGCGGCGCCACCTCCGCCCGCGTGCAGACAGAGGTGGAGCGGCTGATCCTGGCGGGCCGCTTCGAGGAGGCGGAGGCGGCGATCGCCTGTCTCTCGCGCGCGGCCGAGGACGAGGCCGAGCGCATCGCGGCCCTGCGGCTCGATATCCGGCTGCGGAGCCTGCGTTCGGATTTTGCGGGGGCGATTCGCGCCGGGGCGGAGGCGCTGCCGCTCCTTGGCATTCAGCTGCCGGCAGCGCCCGGAGTCGCGGAGGCGGAGGCCGCCTATGGACGGCTGCGGGCAGCGATGGGCGGGCGCGGGCCCGCCGCGCTGTCCGGGCCGGCGTGCATGGAGGACCCGCGCCTGCGGGACGGGATGGAACTGCTCGCCAGCCTCGCCATTCCCGCCAACTTCGTCGATGACAGGCTGATGTTCGTGATCCTGTGCGAGCAGGTGCGGCTCACCGCGCTGCACGGCATCGCGCCCGCCTCGGCGCAGGGGATCGCGTGGTTTGGCGTCGCCCTTGCCCATCATTTCGGCGAGTACGGGCGTGGGTTGGAATTCGCGCAGGCGGGCGCGCGCATCGCGGAGGCCTCCGGCAGCGGCGAGGTGCGGAGCGCCACCCTCGTCGCGCTCGACCAGGTGGGAGCCTGGACGCGGCCCTTCGACTTCGCGCTCGGCTGTGCGCGCGCCGCGCTGGCGGAAAGCCGGGACGGCGGCGATGTCGCCATGGCCTGCTACGCCTGCAACCACATCGTCTCGGACCTGCTCGTCATGGGCGTGCCGCTCGCGCGCGTGGCGGAGGAGATCGCCAGCGGGATCGACTTCGCGCGCGGCGCGCATTTCGGGGATGTGGAGGCCGTTCTCGGCGTGCAGAGGGGCTTCGTGGAGGCCCTGCGCGGGACGGGCGCCCTGCCGGATCACCCGCCCGCGAGCGCGATGACGCCGCTGCTGTGCTGGTACTGGCTGTTCCGCGGCATCGTCGCCTTCACGGAGGACGATGCCGAGGAGGCGGGGGAATGCCTGGCGTGCGCCGGCGCGCTGGCCTGGTCCACGCCCGCGCATATCCACGTCATGTGCATCCACCTCTTCGCGGGGCTTGTATGCGCCGCACAGGGCGACGCGGCGGGGCTCGCGCCGCATCTGGCGCGGATGCGCGGCTGGGCCGGGCTCAACCCTGGGAATTTCAGGGACAAGGCGCTGCTGCTGGAGGCCGAGGCGGCGCGGCTGGAAGGGGACACGCTGCGCGCCCTCGCCCTCTACGAGGACGCCGTCGCTGCCGCCGCGGCCGGGGACCGCCCGCAGGTTCGCGCGATCGCGCATGAGCGGGCCGCCGCCTGCTACGCCGCGCACGGGCTTGAAGGGGCAGCCCGGCACCATTTGCGCGGCGCCCATGCTCAGTACGAGGTCTGGGGCGCCACGGCGCGGGCCGCGCGGCTGGCGGCGCGCCATCCCTTCCTCTCGGCGGGGCGGGGCAGGCGAGAGGCACCGCCGCTCGCGCAGGGGCATGACCGCCTCGATTTCGGCGCGGCCATGGCGGCCGTGCAGGGCCTCTCGGGGGAGATAGACGCCGAGCGCCTCGTCGAGCGGCTGCTCGGCCAGGCGATGACGGTGGGCGGCGCCAGCCGCGCGGCCCTGGTGCTGACCGGCGAAGGGCGGACGACGGTGGAAGCGCTCGGCACGGTCGAGGAGGGCCGTGCAGGCGAGGGAGGGCGCATCGACGTGCGCTTCCTGCGCACCGCGCCCTCCGCGCGAGACCTGCCGCTCTCTGTGCTCTACGGCGTGATCCAGCGGCGCCGCGCCGTATCCATCCCCGACCTGTCGGAGCCGCACGAGCACGGCTTCGACGGCTATTTCGCGGCCCATGCGCCCCGCTCCCTCCTCTCCCTGCCGCTGGTGAAGGGGGACGCGCTGCTCGGCGTTCTGCACCTCGAGAATGAGGTAGCGGCCCATGCCTTCGACGGCTCGCGGCAGGTGTTGCTGGAGTTGATCGCGAGCCAGGCGGCGATCTCGCTCGAGAACGCGCGCCTCTACGCCGCGCTGCGGATGAGCGAGGCCTCCCTTGCCCTCGGCCAGCGGATCAGCCGCTCCGGCAGCTTCCGCTGGAACCGCGCGACGGATGAGCACCGATGGTCGGACGGGCTCTATGCCGTCTGGGGCGTGGATCCCTCGGACGGACCTCTTCCGATCAGGGCCATCCTGGCTCGGATCCATCCCGAGGACCGTCCCTGCATCGACGCCCTGGTCGCGAAGCCCTGGGCCAACGAGATATCGGGCCCGCACGCCTTCCGCATCGTCGACCCCGCGGGGCCGGAGAGAGCGGTGCAGCATGTCGAGTTGCTGCTCGGGCCGGAGGGGCCGGAAGTCTTCGTCGGCGTGCTGACGGACGTGACGGAGCGGCGTGCGACTGAAGCGGCGCTGCGCAACGCGCGGACGGAGCTGGCCCGCGCCGCGCAGGCGGTGACCATGGGCGAGCTGGCCGCCTCCATCGCGCACGAGATCAACCAGCCGCTCTCCACCATCGTCGCCCAGGCGGGCGCGGCGCAGCGATGGCTCGGCCGGCCCGTGCCCGAGATCGGCGAGGCGCTGGCGGGGCTGCGCGACATCCTCCGCGACGGGGAGCGAGCAAGCGACATCATCCGCGCGCTGCGCGCCCTGGCGCGGCAGACCGCGCCCGAGCGCCGCGACGTGCGGATCGACGGCCTCGTGCGCAAGGTGGCGGCCCTCGTCTCGGCGGAGGTGGAGCTGAAGGGTGCGACGGTGGGGCAGCGCCTGGCCGCGCCGGATGCGGTCGTTGCCGCAGATCCCGTGCAGCTGGAGCAGGTGCTGCTCAACCTCATCGTCAACGCCTCGGACGCGATGGAGGCGGTGCGCGACCGGCCGCGCCGCGTGGTCATCACCTCCCGCCACGACGCCGCAGCGTGTGCCGTGGAGGTCGCGGTGGAGGACACCGGGCCGGGAATCGACGAGGCGAGCCTCGCGCGGATCTTCGATCCCTTCTTCACGACCAAGCCCACAGGATTGGGCATGGGCCTCGCGATCTGCCGTTCGATCGTGGAGGCGCATGGCGGTTGGCTGGAATGCGCGTCGACCGGTCCTGGGGGAACCCGCTTCCTCCTCCGTCTTCCCGCACGGCCGCTCGATGCTTCCTGAAGGGGGTGGCACCGCAGGATCGTCCCATTCCGGTTCCGGCGGACAAGAACAGGGGCGCGCGAGGCCAGAGGGCCGCCTCCGGGACCGGGTTGGACCCGGATTGAGGAAGCGACACGCAATGGCGGACCCGATCGCGGAGCGCGCGCGCAAGCTGGGCGGCACCACCATCCGCTGGGTCGAGCACGTCGTGCGGTTGCAGCGGCTGCTGGACAACGATGCCCAGTATGTGGGCTCGCAGGACATGCTGGCCGAGCTCCGCGATGACAACGGCGCCCTGGTGGGCCGCATGCGCGCGCTGCGGGCGCTTTGCGAGGAGCACGGCGCCGTCACCAGCGCGAGCCTGCTGGAGAACCTGATCGACGAGGGCGAGGGCCGCGTCTGGTTCTCTTCGAGACCGGGCGGCGCGGGAGTGGCCGAGGCGCTGCCGCACGTGGACACAAATCATACTCAGGTATAGGGCGCGTGACCGGAAAGGCTCGCCTCCTTCAATTCATGCCTGGTGGAGAGAGGCCCGGCATCCCGTCAGTCTGTCCCCGTCCAGACCGGACTTCCGACGGAGGATGACGACGATGCAGAGCCGAGACGCCGCGCTTCACGCCGTGCCGGGTGCCGTGGCGGCGGGGCCGATCGCCGCCACGGTGTCCCAGCTGATGCAGGACGCGCGCGACCTGCTGCCCCACGACCGCAGGGCCGCCGCGCTCACCCTTCTGCGCGCCTCCCGCCTGCTGGACGCGCCGGTGGCGGGCCCCACGACAGTCGCGGCAAGCGTGCCGGTCGTCGTGCCCGGAGGGCTGGCGCGCTGGCAGATGATCCGGCTGACCGACTATGTCGAGGCGCATCTGGACCAGCCGATCGTGCAGAAGGCGCTTGCCTCCCAGATCCGGCTGAGCAGCGGCCACTTCGCGCGCGCCTTCAAGCAGAGCTTCGGCCGCACGGCGCATACCTACGTCATGGAGCGCCGGATCGAGCGGGCGAAGGGCCTGATGCTGCGCACAAGCGCGCCGCTCTGCGAGATCGCCCTCGCCTGCGGGCTATCGGACCAGGCGCATTTCTCGCGCGTGTTCAGACGCATCGCCGGCAGCACGCCGCTGGCCTGGCGGCGCCAGCACCAGCCGGCGCCGGGGCGGCGAGCGGGCGAGGAGCCGCGGCGCTAGATCCCTCACTCACCGCTGGAAAGGGTGCTTCGCCCCGGGCAACAGGCCCGGGGCAGGCGGTCAGAACTTGAACCGCGTTCCCACCAGTGCCGTCCGCCCCGCGATGACGAAGCCGTTCGCGGGCTCGAAGCGGCTGTTCGTGAGGTTGCGGCCCTCCGCGAAGAGTGCGACGGGTTCCGTCACCTGCCAGGTGGCCGTCAGGTTGAAGATCGTGCCGGCCTTGTTGTCGCGCGCGGTGGTATAGGCGCTGCCGTTGTCACGGTAGGAGGCGAAGGCGCCCTCGCGCGAGCGGCCGTAGAGGATCAGCTCGGGCGCGACTGTCACGGTATCCGCCAGGCGCAGGCTGGCGTTGAGCGCGAGCTGCTGCTCCGGGCGGCGGGCCAAGCGCTCGCCGCTGCGGGCGTCGCGCGCGTCGGTGACGGTATAGGCGGCGCTGGCGGTCAGCCAGCGGGTGGGGCGCAGCGTTGCCGTGAACTCCCCTCCCTTGACGCGCGCGCGATCCACGTTCTCGAGCGAGGTGAAGGCGGCGTCGTAGTTGATGAGGTCGTGGATGCGGTTTGCGAAATAGGTGGCGCCGAGGGTCGCAAGGTCGCGCTGGCCGCCGAAGGGAACATCGAACTCGATGCCCGCTTCCCAGCCCTCGGAGGTTTCGGGGCGGAGGTTCGGGTTGCCCTGAAAGAAGCCGGTGATGACGCCGTAGCGCTGGTAGAGCGAGGGCGCCTTGAAGGCAGTGCCATAGGCCGTGCGGATGCGCGCAGAGATCTCTGGCAGGGCCAGCACGGCGCCAAGGCGGTAGGTGACGTGGCTGCCGTAATCCTCGGCGTCGTCGTTGCGGATGCCGGCGGTGAGGTCCAGGCGGCGGAGGAGCCGCACCTGATAGCCCGCGTGGATGGCGGTGTTGCTGGCCGCAGCGTTCGTCGTGGTGCGGAAGAAGCTGCCGCCGGAGGCCTGGCGCACCTCCTCGCGCTCATGCGTCAGGCCGAAGGCGAGCTGGCTTGCGTCGAAGGGACCGGCATCGGGCAGGCGGAGCTGGTTGCCCCAGTCATAGGCCGTCCGCTCGCCGCGATAGAGGTCGTCGGTCGTGGCGGAGGAGAGACTGTCGGGCAGGTTCGTGTAGCGGCGGCGGTCCCGGGTCTGGGCGATGCGGAAGCCGGTGGTCCAGGCGTCGATCGGGCGCGCCTCGGCGCGGAGCTGGCCGGTGAAGCGGCGGTCGTTGAAGGAGTAGTTGGGGTCGTCGTCAGGGACGTTGTCGAGCCCGCCGTAGTTGTCGCGCCAATTGGCCAGGCCCTCGACGCGAAGCCGCTCGCTCGGCGTCCAGCCGAGGCGGGCGGTGCCGGTGAGGCCGCGGAAGCCGTCGCGCTCTCCGGTGTTCGCGTAGAAGCGGCCGGGCGTCGCGTCGGTGCCGCGGGTGGAGAGGCTGCGGAGCGAGAGAAGGTAGTCGAACTGTCCGACCGTGCCCGCGATGCCGCCACCGCCACGCAGCGTGCGGTTGCTGCCGCCCGCGAGTTCGCCGAATGCCTCGATCGCGCGGTCGGCGGGGGCGCGGCGCGTCACGATGTTCACCACGCCGCCGATGGCGCCCGATCCGTAGAGGGAGGAAGCGGGGCCGCGCAGGACCTCGATCCGCTCCACTTCGAGCCCCAGCAGGTCGTTGCCGAAGTTGAAGGCACCGTTGGGCTCGGAGGCGTCGTTCACGGGCACGCCGTCCAGCAGCACGAGGGCGTGGCGGGAGGCGGTGCCGCGGATGAAGGCGCTGGACGGCTGGCCAAGGCCGCCGGACTGGATGAGGGAGAGGCCGGGGACGGAGACGAGCGCCTCGGCCAGCGTCTGGTAGCCGCGCTCCTCGATCGTCTGTCGGTCGATGACGGTGACGCTGCCGGGCACGCGCTCGATGGGCGTCGGGATACGGGTGGCGGTGACCACGGTTTCCGTGACCGCGGCGCTGGGCTGCGTCACGGGAGGCGTCGGCTGGGCCAGGGCGGCGGGCGCGGCGAGGGCGGTGAAGGAGAGAAGCAGGAGACGTCGCATCGGGGTTCCCCAGGCGAGCGGACACGATCTGCCGCGCGACCCCGAAAGGGCCACGCGACGGTGGACGCGGTTCCCGCATGCGGAAGGGGCGGATCGCCCCCCGTATGTCCGTTGCGCCGGTGCACCTCGCCCGGCACGCGCGAGACAGCTCTGCGCCGGCCGGTCTCCTGGCTCGCGGCCCCCCTTTCGGAACCGGCCCCCGCCTTCTCGACACCCGTGAGTGGCAATGGCGATTGGGGGCCGGAAAGGGCCGCCTACAGTTGCGAGGGCAGCTGCGGATGGGCGCCCCGGGCCCAAAGGACCCGCGGCGCGTCGCACATTCCCGTTTCAGCCCTTTCGGGCCACCGGCGCATGGCCGGCTTCTAGCGCGCGACGGGCGGGGCTGGGAGGGGGTGTGGCGGAAGCCGCGCGCCTGTGTTCCTCAGAACACGAAGCCGATCGCCCGCACGCTCATCCAGCCGATCACCGCCAGCACGCCCGTCGCGAAGACGCAGCCGAGCACGGTGAGCAGGATGCCCCAGCCCATGGTCTTGCTGTCGTGCTCCACCAGGCCGAGCGCCATGACGATGTTGCCGAAGGCGGGCGGCCCGTTGGTGCCCGGGCCGGGCAGGATGAGCATGACGGCGACATAGACCGTCAGCCAGCCGAAGAGCCGGTCGCCGAAGGGGGTGGTGAAGGGGCCGGGGCGGGGGCGGACGTAGCGCTCGATCTTGCTTAACCACTTGGAAGAGGCGCCGGCCAGGCGCAGCAGGTCGTCGCGCTTGATGGATTGGCGGGCCATGAAGACCGGCAGCCGTGGCACGCGGCGCCCGAGTCCCATCTGCGCCCCCAGCAGCAACATGGGCGTGCCGAAGACGGTGGCCATGCCCGGTAGGAGCGAGGGCAGCAGGAGCAGGAGGATGAGAAGGCCGAAGGCACGATCGCCGAATGCCTCCGACATCTCGCCGAGGGAGATGCGCTCGCCAGGGCAGGCGGCTGCGACCTCGGCGATGATGCGGGAGATGGGGGCACCCTCGCGCTCCTCCGGCGGGGTGGGAGGGGGCGGGATCGGCGGGGCATCCATCGGCGGCGTCCTGTTCCCTCGCGTGGCGGGGCGTCTTCCATGCCGCGCCGCCCCGGGCCCTTCTGCCCGGCGCCCGCGCGCCCGTCCATGGGCGAGGCGGCCCGTGCCTATTCCGGCTGGAATCCGGCGAGGCGGAGCAGGGCCGCGTTGCGGGCCACGTCGTCGCGGATGAAGGACTCGAGCGCGGGCTGGCTTTCCACGACCGGCTCGAAGCCGAGGCTGGCCAGGCGCTGCACCGTCTCGGGCTCGCGCATGCCCTCCGTCACCGCCTCGTGGAACCGGGCGACGATCTCGGCGGGCAGGGCGCGCGGGCCCCAGACACCGTACCAGGAGTAGAACTCGAAGCCGGGCAACCCGGCCTCGGACAGGGTCGGCAGTTCGGGCGCGAGGGCGGTGCGGGCCGGGGTGGCGATGCCCAGGCCGCGCACCTGCCCGCCGCGCACCATCGGCAGCATCGCCAGCACCGCGTCGAGCATCAGCTGCGCGTTGCCGGCCGCGACGTCCGACAGGGCGGGCGCGGTGCCGCGATAGCCAACGATCTCCACCCGCGCGCCGGTCACGCGATTGAATTCGATGGCGCTGAGATGGCCGGCGGCGCCGAGGGAGGAGACGGCGAAGCTCCATCTCGAGGGATCGCGCTTCGCCGCCTCCACCACCTCAGGCAGGGTCTGTTGGGGGCGGCGGGGGTCCATCACCAGCACCAGCGGGCCGCGGGCGGTGCGGGAGAGAGGGACGAAATCGGCCACGGGGTCGTAGGGCGCGGCCTTCATCACCTGCCGCGCCATGGGGTGCACGCTGGCTGAGCCGAGGATGGTGTAGCCATCGGCCGGCGCCTGCAGCACCGCAAGGCTGCCGATCGCGCCGTTGCCGCCCGCACGGTTCTCCACCACCACGGGAACGCCCAGCCGCTCCCCGATCTTCTGGGCGGCCAGGCGTGCCATGGCGTCGGTGGCGGCGCCGGGGGTGTAGGGGACAACCATCCGGATGGGGCGGTTGGGCCAGGCGCCCTGGGCGTGCAGCGCGGGCGCCGCGAGGAGGGGGGGCAGCAGCGAGGACGGAACGGCGTTTCATCATGCGGATGGCCTCCACCGGCAAGGGACCAGCTGATCCTGCCCCGCAACGCGCCCGCCATGCCAGCGGCCCTTTCGCCCGGGCGGGCGCTGCGCCACCTTCGGCGGATGCGGGACGTGGACATCGCGCTGTGCCTGGCGGTGGACGCCTCCTCCTCGGTGGATCACGACGAGTTCGGGCTGATGATAGGCGGGCTGGCCGAGGCCTTCCGGGATCCGGCGGTGGCTGCGGCGGCCACGGGCGGACCGCGCGAGGCGGCCGCGGTCTCCGTAATCCTGTGGTCCGTGACGCAGGAGTTGGCCGTGCCATGGATGCTGGTGGCCGACGACCCCGGGGCGGCGGCGCTGGCGGAGGCGCTGGACGCCGTGCCGCGGCTCGTCCCGCCCGGGGCGACGGCGCTCGGGGAGGCGATGAGGGCGGCGCTCGCCCTGCTGGCGGATTTTCCGGGGCAGGCGGCGCGGCTGGTGATCGACGTTTCCGGGGATGGAGCGGGGAATGCCGGCATCCCCTCCGCCCCCGTGCGGGACGCCGCGGTGCGGGCGGGGGTGACGGTGAACGGGCTGGCCGTGGTGAACGAGGAGCCGGACCTGCCCGCCTACTACGCCGCCGAGGTGATCGGCGGTCCCGGTTCCTTCGTCCTGGAATGCCGCGACTATGCCGAATTCACGGAGGCGATCCGGCGCAAGCTGGTGCGCGAGTTGCGCGGGGCGCTCACCGCCTGAGGAATCGAGTGACAATGTGACAGGGGCGGGTTGTCCCGCCGCGGTGCGCGGGTGCAGCTTGGCTCGCGCCCCTTCAACGCCCAAGGCCACCGGCATGATTTTCCTCACCCCCGGCCCCGTGCAGACCCGCCCAGAAACGAGGGCGGCCATGGCGGTCGATATCGCTCCCTGGGACCGCGACTTCGGGCCGGAATACGCCGGCATCCGTGACCGCGTGCGCGACATCGCGGGCGGCCTGCCCGGCGTGCACGCGACCCTGCCGCTGCAGGGCGCGGGGCACTTCCTCGTGGAGGCCGCGATCCGCACCTTCGTGCCCGCTGGCGGGCGGATCCTCGTGCCAAGC
Source organism: Roseomonas sp. KE2513 (assembly GCF_016107305.1). Classification (GTDB taxonomy): domain Bacteria; phylum Pseudomonadota; class Alphaproteobacteria; order Acetobacterales; family Acetobacteraceae; genus Roseomonas. Next base: position 82,771 of record NZ_RCVR01000008.1, read on the forward strand.
AACGGCACCTATGCCGACCGCATGATGCGCCTGGCGCGCGAGGCCGGCCGGGAGCCGGTGGCGCTGCCCGTGCCCGACACGCGCGGCGTGCGCGCCGAGGAGGTGGCGGCGGCGCTGGCGGCGGACGAGACGATCTCCCACGTCTGCATGGTCTATTCCGAGACGGGCAGCGGCATCGTCAACGACCCCGCGGCCGTGGGCGCCGCCGTGCGCGCCGCAGGGCGGCGGCTGATCCTGGACGCCGTCTCGGCTTTCGGCGCGCTGCCCTTCGACCTCAAGGCGCAGCCCGAATGCGACGCGGTGCTGTTCACCTCCAACAAGTGCCTGGAGGGGATGCCGGGGATCGGCTTCGCGGTCTGCCCCATGGACCGGACGCGCGGGCAGGCAGGCCAGGCGGGATCCTGGTGCTTCGACCTCGGCGACGTGCTGAAGCATGCCGAGCGTGCGGGCTGGGGATCCTTTCGCTTCACGCCGCCGGTGCAGGCGCTGCACGCCTTCGCCGTGGCGCTCGACCTATATGAGAAGGAGGGCGGGCAGGCCGCGCGGCTCGCGCGCTATGCCGAGAACATGCGCGTGCTGCGTGCGGGGGCGGAGGCGCTGGGGCTGGTGCCGTATCTCGACGCCGAGCACCAGGGGCCGATCATCCTGACGCTGCACCAGCCGGAGACGCCCGGCTTCACGCTGCAGGACTTCGTGGACGCGCTGAAGCGGCGCGGGGTGATGATCAGCAACTTCTTCACGACGCAGTCGCCGACGATCCGCATCGGCTGCATCGGCGCCGTCACGGCCGACGACATGCGGGTAGCCTTGCGCGCGATGGGGGAGGCGCTGGAGGAGTTGGGCGCCGCGCGCAAGGCGGCCTGAACGCGAAGGGGCCGGGTGGACACATCCCCCGGCCCTTCCTATCAGAAGCGGTAGCGGACGCTGGCGCCGACGATCCAGGGATCGATGTTCGCATGGCCGGTGATCAGGCCGCTGTTTACGCTGACATCCGGGCGCAGCCAGAGCTTCTTCGCATCGACGTTCACGAGCCAGCGTGAGGAGACCTCCACGTCGAGGCCGAAGTTGATGCCGTAGCCGAAGGCGTTGTCGATCGCGACCTTGTTCACGGGCGAGGTGCGTGCGCCGCCTTCGCCGTAGAAGACGGTGTAGTTCAGGCCCGCGCCGATATAGGGGCTGAAGCGCGCCGTGGGAAAGGGATGGAACTGCAAGTTTAGCGTGGGCGGCAGGGCCCAGACGCGGCCGAGGTCCACGTCGCCGAACGCGCTGTTGCGTACGTGCACGTCGTGGCGCGTGGTGGCCGCGATGAGGTTCAGCGAGAGCTGCGGCATGAGGAAGTAGGTGAGGTCGAGCTGGCCCGTGACGGTGTCGCTCGCCTCCGGCTTGCCGCCGATGAGGCTGACCCGGCCCTCGCCCTCGGGCAGCACGCCGATGAGGCCGGCGCCGAGCACGATGTCGCCGGCCCTCTTGCCGCGAACGGGCTGGCTGCCGAATTCCTGAGCCGCCACCGGGGTGGCGGCCAGCGCGGTGCAGGCCAGCAGGGCCGCGGCCAGGGCACCGGTACGTGTGGTCATAGCGTCCTCGTTTCCAGGGGCAGCAGGTCGCCGCCACCGACACGAGCTACGCCCCGGCCGAACGTTCCACCTTGATTCAAATCAATGAAGAGTCATGGATCAGCCGGCGGTGATGTTTGCGCGGCGCACCACGTCGCGCCAGCGCTCGATCTCGGCGCGCTGGAAACGGTCGTAGTCCTCGGGCGTGGTGGGCACGACGTCGAAGCCGATCGCCTCCAGCCGCGGGCGCACCTCGGGGTGGAGCAGTGCGTCGCGCAGCGCACCGGCCACGCGGTCGCGCAGCGGCAGCGGCATGCCGGCCGGTGCCATGAAGGACTGCCAGGAGGTGACGACGAAATCCTCCAGCCCTGCTTCCTTCGACGTCGGCACGCCCGGCAGCACGGGGTGGGGCCTGTCGCTCGTTACCATCAGCGCGCGCAGGCGTCCGCCGGCGATGTGGCCCGCGACGGTGCCGAGGTTCTGGAACGAGATGTCCACGTTGCCGGCAATGAGGTCGGTCGCGGCCGCGGCGCCGCCGGTGTAGGGCACGTGGGTGATCTCCGTACCCGTGCGCAGCTTGAACAGCTCCGTCGTCATCTGGTCGGAGGAGCCGACGCCGGAGGTGGAGTAGGAGGCGCGGCCGTTGCGCTCGCGCAGCCAGGCGACGAGCGAGGGCATGTCGCGCGCCGGGTGCTTCTCGTTGACGACGAGCACGTTCGGCGTGGTGACGGCGAGCACGAGCGGCGTGAAGTCGCGCAACGGGTCGTAGCCGAGGTTCGGGCGCAGCGCCGCGTTGATCGCCCAGACGCCGATGGAGCCGACCATCAGGCTGTGCCCGTCCGGCGCCGCCCGCATCACCACGCGCGCCGCGACCTCCCCGTTCGCGCCAGGGCGGTTCTCGACGACGACCGCTTGGGGAAGGGCCTGTGCCATGCGGTTGGCGGCGGCACGGGCCACGATGTCGGAGGGGCCTCCGGCGACGAAGGGCACCAGGACCGAGACGGGGCGGCTTGGCCAGGAGTCCGGCGCCTGGGCGCGCGCCGCCGGCGCCAGCAGCAGGGTCGGGGCGGCCAGCAGGGCGCGTCGGGTGGGGCGGGACATCTGGTTTCACTCCCTGGCTTGTTTTGCGGGCAGCATGGCACTTCCCTGCGGCCACGGCCAAGCGCCCCCTGCTTGCCCAGGCGCCGGGCCTGCCGTAACCCGGGAGAGACGGGATGGCAGGGAACGGATGAACACGGATCTGGAGATCGCGCGGGCCGCCACGCTGCGCCCCATCGCCGAGATCGCGGCGCGTGCGGGCATCCCCGCGGAGGCGCTGGAGCCTTACGGACGCTACAAGGCGAAGATCGGCACCGACTTCCTGCGCGCGCAGGAGGGCCGGCCCGAGGGGGCGCTGGTGCTGGTGACCGGCATCAGCCCGACCGCGGCCGGGGAAGGCAAGACCACCACGACCATCGGGTTGGGCGACGCGCTCAACGCGCTCGGAACGCGCACGATAATCGCCTTGCGCGAGCCCTCGCTTGGCCCCTGTTTCGGAGTGAAGGGCGGGGCCACCGGCGGCGGGCGGGCGCAGGTGGCACCGATGGAGGAGATCAACCTCCATTTCACCGGCGACTTCCACGCGATCACCAGCGCGAACAACCTTCTCTCCGCGATGATCGACAATCACATTCACTGGGGGAATGCGCTCGACCTAGACGTCAGGCGCATCGCCTGGCGGCGGGCGATCGACATGAACGACCGCGCGCTGCGGCTGGCGGCGCTCGGCCTCGGCGGCGTCGCCAACGGCTTCCCGCGGGAGGACGGGTTCGACATCACCGTGGCCTCCGAGGTGATGGCGATCTTCTGCCTTGCGAAGAACCTCGACGACCTGCGCGCGCGGCTCGGGCGGATTATCATCGGGCAGGCGCGGGACGGACGGGCAGTGACCGCACATGAGTTGAAGGCGGACGGTGCCATGGCGGCGCTGCTGCGCGACGCTCTGGCGCCCAACCTCGTGCAGACGCTGGAGGGTAGCCCCGCGCTGGTGCATGGTGGACCCTTCGCCAATATCGCGCATGGCTGCAACAGCGTGATCGCGACACGGCTCGGACTGCGGTTGGCCGATGTGGTAGTAACCGAGGCCGGCTTCGGCGCGGATCTCGGCGCGGAGAAGTTCCTCGATATCAAGTGCCGCATGGCCGGCCTCTCGCCCGCCGCCTGCGTGGTGGTGGCGACGGTGCGCGCGCTGAAGATGCATGGCGGCGTGGCCAAGGCGGCGCTCGGCACCGAGGACGTGGCGGCGGTGCGGCGCGGCCTCTCCAACCTCGAGCGGCACGTGGCGAACATGGGCAAGTTCGGCCTCCCCGTGGTGGTCGCGCTGAACCGCTTCACGAGCGATACCGATGCCGAGATCGCAGCCGTGGAGGAGGCGATGACGGCGCTCGGCACGCGCGCGATCCTCTGCACGCACTGGTCGGACGGCGCGGCGGGCGCGGCCGATCTCGCGCGCGCCGTGCAGGGGCTGATCGCGGAGGGCAGCGCGCGGTTCCGCCCGCTCTATCCCGATGATATGCCGCTGGCCGAGAAGATCGGCACCATCGCTCGCGAGGTTTACGGCGCGGCGGAGGTCGCTTTGCCGCCCGCCATCGCCACGCGGCTGAGGCGCTTCGAGGAGGCGGGCTTCGGCCGTGCGCCAGTCTGCATTGCGAAGACGCAGTACTCCTTCTCCGCCAATCCCGCGCTGCTGGGCGCGCCGAGCGGCCATGTGCTGCCGGTGCGGGAGGTGCGGCTCTCGGCTGGGGCAGGCTTCGTGGTGGCGGTTTGCGGCGACGTGATGACCATGCCGGGCCTGCCGCGCCACCCGGCGGCGGAGATGATCGGGCTGGACGCGGAGGGCCGGATCGAGGGGCTTTTCTAGTGGTCGCGCATCCGCCCTTATCCCGGCTGGATTCCGCGCTCCCGGATTACGCCCGCCCAGTCGTCCATCTCCCGCGCGATGAAGGCGGCGAAATCGGCGCGGGCCATCGGCGCGGGCTCGGTGCCGTCGCGACGCAGGCGCTCGGCGATGGCGGGCTGCTCCAGCATGGCGCGGACGGTGGCGTTAAGCCGGTCCAGGATGGGCGCGGGCGTGCCGGCGCGGGCGAAGAGGCCGAACCAGTTCTCCGCCGCCAGTCCCGGCATTCCCGTGGCCTCGGACAAGGTGGGGATATCCGGGGCGGCGGGGCTGCGCGCCTCGCCGGTATAGGCCAGGGCGCGTAGCTTGCCCTCCCGCACCAAGGGGAGGGCGGAGGAGGGGTTGTCGAACATCGCCTCCACGTTGCCGGCGATCAGGTCAGGCAGGGCGGGACCGGTGCCGCGGTAAGGCACGTGGGTGAGCGGCGCGCCGCTGCGCTGGGCAAGGATCTCGATCGCCAGGTGGCTCATCGAGCCGTTGCCGGCGGAGGCGAGGTTGATGCCCCCGCGCGAACGGGCGAGGGCCAGAAGCCCCGGCACGTCCCGCGCGGGGAGGTTGGCGGGCACCATCAGGATCAATCCGTTGCGGACGAGCATGGCGACCGGCGCGAAATCAGCGCGGCTGTCATAGGGCAGGCGGGGAAAGAGGCCGGGGTTGATGGCGAAGGGGGCGCCGGCCACGAGCAGAGTGTGACCATCCGGCGCGCTCCGGGCGAGTTCGGCCGTCGCCAGCTGGGTGGCGGCGCCGGGCTTGTTCTCCACCACCACGGGGCGGCCGGCGGCAATTCCCTGGGAGAGGTGCGTGGCCAGGAGGCGGGCGGCGAGATCGGCGGTTCCGCCGGGCGCGACCCCGACGAGGACCGTGATGCCGCGGCCGGGCCAAGCCTCCTGCGCCCGTGTTGGACGGGCCGCGAGGACCGGGAGGGTGGCGAAAAAGGGGCGTCGGCGCATTCCCGCATCATGGCAGGACGGGCGCGGCTTGGAATGGCGCCGCGGGTGAAACAAGGGGGCGGCCGCGGCGTTACGGCCCTCAATGCTCCCGCCGGAGGAACGGGCCGGAGGCGGCGGGAACCCTTCCCGCCGCCTTCGGCCCGTTCTTTGCGTCGGGATGCGTCACCTTCGGGCAGCCCCCATGCCGATCCTGACTGTTCGACACGTTACGACCTACCGCTACCGCCAGCCCGTCTCCTTCGGGGAGCACCGGATGATGCTGCGGCCGCGTGCCGGGCACGACCAGCGGCTCCTGGAGGCGCGGATCGCCATCCTGCCCGAGCCCGCCGACTTCTGGTGGGTGCACGACGTGTTCGGGAACAGCGTCGGCGTTGCCCGCTTCGACACGCGGGCGCGGGAGTTGCGCTTCGATAGCACGATGCGGCTGGAACACAGCCCGGTGGAGGCGCTCGATTACCGGCTGGAGGAATACGCTCGCAGCCTGCCCTTTTCCTACTCATCGGAGGACATGCCGGACCTCGCCCGCTCCATCGAGCGGCACGTGCCGGACCCCGACCGTGCCGTGGACCGCTGGGCGCGTGGCTTCATGCGGCGCGATGGTCCGACCGGCACGCTGGAGCTGCTGGAGGCGATGACGCGGGCGGTGAAACGGGACTTTACCTATATCGCCCGCTCCGTCCGCGGCATCCAGGAGCCCTGGCACACGCTGGAGATGGGCAGCGGCACCTGCCGCGACTTCGCGCTGCTGATGATGGAGGCGGTGCGCTCGCTCGGCCTCGCGGCGCGCTTCGTGTCCGGCTACCTCTACTCCCCGGGCATGCAGGGGGAGCGGGAGGGAAGCCATGTCGGCGGCGGCTCCACCCATGCCTGGGTGCGCGTCTATCTGCCTGGCGCCGGCTGGGTGGAGTTCGACCCGACCAACGGCATCCTCGGCAACCGCGACCTTATCCGCGTGGCCGTCGCGCGCGAGCCCTCGCAGGCGGTGCCGCTGCACGGGCGTTGGAAGGGCTTTCCGGACGATGCGCTGGGCATGGAGGTTTCCGTCGAGGTGACCGAAGGCGGCGACCCCATGCCCGAGGCACGCCCTCTCTCCGCCATGTCAGGGGCTTGAGCGCCCGTGCCAACCCCTCGACCGAGCGAACGACCCCTTCCAACCGCACCGGAGACGCAGCACCCGTGAAAATTCATGCCGGCTACGATATTGCCTACGAATGCGCGCAGCCGACGCCCATGCTGCTCGCGCTTAGCGTGCATCCTTCCCGCATGGCGGACGTGATCGGGCCGCACAGGATCACCTTCGACCCGCCGATCGGCGCGACCGAGTACCGAGACGGCTTCGGCAACATCTGCCACCGCATCGTCGCGCCCGCGGGGCGGCTGACGATCTCCAGCCGCTTCGACGTGCTCGACCCCGGCACGCCGGACGCGGTGGTGCCCGAGGCGCGGCAGATTCCTGTGCAAGAGTTGCCGGACGACGCGCTCGTCTTCCTTTTGGCCAGCCGCTACTGCGAGACGGACCGGCTCTCGGACCTTGCCTGGTCGCTCTTCGGCGGCGTGGAGCCGGGCTGGGCGCGGGTGCAGGCGATCTGCGATTACGCGCATGAGCGCATCGCCTTCGGCTACGAGCATGCGGACGTTTATCGCACCGCCTTCAGCGGCCACAACGACCGCGTGGGCGTGTGCCGCGACTATGCGCACCTCGCCGTGGCGCTGTGCCGCTGCATGAACATTCCGGCGCGCTACTGCACGGGGTATCTCGGCGATATCGGCGTGCCGCCGGTGGACGCGGCGATGGATTTCTCCGCTTGGTTCGAGGCCTATCTCGGCGGGCACTGGTACACCTTCGACGCGCGGCACAACACGCCGCGAATCGGGCGCATCCTGATGGCGCGCGGGCGCGACGCAACGGATGTGGCGATCGCCACCACCTTCGGATCCTGCCGGCTGGCGGGCTTCAACGTGGTGACCGACGAGGTTAAGCCGGGCGCGGACTCATGAGTGATCCCGTGCCGGTCGAGGTGCTGAACGCGGAGGGCGCCTCGCCCTTCGTGCTGCTCTGCGAGCACGCCTCCAACCACATCCCCGCCCGCTACGGCGCACTCGGGCTGCCGGAGGAGGAACTGGCGCGGCACATCGCCTGGGACATCGGGGCGGCTTCGCTGGCGCGGCGCCTCTCGGCATTGCTGGACGCGCCGCTGCTGCTCTCGGCCGTCTCGCGGTTGGTGATCGACCTCAACCGCCCGCCGGGCGTGCCGACGAGCATCCCGGAGCGGAGCGAGGACACCATCATCCCCGGCAATGCCGACATCTCGCCGGAGGAGCGGGCGGCGCGGGAGCGGGCTTGGTTCCACCCCTTCCACGACGCTGTCACGGCCGTGCTGGACCGGCGCGCGGCGGCCGGGGCGGCGACGATCGTGGTCGGGGTGCACAGCTTCACGCCGCGCTTCCAGGAGGTGGACCGACCCTGGCACGCAGGGGTGCTCTTCGCGGGGGCGGAGGGCTTCGGCCGCGCCCTGGCTGCCGCCCTCGCGGCCGATCCCGCCCTGCTGGTGGGGGAGAACGAGCCCTACCGGATCGAGCCCGGCCTGCACGACTACACCGTGCCCGTGCACGGCGATTCCAGGGGGACTGAGGCCGTGCTGATCGAGGTGCGGCAGGATCTGCTGGGCGACGAGGCCGGCATCGAGGAGTGGGCGCTGCGGCTCGTCTCTGCTCTCGGCGTGGCGGCGGGGCGGCTGGCCTAGCGCTGCGCCGCTTTCGGCGATGGGGGCGGACGCAGAATGGTCTCGAAGGGGAGGAGGGTGGCGTCCAAGCGCGACGCTGGGCCGCCCTCCAAGAATCCGCGGGTCTGGGAGACATGAGCGCCGATGGCCGCGCGTTTCGCCCCCAAGTAGGGTGAGATCTCCAGGCGCCAGCCCTCCACGGCGGCCTCCTGGGATGGCGGAGAGCGGCCGACATAGGAGAGATGACCGATGCCGCTGCGGCGCGCGACCTCCGCCGCGATGCGGTGCGCGGCGCGCGTCGCGGGGTCCGCCTCTCCCGGCCAGGGGGCGAGGATGAGGTTGAGGTCGCGCGCCCAGGTGACGAGGGAGACCGCGCGGACGATCGCTTCGAAGACCGGACCTTCCCCTGGCGTCTCGCCGTCGAAGAGGCCGGCCATGAGCAGGCGTTCCGGGCGAAGGCCGAGGCGCCGCACGGCCTCCCGCGTTTCCTGTTCGCGCAGGGCCGCCAGGCGGTCCGGCGGCCAGGCGTCCGAACCGGGATGAAAAGCGCTGCCGTCGTGCAGCACCATGACGAAGGGCTGGCGCCCGCGCCGGCATGAGAGGGCGATCAGCCCGCCGCAGTCGAGGCTCTCCTCACCCGGCTGAAGGGCGAGGACGAGCGCGTTCTCCTCGCCGATGATGGTGCCGAGGTCGGCCTCGGGCAGGTCGCTCGCGGTCGGCATGCGGCTTGGGTCCTCCCCTGGGGCCCACGATCTAAGTCCAGGCTGCGCCGGGCTTGAAGGGGCGCCCTGGAGGAAAGGGTGGCCAGGACCTGCGGAGGGCGGAATAATGGCATCTCGCGTGCTTCTGCCAGAGCGGCCCGCGCGGACCCCTCCGCGCCGCTGACCCGAGGATTGCCCCCCATGGACCATCCCCTTCCGAGCGGCCCGCCGGCAGAGACCCTGGCTGTCTTCCCCCGCGCCGACGGCTCTCGCGTGCCCTACAAGGTGTTCAGCGACGATGAGATCTACGCGCTGGAGCAGGAGCGGATCTATCGCGGCCCGACCTGGAGCTTCCTGGGGCTGGAAGCCGAGATCCCGAAGGTTGGCGACTACAAGAGCACCTTCATTGGCGACACGCCCGTGGTCATGACGCGCGCCGAGGACGGGGAGCTGGCGGCCTGGGTGAACCGCTGCGCGCATCGCGGCGCGATGGTATGCCGCTTGCCACGGGGCAATGCGCTGTCGCATTCCTGCGTGTACCATCAGTGGAGCTTCGGGGCGAAAGGCAACCTGCAAGGCGTTCCCTTCCGGCGCGGCCAGAAGGACGCGACGGGGATGCCGAAGGATTTCGACCCGAAGCAACATAACCTGCGCCAGCTTCGGGTGGAGAGCTACCGCGGCCTCGTCTTCGCCACTTTCAGCGACACGGTGGAGCCACTGGCGGATTATATTGGCCCGCAGATGCGGCCCTATGTGGATCGCGTGTTCCACAAGCCCGTCGTCTATCTCGGCTGCACGCGGCAGTACTCGGACAGCAACTGGAAGCTCTACATCGAGAACGTGAAGGACCCCTATCACGCCAGCCTGCTGCACCTGTTCCACACCACCTTCAACATCTTCCGCGTGGGCATGAGGGCGCGCTGCCTGCCGGACGAGCAGCGCGGGATGCACAGCGTAATCTTCGTGATGAAGAACGAGGAGGAGAACGCGGCCGACTACAAGAGCCAGGGGATCCGTTCCTACGACGAGGGCTTCCGGTTGGAAGACGATTCCATTCTCGCGCTCGAGAAGGAGTACGAGGAGGTCGCGACGAACCAGATCCAGCCGATCTTCCCGCAACTCGTCATTCAGCAGATCCACAACACGCTGGTGGCGCGGCAGATCCTGCCAAAGGGGCCAAACCACTTCGAGCTGGTTTTCCACTTCTTCGGCTACGAGGACGACACGCCGGAGATGCGGAAGCTCAGGATCAAGCAGGCGAACCTCGTGGGGCCGGCCGGCTATATCTCCATGGAGGACACGGAAGCGACAGAGCTGGTACAGCGGGGCACGCGGCGAGATGCCGACAAGTCCTCGGTCATCGAGATGTCGCGCGATGCGCCGGAGCGTCGGGACACGCTCATCTCCGAGCAGCTGATCCGGCAGTTCTGGATGGGGTATCGCAAGCTGATGGGCTTCGACATGCAGGCGGCCGCTGCTGAATGAGCGCGGAGGACCTGATGCTGCGGCTGGAGCTGATGGCGCTCCAGGACCGCTACGTGGCGGCAATCGATAACGACCGCATCGAGGAGTGGCCGGGCTTCTTTACGGAGGAGTGCCTCTACGAGATCGTTTCCCGTGAGAACGAGGAGGCAGGTCTGCCGGCGCCGGTGATGTATTGCGACAGCGCGGGCATGCTGCGGGACCGCGTGCTGGCGCTGCGCCACGCCAATATCTACGAGAGGCCGGCCTACCGGCACATGCTTTCCGGCCTGGAGTGGAAGGCGGAGGAGGACGGCAGCTTCTCCGTCTCATCGAGCTATGTCGTGGTGAACACCTCGATCGAGGGCGAGTCCACGATCTACCAGGCGGGGCGTTACCTCGATAAGGTGGTGCGCACCCCGGAGGGCCTGCGCTTCCGCCAGAAGCGCTGCATCTACGACACCCTGCGCGTGCAGACCCTGCTCGCCTTTCCGATCTGACGGAACCGAATCACGATGAGCGAGTGGCATGACGCGGCGGATGCCGGCGCCGTGGTTGAGAACGAGGTGCTGGGCTGCGTGGTGGGCGGCGTGCCCGTCGCGCTGTTCCGGGTGGAGGGGCAGGTCTTCGCGCTGCATGACCTCTGCTCCCACGGGCAGGCGCGGCTGTCGGACGGCTATGTGGAGGGTGGCTGCGTGGAGTGCCCGCTGCATCAGGGGCTGGTCTATATCCGCACGGGCGAGCCCCGGACGGCGCCGATCACCGCGCCAGTGCGGAGCATTCCGGCCCGCGAGGTGAACGGAAGGGTGGAGGTCCAGCTCTAGCGGCCTCGACTGATCGGCCGGGTGCCGGGCGGAAGCCGAACCTTCATCTATCGGCGCTACGCCCCGGGTGCCTTCCATCGCCGGGATCTCGTGGCCGCGCGGAAGACATTGCTTTCCGGCGGAACCCCTCGATGGTACAGGCTGGAAACGATTGGAGAAGATGGGCGGGTCGATGCTGGGGGAGGGAAATCCATCGCGCCGCTTGGCGGTGCTCGATGGCTGGCGGGCGGTGAGCATCCTGCTGGTCATGGCAGGGCACCTGCTGCCGATCGGCCCCTCCTTCCTGAAGCTGAACGCGGCGGTTGCAGCCGGCGGCATGGCGCTCTTCTTCATCTTGTCGGGCTTCCTCATCGCGCGCTTCTTGATGGCGAAGGACGACGTGCCCGGGTTCCTCATCCGCCGCGCGGCGCGCATCCTGCCGCTGGCCTGGCTGGCCATGGCCGTGGCGCTGATCGTCACCCGGGCGCCGTGGGAGGCCTATCCCTCGCACTTCCTCTTCCTGTCGAACCTGCCGGGCTTCCATCTCATCCCGGAGGTCGAGCACTTCTGGAGCCTGTGCGTCGAGGTCCAGTTCTATGTCGGCATCGCGGCGCTCGTCGGCCTGTTCGGGCGGCGCGGGCTCTACGCGTTGCCGGTCATCTGCCTCGCGGTCACGGCGCACCGTATCGCCTGGGGAGCGCATCTGGATTTCGTGACCTGGCGGCGGGTGGACGAGATCCTGGCCGGCTGCATCCTCGCGCTTCTCCATAGCGGGTGGCTGGGGGAGCGGCCGGCGCGCTGGCTCGGGCGCCTCAACCCCTACCTCCTGATGCCGCTGCTCCTGGCGAGCGCCCATGCGGATGCGGGGGCGCTGAACTATCTCCGGCCCTACATCGCCATGGCTCTCGTGGGGTCGACGTTGCATGCGGCGCCCCGGCATCTCGCGCGGGTGCTCGAGGCGCGCTCGATGGCCTATGTCGCGCAGGTCTCCTTCGCGCTCTACGTCTTCCACGGCATGCTGATGAGCAGCTGGCTCGGCACGGGCGACAAGATCGTGAAATACGCCAAGCGGCCGCTGCTGATCGCGGCCAGCTTCGCGCTTGCGCACCTCTCAACCTTCCATTTCGAGAGCCGCTTCATCGCCCTCGGGCATCGCTTCGCTGGCCGTGGGCGGCCCGTGAACTCCGTTGCGCCCGCCGCCTCCGGGCGCCGCGCCTAAACCCTGACGCCCCGGCCGGAGCCCTCGCCTCCGTCAGTCCCCGAACATGTAGTCCTGCACGAAAAGGATGTGTTCGCGCATCACGCGGCGGGCTTCCGCGCGGTCGCGCCGGCGCACGGCCTCCACCATGGCGTGGTGCTGCGCCTGGAGAACGGCGCGGTGCTCCGCCGTGTTGCCGCGGGCCTTGAGCTGACCCCAGTCCGTCCGTTCCCGCACGCGGGCGAGGGAACGGGACATGGCGATGACGGCGCCGTTGTGGGTGCCGGCCGCGAAGGCGTCGTGCAGGGCGGCGTCCCAGCGCTCGAAGGTCGCGAGGTCGGCGGCCTCGTCGGTGCCGCGCAGGCATTCGCCCATGCGTGCGATATCCGCCTGGTCGGCGCGCGCGACGGCGAGCGAGATCATCTCGGGCTCGAAGATGAGGCGGCACTCGACGACATCGGAGGGGCTGAGGCTTTCCTCCATGGCAGCAGGCGCGGCAGGTGGCGGCTCGGCGCGGAAGGTGCCTCGGCCGACATGGCGGTGAATGAGTCCCTGCTGCTCCAGCGCGTCCAGAGCGCGGCGGACGGTGTTGCGGGCGACGCCGTAGCGGGCGCCGAGGTCACGCTCGGTGGGCAGGCGCTCGCCGGGCCGCCAGCGGTCGGCCCGCAGGTCGCGCGAGAGGGTATCCTGAAGGGCGGAGGCGCCCATTCGCTCCGTGAGTTCCGGCATCGCCTCGAATGTCTTGACTGGATCAACCAATCAGAGGACCATAAGACCAGATTGGTATACTGAAAAGCAGAATTGGTATAGGGGCGCCGCATGAAGCTCGCGATGGTCAGGACGGGAAGCGGGGCGCAGGTGGTGCGCGTGGACGATGCCGGCCGCCGCTTCTGGCCGGTCGAGAGTCTCGCGCCCGGCCTGCCCGGAGAGATGACGGCTCTGATCGCGGCACTCTCCTCTGGCGCCAGCATCCCCGCGCCGAGCGGGGAGGGCCAGGTGCTGGACGAGGCGGCGCTTCTCGCGCCCCTGCCGGCCCCGCCGCGCAACATCTTCTGCGTGGGCAAGAACTACTTCGCCCATGCGCGGGAATTCGCGGGCAGCGGCTACGATTCCTCCTCCACCAGCGCGGCGGACGCGGTGCCGAAGGCGCCGATCATCTTCACCAAGCCCTTCACCTCGATCTCCGGCCCCTGGGACGACATCCCGATGGTGCCCGGCCTGGACGCGGAGGTGGATTACGAGGCGGAGCTTGCCGTGGTGATCGGGCGCGGCGGGCGCTGCATCACCAAGGCCGACGCGATGAACCACGTCTTCGGCTACACCGTCGTGAACGACGTGACGGCGCGCGACCTGCAAGGCGTGCACAAGCAGTGGCTGCTCGGGAAGGGCATCGACGGCTTCTGCCCCATGGGTCCCTGGATCGTGACGGCCGACGAGCTGGACGCCCAGGCGATGCGCGTGACCTGCACGGTGAACGGCGAGAAGCGGCAGGACGCCGTCACCTCCGATCTCATCTTCGACATCCCGACGCTGATCGAGACCATCTCCCTCAGCATGGCGCTGCTGCCGGGCGACGTGATCGCGACGGGCACGCCGGAAGGGGTTGGCATCGGCTTCAAGCCGCCGCGCTTCCTGCGGGACGGCGACGTAGTGGAATGCGCGATCGAGGGCATCGGCCGTATCCGCAACACGCTGCGGCGGGTGGATCCAGCGGCGCTGCGCGGCGCAGCCTGAGGGTTTGCTTGAGGGTGCTGGGCCGGCGGAAGACCGGCGGTGGCCCGTTGGCAACTGATTGCGGGGCGGCGCCGGTTCGCCCTTGGGAGGAAGTTTGTGCTGCACCGTCGTGACATGATGGGGGCCCTGGCCGCGCTGGCGCCGTTGCCCGCCCTAGCGCAAGCGCCGTCCTGGCCGACGCGCCCCATCCAGATGATCGTGGCCTTCCCGCCGGGCGGGCAGGCCGACGTGACGGCCCGGCCGCTGGCGGCGGCGCTGGAGCGAGTGCTGGGCCAGCCCCTGCCAGTAGTGAACCGCGCGGGCGCGGGCGGTATCGTCGGCAGCGCGAGCGTCGCACGCGCGGCGCCGGACGGCTACACCTCGCTCCTCGCGCTCTCGTCGCTTGCCATGCTGCCGGAGAGCGAGCGCATCCAGGGGCGCGTGCCTGCCTATACGGTGGAGCAGTTCGCGCCGATCGCGCGCATCACCGCTGATCCTACGGTGCTCGTCGTGCCGGCCAACTCGCCCTGGCACTCTCTGGAGGAGTTCGTGGCGGACGCAAAGAAGCGGCCGGGCGCAATTACCTTCGGCTCCGCCGGCAACTACTCCACGCTGCACGTCGCCATGGCGATGCTGACGGCAGCGGCGGGGCTCGACATGCTGCACGTGCCCTTTCAGGGCGGCGGACCGGCGCTGACGGCGCTGCTCTCGGGCACGCTGGACTCGCTCGCCTCCGGCCCCGGCCCCGCTCTGTCCCATGTGAAGGAGGGGCGGCTGCGTGCTCTCGCGAGCTGGGGGCGGGAGCGCATCCCAGGTTTCGAGGACGTGCCGACCTTCATCGAGAAGGGCTACACGGATGTGGAGTTCTACATCTGGACGGGCCTCTTCCTGCCGCTCGCGACACCGGCGCCGGTGCAGGAGCGGATGCGCGCCGCGCTGCGCCAGGTCTGCGAGAAGGACGAGAGCCTGAAGCGGGCGCTGGACGCCGCAGGTAGCCCCATTGCCTACCAGGACGGCGAGGCCTTCGAGCGCTTCTTCCGCGAGGACAGCGCGCGGCTGGTGCGCGCGGTGCAGCGCATCGGCAAGGTGGACTAGGGGCGGGAGGGAACGGGCAGATGACGAGCGTGATCACGCGGCGCGGACTGGGCCTTCTGGCGGCGGGAGGGCTGACGGCACCGGCGATCGCCCTCGCGCAGGACGCCGCATGGCCCTCGCGGCCAGTGCGGATCATCGTGCCCTTCGGCGCCGGCGGCTCCGCCGACATCGCGGCGCGCAATGTGGCGGAGGCGCTGACGGGATCGCTCGGCCAGCCCTTCGTTATCGAGAACCGGCCGGGCGCCGGGGCGGTGATCGGCACCGATGTCGTCGTGAAGGCGCCGCCGGATGGCTACACCATCCTGATGATGTCCAACACGCACACGGCGAACGAGACGCTGATCACGAACCGGCCCTATGTGCTGATGCGGGACCTTGCGGCGGTGGCTGCGGTGAATGTCGCGCACCACGTTCTGGCGGTGCATCCCTCACTCGGCGTGAACAGCGTGGCGGAACTGATCGCGAAGGCGAAGGCGCAGCCCGGCAAGATCGACTACGCCTCCTCCGGTCCTGGCACGCCCTATCACATCGCGGGCGAGGTGTTCCGGGCAATGACGGGAATTGAGATCCAGCACATTCCCTTCCGCTCCTCGGGCGAGGCGCGGACGGCGGTCATTTCCGGCACGGTGCCGATGATGTTCGACGCGATCCCGACAATGGAGCCACACCTGCAGGGCGGACGGGCCAAGGGGCTCGCGACGACCGGCCCGCAGCGCGACCCGCTGCTGCCGGAACTGCCGACGGTGGCCGAGACGGTGCCCGGCTACGAGGCCTCCATCTGGCTCGGATTGATGGCGCCGCTCGCGATGCCTAAGCCGATCGTGGACAAGCTGAACGGTGCGGTGAACGCCTGGCTCGCACGTCCGCAGACGCGGGAGGCCATGGCGAAGCAGGGCGCTCAGCCCATGCCCATGTCGGTCGCGGAATTCGACGCCTTCCTGCGCAAGGACGTGGAGACGCAGCGCAACTACGTTCGCATGGCGAAGATAGAGGTGAACTAGAATGGACGTATCCTTCACGCTGAACGGCACGCCCGTTCGGGTGGAGGCGCCCGAGGGCATGACGCTGCTGCACGCGCTGCGCGGGCCTCTGGGACTGAGCGGACCGCGCTTCGGCTGCGGAGCGGAGGCCTGCGGCTGCTGCTACGTCGCCATCGACGGCGAGCCTCGCCCCTCCTGTGCCCTGCCGGCGGAAGCGGTGCAGGGGCGCGCAGTCGGCACGGTGGAGGGGCTGGGCACGCCGGAAGCGCCACATCCGCTCCAGTCGGCCTTCCTGGAGGAGCAGGCGGGGCAGTGCGGCTACTGCCTCTCGGGCATCCTCGTCAGCGCGGCGGCGCTGCTGGAGCGTAATCCAGATCCGAACGAGGCGGCGGTGCGCGCGGCACTGGAGCCGCATCTTTGCCGCTGCGGTGCCCATAACCGGATGATCCGCGCGGTGCTGCGCGCGGCGCGAGCCATGAGCGGGGCAAGCGCGTGAACCTCGCCTTCGGCTTTCCTATGGGGCAGGCCGGCAATGCGCCGGACCTGCCGGGCAGCCTGAGGGCGGCACCGCGGCTCTCGAACTGGCTGCGCTTCTCGCCGGGCGGCACCGTCGCGGTCACGCCGGGGAAGGTGGAGATCGGCCAGGGCATCTTGACGGCCCTGGCGCAGATCGCGGCCGATGAGCTGGACATGCCGCTCGACCGCGTGCGCATCGCCGCGGCCTCCACGCCCGGCAGCCCGAACGAGGGGGTGACATCGGGCAGCCTCTCGATCCAGGAGAGCGGCACGGCCATCCGCCACGCCTGTGCGGAGGCGCGCGCCATCCACCTTCGCCTCGCCGCGGCGCGCGCGGGCGTTGAGCCGGGGGCGATCCGCGTGGAGGACGGCGTCTTCCTCGGCCCGGATGGTGCCGCGCTCGGCGCCTACTGGACCCAGGCGGAGGAAGCGCTGCTGGAGGTGGAGGCGCGGGGTGACGTGGCGCCGAAGCCGGCTTCGCGGCGCGGCGTCGCCGGCCAGGCGTCCGCGCGGCTCGACCTGCCGGACAAGGTCTTCGGCGCGCCGCGCTACGTGCACGACCTGCGGCTGCCGGGAATGCTGCACGCGCGGATGGTGCGGCCCCCCGCGCGGGTAGCCACCCTGGCCGAGCTGCGGGAGGGACCGCTGCCTGGGGACGCGGCAGTGCTGCGCCTGGGCAACCTCCTGGCCGTGGTCGCCTCGGAGGAATGGGCGGCGGATGCCGCGGCGGCGCGCGTTGCGGCGCGTGCGCGCTGGGAGACGCGCGAATCCCTGCCGGACGAGAACGACCTTCCCGCCTGGATCGAGGCGACACCGGCCCAGCGAACGGAGGTCGCCCGCCAGAACGACCCGTCGCCTCCAGCGGTGCACACGATATCGGCCCGCTTCGCGCGGCCCTACCTTGCGCACGGCTCCATTGGCCCCTCCTGCGCCGTCGCGCGCTGGGAAGGAGAGGCGGTGGAGATTTGGACCCACAGCCAGGGCATCTACAACCTGCGCGCCGACCTCGTGACGGTGCTCGGGCTGGACGCCGCCAGCATCACCGTGCGCCACATGGAGGGCGCGGGCTGCTACGGCCATAACGGCGCGGACGACGTGGCCCTGGATGCGGCGCTGGTAGCACGCGCGTATCCCGGCCGCCCCTTGCGCGTGCGCTGGAGCCGCGCGGAGGAGCTCGCCTGGTCGCCGCATTCCCCGGCCGCCATCGCCGATATCGAGGCGGCCGTCGATGCGGATGGGATGCTCTGCACCTGGCGGACGGTGCTGCGCGGCAACGGGCACTCCTCGCGTCCCGGGCGGGCGAAGGACCCGACGCTACTCTCGGCCGGCTATCTCGACCCGCCCTTCCCGCTGCCGGTGGCGATCGACGCGCCAATGGCCGGCGGGGGCGGGGGGCAGCGGAACTCGGTGCCGGGCTACCGCGTGCCTTCGCTCGACGTCTCGATGCACCGGCTGCTGGAAATGCCCATTCGCAGCTCCGCCCTGCGGGGCCTGGGCGCGCTGCTGAATGTCTGGGCGACCGAGTCCGTGATGGACGAGCTGGCCGCGCGCACCGGCCAGGATCCCGTCGCCTTCCGCCTGCGCCACCTTGAGGACGACCCGCGCGCCGCCGCCGTGCTGCGCGAGGTGGCGACCATGTGTGGCTGGCCGCGCGCCGCGGCGGGGGAGGGAATCGGCACCGGCATCGCCGTCGCCCGCTACAAGGGCACGGGCGGCTGGTGCGCGGTCGCGGCGGAGGTGGAGGCGGCCGAAGTGGTGCGCTGCCGCCACCTCTGGATCGCGGCCGATCTTGGCGAGATCATCAACCCCGACGGCGCGGCCAACCAGCTCGAAGGGGGCGCGCTTCAGGCGGTCTCCATCGCGCTGAAGGAGGCCCTGCGCTTCGACCGGCTGAACGTGACCAGCGATTCCTGGGAGACCTACCCGATCCTGCGCTTCTCCGAGGTGCCGGCGGTGGAGCTGCGCCTGATTGGCCCGCAGGACGCGCCGCCGCTGGGCGCGGGCGAGCCCTCGCTGGGGCCGACGGTGGCGGCCATCGCTGCTGGCATCCACGCCGCCCTCGGCATCCGCCCACGCGCCATGCCCTTCACGCCCGATAACCTCGCCGCCGCCATGGAATAGACACTTGCCCGAGAATCTCCGCCTTACCCTCGCCTGCCACAGCTCGGACCGCACGCGGCCCATCATCGACGGCCGCGTGGAGGTTGCGGGCGTCACGCTCACGGTGCTGCCGGGGGAGCCGGAGGACATCTTCCGCCGCGCGCTTCGCGACCGCGCCTTCGACGTGACGGAGCTGTCGATGAGCAGCCACATCGTCACCACGGCCCGCGGCGACGCGCCCTATATCGGTATTCCCGTCTTTCCCTCCCGCTCCTTCCGCCACGCCGCGATCTATGTGCGGACGGACCGCGGCATCCGCACGGCGGCGGACCTCGCGGGCAAGCGGATCGGGCTGCCGGAATACCAGCAGACCGCGGCGCTCTGGGTGCGCGGGGCGCTGCGCGAGTACTACGGCGTGGACACGCGCAGCATCGCCTGGCGCACCGGCGGGCTGGAGGAGACCGGCGGCAGCGAGCGCGTGGCGCTGAAGCTGCCGCCCGAGCTGGACGTGCGGCCGATCGGGCCGGAGGAGACGCTGAACGGGCTTCTCGCCTCGGGCGGGATCGACGCGATCATCGGGCCGCGTCCGCCCTCCTGCTTCCTGAACCGATCCGCCCCGGTGGACCGCCTCTATCCGGATTACCGGACGGAGGAGGAAGCCTATTACCGCGCGACCGGCTTCTTCCCGATCATGCACTGCATGGCGCTGCGCAAGGAACTCGCGGCCGAGCATCCCTGGCTGCCGCTGGAGCTGTTCCGCGCCTTCTCCCGCGCGCGGGCGATGGCAGTCGCCGACCTCTCGCTGGTGAATGTCCTCCGCGCCTCGCTCCCCTGGATCGCAGCAGAGGCGGAGGCGCAGACGCGGATCATGGGCGGCGATCCCTGGCCCTATGGCTTCCGCCGCAACCGCGACGAACTGGCCGCCATGATCCGCTACGCCCTCGCCGACGGCCTGGCCGCGCGCGAGATCGCGCCGGAAGACCTTTTCCATGCGAGCGTGCTGGATGCCGTGCCGTGATGTGCAGGGCGAACGAACCCGCGACAGACGGGACAGATGGGAGTGAACGGGCATGCGTGAGAGGATGGGGCGCCGCGGCTTCGCGACGCTGGCCGCGGCGGGGCTGATCGCACCGCGCGCGGCAAGGGCGCAAGGAGCGGAGGCCTATCCGGCCCGTCCCGTGCGGATCGTGCTGCCGGTGGCGCCGGGCGGCTCGACCGACACGATCGGCCGCGTGCTCGCGGACGAGCTGGTGAAGAAGGGCCGCGGCACCTTCTTCGTGGAGAACCGCCCCGGCGCAGGCGGCAACCTCGCCTACCAGCTCGTCGCCCAATCCGCGCCGGATGGGCAGACGCTGCTGGTGGCCGTGGACTCGTTGACGGTGAACCCGAGCTTGTTCCGCGATGCCGGCTACGACCCGATCGCGAACTTCGCGCCTGTCACGCTGATGGCGCGCATCCCGCACGTGCTGGTGACGCATCGAAACGGCCCGGCGAAGACCTTCGCGGAGTTCATGGAGATCGCCAAGCGCGACCCCAACCGGTTGCAGGTGGCCATCTCCGGCTTCGGCAGCGGCGGGCATCTCTCGGGCGCGGTGATCCAGCACGAGACGGGGGCGCGCTGGTCCGTCATCCCCTATCGCGGCGGATCGACGCCGATGAACGACCTCATGGCTGGCAACGTGGACGCAGCCTTCGTGACGCTCGGTGCGGTGATCGGCCTCATCCGCGGCGGACAGGTGGTGCCGCTGGCGATCACCACGCCGCAGCGCTTCCCACTGCTGCCGGATGTGCCGACGGTCGCCGAGGTATCGATCCCCGGCTACGACGTGCCGAACTGGTATGGTCTGCTGGCCCCCGCCGGCACGCCGGCACCCATCATCGCAAAGCTAAACGAGTGGGCTAACGCCGCGCTCGCCGAGCCGGCCGTGCGGCAGACCCTGCTGGAGAACGGCTTCGAAATCGTTGGCGGACCGCCGGAGCAGCTTGGCACACTGGTGCGGGACAGTGTGCCGCGCTGGCGCAACCTCATCCGCGACGCGGGCCTCCGGGCCGAATGAGCACCATCGGGAGAACGGGCGTGGACACGAACACCGGCGGCACCATCGAGGCCGAGCAGCACTGGGCGATGAAAGGCGACGTTCGCCTCGCCGTCTATCGCAAGCGCCTGGCGGGGGCGGGGGATCAGCCGATCCTCTTCCTCGTCCACGGCTCCTCCTTCGGCGGCGAGGGCGGCTTCGACCTCGATGTGCCCGGCAAGCCCGGCTACTCCTTCATGGAGGAATTCGCGCGCCGCGGCTTCGATGTCTGGACGATGGATTTCGAGGGCTACGGCCGCTCCTCGCGCACAACGTCGAACTCGAACCTCTCCATGGCCGCCGAGGACCTGCGCGCCGCGACCGACGTGGTGTTCGAGCGCACCGGCCGCCGCTCCGCCATGTTCTACGGCTCCTCCTCCGGCGCCCTGAGGGCGGCGCTCTTCGGTGAGGCGCATCCGGAGCGCGTCGAACGCGTGATCCTCGACGCCTTCGTCTATACCGGGGAGGGCGCGCCGACGCTGATCAAGCGGCGCGAGCGGCTGGAGGAGTGGCGGTCCTCCCACATCCGCAAGGTGGACCGCGCCTTCTTCCACTCCATCTTCAACCGCGACCTGCCCGGCACCTCCGAGGAGGGCATCGCGGACGCGCTGGCCGACTACGAGCTGGCGCTGGGCGACACGATGCCGACCGGCACCTATCTCGACATGTGCGCGAACCTGCCGGTGGTGACGCCGGAGAAGCTGACCTGCCCCGTGATGATCGTGCGCGGCGAGCACGACGGCATCGCGACGGAGGAGGATCTGCTGAACTACTTCGCCAAGCTCGGCACCAACGACCGGCGCTTCGTGGTGATCCCGGGCATGGCGCATGTCTCCTATCTCTCGAAGAACCGTGCGATCTTCTTCCAGGCGATGGAGGAGTTCCTGCGCCCGCCCGCCCGCGCTCTCTGAGCGGGCGAGGCTACTCAGCGCGGCGGGCGCAATCCGCCCAACAGGCGCTCGGCCGCATCGGGACCGATCAGGATCTCGGCCAGACGCATGACATCGGCACGGCGGAGGGGACTGGCCTCGCCGCCGCTCCGCGCCTCCTCCATGACGGTCTGGGCGGCAGATCTGAGGGCCCGGTCGTAGGTTTCCGCGCCGCCCAGCCGGCGGCCGGCGGCCTCGATCCGGCGGAGGCAGCGCGCGGCTTCCTCCACCTTCGCGATCTCCAGGGAGGGGTCGGCGGGCATGTTGCGGACCCAGGACGTGACGGGCGTCAGGAACCCGTCCGCCAGCGTTTCCGAGAAGCCGGCGCGGCACGCCTCGTCGGCCACCTGGCGAAGCGCGAGCAGCTTCTCCCGGCGCTGGGGCGTCCCCACCAGGGCCGATCTCTCGAAATCCTCGATGAGCGCCCAGGCGGCTCTCGCGGCAGCCGCGGCGGCATTCCCCTTGTCGTCCTCCGGGGCGGATCTGGCGGCGGAGACACGGGCGATGGAAGCGGCCAGTGCCTGATCGGTGGCGCGCTGCGCCGCCAGCACCAGGTGGTGCCCGCACCCGCTGGCGATTTCCATTGCCAGGGCGGCTACGCCGGCCGGGCACGCCGCGTCGATGAGCACGAGGCGCAGCACGATCTCGAAAGCCTGGAGTCCCTCGGCAGCGGCGGCCATGAGCGGCTCGCGGCAGAGTTCGGGGGGCGGGCCCTCGGCAGCGCCGCGCAAGGCTGGCCAGAGGGCGATGCCGTGGCGCCAGCCGGCTTCACAACTGGCGCGAATCGGCGCGTAATCGCTATCGGCCAGCCCCGTCCGGCGCCAGCCATCGGGAGGGGTTGCGGGCAGGGCGGCGGTCGCGGCGGGCCAGAGCTGCCGACCAAGCTCGAGGACGGTGGCGGAATCCTCCCGTTGATGCCCGTCGCAGCCGGCCGCGATCCGTTCGGCGAACTTTCCGAGGGAGCGGTGCACCGCTTCGGCCAGGGAAGTAAGTGCCGAACGCGGCACGGTGATCATGCCCGGCCGCCAATCCATGGGCGCCACGATCACGCCGTCCAGCGGCGTGAAGAGCAGGCGGGCGAAGCGCAAAGGGCGCGGGAAACCCTTTCCGCGCAGCCTCGGCCGCACCCGGCTGAGGATGGTGTCGGCCTCGGCGCGGTCGGGCAGGGCGTCAATCACGGAGATCACGCGCGCGAGCTGTTGCGGCGAGGCCTGCGACAGCGCGCCGCCGAGCTGGCGGAAATGGGCAAGGCCGGGCGTGCTCAAACGAAGCTCTTCACGATGATCTCGTTGCGCTGGATGAGCTCCAGGAGACGCCCGGTGCGCCATTCCTCCAGCCGCGATACCAATCGGCTGTGTCGCCTGTGCGCCTCGGCGAAGTAGTCCTTCTCGGGGCCTCTCACCCATTGGTTCACCTCGAGCGGCATTGAAGGGACCATGACCGACATTTCCCGGATCGCGGCGGGAACCCCGATCTGCTCGGCGGTTTCCCAAATGCTGGCGATGATCGACCAGCCATCCAGCAGCCAGGCGAGCTTGCCGAGTTCGGCGAGGATCACGTCCGGATTGGCGGTCCAGCGCTGCACGAGGGGCGATAGATCGTCGATCAGGGCCAGTAGGTCCGCCAGCAGTACCCGGCCGCAGTTGAGCGTAAAGAAGGCCGAGCGCGAGATGAGGGAGGCGGAGCTGGCGAGATGCGCGTCGGTCGCCGTTTCCGCCCAGCTTGCCGCCTCGGCCGAGAGAGCCTCGATCTGGGAGAGCTGCTGCTGATAGCGCGCCTTCGTGGGATCGCCCGGCAGCCCGAGGTCCAGATAGGCTTCCGCGAGGCTTTCGAGTGCGGCGAAGACCCGTTCCGGCGTGAGGCCAAGCGACTGCGCGAGCCGCGCGACGGCGCGCTTGGCGCGGGCCTGCACGTCCGCCGGCGTGTCCCTTTCAGGGGAGGCGCAGCCTTCCGACGGATGCTCAAGCTGAGCGACGAGACGCAGCAGGAGAAGGTAGTTGGTAAGCGTCTTCTGGCCTGAGACTGTCCTTTCGGCGGCGAGTGCTGCCGCGGCAGCGGCGCGGCCGGCCAGGCCCTCCTGCGCGGCCGCCCTCGCGATGCGGAGGATCGTGTTCGGCGCGACGGTCGACAGGCTCCCCATCACATCGAGCATCAGCCGGTCGTGCAGGGTGGGGGCGCATATATCGCAGATCCCCTGCAGCGGCAGGATGTAGAAGCCCCGCACGCCCGCCGGGCTCGGGATGGCAACCTCGAGGTTGCGGCGCTGCGCGGGCCGGACGCGGCTGCCGAGCAGTATCGGCGTCGTGAACGGCACGGTTACCCCCCGTTCGAGGAAGGTCGTGGGGCGCGCGTCCTCCACGGCGTAACGGGAGAGCTGCACATCGGTCGATGCGGACATGGCAATAGTGTCGCCCGGACCGATTAACAGAGAATGGGCGGCCCGATGATGTGACTTATCAGAAGGGAATCGTCTCCCCCCTGTGATCGAGCAGCGTGCCCGTTTGCCGGGTCGCCAACCCGTCGATGACGGCGAGGAGGCGCTCGGCCGCCTGCCGCGGGGACTGCACCTCCAGCCCTGCTCTGGCGAAGGGCGCGGAGAGTCCGGTG
The DNA here is from genome assembly GCF_016107305.1 of Roseomonas sp. KE2513. GTDB lineage: Bacteria > Pseudomonadota > Alphaproteobacteria > Acetobacterales > Acetobacteraceae > Roseomonas. Next base: position 107,110 of record NZ_RCVR01000008.1, read on the forward strand.
TCCACCGTGCCCGGATGCAGCGCTACGCAGACCGCCTCCTTGTGCGTGCGGGAGAGTTCGATCGCGGCGGTTCGCAGGAGCTGGTTCAGCGCTGCCTTCGAGGCGCGGTAGCTGTACCAGCCGCCGAGATGGTTGTCGGCGATGCTGCCCACGCGGGCCGAGAGGGTGGCGAAGACCGCGCGCCCCTCCCGCCCCAGCCGGGGCAGGAAGTGCTTCATCAGCAGCGCCGGGCCTGTGGCGTTCACGGCGAAGCTGTGCGCCATCGCCGCAGGGTCGATTGCGCGCAGCGACTTCTCGGGCCCGAAGCGAGCGTCGTGCAGGAAGCCGGTGGCGTCGATCACCAGGCGCAGCCCATCCCCAGCCGCGGCCGCACAGGCGGCGATGCTCGCTTCGTCCAGCAGGTCGAGTCGGGGCGTCGTCCCTCGGCCGAGGCGCAGCACGGGGGTGCCGCGCTCCTCCAGCAGGTCCGCGAGGGCCGAGCCGATCCCCCCCGTCGCGCCGATGACGACCGCGCTCACCGCCGGCCGTCTGGCGACACAGAGGGGCCGCGCCGGGCTGCCGGCGCGTCGGGAGGGCGGGTGCTGCTCATACGCCGGGAGATTGCGCCGCCGCGCCGTTGCGCAAGCGGCGCACCGCTCACGCGGCGGCGACCCGCGCGGGGAGGGCCAGCTCTTCCGGTCCAGGCACCTCCGTGTAAAGGCGGTGCAGTTCGGCAAGGAAGGGCGCGCGCCCCTTCTCGAGGGTGCCCTCCACCGGATCGGTGCCGAGGATCGTGTCGCTCGCCGCGAGGGAGAGACGCCGCGCGAAGTCCACCCGCGGGTCGCGCCAGGCCGCGACCGCCGCTGCATCCCCGCCGGCGCGGAGGATGGCGGCGGCGATGGTGCCATCCTCGATCGCCTGGGTCGCGCCCTGCCCGAGGGTGGGCACCATGGCCTGGGCGGCATCTCCCAGGAACAGGGCGCGCCCGCCCGCCGCATGGCGGAGCATCGGCGCCTCCTGCGTGCGGGCCCAGTGGATGCCGCCGAGGTCCGCCTCGATGCGGCCGAGCATCCAGGAGACGGCGGGGGAGGGCGCGGCGCCCTCGGGGGTGAAGAGGGCGCGCTGGTGGGCGGCGGTCCGGGCCTCCTCGGGGATGGGAACGTCGCCGCCGAGGCGGAAGGTGCCGGCGATGTAGACGGCGTTACCCGGCACGCGGAAGGCGAGGAGGCGGTTGCTGCCCCGGAACCACTGGCCGTAGTCGTCGAAGGGGCAATCATCCGCCTCGGTGACGAGCAGCCGCCAGATGCAGAGGCCGAGATGCTCCGGCACCGGCTCCCCCGCGGTCAGTGCCCGGAGGCGGCTGTAGCGGCCGTCCCCGCCGATGAGAAGGTCGAAGCCGCCCTCCCTGATCAGGGCGCCGAAGGGTGCGCGGAAGACGGGCACGAGGCGACCCGCCGCGTCCTCCTCCAACGCCTCCAGCGCGCGGCCGTGGCGCGTCATATGGGCGACCGGGGCGCGGAGCGCGCGGTAGAGCTCGGACCAGCGGATTCGCACCCCCGGCTCCTCCGCCACCGAGAGCAGGTCGAGGTCGAGTAGCGGCGTGCCGTCCGTCAGCTCCACCAGCCAGCGGCGCCAGGGGAGGGAGGCGGCGCGGAGGGCGTCGTGGCGGGCGGGGGCGTGCAGGCGCAGCGCCTTCAGCGCGTTGGGGCCGAGGTTCAGGCCGGTGCCGGCCTCCGCGTGCTCGCCCGCCGCGGCGCGCTCGAAGACAACCACGTCGTGATGCGGGGAACCGAGCAGCCCCTCTGCCAGGAGCGAGCCTGCGACGCCGCTCCCGATGATTCCGATGCGCATCACGCACCCTCCGCGATAACGGCGATCAGTCCGCCGCCTGGTGGTCCCTGGTGGGCCGCGCCGCCCGATACGAAGACGCGCCCGTCGCCGGCGACCGAAGCAATCACCGCGCCGAGCGCCGCCCGCAGGTGCCGTTGGGCGTCGAGGTCGGTGTCGCCGAGCATCGTGTGCCGCTGGCCGCGCACGGACAGGCCTCGGTCTGGCTCGCCCTTCGCCAGCACGGCGCGGATGCGCGGGCGCTGGGCGGGCGGCACGTCCGGATCGGCCGAAAGGTTGGCCCCGCGAAAGGCAGACTGGATGGCCGCGAGATCCAGCGCATCCGCCATCGGGCGCACGGCCATGGTGAGGCCCGGCCCCCAGCCGGGCGCGGTGCCGAGCACCACCACCTCGTCCCGCACCACTTCAACCCCGGCAGAGGCGCTGACGCGGGAGGAGAAGAGGGTGAGGTCCTCCAGCAGCGCCGTCCCGCGCGCGGCCCCCGCGGACACGTCGCCGAGGGCGAGGGCCGCGCCCATGGCGCCGCCGGCGACGGAGCGCAGCAACAGGCCCGGCCCGCCGGCAGGGGATTTCACCTGCACCAATGCCACCCGGGCAGCGTCGTCGATCCCGGCATCGGCCATGGCAGCGCGGGTGGCTTCGGCGACGCGGGCGATCTGGGCGTCGTTGCCGACATCCCCCGGCACGACGAACGGGCCGAAGGCGGTGCCGATGGCCAAGCCCTCCGCGCCACCACCGGGTTCGGCAGCGAAGACCATGTAGTGCGGCGAGAGCACCCCCTCCGTCCCGCCCGAGAGCACGCAGGGGATGCGGGCGACGAGATCCTCCGGCGCTTCCCCCGTGGCGCGGGAGAGGAGGTGCATGAGGGACTGGGTGAAGTAGCCGCGGGTGAAGTCGTTCAGCCCGCCATTGCCCTCGGTCTTGCCGATCACCGCGCGGATCGTCCCGGCGTCGAGCGCGCCCGAATCGAGCAGGGCGGCGAGGGCGGAGACATCGCCCGGATGCGCCATGGAAAGGCGGTGGATGACGAGGCGCGGCAAGGCGTGGCTCCGAGAGGATGCGCGAACCCGGGCAAGTGCCGGGCCAGGGTTCAGGAGAGGGCGGGCCAGCGGTCGGCCCAGGGATGGGCCACCTCGTACTCCGCCGCCACCGCGAGCAGCGCCGCCTCCGCGCCGGGCGCGGCAACGAGCTGGAAGCCCACCGGCAGACCCGCCACGGGATCGCAGGGCAGGGCGATGGCGGGCAGCCCCGCGAGGTTGGCGAAATTGGTGAAAACCGCGTGCCCGCGCGGCCCTGCTGGTTGACCGTCGATGACCGGCGGGTGGGATTCGTGCGCTGGCCAGGGAAGCGCGGCCGCCGCCGGGGTGAGGATCGCGTCGCAGTTCCGGGCGAGGAACAGGCCCATGGCGCGGCGGAGCCCGGCCATGGCGTCCAGCGCGGCGAAGAGCGCCGGTGCCCCCGCCTCTCGCCCTACCCTCGCCATGGCAGCAAGGGCAGGCGAGGCGGGTGATGGTTCCCCGGGCAGGTTGCCCAGCAACCAGGCCAGGCCCGCGCCCGCAATGGCCGGGAAGATCGGCAGCACCGTCTCCGGGTCGAAAGGCACCGGCCCCTCCTCCACTGCATGCCCGAGCGCTTCCAGGCGCCGCGCGGCCATGGCGACGGAGGCGGCGATGCCGGGATCGACGGGAGAGGCGCCGAAGCGCGGCACGTAACGAATGCGGAGGCGGGGCGGGGCCGGTAGGTCGAGGGGCGGCAGGCCGTAAGACGCGGGATCCTCCGCCGCCGGGCCCGCAATGGCGGCCAGCAGCAGCGCCGTGTCGGCCACCGTGCGGGCGATCGGGCCAATCACCTCCAGGTCCAGCAGGATGGCGGGTAGGCCATTCCCGCGCGGCACCCGGCCGGGAGTGGGCTTGAGGCCCACGAGGCCGGCATGGGAGGCCGGGCGGCGGATCGAGCCGCCGCCATCCGTGCCGAGGGCCAGCGGCCCCATGCCCGAGGCCACCGCTGCCACCGCGCCGCCGCTCGATCCGCCAGGGGTCAGGCGCGGGTTCCACGGATTGCCGGTGGGGCCGAAGAGGGCGTTGTCCGTGTAGCCCTCCAGCGTGAACTCGGGGACGTTCGTCTTGCCGAGGATGACGGCACCGCCCGTGCGCAGCCGCGCCACGGGTAGCTCGTCCACTGTCGCAGGCCCCTCGGGCCAGGCAGGGCTGCCCCAGCGGCAGGGCAGGCCGGCGACGGGGATGTTGTCCTTCACGGTCAGCGGCACGCCGTCCAGCGGGCCTGTGGGGCGGCCTTCGCGCCAGCGGGCCTCGCTCCGCGCCGCTGCCGCCAGCGCGCCGGCCTCATCGAGGGCGATGATTGCGTTCAGCCGCGGGTTGAGCCGCGCGATCCGGTTGAGGCAGGCGCGTGCGGCCTCCAGAGGGGAAAGGGCACCGGTGCGGTAGAGCCCGGCGAGCGTCAGGGCCGTGAAGGCAGAGGGATCGATGGCCTTATCTCCAGGCAGTAGCGGCGTGCGTCATGCAAGGAGCGGGCTGGGGCGCCTGCCACCTAGGCATGCCCGGCACCCTTCTTGCTGAACATTCGTCCATGCGGGCGGCCCATGCCGCCCTCCTGGAAGAGGGTTTCTCGATGGATCTGCATCCTTCCCGGCGCCGCCTGCTCGCCCGGGGCGCGGCGCTCGCGGGCTCGGCCCTGGCCACGCCGCATATCGCCCGCGCGCAGGCGATGTCGAAGCTCCGCTTCGCGCTCGACTGGGCGAAGCAGGGGCCGAACGCCTATGTGACCATGGGCCACGAGAAGGGCTTCTTCCGCGAGGTCGGCATCGACGCGACGGTCGATCGAGGCTTCGGCTCCGGCCGCGTGCCGACGGATATAGCGGCCGGCGCCTACGACATGGGCCAGGCCGATATCAACCCGGTCATCAAGTTCATGGCGGAGAATCCGAATTCCGGCCTCATCGTCACGGGCATCTGGGGAGACCGCTCGCTTCTCTGCGCCGTCACGCGCGCGGATGGCGGGGTGCGCGCGCCGAAGGACCTGGAGGGCAAGACGCTCGCCGCGCCGGAATCGGATGCGGGCCGCCAGCTCTTCCCTGCCTTCGCGAGAACTGCGGGCGTGGATGCTTCCAAGGTGAACTGGCTGACGGTGAGCCCCGAGCTGCGCGAGCCGATGCTCGTGCAGCGCCGTGCTGACGGCGTGACGGGCGCCATCACCTCGGTCGGCATGTCGCTGAAGGCGCTCGGCCTCGACTTCCCGCAGCAGCGGATCATGTACTACCGCGACCACGGGCTCGACCTGCTGGGCACCTGCTACATGACCACGCGCGCCTTCGCGGAGCGCAACCCCGAGGTGGTGCGTAACGCGCAGCGCGCGCTGTTCCGCTCGCTGATCTACGCGAACAGGAACCGCGAGGAGAGCATCGCCATGCTCAAGAAGGTGGAGCCGCTGACGGACGTCGCGATCGAGACGGAGCGCCAGGCCATCAGCATGGAGCAGCAGGTCATCTCCGACCATGTTATGGCGAACGGCCTGTCCAACCCCGATCCCGTGCGCTTCCAGAAGGCAATCGAGGCGGTGGAGAGCGCCTATGGCATGGCGCCGAAGGTGAAGGTGGCGGATATCTACACTGACAGCTTCCTGCCGCCGCTCGCCGAACGGCGCCTCTGACCCGGCCGCCTCGCGCGGGCGGGCCCGCCTGCCGCGAGGCTCCCTCCGGTGCGGCTTATTCGCCACGCTGCGGCCAGCCGGGACCGTTCTTACTTCGCCGTCGCACCATCCCCTGGAGCATCACCGAAGGGCGATAACCCTCACGAAACCGCTGGCGCTGGCAACCAACCACCGTCATGCTGCATTGCACAAATTGCCCGTGCGCGAAGCGGGCGGGAAAAGCCAGCCATGGCCCTTCCTGAAGGATGGGACCGATGCAGCGTCGTCAACTTCTGCGCCTCTCCGGTACCGGGGTGCTCTGCGCCCCGATGATCCTGAGCCATGCCCGGGCCGCCTCGCCCGCCGGGGTGCCGCCCGATCGGGCTCAACAGGACCGGGAACCCGTGGATGTGGAACTCATCCTGGCGGTGGATGTGAGCCGCTCGATCGATGCCGAGGAGCACGAGGCGCAGATGCGCGGCTACGCGAGCGCCTTCCGGGATCCGGAGGTGATCCGTTCCATCGCCGGCGGCGGCATCGGCGCCATTGCCTGTACTCTCTTCACCTGGTCAGACGTGGACGCGCAGGACAATCTTGTGCCCTGGATGCGGATCGACGGAGAGGCCGCGGCGGAACGCTTCGCCACCGCCCTCGACGCCGCGCCGCGCCGCACGGGCAGCTACACCTCCATCTCCGGCGCCATGGAGCACGCGTTGCGGCTCTACGAGGGCGGTCGATACGAGGGCACGCGGCGGGTGCTGGATATCTCCGGCGACGGTATGAACAACGCGGGGCGCCGATTGGAGCCGGTGCGGGCGCGGATGCTCGAAGAGGGCATCGTGATGAACGGTTTGGCCGTGCTCGACCGTGCGCCGCTGCCTGGCGGCACCTCCGCGCTGGAGGACTACTACCGTGACGAGGTGATCGGCGGCCCTGGCGCCTTCCTCGTGGTGGCAGAAGGCTTCGAGGCCTTTGACCGTGCGGTGCGGCGTAAAATCTCGCGCGAGATCGCGGGCATCGAGGGGGCGACGCGCTTTGTCGGCCTCCCGCACGTCGACCGGGTGGCCGCGTGATGCCCGAACGGGCTGCCATGGCCCACATCTTGCTGCCGCATTTCCAGCCGTTCACGACTCAAGAAGGGTGCTCATGCCTCGCCTGACCGTTGTCTCCACTCGCGATTATCGCCAGCACGTGCTGCACATCGAGGAGCGCGGCAACGGCACCTGCTCGGTGGTCGTGCATCCGCCCTCCCGCCTCGGGCGGCCGCGGCAGGTGAAGCCGGTGGGTGAGGGCGCGTTGCTCATCGACCTCGTCAATCAGGCAAAGGCCGAAATCGACGAGGTGATGGGGCCGAAGCCGGTGCCGCGCCGCCCGATGCTGCGCGGCCGCGCCTTTTGAGACGCGTGCCCTATTCGGGCGCGATGTTCCCCTTGCCCACGACCTCCTTCCAACGGGCGATCTCGCCGTGCTGGAAGGCGGTGAAGTCCGCGGGCGTGCTGGCGACGATCTCGAAACCGATATCGGTCAGCCGCTTCGCGATCTCCGGCTGGCGCAGCGCCGCGGCACAAGCGGCATGCACCTGGGCGGCCAGCGCGGGCGCCATGCCCGCCGGTGCGCCCAGCGCCTGCCAGGAATAGACGACGAAGTCCGGCAGCCCTGCCTCCCCGGCGGTCGGCGTCTCCGGCAGGGTGGGGTTGCGCGCCTCCGCAGTCGTCATAATCGCCTTCACCCGGCCGTCGCGGATCTGCGGCGCGATGGAGCCAAGGTTCTGGAAGGAGAACTGCACGTTCCCCGCGATGAGGTCCGTCGTCGCCGGGCCGCCGCCTGAATAGGGGGCGTGGGAAGCCTCCGTGCCCGTGCGCTGCTTGAACATCTCCGCCGTCAGGTGGTCCGAGGAGCCGACGCCGGAGCTGGAATAGGCGGCGCGCCCACCGCGCTCCTTGAGCCAGGCGACGAAGCCCGGCAGGTCGTTGGCCGGCACCTGCGCGGGGTTGACCACCAGCACGTTGGGTGTGCGCACGGTCTGCATCAGCCCCGTGAAGTCGCGGGTGGGATCGTAGCTGAGGTTGGGTCGCAGCGCGGCGTTGATCGCCCAGGTGCTGATCGGCGCGTGCATGAGGATGCCGCCGTCGGGCGCGGAGCGGATGACGACGCGGGCGCCGATCTCGCCGGTGGCGCCGGGGCGGTTCTCCACCACCACGGGCTTGCCGGTAGCCGCCTGAACACCCTGCGCGATCGCACGGCCGACAATGTCGGACGAACTGCCGGGCGCGAAGGGCACGATGATGGTGACGGGCTTGGAGGGCCAGGCCTCCTGGGCGCGCAGCAGCGCCGGTGCGGCAAGGCCCCCGGCCGCGAGGCCGAGCATCTGGCGACGGTTCATCTCTTTGTTTCCTCCACTACAGGTTGGTCAGACAGGATCGATCGGCGGCTTTCCAGAGAGTACGGCGGCGACGTTGTCGAGTGCCTTGAACCCCATGGCGTTGCGCGTCTCGACCGTGGCACTCGCGACATGCGGGGTGAGGAAGACGTTGGGCAGCTCGGCAAAGCGCAGGTCGAAATCGGGCTCGCGCCGGAAGACGTCGAGACCGGCGGCGAAGAGCTGGCCGGACTTCAGCGCCTCGATCAGCGCGTTCTCGTCCACGAGCGAGCCGCGGGCGGTGTTCACGAAGACGGCGCCACGGGGCAGCCGCGCGAAGGCCTCTGCCGTCATCAGCGTGCCGGCCTCGCCGCCGGGCAGGTGGAGGGAGAGGATGTCGCAGCGCGGCAGCATCTCGTTGAGGTCAGCGAAGTATTCGGCGCCCGCTTCCAGTTCCGCCGGCAGCCGGCGTCGGTTGTGGTAGAGGATGGTCATGCCAAAGCCGCGCGCCCGCTGGGCCATCGCCTGGCCGATCCGCCCCATTCCGACGATGCCGAGCGTCTTGCCGCTGACCTGAAGGCCGAGATTGTCCGGAAACCCGTAGCCCTTGCGCCATCCGGCGCGCATGATCGCCTCGTACTCGTGGCCGCGGCGGCAGGCGTTGAGCAGCAGCATGAAGGCGAGGTCGGCGGTGCAGTCCGTCAGCACGTCCGGCGTGTTGGTGACGACGACGCCCGCGGCCTTCACCGCCTCCGAATCCATGTGGTCGTGGCCGACGCTGGTGTTGGCGACGATCCGCAGGCTCGGCGGCAGATTGGCCGCGTGGGCGGCGGTGATCCGCACCTTGCCACCCGTGACCACGGCGGCCAGGCCCTTCTCCGCCGCCATGCCGAGCGCCTCGTCCGCGGTCATGTCGTGGTCCGTGATGATGGCGCCGAAGCGCTGGCGGGCGCGCTCGGCCACCGCCTCGGTCACGCGGCGCGCGACGAGCACGCCGCCGGGGATGACGCCATCCCCCCTCATGGAAGCTTCGGACAAGCCGTTTCCTCGCGTTCTGTGATCTCGGGAAGCTTATGCCCTAAGCGGCGGGGCTGGGCAGCCTCATCCAGGCGGGCACGCGCGGGCGCAGCACCGCGCCACCGCAGGCGAGCGCGGGGGCCCCGGCTGCCTCCAGGCGGAGCAGGGCGAGGCCGAGCCCGTCGCGGCCCGAACGCATTTCCCCCACCGTCGCGCCATCAAGCGTGACAGGGGTGTCGCGGGGCGGGATGTCGCCCTCTACCAGAACGGGCACGAGGCGGCGCTTGAGCAGGCCGCGATAGCGGGTGCGCGCCGTCAGCTCCTGGCCCATGTAGCAGCCCTTCTCCCAGGCGATGCCGCCCAGCTCGTCGAAGCCGGCTTCCAGCAGCACGGTCTTGTCCCGATCGAGGTCGAGCGCGCCCTCGGGAAGACCGAGAAGGAGGCGGTGGCGGTCATAATCGGCGGGATCGCCGGGGAGGTCCGCGCCATAGACGCGCCAGCCCGCCTCCGGCAGGCGCGGATCGCGGCGGATCGTGGCGTCGGCGGGCGGCTCCCCGTCCCAGGCGGCGCCGACCGCGATCTCTCCCGAGCGGTCCGCCAACGTCACCTTCGAGCGGAGCCGGAAGCGGGAGAGCTTCTCCACCAGCAGCGGGGCGTCGGCGCGGGGAAGGTCCAGCAGGATGGCTTCCGGCGCCAGTTCCGCCGCCTCGAAGGCGAGGAAGTCCGTCAGCCACTTGCCCTGCGGCGAGAGCAGCGCCGACCAGGCCATCCCCGAGCCCAGTCCCGTCATGTCGTTGGAGACGAGTCCCTGGAGGAAGCCGATGCGGTCTGGGCCGGCGACCTCGACGAGGCCGCGATTGGGGAGGGGAGCACTGGACATGGGGGGCAGATCGGGGGGCGGGCCGCGCGGCGCAAGCACCCTCGTCCCCGGGCGACATTTCTGCACCCGCAACCTTCCCTCTCGCCCCAGGCGCCGCGGGACGTGCTAAACCCGCCGTGCTCATGCGGATCCTCTTCGTCACCTCCACCCGGATCGGCGACGCCGTGCTCTCCACCGGCCTGCTCGACCACCTTCTGCGGACCTATCCGGGGGCGCGGATCACTGTCGCCTGCGGCCCCGTGGCCGAGGGCGTCTTCTCACGCATGCCGGGGCGCGAGCGCACGATCGTCGTCGCCAAGCGGCGCTTCTCTATGCACTGGCCGGTCCTCTGGGCCGAGGTCGCGCGGACGGTCTGGGACCTGGTGGTGGACCTGCGCGGCTCGGCGCTCGGCTGGATGGTGCCGGCGCGGCGGCGGGTGGTAATGCGCGGCGGTCGCCGCCCGGGACACCGGATCGGACATATCGCCGCGGTGCTGCGGATCAGCCCGCCGCCGTCGCCCGTTGCCTGGTTCGCGCCCGAGGACAGCCGACGCGCGGCGGAACTGCTGGGCGACGACCGCCCGGTGCTGGCGCTGGGCCCCACGGCCAACTGGGCCGGCAAGGTCTGGCCGGCGGAGCGCTTCGTGGCGCTCGCCGGAGCCTTGACCGCACCGGGCGGTCCGCTCGAAGGCGCGCGGCCGGTGCTGCTGGGCGGGCCGGGCGAGGCGGAGCGGGCGATGGCCGCCCCCGTGGTCGCCGCGTTACCCGGCGCGCTCGACCTCGTCGGCCGCCTCTCCCTTCCCGAAGCGGCGGCGCTGCTGGCGCGGGCGCGGCTCTTCGCGGGCAATGATTCGGGGCTGATGCACCTCTCGGCCGCTGCGGGGGCGCCGACGCTCGGGTTTTTCGGCCCCACACCGGCCGACGAGTACGGGCCGATCGGCCGCGCGGCCCGGGCGGTGGTCTCGCCCGACGGCACCATGGCGGGCCTCTCGGTCGAGAGCGCGGTGGAGGCCGCGCGCGCCCTGCTGCCGACCCCGATCCCGGCATGAGCCGGCCTGGCCACCCAGTTCCGGCTACCCATCTGATGAGGACCGCCATGGGGCGCCCCGCCGGTACGGGCCGACGCGCCCTGTCCCTGTCTTGATTCTCATCCTTACCCAGAACTTCCCGCCCGATCCCGGCGGGATCGAGGCGCTGATGGGTGGGCTGGCGCGCGCGCTGGCCGCGGGCGGGGAGAGGGTGCTGGTCTTGGCGGACCATATTCGCGGCCAGGGTCTCGTGGAGCCCGATTGGCCCACCAGGATCGCGCTGCGCCGCTTCGGCGGGCCGCGCCCGCTGCGGCGGCTGCGCAAGGGAATGGCCGCGCGGCGGTTGCTCACCCGCCTGCCCCTGCACGCCGTCATTGCCGATAGCTGGAAAAGCCTGGAGGTGCTGCCGAACCCGGGCGTGCCGAGCCTCGTGCTCGCCCATGGATCGGAATTCCCTCCCTCACCAAGCGCGGGGAAGCGGCGGCGGATCGAGCGGGCGCTGGCGGGGGCGGGGGCCATCGCGCCGAATTCCGCCTTCACCGAGGCGCTGCTCCGCCCCTACCTCACCCCCGCCGCGCCGCGCCCGGTGGTGGTGCACCTGCCTGTCCCGCCCCAGCCCGATCCCCCGGCGGAGGCGCGCGCCGTGGTGACCAGGCTGCGCGGCGAGGGGCCGCTGCTGCTGACCGTCGCGCGGCTGGAGCCCCGCAAGGGGATCGATGCCGTGATCGGCGCCCTACCAGAGCTGGCGGTGCGCTATCCCGGCCTGCGCTACGCGGTGGCAGGGGAGGGGGCAGACCGGGCGCGGCTGTCCGCCCTCGCTCGCGAGATGGGCGTGGAGGAGCGGGTGCGCTTTCTCGGCCGCGTGGACGATGCGACGAGGGCGGCCCTCTACGCGGGAGCCGACCTCTTCGCCATGCCGACGCGCCGCGAGGGCGCCTCGGTGGAGGGCTACGGCCTCGTCTACCTGGAGGCGGCCTGGTACGGGCTGGCGGCCCTGGCGGGGCGCGACGGCGGCGCGGCCGAGGCAGTGCTGGACGGGGAGACAGGGCTCGTCTGCGACGGCACCGACCCGGCGGCGGTGGCCGAAGCGCTCGCGCGGCTGCTGGAGGACAATCCCCTGCGCCGGCGGTTGGGCGTAGCCGGGGCGGCGCGGGTTCGGCACGACCTCACTTGGGCGGCGGTGCTGCCGCGCTACCTCGGGCTTCTCGGGATCGGGCCAGGAGCGGGCGGCTGAGGCACGCTTAGTGGCCGATCAAAGGAATGGGCCGACGACGCCCGCCCCGGGAGGGGCGGCGTCGCGGGATCCGAACTGGCCCATCCATCCGGGGTCCCGCCCCCCGGGTCTGCGCAACGTTCCATGGTGGAAACGCCGATCCCCGGCATCTGTTCCAATCCGCTGCGCCCCCTAGGATAGCCCGTAAGGATGAAGAGCGAGGAAACGCGGAAGATGAAGCACTCCCGGCGCGCGATGCTCGGGGCGATGGCCCTCGCCCCCCTCCTTCCTCGCCTCGCCCATGCCCAGGAGGCCTCCCTGCCCCCCATCCTCTTCGTGCACGGAAACGGCGATCACTCAGCGCTGTGGATGACCACCCTCTGGCGCTTCGAGAGCAATGGCTGGCCGGGGGACCGCCTGCGCGCGCTCGACTTCACCGATCCGCTGGCGCGCGACGACGACGCGGTGGCCCAGCCGATGCGCTCCTCCTCCGACGATGCCTGGCGGGAACTAGCGGGGGAGATCGCCGCGCTGCGGGCGCGGACAGGAGCGGCGCGGGTGGCGCTGGTGGGGAACTCGCGCGGCGGCTACCCCATTCGCAACCATGTGCAGCTGCACGGCGGGGGGGCGGAGGTGTCGCATGTCGTGACCTGCGGCACCCCGAATAACGGCATCTATGACTGGGAACCGGGGGCCGGGCGGGAGTTCAACAAGCGCTCCGCCCTGTTGCGGGCGCTGAACGGCGGGGAGTCCCAGGTGGTGCCGGGCACGGCCTTCCTCACCCTGCGCTCGGATGCGAACGACCTCTATGCCCAGCCGGACGGGCGCTATGCCGGACGGCCCGGCGTGCCGACCGGCGTTGAGCCCGACAGCCCGGCGCTGCGGGGCGCGACCAACCTTGTCCTGCCTGGGGTGGACCACCGCGAGACCGCCTATTCCGCCCGCGCCTTCCGCGAGATGTTCCGCTTCATCGGCGGTCACGAGCCGGACCGGCTCTTCGTGCTGCCGGAGGCGCGTCCGGTGCTGGACGGGCGGGTGACGGGCACGCCCGGCGGCATCCAGACGAACCGCCCCGTGGCGGGGGCGGTGGTGGAAGTCTTCCGCGTTTCGCCGGAGAACGGTGAGCGGATGGGGGAGGCGATCCACCGCCGCACCACCGGGGAGGATGGACGCTGGGGGCCGGTGACGGTGGCGCCGGACTGGAACCTCGAGATCGTCGTCGCGGCACCGGGGCACCCGATCACGCATTCCTATCGGAACCCCTTTCCTCGTTCCTCCTCGGTGGTGAACCTGCGCCCGGCCGCGCCGCCCGCCGCCGCCGACCGCGGGGCCGCCGCGCTGGTGCGCTTCAGCCGCCCGCGCGGCTACTACGGGATCCCGCGCGATGTCGTGCTGCTGGACGGCGCGGAGCCCACCGACCTGCCGCGCGGCGTTCCCGCCGGTGCCACCGCCGTCGCGCGGCTGCCGGCCGAGCGTATCGGCTCTCCCATTGTGGGCCTGTTCAATGAGGAGCGGCTGGTCGCCCGCGCCTGGCCGCTGGCGGAGAACCGCATCACCGTCGCCGAGCTGACCTGGTAGGGGCTGCTACCCGCCCGAGCGCCGCGAGAGGGCGCGCGCCAGCGGCGGGCCGAGCACCAGCACCACCAGCATCCGCGCGGTCTGCAGCGCCATGACGAAAGACATGTCCGCCCCGCTCGAGGCCCCGATGGCCGCGACGGAGTCGATGCCCCCCGGGCTCATCGCGAGATAGGCGGTCAGCGGGTCGAGCCCCAGCGCATGGGCGAGGGCCACCGACATCAGCCCACACAGCGCGATCAGCACGGCGATGCAGAGAAGGATTTTCGGCAGGGCCGCCGCCGCCTGGGCTAGAACCCCCCGGGTGAAGCCGAGCCCGATCTGGAAGCCGATGGCCCCGAAGCCGATCGTGCTGAGCCAGAGCGGCACCTGGATCTGGAACACCTCCGCCGACTGGAGGGTGGCGCCCGCGATCATCGGCAGCAGCATCGGTCCCGCGGGGATGCGCGAGACGCGCCCGGCCCAGGCGCCGAGCAACGCCAGCAGCACCGCGGCCGCGACCGCCTCCGGCCGCGTTGGCGCGGCGGACAGGGACGGGGCCGCACCGGGTGAGGCGATGGCCAACCCGTGGGCGACGAAGACCGCCACGCCGACGACGCAGACCACCCGCAGGTACTGCATCAGCGCCACCAGCCGCACGTCGGCGCCATAGGCCTCCGCCATCACCACCATGGCCGAGGCCCCGCCGGGCGCCGTGCCCCAGATGGCCGTGGTGCCCGGCAGCACGCGCCCGACGCTGAGCACCCAGCCCAGCAGGACGCTGACGACGAGCGTGCCGAGGGCCGCCGCCGCGATATAGGGCCAGTCCTCCACGAAGGAGTGGAGGATGGCGGCCGTGATGGTGGTGGAGATGAGGCATCCCACCAGCCCCTGGCTCGCGACATAGATCCGCCGCGGCATCCGGATGGAGACGCCCACCAGGCTGAGCCCGATGGCCGCGACGAGGGCGCCCAGCAGGGAGGAACCCGGCAGGCCCAGAAGCCGCCCGCCGAGGCCGAGGAGCAGCGCGAGCGCGATCAGGAGAGCCCACTGCAAAGGGGCCGGCAACTGGGCCAACCGAGCCGGCATATGCGTATCACCTTACGGAGGGGCGCTTCCTCTTAGCCCCGATGATAGGCCGGATGGGAAGGAGGGCAAATCGCCCTCCCGCCCCGCCGGGCCCTGGGCTATCACCCCGCGCTGGCAACAGAGGGCTGGGGCGAGATGGCGAGCTACGATCTGATCCTGCGCGGCGGCACCGTCGTCCTTCCCTGGGGCGAGGCCGTGACCGATGTCGCCGTGCGCGCCGGGAAGGTCGTGACAATGGGCGACCTTCGCACCGATGAGGCCGCGGAGGTGATCGACTGCCGCGGCCTGCACGTGCTGCCCGGCCTGATCGACCCGCACGTGCACCTGCGCGACCCCGGCGACCCCGCGGTGGAGACGCTGGAAACCGGCACCCGGGGCGCGGTGCTGGGCGGGCTGACCGCGGTGTTCGACATGCCGAACACCCAGCCCTCCATCACCTCGGTCGAGCAGCTCGACTGGAAGCGCGGCTATATCCGCGAGAAGGCCTGGTGCGATGTCGGCATGTATGTCGGCGGCGCCCGGAGCAACGTGGGCGAGCTCGGCACGCTGGAGCGGGAGCCGAATGTCTGCGCCATCAAGGTCTTCGCCGGTTCCTCGACCGGGGACCTGATGATCGAGGACGACGAGACGCTGGAGCGCGTGATGCGCAACGGCGGGCGGCGCATCGCCTACCACTCCGAGGACGAGTACCGGCTACAGGCACGCAAGCCGATGTTCGCGGATGGCGGGCCGCACCGGTTGCACGCGGAGTGGCGCGACGTGGAGTGCGCCTTCCTCGGCACGCGGCGCCTGATGGCCCTGGCGCGCAAAACGAACCGGCCCGCGCATATCCTGCACGTCTCCACCGCCGAGGAGCTGGATTACCTCCGCGACTTCCGCGACGTGGCGACGGTGGAGGTGCTGCTGAACCACCTGACCCAGTGGGCACCGGACGCCTATGACGCGCTCGGCGCCCTTGCTGTGATGAACCCGCCGATCCGCGACAAGCGGCACTACGACGCCGCCTGGGCAGCCGTGGCCAACGGCACCGTGGACACGGTGGGCAGCGACCACGCCCCACATTCGCGCGCCGCGAAGGAGCGCCCCTGGCCCGCCACGGCCGCCGGGCTGACGGGCGTGCAGACCATCGTGCCCATGATGCTCAACCACGTCTCCGAGGGGCGCCTCTCCCTCGCGCGGCTGGTGGACCTGATGGCGGCCGGGCCGTCCCGCGTCTATGGCGCGATCGGCAAAGGCCGGATTGCGGCCGGCTACGACGCGGACTTCACGGTAGTGGACATGGGCCGCAGCCGGGTGATCGAGGGGGACTGGCTCGTCTCACCCTGCGGCTGGAGTCCCTTCGTTGGCACCCGCTGCCAGGGCTGGCCGGTGATGACCCTGGTGCGGGGACGGGCGGTGATGCGGGAGGACGAGGTGCTGGGGAACCCCGGCGGGACGCCCGTGCGCTTCGAGGGAACGCGGGCCTAGGACCAGGGCCCGCGACTAAAGCCTGGGGCTGAGGCCTAGCCGCCGCGCCCGAGATGCCGCCCGAAGGCATCGCGAATGGCCGCCATGGCGTTGGCGGCGTTCTCGGCGTGGCGGCGGGCGGCCTTCTCGGTCGGCTCCACCTCGTCGATCGCCTCAATGGCGGCCTCGGTGCTTTCCTGGAAGCCCTCGTGGAGTTCCTCGAGCCAGCCGCGCAGTTCCTCCTCGTCGCCGCTCGCGCGCAGGTCGTCCACGACGGATTCGACCTCGCGGACCATGCGTTCGGGAGTCGCGCCGCGCTGGAGCACGGCGGAGAGCCGGTTGAAGGCCGCGCGCGTGGGGGCGGGAGCGCGCTTGGGCGCCGCGGCCGTGGATCGGGCCATGGGGGATCCTAACTCTTTCGTGGGGGAGAGAGGGCGGTGGGCCCGCGCCGGGGCCCTGATGCTGCTAAGATGGTGTCTTCCCGTGGTTTTTCCAAGTATTCGTTGCTTGTTAGTTACAGAACTCGCTCGGGCCAGGGCTCCCGCGGCCCGGTCGGGAGGGCCTGTCCGACCTCGCGCGGCGGCGGATTGCCCGGCACGGGCCCGGTCCAGCAATCGACCGAGCCGAGGCTTCGCGTGCAGCGCGGCTGCTCCACCGCCACCCGTTCCGGGCGGCAGTAGCGCTCCTTCGCGTCGAGATAGGCGACCGAGCAGTCCCGCCCGGTGACGCCGGAGACCACAAGGTCTGGCACGGCCCGGCCGGTGACCATGAGCGAGACCCCGTTGACCGCGGCCAGCGGCACCACGGCGCCGCAGCCGGGCAGGGCGGCCAGCAACACCCCCAGCAGCAGCCTGGACAGCCTCCGGGGCACCATCGGGTAGAACGGGGGAGGGGGGGCGGGGCGGCGCATGGGGGCATGCTAGGCCGAGCGGGCTTAACGCCTCGTGACGGTCCCGCTATACCCCCGGGCCCGGCCATCCTGGAGGTGGCCTCTGCGGCACCCAGGGGGAAGGAACCCGCTTGCCCGACATCTTCGACGAGGTGCGCGAGGATCTCCGCGCCGAGCGCGCCCGGCAGCTTGGTCTTCGCTACGGCGGCATCCTGGCCGCGGTGGCGCTGCTCGCGCTGGTGGCGGTAGGCGGCTGGCAGGGCTGGCGCTGGTACCAGACGCGCGAGTCCGAGGCGGCGGCGAATGCCTTCCTCATCGTCCACCGCGAGGCAGAGCGGCCTGGTGCCGACCTGAAGGCGGCCGCCGCGCGCTTCGACGACATCGCGGCCCAGGCACCGGATGGTTACCGCGTGCTCGCCCGGCTGCGCGCCGCCGCGCTGAAGTCCGAGACGGGCGATCTGCCCGGCGCCCTGGCCGAGTGGGACGCGGTTGCCGGCGACAGCGCGGCCGACGCGCTCTACCGCGATCTCGCGAGCCTCAACTGGGTGCTGCACGGGCTGGACACGCAAGATCCCGCGATGCTCGTCGCCCGCATCACGCCGCTGACGGCGGAGGGCAATCCCTGGCGGGCCTCGGCGCGCGAACTGCAGGCGCTGATCGCCGTCCGGCAGGGCCGGGGCGACGAGGCGCGCCGGATCCTGGAGGCCCTGGCCGCGGACCCGGCGACGCCGCAGGCGATGAGGGACCGGGCGGCGCGCGTCGCAGCGGGGCTTCCCAATGCCTGACCAATCAATGCGGAGCGCGCGACGCCGATGATGCCGACCTCCTCCCGCCGCGGCCTGCTGCTGGGCGGCGCGGCCCTCGCGCTCTCGGGCTGCGAGACGATCGACGGCATCCTCGGCGACAAGAAGACGCCGCTGCCGGGTGAGCGGCTGCCGGTCATCCAGCAGGACCGGGAACTGGCGATCGACCCCGCCACCGCCGGCCGGCCCGTGCAGCTGCCGGCGCCGGTGATGCGGACGGAGTGGCCCTTCTCCGGCGGCACGCTCTCGCATGATCCGGGGCCCTCGGCCGTGGGGGCAGGGCTGCGGGAGGTCTGGCGCGCGAGCATCGGCACCGGCTCCTCCTACCGGCGACGGATCACGGGCGGGCCGATCGTGGCGAACGACACGGTCTTCGCCGCCGATGCCTTCGGCACCGTCTCGGCCTTCGACACGGGCCGTGGCGGCCGGCGCTGGCAGCGCGAGACGACGCCGGACAAGGACGACGTGGGCGCGGTGGGCGCGGGCCTCGCCTTTGCGGATGGCACGCTCTACGTCGCGACCGGCATGGCCGAGGTGCTGGCGCTGGACCCCGGCACGGGAGAGGTGCGCTGGCGTGCGCCGGTCGGCGCGCCGACGCGGGGGGCGCCCTCGGTCGTGGGCGGGCGGATCTTCGTGCCGACGGTGGAGAACCAGCTCGTCGCCCTCTCCACGGAGGACGGTCGGAGCCTCTGGACCTATCGCAGCACCGTGGTCTCCGCCGTGCCGCTCGGCCTGCCGGCTCCGGCGGTGGAGGGCGAGAGCGTGGTGGCCGGGCTTCCCTCGGGCGAGCTGGCGGCGCTGCGGGCCTCGGACGGGCGCGTGATCTGGACGGAGAGCCTCTCGGCCGGGCCGGGCGGGCAGCGTGGCAGCATGGCGGAGCTGGCCGGCGTGCGCGGCCTGCCGGTAATCACTGATGGACGCGTCTTCGCCTCGGGCCAGGCGGGCACCTCGCTGATGGTGGACCTCCGCTCCGGCCGCCGACTCTGGGAGCGGGACGTCGGCAGCAACTACTCGCCCGCGGTGGCCGGCGAGTGGATCTTTGTGGTGACGCCCGATAGCCAGCTCGTCGCCCTCGGCCGCGCGGATGGACGGGTGCGCTGGGTGACGGTGCTCGACGAGCGCAACGCGCGCGACCGGCGGCGCAACCCCCTCACCTTCGGCTCGCCGCTCGTGGCGGGTGGGTCGATCCTCGTTCCCTCCTCGGGCGGGGAGCTGCTGGTGGTCGATCCTGCCGAGGGCGCGGTCTCGGGCCGCGTGCGGCTGCCGGACGGGGCCACCCTCCAGCCCATCGCGGCGGGCGGGACGGTCTATCTCGTGACCGACGGGGGAACGCTGGTGGCGCTCCGCGGCGCCTGAGCCTGCCCCTTACAGGGGAGTGACCTGCCGAAGCCGCGCTTGACCCCCGCGCGCGGTCGGTGCTCTTGCGCCCTATGCTCCCCCGTATCGTCGTCATGGGCCGCCCCAACGTGGGCAAGTCCACCCTGTTCAACCGCCTCGCCGGGCGGCGCATCGCCATCGTGGACGACACGCCCGGCGTGACGCGCGACCGCAAGGAAGTGGTCGCGCGCATCGCCGGGCGCGACGTGCTGCTTGTGGACACTGCCGGGCTGGAGGAATCCGCGCCTGACACCATCCCCGGCCGGATGCGCGCGAGCTCCGAGGCAGCGCTGCGTGGCGCCGACCTCGTTCTCTTCGTGGTGGATGTCCGCACGGGCCTCACGCCCTCCGACCGCGCCTTCGCCCAGTGGCTGCGCCGCCAGGGCAAGCCGGTGCTGCTGCTGGCGAACAAGGCCGAGGGCCGCCAGGGTGCGGCCAACTCGCTCGAGGCCTATGAACTGGGCCTGGGGGCGCCGCTGCCCGTCTCGGGCGAGCACGGGGACGGCTTCGGCGAGCTGCACGACGAGATCCGCGAGGCGCTGCCGCCGGAGCCCCAGGAGGAAGAGGAGGAGGACGACGCCGATCGCCCGCTGCGCCTAGCGATCGTCGGGCGGCCGAATGCCGGAAAATCCACCCTGCTGAACGCCCTGCTGGGCGAGGAGCGGATGATCACCGGCCCCGAGCCCGGTCTGACCCGCGATTCCGTGGCGGTCAAATGGATCGACGAGACGGGCAAGCCGGTGCGGTTGGTCGATACCGCGGGGCTTCGCCGCCGGGCGCGGATCACCCAGGCGCTGGAGCAGATGTCCACTGCCGCCACCATCGCCGCCCTGAAGGAGTGCGAGATCGCCGTGCTGGTGGTCGATGCCGTGCAGGGGATGGACGAGCAGGACCTTCGCATCGCGCGCCTGGCGGAGCGCGAGGGGCGGGCCATCGTCATCGCCTTCAACAAGTGGGACGCGGTGGAGGATCGGGCGGCGGCGCGGCGGCGGCTGGAGGACGTGCTGACCTCCTCCCTCGCGCAGCTTCGCGGCATCCTCATCGTGCCGCTCTCGGCCGCGACGGGGCGGGGCGTGGACAAGTTGATGCCGACGGTGCGCGAGGCCTATGAGGTTTGGAACCGCCGTGTGCCGACGGGCGCGCTGAACCGGTGGTTCGAGGACGCGCTGTCCCGCCACCAGCCCCCGCTGGTCGAGGGCAAGAGGCTGAAGCTGCGCTACGCCACGATGCCCAAGGCGCGTCCCCCAACGATCGCTATTTTCGGCACGCGGGCGGAGCTGCTGCCGGAGGACTACCGGCGCTACCTCGTGAACTCCTTCCGCGACGCCTTCGACATGCCGGGCGTGCCGGTGCGGCTGAACCTGCGGGGCACGGACAACCCCTATTCGGAGGAGTGACGCCTGAGAGGGCACCGCCCTCTCAGGACCTCACCCGCTCAGGCCGCCTGGACGACCTCTCCGCTCCGCGCCTCGCCCGGCAGGCAGAGAGCGGCGATGCGGGGGGCGACGTCCACCGGCTGGGCGATGCTGGCGGGGTCCTCGCCCGGCATGGCCTTGGCGCGCAGTCGGGTCGCGACCGGGCCGGGATCGAAGAGGTTCACGCGGAGCGGCGTGTTGGCCACCTCGGCAGCCCAGGTGGTGGTCAGGTGTTCAAGGCCGGCCTTGGTGGCGCCGTAGAGGCCCCAGTAGGGCTTCGGTTCCCGCGCGCGGCCGCTGGTGAGGATAACGGCCCGACCGGCATCGGAGGCGCGGAGCGGCGGGTCCAGCGTGCGGATGAGGCGCCAGGCCGCCGTGAGGTTCACCGCCACCGCCTCCGCCCAGTCCTTCGGCGTGATGTGCGAGACGGGGGTGAGGGCGCCGAGCGTACCGGCGGCGTGGACGAGGATGTCGAGCCGCCCGAAGCGCTCCATGACGGAGGGGCCGAGGAGGTCGAGCTCGTCGCCCTCCTTCGTCAGGTCGAAGGGCAGGAGGGTGGCAGTGCTCCCGAGCGCGCGGATATCGTCGTCCGTCTCCTCGAGCCCGCCCTGGGTGCGGGCGATGAGGACGAGGTGAGCGCCGAGGCGGGCGAGCTCCACGGCGGTTGCCGCGCCGATCCCGCGGGAAGCGCCGGTAACGAGGGCGACGCGGCCCTCGAGCGGGCGGGGGTTCATACGCCGTTCAGCGCCAGCAGCGCCTCCCGCCGCTCGGGGTGGCCCTGAAGGTCGGTCAGCGGGATGGAGTAGTCCCCGGTGAAGCAGGCGTCGCAGTAGCCGGGGTCCTTCGCGTCCCGCCCCTTGCGGCCGAGCGCGCGGTAGAGGCCGTCGAGCGAGATGAAGGCGAGGCTGTCCGCGCCGATGATGCGGGCCATCTCCTCCACGCTGTGGTTGGAGGCGAGCAGCTTCTCCCGCTCCGGCGTGTCGATGCCGTAGAAGCAGGAATGAGTGGTCGGCGGGGAGGAGATGCGCATGTGCACTTCGCGCGCGCCGGCCTGGCGGACCATTTCCACGATCTTCTTGCTGGTGGTGCCGCGGACGATGGAATCGTCCACCAGGATCACCCGCTTGCCTTCCAGCATGGCACGGTTGGCCGAGTGCTTCAGCTTCACGCCGAGGTGGCGGATGCTGTCGGTCGGTTCGATGAAGGTGCGGCCGACATAGTGGTTGCGGATGATCCCCAGCTCGAAGGGGATACCGGCCTCCTTGGAGTAGCCCATGGCGGCGGGGACACCCGAATCGGGGACGGGCACGACCACGTCGGCCTCGACGCCGCTCTCGATCGCCAGCTCACGGCCGATGCCCTTGCGAGCCTCGTAGACCGGGGTGCCCTCGACCACGGAATCGGGGCGGGCGAAGTAGATGTATTCGAAGATGCAGAAGCGGCTGGCGCTCTCGGCGAAGGGCTTGATGCTGCGCACACCCTCGTCATCGATCACCACGATCTCGCCGGGTTCGATGTCGCGGACGAACTCGGCGCCGACGATGTCCAGCGCGCAGGTCTCGCTCGCCAGCACCCAGGCGTTGTTCTGATCCGGCCCGAGGCGGCCGAGGACGAGGGGGCGCACGCCCAGCGGGTCGCGCACCCCCATCAGGGCGCCGTCATGCAGGGCGACGAGGGAATAGGCGCCGTCTACCTGCTTCAGCGCGTCGATCAGCCGATCGAGCACCGTCGCGTAGAGGGAGATGGCGATGAGGTGGACGAAGACCTCCGAATCCGTGGAGGACTGGAAGAGGCAGCCGCGGCGGACGAGCTGGCGGCGAAGCGCGAGCGCGTTGGTGAGGTTGCCGTTATGCGCGACGGCGAAGCCGCCGAAGGCGAAATCGGCGTAGAGGGGCTGGACGTTGCGGAGCGCCGTCTCGCCGGCCGTGGCGTAGCGGTTGTGGCCGACCGCTGCGCGGCCGGGCAGGCTCGCCATCACCCGGGCGTCGCCGAAGATGTCGCCGACCAGGCCGAGGCCCTTGTGACTGCGGAAGCCCTTCTCCCCGTGGGAGACGATGCCCGAGGCCTCTTGCCCGCGGTGCTGCAGGGCGTGCAGGCCGAGAGCGGTGAGGGCGGCGGCGTCGGGGGAGTTCCACACGCCGAAGACGCCGCATTCCTCGTGGAAGCCGTCGTCCTCGCTCACGAGCGGGTTGGTGGTCAGGTCCGTCATGGGGATCAGGTCCGGTTCCGCGCGGGCGGGCGCAGGAGTTCGTCGGCGGTGGGGGCGCGGCCGGTGGACGCGTCGGGGAGGCGTGGCCGGTACTTGGGGGGCAGCTGCTCGTTCAACCAGACCGCTCCGTCCGCGATGAGCGGCATGCTGCGCGCGCCCCGCACGGGGGCGGGCCAGAGCTCGGGGTTCGGGACGAAGGCGCCCGCCGCGATGTAGGCGACGAGGAGCACGACGACACCCCGCCCGAGGCCGAAGACGATTCCGAGCGCGCGGTCCACCCCGCCGAGGACGGAGTTCCGGACCCCACCCGCGATGAAGGCGATGATGATCTTGAGGATGATGAGGGTGACGACGAAGACCGCGGCCAGGGCGGCGGCGTCGGCCATCCATTCCTGCGGGAACATGTCGGCGAAGAGGCCGCGGGTGCCGTTGAGCATGTAGAAGGCGAAGAAGATCGCGCCCACCCAGGCGCCCACGCCAAGCACCTCGCGGACGAGGCCGCGCATGTAGCCGATCACGCCGGAGACGGCGACCAGCGCGAGGAAGACAGCATCGACCCAGGTCATGTGCGGCGGGATATAGCGATGCTGCGCCGCCGCGTCACGCGCCAGACGGCCCGGTCAGTGCGGGGGTGGCATGTTGCCGGGCCATGGGAAGGGCGCCGGCCGGTCAGTCGAACTCGGCCTCGGCGGGTTCGGGCTTCGCCTTTTCCTTCGCCGCCGGCTTGCGGGTGGCGCCCGCCGCGAAAGGCGCCACTAGGTCGGCGAGGTGGCCGGTCTCGCTCAGCCGCAGTCCCTCGGGCGCGCTGAGGGAGCGGCCGCCGCGGGCGACGCGGCGGGGAAGGGTGGCGGCGGAGAAGCCGAGCTTGGCCGCCTCGCGCAGGCGAAGCTCGGTCTGGGCGACCTGGCGTATCTCGCCGGAGAGGCCGACCTCGCCGAAGTAGACGGTGTCGGGGGAGCAGGGGCGGTCGGTCGCGGCGCTGACGAGGGCGGCGGCGACCGCGAGGTCCGCCGCCGGCTCGTTGATCCGCAGGCCGCCGGCGATGTTGAGGTAGACGTCGTTCATGCCGAGCGTCATGCGGCACCGGCTCTCCAGCACGGCGAGCAGCATGGCCAGCCGGCCGGAGTCCCAGCCCACCACCTGCCGCCGCGGGCTGCCGCCGGCGGAGGGCGAAAGAAGGGCCTGGACCTCCACCAGCACGGGGCGCGTGCCCTCCAGCCCCGCGAAGACGGCGGAGCCGGAGACGTTGCCGCGGCGCTCCGCGAGAAAGAGGGCGGAGGGGTTGGGAACCTCGGCGAGGCCCGTCTCTGTCATCTCGAAGACGCCGATCTCGTCGGTGGCGCCAAAGCGGTTCTTGGTGGCGCGGAGGATGCGGAACTGGTGGCCGCGGTCGCCTTCGAAATAGAGGGTGGCGTCCACCATGTGCTCGAGCACGCGGGGACCGGCGAGGGTTCCCTCCTTCGTGACGTGGCCGACGAGGACGAGGGCGAAGCCGCGGGACTTGGCCAGCCGCCCCAGCTCGGCCGCGCAGGCGCGGACCTGGGAGACGGTGCCGGGGGCCGAATCGAGGCTGTCCAGCCAGACGGTCTGGATGGAGTCCATGATGACGAGGCCGACGTCGCGCTCCTCCTCCAGGCTGGTCATGATGTCGCGGAGCGAGGATGCGGCGGCGAGGCCGAGAGGGGCGCCGGCGACGCCAAGGCGGAGGGCGCGGAGGCGCACCTGCTCAATCGCCTCCTCGCCCGAGACGTAGAGGGTGCGCTTCCCGGCCTCGGCCACGCGGGCGGCCGCCTGGAGAAGGATAGTGGATTTGCCGATGCCGGGATCGCCGCCGACCAGCACGACGGAGCCCGGGACGAAACCGCCGCCGAGGACGCGGTCCAGTTCCGCCATTCCGGTGCGAGTGCGCGGCGGGGGGGAGGACTGGCCCTTGAGGGGGACGAACTCCACCCGCCTGCCGCCAATGGCCGCCTTGGCTGGTCCGGGCGCGCGGGCCTCTACCACCTCCTCGGCGAGGGTGTTCCAGGCGCCGCAGCCCTCGCACTTGCCCTGCCACTTCGGGTGGACGGTGCCGCAGGACTGGCAGACGAAGCGGTGGGTGGGTTTCGCCAAGAGGGGCCCGATCAGGAACGAAAGGTGGACAATTGGATGTAGCGCGCAGTCGGGCCGGTTAGAAGGGGCGGCGCGTCAGGTCCAATAGAGGATGCGGGCCTGGGGGAGGTGGCGGGCGACGCTCGCTTCGAGGCTAGCGCGAAGCTCGGCCATGCGCTCGCGCGGGAAGACGTATTTGATAGAGCCGAACTTGGTGGTTTTCCGGGTTCGCTGCGCCGGGTCCATCTCCAGGGCGCTGCCGGGATACCAACCCTGGAGGATCTCGCGGGAGCCCTCGGTGAAGCGGTGGGTGATGAGCTCCACGGTCAGGTCGGGGTCCGGGGTGCCGGACAGAGCCGCGCCGCAATCGGCGAGCAGCGTGTCGTAGGCCTCGGCCCAGTCCGGCAGGGCGAGGATGGGGGCGACGGTCAGGCCGATGCGATAGCCGGCGAGGGCGGCCTTGCGCATGGCGGCAAGGCGCTTCGCCACCCGCGGGGCGCCGCCCTCGAAGCGCTCGGCGGCGCGGGCGTTGACGGAGAAGCGGATGCGGGTGCGGTGGCCGTGGGGCAGGGCCAGCAGAGGATCGATGGCATCGTATTTCGTTGTGAAGCGAAGCTGGGCCTCGGCCTCCCAGGCGCCGAAGAAGCGGATCGTTTCGGCCAAGCTACCGGTGATGTGCTCGATGCCCAGGGGATCGGTGTAGCAGGAAGCCTCGAAGGTGGTGCCCTCCGCCATGCGGGCGGCGTTGCGGGAGGTGACCTGGCCCTGGCCGAGCAGGGGCGGCAACTCCGCCAGGATCTCCGGCAGGTTGGCGTAGGCGCGGATGATCGGCGGACCCTTCAGCGAGCCCGCGAGATAACAGTAGGCGCAGTGGGCAGGGCAGCCCTCGGCCAGGTCGAAGCGCCAGTCCGCGCTCGGCGGGATGGGCTGCGGGCGGCGCCGGCTGGGGGAGGCGGTGACAACGGCCATGGTGGTCTTGGCGTCGCGGTAGGTGTCGGGCAGGCCGGTGAGGCGGTCGGCCTTCAGGCGGACGATCTCGGTGCCCAGTGCCGCCGCGCGCTCGGCCATGGCCTCCCCTTGCGGCCAGGAAAGGGCGGCGGGGGTGATCAGAAGGCGCTTCGGCACCCAGGGCGGGTGCGGGCGCGCGGGCGCGGGGGACGCCAGGACCTCAGAAGGCATAGCGCACCCGGCAATAGGGCATGCGGTCGGCCAGCAGGTCTTGGAAGCGGCGGAGCCAGCGGCCCTTCCAGCCCGTGCGATAGCGGAGGTTCACGCCACCGCCCTCGGAGAGCTTCGTCTCCTGGATGTCGGGACGCCAGAGAAGTTCCTCGGCCTTGGGGTGCCAGGCGAGGTTGATCTCGTGCAGCCCTTCGTTGTGGGTGAGCATGATGATCTCGGCGGCGAGCTGGTCCTTCACGGCAGCTGGCAGGATGTCGTCCAACTCGGCGAAGAGGGCGCCCCATTCCTCCTCCCAGCCCTCGCGCAGGACGACGGGGGAGAAGTTGAGGTGGACCTCGTAGCCGGCGCGGTGAAGCTCGGGGATGGCGGCGATGCGCTCGGCCACGGGGGAGGTGCGGACGTCCAGCAACTTCGCCATAGCTGGCGGCATGAGGGACATGCGGATGCGGGTGCGGCCCTGGGGGTCGTAGGAGAGCAGGTCCGGGTTCACCCACTTCGTCGCGAAGCTGCCCTTGGCATTGGCGATGCCGCGGAAGGTGGCCACGAGGTCGCGGACATTGTCGGAGATGAGGGCGTCCACCGAGAGGTCGCCGTTCTCGCCGAGGTCATAGACCCAGTCGCGCGGGTCCACCTGGTTGGGCTCAGTCTTCGGGCCCTGCCGGGCGGCGTGGCGGGCGATGGAGGCCGCGATCTCTTCGATGTTGATGAAGACGCTGATGGGGTTCGAGTGCCCCTTGCGACGCGCGACGTAGCAGTAGGCGCAGGCCATGGCGCAGCCGTTGGAGGATGAGGGCGCGATGAAATCCGCGCTGCGGCCGTTCGGGCGGAAGGCGAGGCCCTTCTTCACGCCGAGGACGAGGGTGTCGCGCTTGTTGCGGAGGTAGTCGCCAGGATCGGCCTCCCGCAACTCGGGAATGCGCCAGTGGGAGGCAACGGGGATGCGCTCGGCGTCCGGGAAGCGGGCGAGGATCTCGCGGCCACGGGCGTGGGCCTCGACCGCGGGCTCAAGGTAGATGCGGGCGATGTCGAGGAGGGGGCCGGTCATCCGACCGGGGATATGGGGTCTCCGCGCGATCCCGACAGGCTTAGCGCCGCAGTTCCATCTTGATCGGGCCCTCCCGCTCGCCCCGGGCGAACTGGTCCACGATGGGATTGCCGGTCTGACCGAGCGTGGCGGCGGGGCCGGTCCAGACGATGCGGCCCTGGTGGATCATGGCCGCGTGGTCGCCGATGCGCCGGGCGCTTGCCATGTCGTGGGTGATGGTGACGGCGGTGGCGCCGAGGCGCTTCACGCAGTCCACGATCAGCCCGTCGATCACCGCGCCCATAATGGGGTCGAGGCCGGTGGTGGGCTCGTCGAAGAAGATGATCTCGGGCTCGGAGGCGATGGCACGGGCGAGGGCCACGCGCTTCTGCATGCCGCCCGAGAGCTCGGCGGGGGAGAGGTCACCGACCGAAGCATCGAGGCCGACATCGGCCAGGGCCTGGGCGGCCTTGTCTCTGGCCTGGCGGCGGTCGAGGCGCTTCTGGGCGAGGAGCTTGAAGCAGACATTCTCCCAAACCGGCAGGCTGTCGAAGAGGGCACCGTTCTGGAAAAGCATGCCGGTGCGGTCGAGCACCGCCTCGCGCTCGCGGGCGGACATAGCCAGCACGTTCCGGCCGTCTATCTCGATGGTGCCAGAATCCGGGGTGATGAGACCGAGGATGCACTTGATGGTGACGGACTTGCCGGAGCCGGAGCCACCCAGGATGACCATTGAACTGCCCGGCATGACGTCGAGATCAACGCCGTCGAGGACCTTCTTCGGCCCGAAGGCCTTGCGGAGGCCGCGCAGGCGGATCTTCGGGACTGCCGGCTCGGCAACCGGGGCGTCCAGGGGGGCGCTCAGGGCCTCGTTCATCGGGAAAAGAAGGCCTCGGTGAGGACGTAGTCGAGGGCGAGGATAAGGATGGAGGAGGCGACCACCGCCTTGGTGGTGGCCCCGCCCACGCCCTGGGCGCCGCCGCGAGAATTGTAGCCGCACCAGGTGCCCATCAGCGCCACGACGAAGCCGAAGACGGCGGCCTTGACGAGGCCGCTGACGACGTCGGTCATCTGCACAAAGTCCAGCGTCGCCTTCAGGTAGGTGGGGCCAGAGAAGCCGAGCTTGAGGGTGGCGATGAGGTAGCCGCCCATGACGCCCAGCACGTCCGCCACCAGCACCAGCAGGGGCATCGCGAGCGTCGCGGCCAGCAGGCGGGGGGTGACGAGATACTTGATGGGATCGGTGGAGAGGGTGGTCAGGGCGTCGATCTGATCGGTCACGCGCATGGTGCCGATCTCAGCCGCGAAGGCAGCGCCGATGCGGCCCGAGACCATCAGGCCGGCGAGGACAGGGCCGAGTTCCCGCGTAATGGAGAGGACGACGACGTTGGCAACGGCGCCCTCGGCCCCGAAGCGCGAGAAGCCGGAGAAGGACTGCAGGGCGAGGACCATGCCCGTGAAGACCGCCGTCAGCCCGACCACGGGAAGGGAGAAGTAGCCGACCTCCAGGAAGGCGCGGAGGAGGAGGCGCGGGTGGAAGGGCGGCCGGACGGCGTGGCTGACCGCGTTGAGCGCGAAGAGGGTGACGGCGCCAGCGGTGCGGCACAGGTCCAGCACGGCGCGGCCGAGGGCGGCCAGCCCGTCTAGCGGGCGGGCGAGAAGGGAGGAGGAGCTCACGCGGCGGGCAGGTAGCTGCGGCGGTAGCGCGCGCCGAGGGAGGTCAGCACCTCGTAGCCGATGGTGCCGGCGCGGGCGGCGACATCGTCCGGGGACTGGCCGGAGCCGATCAGCTCGATCATCGAGCCGGGCGTGATGGAGGGGTGGTCGGTCACGTCGAAGGTGATGAGATCCATGGAGACTCGGCCGACGAGAGGGATATCCCGTCCGGCGTGCCGGGCGAGAGCCTGCCCGGAGAGGGACCTCAGATAGCCGTCGGCATAGCCCGCGGCAACGGTGGCGATCCGCGAAGGGCGCGCTGCGGTCCAGGTGGCGCCGTAGCCGACGGGGGTGCCCGGGGGAATTTCCCGGATCTGGAGGACCGGAACGTGGAGTTGCACGACGGGGCGCATGGGGTTGGGGCGGCCGGACATGGGGTTCAGGCCATAGAGGGCGCAGCCGGGCCGGGCGAGGTCGGAGGCGAAATCCGGGCCGAGGAAGAGGCCGGCGGAATTGGCGAAGGAAGCGGGGGCGGCGGGCAGGCGGGCGCGAGCTTCGGCGAAGCGGGCGGCCTGGGCCGCGTTCAGCGGGTGCGCGGGCTCATCGGCGCAGGCGAGGTGGGTCATGACGTAGTGAAGGGTGAGGCCGGCCAGGGAGGCTGGGTCATCGGCCAGGGACGCGACCTCGGCGGGGGTGAGGCCGAGGCGGGCCATGCCGGTATCGACGTGCAGGATGACGCCCGCACCGGTGTCGGCCCAGGCCTCGGTGTCGCCGGGTGAGTTGAGGACGGGGGTGAGGGCCGCGCCCTCGTCCGCGCCGGGGCGGAAGCCGTTGAGGACGGCGATCATGGGCGCGGGGCCGAGGGCGGCGCGGACCGCGATGCCTTCTGCCGCATGGGCGACGAAGAAGTGGCGGCAGCCGGCGGCGGCGAGGGCGGGGGCCACCTGGTCGGCGCCGAGGCCGTAGGCATCGGCCTTCACCGCGGCCCCCACCGCGCCGCCGCCCATGGCCGCGTGGCGGTCGCGGAGCGCGATCCAGTTGGCGGCGATGGCGCCGAGGTCGACGGTCAGGACGCCGGTGGTGTCAGCCCCGCTAGTCTCAACCGTAGTCGTTCTCGTCGTGGGTCTGGTCGAGGTCGCCGAAGCGGGTGAACTCGCCCTCGAAGAAGAGGCGGATGGTGCCGGTGGGGCCGTGACGCTGCTTGGCAATGATCAGCTCCGCCTTGTTGTGCGCCTGCTCCATATCCTTCTGCCACTTGTCGGTGGCCTCTGAGAACTTCTCCGGATTATCGAAGGCCAGCTCCTTCGGCATTTTCTGCTGCAGGTAGTACTCGTCGCGGTAGACGAACATCACGACGTCGGCGTCCTGCTCGATCGAGCCGGATTCGCGAAGATCGGCGAGCTGGGGGCGCTTGTCCTCGCGCTGCTCCACCTGGCGGGAGAGCTGGGAGAGGGCGATGACGGGGACCGACAGCTCCTTGGCGATCGCCTTCAGGCCTTGGGTGATCTGGCTGATCTCCTGCACGCGGTTTTCCGGTCGGGTGCCGGCGGCGGGGCGCATCAGCTGGAGGTAGTCCACGATGATGAGGTTCAGCCCGCGGGTCCGCATCAGGCGGCGGCAGCGGGTGCGCAGCGCCGAGATGGTGATGGCCGGGGTGTCGTCGATGAAGAGGGGGAGGGTGGCCAGTTCCCGGCTCACCTCCACGAACTTGTCGAAGTCCCGCTGGGCGATGTCGCCGCGGCGGATGCGGTCGCCGGAGACGCGGGACTGCTCCGAGAGGATACGGGTGGCGAGCTGGTCGGCGCTCATTTCGAGGGAGAAGATGGCGACGCCGCCGCGGACCACCGCGTTAGGGTCCTTCTCCTGCGCCTCCCGGATCACGGCCTGGGCGGCGCCGAAGCCGATCTTCACGGCCAGCGCCGTTTTGCCCATGGCGGGGCGGCCGGCGAGGATCAGCAGGTCGGAGGGGTGCAGGCCGCCGAGCTTCGTGTCCACGTCCCGCAGCCCCGTGGAGAGGCCGGAGACGCCGCCGGGCGTGCTGAAAGCGCGCTCCGCCAACTCAACGGCGGCGGTGAGCGCCTTGTCGAAGGTGACGAGGCCGCCTTCGGCGCTGCCGTCGGTCGCGAGGTCGAAAAGGGCCTGCTCGGCGGCTTCCAGCTGGGCCTTGCCGTCCAGCTCGGGCTCGGCGCCGAAGGCGCGGTTCACCACGACCTCGCCGAGGTCCACCAGCTGGCGGCGGAGGAAGCAGTCGAAGATGACGCGGCCGTACTCGCCGGCATTGATGATGCCGACCATGGCCGTGAGGAGTTGGGTCAGGTAGGCGGGGCCGCCGACCTCGTCCAGCAGGCCGGAATGCTCGAACTCGGCGCGCAGCGTGACGACGTCGGCGAGCTGGCCGGCCTCGATCCGGCGCTGGACGGCCTTGTAGATGCGGCCGTGGATGGGGTCGGCGAAGTGCTCGTCGGCCAGGAACTCGGAGACGCGCTCATAGGCCTTGTTGTTGGCCAGTAGCGCGCCGAGCAGCGCCTGCTCCGCCTCGATATTCGAGGGGGGCAGGCGCTGGGACAGGCCCGGCATTCCGGGTCCGCTCGGCTCCGCGAGGCTGTCAAAGGCGTTCATGAGGGCCAGTCTAGCCCTCGGCGCGCTCCACGTCCTCCTTCACCGCGCCGCGGGGTCCTGTGGACGGCGGTGGATCATGTGGATAAGCCGCGGCGCGCTCGGCGTCGAACATGTAGTCGCGGGCCAGCGGCAGGGCGTCCACGCGGCGGGTGAGCTGCATCTGCCAGTTCATGTGGCCCCAGCGGCGGAAGGCGAGTTCCGAGGCGGACAGGTAGAACTCGAACATCCGGCAGAAGCGCTCGTCGTACAGGGCCTTGATCGCGTTGCGGTTTGTCGCGAAACGCGCCCGCCAGTGGGCGATGGTCATGGCGTAGTGCAGGCGGAGGATCTCGATGTCGGTGATCCAGAGGCCCGCCTTCTCCGCCGAGGGCACCACCTCGGACAGGGCGGGGGAGTAGCCGCCGGGGAAGATGTACTTGGTGAGCCAGGGATTGGTGGTGGCCGGGCCCTCGGACTGGCCGATGGCGTGGATGAGGGCCACCCCATCCTCCTTCAGCGCCGATTTCACGGTGCGAAAGAAGGCCGTGTAGTGGTTGATGCCGACATGCTCGAACATGCCGACGGAGACGACCCGGTCCACCGGGCGCTTCCAGTTCCGGTAGTCCATCAACTCGAAGCGGACGCGGTCAGAGAGGCCGGCAGACTCGGCGCGGGCGCGCGACTCGGCGAGCTGCTCCTCGGACAGGGTGAGGCCGGTGACGCGGGCGCCGTGGTCGCGGGCGAGGGTGATGGCGAGGCCGCCCCAGCCGGAGCCGATGTCGAGCACCTCCAGGTCCGGGCGGTCGAGTCGCAGCTTGCTGGCGAGGTGGCGCTTCTTGAGTGCTTGGGCCTCCTCCAGGCTCTCCTGCCCGGTCGGGAAATAGGCGCAGGAATACTGCCGGTCGGCGTCGAGGAAGAGGGAGTAGAGCCTGCCGTTGAGATCATAGTGGTGGGCGACGTTGCGCCGGCTTCGAGTGGCCGTGTTCAGGTCCAGTAGCCGGCGGCTGATCCAGCGGGCGCCCTCGCTCAAGCGAACCGCCGGATGGCTGCCGCCCTGGGCGAGGTTGAGGATGATGACGTCCAGCAGGTCGTAGATGGTTGAGCCCTCGATGGGCTCGATGCTGCCGTCCATGTAGCCCTCGCCAAAGGCAAGGTTGGGGTTCATCACGAGGCGGCGGGCGATCGCTCCGTTGGTGAGCGCCATGGAGGCCGTAGGGCCAGGGTGGGTGCCGCCGAAGCTTGCCATGCTGCCATCGGGGCGGCGGAGGCGAAGTGTGCCGTGACGGATCAGTCTGGGTAAAATCGAGTCCAGGAGCAAAGACCAGTCCTCCTGTCCGGAGGCTGTTCCCAAGCACCGCGGGGTTCAATTAGTACGCGTTAGCTTCACGGAAGCGTGATTGACTGAAATGAGAATGGCCGCCCCCGTGAGGGAGCGGCCATTCGCGTTTTGCCGGTGCGGCCGACGGTTACTCGCTCGCGGCGCCCAGCTCGGAGAGCTCGGCGGCCAGCTCGGCCTCAAGGCTGGCCTCCTCGGCCTCCTGCTCGGCGCGCAGGTCCTCGCCGCGAGACTGCTTGTCGGCTTCCTCGGGCGTGCGGGCGACGTTCACCACCACGGGGATCGAGACCTCCGGGTGCAGGGCGATGCGGACGTTGGTGAGGCCCAGCGTCTTGATCGGCTGCTCCAGGATGACCTGGTCGCGGGTGATGATGAGGCCGGCGTCCTTCACCGCGTCCGCGATGTCGCGGCCGGAGACGGAGCCGTAGAGCGCCCCGCTCTCGCCGGCGGAGCGGATCAGGACGACCTGCAGGCCCTCCATCCGCTCGGCCACGCGCTCGGCCTCCTCGCGCCGCTTGAGGTTCTGGGCCTCGAGCTGCGCGCGATCCTGCTCGAACTTCTTGAGGTTGCTCTCGGTCGCGCGGATGGCGCGGCCGGAGGGGAGGAGGAAGTTGCGGGCGTAGCCGGGCTTCACCGTGACGGTGTCGCCCATCTGGCCGAGCTTCTCGACCCGCTGCATCAGGATGACGTTGATCATGGTCCCTGCGCCCCGATCAGTCGTTGATGACGTAGGGCAGCAGCGCCAGGAAGCGGGCGCGCTTGATGGCGTTGGCCAGCTCGCGCTGCTTCTTGGCGGAAACCGCCGTGATGCGGGAGGGCACGATCTTGCCGCGCTCGCTCAGGAAGCGGGAGAGCAGGCGCACGTCCTTGTAGTCGATCTTCGGCGCGTTCGGGCCGGAGAAGGGGCAGGACTTGCGGCGGCGATAGAAGGGCCGGCGGGCGCCGACGGCCGGGCGGCGCGCGGCGGGGGTCAGGTCGGTCGTGTCGGACATCTGTTCTTACTCCTCGCCGCCGTTGCCATCGAGATCGTCGCGGGGACGGGCGCGGAACTCCTCGCGGTCGTCGCCGCGCTCACGGCCACGGCCCGAGCCGAAGCGGCCGGCGGGGCGGGGGCCGCGGAAGCCGCGGTCGCGCTCACGATCATCGCCGCGCTTGGCGAGGATGGCAGAGGGGGCGTCGTCGATCGCCTCGATGCGCAGCGTCATGTGGCGCAGCACGTCCTCGTTGAGGCCGAGCTGGCGCGTCACTTCCTTCTCGGCGACCGGCGTGCAGTCGAGGCCGAGGAGCATGTAATGCGCCTTGCGGTTCTTCTTGATCTTGTAGGCGAGGCCGCGGAGGCCCCAGTACTCGCGCTTGCGGACCTCGCCGCCGGTCTCGCCGATGATGGCGGCGACCTGGTCGGCCACGGCCTCGACCTGGGCCTGCGTGAGTTCGTTCCGTGCGATCAGCACGGTTTCATAAAGCGGCATCGGGTTCCCTTCGGATGGCTCAGCCCGGGTTCCCCACAGGATGCAGGGGACGGAATGGGCATAGCCGGGCGCGATGCCTCGCGCCCGGCAGGGTGGGCGGCCGTATAGGGGATGGGCAAAGGGGGGGCAAGCGGTTCCGTTGGAAGTATTGGTGCGAGGACCGTGGGGCGGGTTTGCAGGGTGCGCTGGGTTGGGAAATAAATTTGCCTAGAGGGTTGAAAACTTAATTTTTCTGCTCGGAAAATCACGCGGATATGAATGCAACCTCGTGAAGGCATTATCTAACGATTGCCCTGGTTCCGGAGACTGACGGGCGGCGCTCCGCAACTTCGGCTCATCCGCCCTCAGGAAGATGCGCCATGGATCGCGATATGCAGCGGCGTCTAGCCGCGGAGTTTTTCGGCACCTTTTGGCTTGTTTTCGGCGGATGCGGCAGCGCGATCTTCGCCGCGGCCTTTCCCGAACTCGGGATCGGCTTCCTCGGGGTTTCCTTCGCTTTTGGGCTGACTGTTCTCACCATGGCTTATGCGGTCAGCCATATCTCCGGTGGGCACTTCAACCCGGCGGTGACGCTCGGCCTTTGGTCTGCCGGGCGCTGCGCCAACAAGCACGTCCTGCCCTATCTCGTGGTCCAGGTGATCGGCGCGGTGCTGGCGGCGGGGCTGCTCTGGCTGATCGCCTCGGGGAAGCTCGACTGGGTGCCGGCCGGCTTCGCCGCGAACGGGTACGGCGCGCTCAGCCCCGGCAAGTACTCGATGGGCGCCTGTTTCGTGGCCGAGTTGGTGCTCACCTTCTTCTTTCTCATGATCATCATTGGCACGACTTCGAAGGGAGCGGCGGCGGGTTTCGCGGGCATTTCCATCGGTCTGGCTTTGGTCCTGATCCATCTTATTTCCATTCCCATCACCAATACCTCCGTCAATCCGGCGCGCAGCACCGCCCCGGCGCTTTTCGGTGGCGCGGAGTATGTCGGGCAGCTCTGGCTGTTCTGGGTGGCACCTATCGCTGGTGCGATGCTCGCCGGGATTCTCGCGAAGATCCTCTACGAGCCGGCCGACATGATCGAGACGGTAGTGGTCGAGGAGGCGAAGGCGGCCTGACGGTGTCGACCGGCGGGCGGCGCCCCTTGCGTGCCCCGCTCGCCGCAGTTCGGCCCTTTGGCCGCTATCGTTGGCGTGCAGCCGGAGAGAGGCTTGCTCGTTAAGGTTGAGGCACAACTGAGGACATTGCCTCATGAACCGTCTCTCCCACCTCGTCCTGGCCGCGGGTCTCGTCCTTGGCCTCGGCGCGCTCGCTCCCGCCGCCCATGCGGCCCCGGCCGCGGCGGCGCCGATGATCGGGACCGCGCTCGGCGGCGCGAACACTGGCCTGTTGGAGGATGTCCGTTACGTGACCCGCTGCCGCCCTGCGGTGGTCTATCGGCGGGACCGCAGGGGGCGGCCGGTGCAGGTGCGCCGCGAGGTGTGCCGCCGCGTCTGGGTCGGGCCTGGCCGCCGCTTCTGATCGCCGGCTGGGCAGCGGTGCCCAGCTTCTGAGCGCTGTTGGGCCAGCGGACCTCTCCTGCCCGGCTGGCCCGGCTGGAAGGGCTGCGCTCCCGCCCGCCGATGGAAGAGGCGACTCGGCCCCTTCCACGTTGCGCTCACCGCACGTGGCATGGGCGTTGCTGGTCCTTAGGCATCGCCCAAAGCCGGGCTGATCCGCCGCGCCGGCCGCGCGCCGGCCGGCCAAGGGTGCGGGGACAGCGCATGATGCCCACTCGCCGGATCTTACTGGCCCTTTCCGCCGCGGGGCTTGCCCGGCCGGCCCTGGCGCAGCGCCGGCCGATGGCGGCGGCGACGCAACTCGGCTGGCTCCGGAACGGCGAGTTCGCCCCGATCATGGTGGCGGAGGCGAAGGGCTTCTTCGAGGCGGAGGGCATCGCCCACCGCATCATGGATGGCGGGCCGGGGCGGAACCCCATCCCGCTGGTGGCGGCCGGGCAGGCGCAGTTCGGGCTGGCGACCTCGGGCATGCACCTCATCGCTGCCAAGGTGGCACGGGACCCGGTGGACGTGACGGCGGTGGGCGCGCTCTACCAGGAGAGCCCTTCGGCCTATCTTCGCCTCGCCAGCCCCGGCGATCCGGAGCCGACGCCGAAGGACCTCGCCGGGCGGACGATCGGCGTGCAGGCGGGGTCCGAATACTTTGTGCGCGCCATGTGCCGGCGGAACGGGGTGGACGAGGGCAGGGTGAAGATCGTCACCGTGCAGGCGAATGCCGAGCCGTTGCTCATCGGCCGGGTGGACTTCTTCAGCGGTTGGGTGACGAACCAAGCTTACCAGATCGAGCAGGAGGTCGCGAAGCCGGACGCGCCCGCCAACATCCGCGGCAAGACCTGGCAGGCGGTCCGGCTCTCCCGATGGGGGCTGCCCTCCTATGGCGACGTGATCTTCACGGCGACGAAGACCGCGCAGGAAAGCCCGGAGCTGGTGCAGGGCTACCTCAAGGCCGTTGCGCGAGCGGTGCGCTTCATTCTGGACAGCCCGCAGGAGGCGATCGGTATTGTCGCCCGCTTCCCCGGGCAGGTGGAGAATGCTGAGCGCCTGGCCTGGCGCTTCCGGGTGCAGAACCCACTGCACAACTCCCCCGCGACCCAGGCGCACGGGGCGCTCTGGATGGAGCCCTCGGTCTGGGCGGACATGTCCACGGTGCTGCGGGAGGCGAACGAGATCCCGCGCGACGTGCCGCCCGAGGCAATCATGACCACGCGCTTCCTGCCGGGGGCGAGCCCGGCCTGATGGCGGCGCCGATCCTCATCCGCGGGGTCTCGCGCCGGTTTGGGAACAGCCTCGCGCTGACGCCGGTGAGCCTCGAGATCCAGGCGGGGGAGTTCGTCGCGCTGATCGGGCCTTCCGGCTGCGGCAAGACCACGCTGCTGCGGATCGTGGCGGACCTCGAGCAGCCGAGCACGGGCGAGGTGCGGATCGGAGAGGAGACGGCGGCGGGGGCGCGGCGCAAGCGGATGCTGGGCCTCGTTTCCCAGCGGCCGGCGGTGCTGCCCTGGAATACAGCGGCGGCGGACGTGGCCTTCACCCAGAAGGTGGCGGGGCGCGTGGGCTATCCGGCGGCCGGGCTGCTGCGGGAGTTCGGGTTGGGCGGGCACGAGGGCAAGCGGCCGGGCGAGCTGTCGGGCGGGATGCTCCAGCGGGTGAACATCGCCTCCGCCATCGCGCATGACCCGGCGGTGCTGCTGATGGACGAGCCCTTCTCGGCGTTGGACGAGATGAAGCGGGAGGAGCTGGGTGGCTGGTTCGACCGCGAGCTGGCGCGGCGGCCGAAGACGGTGCTGTTCGTCACGCATCACATTGACGAGGCGGTGCTGCTGGCGGACCGGCTGGTGGTGTTCTCCTCCTCACCCGGGCGGGTGCTGGACGTGGTGCGGGTGCCGGTGCCCCGGCCGCGCGACCCAGGCTTCCGGCGCGATCCGCGCTTCCTGGAGACGGCGGCGCATGTGCGGCGGCTTCTCTTTGGGGCGGAGGCGGCCGCATGAGCGGGGCGGATGCGGTCCGGGTGCCGGCGGAGGCGCGGTGGGCAGGCGTGCTGCGGGCGATGGCCGGGCCGTTGCTGCGCGGGCTGCTGCCGGTCGGGTCCATCCTCGGGTTATGGTATCTCGCGATCCTCACCTCGGGCCTGCCAGCCTTCGTGATCCCGCGGCCGGAGCGGGTGCTGGAGACGCTGGTGGAGGACCGGGCCTTCATCGCCTTCCACCTGCTCTCCACCCTAGAGGTGGCGGCGCTGGGGCTGCTCGTGGCCAATGTCGCGGGCGTGGGGCTGGCGGTGCTGTTCGACAGTCTGCCCTTCACGCGACCCCTGCTGATGCCGGCGGCCATCACGCTGCGCAACGTGCCCTATGTGGCGCTGGTGAGCGTGCTGATGCTGGCGATCGGGGACACCACGGGCTCGAAGGTGGCGGTGGTGGCGCTGTCCGGCTTCTTCCCGGTGCTGGTGAATACGATGCAGGGGCTGCGGGCGGCGGATACGGTATTGCTGGACCGCATGCGGATCCTGAATGCGGGCTGGTGGGAGACCTTCCGCCTCGTGCGGCTACCCTTCGCGGTGCCGTCGATCGTTGCGGCGCAGCAGATCGCGGGGACTTCCTCCATCATCGTGGCGATCAGCGCGGAATGGATGATTTCCTCGGAGGGGCTGGGTTACGTGATCAACCGGGCGATGCAGACCTATCGTGGCGACCAGGTCTATGCCGTGGCGCTGATCGCGACCGGGCTTTCGCTGGTGGTTTACGCCCTGGTGCAGCGGCTGGGGCGGTGGTTCGACTGGCGGCGCTGATCCCCGGCCAGGGGACGGCCGCCACGCAGGGAG
This sequence comes from Roseomonas sp. KE2513, assembly GCF_016107305.1. Lineage (GTDB taxonomy): Bacteria > Pseudomonadota > Alphaproteobacteria > Acetobacterales > Acetobacteraceae > Roseomonas. Next base: position 145,552 of record NZ_RCVR01000008.1, read on the forward strand.
AAGGGTGATGAACGAAGTGAAACCGGCTGGGAGCGTTCCCGCAATCGACGTGTCGGGGCTCTATTCCTCGGACCCGGCGGTGAAGGCGCGGGTGGCGGCCGAGATCGGGGCGGCCTGCGATTCCATCGGCTTCTTTTACGCCGTGAACCATCACGTGCCCGTGGAAGTAATGGAGGAGGCCTATCGGAAGAGCGGGGAGTTCTTCGCGCTGCCGATGGAGGAGAAGATGAAGATCGCCTCCGACCGGAACAACCGCGGGTATCGCGGGATGGACGACGTGGTCCACAAGAGCGGCCAGCGCTTCGCGCGCGACGCCTTCGACCTCGGCTATCCCGTCTCGGCCGACGACCCGGAGGTGCTGGCGGGCACGCCGCTCTACGCGCCCAACAAGTGGCCGGAACTGCCGGGCTTCGAGGCGGCGCTCTCGGCCTATTACCAGGGGTGCCTAGAGGTGGGGCTGAAGATCCTGGAGGGCTTCGCGCTCTACCTCGGGAAGGAGGAGAACTTTTTCTCGAAGCACTTCAGCAAGCCCGTCGCGGACATGGTCGTCAATCACTATTACGGCCACGAGCAGGCGCTGAGCCTGGGAGCGGGCGAGGTGGCCTCGGGCGCGCATACGGACCACGGGATCATCACCATCCTCTGGCAGGATGACTCCGGCGGGCTGCAGGTGATGGACGCGGAGGGGAACTGGCTGCCGGTGCCGCCGATCCGCGGCAGCTACGTCATCAACGTGGGCGAGCTGATGAAGCGTTGGACCAACGGGCGCTTCAAGGCGACGATCCACCGGGTGATCCACACGAAGAACACGGACCGGATCTCCATGCCGCTGTTCTGCAACCCGGATTTCCGCACCATGGTCGATCCGCGCCAGCTGGGCGTGCCGGATGCGGAGGTGAAGTATCCGCCGATCCTCTCCGGGGATTTCCTCGTGTCGCGCTTCCAGTCCACGCGGAAGCTCTGGGGGGCGGAGAACAAGGGGAAGGACGACAAGGCCATCGAGATGGCGGCGGAGTAGCGGCGTCTTGGGGCGGCGAGTGGTGCCGCCCCGGTCTCTGCTTGCGCGGCGGCCCCTATCCGGCGATTGACAGTTCCGTGACGCGGCCCTACCCCGCCGCGCCCCGTCCCGGAAGGTGTGTCCAAGAATGGCTCTCGCGCTCGTTTTCCCTGGCCAGGGCAGTCAGGCCGTCGGCATGGGCCGTGACCTCGCCGCCGCCTTTCCGGCCGCCCGGGAGGTCTTCGAGGCGGTGGACGAGACGCTGAAGCAGCACCTCACCCGCTTGATGTTCGAGGGGCCCGCGGAGGATCTGACCCTTACGTCCAATGCCCAGCCGGCGCTGATGGCGGTCTCGCTCGCGGTGCTGCGGGTGCTGGAGGCCGAGGGGGGCTTCGATGTTCGCGGACGCGTGGCGCTCGTCGCCGGGCACTCACTGGGGGAATACAGCGCATTGGCGGCAGCCGGGGCCTTCGACGTGCCGCAGGCGGCACGGCTGCTGCGCCTGCGGGGCGATGCCATGCAGGCGGCGGTGCCCGCGGGGACCGGGGCGATGGCGGCGCTGCTGGGTGCGGAGATGGAGCAGGCGCGGGCGATCTGCGCGCGCGCCGCGGTTGATCCCGTGACGGATGAGAAGGCGGTGGTGGAGGCCGCCAACGATAATGGTGGCGGGCAAGTGGTGATCTCCGGCCACAAGGCGGCGGTGGAACGGGCGGTGGAGATCGCCAAGGGCGAGGGCATCCGGCGCGCGATGCTGCTTCCGGTTTCGGCACCCTTCCACTCCTCGTTGATGGGCCCGGCGGCGGATGCCATGGCCGAGGCGCTGGAGCGCGACCCGCCGCGGGCGCCCGCCGTGCCGGTGGTGGCGAACGTGACGGCGGCCAAGGCGACCGACCCGGAAAGCATCCGGGACCTGCTGGTGCGGCAGGTGACGGGCACCGTCCGCTGGCGCGAATGCGTGGCCGCCATGGTGGAGATGGGCTGCGACACCTTCGTGGAGGTGGGCTCGGGCAAGGTGCTGACGGGACTGATGAAGCGGAATGCGCCGGACGCGAAGGCCATGGCCTGCGGCACTCCGGCCGAGATCGAGGCGGTGCTGCGCGCGCTGTGAGCGGCGTGTCACGCATTACCGTCGAGGAGGCGCCCGGCCCCTTCGAGCGGGACCAGGTCGGGCGGGACGAGGTCTGGTCGGGGCTGCTGGCCTTTAACGAGGCCGCGTCCGGGCCGGGCTCCTTCGCCTCCCGACCGCTCAGCGTGCTGCTGCGGGACGAGGCTGGGGCGGTGCTCGGCGGGCTGGTCGGGCGGAGCTATTCCGGCTGGCTCTATGTCGAGTTGTTCCACATCCCGGAGGCGCATCGCCGCGCAGGGCTCGGGCGGGAGATGCTGACGCTCGCCGAGCGCGAGGCGGTGGCGCGGGGCTGCGTCGGTGTGCGGCTGGAGACCTATTCCTTCCAGGCGCCGGGGTTCTATGCCCGCATGGGCTACACGGTGGTGGGAAGGTTGCGCGACTGCCCGCCGGGCCATACCCGCTTCTCACTCGCCAAGCGCCTCGATGGCGTGCCGCTGGAGGAATTTGCATGTTCGACCTGACCGGGAAGTCCGCCCTCGTCACCGGGGCCACGGGGGGGATCGGCGCCGCCATCGCCCGGGCCCTGCACGCCCAGGGGGCGCGGGTGGCGCTGACCGGTCGGCGGGAGGCGGAGCTGGCCTCGCTGGCGGAGGAGTTGGGGGAGCGCGCCTTCGTGGCCGCCGCCGACCTTTCCGACCCCGCGGCGCCGGCCGCGCTGGTCGAGAAGGTTGAGGCGGAGTTCGGGTCGCTCGACATCCTCGTGAACAACGCGGGGCTGACGCGGGACGGGCTGGCGCTGCGGATGGGCGACAAGGACTGGTCCGATGTGATCGAGGTGGACCTGAGCGCGCCCTTCCGCCTCGCGCGCGCCAGCTTGCGTGGGATGATGAAGCGGCGCTCGGGCCGGATCATCTCCATCGCCTCCATCGTGGGCGTAACAGGCAATCCGGGTCAGGCTAACTACGCGGCGGCCAAGGCGGGGCTGATCGGCATGAGCAAGGCGCTGGCCCAGGAGGTGGCACCGCGCGGCGTGACGGTGAACGTGGTGGCGCCCGGCTTCATCCGGACCGCCATGACGGACGCGCTGAACGACGCGCAGAAGGCGGCGCTGATGGGGCGGATCCCGCTGGGGAAGATGGGGGCGGTGGAGGATATCGCGGCCGCGGTCGCCTATCTCGCCTCCGACGAGGCGGCCTGGGTGACGGGGGTGACCCTGCACGTCAACGGCGGCATGGCAATGATCTGAGCGGCCTCGGCAGGGTGGGCCTTGATCGGGACAGGCGAGGCATCATCCTGTTGCACGGGCCGATGCTTGGTCTAGGCCCCCGGTAAAGGGCGTGCTAAGGCCCGCGCCCTGCGTTCGGGCGTTAAGCAAGGCTTACTGCCCGGCCGGCAATGGGGATTTCCGGCGGTTTCCCGCCATCAGGAGAGAGCAAGCGCGATGAGCGAAACCGCCGAGAAGGTGAAGAAGATCGTGGTCGAGCACCTCGGCGTCGAGGAGGCCAAGGTGACCCCGGAGGCTTCCTTCATCGACGACCTGGGCGCGGACAGCCTGGACACGGTCGAGCTGGTGATGGCCTTCGAGGAGGCCTTCGGCGTCGAGATCCCAGACGATGCGGCCGAGAAGATCACGACGGTCGGCGACGCGATCACCTATATCGACGCGCACAAGACGGCCTGAACGGCCGGTTGGGGAGGGGGCGGCCATCCGGCCGGCTCCGCCCCCTTTCAAACGGAGGCGCCAGGCGGGCCCGGATGACCGGGCACCGCCCGGACCCGGATCAAGGCCGGGCGGGGGCGCGGAGGAGTAGCGAGAGTGTTCGGTCAGCTCAGGGCCCCGCGCCGCGTCGTCGTCACCGGAATGGGCATCGCATGCCCGCTCGGGCTGGGAGTGGAGCGCGTGTGGAAGCGCATGCTGGGCGGTGAGTCCGGCATCTCCGCGATCCAGTCGTTCGATGTCTCCAATATCCCGGCCAAGATCGCCGGCACCGTGCCGAACGGCACGAAGGCCGATGGCGGGCTGGACCTGGCCGAGTGGATCCCGGTTAAGGACCAGAAGAAGATGGACCGCTTCATCCAGCTCGCGCTGGTGGCGGCGACCGAGGCGGTGGAGGATTCCGGCTGGGTTCCCGAGAGCGAGGATGACCGCCACGCCACGGGCGTGATGATCGGTTCCGGCATCGGCGGGCTGCAGACGATCTACGAGGCCTCGCTGCAGATCGCGGCGGGCAAGCACCGGCGGCTCTCTCCGTTCTTCATTCCTTCCGCGCTGATCAACCTCGCCTCCGGGCATGTCTCGATCAAGTACGGGTTCAAGGGGCCGAACCACTCGGTGGTGACGGCCTGCGCGACCGGCGTGCACGCGCTGGGCGATGCCGCGCGGCTGATCGCGCTCGGCGACGCCGACGTGATGGTGGCCGGCGGCGCCGAGGCGGCCGTGAGCGAGCTGGGCATGGCGGGCTTCGCTGCCTCCCGCGCGCTGTCCACAGCCTTCAACGACGAGCCGGCCAAGGCTTCCCGCCCCTGGGACAAGGACCGCGACGGCTTCGTCATGGGCGAGGGCGCGGGCGTGCTGGTGCTCGAGGAGTACGAGCACGCGAAGAAGCGCGGCGCCAAGATCTATGGCGAGGTGATCGGCTACGGCATGTCCGGCGACGCCTATCACATCACCGCCCCGGCTGAGGGACATGAGGGCGCCTTCCGGGCGATGACGGCCTGCCTGAAGTCGGCGGGCGTCGGCACGGGCGACATCCAGTACATCAACGCGCACGGCACCAGCACGCCGCTCGGCGACGATTTGGAGCTGCAAGCGGTGGAGCGGCTGTTCGGGGATGACGCCAAGAGCGTGGCCATGTCCTCAACCAAGTCGGCGATCGGGCATCTGCTCGGGGCTGCGGGCGCGGTGGAGGCGATCTTCTCGCTGCTGGCCATCCGCGACGCCGTGGCGCCGCCGACGCTGAACCTGCACGAGCCCTCGACCCCTTCGTCGATCGACCGGGTGGCGAACGAGGCGCAGCCGCGGAAGATCGAGGTGGCGCTGTCCAACTCCTTCGGCTTCGGCGGGACGAACGCTTCCATCCTGTTCAAGGCAGCGGCCTGAGCCGCGCTGCCCCGGGGCCGACCGCCGGGGCTTGAGGGGACCGGCCGCCCATGGGACGAGCGATCCGCTTCCTGATCATCTTGGTGCTGCTCCTCGGGCTGGTCGGGGGCGGCGCCTTCTTCTACGCGCGATCTGTTTATGAGCGGCCGGGGCCGCTGGCGGAGGCGGCGCCCTTCGTGGTGCCGCGCGGCGGGGCCGAGACGATCGGCGCGGCCTTGGCCGAGCGCGGCGTGGTGGAGGACGGGCGGGCTTTCCTGGCCGCCGCCTGGGCCACGCGCGCGAAGGGGCCGCTGCGGGCGGGGGAGTTCCTCTTTCCGGCCCGTGCCTCGCTGGCGGAGGTGCTGGAGGTGCTGCGGACCGCACGGCCGGTGCAACGCCGCCTGACCATCCCCGAGGGACTGATGGCCCGGCAGATCGTGGCGCTGATCGACAAGGCCGAGGGGCTGACGGGCGAGACGCCGCCGGTGGACGAGGGCGAGTTGCTGCCCGAGACCTATACCTACCAGTGGGGCGACACCCGGGCCGGGGTGGTGCGGCGTGCGACGGCGGCCATGGACGAGGCTTTGAAGGAGGCCTGGGCGAACCGGGCGCCGGACCTGCCGCTCTCCTCCGCCCGCGAGGCGCTGGTGCTGGCGAGCATCGTGGAGCGGGAGACGGGCCTGCCGGCGGAGCGGCCGCGGGTGGCCTCGGTTTTCCTCAACCGCATCCGGCAGGGAATCCCGCTGCAGTCGGACCCGACGGTGGCCTATGCCGCGGCGGACGGGGCGCCGCTGGAACGGGGGCTGACGCGGGCGGACCTCAACCGCGAGCATCCCTTCAATACCTACCGGAACCGGGGGCTGACGCCGGGGCCGATCTCCTCACCCGGCAAGGAGGCTTTGCGGGCGGTGACGCGGCCGGAGGCGACGGACTTCCTCTATTTCGTGGCGGATGGCACCGGCGGGCACGCCTTCGCGCGCACGCTGGATGAGCACAACCGCAACGTCGCTCGCTGGCGTGAGGTCGAGCGGGCGCGCGCGGGCACGGCACCCTCCGCGCCGGGCGGCGGCCGATGAGGCGGCGCAGCGCGCGAGGGGTATGAGCCGGCTGGCGATGCTGCGGGGCTGGCCGCTCTGGTGGCGGCTGCTGGTGATCGCGGCGCTCTGGGGCACGGCCTTTCCGGTGATCCGCCAGGCCGCACGGTCGATGCCGCCCTTTGCCTTCTCCTTCAGCCGGGGTGTGGTCGGGGCGCTGGCGATGCTGGGCTTCGCGCTCTGGAGTGGCGCCTTCCGGGGGCTGGCGCCGCGCTTCTGGCGGCATGGACTGGTGCTTGGGACCACCAATGGGTGGCTGGCGAACTGCCTGACCGCCATTGCGCTGCTCTCGCTGGGGGCGGCCTCGGTGGCGCTGATCCAGTCCACCACGCCGCTCTTCGTCGCGCTGCTGGCCTTTGGGTTCCTGCCCGCGGAGCGGCCGGGGCCGCGGACGATCGCCGGGATGGTGCTCGGCTTTTTCGGGATCGGGGTGATTCTCGGGCCGCAGGCGGTGGAGGGCGGGGAGGCCGGGATCGCGGGGCTGGTGATGCTGCTCGTCGCCTTCTCCTATGCGGTGGGTACTGTCTATGTGCGGCGGGTCAGGCCGGGGGCGCCGGTGGTGCTGTCGGTGGGGCAGCAGGTGGTGGGAGCGACGGTGGCGGGGATGCTAAGTCTCGCTTTCGACCCCGTGGGCAGCTTCGACCAGCCCTGGTCGGTCTGGGGTGCGGTGCTCTGGGTGGGGCTGGTGGCGTCTGCCTTGCCGCTGACGCTCTTCCTGATGCTGCTCCAGCGGGCGCGGGCAACCGACGGGGCGATGACAAGCTACTTGCAGCCGGGCTTCGCGGCGGTCTTCGCGGCGGCGCTGCTGGGGGAGTGGCCGGAGCTGCGCGTGCTGGCTGGGGGCGTGGTGATCCTCGCCGGGGTTTGGCTGGCGACGAGCGGGGAAGAGGGCTGAGCTTGCGGCGGCTGGAGAGGGCTCTGCCCTTTCCAGACCTCACCCGACAACGGCCTGAGATCCTTCGATCCCCATCTGGCTGTCGCGGATGCCGCGATTGGGGGCCGGCTCCTTCTTGAAGCCCTTCCTGCATGTGCGGTCGGTTCGGATCGGTGATCCGAGGCGAACCGGCCGCCATGTATTTCAACCCGATAGAAAAGACGATGGAGAGAGGACTGGGGGGAGGAAGAACCCCTTCTTCCTCTCCCCAGCTGCCAGCGAAGTTCGGAAAGGATCAGGCAGCCTGGGCGGCGGTTCCGAGGTGGGCGCGGCAGCGCATGAGGGGTTGGATGCGCTCGCCGAACTCGACGATGCCGCGCTGGAAGTCGTCGAAGGTGAGCAGGACGCCGGCGAGGCCGGGAACTTCGGAGAGTTCGTCCAGCATGCGGGCGACGGAGGCGTGGGAGCCGACGAGGGTGCCCATGTTGAGGTTGATGGCGCCTTGCGGGAGGGCGTACTGGCGGGCGTTGGTGTCGCTGCCGCCCTTGGTGTCAGCGGAGGCTTGCTGGGCCATCCAGCTGATGGCCTCGAAGTCCGCGCCCTCGCGGTAGTGTTCCCACTTGGCCATGGCGGCCTCGTCGGTCTCGTCGGTGATGAGCATGAAAAGGGCGAGGGAGCCGACCTCGCGCCCGGCCTCGGCGGCGGCGGCCTGGACGCGGGCGGCCATGGGGGCGAGGGCCTTGGGGGTGTTGATGCCCTGGCCGAGGCAAAAATTGTAATCGGCGTGCTGAGCCATGAAGCCGAGGCCAGCCTGACTCTGGCCGGCGCAGACGAGCTTGATGCCGTTCTCAGGCATGGGGAGGAGGTGGCAGTCGTCCATCTGGAAGTAGGTGCCCTTGTGGTCGGAGCGGCCGGTGGTCCAGAGCTCCTTCGCGACCTGGGCGTATTCGGAGAGATGATCGTAGCGGTGGGCGAAGTGCTCGTCGCCGGGCCAGAGGCCCATCTGCGAGTATTCCGGGCGCTGCCAGCCGGTGATGAGGTTCACGCCGAAGCGGCCGGGGGCGATGGAGTCGATCGTGACGGCCATGCGGGCCATGATGGCGGGCGGCAGCACGAGGGAGGCGGCGGTTGCGAAGAGGCGGATGCGGTCCGTGACGGCGGCAAGGCCTGCCATGAGCGTGAAGGATTCGAGGTTGTAGTCCCAGAATTCCGTTTTGCCGCCGAAGCCGCGCAGCTTGATCATGGAGAGCAGGAAATCGAGGCCGTAATGTTCGGCCTTGAGGGCAATTTCCTTGTTCAGCGCGAAGCTGGGCCTGTACTGCGGGGCATTAGACGAGATGAGCCAGCCATTGTTGCCGATGGGGATGAAGACGCCGACTTCCATGAAGGGATCCTTTCCGCTGGCCGCTCAAGGGGCGGGCCCGGAAAGCGCGGGAGCAAGTCCTGTTCCATGGAAGAGCCTGCGCCGCGGGAAAATCGGGTGTTTGGGCCAGCGGTGGTCTTTCAGGAGGGGCTTTGCTTCCCCATACATGGAGGCCACATTACATAGAGGACATCACTAAGCCGTGGAAGCCGAGATCGTCATTGCCCTTCTTGCCCTGATCGGCATGGAGGTGGTCCTCGGGATCGACAACCTCGTCTTCATCGCGATCCTGACGAATCGGCTTCCGGTGGAGAGGCGGCGATCGGCACGGCTGATCGGGCTCGGGCTCGCGGTTATCATGCGACTTGGGATGCTGGCCGGGGTGGGTTGGCTGATCTCGCTGACACGGCCGATCTTCGGGGTCTGGGGAATGGAGTTCTCCGGCAAGGACCTGATCCTGCTCGCGGGCGGGCTGTTCCTGATTGGCAAGGCGGTGGTGGAGATTCATCACCGGGTGGACCCCGAGGCGCAGGCTGAGGTGAAGGCGGCGAACGCGGTGACCGCGAGCTTCGGCGCAACGGTGTTCCAGATTATCCTCATCGACATGGTGTTCAGCGTGGACAGCATCCTGGCGGCCGTCGGGCTGACCACGGTGATGTGGGTGATCGTCGTCGCGATCCTCGTCTCGGTCACCGTCATGCTTCTGTCGATGGACGCGCTGTCGAACTTCATGGAGCGGAACCCGACGGTGGTGATGCTGGCCCTCGCCTTCCTCGTGATGATCGGGATGGTGCTGCTCGGCGAGGGCTTCGGCTTCCATGTGCCCAAGGGTTTCGTCTACGTCGCCATGGCCTTCGCGGCGGGCGTGGAGGGGCTGAACATCTGGGCACGGCGTTCGGCGGAGCGGAAGCTGGCGGCGCCGATCAGCCCGGCTGCTCGGCCTTCGACGGAAGCCGGCTGAGCCAGCCGGCGGGCAGCGCGCCCATCAGGCGCGCTGCCGCGTAGACGGGCCGGGGGAAGACCACCCTGGCCTTGCCGCGCGCGATCCCCCGGAGGGTGAGGCGCGCGGCTTCCTCGGCTTCCATGAGCATGGGCATGGGGAAGCGGTTGGGCGCGGTCATGGGCGTGCGGATGAAGCCTGGGCAGATTGCGTGCAGGCGTAGGCCCTCGCGGCGGGCGGTGGCGTCGGTGGCCTCGGTCCAGCGCTGGAGGGCGGCCTTGGAGGCGGAATAGGCCGGGGCCCCTGGGGAGGCGACGAAGGCCGCGATCGAGGCGACGGCGGCGACGCGGCCGCGGATGCCGTCGGCGCCCGGCAGCTGGGTGCGCATGAGGTCGAGCGCCGGCAAGATCGTGTTGAGGGCGCCGGTGAGATTCACGGCGAAGATGCGGGCGACCTGGTCGGCGGGTTCGCTCGTGCCACCGGTGCCGGCGGAGGTGCCGGCATTGGCGATGAGAAGGTCGAGGCCGCCGGTGCGCTGGACCCAGGCGCGGGCGGCGGGGCTGTCGGTCACGTCGAAGACGGTTTCCGTGACCCTGGCGCCTCGGGTGCGGCAGGCTGTGGCGGTGGCGGCGAGGCGGACGGGGTCGCGGCCGGCGAGGTGGAGGATCTGGCCGGGGGCGGCGAGCGCGAGCGCGAGCGCGGCGCCGAGGCCGGAGGAGGCGCCCGTGATGGCCGCGCGGGGCCAAGGGTGGTTGCCGCCTTGCATCGTGCCGCCTCCCGCCGCAGAAGGCCGCGCATGTCCATCCGATCCATGACCGGCTTCGCGCGTGCCACCGGCACCCTGCCGGACGGCACCCCCTTCGCCTGGGAGCTTCGCAGCGTCAACGGGCGGGGGCTGGACGTGCGGCTGCGGCTGCCCGGGGGGCTGGACGCGATCGAGGCGCCCCTGCGCGAGGCGGCTGCGGCGCGCTTCGCACGCGGGAACATCAGCGCCAGCCTGACCGTGAAGCGGGAGGATCGGGCGCCGAAGCTGGTGCTGGACCAGGCGGCGCTGGAGCGCGCCATGGCGCTGGTGCGGGAGCTGGCAGAGCGGATGCCGGGTGCTGCGGCGCCGCGGCCGGAGGCGGTGCTCGCGCTGCCCGGCGTGCTGCGCACCGAGGTGGAGGTGCCGGATGAAGTAGCTGAGGCGGCGCGGCGGGCGGCCGTGTCGAAAGGCTTCACGGAGGCGCTGGACGGGTTGTTCGAGGCGCGGGCGGCCGAGGGAGCGCGGCTGGATCTGATCCTGGAAACCTTGCTCGACGAGATCGAGACGCTGTGCCGGCGGGCGGTGGAGGAGGCAGCCGGGCAGCCGGCGGCGCATCGGGCGCGGCTTTCCGGGGTGCTTGCGGAACTGCTCGAGGGCGAGCGGCGCGTGCCCGAGGACCGGTTGGCGGCGGAGGTGGCGCTGCTGGCCTCGCGCTCGGACGTGCGGGAGGAGCTGGACCGGCTGGGCGCGCATGTGGCCGCGGCGCGGGCGCTGCTAGGCGAGGCGGCGCCGATCGGGCGGAAGCTGGAGTTCCTGACCCAGGAGTTCGGGCGGGAGGCGAACACGCTGGGGGCGAAGTCCGGCAGCCTCGGGCTGACGCGGATCTCGCTGGAGTTGAAGGCGGCCATCGAGCGGCTGCGCGAGCAGGCGGCGAACGTGGAATGAGCGGGATGATGCGGCGGCGGGGGCTCTGCCTGGTTCTGGTGGCGCCATCGGGCGCGGGGAAGACGAGCGTGTCGCGGGCGTTGCTGGGGCGAGAGCCGCAGCTCTCGCTCTCGGTTTCCGCCACCACGCGGGCGGCTCGGCCGGGGGAGCTGGAGGGGGTGCACTACCACTTCCGGAGCCTGGAGGAGTTCGAGGCAATGGAGGCTGCGGGGCAGTTGCTGGAGAGCGCCCATGTCTATGGCCGGCGCTACGGCACGCCGCGGGAGCCGGTGGAAAGGGCGCTGGCCGAGGGGCGGGACGTGCTCTTCGACGTGGACTGGCAAGGGCACCTGCTGCTGCGCGCGGCCATGCCGGAGGACGTGGTGGGCATCTTCCTGTTGCCGCCCTCCATCGGCGAGCTGGAGCGGCGGCTGCGGGCGCGCGGCCAGGACAGCGAGGAAGAGATTGTCCGGCGCATGGGCAAGGCGCGCGACGACGCCTCCCACTGGCAGGAATTCGACCATGTGCTGGTGAACAGTGTATTCGAGGAGACGGTGGATACGGTGGCCGCCATCCTGCACGCCGCACGGACGACGCGGGCGCGGAACCCCTGGCTGGCAGAATTTGTGGAGGGGATGGGGTAGTTGCTCGGCGTCCTGGGCCTCGTTGCGCCGGTCTTCCTGCTGATCGCGCTCGGCTACGGGGCGGGGGTCTGGCGTCGGGTTTCGGATGACGGGCTGAGGGCGATCAACGACTTCGCCTACTGGCTCTGCGCGCCGGCGCTGCTGTTCATCTCCGCGGCCTCGGGCGGCGGGCTTTCGGGGCATGGCGGGCGGCTGGAGCTAGCCTTCTTCGCGGCGGTGCTGGCGGTCTACGCGGGGGCGCTGGCCTTCTCGCGCCTCGTGGCGGGGCGGGGGCTCGCGGAGTCGGGGCTGTTCGCCCTCAACTGCGCCTTCGGGAACACGCTGATGATGGGGGTGCCGGTGGTGCTCGCGGCCTTTGGGCCTGCGGGGATCGCGCCGGCGACCGCGATCGTCGGTATCTACTCGCTGATCATGATGCCGCTGACCACGATCGTCGCGGAGATGGGGCTGGCGGAGGGGGCCTCGCCGCTCCGGGTGATGAGGACGACCCTGCGATCGGTGGCGCGGAATCCGGTGGTGGTGTCGGTCGTGCTCGGGAACCTTTGGGGGCTGTTGATGCCGCCGCTGCCCTTCTTCCTCGCGCGATTCCTGGAGATCCTGGGGGCGGGGACGAGCCCGCTGCTGCTCTTCTGCCTGGGTGCCTCTCTGCGGGATTTCCGGATCCAGCGGGACTGGGTGGATGCGGTGGTGATCAACCTGCTGAAGCTGGTCGTGCTGCCGCTGGCCGTTTTCGGCACGGGGCGGCTCGCGGGGCTCTCAGGGCTGGAGTTGGCGGTCATGGTGACGCTAGCGGCGATGCCGACGGGGGCGAATGCCTTCCTGATGGCCCGGCGCTACGCGGTGGGCATGGAGCGCTCGGGCGCGGCGGTGCTGCTCGGGACCGTGGCCTCGGTGGTGACGCTGACGGGAGTGCTGGGCTGGTTCGCGGGGGCCGGGCGCTGAGCGGCCGGCCCCTGCCTCTTAGTGGAGGCGTAGCTCGCCTTCGGCATAGGTGAACTCGGCCGGGCGCCAGAGCGCGGCGGAGGCGACGCGGACGGAGTGGAGCGCGCCCTCGATCTCGCGGTGCCAGAAGTCGAGGAAGCCGTGCAGTTCCGGAAAGCTCGGGGCCTGATCGACCTTTTGCCAGACGAAGGTTTGCAGGACAGCGGGGTGGTCGGGCATCCGGTAGAGGATCTCGGCCGTGGTGAGGCGCCAGTCGGGGATCCGGACGACGCGCTCGATGCCGTGCAGAAGCATGTCCCTGTTCCTCTCAACCAGGCGGCGAGAGTGCCGCCGGGGGCTGATGGTGCCATGCAACATCAACCACGGAACTCAATAAATGTTTCTTATCAATGCTTTGGCACTCCATGGCGAGGAGTGCTGCCGGGCTTGACGAGCGGGGGGCTGATCCCCTAGATCGCTGGCACTCACCGGGTGTAAGTGCTAACGGCCTTCGGGCAGGGCGCCTTACCCGGCCGGGTTCATCCCAGACAAAGGCTCAGGAGAGGACCGCATGACCAAGTTCCGTCCCCTGCACGACCGCGTTCTCGTCCGTCGCGTGACGGCCGAGGAGAAGAGCGCCGGCGGCATCATCATTCCCGACACCGCCAAGGAGAAGCCCCAGGAGGGTGAGGTCGTGTCCGTTGGCGCCGGGGCGCGCAACGAGCAGGGCCAGGTTGTGGCGCTTGAGGTGAAGGCCGGCGACCGCATCCTCTTCGGCAAGTGGTCCGGCACCGAGGTGAAGCTCGATGGCGAGGAGCTCCTGATCATGAAGGAGTCCGACATCATGGGCATCGTTGAGACCTCGTCCGCGACCGCCAAGGCCGCCTGAGCAGCAACGAAGAGCAGGAGAAACACAGATGGCTGCCAAGGACGTCAAGTTCGGTGCCAATGCCCGCGAGCGCATGCTGCGCGGCGTGGACATCCTCGCGGATGCCGTGAAGGTGACGCTCGGCCCGAAGGGCCGCAACGTTGTGCTCGACAAGAGCTTCGGCGCGCCCCGGATCACCAAGGACGGCGTGACCGTCGCCAAGGAGATCGAGCTGGCCGACAAGTTCGAGAACATGGGCGCGCAGATGGTGCGCGAAGTGGCCTCGAAGCAGAACGACCTCGCCGGTGACGGCACCACCACCGCGACCGTGCTGGCCCAGGCCATCATCCGCGAGGGTGCGAAGGCGGTTGCCGCCGGCCTGAACCCGATGGACCTCAAGCGCGGCGTCGACAAGGCCGTGACGGTGATCGTCAACGACCTGCAGGCGAAGACCCGCAAGATCACCACCTCCGCCGAGGTCGCCCAGGTCGGCTCGCTCTCCGCCAACGGCGAGACCGAGATCGGCGAGATGATCGCGCAGGCGATGGAGAAGGTCGGCAACGAGGGTGTCATCACCGTCGAGGAAGCCAAGTCCATCCAGACCGAGCTCGACGTCGTCGAGGGCATGCAGTTCGACCGCGGCTACGTCTCCCCGTACTTCATCACGAATGCGGAGAAGATGATTGCCGAGCTCGAGAACCCCTACGTCCTGATCCACGAGAAGAAGCTCTCCCAGCTGCAGCCGATGCTGCCGCTGCTGGAAGCCGTCGTGCAGTCCGGCCGTCCGCTGGTGATCGTGGCCGAGGACGTCGAGGGCGAGGCGCTTGCCACGCTCGTCGTGAACAAGCTGCGTGGCGGCCTGAAGATCGCGGCCGTGAAGGCCCCGGGCTTCGGCGACCGTCGCAAGGCGATGCTCGAGGACATCGCCATCCTGACGGGTGGTGAGGTGATCTCCGAGGATCTCGGCATCAAGCTCGAGAGCGTGACGCTGAACCAGCTCGGCCGGGCCAAGATGATCCGGATCGAGAAGGAGAACACCACGATCGTCGACGGTGCCGGCGAGAAGGAGGCTATCCAGGGCCGCGTGGAGCAGATCAAGGCGCAGATCGAGGAGACCTCCTCGGACTACGACCGTGAGAAGCTGCAGGAGCGCCTGGCGAAGCTGGCTGGCGGCGTGGCTGTCATCCGCGTCGGTGGTTCCACCGAGGTCGAGGTGAAGGAGCGCAAGGACCGCGTCGACGACGCGCTGCATGCGACCCGCGCCGCAGTCGAGGAGGGCATCGTTCCCGGTGGTGGCGTGGCCCTGCTGCGCGCCGCATCGAAGCTGGCCGACCTCAAGGGCACCAACAACGACGAGCAGGTCGGCATCGAGATCGTGCGCCGCGCGATCGCCGTGCCGCTGAAGCAGATTGCCGAGAACGCCGGCAAGGACGGCGCGGTGATCGCGGGCGAGGTGCTCCGCAGCGACGCCTACGAGTACGGCTATGACGCCCAGACCGACGAGTACAAGAACCTTGTCGAGGCCGGCATCATCGACCCGACCAAGGTTGTGCGCACCGCCCTGCAGGACGCCGCTTCCGTGGCCTCCCTGCTGATCACCACCGAGGCGATGGTGGCCGAGCGCCCGGCGAAGGCCGCGGCTCCGGCCGGTGGCCCCGGCGGCGGCATGGGCGGCATGGGCGACATGGACTTCTGATCCGGCTCTGCCGGCCCGGTTCGCCGGGCCGGCGGGATCAGCGGCTCAAGGAAGGGGCGGTCCGGAAACGGGCCGCCCCTTTCTCATGCGTGGTCGCCTGATCACACGATCACAAAGCTTTGAGAGGAAGTGCATCGAAAGAATTGCGGAGGGCGCATCCGGCAGCATAGGATTCGGTCATGGATGCTACCTCTGGTTGTGAGGGGCCTGCCCAGGCCACTCGCGACACGCCATTGCCGGTCGAATCCGTTGTGCGGCCCTCGCTGTGGGAGGGCCTTCGCCGCGTTTGGCTCGATGTCAGGCGTGGCGACGGGGAGGCGGGCTGGCGGGTGAGTGGTACAGGTGGCGGGGTGGCCCACGGCGGGGACCGGCCTGACCTGACGGATTGAGAGATACCAGCGCTGGGTCTTGCGCCTCTGGTCGTCGGCTTCGTATCTCTCGCCGCTCTCAGCGCGGAGGTCGGGCCATGCCGACGGGAACGGTGGTCTGGTACCAGCCGCACAAGGGCTACGGGTTCATCCGGCCCGATGACGGCGGGCCGGATGTGATGATCCATTCCTCCGTCGTGGAAGCGGCTGGGCGGAGGGAACTTCGGAAGGGCGAGGAGGTCGCCTACGAGGTTGAGCAGCGCCCGAAGAAGCCGGCACCCTCGGTGACGCGGCTTCTTCCGGGCTGAGCCCGCCTTATTCCTCCCAGACGCGGAGGGCGGAGACCTTGCGGAGAACGCCCTTGGCGCGCTCGGCCTGATCGGTCGTGGCCGGCGTGACAGTGATCACGGCCGCCGCTTTTTCCGAGTCCGGCTTCACGTCGGCGCCCGTGGCGGCGGAGATGCCCTCGCTCGCGGCGCCGGCGCCGAGGCCCGCAATAGCTGCGGCGGCAATGGCTGGCAGGGCGGCGCCGCCTGTCGCCACGACCGCACCGGCCGCCGCCATGCCGGCGCCAGTCGCCGCCATGCTGGAGCCCATGGTGCGGAGGTTGCGGTGCTCGTCCTCCTGCACCTGGCCGTTCATCTCGTCCGGGGCATGCGGGGGCTCGAGCGAGGCCTCGCTGGTGCGGATGGAGACGAGCTCCTGCGGAATCGCCTCAGCATTGAGGTACTGAAGGGCGTTTTCCGCAGCGTCGCGGGTAGCGAAGGTGGCAACGACCTTCGGGTGGGTGGACTGGGTGCTGGTCTCAGGCATGTCGTGCTCCCTCCGGGATGTCATCCCAGGGAACGCGGCTGCGGCGGGGATGTTGCCGCCGCGAGGTGCCCGTTCAGATGACCTGGTAGCGCGCCTTGGCTGCCCGCTCGATGGCGCCGGCGATCAGGCGGTCGATGTCGAGGGTGATGCGGAAGTCCTGAAGGAAGCGGAGTTCCTCCTGGGATGCGTCGCCGTCAGCGGCCGCGATCTCGCAGGCGAGGAGGTAGGCGGTCTCTCGCAGGCGGGGAGGCAGGGCGTCGCGGATCATCTCGGCGGCGCGGTCGAGGCCATCGGTCTCGTCCAGCAGGCTGAGGACGACCTCGGTAACCGTGTCGATCTCGGAGGCGTGGAAGTCGCCGAAGACGGGCAGCTCGCGGACCAGGCGGGACATGGTGGCGAGTTCGGCGTCCGACATGCCGCGATCGGAGACGCCCATCAGCACCATGGCGCAGACAAGGGCTTCCTGCGCCGTGAAGCGGGTGGGGAGGGCCGGCTCGGTGTCCATCATGTTCGTGTCCATCATGGGCGAAGGGTTCGCGCGGCAGGGGCGGCGCGTCAATCGCCCCGGTGGTCACCATGGCGCCCGCCACCCGGGAAGTGATCCCCTTGATGGTCGCCGAGGAAGGCACGCGTTTCGCGGACCGCTTCGGCAAGACCCATGCGGCGGGGGATGACCCCATCCGGGAGGCCGGCGAGGAGGCGGGTGGGGGCACGGGCGTCGAGCAGGACGAAGACGCCGCGGTCATCAGCGCGGCGAATCAGGCGGCCGAAGGCCTGTCGTAGGCGGTGGCGGGCGATGGCGTCGTCATAGGCCTTGGGGCGGGCGCCGGAGAGATGGGTGCGGCGCTCCCGGTGGAGGATGGTGGGGCGCGGCCAGGGGATGCGGTCGAAGACCAGCAGGCGGAGAGAGCGGCCGGGGACGTCCACGCCATCGCGCAAGGCGTCGGTGCCGAGGAGGCAGGAATCCTCCTCGGCGCGGAAGACGTCGACCAGGGTGGCGTTGTCCATGGCATCGACGTGCTGGGCGTAGAGGGGCAGCCCTGCGGCTTCCAGGCCGGGGGCCATGCGGGAATGCGCGTCGCGCAGGCGACGGATGGCGGTGAAGAGGCCGAGCGCGCCACCGCCCGAGGCGCGGAAGAGCTGTTCCATGGCCATGGCGGCCTGGGGGCCTTCGCGGAGGACGTCCGTGACGACGATGGCGAGGGTCTGCTTCGGGTAGTCGAAAGGGGAGGGCACGGCGGCGCGGATGGCGGGCGAGGGGAGATGGTTGGCGCCGGTGCGGGCCTCGGCTTCTTCCCAGGCGGCTTCGCCGTCGGGCTCGCCGCTGTCCCTTAGGGTGGCGGAGGTGATCAGGAGGCCGTGGGCGGGGGCGGCAACGGTCGAGGCGAAGGGCTCGGTGGGGTCGAGGAAGTGGCGGTGGAGGGCGGCGTCGATGACGCGGCCCTCGCGGCGGGTGAGGGCGAGCCAGTCCACATGGGCGGGGCGGGTGCCGGGCTCGGGCGGGCGGGCGGCGAGGGACTTGAGCATGGCGCGCCAGGCGCCGAGGGGGCGCAGGCCGCGGCGGTCCACCACGCGGCGAGCGGTGTCGAGGCGGATCCGGTCGCCGGTCTCCAACTCGGCCTCGGGATCCTCCAGCAGGCCGGTGAGGCGGCCGTGGAGGGCGCGGAGTGGGGTTTCGATGCGGGAGAGGGCGTCCTCCAGGGCGGCGCCGGCGTCGGCTAGGCTGGGGCTCAGGGGGTGAAGGTCACATTCGGCGTCGTAGCCGGCATCGGCCTCGGCGCTGCGGGCGAGAACCTGGGTGATGACGGTGCGGAGGAAGGCTTCGGCGGGGTTGGTGGTTGTGGGAATGCCGGGATGGCTTTCCCCCTCCTTATCGACGCCGCGCTCATCGGGTTCGCCGAGGCGGGAGCCCCAGCCGGGGCCGGGCAGGGAGCCGGCGTGGCGGAGGGCTTCCTCCACCAGGGGGAGGAGGGCGGGGTGGTCGGAAGTGGTTTCCTCCAGGCGCCGGCGGAGGCCGCGGGCGCGGCCGCGCGAGCCCTCGGCGCCGAGGAGCCAGCGGCGGAGCTCGGCCATCTCGCCGCCGCTGATCTCGGCGGAGAAGGCGCTGTCGGCGGCGTCGAAGAGGTGGTGGCCCTCGTCGAAGACGTAGCGGAGAGCGGGGCGGTCCTCGCCGCCCCCCAGAGCGGCCTGGATCATGACGAGGGCGTGGTTGGCAATGACCAGGCGGGCGGTGCGGGCGCGGCGGATGGAGTGCTCGACGAAGCAGCGGCGCCAGTGGGGGCAGGAGGAGTGGATGCACTCGCCGCGGCGGTCGGTGAGGCCCGCGACATGGCCCCAGGGGAAGAGTTCGGCGATCCAGCCGGGGAAGTCGCCGCCCTGCATGTCGCCGTCGCGGGTGGCGAAGGCCCAGCGGGAAACAAGGGAGAGGGCGAGGAGGCGGGACGGCATGGCGCCGCTGACGGCTTCCTCGTGGTTGAGGAGGCAGAGGTAGTTCTCGCGACCCTTGCGGATGACGACGTGGCGGCGGCGGTCCTCGGGGTCGGGGTAGAGGCGGAAGAGTTCCTGGTCGATCTGGCGCTGGAGGTTGCGGGTGTAGGTGCTGATCCAGACGGGGGCGCCGTTGCGCTCGGCCCAGAGGCTCGCGGGGGCGATGTAGCCAAGGGTTTTTCCAGTGCCTGTGCCTGCTTCGGCGAGGACGAGGGCGGGCTGGCCCTCTATCTCGCGCGGGGCGAAGGCGAGGCTGGCCGCGGAGGCGTAGTCGGCCTGGGCGGGGCGGGTCTCGGAGTCGACGCCGAGGATCTCGGCG
This sequence comes from Roseomonas sp. KE2513, assembly GCF_016107305.1. Lineage (GTDB taxonomy): Bacteria > Pseudomonadota > Alphaproteobacteria > Acetobacterales > Acetobacteraceae > Roseomonas. The sequence continues at coordinate 164,750 of NZ_RCVR01000008.1, forward strand.
AGGCGCTTGCGCGCTTCCAGCGGGGCGATGGGCAGGGAGGCGGGCGGGGTTGGGGGGGCGGTTTCCTCCCATTCGGGGAGGCGGCGCCAGACCTTGAGGGGGTCGGTGGAGGGGCGGGCTTCGGGCTGGCCAAGGGCGGCGAGGATGCTGGCGGCCCAGGGCCATTCGGCGGCGTCGCGCAGGCGGGCGGCGAGCATGCCGGCGTCGCGGTTGATGGGGGCGTGGCGGGTGGCGGCGAGGCGGCGGAGGAGGGTGGTCGCGATCTCCGGGAGGAGGATGGCAGCGGCCTCCTCGTCCTTCGGTGCGTCGAGGTCGAGCGCGAGGGCCAGGCCGCGCGGGGTCGGGGCGGCGGGCTGGGCGGGGAGGACGAAGGCGAAGAGTTCGAGAAGATCGAAGGCAACGGGGAAGGGGGGCAGACCGAGGCGGCGCGCGGTGGCGGGGGCGTGGACGAGGAGCGGGGGCGCGAGTTCGGGCAGGCGGCGGGCAAGTTCGTTGGCGGAGAGCGTCTCGATCTCGCCCTCCGTGGTGACGAGGGTGGCGCGGCGGATACCGGCGACGAGGGCGGGTGCTTCCGGGAGAAGAAGGCGAGGGGTGGCCGCGACGGGGGGCATCGGCGGGTCTATACCCGCTTTGTTCGCGCGGGGGAGTCCGTGGACCGTTTTCCATGATATTTCAGGGAGAGGCCGCCTGGGCCATATTGGGCGGCGTGTTCCGGGGGTATCCCCTCCCCATCAACAACCAGAACAGGAATCAGAGCGTGAACCACATCTCGCCGGCGGCCGCCGGAACGAAGCTGAAGCCGGGCGTCGTTACCGGCGCCGATTACCTGACGCTGCTGGAGGCCTGCCGCGCGGGCGGCTACGCGCTGCCGGCTGTGAACGTGGTGGGGACGAACAGCATCAACGCGGTGCTTGAGTCGGCGGCGAAGAACAAGGCCGACGTGATCATCCAGCTCTCCAACGGCGGCGCGCGCTTCTTCGGCGGCGAGGGCTGCCCGGACGCCAATGCGGCGCGGGTGCTGGGTGCGGTTTCCGCGGCGCAGCACGTGCACACGATGGCCAAGGCCTATGGCGTTTGCGTCGTGCTGCACACGGACCACGCCGACCGTTCGCTGCTGCCCTGGGTGAACGCGCTGATTGACCACGGCGAGGAGCACATGAAGCGGACGGGGCAGCCGCTCTTCTCCTCCCACATGATCGACCTTTCGGCGGAGCCGCTGGAGACGAACATCGCTGAGTGCGCAGCGGTTCTGAAGCGCATGGCGCCGCTGGGGATGAGCCTTGAGATCGAACTGGGCGTGACGGGCGGCGAGGAGGACGGGGTCGGGCACGACCTCGAGGAATCGGCCGACAACGCGCACCTCTACACGCAGCCCGAGGATGTGCTGAAGGCCTGGGAGGCGCTGACGCCGATTGGGCACGTGACCATGGCTGCCTCCTTCGGGAACGTGCACGGGGTTTACGCCCCGGGGAACGTGAAGCTGCGGCCGGAGATCCTGAAGGCGTCGCAGGAGGCGGTGGCCGGGAAGTTCGGGGGCGGCGAGAAGCCGATGAGCCTCGTGTTCCACGGAGGCTCGGGCTCCGAGAAGGACAAGATCACCGAGGCGGTGTCCTACGGCGTGTTCAAGATGAACATCGACACGGACACGCAGTTCGCCTTCTCCGAGCCGGTGGGGGCCTATGTCGAGGCCAATCCGGTGGCGTTCAAGCACCAGATCGATCCCGCGACCGGCAAGCCGCAGAAGAAGCTCTATGACCCGCGGAAGTGGCTGCGGGCCGGCGAGAAGGGCGTGGCCAAGCGGTTGGACGAGGCCTTCGCGGATCTCGGTTCGGCGGGGCGCAGCCTGGCGGGCTGAGGAACGGGCGGGGACTGCGGTCCCCGCCTAACCGTGCCGGCTGGGGACCGGGTGATCCCGGAAAACGCAGGGGGCGGGGAGGCTGAAGCCTTCCCGCCCCCTCTTTTCCTGTTGCCCGGGTTAGGTTGTCAGGCCGCGAGCTTGATCGGCAGGGCCTCGGCGATCTGCACCGCGTTCAGGGCGGCGCCCTTGAGGAGCTGGTCGCCGCAGACGAAGAAGTCGAGGCCGCACTCCCCGAAGACGGGGTTGGCGCGGATGCGGCCGGCCTCGACATCGTACTGGCCGCTGGCGGTCAGCGGCATGGGGTAGAGAGCGTTCGTCACGTCGTCCACGAGCTTTACGCCGGGAGCGTTGGAGAGCACGGCGCGGGCGGCCTCGGCGGTGACGGGGCGCTCGGTCTCGATCGTCACGGCCTCGGCATGGGCGCGCATGGTGGGCACGCGGACCGCCGTGCAGGAGATGAGGAGGTCGGGCAGGCCCATGATCTTCCGGGTCTCCCAGGTGACCTTCATCTCCTCCCGCGTGTAGCCGTTGGGCTGGAAGCTATCGATGTGCGGGATGAGGTTCATGGGCAGGGGGTGGCGGAAGAAGCTGTTCTGCGCCTGGCCGCCGTTCAGCAGGACCTCGCGCAGCCCTTCCTCCAGCTCCTGCATGCCCTCGGCGCCGGCGCCGGAGGCGGCCTGGTAGGTGGAGACGATGACGCGCTTGAGGCCGAAGACCTCGTGCAGCGGGGCGAGGGCCACGGCGAGGATGGCCGTCGTGCAGTTGGGGTTGGCGATCAGGCGGGCGTTGCCGGCGGCTGCCGCGTTCACCTCGGGCACCACGAGGGGGACATCGTCCTCCAGGCGGAAGGCGGAGGAGTTGTCCACCACCACGGCGCCGGCCTCGACGAGCTGGCGGGCATGTGCCTTCGACCAGTCACCGGAGACGGCGAGGAGGGCGAGGTCCAGGCGGGGCGGGGTGGCGGGGTCGTAGACCTCGATCCGTTTGTCGCCGAAGGGGGTGGGAATTCGGGTGCCGGCGCTGCGGGTGGAGGCGAAGAGGCGCAGCTCGGTCACCGGGTAGCCGCGGTCGCCCAGGACCTGCACCAGTTCCTTGCCGACGGCGCCTGTTGCGCCGAAAACCCCAACGCGCATGACCTGCGTTCCCTACGAGGCGTATCGGGAGGGCCCGGAATGGGCACGCCCGGCCAGAGTGGCAGGGTGGCTTATACAGGCGGCGCTCGGCGATGCGAGGCGCGTGTTGCGGGGATCAGGGATGCCCGCGCGTTGACCGGGCGGGGGCGCGGGGGCAATTGGGGGCGGCCATGGAACGTCCCTCCGCCGATCCCTCCCTTCTCAACACCCGCGCCTGGCCTTTCGAGGAGGCGGCGAAGGTGGCCGGCCGTGCCTCGGTGAAGGCGAAAGGGATGGCACTGTTCGAGACGGGCTACGGGCCGTCCGGACTGCCGCATATCGGGACCTTCGGGGAGGTGGCGCGGACCACCTGGGTGCGGCGGGCCTTCGAGCGGCTGACGGGGCTGCCTTCCCGGCTGCTGGCCTTTTCCGACGACATGGATGCGCTGCGGAAGGTGCCGGACAACGCGCCTCAGCCGGAGATGCTGCGGGCGCATCTGGGGCAGCCGCTGACGCGGATCCCCGATCCCTATGGGACGCATGAAAGTTACGGGGCGCACAACAATGCGCGGCTGCGCGCGTTCCTGGACGAGTTCGGGTTCGAGTACGAGTTCGCGTCCTCGACCGAGTATTACGGCTCCGGGCGGTTCGATCAGGCCTTGCTGCGGATGCTGGCGGTGCATGAGGAGGTCAGGGGGGTGATCCTGCCGACGCTCGGGCCGGACCGGCGGGCGACCTATTCGCCCTTTCTGCCGATCCATCCGCGGACGGGCGTCGTCATGCAGGTGCCGATGGAGGAGACGCGGCCGGAGGCGGGGACGGTGGTCTGGCGGGACCCGGAGACGGGGGAGCGCTTCGAGACGCCGGTCACGGGCGGGCACGTGAAGGCGCAGTGGAAGGCGGACTGGGCGCTGCGCTGGTTCGCACTGGGTGTCGATTACGAGATGTCGGGCAAGGACCTGATCGACAGCGTGAAGCTGTCCTCCGCCATCTGCCGGGTGCTGGGCGGAGAACCGCCGGTGGGCTTCACCTACGAGCTGTTCCTCGATGCCCAGGGGCAGAAGATCAGCAAGAGCAAGGGCAACGGGCTGACGATCGACGAGTGGCTGCGGTATGCGCCGCCTGAGAGCCTGTCTTTCTTCATGTACCAGCAGCCGGGGCGGGCGAAGCGGCTGCATTTCGACGTGATTCCCCGGGCGACGGACGAGTACCTGGCGCAGGTGGAGAAGCTGCGAGGGGCGGAGGACCCGGCCAATCCGGCCTGGCACATCCATGGGGGTGTGCTGCCGAACGGGGCGGGGAGCCCGATCACCTTCACCCTGCTGCTGAACCTGGCCGTGGCGGCGAATGCCGAGACGCCGGAGATGCTCTGGGGGTATCTGCGGCGGCACGCGCCGGAGGCGACGCCGGAGGCCTCGCCGATGCTGGCGGTGCTGGTGGAGCGGGCTTCGGCCTATTACCGGGACATGGTGAAGCCGACGAAGCGCTTCCGGCCGGCGACCGAGCCGGAGCGGGAGGCGCTGCTGCATCTCGCCTCCCTGCTGCGGGAGAACGCGGGGCGGATCGAGGCTTTGCCGGCGGCGGAGCGGCCGGGGGCGATCCAGGATCTGGTGTATGATGCGGGGCGGCGGGAGCCGTTCCTGCAGCCGGGGAAGGATCCCTTCCGGCCAGGTGTCTCGCGGGCTTGGTTCGCGGCGATCTACCAGGTGCTGCTGGGGCAGGAGGAGGGGCCGCGCTTCGGGGGGTTCGTCGCGCTCTACGGCATTCCCGAGACGGTGGCGTTGATCGAGTCCTCGCTGGGCAAGGGTGCTGACGCGGCATGAACTGGGCGCTGATCCGCAAGCACGGTCCGACCGTCTTCGGCTTGGTCCTGCTGGTGGGCGCGCTCTACGTCGTGCAGCGGGAGTTCCGCAGCCTCTCGGTGGCGGATGTGGGGCGGGCGCTGGAGGCGACCACCACGCGGCAGCTCTGGTTGGCGGGGGGGTGGACGGTCATCGCCTATGCGGTCCTGACCATCTATGACCGGCTAGGGTCAGTCTATGCGGGGAAGCCGATCTCCTATCTGCGGACATCGCTGGCTTCGTTCTGTGCCTATACGCTCGCGCATAACCTGGGCTTCGCGGCGGTCTCGGGAGCGGCGGTGCGCTACCGGTTCTATGCGGCCTGGGGGCTGACGCCGGTCGAGATCGCGAAAGTCATTGCTTTTACCTCGCTGACCTTCGGGCTGGGGGGCTTCGCGCTTGGCGGGCTGGTACTGGTGCTGGAGCCGTCCGTGCTGCCCTGGGTAGGGGAGGCGGCGGGGGAGGTGGTGCCCTCCTGGGTAGCGCAGGTAGTGGGTGTGGCGATGTGGGGGATCGTCGGGACCTATGTGGTGCTGTCGCGGCGCTTTCCGCACTTCAAGGCCTTCGGGCACCAGATCGATCTGCCGGGCTTCCGCATGGCGGTGGCGCAGGTGGCCTTGGCGAGCGTGGACGTGGCGGTGACGGCGGCGATCTTCTACTGGCTGCTGCCGGAGGCGCCGGGGCTGACCTTCTGGAAGTTCCTGGGGATCTACATCGCGGCCTACACGGCCGGGCTTGCCGCGAGCGTCCCGGGGGGCCTGGGCGTCTTCGACGGTTTCATTCTGCTCAGCCTGGAACCCTACCTGCCTTCCGCCCAGGTGGTGGGGGCGGTGCTGCTGTTCCGGCTGTTCTACTACATCGTGCCGTTGTTCCTGGCGGGCGGGTTGTTCGCAGCTTTCGAGCTGGGGCAGCGGCGGCCCTCCATGGGGCGGATGCAGGTGGAGACGCGGGTAACCGGGGCGCTGGAGGTGCCGGTTCTCGCGGGGCTGACGGGGCTGGGCGGGGTGGTGCTGATCTTCGTCGGTGCGCTGCCGGCCCGGGGGTCGGACATCGCGCACTGGGGCGGCGAGTGGGCGGCGTTGGCGAGCCAGTTCGCGGCCTCTGTCGTTGGGTCGCTGCTGCTGGTGGTTTCCTACGGGATGCTGCGGCGGCTGAGGCTGGCCTGGTGGGCGGGGCTGTTCCTGCTGGCGAACGGGGTGGCGATCCTGGCGATTCGTGGCGACCCGTGGTGGGTGGCGGCCGGGTATCTCGGCACCGGCTTGTTCCTTGCGGCTATGGGGGGCGCCTTCTACCGGGACGCGCGGCTGACGGGGGAGCCGCTGACGGCTTCCCGGGTGTTCTCGCTGGCGGCGGGGGTGATCTGCGGGCTGTCGCTCGCAACCGTGGCCTATCACGGGCGCGTTTCGACGGCGGCCTGGTGGGAAGTGGTGCTGCTGTCGGGAGCGCCGGCGCCGCTGCGGTTCGGGGTGGGTGTGGCGGCGCTTCTGCTTCTCGTCGCGGCCTTCCGGCTGCTGCGGCCTGCGCGGATCCGGGCGGAGGATTACGACGAATCGGCGCAGGCGCGGTTGGCGGCGCTTGGGGCGCGCGTGCCGGCGCATGCCGATGGGGTGGTTTTCGCCGATGGCGGCAGGGCGGGCTTCGCCTTCCGACGGCTGGAAGGGATCTGGGTGGCGGACGGTGATCCGGCGGGGGCACCGGACGCGCGGATCAGCGCCATCTGGCGGTTTCGCGACCTCTGCGACGCGGCGGGAGTGGCGCCGGCCTTCGCGGGCGTGGGGCATGGAATGCAGCGCGCCTATGAGGCCGCCGGCATGGCTTCCGTGACCTTGCCGGACGGGCGGGCGATGGCGCTGGCCGGCGACCAAGATCCGCAGAGAGTGCTGCGGCTACTGGCTGCCGGCGGGGCGGGGGATTAAGGCAGGGCGCCTACTGGCTGGCCCAGACGATGCGGTGCATCCAGGTCAGCTCCTCAAGGTCGAAGCTGTAGTTGGGGTGGGCGGGGTTGAGGCTGGAGAGCTCGACCCGCTTGGCGGACTGGCGCAGCAGTTCCTTGGCCATGACCTCGCCGCCGCCGGTGCGGACCACGACGCGGTCGCCGCGGCGGACGGGGGCACTGGGGGAGACAATGATGACATCGCCGTCCCGGAAGACGGGTTCCATCGAGTCGCCGCTGATTTCCAGGGCGTAGGCGTTAGGGTCGCCGACTTCGGGGAGGCTGATCTCGTCCCAGCCACCGCCGACGGGGTAGCCGCCATCGTCGAAGTAGCCGCTGCTGCCGGCCTGGGCGAGGCCGATGAGGGGAATGCGGCGGCTGGGACGGGTCGATGTCCGGAGATTGCCGGTGATGAGGCTGGCGAACTCGTCCATGCCGGTGCTGGTGGCGGCAAGGACCTTGGCGACGCTCTCGGTCGAAGGCCAGCGGGCGCGGCCGTCCGGGCCGGTGCGCTTTGACGGGTTGAAGGCGGTTGGATCGAGTCCCGACTTGCGGGCGAGACCGGAGGCGGAGAGGCCGTTCTCCGCCGCCAGCGCATCAATCGCGCGCCAAATGTCGTTGTGTTGCATGCTCCGTATCATATAGGCGCGGAATCAGGGATCAACAGGAATGACGTCATAGAAACGACTTGACGATCACGTCTTCGAGGGTCGATGTTCATGTTGTGTTCACAACCGACAGGATCAGCCCCCGATGACCCGTCCTACCTCCGGTTCTCTCCGCGCAACGACAACAACCCTTTCGAGCCTGGACAAGGTGCAGCCCTTCCAGAATGCCGATGAGGCTTGGTTCTGGACCATGGCCGCTCTCGTCGCCCGGCGCGACGGGGCGCGGATCGTCTCCGGGCGCGGTTTGGTGAGCCGCCCCTGCGAGCCCGACGATGTCGTGAAGTGTCTCGACCGGCTTTACCGGCAGCGGCGCATCGAGATCGCCCATGCCCGCATCATGCGGATCTGGGGCGAGCGGGGCACGGCGCCTGACCCGACCTCCCCGCGCGAGCGGGGCGACTACCGCCTCTGGCGCGAGGCGATGGAGCGGCTGGAGTGGCCGCTGCGCATGAAGGGGATTGTCGCAGGGCCGGTGGGTGCCCCGGAACCGGGTGAGGTGGTGCCCTTCCGCGCGGGGTAAGGCCCATGAATTCCGCACCTTTAGTGCCGATGATCGATCTGCTCGCCGCCGTTCCGGGAAACCGGGGCGGCGGTGCCGCTTCCGGAAGCGCGGCGCATCGTCGCGCCGCGGATTCGCGCTCGCAGCTGCTCTGGCTGGCCTTCGGCGGCGGCGCGGACCAGGGCTGGATGCGGATGCTGCGGCCGGGGTTCCGGCACTGCTTTGCGGGGCTGCGGGACGAGGCCGGGTGGACAGTGCTCGACCCGCTCTCGGGGCGGTTGCTGGTGACGCGGCTGGCGGTGGATTCGGGCTTCGACCTGCCAGGGTTCTGGCGTCGGGCGGGGTGCCGGGTGCTCGGGCCCTTCGTGCCAGGGGCGCCCGCGCGCGCGTTGCCGGCGGTTGTGCCGCTCTCCTGCGTTTCGCTTTGCCGGGCGCTGCTGGGGCCGGCGGCGCCTTTCGCGGTGACACCGTACGGGTTGTTCCGTCGCTTAGAGAAAAATTTCCGAATAAAGGAAAATGTTCTTTACAATTGCGACGGGCGAGGCTAAGAGCGTCCTTGTCAACGGGACAGTTGCGCCCGGCGACGAACCCTCCCGATCCCCTCCGAACTTACAGGCCCGACCCGGAACCTTCCGGCGTCGGGCCTGCGCCTTTTTGGGCCTCGGCGATCGCGGCGGGCGCCGTTTTCACAAGCAGGAGCAGGCAGGCGCATGGGCAGCAGCATTTCCGCGGCGCCGCGCCCCGACGGAGGGGCCGCGGCATGACGCCCGACGAGATCATCGCCCGCGCCGAGCGCGCGCTGGAGCGCCGCCGCCCCTGGGAGGGCATCTGGCGGGACTGCTACGACCATGTGGTGGCGCGGAACCCGGGTTCTGGCGGGCCGGCGCTCTATGACGGCACGGCGGCCGATGCGGCGGAGGGGTTGGCAGCTTCCCTGCTCGCGGAACTGACGCCGCCCTGGTCGCGCTGGTTCGGGCTGGCACCGGTGGAGGGCTGCGCCGATCCGGAGTTGGCGGGAGTGCTGGAAGCCGCGGCGGAGACGCTGCAGGGGCATCTGGACCGCTCCAACTTCGCGCTGGAGATGCCGCAGGCCTTTCTCGATCTCGTGGTCGCGGGGACCGGGGTGGTGATGGTTGAGGAGGCGCCGCCGGGCGAGCCCTCCGCGCTGCGCTTTACGGCGGTGCCGCTGCAGGAGGCGGTGCTGGAGGAGGGCGCTTCCGGCCGGCTGGACGGCGTGTTCCGGCTGGTGCGGATGAGCGGGGCAGCCCTGGCGGCGCGGTATCCCGCGGCGGTGCTGCCGGCGAATCTCGTCGCGGCCGATGGGGCCGAGGCCGAGTGTCGGGTGATTGAGGCGGTGTGGCCCAGTTTTGGCGGGTCGAGCTTCGCGGCGGTGCTCGAGCGAGATGGACGGGGCACGCTACTCGCCGAGGGGCGCTTCGAGGAGAGCCCGCTCTTGGCCTTCCGCTGGATGAAGGCGCCGGGCGAGACCTACGGGCGCGGGCCGGTGATGAAGGCGCTGCCGGATATCCGCACGGCGAACAAGGTGGTGGAGCTGGTGCTGAAGAATGCCTCCATCGCGGCGACGGGGATCTGGCAGGCCGATGACGACGGCGTGCTGAACCCAGCGACGGTGCGGCTGGAGCCGGGCTCCATCATTCCGAAGGCGGTCGGTTCCGCGGGGCTGACGCCGCTGGCGGCGCCGGGGTCCTTCGACGTGTCGCAACTGGTGCTGTCGGACATGCGAGCACGGATTCGCTCCGCGCTTCTCGCAGACCGGCTGGCGATGCCGGCAAGCCCTGGCATGACGGCAACTGAGGTGCTGGAGCGGAGCGCCGGGACGGCGCGGCTGCTCGGGGCGACCTATGGGCGGCTGCAGGCGGAGCTGCTGACGCCAATGATTGGACGATGCCTCTCGATCCTGCGGCGGCGGGGGGAGGTGCCGATGATCACCCTCGACGGGCAGGAGGCGCGGATCGCCTACCGCTCGCCGCTGGCCCGCGTGCAGGGGCGGGCAGATGCCTCGAACACGCTGCTGTTCCTGCAGGCGGTGGCGGCGATGGGGCCGTCGGCCTCGGCCGTCGTCGATCTGCCGGCGGCGGCCCGGTACCTCGCCAGGACCCTTTCGGCGCCGAGCGCCATCCTGGCCCCTATTGAGGAGAAAGCGAGCGAATGACCGAGAACCTGCTCGAAGTCGAGGCGGAGCCCGGCGAGGAGGGACCCGATGCTCCTGCGGATGCCGTGTCGGCGCGTCCGGATGACGTGCCGGAGAAGTTCTGGGACGCCGAGCGCGGCGTGCTGCGGGTGGACGCGCTGCTGAAGTCCTACCGGGAACTGGAGCGGAAGCTTTCAGCTCGCTTCGCGCCGCCGGGCGACGATGCGCCGGAGGACGAGCGGCAGCGCTTCCGCCGGGCGATCGGTGTGCCGGACACGGCCGACGAATATGTTGTGCAGCCGAAGCACGAGCTGGTCGGGCCGGACGCCGAGGTGAATGCGGCGCTGCACCGGGCGGGCTTCACGCCGGGCCAGGTTCAGCTGGTCTATGACCTAGCGGCGGACCGGCTGCTGCCGATCGTGGCCGAGGCGGCTTCGCAGTTCGAGGCCGAGCGGCAGCGCGACCGGCTACGGGCGGAGTTCGGCGGCGAGGAGCGGTATCGCCGGACGGCGAAGCAGATCTCGGCCTGGGGCAGGGCGAACCTGCCGGAGGAGGTGGTTACTGCCCTCTCCACCACGGCGGACGGCGTGATCGCGCTGCACCGGATGATGGAGAAGGGCGAGCCTGTCCTGACCCGTCAGGCCGAGGTGCCAGACGCTGTGGACGAGGCCGCGCTTCGCCGGATGATGCGGGATCCCCGCTACTGGCGTTCGCGGGAGCCGGATTTTGTGAAGCGGGTGACGGAAGGATTCCGCCGCCTCACGGGAGGGTGATGCGAACGCTCAATCCCAGCGTAAGGTTTCCGGTCTAAGTTGCTGAAACCAGAGTCGAGCTGCTGGGTTATTCCGGCATCTCCGCGACGGTGGTCACCGATCCCCCCCCAAAGGGTGACCCCGTTGTCGCCGACCCGCATCCCCCCTCGTGCGGGTTGGCTGCGGGGGCGGGTGGCACCCTACTACCCCCTGGTGCCGCCTGCCCCCGTTCTCTGTGGTTCCGAAAGGGCCCCATCCGCCAGGCGGATGGGGCCCTTTCGCGTTTCCAGCCCCTTTCCGGTGCGAACAACCCGCCCTGGCCCAGAAGGCCGCGGCGGGCGCGCGCCGTTCCGCAGGCCGCCCGGCCCCTGCCCTTCGAGGTGGGTCAACCAGGCGGCCGCATCTCACCGTGCTGCAACCCCTTCCAAAGGACGACACACGTGTCCGCCACGATCGATCAGGCTTTCGTCAAGCAGTTCCAGGCCGAGGTGCATGAGGCCTTCCAGCGCCAGGGCAGCAAGCTGCGCCCGACGGTGCGTTCCAAGACAGGCATCCACGGTGCTTCCACCGTCTTCCCGCGCGTCGGCAAGGGTGTTGCGGCGGCCAAGGCGCGCAACGGCGTCGTCCCCGTGATGAACCTCGACTACTCCGCGGTGGAGTGCTTCCTGCAGGACTATTATGCGGGCGAGTGGGTGGACCGGCTCGACGATATCAAGACCAACGTCGACGAGCGCGCCATCGTCGCGAATGCCGGCGCCTATGCGCTCGGCCGCAAGACCGACGAGCTGATCATCGGCGCGCTCGACACCGCGACCCAGGAGGCAGTGGGCACCGCGGCTGGCACCACCGACACCGATGGGCTGACCAAGGCGAAGGTGCTGATGGCCTTCGAGATGCTCGGTGCCGCCGACGTGCCGGATGACGGCAATCGCTACGCCGTCGTCGGCTGGAAGCAGTGGAGCCAGCTGCTGCAGATCCCGGAGTTCGCCAATTCGCAGTTCATCGGCGAGGGCGACCTGCCGTGGAAGGGCATGCAGGCGAAGCGTTGGCTGGGCGCGCTGTGGATGCCGCATTCGGGCCTGACCAAGAGCGGCAACCTGCGCTTCTGCTACTTCTACCATCGCACCGCGATCGGCCATGCCGTGGCGCAGGACGTGATGACGGACGTGACCTGGCACGGTGACCGTGCCGCCCACTTCGTCAACAACATGATGAGCCAGGGCGCCGTGCTGATCGACAACGCCGGCGTCGTGCGGATGCGCGCGGCCGAATAAGCCGGCCAGTCGGGGCCGCGCGCGACGAGGGATCGTCGCGCGCGGCCCTTCCTCCTTCCCCCAGATGCTGCGCGGGGCCGGCTGCCATGGCCGCGCCGCCTGTTCAGCGCCTGATCGGCCGCGACGTTCGCGACCGCGCCGGCGTCGGCCCTGCGCAATCCTTCGGCTGTTTTCTCCAAGATCCTTCATCAAGGGAGCAACGACACGATGGCGCTTTCCGCCCTCGCCCTCTGCTCGCGCGCGCTGCTCAAAGTCGGTGCGCAGCCGATCGCCTCTCTCGAGGAGGGGACGGCCGAGGCGGAAGTGGCTGCCAACCTCTATCCCGGCGCGCGCGACGCGCTGCTGTCCTGCCATCCCTGGAGCTTTGCATCGGGGCAGATGTGTCTCAACCGGCTGGACGCGGTGCCGGTGGCGGATTTCGCGTATTCCTTTCAACTGCCTACGAACCTGCTGCGGGTGATTTCGGCCGGGAGCGGCCAGGGGCGCGGCATCCACTACCGCATTCAGGAGGGGCGGCTGCACGCGGATGCTGAGGCGGTGACGCTGACCTACGTCTTTCGCGTGGCAGAGATGGAGTTCCCGCCCTTCTTTGCGGGGGTGCTCGTTTCACGCCTGGCGGCGGAGTTCTGCCTGCCGCTGACGGAGAACAGTTCTCGCGCCGAGATGCTGATGCGGATCGCGGAGGCGGAGCTGCGCCAGGCGCGGCTACTCGATAGCCAGCAGCAGACAGTGCGCGGGATCGAGGACTTTCCGCTTCTGAGCGTCCGGGGCTGAACGCCATGCCTGCGATAAAGCGTGCCAAGACGGCCTTTACGGCCGGGGAGCTGGCGCCGGAACTCTTCGGACGTGGCGACGTACCGGCGTGGGGCAACGGGGCGGCGAAGCTGCGCAACGTCTTCATCCAGCCGACGGGAGGGTTGCAGCGACGCCCGGGGCTGCGGCACCTGGCAATGCTGCCCGGTTCCGCTCGTCTCGTTCCCTACGAGGCGAGCACGGAGCTGACCTTCCTGCTCGTGCTGCTCGATGGGCGCGTACGGATTATGCGCAACGACGTCCAGGTGGCGGAGCTGGCCGGGCCCTGGACGGCGGCGATGCTGCCGCAGATCACCTTTACGCAGAACGCGAGCATGCTGCTGCTGCTGCATCCCGCGATGCCGCCGCAGGTGGTGCAGCGCGCCGATGCCGGAACCTGGTCGGTTGCGCCCTTCGTCTTCTCCGCCGAACCGTTCTTCCGCTTCGTGCCGGCGAGCGTGGGACTGACGCCTGGTGGCACGACGGGAAACGTGTCGGTCACGGCGACGGTTCCTATCTTCGCCGCCTCGCATGTCGGGGCGATGCTGCGCATCGCCGGGAAGAGGCTGCGGATCACCTCCTTTTCCTCGCCGAGCGTGGTGGCGGCGGACGTGCTCGATGCGCTCGCTTCCACCGACACGACGGCGGATTGGCTGGAGTCGGCCTTCAGCGGTGCGCATGGCTGGCCTATCAGTGCCTGTTTCTACCAGGGGCGGCTGGTGCTGGGCGGGTCGCGCGACCTGCCGAACCGGCTTTGGTTCTCACGCAGTGCGAATTACGAGAGCTTCGATCCGGGAACGGGGCTCGACGATCAGGCGATCGGCTTCTCGCTCGTCTCCGATGAGTTGAACGCGATCCGCGCGGTCTTCGCGGGCAGGCACCTGCAGGTCTTCACCTCGGGGGCGGAGTGGATGGTGTCGGGGGATCCTCTGACGCCGGCCTCCATCCAGGTGACGCGCCAGACGCGAGTGGGCTCCATCGTGGAGCGCAGCGTGGCGCCGATAGACGTGGACGGGATGACCGTCTCGGTCGCGCGGTCGGGGCGCGCGCTCTACGAATTCTCCTACACTGACCTGCAGCAGGCTTACCAGGCGGACGACCTCGCGCTGATCGCGCGGCACCTGATCGTCTCGCCAGTGTCCATGGCCTATGACTCGCAACGGCGCTTGCTGCACCTGGCGATGGCGGATGGCAGCCTCGCGACTCTGACCATCTATCGCGCCGAGGGCGTGACGGGATGGACCGGGCAGGAGACGGACGGCGCCTTCCGCTGCCTTGCCGAGATGGAGGGCGTGGTCTTCGCTGTGGTGGAGCGGGCCGGGGGCTTCCGGCTCGAGCGCTTCGACGACGCGATGGCGCTCGACGCTTGCGTGGTCGCGACCGGAGACCCGGCGGGCACCGACTGGTCGGGGCTTTCCCATCTCGATGGCCGTACGGTCAGCGTGCTGGCGGACGGCGCACCGCGGGAGCTGGCCACGGTCCTGTCAGGGCGCATTGCTATCTATCCCACGGCTGCCTCGGTGCAGGTAGGGCTTCCCTTCGCCCATGTGGTGGAGCCGCTTCCGGCCGATACCGTCTCGACGACGGGCGCGCGGACGGGGCCGATCCGACTCGTTGCCGCCACCTTCCGGCTGCTCGGCACCGGGGCGCTGGCAGTTGATCTCGGCCGCGGGGCGCAGCCGGTGCCGTTCCGTCGCTTGGACAGCCCGATGCTGGACGCGGCGCCGCCGCTCTTCACGGGCGATGTCACGGTTCGTGGCCTGGGTTGGCAAAGGGCCTCGCTTGCGCCGCTCTGGCGGATCGAGGGCGATGCCCCGCTGCCCTTCACCCTGCTTTCCGTCACCACAGAGACGAGGATAACCGACTGATGGCGCAACTCGCCCCCATCGTGACGCTCGCCGCGACGGGCGCCTCCATCTACGCCCAGAGCCAGCAGGCCGCGCGGCAGAAGAAGAATGCCCAGGTGCAGCAGGCGAATGCGCTGCAGCAGCAGCAGGCGCAGCAGCAGATCCTCACCGTTCAGGCCGCGCAAAACACGGCCGAGCGGCAGGCGCAGCTCGAGCGCTCCGTCGCCTCGGCGCGGGCCCGCCTCGCGGCCGGCGGGGTGGATCCGAACGACGGCTCCTCGGCGGCGCTCGTGACAGGGCTGCGCAGCACGGCGGCGGCCGAGCAGAGCAGCGACGATGCGACCTATGCCGCTCGCCTGACGGCAGGGCGGAAGTCGCTGCTCGACCAGGACGCCTCGCTGACGAGCTGGGCGCGGGCGGCGCAGGGCCTTGGCCGTGTCGCCACAAGCCTTCTGGACTGATCCCGACACACGCCCTGGCGGCAGAACTGGAGACCACTGATGCCCGAGCATATTCGCATCGGCGACATCGCGCCGCGCGTGCAGTACGTGGCGGATGGCGCGCAGAGCGTTTTCGTCTATCCCTTCCCGATTTTCTCCCCCATCGACATGGACGTCCATGTCGATGGGCTGCTGGTCGGTGCGGGTTACACCGTTTCCGGTGCCGGTACCTCGCAAGGCGGATTGGTCACCTTCGTGCAGCCTCCGGCGGCGGGGGCCAAGCTCGTACTGCGACGCCGCCTGGTGATGGAGCGTGTGACCGACTACCAGCCCAACGGCGTGCTGCGGGCGAACACGCTGAACGACGAGCTGGACCGCCAGATGGCAGCACTGCAGGAGCTGCGCGAGGAGCTCACGGGCTCGCTGCGCCAGGGGCCGGGCGAGGCCGGCGGGCGCTTCGAGTTGCCGTTGCGCCGGGCGCGCGCGAACCGGCTGCTTGGCTTCGATAGCCTGGGCGACATCGCCACCTTCTCGCGCGGGGAGGCGACGCTCTCGGCGCCCTTCCCCGGCGGGATCCCGCGGACGGTGGAGGACAAGCTTTCCGAGCGGCTCTCCGTGCGGGACTTCGGCGCGATCGGCAACGGGATTGCCGATGACGGTCCGGCGCTGCAGGCGGCCATGAACGCGGCCGGCGCCTCTGGCAAATTCCTCCAGATCGGCGAGGGAACCTATCGAACGAGGATACCGCTCACGCTGCCGGGTGCGGCGGCGGGGCTGATCATGCTGGGTACCATCCTCTATGACGGTGCCGGCGGGGAGGCGGCGCTGACACTGGGTGACGGCGCCGCGCTGCGCAACCGCACGAAGGTCTATCAGGGCCTGCGGGTGCTGCGGAACACGCTCTCCTCCTGGGAGGACGAGCGGGACATCGGCATCGTCATCCGCAACCAGGATTCGGCGCTGATCGAAATCCGGCAGGTCGAGCGTTTCACGATCGGCGTGCAGACGCTGGGTGTGGAGCGCGGCTTCGAGGACTGCGTGCTCCATCTCGGCCGCTTGGTGGACAACCGCTACGGCCTGGATGTCCGCACGGCGACGGCGGCGGCCTGGAACACCTCGGTGCGCTACTATGGCGGGCATTTCGCGATGTCGATCGCGACATGGCCGGACAAGGACCGCTACGGCATCCGGCTCTCGGCCGCGCCAGGTGCCTATGTCGCGCATAATCGCCACGTTTTCGACGGGCCGGCCTTCGAGCTGCAGGCGAGGGACCGGCCGATCGACGGCATCCCGTTTCTTATCCAGGTAAATTCGCGCGCCGTCCTGGCCCGAAACGTCCGGATGGAAGGATGCGACGCCTTTGTGGCGCGCCACACGGCGGGCGCGCAGGACCATGTCTATGAGGTGGCCTGGGCAAGCCAGGGTTATGGCGTGGACATCGACTACACGCCGACCGCGACGCGCGTGGGCAGCGTGGTGCGTGCCATCCACCAGGCAGCGCAGCACCGGGAGTCCACGCGTACGCTGGTGGATGTGCCGAATCTGCGTGCGGCGGCGATCCGCTGGAACCCGACGGATACCGGCTTCGAGAAGCTTGCCTGTCTCTCGACGAATGTCAGCGGGGCGCCGACGATGGTGGGCAACTTCGCCTTCCAGGCGCTGGACAGCTACTCGCTGAGCGACAGGGGTGTGGTCCTGACAGGCGGGCGCGGCCTCGGCTTCGTCGTGGACACGCGGGTCTGCAAGGAGTTCGCGTTGGCTGTCGATGCGGACAACCCGCGGCTGATCGTCCAGTGCTTCGGGGCCGGCGGCACGCTGCTGACCTCGGCGGACGGGGCGATGGTGCGGGCCTCGGGCATGTCGCTCACCTATGTCGTGGGGCCGCGCTGGTGGCAGGGCAATGCCGACAGCAACGACGCCGGGCTCACGCGGCTGCAGACGATTCGCCTCGCGCCGCAGGTGATGACCGCGATCATCGGCGTCGCGCGCATCGACACGGACTACGAGGTGCGCAGCCTCCGCCTCGCCTGCGATCCCTCGCAGAGCCCGGCGGTGCTCTACGGCACGCCGGAGCTGCCGCACGGTGTGCGGGAGTTGAAGGCGGAGATGAGCTGGGACCCGCCGGCGCTCGCAGCCGGCGCCTCGGCGCAGCTCAACGTGCCCTGCAACGGCGTACGGCCCGGCGATTTCGTGCAGGCGGCCTTTAGCCTTTCCACCTCGGGCGTCGTGTTTCTCGCCCAGGTGGGGGCACAGGACGTGATCACGGTCACGGCCTGGAATCGAAGCACGGTTTCGATCGATCTCGCGGTGGGCACGGTGAGGGTGCGGGCGGTGAAATCGTGACGGCGCTGACGCGGGAGGAGATGCACGGCGCGTTGCGGAAGATCGTGGCGGACTACAAGGCCTTCGTCGAACGCGGCCCGGCCCCGGGCGCGCAGGAGGACCCGAAGGCCTTCACCGCCCATCACGCTGCCGCCCGCTCCGCGCTCGCCCATCTCGAGCACCTGATGAAGCTGGCGCCGAGCGAGGCGTCGGGGGAGGCGGGCAGCGAGGCCGGCACGCTTATCGCCGAGGCCCGCCGGTCCATCCGGCTGGCCGAGAAGGAAGACGGGGAGACGATGGAGGATGACGACCAAGCCTGACAGCCCCGGACCCGATGTGAGGGGAGGGGATTTCCTCGAGTTTCTTTACGCCTGGAACCTGCGCACGGGCGTCGCGACCCCCGGCGTGCATCGCCGCATCGCGCGCTGGCTGGCGGCGCGGGAGGCGGCGGGGAACCAGCGGCTGCTGTTGATGGCCTTCCGCGGTTGTGGCAAGTCCACGCTCGTGGGCCTTTGGTGCGCCTGGCGGCTGGCATCCGAACCCGAGCTGCGCATCCTCGTGCTGGCGGCGGACCACTCGCTGGCTGCGCGCATGGTCGCGACGGTCCGGCGCATCGTGGAGCGGCACCCGCTCTGCCGCCATCTTCTCGGCGGCGGGGAGACCTGGGCGTCGGACCGCTTCACGGTGCGCCGGCGCGGTGCCATCCGCGAGCCCTCGATGCTCGCGCAGGGCATCGGCGGCAACATCACGGGTGCCCGCGCGGAGCTGATCGTCTGCGACGACGTGGAGGTGGCCGGCAATTGCGACACGCCGGGCAAGCGGGCCGAGCTGCGCGAGCGGCTGGCGGAATGCGAGTTCATCCTCACGCCTGGCGGCACGGTCCTCTTCGTCGGCACGCCGCACTGCGCGGATAGCCTCTACGCGCCGGCGGAGGTGGAGGGCGCCTATCTCGCCACCTACCGTCGGCTTCGCATCCCGCTCCTGGATGCGGGTGGCCGCAGCGCATGGCCCGAGCGCTTTCCACGCGAGGGCGTGCAGGCGCAGCGCGACCGGGTGGGGCCGTTGCAGTTCCGGCGACAAATGATGCTCGAATGCGCGGCGGCGGAGGCGGCGCGGCTCGATCCCGCGCTCATCATTCGCTACGGCGAGGAGCTGGACTACCGCGAGGCGAATGGAAGGCCGCTTCTGTCGCTGCTCGGGCGGCGGCTGGCCTCGGGTGGCGGGTTCTGGGATCCGGCTTATGGGCGGCCGGGGAAGGGCGACAGCAGCGTGCTCGCCGCGACCTTCTCGGACATAGAGGGCAATCACTACCTCCACCGTCTTGCCTACATTACCCACGACCCGGAAGCATCGGACGACCCGGCGACGCAGCAGTGCCGTCGCGTCGCCGTCCTCGCGCGGGAACTGATGCTGCCGGTGGTGCGGGTGGAGACGAACGGCATCGGCAAGTTCCTTCCCGCCCTGCTGCGGCGGGAGATGGCACGGGCCGGCGCCCCCTGCACGGTGGTGGAGCATGCGAGCCACCGCCCGAAGGCGGAGCGCATCCTCGGCGCGCTGGACCCCGCCCTTGCGGCGCGGCGGCTCCACGCACATGAGGCGGTGTTCCGCACCCCTTTTCCGCAGGAGATGGCGGAGTGGAAGCCAGGGGCGGACGGAGCGCGCGACGACGCGCTGGACGCCATCGCCGGCTGCCTTCTGGCCGAGCCGGTACGCTTGCCGAGCCTTCCCCCGGCGGCCCGCGGCGCTTCCTGGCGAGGGTAGGGGGGTCTTCCTCTCCGCTTCAGGCGGCGGGTCGGGGCAGCCGCAGCACCTCGCTGCCGTGCCGCGCGGTGCCCGCCGCCGTCATGGCGAAACGGCCTGGCGAGACCTCCTCCGCCAGGCCCATCCCGCTCAGCCGCCGCAGGCAGGCCTCGTCCGGCAGCCCGGCCGGACGGGTGCCGCCGCGCGTTAGGAACAGCCGGTGCAGCGCGGACCGGCAGCAGGTCTCGAGATACGGTTCGTTCCACATCCTGGCCACACAGCAACCCTCATAGGCGCCCCGGCAAGTCGGGGCGCTGCCGAGCGGGATCAACCCCCGGACCACGACCTCTGGGGCAAGGATCCCCGCCCCTGACCCTTCGAAGGAGGACCCATGCTGTCCTTTGCCAACGATTCCCAGTGGATCGCCGCGGCGGTCGACACGCCCTTCATGGCCCTGCTCGCCTGGATGCTGCACCAGCTCCGCCGCAGCATGTCCACCTGTCCGGAGCGCGAGCCGCCTGGGCCCACGCCTTCCCCACAGGCATCCTCCCAGGCCGGCGCGCTCGAGCGCACGCGGGAGGAGCTGAGCGCCTTCAAGCTGGAAGTCGCCCGCACTTATGTCCCGCTCTCCCTGATCCGGGACGTGGACGGGCGGCTGACCTCCCACCTCGTCCGGATTGAGCAGAAGCTCGACGAGGCCACCCGTACCGCCCACAGCACGGCCGCGCAGGTGCGCGTGCTCGCCGAGGACCG
This sequence comes from Roseomonas sp. KE2513, assembly GCF_016107305.1. Classification (GTDB taxonomy): domain Bacteria; phylum Pseudomonadota; class Alphaproteobacteria; order Acetobacterales; family Acetobacteraceae; genus Roseomonas. Next base: position 184,733 of record NZ_RCVR01000008.1, read on the forward strand.
TTGAACATGCTCTCCACCAAACAGGTCGCCGACGCCGCGGTCGAGGTTCTCGCCCGCACGCTCTACGCCGAGGCCGGGACCCGTCCGGTGCGCGCCATCGAGGCCCTTGCCGCCCTGGCCGCGAACCGCGCGCGCGCCGCGCTGCCACGGCCGCCGCGGGTGAAGGGGGCGGCACCCTTCGCACCCGGCGGCCACGCCCGGCTGCCCGAGCCGCGACCGAGGGAACTCGCGGTCGCCTGCCGCGATCCTTTCCTCTTCCCCACCTGCAACCCGCGCCACCCGGGCCACGCCCTTCTCGTCGCGCCGCCGCCGGCGGATCCGGCGCTCTCGGTCTGCCGCCGGATCGCGGCCCGTGCCCTCTCGGGCGCTCTGGTGGACCCCACGGGCGGCGCCACCCACTGGCACACGGCCGAGCGGCTGCCGGCCTGGGCGGTGGCGCGGGAGGCCCTGGCCGAGATCGGCGGCCTGGTTTTCTACCGCCTGGAGACCGGCCAGGCGCCGGCCCGCCCCGCCGCCCCGGCCCTGGTGGCCGCCGCCTGAACCGGTAGAAAGGGGGAATGGAACCCCTCATCCACACCCTCATGCGCGGCGCTGACTGGCACGCCGCGCAGCAGGCGGGCGGCTACCACGGCAGCGCCGACGACCGGCGCGACGGCTTCCTGCACTTCTCCACCGCCGCCCAGCTGCGCGCCAGCGCCGCGAAGCACCGCGCAGGCGAGGCGGACCTCTGGCTCGTCAGCGCGGAATCGGCGGCTCTCGGCGATGCGCTGCGGTGGGAGCCGGCGGCGGGCGGCAGCCGGCCCGGGCTATTCCCGCACCTCTACGCCGCGCTGCCGCTTGCGGCCGTCCGCGGCGCAGTCTTCCTGCCGCTCGGGCCGGACGGGCTGCACCGCTTCCCGTCCTGGGTGCCGTGAGGGGCTAGCGCCGCTCCCCTACGTTCTTCCCGATCCATCCCATCAGCCAGTCCGCCAGTTCGATCGAGTTCCGGTCCTGCATCAGCATGTGGGAATTCCCGGCGATGCCGATCTCCGGCAGCACGACGAGTTCCACCTTGCCGCCGGCGGCATTGGCCGCGCGCGCGAAGTCGCGGCAGGCGGCCAGGCGCGGCGCCCAGCGCGGCGATTCCTGCACGAAATCCCCCCAGAGGATGAGGATCGGCAGCCCCGCATACGGGGTCATGTCAGAATCCGCGGCCGGGCAGGCGCCGGGCTCGATCGAGACGATGCCTGCGATCCCCTGCCGGCTGCTCGCTGCTGCCTGGAAAGGAAAGATCCCCGATTGCGAGTGGCTGACCAGCACCGCCCCGTCCAGCCGCGCCGCGAGCGCCGAGAGCGCGACCACCGTCGGGTGCGGGGATGGGAGGGAGGCGTTCCAGTCCGGCACCGTCTGCCGCCAGAACTCCTCCTGCGCCTCCAGAGGGAAGAGCATCCCCGGGAAGGTCTCCCCCGCGCGCCGGCCGAAGCGGAAGATCGTCCAGGCATCCTCCCGCCCCGCGCTGAACACCGTCGGCAGCGTCTCCGGTCCTGCCTGTCCAGTCTTCACCGGGTTAATCGTGGTGGGATGCGCGGCCGAGCGCCCGCGCCAGGGCTGGTCCACCACATAGGTCGGATAGCCGCGGCGTAGCAGCACCTCGTCCCAGCCCATGCGCCCGTCCGGCGTCGTTTCCCAGGTCTTGCCCGTCAGGCAGCAGCCATGCACCAGCACGATCGGGCGCCGCGCGCCCGCATCGGCGGGCACCTGGAAGCGCACATACATCTGGTCGATCGTGATCGTGCCGCTCGGCGCATAGGCCGGGATGGTGGAGAGCGAGTCGGAACGCAGGGCGCGCCCGCCAACGAAGAAGGAGCCCTGCTGCTGGATCGAGACCGGCCCCTGGAGGGACGCCGGCGGGGGCTGCTGCGCGGCGGCGGGCAGCGCGGCCAGCGGCGCGGCGAGCAGGGCGGCGAGCCCCGCGACCCTGGATGGGATGGGCATGGACGATCCTTGGCTTCTCGTGGCCGCCCTCTTGTGGCGGCTCCGAGAGGGTAGGGGCGCCAGCCCCCAACCTGTCAAACCCGCCCCCGCTCAGGCCTCGTGCGGCGCGCGCTGCGCCATCACCCCCGCGAAGGCCACAACCGCCGCCCCCGCCCACACCCAGAGGGAGGGCCAGACGCCCCAGATCGTCACATCCGCCACCACAGCGAAGACGAGCGCCGTGAACTCCAGCGGTGCCAGCCGGGGCGCGGAGGCGTAGCGGAAGGCCGTCGCCAGCGCGATCGTGGCCCCCCCCGCGAGCAGCCCGTTGGCCGCCAGAGCCACCGCATCCCCCAGCGGCGGCGGCGTCCATTCCGCCCAGGCCCAGGGCAGCAGCAGCGGAAGTGCCGGCCCCGCGCTCCAGAGGATGAGGCGTCCGAGGCCCGCCTCGTCCCGCAGGCTGCGGTTCATCACGAGCACCATGGCGTGGCAGAAGCTGCCCACCAGTCCCCAACCATAGGCGACCCAGGAACCACCGGCCGAGAGCCCTGGCCAGAGCGCCAGCAGCACCCCCATGAACCCCACCCCGCACCAGCCCCAGGCCGAGGCCGGCACCGGCTCCTTCAGCAGCACGCGGAACAGGGCCAGCAGCATGAAAGGCGCGGTGAAGTAGACGAGATAGCCCTCGGCCAGCGGCAGGTGACGCAGCGACATGAAGAAGCCCATGCCCGATCCCACCATGAAGGCGGCGCGCAGCAACTGCGCCCCCGGCCGTCGCGTGCGCAGCGAACCCAGCGCGTCGCTCCGCACGGTCGCGACGAGCGCCAGCAGCACGAGCAGCACCGCGTAGCGCACCGCCAGCACCTGGCTGACATGGTAGCCGCCCGAGAGCAGCTTCGAGTTGGCGTCGAGCACGGCGAAGAGCCCGAGCGCGGCCAGCAGCAGCAATGGTCCGCGCAAGCAGCCTTTCCCCCATGCATCCTTCGCGCCGCTTCTCCCGTCCCGCCGCCGCCGCGTCAACGCGGGGCCGCGCGCTCTCCCCTGGCCCTTCGCGCCGGGCTGCGGCACAAGCGGCGCCGATGCGCCCCGCTCTCGCCTCCGCCCTCATGCCCTTCGTCCGGGGTCTGGACCCCGAAGGCGCGCATGAGCTCTCGCTGCGCGCCCTCAACTGGGGCCTCGCGGGGCGTGAGCGCCGGCCGGATGACCCGATCCTCGCCGTGCAGGCCCTCGGCCTGAGCTTCAGCAACCCGCTCGGCCTCGCCGCCGGATTCGACAAGAACGCGGTCGCGGTCCTGCCCCTGATGCGCCTCGGCTTCGGCTTCGTGGAGGCCGGCACCGCCACCTTGCGCCCCCAGGTGGGAAATCCCCGCCCCCGCGTCTTCCGGCTGGAGGAGGACCGCGCGGTCATCAACCGGCTCGGCTTCAACAACGCGGGCCTGGAGGCCTATGCAGCCAACCTCGCGGCGCTCCCCCGCCCGCTGCCGGCCGTGCTCGGCGCCAATGTCGGCATCAACAAGGACAGCACGACGCCCGAGCGGGACTACCCCGAGCTCTACCGCCGCGCGGCACCGCTGGTGGACTACGTCACCGTCAACGTCTCCTCCCCCAACACGCCGGGCCTGCGAGACCTGCAAGGCGAGGCGCGGCTGGCCGCAATCCTCGATGCCGTGCTCGCCGCCCGCGCGGAGATGCCCCGCCGCCCGCCCGTGCTGGTGAAGATCGCCCCGGACCTGAGCGAGGCCGCGATGGAGGCGATCGTCGGCACCTGCCTTGACCGCGACATCGCGGGGCTGATCGTCTCCAACACCACGATCGCCCGGCCGGACACGCTGCGCTCCCCGCAGAAGCGCGAGGCGGGCGGGCTCTCGGGGCGGCCGCTCTTCCAAGCCTCTACCGAACTCCTTCGCCGGGTTCACCGTCTCTCCCGCGGTCGCCTCACCCTTGTCGGCGCCGGCGGTGTCGAGAACGGCGAGACCGCCTACTCCAAGATCAAGGCCGGAGCTTCCCTCGTGCAGACCTATGCCGGCTTTGCCTATGGCGGCCCCGCCATGATCCCCCGCCTGAAGCGGGATCTTGCGACCCTTCTCCGCCGGGACGGCTTCCCGAACCTCGCCGCCGCCGTCGGGAGCGAAGCGTGATGAGAATCCTCGACGGCGTCTCGGGCCTCGCCGCCCGGTATCGCGGCTTCGTGCTCGACCTATGGGGCGTGGTGCATGACGGCCAGGCGGCCTTCCCCGGCGTGGCCGATGCCCTCGCCCGGATGAGGGAGGCCGGCGCTCGCGTCGTCTTTCTCTCCAACGCGCCCCGCCGCTCCCACGTGGTGGAGGCCCAGCTCTCTGCCTTCGGCATCGATCGCAGCCTCTATCTCGCGGCCATGACGAGCGGGGAGATCACCTGGCGCCTCCTGCGGGACCGCACCCACCCTTTCGTGCGCGACCTCGGTCCCCGCGCCCTGCATATCGGCGCGCTTCGTGACCACTCGGTGGCCGAGGACCTCGGCATCACCCTTACCGACCGCGCGGACGGGGCCGACTGGCTCCTCAACACCGGCCCGGATCCCGATCGCGGCGGCGTTTCGGTCGATCCCTACGAACCCACCCTCCGCGCGGCGTTGGGCCGCGGCCTGCCCATGCTCTGCGTGAATCCGGACCGTGCGGTGGTCGTCGGCGGGCGGCGCATTATCTGCGCCGGCGCCCTGGCCGAGCGCTACGCGGAACTCGGCGGCGCCACGCTGGAGATCGGGAAGCCCGACCCCGCCGCCTACGACCCGGTCATGGCCCTGCTGGACCTCCCGCGTGAGGCGGTGCTCGCCATCGGAGACAGCCCCCATACGGATCTCGCCGGCGCCCAGGCCGCGGGGCTGGATGCGGTCTGGGCCCTCGGCGGCCTCGCGGCGGAGGAAGGACTGGCGGACGCCGCGCCCGAAACCCTCGCGGCGCGGGCGGCGGAGGAAGGGGTCTCGCCGGTTGCCGCTTTGCGTGGATTGCGCTGGTGACTCCGGGGAGAGGAAGAAGGAATTCTTCCTTTCCCCGGCCCCCTCACCATCATCTTTTCTTCAAGTTGGACTCGCTGAACAGCCGGTGCGCCTCGGGCCGCGGACCCGAGGCGATGGCGTGTTCCGCGACAGCCAGATGCGGGACCAGGAGCCTCAGGCCCTTGGCAGGGTCCGAGGCGCCGTCTCGGACGTGCGGAGAGGGCAGCGTCCTCCCCAGGGGCACTAAAACCAGTCGAACTGGATGAAAAGCTAGCCTATCGCCGCCCTGGCTCCAGCCGATCCCCCACCCAGTTCCCGGCCCGGTCGAGCGCCGCCCCGGTCCCACGCGCGGCCCCGCCGAGGGCTTCTCCGGTGCGGTCGGCGGCGCGGTCGAGCGAGCGCCCAGCGCGCTCCGCCGGGCCGGGTTCGGCGCAACCGGCAACCAGGGCGAGGGCGGCGAGAAGGGTAAGGAGGCGGGGCATCGGGCCTGTTCCGGGGTGGGGAGTGGGGCAAGGATGGCCGGCGTCCGGTCGGAATGCCACTGCCAACCAGCCGAACATCTTCGTGCGAGAGACCGGCGTCCGGCTTTTTGTTGCGATGCGGTTGCATTGACCAACGGAAGCCGGAGGCGCAAAATCCGTTACGTGAGCGCTATAGACCCAGAGGTGGCCGGGCAGTTGGCGGAGGAGCTTCCCCGCGACGTGTTCCTGGGGATCATCCGCAGCTTCGAGCAGGATCTCGCCCGGCTGGTCCGCCAGATGGTCGAGGCCGCACACACCGATGACGCCGAGGAATACCGCCGCGCCGCCCATAGCCTCGCGGGCGCGGCGGGCTCGATTGGCGCCCGGTCTCTTGAGGCCATGGCGCGCCAGGCGATGCGCCGCGACGACCGGACCCCCGCCCAGCAAATGATCCTCGGGATCGGGGCGGAAGCGAAGGCGGCCCTGTCGGAGCTTTCTGTCCTTGCCCGCGGGGCTTCCGGCGCGGACTGAACCGCTCCACAGGAGCCGAGCCGCTACTCCGCTGCCGCCCGCACGCCCTGCGCCAGCCCGATCGCGTGGCTGAGCTGGTCCCGCTGCACCGGCTTGGACAAGTAGTCGTCCATCCCCGCCTCCCGGCACTGACGCTCGAACTCCGCGCCCACGGCGGCGGTCAGACCGACAATGCGGGTCGCGCGGTTCAGCCCCGCCACCCGGATCGACCGCGTAGCCTCCAGCCCGTCCATCACGGGCATCTGCAGGTCCATGAGGATCACGTCGAAGACCGTCTCGCGGCAGTGCTGCACCGCCTCGAGGCCGTTGCCCGCCACCGTCACCTCCGCGCCGAACCGCGCCAGCAGGGCGCGCATCAGGAGCTGGTTGGTCGCGTTGTCCTCCACCAGGAGGATGCGCAGTCCGGCCTCCTCGGCGGGCTCGGCACCGCCCGGCACGCTCGGGCGCTGGGCGGCCGGGGAGAGGGCCTGCACCACCGCCTCCAGCAGCCGCCCGGGCAGGGCGGGCTTGAGCAGCATCGTGTCGAACAGCTCCTGCAGCATGCCCTGGGCCGGGATCTGATGCGCCTCCACCCCGAAGGAGAGAAGGATGAGCGCGGGGTTCCCAAGGAGCTCCGCCTCCGCCCGGACTCGCCGGGCCATTTCGAAGCCACCCATGCCCGGCATCCCCGCATCCACCAGGGCCGCGTGGAAGGGGGTGCCGCGCCGGGCCGCGAGCCGCAGCATGTGCAGCGCCGCCTCCCCATTCTCGGCCGAAAGGGCGGAGCCACCGGCGGCGTTGAGCTGCCGCACCATGATCTCGCGGTTGAGCAGCAGGTCGTCCACCACCAGGATGCGGCGCCCGGCGAGCGGCGGCGGCGCGGGCAGCGGCCGGGGCATCTCGCCCACCTCGATCCAGAAACGGAAGACGCTGCCGCCGCCCTTCCGCGGCGTCGCCTCGATCCCGCCGCCCATCTGCTCGGCCAGCTTGCGGCAGATCGCGAGGCCCAGGCCCGTGCCGCCGTATTTACGGCTGATGGAGGCATCGGCCTGGGTGAAGCGCTCGAACAGCATCGGCACCTTGTCGGCATCGACGCCGATGCCGGTATCGGCCACGGAGCAGGTCAGCCGCAGCGCCCCCTCTACCCCCTCCACGCGCGCGGCGTGGAGCGAAACCTCGATCCAACCGGCCTCGGTGAACTTGATGGCATTGCCGACGAGGTTGAACAGGATCTGGCGGAACCGCCCGGGATCCCCCAGCACCTGCCGCGGCAGGTCCGGCGGCAGCGAGGCCACCATCTCCACCCCCTTCGACAGCGCGCGGTCCGCGAAGAGCTCCACGATGGTGGAGATCTCGCTCTCCAGTGTGAAGGGGATGTGCTCGTGCTCGATCATCCCGGCCTCGAGCTTCGAGAAGTCGAGGATGTCGTTCAGCACCATCAGCAGGTGCTCGGCGCTGCCCTGGATCGTCTCGGCGTAGCGCCGCTGGATGGTGTCGAGCTGTGAGTCGAGCAGCAGGCCGGTCATGCCGATCACGCCGTTCATCGGCGTGCGGATCTCGTGGCTCATGGCTGCAAGGAATTCCTCCTTCGCCCGCGTCGCCGCCCGCGCCTCGCGCTCGCTCTCGGAGAGTGCGTCGCCCTGGGCCTTCAGCGCCGCCGCCTGGCGGGACATGAGCCAGAGGGCGACGAGCATCATGGCGGCGATCGCGACCCCACCGCCGATCAGCAGCGCGCCTAACCGCTCCACCCCCTCGAAGGCCGCCGCCTTGCGCCGGGCGGCCTCGATCACGAGCGTGCCCTGGCGGATGGTGGAAAAGGAGGCGAAGACCTCCTGCCCGTCCTGATCGAGGCCAGAGAAGGTGCCGCTCTCGCGCCGGGGCAGGAAGTCGCGGAACAGCCAGGCCCCGTTGTTTGCCTCGCCCACCCCGTCCACCCGCCCGTCCGAACGGGCGAGGAGGACGCCGTTGAGGGAGTGGATGCGGACCGTTACCCCGAAGGCCTCCGCGTGGCGGCGGCCGACCGAGATGAGATAGTCCGGGTTCAGCAGCGCGACCGTCGCCCCGTTGAAGTCCCCGCGGGCAGTGCGCAACCCTCGTGCGAGGGGGATGGACCAGATTCCCGCTGTCTGGATGGCGCGTGCCTGCAGGGAGGCCGAGCCGCCGAGGAAGCGCCCCGCCTCGGGTGAGCCCAGCCGGAGGGCCGGCCCGCCCATCCGCAGCCCCCGGAACCAGTCGCGGTCGGCGACCGAGGCACCGCGAAGGCTCTCGACCGTCGAGGCGGTGACGATCCCGTTGGCGTCCACGATCAGCACGGCACGGAGCTGCGGCACGTCGCGGATACGCCCGGCGAGGGCGCGGGCGGTGGCGGCCGGGTCCGCATCGGTACTGCGCTCGGCCATGTCCAGCAGGACGAAGTCCACGGTCTGGATGGCGCGGGCGAGCTGGTCGGCCATCGCGGCCGTCACGCCCAGTGTCAGTCGTTCCGCCTCGTGCGCGGCCTCTCGTTGGCCGCGATCAAAGAGAACAATATAGACAGCGGCAAAACATGCTCCGACCACGAGCACAGTCGCACCGAAGAGACGCCAGGGCCGAGGCGCGGCCGGCTTTGCCGGTCCGAGCTTCAGAACCCGACGAAGGGAGGAAGGGGCTGTGTTCATCGGTGGCCTGATCGCCATCATCGCAGGGCTCGTCACCATTTGCGAGGGCAGCGGCACCTTCCAGGGCCTGATACATGTCGCTTTCGCACAGATTATTTTCAATTCGGGAACCTCGAGCGGTCCGGCACCCGGTGCCGGCCGGCTCCCCCTCATCCAGTCCCGGCGGAAGCTTCACGTCTGCACCATCCCTGACCTGCCCACGGTCTCCTGGCAGAATGCCCGGAACGGGGAACTGGAAAGGCTCGACGCAGAGATGGCCCGGGCGCCGGCCGCGCGCCTGAAACTCCGCTCGGCCATGCCGACCACCGCGTCCGGGGTGGTCGGCATGACCGAGCGGGGCGGCTGCGCCGTAGCCATAGGCGGCATTGGCATCAGCCCGGCCCGCGCCGCGCGAGGACAATGCCGGGCTGGCGGAGCTGAACGACTTCCTCGCGGCCAGCAAGACCGATGGCTCCCTCGCCCGCGCTGCCACCCGCGGGACGGGCTGGTGAACTGACCCGCTACCCCTCGCCGAGGGATTCGATCCAGCGCCGCTTGCCGCCCTCCGCCACATGCGCCTCCCCCAGGGTGCGGGCGAGGAGGATGTCCCCGGCGGCGGCGGCCTCCAGCATGGCCGCGTGCTCGGCGTTGCTCCGCCGCATCCGGTCGGGATGGGCAAGCGAGCGCTGCCGCACGAGATGGCTCTCCTTGATCAGGAGGTCGTAGAGGCCGGCGGCGCGGCGATGCCCGGCGGCGCGGTGCAGCGCCTCGTGGAAGAGAAGGTTCTCCGCGTAGTAGCCGGCGGCGTCCCCTGCGCTGGCCATGGCCTCCATCGTTGCCACCTGCGCGCGGAGCTCATCCAGCACGCCCACCGCCAGCGCGCCCCTGGCCACCCGCTCCGCGATTCGCGCGAGGATGAAGCCCTGCAGCAGGGCGCGCATGTCGTAGAGTTCCGCCATCTCCGCGGGCTCCAGCCGGCGCACGCTCATTCCCTGGCCGGCCGGGCCGGCGGAGAGCAGCCCGTCGCGCTCCAGCCCGCGCAGCGCCTCCCGCAACGGCCCGCGCGAGAGGCCGAGGCGCGCGGCCAACGCCACCTCGTTCAGCCGCGTGCCCGGCGCCAGCTCGCCCGAGAGAATCAGCCGCTCGACCGCCTCCCGTGCGCGCGCCGACAGCGATCCCTGGGGGGGAAGGGTGTCCATGGCCCAGGGCATCACGCCGCCGCGCGCCCTGTCAACAGGCTGTTGACAGGCAGGCGCCGCCACCGCAGCCTGGGTGCCGACGGAGGAGATGCCATGCTCGACGCCCCGAACCCGGCTGCGGAAAGCGGCGCCGGCGCCACCGCCGGCGCGCTCTCCCGCTTCAAGGTGCTCGACCTCACCCGCGTCCGCTCCGGCCCGACCTGCGTGCGCCAGCTCGCCGACTGGGGTGCGCAGGTCGTCAAGATCGAGATGCCCGAGGGACTGGACCAGGGCGACCCTATGGGCGGCCCGCGTGGCGGCCCCGACTTCCAGAACCTGCACCGCAACAAGCGCGGCCTGACGCTGAACCTGAAGTCGGCCGAGGGCGTCGCGATCCTCAAGAAGCTGGTACGCGAGGCCGATGTGCTGGTGGAGAACTTCCGCCCGGACGTGAAGGACCGCCTCGGCATTGGCTACAAGGACCTCTCGGCCGAGAACCCGCGCCTCGTCTACGCCTCCATCTCCGGCTTCGGGCAGGACGGGCCCTATGCGGGGCGGCCCGGCTTCGACCAGATCGCGCAGGGCATGGGCGGGCTGATGTCCATCACCGGCCTGCCCGGCCAGGGGCCGGTGCGCGTCGGCATTCCCATTGCCGACCTCTGCGCCGGGCTCTTCGCGGCCCAGGGGATCATGGTGGCGCTGCTGGAGCGCGAGGTCTCGGGCAAGGGCCAGTGGGTGCAGACCTCGCTCTTGCAGGCCCAGGCCTTCATGCTCGACTTCCAGGCCGCGCGCTGGCTCCAGGCCGGCGAGGTGCCGAAGCAGGCCGGCAACAACCACCCGACGAGCATCCCGACCGGCGTCTTCAAGACAAAGGACGGGCACATCAACATCGCCGCCACCGGCAACGCCATTTGGAAGCGCTTCGCCATCGCCGCCGGTGCGCCGGAATGGTTGGAGGACCCGCGCTTCAAGGACTCCGCCGCGCGCTCGGAGAATCGCGACGCGCTGAACGCGCTGATCGACGAGAAGATCGCTGAGCGCACGAGCGAGGAATGGGTGACGGCGCTGAACGAGGCCGGCGTGCCCGCGGGGCCGATCTACTCGATCGACCAGATGTTCGAGGACCCGCAGGTGAAGCACCTGGGCATCGCGACCACACTCGACGACGGCGCGAAGCAGCAGACCTATGTCGCGCAGCCCATCGGCCTCTCGCGCACGCCCGCCCGCATTGCCAGCCACCCGCCGGCGATCGGCGAGCACTCCGCCGCCGTGCTGCGCGAGGCCGGCTACACCGACGACGAGATCGCGGACTTCAAGAACCGCCAGGTGATCTAGGACCCATCATGCCCGACGCCCTTCCCCCGCCGAACCCGGCGCTTGGCACCGACAAGATGCTCTCCAGGAAGGAGGGCGGCGTCGGCTGGATGATCTTCAACAATCCCGAGCGCCACAACGCCGTCTCCATGGAGATGTGGACGGCGGCGGAGAAGATCCTCGCTGATTTCGCCGCGGACCCCGAGGTTCGCGTCGTGGTCGTGACCGGCGCGGGCGGCAAGGCCTTCGTCTCCGGCGCCGACATCTCGAAGTTCGAGAGCGAGCGCTCGTCCAAGGAGGCGGTGGACGCCTATCAGGCGCAGACCGCCAAGGTGTATGACGCGCTGGCGGATTTCGCGAAGCCGACCATCGCCGCCATCCGCGGCCACTGCATCGGCGGCGGCAGCGCGCTGGCCGTCTGCTGCGATCTTCGCATCTGCACCGAGCGGTCCTCCTTCGGCATTCCCGCCGCGAAGCTCGGCCTCGGCTACCCGCTGAAGGGCATCCGGCGCTTGGTGGAGATCGTCGGGCCTTCCTTTGCAAAGGAGCTGTTCTTCACCGCCAAGCGCTTCACCGCCGAGGACGCGCGGGTGATGGGCCTGGTGAACCGCGTGGTGGCCGACGAGGCGCTGGAGGCGACGATCACCGACTACGCCACCACCATCGCCGGCAATGCCCCGCTCACGGTCGGTTCCGTGAAGGCCATCGTGGGCGAGGCGCTGAAGGCGCAGCCCGACGAGGCCCTCTGCGCCCGCCTCGTCGCCGAGTGCTTCGCCAGCGAGGACTATATCGAGGGCCGCCGTGCCTTCATGGAGAAGCGCCCGCCGCAGTTCCAGGGGCGCTGAGCCACAAGGGGCGCCTCCTGCCAAGCCCCGCGCCAGACGGGATGGGGGCTGCCCGAAGGGGAGGGAAACAGTGATCAACCGTCGTAGCCTGCTCGGCGCCGGGGGCCTCGCCCTCGCGCTGCCCGCCATCCACGCTCGCGCCCAGGAATCCTGGCCAAGCAAGCCCATCCGCATCGTCGTGGGCTTCGCCGCCGGCGGGGCCACCGACATCAGCACGCGGGTGATGCAGCCGAAGCTCTCCGCCATCCTCGGCGTGCCCGTGGTGATCGAGAACCGGCCGGGCGCGGGCGGCAACCTCGCGACCGAGGTGGTGGTGCGCGCCCCGCCCGACGGCAGCACCTTCCTGATGGGCACGATCGGCGCGCTGGCCATCAATCCCAGCCTCTATGCCAGCCTGCCCTTCGACCCTCAGGCGGACCTGACGCCGGTCGCCATGGCGGGGAATGTGCTGAACGTGCTCGTCGTGCCGGCGGATCGCCCATGGAGGAGCGTGGCGGAGCTGATCGCCGCGGCGAAGGCCCGGCCGGACACCATCACCTACGGCTCGTCCGGCGTGGGTGGCGCAGGGCACCTGGCGGGGGCCCTGCTGGACAGGATGGCGGGCATCAGCACCGTTCACGTGCCCTATCGTGGCGGCGGGCCGATGATGACGGATCTGATCGGCGGCAAGGTGGACTACGCCTTCTCCACGGCGCCTACCGCGCTACCGCAGGTGCAGTCCGGGCGGCTGCGGCTGCTGGCGGTGCCCACTGCCCAGCGCATCCGCGCCCAGTCCGACGTGCCCACGGTCGCCGAAACCCTGCCGGGTTACGAGGTGCAGAACTGGTACGCCCTGGTCGGGCCGAAGGGCCTTTCCCCCGCGATTGTCACCCGCATGAACGCCGCCATGCGGGAGGCCCTGGCCGATCCCACTGTTTCCGCCTCCCTGGAAGGGCAGGGGGTGGAGCCACTGCCCAGCTCGCCCGAGGAACTCGCCCGCTTCATCCGGGAGGAGACGGAAAAATGGGCGCCGATCGTGCGCGAGACAGGCGCCAAGGTGGAGTAGGGGCATGGATCTCGGAATGCGCGGCCGCCGCGCCCTCGTCATCGGCGGCTCCTCCGGGATCGGCCTCGCCACGGCGGGGCTGCTGCTGAAGGAGGGGGCGGAGGTCACCATCGCCGGGCGCGATGCCGGGCGGCTGGAGGCAGCGCGCGCGGGGTTGCAGGCGGAGACGGGCTCGGCGCCCGCCACCGCCGTCCTCGACCAGTCCGATCCCGCCGCGCTTGCTGCTTTCATCGCCGGCATGGGGGCGGTGCCGCTGCACGCCCTTGTCTGCGCCGCCGGCGGCAGCCGACGCAGCGCCTTCGAGGACCTGTCCGACGAGGCTTGGCTGGAGAACTACGAGTTCAACATTCTCGGCACCGTCCGTGCCGTGCGCGCCTTCCTGCCGGCGCTCCGCCGGGCCGGGGACGCGCGCGTGGTGCTGCTCGGCGCCGTCTCGGCCCGACAGCCCACGGCGCACCAGGTGGTGTCGAACGTCCACAAGGCCGGTGTGCTGGCGCTCGCCAAGACGCTGGCGATCGAGCTGGCACCGGACGGCATCGCGGTGAACAGCGTCTCCCCCGGCCGCGCCCTCACCCCGTTGTGGCAGAACCGCGCGGCGCAGATGTCGCGCGACGAGGGCATCAGCGAGGCGGAGGTCCTCGCCCGCGCCTCCGCCGACATCCCCATGCGCCGCTTCGGCACGGCGGAGGAGGTCGCGGTGATGGTCGCCTTCCTCGCGGCCCCTGTCGCCGCCTATGTCACGGGGCAGGGCGTGGCGGTGGATGGCGGCTGGCAGCGCGCGGTGTGACGCGCGTTCAGCGGTAGCGGTCTTCCTTCACCAGGAACCCCGTCACGTAGCGCGCGACGCCCTCCTCCAGCGAGGTCATCGGCGCGTTGTAGCCGGCACCCCGCAGCTTCGAGATGTCGGCCTCCGTCCAGTACTGGTAGCGGCCGCGCAGCTTCTCCGGCATCGGGAAGTACTCGATGCGCGGCGGCCGGTTGAGTGCCGCGAAGACCGCGCGCGCCATGTCCGCGAAGCTGCGCGCTCCGCCCGAGCCGATGTTGTAGAGGCCGGACGCCGCATTCCCCCGCAGCAGCCAGAGCATCACGTCGCAGAGGTCGTCCACATGGACGAAGTCGCGGGACTGCCCGCCATCCTCGATACCCGGCCGGTCGGAGGCGAAGAGCCGCGCGGGCTCGCCCCGCAGCACCGCCTCGGTGATGTTGAGGGCGGCGCTCGTCATGCCGTGCTTGTGGTACTCGTTGGGGCCGTAGACGTTGAAGAACTTCAGCCCGTACCAGCGCGGCGGGGTGGGGCGCCCCGCCTCCACCTCGCGCGCGACGCGGCGGTCGAAGACGTGCTTGCTCCAGCCGTAGAGGTTCAGCGGCTGAAGCCCCGCCAGGAACTCCGGCGTGTCGCGGTCGAGGAAGCCGGCATCGCCGTTGCCATAGGTCGCGGCGGAGGAGGCGTAGATCAGCGGCACGCCCGCGGCCGTGCAATGCCGCCACAACATGAGCGAGGCGGCGAAGTTGTGCTCCATCACCTCGTCGCCGTCGGCCGCCGTCGTGTCGGAATTGGCGCCGAGATGGATGACGGCCTCGACCGGCGGCGCGTTCCGCAGCCAGTCGCGCAGCGCGTCGATCGGCACGAAGTCGGTGAACTCGTGCCGCCGCAGGTTCCGCCACTTCTCGCCGGTGCCCAGCGCGTCGCAGATCACCACATCCGTCACGCCCGCCTCGTTCAGCCGCGCGAGCAGGTTGGACCCGATGAACCCCGCGGCTCCCGTCAGCAGTATCACGGCGCGACCCTCCTCGATCTCGCGGCGGGCCCGCTCTAAGAGGGGCGCCGAAGCCGGCCCTTTTACAGCCCCGGCCCGGTGGCACCACCCCGCCCGGCCCCCATCCCCGACCGCGCGGAGGCGGACAGATGAGCGGTGCCCCCGTCAGCAGCGCGTCGGCGGAGGCGGCCCGCCTCCTCGCCTGGCTGCGCGACGAGGCGTGGCCGCTCTGGCTGGAGCATGGCGTGGACTGGGCGCGCGGTGGCTTCAACGAATGTCTGGACCTGCGGACGCTTCAAAGCCCTGCGCCCTTCCGCCGCCTGCGCGTCGCGGCGCGGCAGGTCTATGTCCTCTCCCAGGCGCACCGCTTCGGCCTGCCCCGCGCGGGCGAGGCGGTGGAACTCGGCACCGCCTTCCTGCTGGGGCGGGCGAGGGAAGCGGATGGCGGCTATGCCCGCCTCTTCGACCTCGGGGGCCGCGTGACCGACGCGCAGCGCGACCTCTACGACCACGCCTTCGTGCTTCTCGCCCTTGCCAGCGCCGCACGGGTGCTGCCGGCGGCCCCGTTGCGGAAGGCGGCGCTGGCGCTGCTCCGCTACCTCGACGGCCACCTCGCCCATGCGCTCGGCGGCTATGCGGAGGGCCTGCCACCGAGCCTGCCGCGGCGCCAGAACCCGCACATGCACCTGCTGGAAGCGCTGCTCGCCGCTGCCGAAGCCTTCGGCGACGACCTCTTCCTCCACCGCGCGACAGGGTTGGTGGACCTCTTCCTCGCCCGCTTCCGCGACCCCCGCACGGGCAGCCTGCCGGAATACTATGCGGAGGATCTGACCCCGGAGCGGGAAGGGGGTCGGCACGTGCTGGAGCCCGGTCACCACTGCGAATGGGTCTGGCTGCTCGACTGGCACGCGCGGCTCGTGGGGGAGTGCCCCGGCGTGGCCGAGGCGGTGGCGGGACTTCTCGGCTTCGTGGACCGCCACGGCATCAACCCGCGCCTCGGCACCCTCTACGACGAGCTCTGGAGCGATGGTTCGGTGAAGGCCGCCGGCTCCCGCCTCTGGCCCCAGACCGAAAGACTGAAATCAGAGGCCCTGCGCCCGGGCGCGGCCCCTGCAGGCTTCGCAAGCGCCGCGAACGCCCTCCGCCGGCACCTCGACGGCGCTCCGCCCGGTCTCTGGCATGAGCGCCTGGACGAGCACGGCCGCCCGAGCGGCGAGCCCGCGCCCGCCAGCAGCCTCTATCACCTCACGGCCGGTATTCTCACCGTCGCCGAGGTGGTCGGCTGATCATCCCACCCGCAGCAGGGTCGGCCCGTTCCGCCGGAGCCAGTCCTGCGCCGCCTCCCGGTGCGGGGTCAGGCGGGCGACATGGGCCCAGAAGCGGTCGGAGTGGTTCAGCTCCCGCAGATGCCCGACCTCGTGTGCCACGACGTAGTCGAGCACCCAGTCCGGCGCCATCACCAGCCGCCAGGAGAAGGCCAGCGTGCCGTCCGGCGCGCAGCTTCCCCAGCGGGAGCGCGTGTCCTTGAGCACGATCCGCCGGATCTTCACCCCAAGCGAGGCCGCGTGCCCTGCCGCCAGCACGGCGATCCGCCGCTTCGCCTCCGCCTTGAGAAAATCGCCCACCCGGCGGGTGAGAAAGGCCTTGTCTCCGGCCACCACGATCTCGCCGTTCCAGAGGATGGCCGGACCGCGGGCGGTGGGGTCATGGCGGATCACGTGCGGCACGCCGCCCAGCGGGACGGCCTGCCCCTCGGCCAGCGGCACGGCGGGCGCCAGGCTGCCCAGGCGCTCCTTCACCCAAGCCGCATGGGTGTTCAGCAGCGCCATCCCCGCCCTGCGGCCCGAGCGCGGCGGCAGGGTGACCACCACCTCTCCTGCGCGGGGATCGATCCGCAGCGAGACCCGCCGCGCGCGCGCCGAACGGTTCCAGCGCACCGGCGTTGGCGTGGGCAGGGCCAGCGGATGGGCACGCAGGGGAACGACTTCGGTCTCGTTATGTTCCATGGAAAGAGAATGGACCCTCCCCACGGTTCGGTTCAACGACTTGACAGCGGCAAGGATGATCCGGTGGAGCGTGCAACGCAAAAATATCATAAAGACAGTAACTTGCCCTCAGCGTCTTCCCGCATCGCCTTCGCCCAGGCCCTGCGCGGCTTGGCTGCCGTCTCCGTCCTGCTGAGCCACTACACACAGCACTTCTGGACCAACCGGACGACGGCCGGCGCCCTCGTCGGCGCGCCGATCTGGGATGGGCCCTCACCCGGCGTGCTCGCCCTCCACCTCGCCCTGCCGCCGGGCTTCGCGGGGCATTTCGGCGTGGCTGTCTTCTTCCTCATCAGCGGCTTCGTCGTCCCGCTTTCCCTCGTCGGACGGGGGAGGGCGGGCTTCGCGCTCGGGCGGGTGCTGCGGATCTGGCCAACCTATGCTGCAGGGCTCCTGGTCACCATGGCCGCCGTCTGGGGCTGCGCGCGCCACTTCGGCAATCCCGTGCCCTTCGGGATCGGCCAGTGGCTGGCCCACCTGCTGTTCGTGCAGGACGTGCTGGGCCTGCCGACAATCGATGGCATCAGTTGGACACTCGCCATCGAGGTCCGCTTCTATCTTCTCTGCCTGCTGATCGCCCCCGCGATCCGGGCCGGGAGGGTACGGCCGCTGCTGGTAGCGGGGCTCGTCCTGGCGGGTCTCTCGGCCATCGCCGCCACCATTCCCTGGCCGCCGGGCTGGGAGGCGGCGCGCGAGGAACTGGCGCTGAGCGCGCAGATGATCACCTTCATGCTCGTCGGCACCGTCTTCGCGGCTTTCCGCCGGGGCACGGCCGGCGGCGCGGCCTTCCTCGGCACCGGCGCGGTGCTGCTCGGCCTCTTCGGCCTGCAATGGGCGGGCGGGATGATGGGCTGGCAGACCGTATCGGGACTGACCGCCTATGGCTGCGCCCTCGCCCTGTTCGGCGGCCTTTTCGCCATCCGCCACCGCATCCGGCGCGTCCCGGCGCCGCTCGATGCGCTCGCCCGGATCAGCTACCCGCTCTATGTGGTGCACGCGGTGGCCGGCTACGCGGTGATGCGCCTGCTGCTGGAAGCTGGCACCCCGGCCGGGGCCGCCATCCTGGCGACGACAGCCCTCGCCCTCGCCGCCGCGACCTTGCTGCACCTGCTGGTTGAGGTTCCGACCCAGCGGGCCGGGCATCTCGTCAGCCGGGGTGGGCCTTGAACTCGATCTCCACGAAGGAGAAGGGCTCGGTCCCGCCGTTGATCACGTTGTGCTCCACCCCCGGCGGGCGGGAATAGGAGACGCCCGCGCGGATGGTCGCCTCCCGCGTGGCGCCGCCGGGTTCCTCCAGCGTCATCGTCCCGTCCGTCACGGGCACGACCAGGTAGGCCCAGCCGTGCCGGTGCCAGCCCGTCTCCGAGCCGGGCGGGAAGTCCCAGCGCGTGACGCGGGAGGTCTCGTCATCCACCTGCACGGTGGAGACGGCGGGGATGCGGCAGCGCAGCGGCTCGGACACGGCACTCATTCGGCGGCCAGGGACATGCCGTACTCGGCCAGGCCGGGAAGGGGCAGGGCGCCGGTCCCCTGCCAGGCCTGCCAGACCGCATCCGCCTGGGCCGGCGAGAGGCGGGTGTTCGGCGGGCGGATATGGCGC
This sequence comes from Roseomonas sp. KE2513, assembly GCF_016107305.1. Taxonomy (GTDB): domain Bacteria; phylum Pseudomonadota; class Alphaproteobacteria; order Acetobacterales; family Acetobacteraceae; genus Roseomonas. The sequence continues at coordinate 203,051 of NZ_RCVR01000008.1, forward strand.
CAGGCTTCGTCGTTCGTGCTGCGGGCGAGGACCTCGCGCAGCCCCGCGATCAGCGGCACGGAACTGGCCGCGGCGCGGCCGGCCTTCAGCACGGCCTGGGCGGCATCCGCCTCCGGCCCTGTCCGCTTGGAATAGACCACCTGGGAGAAGCGGGCGACGATATTGGCCGCCGCCGTGATGCAGCCGGCCGCGCCGATGGCCAGCATTTCCTGCAGCAGGTTGTCCGCGCCCGGATAGACCTCGAAGCCGCGGGAGGCGAAGGCCTTGATGAAGCCCTCGGCCTGAGCGGGGTCGCCCGTGCTGTCCTTCACGCCGCGCACCACGCCCGGGAAGGCGTCCAGCAGCCGCCCGATGAGCTCGAGGGAGAGAGGCACCGCCGACTGGGCGGGGAAGTGGTAGAGATAGAAGGCGAGCCCGCTGCCGCTGCGCTCGATCACCTCCGAGAAATAGGCGTAAAGCCCCTCGTCTGTCGGGTTCTTGTAGTAGAAGGGCGGCAGCACGAGAACGCCGGGGCAGCCGAGGTCGCGGGCGTGGCGCGACAGCTCCACGGTGTCGGAAAGGTTGGTGGTGCCCGTGCCCGGCATCAGCCGCGTCACCGGCACGTCGTTCTGTACCAGGGATTCCAGGACTACCCGGCGTTCCTTGAGGCCGAAGGAATTCGCCTCCCCGGTGGTGCCGAGCACGCCCAGCCCGTCGCAGCCGTTTGCCAGCAGCCACTTCGCGTGGGCGGCGGTGCGGACATGGTCCGGCGAGAGGTCGGCGTGCACCGCCGTGATCAGCGCGGCGTTCACGCCGCTGTAGAGGGCCTTGGTCATCCCGTCTTCCTCCTCGTCTGCCGGACCGCTTCCGCCGCCCGCTGTTCCGCCATCCTGGGCGCGCTGCGCCGGTTGGGCCAGCGACCCGGCCATGTCACCACATGGTCTTCCAGCGCCCCCGCGTCCCGCTCCGATACGACACGGCCGCGGACCGAGATGCCGGCGCGGTGGACGCTCTCCGGATCCCCAGACACCAGCGGGTGCCATTCCGGTAGGTCCTGCCCGCGGGCAAGGAGATGGTAGGCGCAGGTGGGCGGCAGCCAGTCCAGCGCCGGCACCATCTTCGCCTTCAGCTGCACGCAATCCGGCACGTGGTCGCGGCGGTTGGCGTAGTCGCGGCAGCCGCAGCCCTGGGGATCGAGCATGCGGCAGGCGACGTTGGTGAAGTGGACCTCCTCGGTGTCCTCGTCGCGAATCTTGTGCAGGCAGCAGCGCCCGCAGCCGTCGCAGAGGGATTCCCACTCGGCGCGCGTCATCGCGGAGAGGGATTTTCGCTTCCAGAAGGGGAGGTTATCGGCCACCCGCTTCCCTACACCCGGCGGGAGGGGCAGGTGAAGCTTGACCTGCCTCACGACTCGTCGTGAATCCGGCCGATGCCGCTGGACCTGACCATCCCCGAGCGCACGGCCTCCACCTGCCGCGCGGCCATGCGCTTCTGTGCCCGCAACCGCTGGGCGCCGCTCGCTGAGATGCCCATCCCCTGCGGGCGGCGGCTGGACATCATGGCGCTCACCCCGGAGGGCTGCCTTTACGCCATCGAGGTGAAATCGGGGCCTCGCGACTTCCTCTCGGACAACAAGTGGCACGAGTACCGGGACTGGTGCGACCGGCTCTACTTCGCTGTCGATTGCGACTTCCCGCAGGAACTCATCCCGGAGGAGATCGGGCTGATCGTCAGCGACGGCTTCGATGCCGTGATGGTGCGAGATACCGAGCACAAGGCGCTGGCGGGCGCGCGGCGAAAGTCGCTCATGCATCGTTACGCCGTACTGGCGGCCGGACGCCTCGCCGCCCTTTGTGATCCCGTGGGTTCGCAGGAGATGCGCGCTGCGCTGCTCTGCGAGTAGAGGCGTTCCCCGGCCGAGGGCAGTGATTCTGCCCTACGGAACCAGGACGTGCACGGACCGTTCCTTCTCCGGCCCGCCGCCCCACGGCGGCACCTGCCCTTCCGGAGAAGTAGAGCTCATGAACCGTCGCGCTATCCCCCTCGCCCTCGCGGGGGCCGCCCTGCTGCCCGTTCTCGCCCACGCCCAGGGCAATTCCCCCCGCGCCGACGTGCCGCCTGAGAACCTGGCCGCGGCCCCGCCCGAGCGCTTGGCGCGCATGCTCTACGAGGCCGGCTCGTTCTCCCACGCGACCGCGCAGATCGGCGCCGAGAAGGCGACGAACCCCGAGGTAAAGCGCTTCGCGAATTTCGAGATCCAGGAGCAGGAGGGCGTCGCCCAGGCCATGAAGCTCGCTGGCCACAACTTCCCCATGGCGAGCTTCGGCAATGACCGCGGCAAGATGCTCGAGAGCCTGCGTGGCGCCAGCGGCGCCGATTTCGAGCGCATGTTCCTCCAGGTCCAGGAGCGTGGCCACCAGGAGCTGCTGAGCCTGACCAGCGCCATCATGGCCGGCAACGCTCCCGTGCCGGACAAGATCGCGGCGACGCTCTCGAACAACCAGATCAAGGAGCACCTGATCCTGATCGGGGAGATGCAGGGCCGTCGCTGAGCGGGCGCTGAAGGCAGGGTAGGGGGCGAGGAACCGGCAGGCCGGTTCCCGCTAGATCAGTCCGGCAGGCTCGCAACGAGGGCCTCGCCCTCCGGCAGCAGCACCGCCAGGCGCACGGTGCCGCCCCACCCCTGGACGGCGACGTTGCCTACCACGTCCTCGATCCGGTGGTCGGAGCCCTTCACCAGCACGTCCGGACGGATGGCCTCGACGAGCGGAAGGAGATCGTCCTCCTCGAAGGAGGTCACGAGGTCCACGCTGGGAAGGGAAGCGAGGGCTGCCGCCCGCACCGCCTCGGCCTGCGCCGGCCGGGTCGGGCCCTTGAGGCGGCGCACGGCCTCGTCGCTCCGCACGCCCACCACCAGCCGGTCGCACCAGCGCCGCGCCTGCTCCAGCATGTGGCGGTGGCCGGGGTTGAGAAGGTCGAAGGACCCATCCGCGAAGCCGACGCGCCAGCCCTGGCGCCGCCACCGCTCTGCCTGCTCGGCGGCGCGCAGGCGGGTGACGATCTTGCGCAGGGTGCCCCGCTCGGCGCCGAGGGATTCCAGGATGTCGGCGTCCCGCGCCACCGCCGTGCCGACCTTCCCCACCACCAGCCCGGCCGCCATGTTCGACAGGCGCGCCGCGACGGGAAGCGGCAGCCCGGCCGCCATGCCCGCGGCCACCATGGCCGCCACCGTGTCTCCCGCGCCGGCGACGTCCGCCACCTCCATCGCCTCGGCGTGGAAGTGGTGCACCTGCTCACCGTCCAGCAGGGTCATGCCCTCGCGCCCGCGGGTCACGAGCACGGCGCCGATCGAGAAGCGCTGGCTGAGCGCGCGGGCGGCGGCCAGCAGCCCGGCCTCGCTCTCGATCTCCATGCCCGTCGCGGCGCGCAGCTCCGCCCGGTTTGGGGTGATGAGGTCGGCGCCGGCATAGATCCCGTGGTCGCCTCCGTGGGGATCGACCACCACGCGCCGCCCCGCCGCGCGGGCGGCTGCGATCAGGCGCTGCGGCACATCGCCCGCCAGCACGCCCTTCCCGTAGTCCGAGAGGATGATGACCTTGGTGGCCGCGATCGTGTCCTGGGCGATCCGCACCAGCCGGTCTGCGAGGCGCGGGTGGATGGCGCGCGCCACCTCGTGGTCGGCCCGCAGCAGGTGCTGGCCGGCGGCGATGAAGCGTGTTTTGGTCGTGGTGGCGCGGCCGCCCTGGACCAACAGCCAGGGCTCCACCCCCGGTTGCCCGCCGATCAGCCCCGTGAGGTCCGAGCCCGCCTGGTCGTCGCCCACGACCGAGAGGAAGGCGACGGAAGCGCCCAGGGCGGTCAGGTTGCGCACGACGTTCCCGGCGCCGCCGGGCGTCGCAACCTCGCGTTCCACGCTCAGCACCGGCACGGGCGCCTCGGGCGAGATGCGGGTCACCGTGCCGTAGACCGTGCGGTCGAGCATGGCGTCGCCGACGACGAGCACGGAAGCCCGGCGCAGGGCGCGCACGGCTTCCGACAGGTCGGCCGCAGCCATGATGGGACCTGGGTTGGGGCCCGGCGTGGGGCTTGGAGTCTCTGGCGCGGGGCCGTTCATCGGCTTTGGCGTAGCCCGCCGCCGGGGCGGGTGGCAACCGGCCGTTGCGCCCGGTGACCACGCGTTAATCCCTTTCGCGCAGAATCGTCGCTGCCATGACCCCTGCTCCGCACCCGGCCCGGCAAGGGCCACCCCTGGCGGCGCTGCTGTTCCGACCCGGCCCCGGGCTCGCGCCCGAGGCCCATCGGGTGGCGCGCGCACTGCTGGAGGACGCCGCCCGCAACCGCGGCGGCCGCGTCTCCTCGGCCGAGAACGGGGCTTGGCGGCTCGTTGCCGCCGCGCCGGCGCTCGACATGGCGCACCGCGCCCTCTCCGCCGTGCTGCACGGCCGGGACGCCGCCCTGCTGACAGAGGCGGTCGCGCTGCCGCCCACCGCCCAGGCGCCCGCCACGGGGCTGGAAGCCCTGCTCGGCGCCGTTCCGCTGGAGCGGCTGCTCGAGCGCCGGCCCATCCTCGGCTTCGGCGAGGGCGGGGCGCCTTACCCGGTGGGGGAGCGGGTGCTGCCCTCGGCCACGGCGATCGACGCCGCCCTCGGGGCGCGCTGGGCAGGGGCTCCATGGCAGGCCCATGCCTGGGGTCTGGTGGCCCGCCGCGCGCTGGCGTTCCTGCCCGAATCCAAGGGCGCGCTGCACCTGGATCTCCCGCCCGAGGCGATGCCCGCCGATCCGCCGGGCACGCTGCTTCCAGTCCTGCCGCCCCGCGCCCTGGCCCGGTCGCCGGCGGGGCGCTTCGGCATCGACGGCCCGGGTGCCGCGGGCTTGGCCCTGATCGACCCCGCCCATCTGCGCGGGGAGGTGCTGCACCTGCCCTTCGACCCCGCGCTGGTCGCGCTGCCCGACGGGTTCTGGGCGGCGCTCGACCCGGCACGGGTGGTGCTGGAAGGCGTGGCGGAGACGGCGGCGCTCTCCTGGGGCCTGGCGCGCGGCATCGGCCGCTTCGCCGGGCCCTGGCCAAGCCGCCTGCTCGCCGCCCGTCACCGCCGGGAGGCCGCGGCCGGATGACGCCCCAGATCGCCGCGCGCCCCGCTCGAGTTTCCGCCCTGCCGGTGGACCCGCCGCCGCTGACCGGGCCGGACGGCGGCGCGGCGGACCTGGCCGCGATGACACGCATCTGCCTCGCCTCCGGCGCCGTGCGGGACGTGCTCTGGCTGCGCCTTTCCCGCCTGCCAAAGGGCCTGGACCGCCCACATCACCGCCGCCTCCTGCGCGAGGCCCTGGCCCTGCCGCAGCACGCCCGCCGCGCCCGCGTCTTCCACCTGCCGAACGGCGACATGGCGGTGGCCACCGCGCCGCCGGACACGCTGCGCGCCGCCGTTCTGCGCGTGCTGGACGGCGCCGTGGACGAGGCCGCGATCGCCCAGGTCGTGCGCGGCTTGCGCTTGCCCGAGCAATCCAGCGCCCTGCTGGCCGCGCTGGAGGAAAGCCTCGGCCTGGCGGTGGCCGCCGCGCCCGCATCGCCGGAGCTGCCGCCCTTGCTGGCCGAGGAACTGGCAGCGGTGCTGCCCGCCCTCGCCCGCGCCGACCCCGCGCCCTATCTCCGCCGCCAACCCCTCTGCCGGCTGGGACCGGAGGGGGAGACGGGCATCGCGGCCGAATCGATCGCCCCCATGCCCGACGCCCTGCGGGACCGGCTGCTGCCCGGTCGCGGGCTGGCGGATGTGCCCGCGCTGGCGGCGCAGCTGCGGCTTCTGTTGGAAACCCGGATGCTCGTCGGCATCGCGCGGCCGGAATGGCTGGCGGCACCGCGCCCGCTGCACCTCTCCCTCTCCGTCGCAGCCCTGACCTCGGAGGCTTTCCTCGTGCTCGACGGGCGGCTGCCGCGCGCGGTGCGGCCGATGCTCACCCTCGCGGTCCCGGCGGCCGAGATCCTGGCGGATCCGTCGGGCTTCGCGCTGGGCCGGGACCTGGCGGTCAGCCGCGGCTATCCCCTGGCGCTGGAGGCGCCCTCCGGCGAGTCCCTGGCGCTGCTGAACCCCGCCCGGCTGGGCGCGAGCGTCGTGCGCCTGGCCTGGGACGAGGCGCTTCCGGCCAGCCCGCCGTCCCCCGCGGCGCTCGACGGCATGTCCGTGGTCCTGACCGGCGCGGACCGGGCGGCGGCCATCGCCTGGGGATGGGAGAACGGTATCACTCTTTTCCAGGGCCGCGCGACCGACCGCCACCTGCGCCGGTAGGGCCCCGCCCTGGCGGGGTGCCGCCGGGCATCCTATCCCTTGCCAATGCGCCCGGCCCCGGAACCCCATACCCCTGCCATCGAGGTGGAGGGATTGACCAAGCGCTACGGCGTCACCGTGGCGGTGGACGGCCTCTCCTTCACCCTGCCGCGCGGGGGCACGATGGGGCTGCTCGGCGGCAATGGCGCGGGCAAGAGCACGACCATCGCCATGCTGCTCGGCCTGCTGATCCCCTCCTCCGGCCGCGTACGTCTGCTCGGGCACGACATGGCGCGGGACCGCTTCGCCGCGCTTGCCCGCGCGAATTTCTCCTCTCCCTATATCTCCCTGCCGCACCGGCTGAGCGTGGGGGAGAACCTTCGCGTCTACGCACATCTCTACGACGTGCCGGATGCCGGGGCCCGGATCGCGGAACTCGCCGCGCAGCTCTCGCTCGCCGACCTTATGGACCGGCCGGCGGGCCAGCTCTCGGCGGGGCAGAAGACGCGTGTGGCGCTGGCCAAGTCCCTCATCAACCGCCCTGACCTCCTCCTGCTGGACGAGCCCACGGCGAGCCTCGACCCCGACACGGCGGACTGGGTGCGCTCCTGGCTGGAGCGGTACCGGGCGGAGAGCGGCTGCGCGATCCTCCTCGCCTCCCACAATATGGCGGAGGTGGAGCGGCTCTGCGACCGCGTGCTGATGCTGAAAACCGGGCGGCTGGTGGACAGCGGCTCTCCTGCCGACCTGCTCTCCCGCTACGGGCGAAGCGACCTGGAGGAGGTTTTCCTCGACATCGCGCGCGACCGCCGGGCGGGGTAAGAGCGATGACCACGCGCCCCAGCCGTTCCTCCGGCTCCGAGGCTTATGACCTGCTGCTGGCGGCCATCGACAGCGGCGCCCTGCCCGCCGGCACCCGTTTGCGGGAGGCGGAACTGGCGGTGCGCTTCGGCATCAGCCGCACCCCCGTGCGTGAGGCGCTGAAGCGGCTGGAGGCCCAGGGCCTGGTGCTGCACGAGCCGCATCATGGGGCGGTGGTGGCCAGCCTCGGCTACGCGCAGATGACCGAACTCTACCACATGCGGGAGGTGCTGGAGGGCACCGCTGCCAACCTCGCCGCCACCCATGCCACGCCGACGGAGGTGGAGATCATGCGCGAGATGGTGGAGCGCGACCGTGGGCTGCAGGAGGACCCGGTGCGCTTGGCCGGCACCAACCGTCTGTTCCACCAGCAGGTCTACCTGGCGGCGCGGAACAGCTTCCTGAACACCATCCTGGAGAACATGCGCCTCTCCCTCGCGCTCCTCGGCGGCACGACGCTGGCGGTGCCCCGGCGCGGGGCTGAGTCGGTGGAGGAGCACGCGGCCATCGTGGCGGCGATCGAGGCTCGGGACGCCGAAGGCGCCGAAGCAGCGGCGCGCCGGCACATCCGCAACGCCTTCAAGGTGCGGATCGGCCTCTCCACCCGCCCAGGATAGAAAGCTTGTAAGCCGCGTGCCTGAGTTGTATCCGCCGGTATACATTCTGGAGGATAGGGCGAGGGATGCCGGATTTCTCGCGGATCTGGGACGTTCTGGTGATCGGCGGCGGCAACGCGGCCCTCTGCGCTGCGGTCACCGCGCGCCAGGCGGGCTGCTCCGTGCTGTTGATCGAGCACGCGCCCAAGCCGATGCGGGGTGGGAACAGCCGCCACACGCGCAATATGCGGACGATGCATCCCGAGCCGACGAAGGTGCTCACCGAGAGCTATCTCGAGGACGAGTACTGGGACGACCTTCTGCGCGTGACCGGCGGCCAGACCGACGAGAACCTGGCACGCATGACCATCCGCCTGACGCATGACGCGCTACCCTTCATGGAGGCCTGCGGGGTGCGCTTCCAGCCCTCGCTCTCGGGCACGCTGAGCCTGAGCCGGACGAACGCCTTCTTCCTCGGCGGCGGCAAGGCGCTGGTGAACGCCTATTTCGCGACCGCCGAGCGGCTTGGCATCGACATCCTCTACGACACCGAGGCCGTCGATATCCGCATGGACGATGGCTTCGTGCGCGAGGTGGTGATCGACCACCGCGGTTTCCCCGAGACAGTGCGGGCGAAGGTGGTGGTGGCCTCCTCCGGAGGGTTCCAGGCGAACCACGAGTGGCTGAAGGTCGGCTGGGGCGAGGCCGCGAAGAACATCCTCGTGCGCGGGACGCCCTACGCGCAGGGGAAGGTGCTGCGGAACCTGCTGGACCAGGGCGTGGCGCAGGTCGGCGATCCTTCCCAGTGCCACGCCGTCGCGATCGACGGGCGCGCGCCGCGCTTCGATGGCGGGATCGTCACGCGGCTGGACTGCGTGCCCTTCTCCGTCGTGGTGAACAAGCACGGCGAGCGCTTCTACGACGAGGGCGAGGATGTCTGGCCCAAGCGCTACGCCATCTGGGGCCGCCTCGTCGCGCAGCAGCCGGACCAGGTCGCCTACTCGATCATCGATTCCAAGGCGGAGCGGCTGTTCATGCCGAGCGTCTTCCCGGCCATTAAGGCGGACACGCTGGGCGAGCTGGCGGTGAAGCTCGGCCTCGATCCGAAGGCCGTGGAGAAGACCGTCGCGGAGTTCAACGCGGCCTGCCGGCCCGGCGAGTTCAACTCCACCCGGCTGGACGGCTGCCGGACGGAGGGGCTGGACCCGCCGAAGACCCATTGGGCGCGGCCGATCACGGAACCGCCCTTCATCGGCTACCCGCTGCGCTGCGGGATCACCTTCACCTATCTCGGCGTGAAGGTGGACGAGAACGCGCGGGTTCTCATGGACGACGGTCGCCCCTGCGCGAATCTTTTCGCCTCGGGCGAGATCATGGCCGGCTCCATCCTCGGCAAGGGCTACCTGGCCGGCTTCGGGATGGCGATCGGCACCGTCTTCGGACGGATCGCAGGCAGGGAGGCCGCGAGGAATGCGCGAAACTGAGGCCACCACCGAAGCCCGCCGCGCGATGGAGGTGTGCAACGCCTGCCGCTACTGCGAGGGCTTCTGCGCCGTCTTCCCGGCGATGACGATGCGGCGCGAGTTCTCCACGGGGGATCTCAGCTACATCGCCAACCTCTGTCACAACTGCCGCGGCTGCTACTACGCCTGCCAGTACGCGCCGCCGCACCCCTTCAACATCAACGTGCCGCAGGTGCTCGCCCAGGTGCGGGCGGAGACCTATGAGGAATACGCCTGGCCGGGGCCGCTGGCGGGCTTGTTCAAGCGTAACGGCACGGTGGTCTCGCTGGTGGCCGCGGCCGGCATTGCGCTGGTGCTGCTACTGACCATGGCGCTGGTGGACCCGCGCGTGCTCTACCAGTCGCAGGTCGGGCCGGGCGCCTTCTACCGCGTTATCCCCTGGTGGCTGATGACAACGCTGGCGGGAGGAACCTTCATCTTTTCCATCGTCGCGCTCGTGATGGGTTTCCGCAACTTCTGGCGCGACACCGGCGGGCGAAGCGACGAGCTGACGCGCGGCCGGCCGCTTGCCGTCGCGCTGCACGATATCTTCACGCTGAAGAACCTCGGCGGCGGGGGAGGGGGCTGCAACGACCGGGACGAGGCCTTCTCCCAATCTCGCCGGCGCTTCCACCACGCGATGTTCTACGGCTTCCTGCTCTGCTTCGCTTCCACCACCAGCGCGACCTTCTACGACCACTTCCTCGGGCACGTGGCGCCCTATCCCTTCCTCAGCCTGCCGGTGCAGCTCGGCTTCTGGGGCGGGATCGGCATGGTGGTCGGCACCGCCGGCCTCATGTGGGTGAAGATCGTGTCCGATCCGGCACCGGCGGCGCGGAACCTACTGGGCGCGGACTACGCGCTGCTCGTGCTGCTCTTCCTCTCAGCCGCCACCGGGCTGCTGCTGCTGGGGCTGCGGGAAACAGGGGCGATGGGCGTGCTGCTGGCCGTCCATCTCGGCGTCATCCTCGCCCTGTTCCTGGTCATCCCCTACTCGAAGATGGTGCACGGGGTTTACCGCTCGGCGGCGCTGCTGCGGCACGCGCTGGAACGGCACCCGACGCCGCCCCCGGCAGGGACCGGCCCCACCGACCGCGCTCTCGGCTCGGCGGCCTGAGCGGGCATCGCGGCTTCGGGAAGTCCCCGCGGCCGCGAAAGCCCTGGCGGGACCAGGCGTGCGGGCGGATCATGCCGGCCACCGACGACAAGAACCGGGAGAGGACGCCATGCTCGAGCACGCGAAGAAGACGCTGCGGATCACCCCGATGAGGGAGCGCGTCTCGCCCGCCGAGTGGCAGGCGCGGATCGACTGCGCCGCCTGCTACCGCCTCGTCGCCCATTACGGGATGGCGGACATGATGGCGAACCACATCTCCGTCCGCGTACCAGGCGAGGACAACGCCTTCCTCATCAACCCCTACGGCATGATGTACGAGGAGATGACGGCCTCCTCCCTCATCAAGGTCGATATCGACGGCACGATCCTCGACAAGCCGGACTACGGGGATTTCGATTTCGGCATCAACCGCGCGGGCTACGTCATCCACTCCGCCATCCATCGCGCGCGGCATGACCTGGACTGCGTGATCCACACGCATACCTGGCCAGGCATGGCGGTCTCCTCGCTCGCATGCGGGCTGCTGCCGATGACGCAGACGGCGATGCGGTTCACGAAAATCAGCTACCACGAGTACCAGGGCGTGGTGCTGGACCTCACGGAGCAGGAGGCGCTGGTCGCCAATCTCGGCGAGAACAACGCCATGATCCTGCGCAACCACGGGCTGCTGACCGTCGGCCGCACGGTGGGGGAGGCTTTCAACGCCCTGCACCGGCTGGAACTCTCCTGCCGTGCGCAGATCGCCGCCATGTCCTGCAACACGCCGCTGCACCCAGTCCCGCAGGCGGTGCTGGACGCCACCTACCAGAACTACCAGCCGAACGTCCGTCGCCCCTACGGCCTCATGGAATGGCCGGGGCTGCTGCGGATGCTCGACCGGCTCGATCCGAGCTACGCGGAGTAGCGCGGGGCGCGCCTCAGGCGGCGATGGAGAGGTTGGCGGCCTCGGCCGGGCGCGCGGCCGCGCTCGGTGCCAGTTCGAGCACGTCGATGCCGTTCCCGGTGCCGGGATCGAAGCGGGCGGCGACCTCCACGCCGCGGCGGGCATCCAGGCCGACTGCCATCACCGCGAGGGCGTATTCACGGCCCGACCCGATGGCGGTGAAGCCGTCCTCCACCGCCCATTTTCCGTCGCGCCCGTGCAGCCAGCAGCGGCCGTCCGGCAGCACCTCGATGGCGGTGCACCAGCGGTCCGAGGCTTGTCCGTCCGGGCGCCCGGTCAGGCCCTCAAGCCAGTCCAGCACAGCGCAGGCCACGTACCAGTCGCCCGTGGCGCCGAGCAGGCGACCGTCTGGCGTGCGACGGATTTTTGTCGAGGAATAGGTGGTAGTGCCGACGCTGACCCGCCGGTCGCCGACGAGTGCCTTGCTGTCCCACGCGATGGTCGTCATGCGGATGACCCCCGGATGTGTCCTTCATCACATTTAGGTGATAATTTACCTGTTGGGCAAGCTGAACCGAACGGCAGCGCAGGGCTGATGCAGGGTCGCAACAATCGGTCGGTGAAGCGCCGCTAATTCACGCTGGCACCGGAAAGCCGCACGACGGTGGCCCAGCGGGCAATCTCCTTGTCCAGAAAGGCGCCGAACTCCTCGGGCGTGCTGCCCACGGGGTCCGCACCCTGCTCGATCATCTGGCGCTCAATGTCTGGGCGGCGGACGGCCGCCGCGGCGTCGGCGGAGACGCGCTCCACCACCTCCCGCGGAGTGCCGGCAGGCCCCAGGATCCCGAACCAAGAGGAGGCGTCGAAGCCCTCGAAGCCGAGTTCCGCCATGGTCGGCACCTCCGGCGAGGAGCGTGAGCGGGCGAGGGTGGAGACCGCGAGGGCGCGCAGCTTGCCGGCCCTGATCTGCTCGATGACGGAGGGGATGGTCGCGAACATGAAGTCGATCCGCCGCGTCAGCAGGTCGTTCAGCGCCACCGCCCCGCGATAGGGCACATGGGTGGTCTGCACCCCCGCCATCCCATCCATCATCGCACTGGCGAGGTGTGACGAGGTGCCGACGCCGGTCGAGCCGTAGGAAAGGCCGCCCGGCCGCTGCTTCGCCAGCGCCACCAGCTCGGCCACGCTGCGGGCCGGCGAGTCCGGCGCGACCACGAGGATGTTCGGCACCGAGGCCAGAAGGCTGATCGGCGCCAGATCCCGCCGCGTGTCGTAAGGCATGGTGCGGTAGAGCGACTGGTTGACGGCCAGCGGCCCCACCGAGGCGACGAGCAGCGTGTAGCCATCGGGCGCCGAGCGGGCGACGTATTCCGTGCCGATATTGCCGCCCGCCCCCGCGCGGTTCTCGATCACCACCGGCTGGCCCCAGCGTTCCGAGAGAAGGTTGCCGACGAGCCGGGCGATGATGTCCGTCGTGCCGCCGGCGGTGAAGGACACGACGATCCGCACCGGCCGGTCCGGCCAGGCCGCAAGGGCCGGGCCGGCGAGGGCCAGGGCAGGGGCAGCGAGCAGCAGGGCGCGGCGTGTCGTCATGTTTCCTCCGCAGCGGCCATCTTCTGCGGCCGTCTTCCGTGATCGTCGCAAGGGCGTAGGCTGGGGCGCAAGCGCGGCCTTGGCGGCCGATCGGAGGAGATGACATGAACACGACACGGCGCGGATTGCTCGCTGCCTCGGGCGCGGCGCTGGCCATGCCGGCGCTGGCTGCCTGGCCGGAGCGGACTGTGAGCCTCGTGGTCCCCTACACCGCCGGCGGCTCGACCGACGTGGTGGCGCGGCTGTTGGCGCCCCGGCTGCAGGCGATCCTTGGCCAGTCCTTCGTAGTGGACAACCGCACGGGGGCGGGCGGCTCGATCGGCACTGCGGCGGTGGCGCGCGGGCCGGCGGATGGCACCGTCTTCCTCGTCTCCTCCGCCAGCAACCATGTGATGTACCCGATCGTGGCGCCCGGCAGCATGCCGGACCCGCGGGGCGCTTTTGCCGGGGTTTCCCAGCTGGCCGACATCCCGCTGGCACTGACGGTCGCGAACCGGCTGGGCGTCTCGGACATGGCGGGGCTGCTGGCGCTGCTGAAGCGTGAGCCCGGGAAGCACTCCTTCGCCTCCTCCGGCGTCGGCGGGTCGCAGCACCTGGCGGGAGAGCTCTTCGCCATGCGGGCGGGGGTGGACATCCTCCATGTTCCCTATCGTGGCGGCGGACCGGCGCTGAACGACCTCGTGGCCGGGCAGGTCTCGCTCGCCTTCCTCAATCTGCCGACCGCTCTGCCGCAGGCCGAGGCTGGAAAGGTGAAGATCCTGGCAGTGGCCGGCGAGAAGCGCTCGGCGCTGAAGCCGGACATTCCCACGGTGACGGAACTCGGGGTGCAGGGCTTCGCGGTGCGTTCCTGGACCGCCCTTTTCGCCCCGCGCGCGACTTCGCCCGAGATCGTGACGCGGCTCAGCGCGGCGGTTCGGCAGGCGCTTGAGGAACCAGGCATGAAGGCGCGCTTCGCGGAGCTTGGGGCGGAGGCCGAGGTCTCCACCCCCGCCGAGCTGGACAGCTTCGTGCGCGAGGAGTTCGTGCTGTGGGAGCCGGTGATCCGCGCCGCCAAGGTGACAGCGCAGTAGCGGGACACAATGAAAAGGGCCGACCGGGTTCCCCCGGGCGGCCCTTTTCACGTCTTTCGGCCAGCGCCTATTCCGCCGGGGCGGGATGTGCCACCGGCGGCGCGGCGCGCGAGCCGCGGCGGAGGCGCCCGACAGCACTGCCGAGCGCGTCGAAGCCGAGATAGAGCACGGGCGTGACGAAGAGCGTCAGCGCCTGGCTGACCGCAAGGCCGCCCACCACGGCGAGGCCCAGCGGCTGGCGCAGCTCGGCCGCAGCACCCCAGCCGGCGGCGATCGGCACCGCGCCGGCGGCGGCCGCCAGCGTCGTCATGATGATCGGGCGGAAGCGGAGGAGGCAGGCCTCCCGCACCGCCGTCAGCGGGTCCACGCCCTCCCGCTGCCGGCTGAGCGCCACGTCCACGATCATGATGGCGTTTTTCTTCACCAGCCCGATCAGCAGCAGCACGCCGATCACGCCGATGACCGAGAGATCCATCCCGAAAAGCCAGAGCGTGGCGAGCGCCCCCAGCGCCGCGGCGGGCAGGCCGGAGAGGATGGTCAGCGGGTGGATGAGGCTCTCGTAGAGGACGCCGAGCACGACATACATCACGAGCACGGCGGCGAGGATCAGCGCGCCCTGGCCGGCCAGCGCCTGCTGGAAGACCTGCGCCGTGCCCGAGAAGGCGCCGATGACGCCGAGCGGCGGTTGCATCTCCGCCTGGGTCGCCATGATGGCTTCCGTTGCCGCGCCCAGCGAGACGCCGGGCGCGAGGTTGAAGCCGATGGTGACGGCGGGAAGCTGGCCCTGGTGCCCGACCGTCAGCGGCCCGGTGCCGCGCTGCACCGTTGCCAGCGCGCTCAGCGGCACGAGGCGCCCGGTATTGGAGCGGAGATAGAGCTTCTGCAGCCCGCTCTCATCCCGCTGGTCCTCCGGCAGGGCCTCCACGATGACCGGATAGGCGTTCGCCTGGGCGTAGATGGTGGAGATCTGCCGCGCGCCAAAGGCGGAGTAGAGGGCCTGGCGCACCTGATCCACCGTCACGCCAAGCGCCGCCGCTCGGTCGCGGTCCACCTGCACCGAGACCACGGGCGCGTCGAGCTGAAGGTCCGTGTTCACGTCCTGCAGCAGCGGGTTGCTCCGCAGCCGGGCCGCGAGGCGTTGGGAGAAGTCGTAGAGCGGCCCGGATTCGAGCCCCTGCAGCGTGTAGATGTAGAGGGTGCGCGACTGGCGGGCGCCGAAGTTGAGGTTCTGGATCGGCTGGAGGAAGACCTGCATGCCCGGCACGCTGGAGGTTTCGCGGCGGAGCTGCTGGATGACCTCCTGCACGGGCGGGCGCTGGTTGCGGGGCTTCAGCTCGATGAACATGCGCCCCTGGTTGATCGAGAGGCTCTGCCCGACCGCGCCGACGTTGGAGGCGACCGTCTCGACATAGGGGTTCGCCTTGATGATCCGGGCGACCTCCCCCTGCAGCTCCACCATCGCCTCGTAGGAGGCGTCGCGCGGGCCCTCGGTCGCGCCATTGGCGAGGCCGGTATCCTCGATCGGGAAGAAGCCTTTGGGCATCGCGACGGCCAGCCAGCCGGCCGCGACAAGGGAGGCGAAGAACACCGCCCAGACCACCAGCCGGAAGCGGAGCGCGAGGCCCAGCCCCCAGGCATAGGCCCGCTCCACCGCTTTGAAGCCGCGCTCGAGGAAGGCATCCACCCGGCCTGGCGCCGAATGATGCGGCAGCCAGGAGGCCATGAGCGGCGTGAGGGTGAGGGAGACGAAGCAGGATACAGCGACCGCCAGCGAGACGGTGGCCGCGAAGGCATTGAAGACGCGCCCTACCACGCCGCCCATGAGCAGGATCGGCAGGAAGACCGCGGTGAGCGAGAGGGTGATCGAGATGATCGTGAAGCCGATCTCCCGCGAACCCTTCAGCGCCGCCTCGAAGGGGTCCATCCCCTCCTCCACATGGCGGACGATGGCTTCGAGCATGACGATGGCGTCGTCCACCACGAGGCCTACCGCCAGGGTGAGCGCCAGCAGGGTCACGTTGTCGATGCCGTAGCCCATCAGGTACATCAGCCCGAAGGTGCCGCAGAGCGAGATCGGCACCGCGACCATCGGGATCAGCGTCGCCAGCAGACGCCGCAGGAAGAGCCAGACCACCAGCACAACGAGGCCGATGGCGATGATCAGGCTTTCCTGCACGTCGTGTACCGCGGCACGGATGGAGGCGGAGCGGTCCAGCGCCACATCGAGCTGCGAGCCCGGCGGCAGCGCCGCGCGCAACGCGGGCAGGGCGGCGATCACGCCGTCCACCACTTCCACCGTGTTCGCGTCCGGCTGGCGCTGCACGGCGAGCGTCAGGCCGCGCACCCCGTTGCGGTAGGAGGCGACGCGGTCGTTCTGCACGCCGTCCACGACGTCCGCCACTTCCGAAAGGCGCACCTGGGCGCCGGACCGGCCGGCGATCACGAGGTTGCCGAAGGCCTCGGCGTCCGGCGGCTGGTCGTTCGCGCGCAGCACCAGCTGCTGCCGCTGACCGCTGAGCGTGCCGACCGGCGTGTTCGAATTGGCCGTCGCGACCGCGCTGCTGACCTGGTCCAGCGTGAGCCCCATGGCCGCCAGCCGGTCCGCCCGCATCCGCACGCGGACGGAGAAGAGCTGCTCGCCATAGGTCACGACCTGCGCGACGCCCGGCACGCGGGAGAGGGCAGGGGAGACGAGCGTCGAGGCGATGTCGTTCAGCTGGTAGAGCGGCACGTCCCCGCCCGAGAGCGTCAGCAGCACCACCGGCGCATCGGCCGGGTTCGCCTTCCGATAGGAGGGCGGCTGCGTCATCTCGATCGGCAGGCGCCGCTGGGCACGGGTCAGCGCCGCCTGCACGTCCTGCGCGGCCGCGTCGATGTTTCGGTTAAGCACGAATTGCAGCGTGATCTGCGTCGTGCCCTGGCCGGAGGTGGATGAGATCTGGTCGATGCCGGTGATGGTGGAGAACTCACGCTCCATCGGCAGGGCGACAGAGGTGGCCATGGTGTCCGGGCTCGCGCCGGGAAGCTGGGCGCTGACCGTGATGACCGGGAAGTCGACCCGCGGCACGGCAGCCACGGGCATGGACAGGTAGCCCATGATGCCCGCGAGCACGATGGCCACCGAGAGGAGCCCGGTCATGACCGGGCGGCGGATGAAGACGGCGGAAAGGTTCATCGGGCGGCTGCCTGCGCCTGCTGCGCCATCTGCGGCGCATCAGGTGCCTGCCCAGTTTGGGCCTGAGGCCTTCCGCCGCCGGGTGCCTGCCCGGGGGTGCGGACCGCGACCCGGGCACCGTCCCGCAGGCGCTCGATGCCCTCGGTCACCACGCGCTCGCCGTCCGTGACCCCGCCCTCGATGACGGCGCGGCCAGAGGCGTAGCGCAGCACCTTCACCCCCACCCGCCGGGCGGTGTTCTCCGGCGTGACGGCATAGAGAAAGTTGCCGCCCTGCCCCACGCGTACGGCGGCGACGGGGACGGAGGTGGCCTGGGCATCGGTGCGCGGAACCATCACCACCTCCAGGTACTGGCCGGGCCAGAGCCGCGAGGCCTCGTTGAGGAAACGCGCCTTCAGCTGGATCGTGCCGGTGGTGGTGTCCACGGCGCTATCGACGAAGACCAGTTCCCCCTGCGCCGGGCGGGCGGCCTCCCCCGGGGGCTGGGCGCGCACGCGGGGCGTCTCGTTCCGTCCCTGGGCGGCGCGCAGCTCGGCCAGCCAGCGCTCGGGCACGGAGAAGGCGACGAGGATCGGGTCGGTCTGGGTGATGGTGGCCAGCACCGCGCCCTCAGAGGCGCGGACGAAGTTGCCGGCCTTGTAGGGCAGGTTGCCCAGCCGGCCGGGGGCCTCGGCCCGGATGGTCGCGAACTCGATTGCCAGCCGCGTCTGCGCCACGATTGCCTCGCCGGCCTTCACGGTCGCGGCGAGGGCGGTCGCGTCCGCGCTCGCCTGCTCGGCCCGCTGGGCGGAGGCGTAGGCGTCGGAGCGGAGCGAGGCGTAGCGCCGGGCGTCGGCCTGGGCGCGCTCGAGCTGGGCGCGGTCGCGCGCCAGGTTCGCCTCCTGCTGGGCGAGCTGGGCCTGGGCGGTGCGGGAGTCCAGGGTGAAGAGCAGGTCGCCGGCCTTCACCAGCTGCCCTTCCTCCACATGCACCCGCTCGATCTGCCCATCCACCCGCGAGCGGACGGAGATCACCGAGATCGGCTGGGCTGTCCCGTTCGCCGTTACCTCCACCGGCACCGCGCCAACGGTGGCCGGCGCGACGGCGACAGAGACCGGCGGCCCGCCCTCCTGGCCAGGAGGCGTGGCCGGGGCCTGTGCCAGCGCGGAACTCGCCGCACCGAGAGCAAGGCAGAAAGCAGCGAGGACTGCGCGCATGCGTTGGTTCCGGGCTGTGATTCCGCTCACTCTCGCTTGCGGACCGCTGGTTCGAAAAGGACGATACTAAGTGTTCTGTCTATCCTGAGACAATTTGTTGCCTCTCGGACATGTATTTTGGCGCAAGAACCGTCGAAGTCGCGGCAACCGGGCGTCCCGTGAACGCCTATATGGTGTCAGGCAGGGATCCGGAAGCATTCTCTAATGAGATTAAGGTTAGGTATTCGTGATACGCTTCACGGCATGCGCAACCCTGGCCCCGGTCGCGCCTCCCGCAGGGCGTTGCTGGCGGCAGTCCTCCTCCTCCCTGCGGCCCCGGTATTGGCCCAGGCGGGCGCGTCGGGCGTCGTGGAGACGCTGCACGCGGCCCTGATCGGGGTGATGCGGGATGCCCGGCGCCTGGGCGTCCGCGGGCGGCTGGACCGGCTGCGGCCGGTCATGCAATTGGCCTTCGACCTTCCGGCGATGACGCGGATCGCGGTCGGGCCCGCCTGGTCCGGCATTGCGCCCGACCAGCAGGCGGCGCTCGTGGCCGCCTTTTCCGACTGGACGATCGCGACTTATGCGAACCGCTTCGACGGCTATTCCGGCGAAAGCTTCGCCACCACAGGCGAATCAACCCTTGCGAACGGGGATCACCTTGTTCGCACCGTACTGAACCGGGTGAACAACGCGCCCGTGCAGCTCAACTACCTCCTGCGGCAGGGGCAGGGGGCGTGGCGGATCGTGGATATCTATCTCACCGGCACGATCAGCGAACTCGCCTCCCGCCGCGCTGAGTTTGCCACTCTCCTGCGCGAGGGCGGGGCGGAGCGGCTGACGGCGGAACTGCGGCGCCGGGCGACGGACCTGCTGCGGGCCTGAACCGGCGCCCTCAGCGAGCCGCGGGCACCGGGGTGGGCGCCGCGCCCGGATCCTGCAGCACGTCCAGCCCGTCGCCCGCGTCGTCGGTGCGGCCGAGCTCGGCGTTGCGGCGCTGCTGCCAGACGCTGCGGAGCCGGGCGTAGAAGTCGAGCGATTCGCTCCGGAGCGCGTCCAGGCTCTCGATGTTCTGCTCCCGCAGGTCCACGCCGCTCACCCCCGCGCGGGCCGCGTTGCCGCCGAAGGGCAGCAGCCAGCTGATCGGGTTGAGGAAGCCGTCGCCGACCATGCCGACGGTGTCGCGCACGTTCGACGGTCCGGCGATCGGCAGCATGAGATAGGGGCCGTCCTCCAGCCCCCAGGCGTTCAGGGTCTGACCGAAATCGCCGGTGCGGCGGGCAATGCCGAAATCGGTCGCGACGTCGTAGAGGCCGGCGATGCCCACCGTGGAGTTGAAGAAGAAGCGCATCGTCGTGTGCCCCGCGTCCAGGAAGCGGCCCTGGAGCACGTTGTTCGCGAAGATCCGCGGCTCCTGCATGTTGTCGAGGACGTTGCGGATGCGGGTGCGGGCATATGCCGGCACCGCCGCGCGGTAGCCCTGCGCCACCGGGCGGATCACCGCGTCGTCCACGGCCATGTTCACGTCCAGCACCTGCCGGTTGGTCGGCTCCAGCGGGTCGCCGGGGGTTGCCGCCATCTCCGCGTCTCCCCCCCGGGTGGCACAGGCTCCCAGCGAGGCGGCGAGGGCAAGGGAGAGAAGGATTCGCGGGATCATGGCGGAAGCATAGGGGAGCAGGCGGGCGAGCATAGTCGTGCCTTATGCAAGAGCCTGTGATGGCGGTTTCGCGGTGTTCTGATCCGGTGGCGGTGAGCGCTGCCGCCCCGCGCTAGCCCCGCGCCGCGAGTTCCGCCGGCGGACAGGCCAGGAGGGCTGGCCGGATGAGCAGCGTGACGAGGAGTTCCCAGCCGAGCGAGATCATCAGCAGCCGCCCCATGCTGGCCGTGCCGGGATGGCTGGATAGCCACAGGGCGCCGAAGGCGGTCGCGGTGGTCAGGGCGCTGAAGACGACGGCGCGGGTGAGGCTCGACTGGAGAAGGTCCGTCTCCCCACTGCGCCAGGCCATGACGAAGTAGATGTTGAAGGCGACCCCGATGCCGAAGAGCAGCGGCAGGGCGATTATATTGGCAAAGTTAAGCGGAAGGTCGAGCGCGGTGCAGGTGGCGAGCGTCAGCAGCCCGCTCAGCAGCACGGGCGCCATCGTCAGCGTCACGTCCCGCACACGGCGGAGGACGAGGGCGAGAAGGGCGGTGACGGTGACGAAGGACAGCACGCCCGCCTGGATGAAGGCGGTGACGATGCTGCCGCCGGCGCCGCGGATGGAGATCGGCGTGCCCGTGGCATCCGGGGCGACGGCCTGCACGGCCTCGGCGAAGCGGTGGAGGTTGTCGTCGTCGTTCACGTCGCCGCTCGGATAGGCCTGGACGCGGGCGCGGCCGTCCGCGGTGATCCAGTCCGCGACGAGGTCGGGCGGCAGGCTCTCCCGCGTGACGGGGCCGGCGGTGAGCAGGGCGCGGGTCTGGCCGAGAAGGGTCTTCAGCGGCTC
Organism: Roseomonas sp. KE2513; assembly: GCF_016107305.1. Lineage (GTDB taxonomy): Bacteria > Pseudomonadota > Alphaproteobacteria > Acetobacterales > Acetobacteraceae > Roseomonas. Next base: position 223,751 of record NZ_RCVR01000008.1, read on the forward strand.
GGCCAGCATCGCCTGCGCGGCCTGGCGGTTCGCGGGCGGCGCGGCGCGGAGGCGGTCCATGGCATCCGCGAGACGACGGGCAGCGGCAGAGGCGGGGTCATGCGCCTGCCCCGCGGCGGTGCGAAGGGCGGCATCGGTGGTGGACAGGCCGCGCAGGAGGTCCTCGTCGGAGGGCGGGGCTATGGGCTCCACCGCCTCCAGTGAGGGGCCGAGGAGCATGGCGGCGTCCTCTATATAGGCGAGCTTCTCCTCCTGCTGCCCGGGGATGAAGCTGCCGAGGGTGACGGTGTGGGACACCTGCGGCAAGGCCTCCAGCCGCCGGGCCAGGGCCTCGGCGGCCGCGGGGGAGGGGGCGAGGGCGTTGATCGCGTTGGGCGTGCGGTCCGGATCCACCATCAGGTCGGCCAGGGTGGACATGGATTCCACATGCGGGCTGCGCAGGTGCAGCGGGTTGAAGTCGAAGCGCAGGAAGGGAACGAGCGCGAGCGAGACGGCCGCCGCCGCCGCCGCCAGGGCCAGCACGGGGCGGCGCTGCCGGTGCAGCAGGTGCTCCATCGGGGCGAGGGCTTGGTAGCCGACCTCAACCATGCCGCCCGCTGGGTGGGTCAGGGTCAGCATCGCGGGGAGAAGGCTGATGCTGAGGAGGAAGGCGACGGCCATGCCGATCCCCGCGATGGCCCCGAGTTCGGCGACGCCGATGTAGCTGGTGGGCAGGAAGGCGAAGAGGCCCGCGGCGATGGCCGCCGCCGCCAGGGCCAGGCCGCCCCCGACCCCGCGCCCGGCCGCCACCAGGGCTTCCGCGAGCGCCTTGCCGTGCTGGCGCTCCGCGAGGACGCGGACGGCGAACTGGATGTTGAAGTCGATGCCCAGCCCGACGAAGAGGGGGATGAAGGCGACGGAGATGAGGTTGAAGCGCCCCGTGGCGGCCAGCCCAAGTCCGGTCGTCACCACCAGCCCGAGGATGGTGGTGACGAGGATGGCCACGACCACGCGTGCCGAGCGGACAGCCAGCCAGAGGATGCCGACGAGGGCGAGCACCATGGCCCCCGAGACGAGGCCCGCATTCTCCGAGATCGTGGCGAACTCCTCATCCGCGAGCGGCACGGGGCCGGTCAGGCGAAGCGTGACGCCGTGGGCGGGTTCGAGGCCGAGGGAGCGGGCGATGGCACGCATGGCATCGGTGGCGGCGGCGCCGGGCTGGAGCGCGCCGTAGTCCAGCACCGGCTGCACGAGGATGAAGCGCCGGGTCTCGCGCGGGCCGGGTGCGGTGCCGGAGATGAGGGCGCGCCAGGAGAAGAAGTGCGGCCGGCCGGCGGCGGCGTCCTCGATCGCGGCGGCGAGGGAGGGAAGGGCGCGCTGGAGGTCCGCAAGCTTCGCCTCGCCCCGCGCGACGCCTTCGAGTGCGTTGTCGAGCACGGTGGTGACCCCGCGCAGGCTCGGATCGGCGGCCAAGGGCCCGAGGAAGGGCTGGGCGGTGACGAGCTGCTCGGTGGTGGCGCGCACGTCGTCGAGCGGCAGGAGGAGCAGGCCCTCCCGTTCGAAGAAGGGGCCGGAATCGGGGCGGCGGACGGTGCGGAAGAGGTCCCGCCGCTCTTTCAGAGCCGCGGCGAGGCGGGCGGCGGCGGCATCCGCCAGTTCGGGCGTCGCGCCGTCGATCACGGCGAGGACGAGGTCGCGCTGCTGCGGGAAGGCCGCGGCATAGGCGAGTTCCCGCTGCCGCCAGGGTAGATCGGTCGAGATCAGCTCCGCCGTGTCGGTGGTCATGGCGAAGTGGCGCGTCGTGTAGAGCAGCGCGCCGAGGGCAACCGCGATCGAGAGGAGGAGCACCGCCCAGGAATGGCGCGCACTGGCCGCGACGAAGCGGCCGATCAGCGAAGTCTCGGTCGGCAATGGGGCGCCCTATGGGGTGTTGCGGCGCAACAGACCATGGGACACCCCGCTTGCGAAGGCCTCACGCTCTGGCGTTGCGGATGGTTCCTTCCTGGC
>NZ_RCVR01000080.1 GCF_016107305.1 Roseomonas sp. KE2513
TAACAGTGTCGCTTTGTTCCTGGACAGGTGGGCCGCCACGTAGCTGCTTAGGAAAGCAGCATAGCAAGGCCTAAATAGCCGAAAGGGGCCACCTTGCGGTGACCCCTTCCTAAAAAAATATTGCATCGCAGACCCCGCTTCCCGTCGCGTCGTTGGGCTGGCTGGGGTACAAACTGCGTGCCTACGCGTGAATAGATAGGGCTTACTGCGGCGAAATGCAACCCTCCAACATCGCCGCGACCATCGCAGCGCTCTCCGGCCCACGCCTCAGCAGCTACCGGACATTCTTCAACCCCGCCAACGACCTTGAACTCTACGGGATCTACTGCTGGAACGACGCGATTTCGGCCAGCCTCACTGCGTTGCTGAACAACCTTGAGGTGACGATGCGGAACGCGTTTCACCGGGAATTGAGCGCACGCTACGGGGCAGCTGCAGGAACGGCTTCCTCGGACTGGTACAACGACCTCCGACTGGTGCCGCGCTCGCTCGAGAAGGTCCGCACGATCACTCACCGGCGGCGGGCTGGGCGCCAAGTGCCTCTTTATCCCTCGCCATCGCCGGACGACGTCGTCTCGAAGCTGACCTTCGGCTTCTGGAAGCACCTGCTGGACGCCGCCCACGACCACCGGGGCAACAGGGTGGATTGGGGAGCAATCCTCACTGCCCTGCTGCCGAACCACGCCAACAGCAATCCCGCTTACTGGGCGAAACAGCGGCGCCAGGACGTCCTGTTCGCTCGTATCGACCTCGTTGGCGACATGAGGAACCGGATCGCCCACCTGGAGCCGGTCTGGAAAGCTGGACCACTGCTCCAGGAGGGCCGCGCCCGCCCCACCTTCACCCCGGCGGCCGTACTGCATGCCCCCGCTACCCCGCAGGAGGCAATCGACCGCCTCAAGCTCGTCCATAACCGTGCCTATGAACTCCTCTATTGGCTCTCTTCCGCCCGGGCCGACGATCACCGACAGTCCGCAGCCTACGGGCGGTTTCGGCACTTGGCGTCGAAGGACGGGCTGGACGGGTTCAAGAAGCTGTCCGCCGGACGGCGCGTCTCGTTCATAGGCCTGCGGTCTTTCATCCGGGCCGAAGCCACGGTCGGCGGGATGGTAGAGGTGACCGATGGCCAAGGGATGGTGATTGCCCTGCTGTTCCCGCAGGGAACCTAGACCAGATGTCCGTCTGAGGCGGGGTGGCCCGCCTCAGACGGACATCTGGTCTCGGACGGCGCTTGGCTCGGATGAAGCCGAGAAGCGTGGTGGTCAGCTCGTCGCGATGTAGATTGAGCACGTTGCCCATTGCAGATCTTCTGAGAGTGGCGAGGGCGGGGCAACGGACTGAGGGCCATGCTCCACCCGCCGCGATCGCGACAGATGTGCCCCCGGGGCGCGAGCGCTTGCCGGGGTGGCCCCTGCTGGGTCAGGGATTCCTTCGACGGACCAACCATTCTGCGTGTCGATGCCACAAAGCATCCTGTAGCTGCTTGGCATAGTTGCAAGCCGACGTCGCACGCCGGATGTCCGCATTGTGTGGCAGATGACCTCCGTTTTTGACTAAACTCGGCTCCGAGGCCAGCTTATCTCCGCCTTCATTCTTTCAGGCTTTATGCCGAGACTGGATGGAAGCCACCATTTCCACGAGATGTGCCGGCCGCCGGTGAGCAGGTCAGCAATGGACCATATCAATCTGTTCAGCAGCCTACGCGTGGAAGGCTGCTCAATTGAAAGCCGTCAATCACGCACATCATAGTAATCGGCCTAGAGCGGCCTAGAAGCTGCCGTTTTTTTTCCACGCCTCTTGAACTGTTCCTGCTGCGTTCCCATGCTCGTAGTGAGATGCTCGGGAGCCTGGATTAAATGCGGCAACTTGAGGTGGAAAATAAGCTACGCGATGTTGTAAGCCGGATTATCCTTCAGGTCGAGCTTGCGACATCTCAGGGCCGGACGGACATCAATCTCGCCCTAGAGGATGCATTTATCTCTATCCTCAAGTCTGTTTATAACCTCCCCAGCCTCATCAACCTAAACCGCAAGCAGAAGAACTTTCCCGGCATTGATCTCGGCGACGACCATGACCGGATCTGCTTCCAGGTCACCTCTACCACCTCGCTTGACAAGGTGAAGGCGACCGTCCGGCAGTTTATGGATCGGTCCTATTTTAATACGTTCGACGAACTCTACGTCCTGATGCTAACGAAGAAGCAGGCGTCTTATAGCCAGAGCTCGATCAGCGAACTGCTGGACGACAGATTCGCCTTTAATTGCAAGAAGCACATTATCGACTTGGCCGACCTTCTCGGTCTGGTCGGAGCGTTGAGGATTACAGCGCAGGAGCGTGTGCTGGAGGAGTTTCAGCGCATCCTTGGTGAGGTGGACGCGTACATCGCCTACAGTACGGATGGCGTTCCTGCACCGGTCGCGGTCACCTCCAACCTTCAGCGCATCCGCCTGCCCGAGGCAGTTTACGTCGCCGAACTCACAATTGATGACAAGGAGGTCATTGCCCGGGCTCGCAAGTCTCTGTCTTACCGGCGCAACCCTCGGCACCGAAATACAGTCGTGAAGATGGCGCTTCTCCTCAACGATGTGCACACTGACGCCTGGGTTTGTTACAATAATAAGCTGTTCGCTTTTCACGACATGAAGGCGAGCGGGCTTATAAGCGTAATCGACGCAGGTTCTATCGAAAGACTCGACGTTTCCGACCTTGCAGAATCCTCCGAAATCGACAACGTTAATGTGCTCAAGCAACTGCTCAGCGCTGAGACCCGCGAACGGCTCAAGACGCGGTATGTCCGCATGCAGCCCAAAGACCGCTTTTTCTACTTTGCTGCTACGGAAGAGGGGCAGACGGAGCGCAAGGAATCATGGGTCGGGAAGCGCAATGCGATCCGACGCGTCTACGAAATCAAGCGCTCGAAAAAAGATCCGACGAAGGTGGCCCACCACCAGCACCTTTCGTTCGAGCTGAATTTCACGAAACTCGGCGACGACTGGTACGCCCAAATCGTCCCAAGCTGGTTCTACTCCTGTAATGGTCACCAGCAGTCGAACTGGCACGACGATCTCCTCTCCCACCAAAAGCGGCTCGAGCACAACTCCAGCGTTCGGAACCAAGTCCGCTTCATCGCCTACTTCCTGGCTAATGCCGGCGATGAGGAAGGGCTGAGCTTCCAATCCCTTCTAAGATTCAACGTCGGGGAGGAAGCTGACGACGTTGCCGACGATCAAGATGAAGCAGTCATCGGACCAGATGACGACATGCGGGAGGTTGCAGCATGAAGCTTACCACGCTCACAGAGCCGCTCCTCGAGTTCGGCACTGGCACTCACATTTGCCCCCGCACCGGCATCGAGAACATGGGTGTATACGACAAGCGGGATGAGCTGCGCCGGACCGAGTTGCGCATTGGCGTTGTCGGCCGTGGTGAGGGCATCGACCTTCTCGACGAATGGCTCGTCCAGTGCCGTGGCGGGATCGAGCGCAAGAAGGAGTCGCAGCTTCTCAATCTCTTCCGGGGTTTTGGCGGCATCAATCAGAGCTACGGCTTCCTCACCCGACTTATAAACTCCCCGCAGTACACCCGCACCTTGCAAAAGTCCGAGATCACGGCTGTGGTGAAGCTCGCGTCTCGCGCCGAACGCGTCACCCGCGCCGTCGAACTCTACTACGAGCAAATTCGATTTCTCGCCGAGAACCGGTCCGTCGATGTGATTGTCTGCGTCATGCCCAACGAGATGTTCGACTCTGTCACATCATCGAAGGGCAGCGAAGACGTCGAGGGTGATGTCGAGCACAATTTTCGCCGCATCTTGAAGGCGAAGTGTATGCACCTTGGCACGCCGCTGCAGCTAGTACGAGAGAAGACCATCCTCATCACCAAACATGCTGGCGAGCAGCAGGATCCCGCCACTAAAGCCTGGAACTTCTGCACGGCGCTCTATTACAAGGGTAACCGTACCATCCCATGGCGTCTTGTCGAAGACACTGCGAAGCTGCGCTCCTGCTACATCGGCATCGGTTTCTATAAAAGCCGTGACGGCGAAACCGTGTCGTCGAGCTTAGCCCAGGTCTTCGACGAGTTCGGGCATGGCATCATCCTGCGCGGAACTCCCGTGTCGATCGACAAGAAAAACCGGCACCCTTATCTTAGTGAGGATCAGGCCTACGAACTCCTTCGCGACGCCTTAGACGAGTACGATCGCGCACTCCAGCACATGCCCGCCCGGATCGTGATTCACAAATCGAGCCACTTTCGTGACAGTGAACGGGCTGGCTTCGTGCGAGCACTCGAGGAGAAGGGCATCCGCTCGAAGGACTTTGTCGCGATCACCGACACCGACATCCGGCTATTTGGCGACGGTGACTACCCCCCGAAGCGCGGCACTATGCTCGCCGTCTCCGAGACCGAAGGCGTGCTTTACACGCGGGGCACCGTTGATTTCTACAAGACGTATCCAGGCGCCTACGTACCAAGGCCGTTGAGAGTCACCGTCTACGAGCAGGACTCATCGCTTGAGAGCCTTTGCCAAGAGATCCTTGGCCTAACCAAGATGAACTGGAATAATACCCAGATGGACGGCCGCCTTCCAATCACACTGGAATGCGCCCGCAAAATCGGCGACATCATGAAGTATGTCAGCTCTACGGAGAAACCCCAGGTCAGCTACAGCTTTTATATGTGAGTTTCGCTTGATTCCCCTTGAGGCTTGACGACGTGTGACGTCGAGAGCCTAGCTATACTTCTCCGTAAAGGCAATTGCGGCAGCAGCTTGATCAGCTCGTTATGGGTCACGGTGCCGATCGAATTGCCAGATGCAGCGCTCGAGCGCGAAGCAGCCGGTGGTAGTGGCATTGATGCAATGTCCTTTTCTATTTCTATACCAGACGTTCCACCAGCGATTATCAATGTCGCGAATGGGTCGGGGTCGGCAGTGCCCATCTTGGCTGGGGCAACCGCTGGAGAGGATCGATCCGGCGGCGATCATTCCCTGAGTGGCTCGATGCCTAGATGTCGGTGGCCTCTGAGATTGCCAGGGCATCCTCGATGTCGACGCCGAGGTACCTCACGGTGCTCTCGATCTTAGTGTGCCCGAGCAAGATCTGCACGGCCCGCAAGTTGCCGGTTCGCTTGTAGATCAGCGAAGCCTTGGTCCGGCGCAGCGAGTGCGTCCCGTAGTCCTCCGGTTGCAGGCCGATGGCGCTGACCCACTCATCGACCAGCCGGGCGTACTGGCGTGTTCCGATGTGCGGGCACCGGCCGACGCGGCTTGGGAACAGGCTGTCGTCCAGGGTGCCGCCCCGTAGATGCAGCCAAGCCGCCAAGCTATCCCGTGCTGTCTCGGTGATCTCGAACTGCACCGGCCGTCCTGTCTTCTGCTGCACAACGGTCGAGCGAGTGCGGATGTGGCTACCGGAGGTCACGTCGCTCACCCTGAGCTGGACCACGTCGCAGCCGCGGAGCTTGCTGTCGATGACGATGTCGAACATGGCCCGATCGCGCCCCCGCTTCTGACTCGAAAGGTAGAAGCGGATTGCCCAGACCTGCTTCTCCTTCAGCGCTCGCTTCGGGCCCACGATCCGGCCGGCAGATAGGGAGATCGGCCGGCCCCCTCCGCTGGGGACGGATCCTTCGGTCCGCATGTCTGCCTCCGTTGAGGAATGGCCTGAAGGCCTCCCTGGTGAGAGGCTAAACCCCTGGCCAGCTGCCCAGCTCGGCGTTTCTTGCATGCCCAGGCGCATGGCTTCAGGCCATTGCTTTCCTCTTGCGCTTAAGCATCTCAGATCACAGTATGACCACAGTAGTCATGGAGACCGATGTGCAGGAGATCCAGCTTCGCGATGCCAAGGCGACCCTATCGGCGGTGATAGACCAGGCCAGGGCCGGGCAGCCCTCGGTCATCACCCGTCACGGCCGCCCTGAGGCGGTGGTGGTGAGCTTCGAGGAGTGGCAGCGCCTCTCACAGGTACCCTCCTTCGGTCGCCTGCTGATGGCCGCTCCGCTGGAAGATGACGATCTTTCTCCCCGGCAGGGTGGCCTACGCGACGCGGGGCTCTGACCCCTGTACCTCATCGACACCAACGTCCTCTCCGCAGGAGCGCCGACCAAGGCGGTTGCCGCGCCAGACTTGGTAACCTGGATGGACCGCAACAGCGCTGGCCTCTTCCTCTCCGTCATCGCCGTGGCCGAGGTGGAGGATGGCATTGGCAAGGCCCGCCGGCAGGGCGCCATTCGGAAGGCCGAGAGGCTGTCGGAATGGCTTGAGGCATTGCTCCATCTTTACAGCGCCCGGATTATCCCTGTGGACCTGAAGGTGGCGCGGCACATGGGACGGCTCGCCGACCTGGCCCGGGGCAAGGGGCATGACCCGGGCTTGGCCGACGTGGCCATCGCCGCCACGGCGCTGCAGCACGGCTACACCATTCTGACCCGCAACCTCCGGCACTTCGACCCTTTGGGGGTTCCTGCGCTGGATCCTTTCTCCGCTCTACCCGCCGACTGTGGATGAGCGACCAAGCTCTGACTTCCCCTGGCTCTCCTCGCAAGGTTCGGTAAGTCCGATCCACCTTCTGGAAGCGGACGACCAACGATCGCTCGCCTGAACAAAGCCACTGGCAGGTGTTGGCCGGAAGCCGCCTGACCGCTTCCGGGCACCGAAACCGGGCAGCGGACATGGTCCGCTGCGACGAGGCTCATCACCCGCGCACGTCGGCGCCACCGAACACGACCTGATTGCGAACCCCTGGCTGGAACAGGCCGTAGAGGATCTTCTGGTCGCCGCCGCTCGTCGCGTCGAGCGCCTCGGAATGCTTGGGCGCTAAATCGAGGCCAAGGGCAGCCACGTTATCGGTCACCTGCTCGGCGCGGCTTACCCCCATCAGCGTGGAGGCGACGCCCGGTCGTCCCACCACCCAGGCCAGCGCGACGCGGGCCGGGCTCTCGCCTGCCTCGTCCGCGACGCGCTTCAGCGCCTCGACGATGGTCCAGTTGCGGTCGGTGAACAGCATGTCGCCGAACGGGTTGTCGCCATCCAGCCGCTTGTCCCCCTCCGGGCGAGGCCGGCCGCTCATATCCGCCTCGTTCGGGACACCGCCTCGCCGCGGTGCGGCGGCTTCGACGGCGGTACGGTCGTACTTGCCGGTCAGCAGGCCGTAGGCCAGCGGGCTCCACGGCACCAGGCCCATGCCGAAGGCCTGGCCCAGGGGGACGTGCTCGCTTTCCACGCCACGCTCGACCAGCGAGTAGAAGTACTGCAGCCCGACGGGTGACGGCAGGCCATGCACCCGCGCCAGCGTGGCAAGCTGCGTGACGTACCAGGCTGGCGTGTTCGAGATGCCCCAGTAGCGGATCTTTCCCGCCTGGATCAGCGCTGCCATGGTCTGGAGCAGCTCCTCCGCGGGGGTAATGCCGTCCCAGACATGGATCCAGTAGAGGTCGATGAAGTCCGTGCGCAGCCGCCGCAACGAGCGCTCGACCGCCGCATGGATGTGCCGCGCGCCATTGCCGCCTTGATGAAACCCCTGGCCCGTGGCGAAGCCTGACTTGGTGGCGATCACCATCTGGCCGCGCAGGCCGTTTTCAGCGACGAACTGGCCGACCATCTCCTCCGAGCGGCCGCCGGAATACACGTCGGCGGTGTCGATGAAGTTGCCGGCCAGCTCGACGTACCGCTCGAAGATGGCGCGGCTGCCCGCCTCGTCGGCACCCCACCGCGCCGTGCCGAAGGTCATCGTGCCCAGGGCGAGCGGGCTGACCAGCAGACCCGAGCGGCCAAGCGAGCGGTAAGCCTGAAGGTTCATCGGGTTCTCCTCTCTTCGTGCAGCGTGCCGAAGATGGACTGCCGCTCGGGGGACGATTAGTGCCTCCGGAACGGATGGGTTGCTGAAGGATTTTCAGGAATGGACCGCGAGCTCTGGTCTGGCCTCGCCGTGTTCGCGGAGATCGTGGAGGCAGGCAGCTTCGCGAGGGCGGCAACCCGGCTTGGCCTTTCGGCGTCGGCGCTGAGCCATGCCATGCGAACCCTGGAGGACAGGCTGGGTATCCGCCTGCTGGACCGCACCACCCGCTCGCTCTCACCCACGAGCGCAGGCGAGCAGCTCCTGTTGCGGCTACGCCCGGCGATGGCCTCGGTGGAGGACATGCTGGCCGAGCTCGACCAGGCGCGCGACCGCCCGGTGGGGCGGGTTCGTGTCAACGCGCATCGGCCAGCGGCCGTCCATGTCGTGCTGCCCCGCCTCGCGACGCTGGCGCAGCGCTACCCGGACGTGGCGGTGGAACTGGTCGTCAACGATGGACTGGTCGACATCGTGGCCGAGCGGTTCGACTGCGGCGTGCGGCACGCAGGCGGTCTGCAGGGGGACATGATCTCGGTGCGGATCAGCGAGCCAATGGAACTCGTCTTCGCGGCGGCATCAGCCTATCTCGATGCGCACGGCGTGCCCGAAACGCCCGACGACCTCGGCGCACATCGCTGCATCAGCTACCGCCACACGTCGTCAGGGGCACTACACCGCTGGGATTTCGTACGCGACGGCGAGATGTTCGGGCGTGCGGTCCCCGAGACCTTCATCACCAACGATGCCGACCTGATGCGCGACGCGGCGCTGTCCGGGCTGGGCATCGCCTGCCTGCTGCGTCTCCAGGCCGCCCCCTGTCTGCTCGATGGGTCGCTCACCGAGGTGCTACCGGGATGGGCGCCGGTGCTGGCGGCCAACCATCTGTACTACCCAAGCCGCCGCCAACCGAGCGCGGCGTTCCGTGCCTTCCTCGAAGTCATGCGGGCTTGAAGGAGAAGCCCCAGGGCTCAGGCGGGCATTAGAGGCCCTGACAGCGATCATCACCTCGATCCGTCTGAACCGGGAGTGCCATGTCCGCTTACCGAAAGGGGCACGCACGCAGCCTTTGGCCGAGATGGGGCGCCGAGCCGACGATCGATGTTGGCCGAAAGGGGACTGGCAGCTTCGGAGTGAAGGGAGTGCAGAAGCTGACTCAAGTGCCCCAGGGCATACGAGGTGGGAACTGGGTGGCAGGCTTGGCTCGACTATACTTAGGCTTGCCTCGGGCGTTCTGGGGAGACCTTATGGCCCGCCTTGTTGGCAAGCCGTGGCAATCCTTGACGCCCGACTTGCCTTCCGTCATGGGCCCGCCATGCGGCACGTTACGACCCTCAATATCTCGCTCACCCCTGAGCTACGGGCCTTCATTGCGGACCATGTCGCGTCAGGCCGCTTCGGGAGCGCCAGTGAGGTGGTCAGGGCGGCGCTGCGCGCCTTCGAACGGGCCGAGGCCGATCAGACCCCCGCCCAGGCCGTCAAGGTTAAGGCGAGCCCGCGGTGAACACGGCCGAGTTCGAGCGGCTCCAGCAACGCGAGCTCGACCTGGAGGCCGAGGTCGCGTGCCTGCGATCCCAACTCCAGTCCCAGGGCCGTGTTCCCGTCGAGAGGGGCAGCACCACCCCGGCAGGTCCCGACGAGCTCTTCTCGGCCGTCGAGAAGACGCGGATGCCGATGATCCTGACCGATCCGAACCAGCCGGACGATCCGATCATCTTTGTCAACCGCGCCTTTCAGGACCTGTCCGGCTACTCGGCGGAGGAACTCCTCGGCCGCAACTGCCGCTTCCTGCAGGGTCCGGACACTGACCCCGCGCAAGTGGCAGAGATCAGGCGGGCGCTCGCCGAGAGGCGGGACATCGCGATCGAGATTCTGAACCACCGGCGTGACGGGACGACGTTCGTCAACGAGCTCTACATCAGCCCGGTTTTCGACCGGGACGGGCGGCTCCTCTACCACTTCGGTAGCCAGCATGACCTCACCGGGCATCGCAATCACCGGCGCCGCCTGGAGGATGGGGCGCGCTGGCAGCGGGCCATCATCGACAGCTCCATCGACTTCGCCATCGTCGCCACCGACCTGGACGGCCGGGTGACGGACTGGAACACGGGCGCGGAGCATCTCCTCGGCTGGACAGC
>NZ_RCVR01000081.1 GCF_016107305.1 Roseomonas sp. KE2513
GGAGCGACGATCCGCCTGGTGTCGGCATCCACACCGATGTGCAGCTTGCGCCACGACCGGCATGCCCTGCTCCGATGCTTCTCGACAAGCCACTCGCCCAGGCCACACAGCCGCAACCCCGTGCAGTCCACCAGCAGGCGCACGGGACGTGTCTTAGGGCGAGTTCGCGGCAACTCGAGCGTTTTTGGCCCGGCGGCTGAGGGCCGTGTGGTCCGGTACGGGCAGGTCGAGATCGAGCAGGGCGATGATGGAGTCGATAAGGCCTTCGGTCTGACGCAAGGCCAGGCCGAAATACGGCTCGAAGCGTCAGGGCCTTGGAGATGGCCAGCTGCGATTACCACGGCTGTCCGCCCCGCGTAGTCCGCGGCTCGGTTTTTCAGGCCGTAATCGCCGCCTCCGTGAACCAAAGGGTCAGACTGCCACAGCCGCGGAGAGCGGCATCGTACTCCGCCCAGTTCGTGGACCGGAACCGATGCTCCGGAATGTGCCGGCGACGGTCGGCGTTCGCCTTGAGCGGCAAGCTGCGCTCACTTGGAGGATGACGGGCCGCCGCCTCATCAGGCTTCTAACCTGCCCAGACCGTCAGGCCGACCGATGCATCACAATGCTTCTCTATGTTGTATGCAGGGGCGACTGGGTACTTACCGCCCCGGCGCGTTCCTACTTACCTTTGAAATTGAACTGGGGCCGACCACAGCCCTTTGCCATTACATCAACTGCTGCAGGGATTGCCATGCGGGTGTCCGCGCTTTCGAATAGCGGCATGGCTATGTCCATAAGCGCCTCGTCCGCTACGGTCGTACCGCCAGACACCCATGCACGCAGCAATGCCTTATGCGCGGCATGCGCCAGCATCGGACCGGCGGCAGCTTTGACGGCGAAAGCCATACCCTCAGCCAGAAGCTCAGCATCAGGGAGTACGCGATTGATGACGCCGTGGTGGGCCATTTCCTGCGCAGGCACTTGTTGCGAGGTAAGAGCCCATTCGAAGGCCTTAGATCGCCCGGCTCGCTCTGCGACCCGGTGGATCCCGCCCAGCAGCGTGACGATGGCGATGCTCTGTTCAGAGTGACCGAAACGTGCCGTTTCTCCGGCAAAGACGACATCTGCACGCAGCGCCAGCTCCGAACCGCCTCCGAAACATAGACCCTGCACAAGCCCCACGGTCGGTATTGAGAGTCTCTCGAACCGGTTGCACGCGGCGAGATAGCGCTCGAACAGTGTACGACGTTCGCGCTGCGTCATCTTCGGCCAAGGCAAAATATCCCCACCGAAAGAGAAATCCGTCCCATCGGCACGCAGAACCAGCGCGCGTACTTCGCTCGAACTGACGGCATCAAGCGCTATGTCGAATTCGGTGAGCATCTCCGCTGAAAGCCGGTTCTGCGGTGGGTTGTGGAGCGTGATGATCGCCACCGCTTCCTCATTGTCCAGAGTAGTTTGGGTCATGGAGCCAGCTCCTTAGCGAAGATGTTCATGAAACCATCTGACAGCGGCGCTGCTCGCAGCCGCGAACTCGGTCAGGATGCGGTGGAAGTGAGCTGCGTGTGTTCCGCGGTGGACACGGAAGCGGGCCTTAAGCCGTACGTTGGTTCGTGCGGATAAAGGTGGGTGTGTTGCACCGGTCGGCTTGGCGATCCACTCGAGCTAAGATCGGAGAGGACGATGCCCTGCCATCCTCAAGGGGAGCCGAGCTTGCCTTTCAAGGCGAATGCCGACCGGCGTCACCGCATTCCGAAGCAGCGCTTCCGGGCGACGAACTGGCGTGAGTACGACGCCGCCCTGCGCGGGCGCGGTAGTCTGACGGTCTGGTTCACGGAAGCGGCGATCACGGCGTGGAAGGCTGAGCCGCGGGCCACGCGCGGCGGGCAGCCGCGCTATTCGGCCCTGGCGATCAACACGGCCCTGACCTTGCGCGCGGTGTTCCGTCTGGCTCTCCGCCAGACCGAGGGCTTGATCGGCTCCATTCTGTCCCTGCTCAGTCTCGATTTGGCCGTGCCGGACCATAGTACTCTCAGCCGCCGGGCCGAGACATTGGAGGTGCCCCAGCCCCACTCTGGAACCCGCCCCGTGCACCTCATCGTCGACAGCACGGGGCTGCAGCTGTGCGGGCCTGGCGAGTGGCTGGTCGAGAAGCACGGGAGCAGGACGCGCCGGTCATGGCGCAAACTACACATCGGTGTCGATGCCGACCCCGGAAGGATCGTCGTCTCCGCACTGACCGCGAGCGACGTCGACGACGCCTCTCAGGTCGGCCCCTTGCTCGATCAGGTCGCGGACCCGATCGCCTCGTTCACCGCCGATGGCGCCTACGACCAGGATGGTGTCTACAGCGAGGTCACCGCACGGCACCCTGAGGCGGCCGTGATCGTGCCACCCCGGTCCAGCGCCGTGCCAAGTGCGACGGCCGAAACGGCACCAACTCAGCGCGACCAGCACCTCAGGATAATCGCCGAGCGTGGCCGCATGGGCTGGCAGAAAGCTTTAGGCTATAACTGGCGTGCCTTAATTGAGGCAGACATCGCGCGCTTCAAGCGGGTCATTGGCGGCGCACTGCGATCGCGCACGGACGCACGCCGCGCGACAGAAGTGGCCATCGCTGTTGGTGCGCTGAATCGCATGCTCGAGCTCGGACGGCCGGAGTATGTCCGGCTCGCGTGATCCCGGACCCACCGCCAGCCGACTGCGCCTCCAAGCTGTTCCGTGCAACGCAGCCCGTCCGTATACGTAGCCACCAGATCGGCGCCGGTTAGCACATCTAGCTTTCCTGCTACGGAAGCCGCTATCGCAGGCTGTGCTAACATTTTAATTCAGCAAGTGGGCGATGGCGGGTCGCAGGTCGTCCTTCGCCTCCAGGCCAAAGCCGGGGGAGGCACCCGGCACCACCCGGGAACCGACCAGTCGACACTCCGCAGCGTAGCCACCGAAGGGCTGGAACACGCCCGGATAGGCCTCGCAGCCGCCCAGTCCCATACCAACGACGATGTGCAGGTTGATCATGTGCCCGCCGTGAGGGAAGGCGAAGCGGCGGTCGAAGCCGTGCTCCTCCATCAGGGCGATCATGCGCCCGTACTCGACCAGCCCGTAACTGATCCCCGCATCCATTTGGAACACGTCCCGCCCTGGGCGCATGCCGCCGTGGCGTAGCAGATTGCGTGTATCGACGGCGGAGAAGAGGTTCTCCCCTGTCGCGATCGGCCCGTCGTAGCACTCCGCCACGCGGCGGTTGAGGTCGTAGTCCAGGGGGTCGCCAATCTCCTCATACCAGCGCAGGCCAAAGGGGCGGATCGCGTCGGCGTAGGCGATGGCCTCGTCGAAGCCGAAGCGGCCATTGGCATCCACCGCCAGACGACTGCCGTCGCCTGCCACCGTCAGCGCCTCCTCTATGCGCCGGACATCGTCGGCCAGCGAGGCCCCGCCGATCTTCATCTTGTAGGCGTCGAAGCCCATGTCGCGGTAGCGCAGCAACTCGTCCCGCAGCTGCCCTGCGCCGCCCGTACCGTAGTAGTAGCCCCCGGCGGCATAGACCGGCATGGCCTCCTGCGGTGTCGTTCCGAAATGGCGCGCAATCGTGACCCAGGCGGGCTCACCGCGCAGCTTTGCGTTCAGGTCCCAGAAGGCCAGTTCCAGCGCGCCGACGGCTCCGGCGCGGTCGCCATGCCCCCCCGGCTTCTCGTTGCGCATGGCGGTGGCCAGCACCTTGGCGGGGTCGAACCCGCTGCCTTCCGCGTCCAGCAGCGCGTCGGTGCCGGCAGCCATCATGCGGGGGATCACGCGGTCCCGTATGATGCCACCCTGGGCGAAGCGGCCGATGGAGTTGAAGGCCAGTCCAATCACTTGGCGCCCATCCCGCACCACGTCAGTGAGGACCGCGACGAGCGAAACCGTGTGCTCGGCGAAGTTCACAACGGCGTTCGAGATGTTGCCCTCCAGGGGGACAGACAGCTCGCGGATCTCAGTCACACGCAAGAGGTGGTTCCTTTCGGGGCGATGGTGATGCTCACTCTGGCTCTTAGAGGTCTCCGCCAGCCTGCACCCGGTCGGTCGCTTTGCCTACCGGATGAAGCTGCACCGCACCTCGCTGGCTTGAACACACTCAAGGAGAAACTGCACATGATCTGTACCACACGTCGCGGCCTGCTGCCGCTGGCCGTCGCTACCCTCGGAGGCAGGCCCATCCTCGCGCAGGAAGCCCGTCCCTATCCGGCCAAGGTCGTGCGCTTCATCGTGCCCTTCCCGCCGGGCCAGGGCACCGACATCACCGCCCGCCTGCTGGTGGATCGGCTGACCCCGATGTGGCCGGCCCGCGCCATCGTGGAGAACAGGCCGGGTGGAGGCGGTGCCATCGGCATGGAGGCGGCCGCCCGATCGGAGGCGGATGGCTATACGCTGCTGATGGGCTCGATCGGGCCGATTTCCGTCCTTCCGGCGGTCAGCAAGAAGCTCAGCTACGATACGCTGCGCGACTTCGCGCCGGTCGCCCGCGTGGTCGACCTGCCGCTCGTCTTTGTCGCAGGGCCGAACTCCGGCATCCGCACGCTGAAGGACATGGTGGACCGGGCAAAGGCGAGACCAGGGGAGCTCGACTACGGCTCCGGCGGCACCGCCTCCTCGCAGCACATGGCGATGGAGCTGCTCGCCTCCATGGCCGGGATCCGACTGAACCATGTGCCGTACCGGGGGAGCGGCCAGGCGCTGTCGGACCTCATCGCCGGCAACATCCCACTTATGTCGGATAGCCTTTCCTCCTCCCTGCCGCAGATCCGAGAAGGCAAGGCGGTGCCGCTGGCGGTTGCCTCTGCCCAGCGCCTGCCGCAGCTTCCCGACGTGCCAACCGCGGCCGAGGCCGGCGTGCCGGGCTACGAAGCAGTGGGCTGGGCCGGGCTGCTGGCGCCTGCGCGCACGCCGCCCGCGGTGATCGCCACGCTGAACGCGGCCGTGCGCCAGGCCATGGAAGGCCCGGAGATCGCGTCCCGCGTCGCCGAGCTCGGCGCCGAGCCGGCCGTCTCCTCCCCGGAGGAGTTCGGCCGCTTCATCGCAGCCGAGCTTGCGAAGTGGACCGAGGTGGCGCGTCAGTCGAACATATCGCTCGACTGATCAGTGGCACGTAGCGGTATATCCTTGTGCTGTCGGGCCAAGACACGTGCCGCTTCGGCCCAATGAACAGTCGTTTTTTGGCTGATGCACCGCACCCTCGCAGGCCTCACCGCAAACGTCACCCAGAGAGCTTTCACCTATTCTGGGGTATGTCCACTGATGTCTGCTCTCAGGAAGTCGGACGGGCCCAGCCTATGACCGACGTGGACGCAAAGCCGCCCATTGCTTAACGCAGCTGCGCCATTCGTCCATTCTCGGCCCGCGCGATGAGAGCTTCGGCATCTGCTGGCAGCAGCAGCCGCTCTGCCACCGCATCAGCCGCCGCTGCGCGCACGGCGGCGGCGTAGGCGCCATCGTCCGCGTAGCGCTCCGCGACAGAGGGGCGTGGGTCGCCCGCCGCCATCCGGGCCTCCTTCGTCGCGGCGAAAGGTACCACCGCCCCCTGCAGAGGGTAGAGCGTCATTGGGCTGAAGCCGTTCGCCCGCGGGTTCCATCCGGTGTAGCTGGCGCGCGGCGCGGCCAGTTGCAGGGCCCGCACGCCCGCGATGCTCATTCCATCGCCATCGAGCCGCGGGACAAAGACGGGATAGCGCCCGATCTCCTGCGGCGGCAGCACGGCTTGGTCGGAGTAGGCAGCGGAGGTGTGGATGCCGGCATAGGGAAGGCCTGGGATTGGCGCGGGCATCGCGGCGGCCGCCGCCACCAGCGTGCCATGGGAGCGCATGGGAACGCGGCTCGAGGGCGGCTCACGTCCGTCGGCCAGCCAGCTTTCCATCGCTGCCAGGAGCGCGCGCATGGGCGGACCCGCATGCATCGGATTGGTCGGCAAGGAAGCGGCTTCAATCCGTCCTGTCGTGCCGCCCGGCGCCTCGAAGTGCGGGGTGCCCGCGATCAGATAAGCGCGCACGTCCGGCGGCAGATCGATGTGGTGCCCCGCTGTATCGGTCACGAGGAGCGAGGCGCGCGAGGCCCACCACTCGTGCTCGCTATCGCTCTGCATCACCTTCGGGCAGGTGGAGGAAAGGCGGCAGCGCAGCAGCAACCCGTCACGCCGGCCGGAGAGCGGGTCCTCCAGAACCCCGTAGGTGAAGGGGAAGGTGTCGGCCTGCCAGGCCGGATCCTGCGGGTGGCGGGCGTTCCGGCCGGGCTGGCCGAACCGGACGTTCGTTGCCATGCGCCGAGCGCCAGCCACATGTGGCATCAATCCGTCGAAGACGACCCGGCCCTGTGTATCCTCGTTGAAGCCGAGGTGGAGGAAGTCCCGCAGGAAGCGGCCGGACTGGGAAACGCCGAAGCCGATCGTCCTGTGCACCGTGGTCCGGCCGGCCTTTGCCAGCGGATTGGCGGGCGAGCCGTCCCGGCGGAGAAAGGAGGCCACGTCCCGCACGGCGGCGAAGCCCACGCCCAGCACCGCCGGGTCGCGGCCGGTATAGGTCACCTCATAGAGCGCGCCCGCATCGAAGCCCTGGGCCGGGCGGGACACTTCGACGCGCTTCTCGTCCACTGCCCGGACCGACAGGCCTTCCGGCGTCTGACGCGGGTCCGACCAGGCCTGGCGCACGGTGACCTTCAGGCTCGCCGTGTCGGCGAGTGGCCAGGCAAGGGTGACGGTGGCGGGATTGCGAGAGTTGTCGAAGACGAACTCCTCCCGCACCGGACCACGGACGCCGCGCAGCACGGGCGCGGCCAGGGCGAGTTGGCCTGGGATGGAGGGGATATCGGACTGCCAGCCCACCCAGACCATGGTGGTGCCGCGTCCGGCCAGAAAACCAATGCCCGCATCCTCTGCGGTAGCCGCATTGTTCGCGCCGGGCTGGGCTGCGTCGTCGAAGAGCTGCGGCGCGAGCTTCCGGCCGCGGTTCGGCACGTCCAGGAGAAGGGTTCCGCTTCCCCGCGCCGGATCAGCCGGGCGAAGGATCGCCACGTCGGCAATGGCCTCGACCCGTCCCGCCGCGTTGCGCGGCGCCAGGTCGATATCGGCAATGACTGCGTTGCGCGGATCGGCTGGATCCAGGGCAATGGTCGCACGGCCGGTGATGCGACGATACTCACCCGCCTCGCCGAAGGAGCGTCCGGCGAAGGCTGGCGCGTCCTCCGTCACTTCAAAGCCGGTCACCTCGGCTAACACCGGTGTTGTGAGGATGAGCATCCCGGCCAAGACAGCCAACCGCTTCATGGACATTCTCCAAACCGTTTGCGCAAGCATCGGCTCGCCAACCCGGCAGGACAAGATCGACGACACCGGTTCCAACCTCTTCCTTCCTGATCGGCAGCCTACCGAGCAGGTCAGTTGAGAGCCTGAACCTGGGCCAAAGCAGCGCCACGACGATGTGCTGCGCCTGGACCAGGGCGCGTTAGGTTTGTTGCGTTGAAACATGTGTCCAAACGCATTCCGATCCTGCCAGCCGCGATCATCACGGAGCTGGATTAAGTGGTCTTGGACGCCAACTCGCGTTCCGCGCCTGCTCGCCGGATCCACGTAACGCAGGTACGGAGGCAGCGTCTGGGCAAGCCATGGCTGCCTCCGCGCTCTGCCAGGGGTCAGGCGAGGTCGTTCGGGCCGGCGGGTAGTGGTGTCGTATCCGGTTCACGTGCCGGTGGCTCATCCTTGGGTGCTGCATCGGCGTCAGGGTTCGAACTGTCGTTCGTCAGGTTCTGCGAGAGCCCGGCTGCAGCGTTGAGGCCCGTCGCCATCGCAGTCGCGGCCATGGCCGTACCGACGGCTGCGGCGACGGGCGCGGCCATTGTTGCCATCATGGCGGCACCCGCGCCGGCCATCGCAGCGGGAAGGGACATCGCCGTCTCGGCCTGCGGCTCATTTCCTTCATGCGGCGGCGCGGCGGGATCAGGGGAGTGCCCCGGGCCACTGCCGCCGTTGCTCTGATCCCTCTCGGGTGCGGACCGGGCACGCCGTGGGCGACGGGCCGCAGCGGGCGCTGCCGCCTGCGAAGTGGTGGCCTGTTCGGACGGCACCGGGCTCGAAGTGGCAGCGTCGGGCACCTTCCTCCGTGCCGCTGGCTGAGCCTTTGTCGTGCGCTGAGCCGAGGACTTCACCGGGGCGACAGAAGGTCGCGCCGTGCGGGTGCTGGCCGGTGTTGCCCTGCCCTTAGCGGCTGAGGAGGCCCGGGCCTGCACTTTGGGCTTCGCCGCAGCGCCTCGCGGCGCGGACGACTTCGTTGCTCGGGCCGAACTGGCAGCCGAGGACGCTCGCTTGCTGGACGCGGCTGCAGGTTGAGCGGGTCGCCGCCCCGATGTTGCTGCAGCGCGAGGACTGCGGGTGGCGGTCTTGGTTGTCCCCTTCGCCCCCAAGGCAGTGCGGCCCGGCGTCTTGGCCTTGGCTGCGCCGGGCCGGGAGCTAGCCTTTTGTGTCTTCGTCCTGGTGCTGCTGGGCGCTGGAGCGGCCCGCCGCGCCGGCGCCGCGGCTGGCTTCCTGGTCTGCTTGGTGGGAGTGGCGGTGGTGCGAGTGCCGCGCGCGGTACTCTTGCCAGTGGCCTTGCCGGCTGCCGCCGCTCGGGGTGCCGCGCTGCGCCGGCTGGCGGGGGGAGCGGCCTTCTTGGCACCGGCCGCAGAGGCTGGCTTGCGCTCTGCCGTCGCCGGGCGTGACCCGCGTGCGGGCGTCTTCACGGCCCCCTTGCGAGCAGCCCGTGCCTTTGGCGCAGCAGGCTTGCCGGTGCGCGACGGAGCCGCCGTGCTCGTCTTGCTCCGGGCGGCTGTGGTGGCGCTACGGGCACTCGGCACAGCCGCGGGGGCTGCGGCAGCCTTCCGGCTCGCAGTCGCGGGCTTGCTGCGCGTGGTGGACGCTGATGGCCGGCGGCCGGCTGCGGTCGGGCGCGGACGCGTCTTGCTGGGTGGGGCGTTGTTGCCGGGACGTTTGGCCATGATCACCTCCGAGACAAGCGGGCGGTTGATGGAGTAACCGATTCGCATAGTGCGCTCTCGATGGTGCTGTGCAATCACCTTCATCGGAACACTGCACTCGGCCGGGATCACGACGACCGATCCTCTCGACCTCGGAGAGCCATACCCGTCAGGACTGACAGCAGCCATTGAAGCCCGGATGCGCGAGTACCAGGCCGAATACGAAGAGCTTCTCCGCGAGAAGGTGTGCCGGATCTCCGGCCGGAACTGGCTGAGGAACTCAGCATAAAGCGTGCTCCCCTGTAATGGTGGAACCAGCTCGTGAGCCCGCCAGCAAGGTACTAGCAAAGAGAGCAAGAACGGCCAGGGCCGAGGACAAGGGCGATGCCCGGATCATCCCGACGGCCGATGCGTCGCCGACATCAGCTGTCAGACGAGTGCGCCCCGAAAGCTCGATCTTGGATCTTGTTTTCAGAAGCTGACCATCTGCTTCCGGCCAAGACCCACAGTCTCGCACCGCCAGAGTGAGGCGCAGCAAGGGATCGCGGCCAGACAGT
>NZ_RCVR01000082.1 GCF_016107305.1 Roseomonas sp. KE2513
ATGGCCCAGATCTCGTTCGGCGCGGCCGCTCCTGGACGCCCCTGCCGGTAGCGCCAGGCCCGCTTGCGACGAGGAAGCTTGGAGCGGATCGCCAGTCCCTCTTCGGCGTAGAGCCGGTAGGTACGCTTCTGGTTCACCGGCCAGCCTTCTCTCCTCAGCAGCACGTGCAGGCGCCGGTAGCCGTATCGCACCCGGGCCGCGGCCAGGTCGCGCATCCGCATCCGCAGCTCCGTCTGTGGATCCCGCCGCGGGCGGTAGCGCTGCGACGAGCGGTGGAACCCTGTCGCGTGGCAGGCCCGCCGCTCACCGACGGCGTAGGCGCCCTGCAGATGGCGCACCACCTCTCGACGGACGGCGGGCCTCACCATTTTCTACGCAGCACGTCCTGTAGCATCGTCTTGTCCAGGCTTAGGTCGGCGACCAGCCGCTTGAGCTTGGCATTCTCTTCCTCGAGCTGCTTCAGCCGTCGGATCTCGGCCGTCCCCATCCCGGCGAACTGCTTCTTCCACCGGTAGAACGTCGGCTCCGAGATGCCGAGCTTGCGGCAGATCTCGGTCACCGCCGTGCCGCTCTCCGCCTGCCTCAGGGCAAAGGCGATCTGTTCGTCCGTGTACCGTTTCTGCTTCATGGCACCGCCCCCTCCTCAGGAGCTTAAAGTGCCCGAAAAACTTGCCCTCCCACCGGACCAGTTCTGAGGGTCAGGACCACGTCCTCTGTTATAATGCGGCTTCAATACAGCGCGGCACTCGCTGTAAGGAAAGACCACCCTGAGGAATAACCCAGGGTGGCTTTTGTCTCAGCGATTGGTTGTACCCAGCGAGCGGCTGACTGCTGTGCCACGAGGGTTGGCGCGGGTGCCGTCAGACTGGCCAGGGTAGGCGCCTGAGGTGTTGGTGCCGGCTGCGCGGTCAACCGCGCGGGAAGCCGCCGTACCAGGCGGGTTGCCAAGCGTGCCGTCCGGACGGCCGGCCGTGTTCAATGGGTCGCCGGCGCGATCCAGAGTGCGGGAAGTGGCGGTGCCGGGTGGGTTACCGGGAGTGCCATCCGGGCGACCAGCGGTGTTGAGGGGGTCCGGCTGTGCACAAGCAGCGAGGGCACTGAGAGCAAGCACCCCTGCGCCGGCACGGAAGAAGGAAAATGACATCAACGTTTCTCCATCAGGGTCCAGGCAGGGCCATAAGGGCTTGCCCCGCAATTCGAAACGATATGCCGCCTTGATTGCAGAAGGTAGGGTATGAAAGCGTATAAGTTATATCTCCCCCAACAAACTCCCGCTGAGCATTTTTCGTTGCAGTGTAGCCCAGTGCCTAGCGGCCGTGCCCGACGGGCTCGGGTTCTGCGTTAGTCGTTTTGTCCATCCTCGCCCTCGCCCTCGCCGTCCTGCTCCTCCACCGGAGCTCTGGCCTGGACTTCTGCCGCCAGCTCCAGCAGTTGGCGCGCCTCTTCTACCGTAGCGCCCTCAGCCTCTACGCTGCCAAACTTCACCTTGACCTTCCGGCCCTCCCTACCCTGCAGCCACGTTGCCGCCGCTGCGGTAAGGCCTGTGATGGCGGCTGGATCAAGGGTTAAGGTGATTTGGCCGAGGTTGATGGCAGGCGCTGAGTCGGCGTTCCGCATGTAGAAGCTGGGATGAGCACCGAGGCCGAGGAGAGGGTGCGTTAGGGTCCGTTGACGATCAGGATGCCTGTTGCCGCCAAGCTGTGATTCAACCCTGCCTTCAGGAGCGTGGCGGCAGGATGGATCAGGATCAGCTTAGCGTGCACGATACGGTCATTTCGGATTAATTGCGGTTGGACCTTACGCGTCCGACAACTTTCAATCCTCAATGGGCTGACGCAGAGAGGGGTACCTGATTTCCCCTCGCTTCCACCGAAGTGAAGCGCCTATAGACTGCACCATGCTCAAAGTTATCGACACTCCGCCCAAGCCATCCAGGCTCGCGACCGGGACTGCCTTAGATCGCATGGGGGAGTTGTGGGGTGTCCGTCGCCTGCCGTTGGAGGGCGACCAGAGCTATAGCTTTCGTCTACTCGAACAGATGAAAACTGGTAGAACTTACCCACCCGTTGATGCTTGCCGCACGGATTAGCATCGAGGACAGATCACCCCTCCTGCTGCGTGCGTACTGCGGGAAAGCTCCCTCCGCACGGCTGATTGCCTCGCACAGCGGCTGATATCAGGCACCTTCGAGTGCGCGCCGAATCTGTTGTTCTTCCAAGTCGAGCTCGTTCGCCAAGGCGCGGTGAGCCTCGGTATCCATCGTTTCCGCTCGTTCGGCCAGTTTCTCCCGCGCAGCGGCAATGGCGACGAGGCGCAGACGCTGCTGAGCCTCCAGCTGCATGCTCTTGGTTTCGGGGTCCTGCCCCTCGATGCTCGCGCGATCGGCGCGCACCTCGTACTCTTGCACCAGTTCGGCCGCCGCCTCGGTGTGCTCGGTAGCTTCGGGGCTATCCAGGTGCTCCCGAATGGCATCCAGTGCAGCCGTGGTGATCTCGGCGCGTGCCTGCGCCGTCTCGGGCTCGGGGAGGGTTGTCACCTCCTCGGTGACGCCGAGCCATTGGACAAACCAGCCCAACGTTGTTCCCTGGACCACCAGGGTGACGAAGATCGAGCAGAAGGCCAGGAACAGGATGATGTCGCGGCCCGGGAAAGGCTCAGGCAGCGCGAGGGCCGCGGCGAGGCTGACCACGCCGCGCATCCCGGTCCAAGAGACGACGGCTGCGTGGCGCCACGGCGCTGGCTCCCTTTCCCGCAGCTCACGCGATAGGGCGCGCGGCAGCCAGGCGGAGCCGAAGACCCAGATGAAGCGGCTCACGATGAGGGTGACCGACATGGCGATCGCCAGAAGAGCGATCGACCGGAGATCGTCATCGGCCAAGCGCGCGACGATGCCGCGCAGCTGCAGCCCGATGAGGATGAATACAAGGCTGGTGAGGGTGAACTCCAGGAAGTTCCAGACCGCCACCAACTCGATCCTGGTACGGGCGGTGAATTCGGCGTGCTGCTGCCGTCCGAGAACGAGTCCGCAGGTGACAGCCGCGAGGACGCCTGAGGCATGGATCGCCTCGGCGGCGAGGTAGGCGGCAAAGCCGGCGAGGATGGTGATCGAGAGGTCGAGCAGGGTGTCCTCGAGATGGGTGAAGATCCACATCGCGGCGCGGCCGATAAACCAGCCCGCAAGCGCACCCCCGATCGCCACGCCGAAGAACTGCAGTGCCCCCTCGCTGTAGCTGACCGTCGTCACGCCGACCGCCGCAACCGCGAACTTGTACAGCACGAGCGAGGAGGCGTCGTTAATGAGGCTCTCGCCCTCCAGCACCGTGACGATCCGCTTGGGCAGCTTGAAGCGGCTCAGGACGGAGGCGGCGGCAACGGCATCGGGGGGCGCCACGATGGCGCCGAGAGTGATCGCTGCCCACCAGGGAAGGGAGGGGATGAACAGCTTGGCCGCGACCGCCACCAGCCCAGCGGTAAAGAACACGGCCCCGATCGCCAGCAGCAGGATAGGGCGGAGATGGTTGCGGAAGGCAGGCCAGTCCGTCCGGTAGGCGCTGACCTGCAGGAGTGGAGGCAGGAACAGGGCTAGCACGAGCTCGGGATCGAGCACAAGGGGTGGCAAGCCTGGAACAAAGGCCAGCCCCATGCCACCGAGTACAAGAGTGACGGCAAGAGGAAGGTTCAGCCGCCTCGCGAGGACCGCGAGGGCCACACAGGCGGCGAGGAGAACCAGCAGGAGTTCAAAGACGTGCATACGATCGGCATCCGGTAGGGAGTGTTGGGCGCAGGCTGCACCTCGTGGCCCAGGGATCAGCCAAGCACGGCGGGAGGGCGATCGGGCTGATCAGAACACGTCCAGCAAGTGCGCGCGTCGCCGATCGCTCGGAGGCAGCACCCGGTTCCGCTCTGTTGCAGCCGCTGATTGCTGGAGCGGGCTGCCTCGTGGGGGGACACCAATCCCACGATGCCCCTGCTCCCTTGAACGCGGCAGCCTTCCTAATCTGGCATCCCGCCAGCACCCAGGGGTGAGGCCTCGTATTCTGCCAGCAGGTGCGCTGGATCGCGGTAGATCGCAATGCATCCGGCATTGCGCAGGGCCTCCTCCAGGAAGCCGCCGCGGAGCAGGCCGATCGTCCGGATACCTGCCTTGGCCGCAGCCTCGGCGTCGTAAGGCGTGTCGCCGACGACGATGGTCTCATCCGGGCTCACGCCGGGCAGCTGCGCCAGGGCGGCCTCGAAGATGTCAGGGAAGGGCTTCGAGCGCTCGGCGTCGCTGGAGGAGGTCTCGGCGTCCAGTCGGGCGTCCTCGATGCCGATGATGCGCTTGAGCGCGGTCAATTCCGCCTCCTTAGCGGAGGAGGCCAGGGCGGCGCGCAGGCCAGCCTTGTCCACCCGCTTCAGCAACTCGGCCGCCTTGGGGAAGGCGTGGACCCGAGGAAGGTAGCCTTCACGGAAGATGTCGCCACGACGCTTCTCGAGAGCCTGCCCTTTCTCCTCCAACTCCTCCGGCGAGAGGAAAACTGGCATGAGCTGGTCGCCGCCCTTACCGATCTGGTTCCGCACCTGGTCGAAGGAGATGTCGTGGCCGATCTCCTTGAAGGCATCCACCCAGGCCTGTGCGTGCAGATCCACCGAGTCCACGAGCGTTCCGTCGACGTCGAAGAGTACAGCTTTGATCATCATCTCGAAGTCTCCCGCCAGCGCCACTCAGTCCAGCCGGCAAGGTAACGCGACCGTGGTCGCAAGGACGGCAACGGAAGGCGAGCTCTTATCAGCTCGAACGACTCCTGCCAGCACCGGATTGGATGCAGTTGCGGAAATTTCCTGACGGCAGATGGCACGCCTTTGACCCGCGATGCTGATTATCTCCGTTCTATCCGCAACCGCCTTCTATGGCTTCCCATCCTTCTCGACGGCAACAAACGTGAACACGCCCTCCGTCACCTTCTCAGGCGCTTTGCCGCGCCCGCGACCTCGAGCCCAGGTCTCCACTTTGACCGTGATGGAGGTCTCGCCGGTTTTCTGAAGACAGCAGTAGCAGCTCACCTCGTCGCCGACCGCGATCGGGCGCAGAAAGCGCATCGCCTCGATGGCAACGGTGACAACGCGGCCACCGGCGTGCTCGGCGGCGAAGGTGCCGCCTGCCAGATCCATCTGCGACAGGGTCCAGCCGCCAAAGATATCGCCGCTCGCATTGGCGTCCCGCGGCATGGCCACGGTGCGCAGATGAGGGCCGCCCTCAACCTCCGGCAGGCTGTGCGCTGTTTCCACCGTATCCACTACCTCTTCTCCGCCCTCAACTCCGCCGCATTGCAGTCGCGAAAGCTGGCCATGGCCACCTCCAGCAACTCGTCGCCCACTTCGGCCCGCACCATGATCCGGCCGCGCCGCACGCCTTCCGGCTGCTCGCCAGACGCCGCATCGGCAGCGTCCGCGCCGGACACCACCGTGCCTGACGAGTTCTCTTCCCCCTCGGCCATGGCTTGGACGCTGTTCCGATCGAGGCCATGGTCCTGCACCAGGCGCTCCATGGCCATCTCCGCCTCCCGGCGCGTGTCGAAAAACCCGGTGATCACCTGAGACATGGTTGGCTCCTTCATTCTCCAACGCATCAGCGCCGCATGGTCGGCATCGGATGCCCTTACCCGTGTGATTCATCCCTCGTGATCCCGGGCTGCTCGCCGTAAGATGGTGGCCAGCGCCACGCTAACCGCAGCGGTGCCGCTCGGAAGACCGATGTATCGACATGTCGGCGCTTAGGAAGCCGTCCGCGATCTGAAACCGTCGGACCTCCATGCCGACACGCCACCGAACCCGCTGCACACCGGGCCCGGCCTGCCCAAACTCACCACGGGCGCTCAGCATGCACAGAGCCGACGATAAGCACCACTTCTGCATCGGCGGAGAAGACGTCATTAGGTGTATCGGCTGCCAAGCACCCTGCCCCGCAGGGCACCGCGGGGCTCGTAAGCCCCGCGGCGTGTCGGCCTACCTCATGCCTTGGCCTTCTTGGCACCCGGGGCGCGCTTGGGCGTGGCCTCTTCCTCCTTCGGCATCTCCTCAGCCTCCTCACCACCACCTTCGCCTTCAGGTGCGCTGAAGCCCTCGGCAATCTGGGTCAGAAGAGCATCCGTCTTCTTCTCCTCCTCCAAGGTCTGCTCCAGCAGCTGCTCGGCTTCAGTCAGACCGATCTTGCGGCCCACGTCTTGAGAAGGCCGTAGCGAGCGATCTCGTAGTGCTCGATCGCCTGGGAACAGCCGATCAGCACATCGTCCGCGGCTTCGGTGTCGCCGAAATCTTCGAGATCTTCCTCCATCTCTGCCGTCAGCCCCTGCATCGCCTCGCAGGTCTTGCTGCGAGCGGGCTTGCCCAGGATCTCAAACACCTGAACAAGGCGTTCGACCTGGCCTGCGCTCTCCTCGGCGTGGTTAGTGAAGGCCTCCTTCAGCTCCGGCGCCGTTGCCGCCTTGGCGGACTTCTTCAGTGCCCGCACCGACTGCTTCTCCGCGTAGTAGACGTCCTTGAGCGTCTCGTAGAAGGCATTACGCAAAGTCTTTTCGGCCATGTCGACGGTTCTCTTCACTTCCGGCTTCCAGAACTGGCCACCGGGCGCAAGATGAACGCGACCATCAGCGCGTAGCTGCCTCAGATCCTGCTCCCGATGCGCCAGAACTCGATCAGCTCAGCGGAGCGCGGAGTGTTGCCCTGCTTATGCCATCGGAAGGATCTACAGGGGAGCCGTTCAACCGGTGAGATGGCATGACCAACGATCTGGCACTTGCCTGGGATGTCAGGGTAGCCACGCTGCTAGCGAGGCTACCGCAGCGGATGAGGATGGGCATCGAGTGGCTCCGGTTGCCGTCGCGCCGACGGCTAAGGACCCCCTGCGCCACCCTTCTCATCATCGGCGGAGTGTTCTCGATCCTTCCCATCCTCGGCCTGTGGATGCTCTCCCTTGGACTTGCCTTGCTGGCTGAGGACGTCCCCGGCATTAAACCGCAGTTGGAGAGGGCAGCCTGCTGGTGTGTGCGGACCTGGCACCGGGTCAGGAGCACCACTCCGGGTCGAGACCGGCCGGCGTGACGTGGGCTCCCAACTTTCCACTAGTGCCCGGGCGTGGAGGCCTCTTTCAGCCGCTCCGTCGGCCTGTGACAGCATGGTAGATCCAAAGCACGACGACAGCACCAATGATTGCAACGATCATGCTATACAAGTTGAAGCCGGTCACACCAGCACTGCCGAAGGTGTTGAAGAGGAAGCCACCCACAAAGGCTCC
Organism: Roseomonas sp. KE2513; assembly: GCF_016107305.1. Taxonomy (GTDB): domain Bacteria; phylum Pseudomonadota; class Alphaproteobacteria; order Acetobacterales; family Acetobacteraceae; genus Roseomonas. The sequence goes on from NZ_RCVR01000082.1 coordinate 7,274, forward strand.
GATGATGCCCAAGACGATGTCCAGAACGACGCCCTGACCTGAGCCAGCGTAGAGTTTGCTCGCGACGAAGCCAGCAATCAGCCCGAGCACAAGCCAACCAATGATCGACATGAACGTCTCCTGAGAGGACGAAGGGGTTAAGTTCGGCACCCGTTTGTAAGTAAGGTAAGCGGGGTCTGCTCGAGCAGACCCCGCCACCGAGCAGGCCTAGCGCTTGTCGGGGTTGGCGCCGCTGATGTTGGTGCCGAGCGTGTTGTCCACGGCGCGGCTCACGGCCGTGCCGGGCGGGTTGCTGCTGGTGGTGCCGGTCACCCCAACGCTGCTCGCCGTGCCGGTGGTGTCGTCCACCTCGACCTCGGTGCGGCGGACGGTGTCATGCACCGTCTCGGTCCGGTCGGAGGCGTCCTTGCGGATCACCAGCTCTTCCTTAACTCGGGCCTCCTTGCCGACCACGGCCTCCTCCGCGTGCTCGGTCGCGTCGATGACGCGCTCGCGGAAAGCCTCGTCGGCATCGGTAAGCGGCCGGTCCACAGAACGGCGCTGCACGTCGACGTGCTCCTCACGCAGCGTTACCTGCTCGGTGACCGGCGTCTCCACGATGTAGGAGCGCACCCGCACCCGACCGCGCTCGACATCGCGCTTGCCGATCCGGACCTGCTCCTCGACGATCGGGATGACCTCCTCGCCACCGGTACGCGCCGCAGTCGGCGACGCGGCGGGCATGGAGGAATGGGAGGTCACCGGCGCGGACGCCGAAGCCGCACCCGTTGCAACCGCACCGGTCGCGGCCATGCCCAACTCCGGGTTGGAGGGAGAGGTTCCGACCGCGCCGGTCGTGCCGACCTGCTGGCCGGTCCAGCCCGACTGCCGCCACTCCTCCTCCTGGGCGTCGAGGTCAACGGCGCCGTTATGCTCCAGGATGTCCATGGCCTGGTCGAGCTTGCTCTCGTCCACCTGAGCGGAGACGACATAGTTGCCGCGGCGGATGCCCTCAGCGTAGGCCGAATGGTCCTCGTCGGGAACAAAGAGGTCCTTCAGCGAGGCCCAGAAGCCTGTGTCCTCCGACGTCGATCCGGAGGCCGCCGTGCTGGTCGAACTCGTCTCACCGGCGAGCACCTGAACCTGGCCGCTCGCGAGGCCAAGCTGGCTGGAGAGCTGGCTGACGGCCGCATCTGCATGGGCGCGGTTGTCGAACATGGCGGTGATGGTACGCATTATGGTTTGCTTCCCTTCCTGTTGTCAGTCCACTCGACCACCCCTGCAGGCGAGGTCGCCTGCTCCGGGGCCAGTCGCTCAACCGTGGCTCGCTGCACCCGCCGCTCGACGGGCCGCTCCACGCTCTCCTCGTTGTCGACGAGGTGCAGCCGGATCTCTTCCCTGAGAACTAGGCGCCGCATGACCACCAGCTGCTCCTCGACCACGGGGACGATGGTCACATCGCCCTCCTGGCGGGTTGCTGGCACCTCACTCACCTCGCGACCGACGGGCACGCGCGTGATCTCCGTACGCTGACTGCGTAGCGTCTCTCGCAGGGTCTCCTCGACCGTCTCGGTGGTCAGGGAGACACGAACCCGGCCTGTCTCGGCGGTTCGCTTGCTGACGTGGAGAACCTCCTCGACCAGCGGGATGACCTCCTCGATCCTTCCACTAGTGGGCAGGCTGCCCGACGTCGGCACCGGCTTGACCTCGGGCATCCCCGTGTCCCGATCAGACGACACGGGCACCGCGGACGGTCAGCACGTCGCGAGTACCC
>NZ_RCVR01000083.1 GCF_016107305.1 Roseomonas sp. KE2513
TTGAACTTCCACGCGGCAGGCTACCACTGGCCAGCCTTCAACCTCGCCGACATCACGATCTTCGTGGACGCCGCGCTCCTGCTCCTCGTGGGCGGGCTGCACGAATCCGTAGACGCGCCGACCTCCACGTCGCGCCCCTGAGGAATGGACTGCCGTGAACCCTCTCCTCCAGATGTCCGGCCTTCTGACCGCTTTCCTTGCGGGGATGATATCGTTCCTTTCACCCTGCGTGCTGCCGCTGGTGCCCGGTTATGTCTCCTACGTGGCTGGTCGCTCGGTCTCCGCCGAACGCACGAAGCCCGATCGCCTCGCCACAGTCGGCCTCGGCCTCTGCTTCGTTCTGGGCTTCGCGACCATCTTCGTGGCGATGGGCGCGGGCGCCTCGGCGCTGAGCCAGGCCCTGCTGCGCTATCGCTACGAAGCCGGGATCGTGGGCGGGGTGGTGGTCATCCTGTTCGGCCTGATGACCGCGGGCGTCCTGCGGCTGATGCCACTGCAGCGCGACCTCCGCTTCATGCCGACCCTCAGCGGCGGCACGCCGCTCTCTGCCTACGTGCTCGGGATGGCCTTCGCCTTCGGCTGGACGCCCTGCATCGGGCCAGTGCTCGGCGCCATCCTGGCGCTGACCGCCACCAGTGAGATCAGCCACCTCGGTATCGTGCTTCTGGCCGCCTACGCGGCCGGGCTGGGCGTGCCCTTCCTGCTGGTTGCCGCCTTCGCGGACGCCTTCCTGCGCGGTCCGTTCCGCAGCCTGCGGCGCCTCGGCCGCGTCCTTCAGATCGTGGCGGGCAGCGTCATGGTGGTGATGGGGATAGCTATGGTCACGGGCCATCTGACCGACTTCGCCATCCTGATGCTCCAGCTCTTCCCCTGGCTCGGGAGCATCGGATGAACGATGACGGCCTACCGAAGATCTGCGCCCATATTACGCCCGCGTACCGCCACGCGCTGGGGATCGTAGTAAAGCTCAATGTCGGCTACGGGCTGGTAGAAATGGTTGGCGGCTTCATCTCTGGCAGCCAAGCGCTTAAGGCGGACGCTCTTGACTTCCTCGGCGATGGCCTGATGGGCTTCCCCAGCCTGTTAGCTATCGGCATGAGCCTCGTCTGTCGTGCCCGCTCCGCCCTCATTCAAGGCTTGTTCCTCGCGATGCTCGGCCTGGGCGTGCTCGCCACCACCGGTTACCGGGTGCTGGTGTCGAAACAGCCCGAAGCCGAGTTGATGGGCCTGTTCGGTGCTGTCGCCCTGATGGTCAGCTTAACCGCTACGGCGGTGCTCATCCCGCACCAGGAAGACGACGTTAACGTCCGGGCCGTCTGGCTGTTAAGCCGCAATGACACCATCGGCACTGCCGCCGTGTTGGTCGCGACGGGCCTCGTCTGGTGGACCGGGACCGCATGGCCGGACCTCGCTGTGGCGGTCGTGATCACCGGGCTGTTCCTGCAGTCGGCTTGGTCGATCATCCGCGACGCTCAGACGGACCTCAGGGCGTCGCATGACTGAGGGCGTTCCCGACAGCCCTGTCGAGGTCCAGGCAATCGGATCGAGCGGTCCCGGCGCCGCGGTGCGGGTCGCCGCCTGCACGACCCCGGTCTACCTCGCGGATCCCGCCGCGAACGCCGACACCCTTCTGGAAGTCGCGCACACCTGCGCCGAGCGGTCGGTGTCGCTGGTCGCCTTCCCCGAACTGGCGCTGACCGGGTACTCCATCGACGACCTCTTCCTCCAGGACGTCGTCCTGGACGCTGCCGAGACCGCTGTGGAGCGCGTGGTGGAGGCGTCTGCCCACTTGCCCTCCGTCATGGTACTAGGCGTCCCCCTGCGCCGTGCTGGCCGCGTCTACAACACGGCCGTCATTATCCACCGGGGCAAGCTGCTGGGCGTGGTGCCCAAGGTCCATCTGCCGAACTACCGGGAGTTCTACGAGCGCCGTTATTTCGCGTCCGGGAATGGGACGGACGGAAGCGTCATCCGCGTGGGGCGGCACGCCGCCCCGTTCGGCCCCGATCTTCTCTTCGTGGCCGAGGACCGCCCGGGGCTCATTGTGCACGTCGAGATCTGCGAAGATATGTGGGTGCCCAAGCAGCCGAGCGCCCTGGGTGCATTGGCCGGAGCCACCGTCCTGGTGAACCTGTCGGCCAGCAACATCACCGTTGGGAAGGCCGACACCAGGCGAATGCTGTGCCAGGCCCAGTCGGCCCGTTGCACGGCAGCCTACCTTTACACGGCGTCAGGTGAGGGCGAGTCAACGACCGACCTTGCATGGGACGGCCAGACCTCGATTTACGAGGATGGGATCCTTCTCGCGGAGACCTCCCGCTTCGAACCAGGAGCCCGGCTTGCCGTTGCGGACGTCGACGTTGATCGGCTGAACGACGCACGAGCCCGCTCAGACATCTTCGCGCAGTGCCGGGCGCTTCATGAGGCCCAGGTGGCCCGCTTTCGTCGTATCGGCTACGGCGAGCAATGGGGCTACGCGCGACGCAGTGCAATGGCTGGCTAGGACTGATCTGATCGGATGCAGAAGTTGACGCTGATTCGGCGAGCCGCTTGGGTGGCGGTGGCTGTGCTGGGCTTCCTGATCGTGGGCACGGCGACTGGCTGGCTCGTGACGGACGGTCCCCTTGGCAGGAGGGAAGTACAGTTGCCTGCAATCGGCGGCCCGTTCGCCCTCACGGACCACCGGGGCCGGGCAGTGACCGAGCGCGACTTCCTTGGCAAGCCAACCGCCGTGTTCTTCGGGTTCACCTTCTGCCCGGACGTCTGTCCCACGACCCTGGCCCGAATGGGTGAGCACATCGATGCGCTCGGGCCAGACGCCGACCGCATCAACTGGCTGCTGATCAGCGTGGACCACGAGCGGGACACCCCCAGATCGATGGCCGAGTACATGACGCTCTTTGACCAGCGCATCGTCGGACTGTCGGGAACGGAGCGTCAGGTCGCCCGGGCAGCTCAGTCCTTTCAGATCCAGTACCGCCGGGTTCCCCTGGAGGAAGGCGGCTACACAATGGACCATAGCGCCAGCGTGTTCCTGCTCGACGCTAAGGGCCGTTTTGCTGGAACGCTCGACTACGAGGAGCGCCAGGAGGTGGCACTCGAGAAGCTCAGACTCCTGGTAAGCAGGGCTGGGCAATCCGGTTGACGTTCTCCCCTTTCGGCCGAGTTCGTGTCGTTGTCAGCAGCAACCTCGTACCGTCGGGCAGGCGGAGGAAGCCTTGGCACTTTCCTGCTCCGCCCGGTGCCGTGGCTTGCAGATGGCGGGCCGGGGGCCGAGCTCGATAACCGCCTGGGTCGCCTCGATACGGATAGTTTCGACGTCGAAGACTTGCATGGGACGGCCGGGCGGGCCGACCTCGAAGGTCAACCGGCTCTCCCGCTGAAGGCTGACCCGGACGGCCACCTTCTCCAGGATCGCGAGGAACTTGCCGACCTCCATGTGGGTCGGCGTTTCGCGTGAGGCGGGCAGATCCTCGACCTGTAGGATCGCAGCCCGGGCCGAGGTCTAGCGTCGGGGGGCAGAGCAGCGGCAAAGGCAGGAACCGGAGAGCCAGGCAAGGATACACCCCTCTGGTACGGCCGGACCTTTGCCATCCCCATGGATGCGCTAGAGTGCGTTCCGCCGGGTGTCCCAAGCGGGCTCAGCCTGCGCAGCAGGACAGCTTCCCGACCTCCTTGGTAAAGCTCAACGCGGCCAGCTTCAGTCCCTCCACCGTCGTCAGGTACGGGAAGATCGTCGCGGACAGGTCAGCCACGGTCAGCCCATGCTTTACCGCCAGGACGGCGGTCTGGATGCTGTCTCCGGCTTCCGGAGCCAGGATATGCACGCCCAGGATCCGACCGCTGGCCCGTTCCGCCACAAGCTTGATCAGCCCCCGCGTATCGCGGGCAGCCAATGCCCGGGGCACCTGGTCGAGCGGCACGACCCTGGTCTCGACCTCCAGGCCCGAGCGTCGGGCCGCCGCCTCGGTCAGGCCAACGCTTGCCACCTGCGGGTCGCTGAAGACCACCTCCGGCATGGCCGTGGCGTCGTAGCGCGGTGCGCCGTCGCGGCCGAGCGCGTTCTCGGCGGCGACCTTGCCGCCATGCGCCGCCATGTAGACGTAGAGGTCCCGGCCGGTGACATCGCCCGCCGCGTAGACTCCCGGCCGCGTTGTGCTCATCTGGTCGTCGACCTGCACGGCGCCGCGGTCGTCCAGCACCACGCCAGCTTCCTCAAGGCCCATCCCGGCCGTGTTCGGCGTTCGTCCCGTAGCCACCAGGACGCGCTCGGCCGAAAGCGTCACAGCGTTGCCGTCGGCGCCCCGGACAACGAGTTCGACGCTACCGCCCTCACCCTGCCGGATGGCTTCGTAGGCCACGCCGCCGCGGACCTCGACGCCCTCGGCCCCCAGGTATTCGGTCAGCGCCGCGCTCACCTCCGGCTCCGCACCGGGCAGCAGCCGGGATCGGCACACGATGGTCACGCGCACGCCGAAGCGGGCAAACATCTGGCCGAACTCGACGCCGATGACGCCGCCGCCAATCACCAGGAGTGATGCGGGAAGCGCCTCGACTTCCATTGCCGTCGTGCTGTTGAGCCAGGGGACCGTGTCCAGCCCGGGGATCGGCGGTGTGGCGGATGATGTCCCGGTCGCGATGATGACCTTGCCGGGCCGGTAGGCCGTATCTCCCACGGTGACGACGCCATCGGGGGTGAGGCGTCCCCGCCCCGGGACGTAGGAGACGTCGGGGTATTCCGGCAGGAGGTTGGCGTACTTTGCCTGTCGCAGGCTGGCGACCAGCTCGTCCTTCTGCGCGACGAGGGCCGTCCAGTCCTCCAGCCGCGCCGATGCGGTGATCCCGGCGAAGCGCGAGGCCGCGCGGGCCTGGTGCAGCGTCTCCGCCGCCCGGATGAGCGCCTTCGACGGCACACAGCCGATGTTGACGCAGGTGCCGCCGATGGTCCCGTCGCCGACCAGCGCGACCTTGGCGCCGAGTTCCGAGGCGCGGATCGCCGCCGAGAAGCCCGCCGACCCGGTACCGATCACGAGGAGGTCCGGGGCACGATCGCTACGACTTGGCTTGGCGCTGCAGCAGTCAACCTGGGCGGGCTGCGGTGCGATAAAGTTCACGGTGCTTCCTTTGCTTTCTCTTGGTCCGGCAGCCTAGGCGGAGCGCTGGCGCCGGTAGGCCGCGTAGACGACGATCCCGAGGAACAGGACCATGGCCGGGATCAGCACGTAGTCGAGGTAGCCGAGCACGGCCGAGAGGCCGATGGCGCCGAGCAGGATAGCCAGGACCGGGGTGGCGCAGCACAGGGCCGCCACCACGAAGCCGACGATCCCGGTCGCCATGAGCTTACGGTTTTCCGTGTCAGCAGTCCCTGTCCAGGCGTGCGGCGGAACTGCTGGGACCGAGCCCAGCAGCTGTGGCGGCGCCCGGTGCCAACTGGGCGAGGAAGCCTGCCGGAGGGCAGCAGAGGCCACCCAGGACAATGGCGGCGATACCCAGGGCGGACAGCCCTGCCGAAACGGTCGCCAGGTGGAGGAGGAGCCTCATGCCTCGCCCCCATCAGGCTGCGCGGCTAGCATCGGCACGAACAGGCCCTTGCCGACCTGTAGTGCCGCCTCCACGGGGAGGCGGAACCCGGCGCCCTGCGGATCGACCCGCTGGCGCCACGCCGTGAGGTGCTCGTCCGAGCAAGAGAACAGCTTTACCGTGCAGCCCGAGGTCGCGCCGCACCCGTCGGCATACCGGATCCCCGCCCAGACGACGGCGGTGCCAGGTGTCACCGAGGCGAGCGCGTGGCCATCGTCGCATGTCGCGATCCGGATGGGCGTGCCGCACTCAGGGCAGGAAGACTCGATGGCCGTGTTGCAGGCGAGCATGGCGCCCATGCCAAGGGCATCGATGGCACAGAGAGCGTGAACCGCTCCCGCCCCAGCGAGATGGACACGGTGGACCGTCTCCTGCGCGCTGAAGGGATAGGCGGCCTGCACAGCCATGCCACGGTCATCGAGGACCACGAGATCCCGCCGACGCAGTGCGCGCAGGATCTCGGCGACCAGGGCCTCGTCCAGGTCGGTCCTGGCTACCAGCCATGCCACGTCCGGTACCGCGACGGAGCGGGCAAAGGCCAGCAGGATTGTACGCCAGATCAGGTCCTCAGCCGCATTGAGGCCTGACAACTTCTCTGACCTCTGTGCCGCGATCATGCTGGCGGCGAGCGCCTCGTGCGCCGTCGCCTCGGTGACAAGCGACCAGTCCGGCATCAGCACGCCAGGGCGAAGCGGGAAGGCTTCGCCGACGACGCCGATCGTCCGTTCAGTGGTGTCCATGGAACCTCTGGCGGCTTCCCGGCGGCGCTACTGAACTGCCCGCGACGGGAACCCGGCGTTGGTTGTTGCCTGCACCAGGGCTGCGACGTCGGTCCTGGCGGCGTCGAAGGTCACCATGGCGGTCGCCGTCCCGGCGCGTTCGGCCACGGCCACCCGGCTCACACCGGGCACGCGGCCGAGGGCACGCTTCACGATGGGCGCGCACGTCTCGCAGGAGACGTTTTGCACTTCGAGGGTAGCCGTCTGTTCGGCGGCGGACGCCGTGGCGCCGATGGCCAGGACAAAGCCCAGGGCGGCGGCAAGGCGGAGGATCGGCTTCATGTCAGGATTCCTTTTGGGGGTGGCTACAGGAGGATCGACGCGGCGTAGGGAAAGGCGAGAGCCGCCGCGACGATGGCGGCCGCGCTCCACAGGGCGACCTTGGTGATTCGGTTGGAGGCCGGTCGGGCGCAGTACGAACCCTCGGCGCAGGCCGCCGCCTTGCGCTTGCGGTAGACGGCCACGAACCCGCCCGCGAGGCAGGCCAGGGTGACGGCCACAAAGATCGGCTGGTAGGGCGCCAGGGTGGTCAGGTTGCCGATCCAGGCGCCGCTGACGCCAACGAGGAACAGGACAAGGGGCAGCAGGCAGCAACTCGATGCGCCAAGGGCGGCGAGTAGCCCCACCGTGGCCAGTAGCGTCTTCGACGAGGCATTCCCGTTCCCCGTCCGCTCCCCCGTCTCATCTGGGACGAGGACACCCCGTGCCACTTGATCGCTCATTACCGCTTGACCTTTTTCCATCCTCTGAGATCAAGATACGACCTGTAGTAACTACAGGTTCAAGGGGGTTTCAGCCCCTGGGAGACAGCAATGGGCAGCAAGCAGCGGGGCATCTCCATTGGAGACCTCTCCATGCAGACAAAGGTCAACATCGAGACCATCCGATATTACGAGAAGATCGGCTTGCTAGCGGCCCCCTGGCGAACTGAGGGGAACCACCGAGTGTACCATCCCGGGCACCTGGCCCGGCTCACCTTCGTCCGCAGAAGCCGCGAGCTGGGCTTCAGCATTGACGAGGTCCGGAGCCTCCTAAGGCTCGTGGACGGTGGCCACAGCTCGTGTTCGGACGTGCAGGCCGTAACCCTGGAACACCTGGATGACGTCCGTAAGAAGATCGCCGACCTCCAGCGACTGGAGCAGACTCTGACCGAGGCGGCGTCACGCTGCCAAGGCGGGTCGATCCCGGATTGCCCCATCATCGAAGCGCTGTACGCGCCTGCACATGCTGCCGGGGCGTGACCACTCCCGCAGGGCTCGGAAAAGTGTCTTGAGGCTGTAGTTGCTACAGGTTCCAGGGTCCGCCCGGATGTTGGCGTGCGTCGCACCCAACACGGAGGAGATGACCCCATGCCTGACCCCTACGACCTCGTTGTTCTCGGGTCTGGGACTGCTGCCCAGGTCGCCAGCAGCCGGGCACGGGCTGCAGGCTGGACGGTCGCCGTCATCGACCACCGGCCCTTTGGCGGCACCTGCGCACTGCGCGGCTGCGACCCCAAGAAGATGCTGGTCAGCGGCGAGGAGGCCATCGACGCCGCCCGGCGGATGCACGGCCACGGCGTTGAAGGTAATCTCCGGATTGCGTGGCCCGACCTTATGGCCTTCAAGCGTAGCTTCACCGGCCCCGTGCCGGAGAAGCAGGAGAAGCGTTACGCCGATCAGGGCATCGATGCCTTCCACGGCATTGCCCGGTTCACCGGCCCCGACATGGTTGTCGTCGACGAGCAGGAACTCAAGGCCCGCCACATCCTTATCGCGACCGGCGCACGCCCCGTGTCGCTTGGCATCACCGGCGAGGAGCACGTCGCGACCAGCGACGACTTCCTGGAACTCGAAACCCTGCCCTCGCGTGTCGCCTTCATCGGGGGCGGCTACATCGCGGCCGAGTTCTCCCACCTTGCTGCGCGTGCCGGAGCCAAGACGACCATCCTACAGCGGGGAACCCGGTTGCTCCCCCAGTTCGACCCGGATCTCGTCGGCTGGCTCATGGAAAGCTTTGGCGAGTTGGGTGTCGACGTGCGTACGGGTTCTGCGGTGAAGCGGGTTGAGAAGACGGACCAAGGATTCCTGGTGCACGCCGTCGTCGAGGGACGGGAGCAGACCGTGGCGGCCGACTTGGTTGTGCACGCGGCAGGTCGTGTCCCCGACGTCGAGGCGCTCGACCTCGCAGAGGCGGGGATCGCGCTGGACGGCGGGCGGCTCGAGCTCAACGAGTTCCTGCAGAGCGTATCCAACCCCAGGATCTACGCCGCCGGAGACGCGGCGGGCAACGGGCCGCCGCTGACACCTGTCTCAGGCCACGACGCTAAGGTGGTCGCTGCGAACCTGCTGGAGGGGAACAAGCACCGGCCGGATTATCGTGGCGTGCCCAGCGTGGCCTTTACCCTGCCTCCAATCGCCTCCGTGGGGTTGAGTGAGGCGGAGGCACACGCCCAAGGAATCCGGGTGCAGGTGAAGTCGGAGAGGGTTCCCCATTGGTACACCGCCCGGCGCCTAGCCGAGCGTGTCCATGGCTTCAAGACCCTCGTGGAAGGGGACACCGGACGCATCCTTGGTGCCCCTCTCGTGGGGTCGCACGTGGACGAGGTGATCAATCTCTTCGGGCTGGCCATCCGACACGGCCTGACGATTACGGACCTA
>NZ_RCVR01000084.1 GCF_016107305.1 Roseomonas sp. KE2513
CCAGTTAGCTCGGCGTAAGTCATCACCATGGCTTCGGTGACGGTCACCTCCGGGCTGACCGACGCGTCACCGACCTGGACATCCTCGTAGTACCGGTCCTCTGACATTTGTTTACTCTCCTCAGGCACGTGGATTGACGGCGAGAGCGGCCTCGACGGCGCCAGGGCTGGCCTGCAGCAGCTCGACGACGAGACCGTCCGGCAGGGCCAGCCAGTTGCGGCCCTGCGGCAGTTCCCGCACACCCCAGTCCTGCGCGGCGGCGATGGATGCCTGCAGGTCGGCCGTCATGACCCCGAGGTGGTAGAGGCGGCCCTCCGGACCGTCGAAATCGAGGTCCGCCACGAGTTGAGGACCGCCACGCAGCCAGACCTGCCGCGGCGCCGCTGTCTCGCCGTCGATCTCACGGATCTCCATGCCGAGCGCGTCGCGGAAGAAGCGGAGATGCCAGTCCAGGTCGCGCACGCGGATGGCGACGTGCTCGACGTAGCAGCGGGCCGGAGCGCTCATGCGGCTCTCCCCAGGACTGCAGCATCCCCGCCCAGGCCCGCCTCGATGCCCTTGATACAGGCCACCAACACCCGGTTCACCGGCGTCGGCACCCCGGTCCGCTCGCCCCAGCGCACCACCGCGCCGTTGATGAAGTCGATCTCGGTCGCGGAACCCTTCTCCAGGCTCTGCAGCATCGACGCCTTGAACTCGGGGGGTAGACCCTCGGCCGCCTTGGCCCAGGCGTCCCGAGCATCAAGGGTGGCAAGGGTGACGCCTTGGGCCTGCGCCACGGCCATGGCCTCGGTCACTGCCGCGATCGCGCAGTCCTCGACCTCCGGCACAGCGTAGAGCGGCCCGTAGGGCAGGCGCGTGATGCCGCTCAAGGCGCCCGTGGCGACATTAACCAGGAGCTTGTCCCAGATCACGCCGAGGATGTTGGTGCTGACCGTGATCGCGAGACCGGCAGCCTCAAAGACGGCGGCGATCTGCCTCAGCCGCGCGCTGACGGTTCCATCCAGCTCGCCGATCAGGGTCTCCTTGCCGAGTGTCCCGACCCTGACGTGGCCGGGCGCGAGCATCACGCCACCAACATAGGTCTTTCCGGCGACAACCCGGTCATGGCCCACGACTTCGGTCAGGATGTCTTCATGCCCCAACCCGTTCTGCAGCGAGAGCACCGTGGTCTCTGGGCCGATTAGTGCTCGAGCTGCCGTTACTGCCTCCCGGGTGTGGAAGGACTTCACCAGCACGATGACAAGGTCGACCGGGCCGACGGCAGCCGCATCGGTATGCGCCTGCACGTGCACCTTCCGGTCGTGCTGTCCTTCCCGGAGTGTCAGGCCACTGTGGTTCACAGCTTCCATGTGCACGGGCCGACCGAGCAGGCGGACATCCGCCCCACCCTCCGCCAGCACACCACCCAAGGCACTCCCAAGCGCTCCGGCGCCCAGGATACAAATCCTCAAGGCTCGCTCCTCCTGACAATCCGCCGTTCTGATGGAACGATCCTGACAAGACGAACCCGTATTGCGTATTCGAAGGTCGCAATAGATTGTATTGCTTTTCTCAATAATGGTGGCGCGTTATGGCAGAGGACGAAGTCGAGCCGCTACTGGACGCGAAGCTGCTCCGCCTGTTCCTGCTGCTCTACCAAGGCGGCAGTGTGACTCGCGCCGCGGAGCAGCTCGGCCAGAGTCAGCCGACCATCAGCATTTGGCTCGGTCGCCTCCGCCGCTCGCTCAATGATCCCCTGTTTGTGCGGACAGCGGAAGGGATGCTTCCCACTCCACGGGCTGAGGCTCTGGCCGGTCCGGCTCGCGCCGCCCTGGAGGCGCTGCGGCAGGTATCGGCACCGGAACCGGCATTCACGCCGGGAACGACAAGACGGCAGTTCCGCATCTGCATGACCGACGCGAGCCACATCACCCTGCTACCGCGCATTCTTGCCAAGCTCCGAGACGCGGCGCCGCTTGCGCAGCTCGAAGTGGTCAGGATAGGCCCGGATACAGGCCACCGCCTCCAGTCAGGCGAAGTCGACCTGGCTCTCGGGTTCGTCCCGGAACTCGAGGCTGGATTCTACCAGCTGGCCCTCTACGAACAGGACTGGGTTTGCCTAGCCAACCGCGACCACCCTCGGCTCGGTGCGGAGCTGACGCTAAGCGACTTCGCTGCCGAAGGCCACATCGGCATCGTCTCCGGCACTGGGCACGCGCTGCAGGAAGAAGCCCTTCAGCGCCATCGGATCACCCGCCGCATGGTGCTGGAACTGCCTGGATTCCTCGGCCTCGGTGCGATCCTCTCGACCACCGATCTCATCGTCACCCTGCCACGTCACATCGGGACGACGCTTGCTGGATTGAACGGTCTGCGCCTTTACTCCTGTCCGATGAACGTCACCGGCTTCACGGTGAAGCTGCATTGGCATAGCCGCTATCATCAAGACCCGGCGAACCGTTGGCTGCGAGGAATGTGTGCAAGCCTCTTCCAAGGACGCAGCCCGAACTGACGGCTGATACGAGGGTAGAGGGCAACGTCAGGGCCACGCTGCGACCAAGCTCGTTGCCGCAGGTGTCGGGTACCTGCAGACCACCAGACATCCCGGTTGTGGCGCCAGGACCCTCTTGGAGAGATCCTGGCCACAACACATTCGATGGTTCAGCAGGTATGGCATCCGCCTGTCAAAGCGGCAGCAGACGTGCGGCGGGTTTGACGGGAGGGCGCCTTAACCCAGGCACACGCCTCAGACACCGTCCAGAAAGCTGCGGAGCTGCTTGGATCGGGTTGGGTGTTGCAGCTTCTTCAGTGCCTTGGCCTCGATCTGGCGAATGCGCTCGCGGGTGACATTGAACTGCTGGCCAACCTCCTCCAGCGTGTGGTCGGAGTTCACACCAATGCCGAAGCGCATCCGCAGCACGCGCTCCTCACGGGGGCTCAGCTCGGATAGGGCGCGGGTCGCGGCGTCCCTCAGGCCCGCATGCACCGCCACATCCAGCGGCATGACGGCGTTGTCGTCCCGGATGAAGTCACCGAGGTGGCTGTCCTCCTCGTCGCCGATCGGCGTCTCAAGGCTGATCGGCTCCCGGGCGATCTTCTGCGCCTTCACGACCTTGTCCACGGGCAGGCCCATCTTGGCGGCAAGCTCCGCGGGCGTCGGCTCCCGCCCAAGCTCGTGCATCATCTGCCGCGATGTGCGGTTCAGCTTGTTCACCGTCTCCGTCATGTGCACCGGCACGCGGATGGTCCGAGCCTGATCGGCGATGCTCCGTGTTACCGCTTGGCGGATCCACCAGGTGGCGTAGGTCGAGAACTTAAAGCCGCGGCGGTACTCGAACTTATCCACCGCCTTCATCAGGCCGATATTGCCCTCCTGAACCAGGTCGAGCAGCTGCAGGCCGCGGTTGGTGTACTTCTTGGCGATGGAGATCACGAGGCGCAGGTTCGCCTCCGTCATCTCCTTCTTGGCCCGGTTCATGTCGCGCTCGCCCCGTGCCACCACGGCCTGTACCCGGCGGAACTCGTCGACGGGCATCCCCGCCTCGACGGCGAGCCCCAGGATCGCCGAACGGGCGCTCTCGGCCTCCTCCGCGTATCGGGTGGCCAGTGCGAGCCATCCCTTTCCCTTGCGGTTGGCGAGGCCGGGAATAAATTCCGGCGACGAGCCCGCGGCGCGGTAGGCCGCCAGGAAGTCGTCGCGCTTGACGCCAGCCCCCTCGGCTACGCGCAGCAGCTGCCCCTCGGCCGCGGTTAACCGCTTGTTGAGGTCGCGCATACGGTCCACGAGTTCGGCAACACGGTTCGCATGCAGGTGCAGCTTGCCGACTAGCGCCACGAGCTCGCCGCGCAATTGGGCATAGTCCGCCTCGTCGTCGTCCGACAGGGATGCGCCATCGGCATAGGCAGCCATCCGGCGGATCTGGAGGCTCTTCCATCCGTCATGGGCAGCCTTGATCGCGGCAAAGGCGGCGAGCGCCTCGGGCTTGACCTCCTGCTCCAGGACCGAGGGAGAGGTTGTTCCCGACTGTCCCTCCGCCTCGTCGCGCTCCTCGTCACCCTCGCCGTCGTCCACCGGACCGTCCCCGGTCCCCGCGGTCGCCTCGAGGTCGAGCACGTCGCGCAGGAGCATGCGCTCCTCCTGGACGGCGGCGGCCCAATCCAGGATGGCGTCCAGCACCAAAGGCGCCTCGCAAAGCCCCTCGATCATCATGGCGCGCCCGGTCTCGATGCGCTTGGCGATGGCGATCTCGCCCTCGCGGGTGAGCAGCGTCTTCTCGCCCATGTCGCGCAGGTACATGCGGACGGGGTCCGCGCTGATGCCAGCCTCGGCCTTGATGTTGCCGCTGGCCTCCTCGTCCTCCTCCGCGGCTACCCCCGGCTTGCCTGAGATCCCGGCATCGGCGCCATCAGCTTCGTCGGCGTCGTCCTGTTCCGATACCTCGACACCGATATAGGCCAGAACGCGCAAGGCGTCCTCGATGCGATCGGACGAGAGCTGCTCGCTGGGCAGTGCAGCTTCGATTTCGGCGTGAGTGACGTGCCCGCGGCTCCGGGCAATCTCCGCAAGCTGCCGGAGGGCATGACCCTCAGCCTCGGGCAGGGCGGCAAGCAGGGCCTCCTCACGCTCGTCCAACACCAGCTCGCCTGCGCCGGTCACTGCCATTTCGAACTCCATCAAGAAGACGCACGACGTCGCACGCTCGGCCGTAAAGCCTCGCGCGGCGGCGCACATCTGCGACCTGTGTGCGCGATTTTCCAGGCCGGATTTATGTTGTTGCCTGCCTTACCCGCATTGCCGCCCTGCGTCCTCGGCGCTTGCGGGGGCAAACAGGGGCAGCCGAACGGCTGCCCAGGCTCTCCCAGGATCAGCGAGGCAGCCGTCAATCAGAACTCTTAAAGGACTCTGCCAGCATCGTCACCTCTTCGTCCTGTCGTCGAAAAAATGACTGGCGCGATCAGCCTCAAAGCTGGGGAGGAGACAGGATGCCAGGGAGCACCAACCCAGCACGGCGCGATGTTCTTGGCGGAGCGGAGCTCCTTACCGTGGCGGAGTCGACGAGCAACCAGCCCTTGGTCGCTCACAAGGGCTCACGTCGTGTCGATGTCAGCGCTCGCGGCAGGACAGCTCATTCCTCAATGCCAAAGAGTGGCAAGAACGCGATCTCGAAGATCGCGGTCTGCAAGCTCACCGCATTGAGCGGCGAGCACCCGCTGCTTGGTAGTACGACAGCCGTGATGACGGCCATCAGCGGTGGAAAGAATATCGCCTTGGTCCCTGACCTGGCTCGGCTCGCCGCCGCCTTTCAATCCCTGCCGGACGACCACAAAAGCATCCTGGGCCGCCCGCGAAATGTATCTGCCGTAGCGCTCGGCTTCGCCCATGGGGCCACGGTCTTGGGGTGCTTCGCAGCACCCACTTTCAATCGGGCGCAGGGCGGGAGCTCATCTTTCGAAGGCGTTAGCCAACTTGGTACGCCGGCTCCTGCTCCAGCGGCATCGGAACCTGCAGCCGCCCCACCATGGCCTGCGCATAGGGCGCCGCGGAGCACAGGTACTGGAAGGCGCGATCTGGCAGGTCCAGCCCGGCGGCTCGCGAGAGCCCGCGCAGAGCATCCTCCTGGTCAGCCGAGAGCAACGACGGCTCAGGGTCGGGCACCAACGGGGTGACCGGCGGCGGAGCATGCGGATTGAGATGCGGCCGAGAGGAGCGCCAATCCGTCGCCCCCTCGAAGGCGTGCGCCACTCGCAGGACCGTCGCCTCGTCGAAGGGGCGGCCTGCGACCTGCATCGACAGGGGAAGACCCTGATGGAAGCCGATGCACTGCGCCAAGGCTGGGCCCGTCGGGATGTTGAAGGGCGTCACCAGTGAGGTCGTCTTTCGCCAGAACTGCAACGGCCTGTAGGCGTCCAGGCGCGGCGCAAGACTCGGCGCAGCGGTGACCAGGACGTCGAAGCGCTCGTAGAGCCGATCGAACTCCTCCATCATCATCCGTCGGAGCCGCTGCGCTTGCACGTAGTCCGCCCCGCGGAAGAGGATGGCGGGCAGGATGCGCGCCAGGAAGTCCTCGCCGAAGTCGCCGGGCCGCTCGCGAAGCGCCTGGGCATGAACGGCATGGATCTCGCTCTCGCCGATGACGATCTTCACGTCGTTGTAGGCGGTGGAGGGCCGGATGCGGACCTCCTCGAGTTGCCCGCCGAGCTGGCGCAAGACGCCGAACGCCTCCTCGAGCGCCCTCACCGTGGCAGGAGCCGCTCCGCCCTCCTCCTCGTACAGGTGCCGCAGCACGCCCACGCGTAGCCCGCGAATGTCGCCCGTCAGGGCGGCGCGATAATCAGGCGGAGAGATCGCTGCGCTCGCCGGGTCGCGCGGGTCGTGTCCGGCCAGGGCCTGGAGGGCGATGGCGCAGTCCTCCACTGTCCAGGTCAGCGGCCCGACATGGTCGAGGCTGAAGGAGTTCGGCATCACCCCGCGCCTGCTAACGAGACCCGAAGTCGGCTTCAGGCCGACAAGCCCGCAGAACCCCGCCGGGTTCCGGATGGACCCGCCCGTGTCGCTGCCGACAGCGAACGGCATGAGCCCCGCCGCGACGGCGGCGCCGGAGCCGGAGGAGGAGCCGCCGGTGAAGTGTTCGGGGTTCCAGGGATTGCGTGCGGCCGGCCAAGCCAGGTCGAAGGAGGGCCCGCCATGCGCTCCCTCATGCGTCGTGAGCTTGCCGAGCAAGATGGCCCCGGCGGCGCGCAGCCTGGCCGTGACATGGGCGTTCTCCGACGCGACGCGATCGGCATAGACACGGGACTGCCCTGTGGTTGGCAGCCCGGCCGCGTCCACGACGTCCTTCAGGCCGTAGGGAATGCCGTGCAGCGGGCCCCGGGGACCGCCCGACATGATCTCTCCCTCGGCGCGCCGCGCGTCCTCCAGCGCGGCGTCGAAGGTCGGGCGCAGGTAGGCGTGCAGTTGCGGCTCCAGCACCTCCGCCCGCGCGATCAACGCCTTCACCAACTCGACGGGCGACAGGGAGCGCTGGGCAATCAGCCGCCCAGCCTCCGCGATGGTGAGGAAGGCGAGTTCGTCGGCACTCATAATACAGGCCTCCGGAAAACGGGCACCGCGCAAAGCGGCAGTCGGGTCAGTTCTGGGTGATCCCTGCCGCCTTGATCAGGGCGGCCCACTTGTCGCGCTCCGACAGCACGAAGGCTCGGAATGCTTCCGGGGTGTCCGCCTTCTGCTGGGCGCCCTGCTGGAGGAGCGCCTGCTGGGTCGCGGGCTCGGACAGCGCCTGGACCAGGGAGGCGTTCAGCCCGGTGACGATCGGTCCGGGTGTGCCGGAGGGCGCGAAGAGACCGTACCACCCCTCAACCGCATAGCCGGGCAGCCCGCTCTCCGCGATCGGCTTCAGGCCCGGAAGCAGCGGCGAAGGATAAGGGGCCGTCACCGCCAATGCGCGTAGGCGCCCACCCTGCACGTGGGGCAGGCAGGTGGCGATGGAGTCAAACATCACCGGGACACGACCGCTGAGCAGGTCAGGATAGGCGGCAGCGCTGCCATTGTAGGGCACGTGCACCATGTCCACGCCCGCGAGGTTCTTGAACAACTCGCCAGAGAGGTGGATCGTGCCGCCTGCGCCGCCCGAGGCGTAGGAAAGGTCCTGCCGCTTCGCGAGGGCGATCAGATCCGGGACACTCCGCACCGGCAGGTCCGGATGGACGACCAGCACGTTGGTCACGGACGCGACGTGCACGACGGGCGTGAAGTCCCGGATCGGGTCGAAACGCAGGTTGCTGTAGAGGCTCGGGTTGACGGCGTTGGTGCTCGCCGCACCGAGGAGGAGCGTGTAGCCGTCCGCCGTGGCGCGCGCCGCGACCTCGGTCCCGATATTGCCGCCTGCCCCGACGCGGTTCTCGACAATCACTGGCTGGCCGAGCTGGTCGGTAAGCTTCTGCGCAACGAGGCGAGCGAGGATGTCAGTGGTGCTGCCCGGGCCAAAGGGGGCGATCAGACGGATGGGTCGCAAGGGGTAGGCACCCTCCTGCGCCTGGGAAGCGCGAGGGAAGGACAGGAGGGCAGCCGCGCCGAGAAGGCCGCGACGGGACGAGGCTTGCATAGGTACACTCCTGCTGGACGTGGGCTCGTGTGCTGTTTCCCTGCCAGACACCTACCCTGACCACTCGGACCCTTCCAATCCCAACATCCGGACCCAGAGGATGGCAGTAGGCACCCCTACGCCGAAGCGCTCAGCGGCCGCTCGGCGGAACCGTCCACCTTCCAGCTTCCAGCTTCCAGCTTCCAGCTTCCAGCTTCCAGCTTCCAGACAGCGCGACTGCGAAGACTTTTTGGCAAGCTCCGGCCCATCCATGCCGGCCCACTCACCAACCAGCAGGGTCAATCAGGTTACCGCCGCGTCGGGCAAGAACATTCGAACCAGATCGCCCCAAGTACGCTCTGAACTTCTGGGCTGACGAAAGTAGCTGCTCTTTCTCAGAGCTTTTTAATATCTTGAGGCCACAGCTCGACAGACGCACTACCGTTTCACCACAGGCAGTTTAGCAAATCCACAAGAACAATGATGTGCGGGGCTGAAGCCGTGGGTCATCCTGCATAGTCTTGAAGTGAATTTTTCTGCACAAGAACTTAGGATACGCGGTGCGGAAGACATCCTCTTGAACATTTTCTACTCATAGAAGCAGAATACGACGCTGAGTTATTGACAGGAAAACATAATTTCATTTAGGCGAACCCTGCTCGCCCGTTAAGGCTCTACGACCGCAGCCTGCATTGTTAGTATTGAGGGTGCGGGGTGGTCGGCCCTGGTCCGGAGGGCAGACCCGACACTA
>NZ_RCVR01000085.1 GCF_016107305.1 Roseomonas sp. KE2513
TAGGGAGGAAACGCAACCGTGAACAACACGAACACCCCGCGCCGCATGGCGCTCGGCGGCTTGGCGGGTATCCTGGCGCTCGGCGTCGCGCCTGCCTTCAACGCCCGCGCAGCCACCACGCTCAAGCTTGGTCACCTCGGCAACGAGGACAACACGTGGCACAAGGCCAGCCTGAAGTTTGCCGAGGAGGTCGCCCGCCGCACTGGCGGCGCGCTGGAAGTGCGCGTGTTCCCGAACGAGCAGCTCGGCAAGGAGACCGACCTCATCAAGGGAATCCAGCTCGGCACGGTGGACTTCACCATCACCGGCGAATCACTGCAGAACTGGGCGCCGTCCGCCGCCCTGCTGGCAGTGCCCTACGCCGTGCGTGACCTCGCCCACATGGACCGGGTGGTCGGCGGGCCGATCGGCCAGAGAATTGCCGAGGACATCGCCGGCAAGACTCAGCTCAAGCCGCTCTGCTACTTCGCGCGAGGCCCACGCTATCTCACCGCCAACCGCGCCTACCCGACGCCATCCGACCTGAACGGCCTTAAGATACGCGTGCCCAACGTGCCGCTTTTCGTCCGGTTTTGGGAGGCGCTGGGTGCCAAGGCTACGCCCATGGCTTTTTCGGAGGTCTTCACCTCGCTCCAGAACCACACGATCGACGCGCAGGAGAACCCACTCGCACTGATTAAGTCTGCGAGCTTCAGCGAGGTGCAGTCCACCATCAACCGCACCGAACACGTGCTGAGCTGGATTTACATCGTCGGCGGTACCCGCAAACTCGGCCGCCTCCCTGCCGCCCAGCAGGCAGCCGTGATGGAAGCCGCGAAGGTGGCGCAGGAATACGAGCGCGGCCTCTTTCTGGAGGACGAGCGCAACCTCGCTAACGAGCTCACGGCGAAGGGCATGAAGTTCGTGGACGTGGACAAGGCCGCCTATGCCGCCAAGGGCAAAGATGCGGTGATTGCCGCGCTGAACGCCGACATCCGCCCGATTTACGAGCAGATCATCGCAGCCTGAGTGGATCGCCCGCCGCGGCTCCGCGGCGGGCCTTCGCCCCGCAGGAAAGACACCTCATGCGCCTGGCTCTCGCCGCCATACTGACCGCTGTCCGCGCGGTCTGCCGGGCAGGAACGCTCGTCGCCTTCGCGTTCCTTATTGGCGTCGTCACCGTACAAGTCCTCGGCCGAATTCCCGGCTTCCCCGCCTATTCCTGGACCGAGGAGATCGCCCGCTTCGCCCTCGTCTATCTCGTGGGCTTTTCCTGCGGCCTCGCCCTGCTGCGCGGCGAGATGGTCAACGTGGACCTTTTCATCGCACCCCTGCCGCCTGCCGCCCGCAACGTCATCGAACGCTTGGTGGACGTGATCGTGCTCACCTTCAGCCTGATTATCATTCCCGGCGCCTACGACTATGTTTCGTTCAGCCTGGGCGAGCGCGCCCGCTCCGTCGACCTGCCGATGATTGCCGTCTATGCGGTGATGCTGCTGATCCCGGCCGCACTCGCCTTCTTCTCCCTGTTCCGCCTCCTGGGCTTCGCGGAGGCGCCGCCCGCATCGCACGGGGAGCTCACCTGATGCTCGTCACCCTGCTGTTCCTGACTTTCGGCGTCTGCCTGATCCTCGGCGTGCCCGTGGGCATCGCGCTCGGCCTCGCTAGCGCCATCTACCTTATCGGAGCGGACATCGACCTCTCCGTGGTCGCGCAATACGCCTATGCCGGCATGGACAGCTTCGTGCTCCTCTGCATTCCCGGTTTCGTGCTGGCGGGCAACCTGATGAACGGCGGCGGGATCACCGACCAGATCGTGCGTTTCGGCAACTCGCTGGTGGGACATATCCGCGGCGGCCTTGGGCTGGCTAATGTCACGGGATCGATGATCTTCGCCGGGATTTCCGGTACCGCGGTGGCCGAGACCGCGTCTATCGGCTCCGTGATGATCCCCGCCATGCGCAAGGCTGGCTACGACGCGCCCTTCGCCGCTGCGGTCACCGCCGCGGCTTCCACGGTCGGCCCCATCATCCCTCCAAGTGTGCCGATGATCATCGTCGGAACTCTGTCCGGGCTTTCCGTTGGCAAGATGTTCCTCGCCGGCGCGATCCCCGGGCTCCTGCTCGGCATCGCGATGATGGTCACGGTCTATATCGTTTCCGTGCGACGCGCCTATCCGCGCGGCGAGTGGGCCGGGTTCCGCGAGATCATCCGCTCGTCGCGTGGCGCTTTCTGGGCCCTTCTGATGACTGCCGTCATCCTCTACGGGATCGTCGGTGGCCTCTTCACGCCCACCGAGGCGTCGGTGGTGGCCGCGCTCTACGCGCTCGTCGTCGGTCTTTTCGTGTACAAGGGCTTCCGTGTCCGCCAGCTCCCCGCGATCCTGCTGGAGAGTGCGATTGGATCAGGCGCGCTGATCCTGCTGGTGGGCTTCGCCAACGTCTTCGGCTGGATCCTGACCAGCGAGCAGATCCCGCAGGCCATCGCCGCGTCGATGCTGGCGCTCACCACAAACAAGTACCTGATCCTACTACTGATCAACATCTTGCTCCTGATCGTCGGCACCTTCATGGAGACGATCGCGGCGCTGATCATCCTCTTCCCGCCGCTACTGGCTGTCGCAGTTGCGGTCGGCATCGATCCCATCCATTTTGCCATCATTGCCGTGCTTAACCTCATGATTGGGCTAACCACACCGCCTGTAGGCGTCTGCCTCTTTGTTGCGGCGAACATCGCCAAGGTTTCGCTTGGCTCCGTCAGCAAGGCTATCGTGCCTTTCCTGATCTGCAACATCATCGTGCTGTTCATCGTCAGCTACGTGCCTTGGGTCTCGCTCTGGCTGCCCAGCCTCTACTTCAAGTGACCGCAGCTTCTCGGGACCAAGCCGCCATGCCCCGCCTTTCTCCCCAGGCCCTCGCAGCACACCCGCCAGGGGCCCATGTCGCGTTGCCGCGCTATAATCGGGCACGGCTCAGCCCGGCCATTGTGCATCTCGGGCTCGGTGCCTTCTTCCGCGCCCATGTCGCGCTCTACACTGAAGACGTGCTGAACGCGCGCGGCGGGGATTGGGGGATTGTCGGCGTTTCCCTGCAACGGCCGGACCAGCGCGATCGGCTTGTGCCCCAGGGTGGCCTCTACACCACGCTTGAGCGCGGCCCTGGGGGGGATAGGGCGCGCATCGTCGGCAACCTCCTAGACGTGCGCGTCGCGCCTGAGGAGCCCGACGGTGTTCTTTCCCTGCTCGCCGCCCCTGGGACGCGCATCGTCAGCCTGACGGTGACGGAGAAGGGCTACTGCCACGATCCCGCGACGGGCAGCCTGCGCGAGGATCATCCAGATATTCTCCATGACCTAGGCGCCCCGGATGCCCCACGCACGGCGGTGGGCTTTCTGACTGCGGCGCTCCGCCGCCGCCGGGAAGCGGGACTGCGGCCCTTCACCGTGCTGTGCTGTGATAACCTGCCGCGAAATGGCGCGCTGCTGCGCGAGCTGGTGCGGGATTTCGCAGCCCTATCCGACCCGGATCTCGCCGGGTGGATCGCCGAGACGGTATCCTTTCCCTCCTCCATGGTTGATCGCATCGTGCCCGCGTTGGGGGAGCAGGACCTCGCAGCCGCGCAGGCCGCTACCGGTCTGGCCGACCTTGCCCCGGTGATGCATGAGCCCTTTCGCCAATGGGTGATCGAGGACCGCTTCGCTGGTGGCGACCGCCCGGCCTGGGACCTCGCCGGTGCCGTGTTCACCGAGGACGTCGGGCCCTTTGAACACATGAAGCTCCGCCTGCTGAACGGAGCGCACTCGGCCCTTGCCTATCTCGGTTGCCTCGCCGGGCACGAGACCATCGTGGCGGCGGTCGGCGATCCGGCCCTCGCCGCCTATGCGCAACGCCTGTGGACGGAAATCCGGCCCATGATTCCGCCGCCTCCGGGCCAGGACCTCGCCACCTATACCGACGACCTGCTTGCACGCTTCGGCAATCCCGCGATCCACCACCGCACTTCGCAGATCGCCGCGGACGGGTCGCAGAAGCTGCCGCAGCGCCTGCTCTCGACCGTGCGGGAGCGCTTGGCCGCCAAGTTGCCCATCCCCGCTCTGGCCCTCGCGGTCGCGGCCTGGGCGCGCTACGTCGGCGGCATCGACGAGGCGGGGCGGGCGCTCGAAGTGCGCGACCCCATGGCACCGGCTTTTCGCGCCGCCTTGGACGCGGCAGGCAACGATCCGGACGTGCGGCTCAGCGCATTGCTGGGTCTCCGGTCAATTTTCGGAACCGACCTCCCGGTGCATGCAGAATTCCGCGGCGCCGTGGCCGCCGCCTACAAGCGGCTGCTCACGGCCGGGGCCCGCGCCGCCGCGGCGGCTGACCCGCTTTCCTGAAGGATCGCCATCGATGGAAGAAACTTGGCGCTGGTTCGGCCCCGACGACGCGGTCCGGCTTGACCATATCCGGCAGGCGGGCCCGCGCGGCATCGTCACTTCGCTCCACCAGATCCCTTATGGCGAGGTCTGGACGGTGGAGGAGATTGAGCGGCGCAAGTCAGTTCTCGCGCAAGATCCCTCGCTCGGGCTCCACTGGCGTGTCGTGGAAAGCCTGCCGGTGCACGAGAAGATCCGGCGTGGCGACGGCGACTGCGCGCCGCTTTTTGCCAACTACCGGCAGTCCATGCGCAATCTCGCGGCCTCAGGGGTCACGAACATCTGCTACAACTTCATGCCCGTGCTGGACTGGACACGGACGGAGCTGCGCCACCCGCTTCCCGGGGGCGGTACCGCTCTGCGGTTCAACGCGCACGAGTACGTCGGCTTCGATGTCTTCATACTGAAGCGCTCCGGCGCAGAGGAGGGCGTGCCGCCGGATCTGCTCGCCCAAGCCAAAGCTTGGGTAGAAGGCGCCAGCGAGGCGCAGAAGGATATCCTGCTCGCTTCGATCATGGCCGGGCTGCCCGGCGCCTACGAGCGCTACGACGTTGCGGGCCTGCGCCGCATCCTCGCAGCCTATGGAGAGATGACCGCACAGGACCTGAAGGCCAACCTGCGACGCTTCCTCGAGGAGGTCATCCCGACAGCGGAGGAACTCGGCATCCGCATGGGCATGCACCCTGACGATCCGCCACGCCCGCTCTTCGGTTTGCCGCGCATCGTCTCTACTGAGGAGGACATCGCCGACCTCCTCACCATGGTGGACAGCCCCGCCAACGGGCTGACCCTCTGCACGGGCTCGCTCGGCGCGCACCCATCGAACGACCTGCCGCGCATCGCTGCGCGGTTCGCCGATCGCATCTACTTCGCTCATCTGCGAAACGTCGCGAAAGAGCCAAACGGCTCCTTTATGGAGGCCGACCACCTTGGCGGCGACACGGACATGGTGGCAGTGGTGGAGGCGCTGCTCACTGAGCAGAAACGCCGCCTGGACAGCGGCCGCGCGGACTGGCGCATCCCCTTCCGCCCGGACCACGGGCATGAATTGGCCGACGACAGCGGCAAGCCGACCTTCCCCGGCTATCCGCTGATTGGCCGCCTCCGCGGACTCGCCGAGCTTCGCGGTGTCATGACTGCTGTCGCCCGGATAAAGGGCTTGCCTCTTTGAGGATGCTGTTCCAGCGGTCGGCACTGGCCTCCCGATGCTACTGGCCTTCCGGGCGGGCCCTGCTCGTGACAGCCTTGACCACCGCGGTCTGCGTCACCGGCTTGATCGTGGCCGACACGGTCGTACACTGCTTGGGATTGGAGGACTTTCGAAGGGTGGCCGCATGTACCGGCACAAATTAGGAGGCGAGCGCACTGACCTTCTCGCGCGGAGCGAAATAGGGAACCTGGCCTTCCTCCCTCGCGGTCTTGCGCGCCCCGCCCTGATCTAGCCGTCGAGCCGGACGTCGGCGTTCCGCGCCACCTCGCGCCACTTGGCGATTTCGGCCCGCACAAAGGAATCGGCTTCCTGCACCGTCTGTGGTGCAGGGTTGCCGCCCAATTGGACGACACGCGCG
Source organism: Roseomonas sp. KE2513 (assembly GCF_016107305.1). Taxonomy (GTDB): domain Bacteria; phylum Pseudomonadota; class Alphaproteobacteria; order Acetobacterales; family Acetobacteraceae; genus Roseomonas. The sequence continues at coordinate 5,961 of NZ_RCVR01000085.1, forward strand.
GCGAAGTCCGGGTTGCGCAGGAGTGCCGTTACATCGGCATTGACGCGGGCAACAACAGCCGCCGGCGTCCCGGCGGGAACGCAAAGCCCGGCCCAGCCGATCGCTTCGTAACCCCGGATTGTCTCAGCAACAGCGGGCACCTCCGGCAGTTGCTGCGCCCGGATGGACGAGGTGACGCCGAGTGCCTTAATCCGGCCGGCGCGCAGGTGCGGCAGGGCACTGGCCACGCTGTCGAACATCAACGGGATGTTGCCGGCGATCAGGTCTGTCATGGCCGGCCCGCTGCCGCGATAGGGCACATGAGTCATCTTCACACCAGCCCGGCTGCAGAACAGCTCCGCCGACATGTGCTGGGAGGTGCCGGGGCCGCCGCTCCCGTAGTTGATGCCGGCGGGATCGGCCTTGGCCACCCCGATCAGGGCAGGCAAGTCGTTCGGCGCAAAGGAGGGATGCGCCACGATTATCAAGGGTACGGTGAAGATGGTGGTAATGTAGGTGAAGTCCCGCTCCGCGTCATAGGGAAGGCTGCGGATGATGCTGGGATTGATGCCAATAGTGCCGCTGGTGGAGGCGACAATAGTGTAGCCATCGGGAGCCGCGCGGGCGCCGGCCTCGGTGCCGACCACGCCGGCGCCGCCCGCGCGGTTCTCCACCACCACACGCTGCGGCCATTGGCGGGACAGTTCCTCCGCGAGCACCCGGCCGATCGTGTCGGTCGCTTGGCCCGGCGGGAAGGGCAGCAGGAAGCGGACGGGCTTGACGGGCCAGGCCTCCTGCGCGGCAGCTTGGCGCATGAGCGGCAAGGGGAGAGCGGCGCACATCAGGGCGCGGCGGCTGGGGCGAAGGGGCACGGCGTTGCCTCCCATGGCGGTTCGTGCCCCGATTAGGCGGGACGGTCCGCGCGGGCAACCTAAGCTCAGCCCGTATGTGGCGGATCGGTGAGCGACTTTGCCATGGCGAGCATTATTTAGGCGGGAGTGAGCGGGGCAATTGTCCGGTGGCGCCAGACCCTGTGCCGCTGCCGCGTTACCCGACGTCGCCGGCTGGCGTTCGCTTTGAAAGGCAAGGACCATCTCGCATCGCAGTGGCAGGGCAGTGTTCCGGGCCAACTCCTATCCCGTTCTCGCCGGGCGACTGGTCGCCGCGGCAGGCTGTTGCGACTCCGCAAGGAATGGCGAGCGCTCTCGTTCGTGCTCACCATGGGCTACGCGCCGGGCCGGACGGAAGGGCAGGGAGGGGCAGGGGATAGAAGCGCCTTAGGCTTACCGCGCGGGTGATGCCTGCCGGGTGTCGCAGCCCCGGCACCGGACCGGGCGCTACGCTCCTGTGCAGCGCTTGCCAGCCCTCATCTTGGGCGATCTGAACCTCACGCGCGCGGGAGGGCTCACGCTCAATCTGGAGCAGCCATTCGGCCCCAATACCCTCGACGTCCGCGTCGTCAGATACGATGGTGTTCAGGGTCTAGCCTGATACGGACCCTTGATCGTGCCGTGGTTGCCCGTTCTGCAGGAGGACCGCCGTGGACCCGCTTCCCGCTGTCAGTGATGCGGAGGTCGAAGCTGCCACCACCATGCTATCCATCACTCCTGACGTTCATCCACGTCTGCCCGCAGAGGATCTGCGCCGGGTGGTGCGTATGGTCCTTACAGCTGCCACCCAGGTGCGTCAGGCCAAGCTGGTGAGGGCAGACGGGGTGGCTTTCCAGATCGGGACCACGTTCTCAACCGGACAGGCGCTGTGGCGGTGCACCGACGTCGGCACCCGAACCATCGTTGCCGTGCGGATCGACAAGGTCATCACGCCACGCCCACTCGGCGAAGGCCAGACTTGGGCAACGGACCAGGACGCCGCGGACCCGCGGAAGCTACCTGGCTGGTTGAACGGTCCACCTTACGCCCTGGCGGAGTTCTGCTTTGATGAGCAGGACATCGAAGTGGTCGAGATCGTTCCACGCGAAAAGGTGGCCGTCTGGGATCCTGCACCGGGGCCGCAGAAGTAGTGAGGTCACCATTGGCGAATGCACTTATGTGGCCTGTTAGCAGTCTTTCACTTCCGGCACAGGTGCCGAGGTGGACAGCGCCGGTTGTGCAGTTCGGCAATCCGCACGACCAAGGGCAGGGTGCAGTACTCGCCCAGTGCAGAAACCTAAAAAGCCCACCCGCCATGTTGAGGCAGGGTGGGCTTTGTTGTGTCCGTATTGTGCTGCATCACATTATGTCGTTGTGGAGGATCCGGTCGGGTGGCTTGGCGCTGACCGACTCTCCCATGCCTTAAGGCACAGTACCATGGGCGCTGAGGCGTTTCACGGCCGAGTTCGGGATGGGATCGGGTGTGGCAGCCTCGCCGTAAGCACCAAGTCACCGGGCCGGATCCTGCTTGGGTATCCGGGACTGATCAGCAGTTCTGAGAGTACGTCTGACGCGATTTGATGCTGCGTGCGGTGTTCCTCGAGGGAACGCCTGGCGGAGGGTGCGCTTGAAATCG
>NZ_RCVR01000086.1 GCF_016107305.1 Roseomonas sp. KE2513
AAACCAGGAGGTGTCCTGCATAACCGCCTGAATGGCGGAGGCGATCTCGAACTCCGTCCGACGGAGCTCCGCTACGTTCTGCGCCATCACCAACACACAGGGCTGCCCCCCGACGCTCACCGCCTCGGCGGACAGGAGAAGGTCCAGCAGGTCGCCCGCACGCGTGCGCAACTGAATGTTAAAGTCGCGCACACTTTCACCGGCTTCCAGCCGCCGCTCCAGCTCCCGACCTATCGCTGCATCGGCCCACCACCCGAGCTCGCTGGCCGCTCTCCCGACCAATTCTGCCTCCCCATAGCCGCTCTCCCGAACGAAGGCCTCGTTGACCCGCAGCAGGCGGCAGCCGGAACGGAGGACAAGAAGGGCCGGCACCGGTGCCAGGCGGAAAGCCACACCGAAGCTTCCCTCGCTTCGCCGAAGAGCCTCCTCGGTTCGCTTGTGGGGCTCGATGTCGACGAAGGTGAAGAGCATGCAGTCGGCATCACCGACCTCGATCGGCTGTCCGGCGACCACCACCCGCTTCTCGCCGCCTCCAGCCAACTGCAGCACGGCTTCCATCTGAGGGATCGTGCGCCCCTGTTGCAGCCGCTCGACGGCGAATTCCCGCCGTGCAGCGCCCTCCAGCACGTCGATCTCGTAGGCTGAGCGGCCGACCACCTGATCCTCAGCGTATCCGGTCATTTCGAGGAAGCCGCGGTTGACCTTGATGTGGCGGTGGTCCGAGAGGCGCAGGATGACCGCAGGTGCCGGGTTCGCGCTGAAGGCCGCCTCGAAGCGCTCCTCGGCGTCGAAACGTGCGGTCTCGTCGTTCAGGATGAGCACAAGGCAGTTTGGAATGCCGACGGGGTCGTTGAGCACCAGACTGCGGATGCGGTGGGTCCAGAGGGCCTCATTCTCCCCGGCCGGCGCTACCTCCACCACCACCTCTTCGAAGGCCTCGCCGGCCATCACCCGCTCCATCGGGTAGGCGCCCTCCGGCAGGCGGTGCCGGTTGCGGTAGCGCAGCTCAAAGCGGCGGCGGTATTCGGACACGGTGGAGCCCAGCTCGGCCACCTCACGCACGCCGTGCATCCTGAGGGCCGCCTTGTTGGCCCAGGCGATGGTCTGGTCGGGGTTGATGAGGATCACGCCGTCCTGCAGGGCGGCAAGAATGAGCCGGAGCTGCTGCTGGTCGGCGTTGTCCTGCGACGGAAGGTCAGCCAATCGCAAGAACTCCAAACCAGAGGCCAACTACGCTGTTGGCAAACAGCTGCTTCAGCTCTGCAACGAGGGCTATACTGATTTGCAAAGCAACAGCCCTTCGCTGCTATCAGGCGCTGTGCGGACCGCTTCGCCTGCTCACCGAGGCTTTGCCTGGAGGGCGGTTGACAATCCCTCAGCCGAGTAGGGCTTGTGCAGCAGCTCGAAACCCTGAGTTCCACCAGTCGCGAGCACGTGGCTGTAGCCGCTGGTCAGGACCACGCGCAAGTTGGGCCAGCGGCGGCGGATCTCCCGGCCGAGTTCGATACCGCTCATGCCAGGCATCACCACGTCCGAGAACACCACGTCGAAATGGCTCGGCCCGCCCTCCAGGATCCGCAAGGCGGCCTGCGCATTGGGCGCCCAGGTTGCTGTGTAGCCGAGGTCGGTCAGCAACTGTCTTGCGAACTCGCCCACAACCGAATTGTCCTCGACCAGCAGCACGTTCCTACGGTCCGGATCGAGGATGCTCTCCTTCGTGCCTGCGGCACAGGGGGCGGCCGCTCTGGCCTCAGCCTTCGGCAGGTAAAGGGTGAAGGTTGTGCCCCGACCCACCTCGCTCTCGACATGGAGCTCGCCGCCGCTTTGCTTGGCGAAGCCGTAAACCTGGCTGAGACCGAGCCCGGTGCCTTTGCCGACCTCCTTGGTCGTGAAGAACGGCTCGAAGATACGGCCCAGTACCTCGGACTGAATGCCGGCTCCGGTATCGGAAACCGACACCGCCACGAACTCTCCCCGACTTCCTTTGTGCCCGCGGGACGGGGGCACCTCGGAAGCCAGCCAAGTCCTGAGGGTCAGACGGCCCTCCCCGTCCATGGCATCCCGCGCATTCACCGAGAGGTTGACCAACGCGGTCTCGAACTGGTTCGGGTCGGCTTGGACGGCACAACCCTCGCAGTTGATCGGCGTCTCGATGGTGATGCGCGCCCCCATGAGGGGCCGTATCAGGTCGGTGACGGCTTGGAGCCGTTCGCCAACGGCGAAGGCTTCCGGCTTGAGAGGCTGGCGACGGGCAAAGGCCAACAGCTGCCCTGTGAGCTTGGCCGCTCGGTTTGCCGTGTCGGAGATCGCTTCGACATACCGCCGCCGCCTCTCCTCCGACAGATTGGCACGGCCGAGCAGGTCCGCCGAGGAGCGGATGATCGTCAGCAGGTTGTTGAAGTCGTGCGCCACGCCGCCGGTGAGCTGGCCCACGGCTTCCAGCTTCTGGGACTGGCGCAGAGTCTCCTCGGTGGCCATCAGTTCAGCCGTGCGCTCGGCGACCAGACGCTCCAGTTCATCGGCCGCGAGGCGGGCCTCAGTGATGTCGACGTTGCAGCCGGTGTAGCCCAGGAAGGTGCCAGCATCGTCCGTGCGCGGCACGCCCTCGCAGCGCAGCCACCTTACCTGACCGTCGCGATCTCGCACGCGGGTCTCGGTCCGGAACGGCGCCCGTGCCTCGAAGGCCGCAAAGAAGGCGGCAGTGTGCCGCTCGAGATCGTCGGGAAGGACAATGCTGGCCCATCCGTCTCCCAGCATCTCCGCCGCAGGACGCCCGAACAGGTGGTCGTAGTGCATGTTGGCGAAGGTGACCTGGCCGGTCTCGTCGGTCATCCAGATCAGCGCCGGAGCACTGTCGGCCATGTGGCGGAACCGTGCCTCGCTCTCGCGCAGGGCCCCTTCGGCCTCGTGGCGAGCGGTGACGTCCAGGACGAACTCCACCACCTCGTCGCCGACCCGGCGCGCAGCGAACAAGCCCCACCAGCGCGAGCCGTCGCGGCGGTAGTACTGCTTCTCGTAGGGCGTGGTCTCACCGATCGTGGTCACCTCGGCAACCGCCTTCAGCGAGGGTGGGTGGAACTCGGGCGGGGTCAGCTCCTGCCAGGTCTTGCCGATCGCCTCCTCGCGGCTGAAGCCAGTCATCCGCAGGAAGGCATCGTTCACTTCGGTGAGGCCGAAATCGGGACCCCAGAATATCACCCCCACGGTCGAGATGGCGAAGGCTGTCCGAAGCCGGTCCTCGCTGCGGCGAAGAGCCGACTGCATTGTCTCGAGTTCAGTCACATCGCGCGACGAGGCGAGCAGCAGGCCGGACTGTTCCTCGCTGCCCGGCACCGAGGTGACCTGCACGTCCCAGTACTTCGGCGTTCCCTTCGCGGTCGGGCAGAAGCCCTGGAAGCGGCCCACCCGCCCGGCACTCGCCTCTGCCAGGGCGGCCTTGACCTTGCTCCGCTCCCGCTCGGGCCAAAAGGATGCCCACGGCTTACCGCTGACGTCCGGAAGACCGTCGAACTCCATCAGCTTTAGGCCAGGTCCGTTCATGAAGCTCACCCGCCCTTCTAGGTCGAGGAGCTTCAGGCAGTCGGGGTTGCTCTCCAGCACGTTGGTCAGCAGCACCTGGTTGGCTTCGAGCCGTTGACCCGCCTCGTGCTGCTCGGTGCGGTCACGAACGATCTTGCAGTAGCCGAGATGCTCTCCGGTTTCGTCATCCTCGAGGCGGGTCATGGAACCGGATCCCCAGAAGCGCGACCCGTCCTTGCGGCGATGCCAACGCTCGTCCCTGGCGCGACCAGTGGCCCGCGCTTGTGCCATTTCCAGGTCGCACACCTCCCCTGCCCGCTCCTCGGGCGTGAAGATTATGCGGGCGTGCTGGCCCAGCGCCTCGGCCTCGGACCAGCCCATGACGCGCTCGGCCGCGCTGTTCCAACTCGTGATGATGCCGTCGAGGTCGGTCGTGAAAATAGCGAAATCCGCCGCGCTCTCCAGAACCAGCTCGGCCAGACGACCTGAGCTCAGCTGGCGAGCACGAGAGGGGCTAACCGGCGTGCTGCTCATGGGACTGACCCGTGCAGAGGCTGGGAGCTTCGATCTGGCGCAGCAGGATCGGCTGTCCCTCAGCACGCTCGAGCAGGCGCAGGGCGGCGCGGACGACCTCGCTGGAACTCTGGTAGCGCCCAGAGGCGACGAGCCGCGAGACGAAGTCGCAGAGCTCATTCGTCAGAGCGACGTGAAGGCTGTGGTGCGCGGGCATGGTTCCCTTCTAGTCTGGTGTAACAAGGGTGTCACCCTGGTAACCCGCACCGTTCCGAAACGGATATGGCGGAGACGACGCCCAGCTCAATTGCCCTAGTTACTGCCCGTTCCATCCTGAAACGTGGTTTGCTGCCGTTCTGCGGCGGCCTGTGGTGGGCACCTCAAATGGCGCCCCATTCAGAGCCAAGAAGCGAAGGTTCCATCCCAGGAAAGGTGCTATTAACAGGGGTGCATGCCCTCGGCTGATCCCGTGACCGTTTCCCTCACTCCCGAACTGCGCCGCTACATCGAGGCGCAGGTCGCCTCCGGGCGGTATCAGACGGCCAGTGAGGTCGTTCAGGCAGGATTGCAACCGCTGACGATGTTGGATCCACCGCATCACCCTGGTCACGCCACTGCCGACACGACGATCTTCCCCAAGAAGGCCTGAGGTACATGGCCGAGCAAAACGGGGTGATGCAAGATCGCCCGAGTAGCCGTCGGTCGTGCTCGTCGTCGGGTTCTTCGTGGCCGGGGATAAGGGCTGACCTGGACTTGCCCCGGAAAAGTGGAGGGTTCCTGATGAGGCAAGAGGAACTCCATGACGCAGCAGAGACGGTTCACGAAGGAATTTGAGGAGGAAGCGGTCCGGCTGGTCCGGACCAGCGGGCGGAGCCAGCGCGAGATCGCCGAGGATCTCGGGATTGGTTTGTCGACGCTGGTCCGGTGGATCAGCCGGAGCCAGGACCGGCTGATCGATGAGCCCGAGCGGGCTGGGCAGGAAGATGCCGCGGCCGAGCTGAAGCGGCTGCGGCGGGAGAACGAGATCCTTCGTCAGGAGCGGGACATTCTCAAGCGGGCCACGGCTTTTTTCGCCCGGGAGGGAAGTCGGTGAAGTTCGCGCTCATCGATGAGGCGAAGAAGGAGTTCCCCGTGCACCGTCTCTGCCGTGTCCTTGGCGTCAGCCAGAGCGGCTCCTTCGCCTGGAAGGGCCGTCCGGCTTGTCGCCGTCAGCACGAGGACATGGTGCTGCTGGCGCATGTCCGCTCGGCCTTCGCGCGCTCCCATGGCACTTACGGCAGCCCGCGGATGACGCGGGAGCTGCAGGACAGCGGCTTGGCGGTCGGGCGCCGCCGGACGGCCCGCCTGATGCGGGAGAACGGGCTCCGCGCCCGGCAGAAGCGGCGGTTCAAGCGGACTACCGACAGCCACCATGCTTTGCCGATCGCGCCCAACCTGCTGGACCAGGACTTCTCGGCAGAGGGTCCCAACCAGAAGTGGGGCAGCGACATCTCCACCATCTGGACCCGCGAAGGCTGGCTGTATCTGGCGGTGGTCATCGACCTGTTCGCGCACCGCGTTGTCGGCTGGGCCGTGGCGGACCGGCTGCACCGGGAACTGGTGCTGGCGGCTCTGCGCAAGGCCCTCACCATGCGCCGCCCGGCACCAGGAATGATCCATCATGCCGATCGCGGCAGCCAATACTGCTCCACGGAGTACCAGGCCGAACTCCGAAAGCACGGCGTCCTGATCTCGATGTCCGGCAAGGGGAACTGTTATGATAACTCGATGGTCGAGAGTTTCTTCAAGACGCTGAAGTCGGAACTCGTCTGGCGCACCATGTTCGAGACTCGCCAGGACGCCGAGGGGACCATCGGCCGGTACATCGACGGTTCCTACAATCCCGTCCGGCGCCACTCCGCGCTCGACTTCACAAGTCCTATCCAGTTCGAGAGAATGGCCACCAACTGATCCAATGCCTCTCCACTAAACTGCAGCAAGTCCATTTTGCCGTAGAACGCATAACCGCAGTGGCAGCAGACCACGAGGCCCTGCAGCAGCCAGCCGGGCCGGCGTCGGCCGTCACGCTCGCGCCGGCGGTTCTCCTCAAGCTGGGCACCGGCCGCCTCGAACACTTCCGCATCCACGATGGCGGGCGCCGGGATCGGGATCCACTCCTCCGCGGGCACCCGCAGCTTGGAACCGGAGGCCACCCGCGGCGGGTAGGGCCGGCCGCGGATCGGGCGCAGCCTTTCTACCTTGGGCGTCACCGCGCGCGTGCGCCCGAACATCGCAGCCCTCCTGTAGGCTGGGTTGCGCAGCATGCCGGCGATGGTTGTCGTATTCCAATGGCCAAGCCCCGTGCGGGTCGGGCAGCCCATCTCCTGCAGCCGCCGGCCCGCCGTGCGAAGGCTCATCCGCTCAACGCCGATCCAGCCGAACAGCTGACGCACGACGCGCGCCTCGTCCTCCACGATCTCGATCCGGGCGACGCCTCCGGCCGCATGCCGGCCGATGTAGCGATAGCCCTAGGGCATGCCGCACATCGCGCTGACCGCACCGGAGAGGGCGGCATGACGTCGCCCACGCCGGCCGCGTACGAGGATGCGGGCGCGCTCGTACTCGGCGATCATCTCTTGAACCTGCAGCAGCAGGTCGTCCTCGGCCGAGCCGCCGATCGCTCGGTTGAGGAAGGCCACCTCGACGCCTGCCCGGCGGAGTTCCTCCACCAGCAGCACCTGATACGCGTAGCGCCGCGCCAGCCAGTCGGGCGCGTGGACGTAGAGCCGGTCGATCTCGCCGAACGCCGCCGCGTCCCGCAGCCGCTCGAGCGCCGGACGCACAAGCGTCGCACCGCTGTAGCCCTCGTCCACGTAGCCGTGTTCCGGGGTGATCACGGCCCCCTCCTCCGCGGCTCTCGCCCGCAACTCCGCAAGCTGGCCCGCCACCGTGTTCCCGCGCGCCTGTCCGTCGCTCAAGACCCGCGCATACAGCGCCGCCGCGATCCTATCCACGCTCAGCGCTCCTCGGCTCGGCCAGGGGTGTGTCCGTCACACGGCCGTTCTCCAAGACACGGTGTGGCGGACGCCGGGCCAGGCGGCGTGGGATGGGCACCAGCTGCTCGTAGGCCGCGGCAAGGCACTGCGCCGCCATCCGCGTCCCCTCGAAGGCGCTGCGGACCTGCCACTCGGGACGTCTCCCGCGCCCCGCCATGCGCGCGCTCCCCGGACCGTCGGGGCGCACCGGCGTCCAGGCCTTCCAGCGTGCCCGCCCGGAACCCCTCGCCATACCGAGCCTTCAGAGAAGCCCTATCCAGCAAAACCCGCCACCGAAATCTGGCAACATCGTGGAGCGAGCCGTCATCCGGCTCGTCGGCGCCCTCCTCCTTGAGCAGTCCGACGAACGGGCTACCCAGCGTTCTCGCTACATGACGCTGGAGACCATCGGCGTCGTGAGCGATACTGCCTCCCCCAGCCCGCCCCTACGAACTGCTCGCTCGCTGCCGTGCTGTTGGTGCTGTCGTGCCCTCCTGGAAGACGGTGGCAGCCTCCGCCATCGTGGCGCTGATTTCACGCAGCAGGGCAGAGCCTTTGACAGTGCGCTGCACGAGCACAGAGCGCCGGTCTTGCGGGTCGGTCTTGCGGCGAGCGAAGTCGAATTCGCCGAGGCGGTCCAGCGCGCGGGTAATGGCGGGCTTGGAGACATTCAGCGCCGAGGCCAGGCCGCGCACTGTATGCGGCCCCTCGCCGAGATAGACGGTCAGGAAGACGCCGAGCTGCCGTGCGGTGAGGTCGGGCCCGTCGCGACGGACGAGAGAGACAATGGTCTCTCGCAGGATCTCAATGAACTGGTCCGGTGTGCCTTGCACTAGCACCGATCTCCTAGGTCAGGGGGCACACAGGAAAGCCGGACGCCTGAGCGCCCGGCCTTTGTCGCGTCGTTCGCAAGCGGCACCGCGCCACTTGCCGAGCCCTGAGGTCAGGCGGCCGGCTTCTTGT
>NZ_RCVR01000087.1 GCF_016107305.1 Roseomonas sp. KE2513
GGTGATCAACGAGCGTCTCAGCCTTCAGCACCCCTCCAGCCTTGTCCTGCGCTGGCGCCCCGATGGGCTGGGCAGAGGAGACGGGGCAGATCTGAGCAGGGGTGGGTCCCTTCCTGGAGCGCCTCATGCCGGAGCGGCAGGCCCATGTCGCCCGGCACGCCTTCCCACCCGCGGCGACAAAGGGAGCAGGGCGCAGTCAATCCGTGGAAGATTGGCGCTGGAAGGGCTGCACCCTCTGCGCTCCGCCTCGCAGCGGCAAGCTTTTGAGGCGGAGCCGCTGACCTTCCCGGCTGGCCGGCACGACGACCAGGCCGATGCGCTCGGGCGAGGGGGATAGCTCCTCGATTGGATGGTCAAGGGCACCGGGCTGAGCCCGCAGAAGGATGTGCTGAAGGACCGCTAAGCTAGGCTGTTCGCCCACGACAACGGCGAAGGCGCCACCTCCCGGAAGACATTCTGATAACAGCACAACCAGGTAAAGCTACGACACTCTCCATCACAGATTCTTGAACACAATGACGCAACGATGAGCTGGCGGCTCTCCCGGACTTATCAAATGATCTCACAACCATAACGAGAGGCGAGGCATGTCGCGACAACTTAAGACAGAAAAGGCTTGTGATTGGCTCGCCGCCCTCGATCGACGTCATGCTCACCTCGAGGCTACATTGCGCGAGGCGCTTGCCTGCTCATTGCCAGGTTCAGAGCGCCTCAATCAGATCAAGAGTGAGAAGCTGCGAGTGAAGGATCAGATTGCTTCACTTAACCTGTATCTGCGAGGCAAGCCAATCAGCGGGTCCGAGCCCTCCGCTCAATGCTGAGGCTCGGCGATCGACGAGAGCGTTGGATCGAGGCTTTCTGCACTCTGGTGTGCCACTGACGGTTGCTCGTCTGGGCGGAAGAGCCAGGACAGATCAGAGTCGGCACCAGTTTAACCTTGAGTGCCGCATGTGTGGGAGCAGAGGCTGCGCGCCCCTTTGGGTCGGCTCAACAACCAAGTCGGTGCGCACCGCTTATCGGGCAGCTGCTGGACCGGATGATCGAACGAAGAGGAAGACGGCTTGAAGCGCGCCCGATGCTGCCCCAAGGCGACGAAGGACTACACTGCACCTCGCTTGGCGCGAGGAACTGGTACGCCGCAAGGAAGAGCCGTTAACGAAGCCGTGGACCTGCTAGAACATGTCACCCTCACGAATACCACTGATCCATGATCGCTCCCCCAATGAGACACGGACACACCCTCACTGCCAGTGACACGTTCTTGGCTGACGGTGGTGAAATGGGGGAGCGTGTCCGAGCTCGCTCTTGGTCGACAACGCCACTTGGATCGGCTGAGGCATGGCCTCAGAGCTTACGGACGGCCGTGTGCTTGGTCCTTCATGCGAAACAGCCGATGTTCGTCGCCTGGGGACCGGATCTGACGTTTCTCTACAACGATGAGTACGCGGCAGTCCTCGGTGCAAAGCACCCGCATGCCCTGGGACAGCCTTTCAGCCAGGCGTGGTCGGATATCTGGCCGCAGTTCGGGCCGATCGTGCGCCGCGTGATGGCCGGTGAAGCGCTGTCATTCGAAGACCTGCCTATCCCTATGCGGCGCAACGGCTACGACGAGGACACCTGGTTCAGTTTCTCATACACGCCCCTGCAGGACGAGACCGAACAGATAGCCGGGCTTTTCTGTGCGTGCACCGAGACCACGAGCAAGGTTCGGGGCGAACAGGCACTGCGGGCTCAGGAAGCCCTGCTTGAGGCACGCGTGATCGAGCGTACGGCTGAGCTCGACCGGGTATGGCGGAATTCGCGGGATCTTCTCTTGGTAGTTGATGCTGATGGCATTTTCCGTGCACTAAACCCGGCATGGACAGCCGTGCTTGGCTATGAACTCGACGAGTTGGTCGGCCGGAGTTTTCTTGATTTCATCTGGCCAGAGGACGTAACCCTTACTCAAGGTGGGCACGACAGGGCGGTAGCGCGGGACGATCTGAACGGGTTCGAGAACCGCTACCGGCACAAGGACGGCACACCTCGCTGGATTTCCTGGAACACTTCGGTCGAGGGCGAACTCATCTACGCCTATGGTCGGCATATTACGGCCGAGAAGGAGCATGCCGAGGCCCTGCGCCGGATCGAGGATCAGCTTCGCCAAGCCCAGAAGATGGAGGCCGTGGGGCAGCTTACCGGCGGTCTGGCGCATGACTTCAACAATCTGCTCACAGGGGTGAGCGGCAGCCTGGAGCTTCTGCAAACCCGCATTGCTCAGGGTCGGATCAATGACGTGGACCGCTACGTCAACGCCGCACAGGGAGCAGCCAAGCGAGCTGCGGCCCTGACCCATCGCCTGCTCGCCTTCTCCCGGCGTCAGACGCTGGATCCCAAGCCGATCGTCGTGAACCGTCTGGTGCGAGGCATGGAAGAGCTAATCAGGCGAACAATCGGGCCTGAGATTGCTTTGGAGGTCGCGGAGGCCGGGGGCCTCTGGACTACGCTGGTCGATCCTGGCCAGCTTGAGAACGCACTGCTGAACCTCTGCATCAACGCCCGCGATTCTATGCTGGGTGGTGGCAGGATCACCATCGAAACAGCCAACAAGTGGCTCGACGCTGCGGCGGCTCATGAACGGGACCTGCCTCCGGGGCAGTACGTCACCCTGTGTGTTTCCGACACTGGCACCGGCATGGCACCAGATGTGATCGCCAAGGCTTTCGAGCCATTCTTCACCACCAAGCCTATCGGCATGGGAACCGGGCTCGGCCTGTCCATGGTCTACGGCTTTGTGCGCCAGTCAAATGGTCAGGTTCGCATCTACTCCGAGGTAGGGCATGGGTCCAACATATGCCTTTACCTGCCCAGACACCTCGGCGCCGACGAGGCCGATGACTTGTTGCCAGAGCTGGCCCAAGCGCCACGGGCAGAGCAAGGCGAGACGGTGCTGGTCGTGGACGACGAGCCGACGGTACGCATGCTGGTCAGTGAAGTACTCGAGGACCTAGGCTACACGGCTATTGAGGCCGCTGACGGCGCGGCAGGACTGAAGGTACTGCAATCCGATGTGCGGCTCGACCTACTGGTGAGTGACGTCGGACTGCCTAGCATGAACGGACGGCAGCTAGCGGATGCTGCAAGGGAAGTCCGACCCGATCTGAAGGTGCTGTTCATCACCGGCTATGCCGAGAATGCGGTCCTTAGCCATGGGCATCTCGAGCATGGCATGCACGTCTTGACCAAGCCCTTCACCATGGAGGCGCTGGCAAGCCGGATTAAAGAGCTCATCAACGGAAAGTAGGACGGCGCGCTGGGTCAGCAGTTCGACATTCGAGCCCTGATCGTTTGCCGGCACGTAGCCGCAGACGACTCCCCTCATGTTCACCACCCAGCATCGACCGTTGCTCGGTGGTGAACACCCTCCCTCCGATCCACACGGAAACGCGGCAAGACGTTCGCCAATGGAACTGCGCGGCTCATGTGGGAGGCTGAGCACGAGCTCAACCATGGACAGTACTACAGCCAAGGTCGTTTAGCTTCGCCGAAGCGTACCATCCTTGATGGCCTGTGCCCAACGCTGATCATCTTCCGCCACCACGCTCGCCATCTCTGCTGGTGTTGTGATGTACGTCTCGACTGCCAACGTCTTGAGTCTCTCCTGGACCGAGGGGGACTGCACCACGGCGTTAACTGCTGTGTTGAGCCGGGTAGTAATGGCGTCCGGCAGCTTTGCAGGACCGAAGAGACCAAACCATCCAGTGTAGCTCGCCTCACCTACTCCAAGCTCGGATAACGACGGGGTGTCTGGCAAGAACGTGGAACGACGCGGCGACGTGACGGCCAGCGCTCGAATGCTTCCACCTGGCAGCAGCGTCATCGCTGTCGCTGTGCTGAACCAAGCCATGGGAAGGTGACCGCCCGTCAGGTCTCCCACGGAAGCACCCGAGCCGGAGTAGCGCACCTCCGTCATCTCTACCCCGGCGGCTCTGGAAAAGCGGCTAGCCACGTAGCCAGAGGCAACATCTGCCGTGCCTTGCGCCAAGTCGCCCGGCTTTTCTCTTGCGCGATCGATGACACCTCGAACATCACGGAAAGCCGAATTCGCCGGACAGACAAGCACGAAGCAGTAGCTAGCCAGCATAGCGACGGGCGTGAAGTCAGCGATAGGATCGAAGGGAAGCTGCGGCGTGATATGGCGCAGCATGGCGTGCGTGCCGTTGGGAGCCACGAAACTGTAGCCGTCCGGTTGGCTTCGCGCGACGGCCTCGGCGCCAATGATTCCGTTAGCGCCGGCCCGGTTTTCAACGACGAACGGCTGACCAAGCTCCCGCCCCAGGGCTTCTGCGATGGCGCGGTTCGTAACGTCCGTTCCACCTCCCGGCGCGTAGGGCACGACAATGCGCACTGGTCGGCTAGGCCAAGCTGGCTGAGCCCTGACCGAGGGCGCGGCGAGACCGACGCCAATTCCGGCCAGCACACCCTGCCGGCGGCTAAAACGATACATGTCGCTTCCTCCTACATGTTGTTCGTTCTTGTTACGCTGCTTCCGCAGCGGCATGGGCAATCGCGATGATCCGCTTCATTCGCGGCACAAGATCCATGGCGATGAACTCGCCGTTCACGTAGGCGACGTTCTCCCCGCGTGCTGAGGCCGCCTCAAAAGCGGCCACATACCGCTCCGCATGCGCGACCATCGCCGCGTCTGGCGTGAAGACGTCGTTCACCACCGCGATCTGGCTGGGGTGGAAGACCACTTTGCCGGAGAAGCCTAATTCACGCGCGAGGAGAGCATCGGCCCGCGTGCCCTCCTCATCCGTCAGCCCCATGAAGGGCGCGTCCAGTGCTTGCACTCCGGCTGCCCCGGCGGCGGCCGCGATCACGGCACGCGGCATGGCGAGCCCTGCCGGGCTTATCGCGCCGCCAGTCTGCAACGTGTAATCGCCCGGTCCAAAGAAAAGAGCGAGGCACCGCTGCGATGCATCAGCGATAGCCATGGCGTTCAAAACGCCTCGCGGCGTCTCTAACATGACGATGACGCCCGTTGCACGGCCACCCGGCAAGGTGTCCAGCCGAGCATCCATCTGGTGCAGCTGCTCGGGCAGCTCGACCTTCGGCACCATGATGGCGTCCAACCGGTCCAAGGGTAGCGCGGCGAGGTCCTCCTCGAACGCCTCGGTGCCAATGGCGTTGACGCGCACGACGCGCTCGCGCCGCCCGAAGTCGAGTTGCCGCAAGACCTCGGCTACGACACGGCGCGCCTCCGCCTTGCGGTCGGGAGGCACCCCGTCTTCGAGGTCGAAAGCGAGGCTGTCAGCCGCGAGGGTAGCGGCCTTGGCCAGCCGTTCCCCCCGATGGCCGGGGGTCAGGATCAACGAGCGCCGCAGCCGCCAGGCACGATCGTTCATGCGCTTCTCCCCTTCGTGCTGCTGCCCGCCTCTGCCCGGGAGAGCCGTCCCATCGCTGTCGGCAAGGGAACGCCCAACCGGCTGTAGCCGCTCTCGATGATGACGCCGCGGAAGGTTGCCTCTGCCAAGTCGGGATCACCCGATTGGAGCGTTGCGAGGAAGCGCTCATGGTTGCGCAACAGGTCTTCTGGCTTGTGCTCGTAACCCGGGTGATGGTGGAGGAAGAGGCGAACGAGGTTGCTGATCGAGACCCAGGAGCGAAGGAGGTACTCATTACCGGACGCCTCGCAGACCATCTCGTGGAACCGCCAGTCGAGGTCGCGCCACTCCGACATGCGCCCCGCCGCGGCGCTCTCCTCGATGAGACGGTGCTGCCTGATGAGTGGAGCCCCGAGTTCGGGCGTGTAGCGCTCCGCGACCAGCCTGGCCGCAAGCCCCTCCAAGGTCGCGCGCATCAAGATCATCTGCAATGCCCTGTCGACCGAGATCTCAGCGACGAACATGCCTCGGCCCGCACGGCGCTCCACCAGCCGTTCCGCTTCCAGTGCCTTCAACCCTTCACGCAGTGGCCCGCGGCTGACGCCAAGCCTCTTCGCGAGCGTCGCTTCGATGATGCGCTCTCCAGGGCTTAGCGCGCCGCTACGCATCGCCTCCATAAACCGCATGGCGACGAACTCGGGCAGCGACGTACGCGGCGGCGGCGTCCAGATTCCGGCCTCTTCCACGTCAGAGCACCCCGGCGGCGGTCAGCCGGGCGATCTCCGCGTCGTCCAGTCCCAATCGCCCCCGGTAGACGTGGTCCGCGTGAGCCTGCTTGGCCGGGCCGAGCCACTTCACCCTGCCAGGTGTGTCGGTGAGGCGTGGCACGACATTGGGGATAGCAAGCTCGCCGATCCGCTCGTCCTTCACATAGGCGATGTTGTCACGCGCCTTGTACTGGGGATCATCGAAGATCTCGTCGATGCTGTAGACAGGTCCGCAGGGTACTTGGAACTTTTCGCAGAGGGCCAGCACCTCGTCCCGCGTGAACCGGCTGGTCCAGGCTCCGACATAGTCGTCGATGATCGCGCGCTCGGCTTCACGCTGGCAGATCGCCCCCCACTTACCCTCACCGGCAAACTCAGGGACACCCATCGCCTCGGCCAACCGGCTGAAGATTTTGTCCGACGTGCAGGCGATGGCGATCCAGCGCTCGTCCTTCGTCGGATAGTGGCTGTGAGGCACGACATTTACCGTACCTGGCCCCATCCGGTGCCGCACGTAGCCGTTAAGCTGATAAGACGGTGCCAACTCGTCGAGAATACGGAAGATGGGCTCATAGAGACCGATATCGACGACTTGGCCGCGGCCGGTCTTCTCCCGCGCCTTCATCGCCAGGAGGGCGCCCAGAGCCCCGTAGAGCCCTGCCATATAGTCCGGGATGGTGGCAGAACCCGGGGTGACCGGCGGCCGATCAGGGTAGCCCGCCAAGAACGAAAGGCCGCCGAACGCATTGCCAATGCGCCCGAATCCTGGCCTGTCTCGGTAGGGGCCGGTCTGACCATAGCCAGAGATGCGGACCATAATCAGGCGCGGGTTCACCGCGTTCAGCACCTCCCAGCCCAGCCCCCACTTCTCCAGCGTGCCAGGCTGGAAGTTCTCGACCAGAATATCAGCGTCGCTAATCAGCTTCTTGAACAGCTCCGCCCCCTCGGGCTTGCGGAGGTCCAGCGCGGCCAGCTTCTTGTTCCGACATTCGGACAGCCAGGGAAGAGTGTCGCCGCATTCGGTCACAGAGCCGAACTTTCGCAACGGGTCACCCACGCCTGGTAGCTCTAGCTTGATGACGTCCGCCCCGAACTCCGCAAGTTGCGTCGAGCAGAAGGGGCCAGCAAGAAAGCTTGAAACGTCAATTACTTTGCAGTCGGAGAGCGCCTCAACTCCAGCGGCGGCGAGGATCGGATTCATGCGACGAGCTCCCTGTGATGACACAGGAGGGCAGCATTCAGTCTTCGCCAGCCCGTAGGCATAACTCGACCTCCGCATCCTCCCGCAACGGATCAATGTCCGTCCTATTGTCGACAATCATACGGTGGGAGCTGGTGTGTTTGTCAACATTTCAAGCTGAGGTCGAGCAGAGGCGGCTGTCGGCTCCAAACGGACCAGCACACCACCAGAGGGCTACGCTCCGAGCCACTCTATCACCCGCACCACCGTGGTGTGGGTCCATACCGCCCCTCCCTATAACGTCGGCACCCCTCTCTTCGTCAGCGCCCGCGCAAGCCCCAGGTGAGTGCTGATCCCCTCAGCACGGAACACTTCCACTTCGAGCGCGAGCCGGTGTGCAGTGCGGATCGTATCCTCCTGCCGCGCCTCTGCGGCTTCGGCTGCGGCTGCGGCTGCGGCTGCGGCTGCGGCTGCGGCGGCACAGCAGGAGCGGCGGCCTCTACCTGTCTATTCCTACCCAGCAGCGCCCCACGTGCCG
>NZ_RCVR01000088.1 GCF_016107305.1 Roseomonas sp. KE2513
CAGCGTTCGTCCCGCGCCCCCCAAGGGCTTAAGGCCCTTGGAGCCTCATCTGCGGCTCACGGAACCATCCTGAGCGTGCCGTCGCCTCGGGTCCACGGCCCCAGGCGCACCGGCCCCGAAACCAGTCAAACCGATAGGGAAAGATGAGAGGGGGCCGGGGGAGAGAATTCTTTCGCTCCCTCAGAGTCACCCGCCCTGCCCGATCAAACAGCCGCCGAATGCCGTTGCGCCGACGGTGCGAGATAGGCGTCGAAGCAGGCTGCCACCTGGCGCACGAAGCGGCGCCCCTGAGGTGTCACCACCACGCGGCCCGGCGTGAGTTCGACCAGCCCCTGGTCCCGGAGCGGGGCCATGGCGGCGAGTGCAGATGCGATGGCCGGCTGCATGGATGGCGCGGTGTTGCCGAGGTCAAGGGCGAAGTCGCACATCAGCCGCTCGATGAGGGCCCCGCGGGAGAGGTCTTCGGCGGTGGTGGCGACGCCGCGGGCGACGGGCAGGTGGCCTTCCGCGACCGCGTCCGCGTGCGCGCGCTCGTCGAGGATGTTGCCGGCAAGGCCGCCTGGCAGCTGGCCGATCGCCGAGGGGCCGAGGCCCAGGCGCACGGGCGCGTCATCGGTCGTGTAGCCCTGGAAGTTCCGCCGAAGCCGGCCTTCCGCCGCCGCGCGCGCGAGGGAGTCGCGGGGCCGGGCGAAGTGGTCGAGGCCGAGCGCGACGTAGCCAGCCGCCGAGAGCACCCGCTCGGCGGCCTCGGCCTGTTCCAGCCGGGCCTCGGGGCCGGGCAGGGTGGCGGCGTCGATGGCCTTCTGGTTCGGCTTCATCCAGGCGACATGGGCGTAGCCGAAGACGGCGACGCGATCGACCTCGAGCCAGGCCGCGAAGCGGGCGCTGGCCTCCACATGTGCCACCGTCTGGCCGGGCAGGCCGTACATGAGGTCGAGGTTCACCCCGGCGATGCCCGCGCGCCGCAGCCGGTCCACGGCGACGGCGATCAGCTCGGAGGGCTGGGGCCGGCCGATCCGCGCCTGCACCGCGGGCGAGATGTCCTGCACCCCGAGGCTGGCGCGGGTGAAGCCGAGCTCGCCGAGGGTGTCCACCATCCCCTCGTCGAGGATGCGCGGGTCCAGCTCGATGGCGAGTTCCGCCCCCGGCCGCTGGCCGAAGCGGGCGAGGAGGCCGTTCACCAGCGCGCGCATCCGCACCGGGCCAAGAATGGAGGGCGTGCCGCCGCCGAGGTGCAGGTGCGAGACGCCGCCGTGCTCGGGCAGGGCCGCCGCCAGCAGGTCCGCCTCGCCCTCCAGCGCGGCGGCGAAGGCGTCGATCCGCGCCTCGGAGCGTGTCGGCTTCGCGTGGCAGGCGCAGTACCAGCAGAGGTCGCGGCAGTAGGGCACGTGCAGGTAGAGCGAGAGCGGGTCGTCTGGCCGGATGCCGTCCCGCAACCAGCCGCGATAGGTGGCCTCGTCCAGCGGGCCGAACTGCGCGGCGGTAGGGTAGCTCGTGTATCGCGGCACCTTCGCCTCGGCGAGGGCGAGCAGCGCCCGCGACGGGGCTGGGGAGGGGGCAGGGGCGGTCATGAGCCCTGGCCTAATGCAGGGCGAGCCCTCGCGGCCTTGATCTGGCGCAAACCGGGCACCTGCCCGGGCTGGGACTTGTCGCGAGGCGCTACGCGCCAAGATCGGGGCGGCATCCAGGAGCCACCCGATGTCCCAGCATGGTGCGGAACGGCCGTGCGTTCTCGTGGCCGGCGCCACCGGCGATCTCGGCGGCCGCATCGCACGCGCCCTTCACCGGCGCGGGGCCCATGTCGTCGCGCCGATCCGGCGCGCCACCGAGGCCGGGCGCGCGCTCGCGCTCCAACAGGCGGGCATCGAGGCCATCCGCCTGGACCTGGGGGACGAGACCGCCATAACCGGGGCCTGCCGTGGCGCCGCCTGCGTTGTCTCCGTGCTGAATGGGCTGGAGGAGACGATCCTCGGCACCCAAGCCGTGCTGCTGCGCGCGGCCCTCGCGGCGGGGGTGCCGCGCTTCATCCCCTCGGATTTCTCGCTCGACTTCACGAAGACCGCGCCGGGCGGCAACCGCAACTTGGACCTGCGG
Organism: Roseomonas sp. KE2513; assembly: GCF_016107305.1. Taxonomy (GTDB): domain Bacteria; phylum Pseudomonadota; class Alphaproteobacteria; order Acetobacterales; family Acetobacteraceae; genus Roseomonas. The sequence goes on from NZ_RCVR01000088.1 coordinate 2,095, forward strand.
CGCGATTTCCACCGGCTGCTGGACGGCGCACCCATCCGCGCGACCTCGATCCTGAACGGCGGCTTCGCGGACATGCTGGCGGACGCGATGCCGCTGATCCTGCCACGCCTCGGTCGCGTGCTTTACTGGGGTAGCCCTGACCAACCCCTCGACTTCACGACAAAGGACGACACGGCGGCCTTCACCGCCGAGGCCGCGCTCGATCCGGACGCGCCCCGCATCCTGCGCATCGCGGGTGACGAGGTGAGCGCCTATGGCCTCGCGGCGGCGGCCGCGCATGTGCATGGCCGCGCCTTCCGCCCGACGCGGTTGGGCGGCCTCGGCACGCTCACGGTCATGATCCGTGCCGCGCAGGTCCTCGCCCCGGGGAAGGGGTAGGTGTTCCCGCCCTGGCAGGGGCTGCAATACCTGCGGGACATGTTCGGCGGGAAGGGCAAGCTCGCGCCGCTCGATAATGGCCGCTATCCCGGCCTCTCCTGGACCTCCGTGGCCGAGGTGCTCGCGCGGGCCTGACAAGCGCCCCCTTGCCACCGCTTCTGCGCCGGGGAACATCCCCGCCGACGCAGGAGAGATGCCCATGCCGGAACAGCCCGGCCCCGAGACACCACCGCAGGACCCGAGGCTTCCCCTCACCGGGTTGAGGGTGGTTGAGCTGGGCCACTACATCGCCGCCCCCTTCGCCACGCGGCTGCTCGCCGATCTCGGGGCGGAGGTGATCAAGGTGGAGCCGCCGGAGGGCGATCCGCACCGCGATTGGGGGGCGCGCGTGAACGGCCACGCCGTGTGGTTCTCCATCCACGGCCGCAACAAGCTCTCCGTCACGCTCGACCTAAAGACAGAGGAGGGAAAGGCGAGGCTCCGCGCCCTCCTCGCCCGCGCGGACGCGCTGGTGGAGAACCTGCGCCCCGGCGCGATCGAGAGGATGGGCTTCGCGCCAGCGACGTTGCACGCCATGAACCCGCGCCTCGTGATCGCGCGTGTCTCCGGCTATGGGCAGGACGGGCCCTATCGCGACAAGCCAGCCTTCGGAGCGATCGGGGAGGCGATGGGCGGGTTGCGGCACCTCACCGCCAATCCCGGCCAGGCAAACCTGCCGCCGCCGCGCTGCGGCGTCTCGATCAGCGATGACCTCGCAGGGATGTACGCGGCCCTCGCGCTCGTCTCGGCCTGCTGGGGAAGGGACCGCAACCCCAAGGGCAAGGGCACGGTGATCGACCTCGACCTCGTCTCCTCCGTCTTCTCGCTGATGGAGGGAATGCTGCCGGAATTCGCCCTGCTCGGCCGCGTGCGCCAGCCCATGGGGGCGGCGCTTCCGAGTGCGGCGCCCACGAACACCTATCCCTGCGCCGACGGCAAGTGGCTGGCGGTCGCCGGCAACTCGGACCTCATCTTCCGCCGCCTGATGGCGCGCATCGGCCGCGCCGACCTGGCGGACGACCCGCGCATGGCCGGCAATTCCGGCCGCTGCGCCAACGCGGCCGAGTTGGACGAGGCGATCGCCGCCTGGACGCGCACCCTTTCCGCCAAGGAGGCGCAGGACGCGCTGGAGGCGGTGGAGGTGCCGTGCTCGCGCCTCTACGACATGAAGGACTGCGCGGAGGACCCGCATTTCCTCGCGCGTGACATGGTTCTGCCGGTGCAGGACCCGCTGATCGGCACCGTGCCCCAGCCCGCCGCGCCCTTCCGCTTCCAAGGCGTGCCGCCGGCGGCCATGATTCGTTGGCCCGGCCCGGCGGTGGGCGCGCACAACGACTACGTCTTCGGCGCGCTGTTGAAGGAGGAAGGTAGCCGATGATCACTCCCACACCCCCGCGCGCCACGATCAGCGACGTCGCCCCGCGCGACGGTCTGCAATCCATCGGGCCCTTCGTGCCGACGGAGACGAAGATTGCCCTCGTGCGCGCGATCCACGCCGCGGGGATCCGGCGGATGGAGATCGGCTCCTTCGTCTCGCCGAAGGCGGTGCCGCAGATGGCGGACACGGCGGAGGTGCTGCGCGCGGCGCTCGAACTGCCCGGCCTTGAATGCACGGTGCTGGTGCCGAACCGTCGCGGCTTCGATCTGGCGGCGGCCTCGGGCGCGCAGCGGCTCGGCCTCTTCATGTCGGTGACGGAGAGCCACAACAAGGCGAACCTCAACCGCACCCGGGAGGAATCCTTCGCCGACCTCGCGGCCATCGTGCGCGACGCGAAATCGGCGGGGCTGGAGCTTCGCTTCAACCTCTCCACCGTCTTCCACTGCCCCTTCGAGGGCGTGGTGCCGGCCGAGGAGGCGCTGGACTGGATCGAGCGCGCGGTGGCCCTCGACCCCGGCATGGAAATCGCGCTGGCCGACACCACCGGCAACGCGGCGCCCGACCAGGTGCGGCGGCTGTTCGAACAGGCGCACCGCTCCTGGGGACTTCGCTTCGCCTTCCACGGGCACGACACCTACGGCATGGGTGTCGCCAACGTCGCCGCCGCCTGGGAAGCAGGGGTGCGGATCTTCGATTCCGCGGCGGGCGGCCTCGGCGGCTGCCCCTTCGCGCCCGGCGCCACCGGCAATGTCGCGACCGAGGACGTGGCCTGGCTGTTCCGCCGCATGGGCGTGGAGACGGGGATCGACCTGGACCGCCTACTGGCGGCGGCGGACCTCGCGGCGGGGATCCCCGGCGCCATGCCGGGTGGGCGGCTGCGGGGAGTGCCCTCGGTCCGGCGCGCCGCCTAGCCGGGGCTGGGCGCGGCGATCCGGCGCTATGTCGCGCGCGGGCCGAGCAGGATGATGGCGGCCCCGGCGAGGCACATGGCAGCCCCGATCAGGTCCCAGCGATCCGGGCGCATCCCCTCCGCCGCCCAGAGCCATGCCAGGCTGGTGGCGATGTAGACCCCGCCGTAGATGGCATAGGCGCGGCCCGCGCTTTCCGCAGGGCTGAGCGTCAGCAGCCAGGCGAAGGCCGCCAGGGCCAGGGCACCGGGGATCAGCCAGAGGGCGGACCTGCCCTGGCGGAGCCAGGCCCAGAAGGTGAAGCAACCGACGATCTCGGCGAGCGCGGCGGCGAGGTAGATCGCGAGGGTGGCGGCCATGGGACGAGCCTAGCCTGTTTCACGACCGCCCCGGCGCGATCCGGACGCTCTGGCGCGTGTTCTGTCGGGCGGGTGCCCCGATGCGCAGGACGGGCTTCCAAACAAGTGCATTACTGTTCATATATTCAGTAATTTGCTGAATGGGGCTTCGCATGAGCCGCATCATGAGGGCTGCCTGGGGCAGCCTGGCCGTTGCCTTCGTAGCCCTCGGCCTCAAGCTCGCCGCCTGGTGGGTGACGGGCAGCGTCGCCCTCTACTCGGACGCGCTGGAGACGGTCATCAACGTCGTCGCCGCCCTCACGGCGTTGGTGGCGCTGCGCATCAGCGCCGTGCCGCCCGATGCCGACCACCCCTACGGCCACCAGAAGGCCGAGTACTTCTCGGCGGTGATCGAGGGGATGCTGGTCCTGGGCGCGGCGGCGGCCATCCTGCACGAGGCCTATGGCGCCTGGATGCACCCGGCGGCGCCGGACGCGCCTCTCCTCGGCATGGTCATCAACGGCGCCGCGGGCGTGCTCAACGCAGTCTGGGCGGCCTTTCTCATCCGCTCCGGCCGGGCCTGGCGTTCGCCCGCGATCCTGGCCAGCGGGCGACACGTGCTGACGGATGTCTGGACCTCGGCCGGGGTGCTGCTGGGCTTCGCGCTGGTGCCCCTCACCGGCTGGCTCTGGCTGGATCCCGCCCTCGCCGCGATCGTGGCGCTGAACATCATCTGGGCCGGCTTCGGGATGGTCCGGGAATCCGTGGGCGCGCTGATGGACAAGGCCGTGGACCCGGAGGTGCTGCGCGGCATCCGGCAGGTGATCTCGAGCAAGGCCGAGGGCGCGCTGGAGGCGCACGACCTGCGCACGCGGACATCGGGTCACGCGACCTTCATCGAGTTCCACCTCGTCGTCCCCGCCCGCATGACGGTGGCGGACGCGCACGACATCTGCGACCGGCTGGAGGAGGCGCTGCGCGAGGAAGTCGGCGGAGCGGTTGTCACCGTTCATGTCGAGCCGGAGGGCAAGGCGAAGCACCGGGGCGTCCTGGTGCTCTGAGGCCTGCCGGGGGAAGCTGCGGACGCGGAACGACGATGCGTCCGCCTGCCCCGTGCGGGGAAGGGGCCGCATAATGCCCGCCCCGCCCCCCCGAGCCGCCAAGGACCCCTCGCGCATGTCCTTCTTTCCCCGCTGGCCCCTCGCCCGCGGCACCACCGTTCCCCCTGACGAGCGCCTTCCTTGGGGCAGCACAGGCCTGCTGGGCATCCAGCACCTCGTGGCCATGTCGGGCTCCACCATCCTCGGCCCGCTGCTCATGGGCTTCGACCCGAACCTCGCGATCCTCTTCTCGGGCATCGGCACGCTCATCTTCTTCGTCCTCGTGGGCGGGCGGGTACCGAGCTATCTCGGTTCCTCCTTCTCCTTCATCGCGGTGGTCATCGCCGTCACGGGCTATGCCGGCTCGGGGCCCAACCCGGATGTCGGGCCGGCGCTCGGCGGCATCATCGCCTGCGGGGCGCTCTACGCGGCCATCGGCCTGATCGTGATGGCCACCGGCTCGGACTGGGTGGAGCGGCTGATGCCGCCGGCCGTCACCGGCGCGGTGGGCGCGGCGATCGGCCTCAACCTGGCGCCCGTGGCGGTGAAGGGGATCGAGGGCACGGGGCCGCACGTGCTCGTCGCGCTGGCGACGCTCCTGGCCACGGCCCTCATCGCCGTCTACGCGCCGCTGGCCATCCGCCGCGTCTCCATCCTCGCGGGCATCGCCAGCGGCTATGTCCTGTATCTCGTCGTCGGCAACGTCATGGGGCTGTTGCCGCCCATCTCCTTCGCCGAGCTGTCGGAGGCGCCCTGGTTCGGCATGCCGGCCTTCCGCAGCCCACGCTTCGACCCGGGTGCCATGCTGCTCATCGCCCCCGTCGCCTTCATCCTCGTCGCGGAGAACCTCGGGCACATCAAGGCCATCGGCGCGATGAGCGGGCGCAACCTCGACCGTTATATCGGCCGCGGCTTCATCGGGGATGGCATCGCCACCATGGTCTCCGGCTTCGGCGGCGGCACGGGCGTCACCACCTATGTCGAGAACATGGGCGTCATGGCCGTGACGCGCGTCTTCTCCACGCTGCTCTTCGTCGTGGCGGCGGTCGTGGCCATCCTCCTCGGCTTCTCGCCAAAATTCGGAGCGTTGCTCCGCACCATCCCCGGCCCGGTTCTGGGCGGACTGGCCGTCGTGGTCTTCGGGCTGATCGCGGCCGCGATGATCCGCCTCTGGGTGGACAACCGCGTGGACTTCTCGGACCCGCGCAACCTGCTGACGGTCGGCACGGCACTCGTGCTCGGCTCCGGCAATTTTACGGTCACGATCGGCGGCTTCTCCATCGCGGGGATCGGCACGGCGACTATCGCGGCCATCGGGCTCTACCAGCTCCTGGGCATCGGCCGGAGGGAACCGGTGGGCGTCGCCCAGGGTATGCCCGAGGACAGCAGGCCCACTGACCCCGGGTTGCCGCAACGCACCGCAGCGCGGCATGAAGCTCCTCGTTAAGCACCCATGACGCATACTGCGCAGGACCACCTCACC
>NZ_RCVR01000089.1 GCF_016107305.1 Roseomonas sp. KE2513
CGTAACAGCCTCTAGCCTCCGGCATCGCGGCAAGCAGGCGCAAAGTCGCGAGGAAGCCTGGTCCAAAGTAGGGACGGTGCGGCATGACCGCGCGGCTAGCTGCTCGGGCCAAACCGGCAATCTCGTTAGGGCGGAGAGGCCGTATCTTGCAGCGCTGGGCTGCACAATATCCACCGCACCTGCCCGAAGAAGGTAGGCAAAGCCCCCGACGCTACCAAGGTTCTCGCCGGCTGCGATGGCGCAACCTCCGGTGCGCCGCACCTCGGCGAGAGCGTAGGTGTCCTCGGGGGGCCCGATCGGCTCCTTAACCCAGCGGAGTTTCATGTTCCGCACGCCGCTGCAGAAGGAAAACGCGTTGTCCACCCGCTCTCAGGCGCAGTTCACGTCGAGTATAAGTGGGATGTCGACCGGCATAGCCTCGCGCGCAGCGCGGATGCAGGGAAGGTCCACCTCATGCAGCTTAATCGCTCGTAATCCTCGGCTCACCGCCGTGGCAGTATTGCTCGCGACATCCTTCGCCACGCCGTAGCGGAGCAAGCTGGCATAGGCGGGCACCTCGCTGCGGCCTGCATCACCGGGCAAGGCATGGAGCGGCTGGCCCGCACGCTGCGCTGCAATGTCCCAAAGGACGATATCGACAGCTGCGAGGCCGAATGTCACGGGACCGTTGCGGCCATAGTTGTGGAACCGTCGGCTGAGGCGCTGGCCCATCCTAGCAATGTCACGCGAATCTTCACCAAGGCAAGCGGGGGCGATGAGGCGCTCAACGGAATCGCGCATGGTCCCATGCCAGAGCACAGCCGAAGCCCTCGCCCCAACCCCGAAATCCGTCCTCCGTCTCAACCTGAACGAGGAGTATCTCAACACTGCGGAGCCGGAGGTTGCCGCCTGACCCGCCTAAACCAGCGGGGTGGGTTAGCTCGTCATCCGCGGCGCTCGTCGCGGTAAAGGCCAGCTCGGACCACCGCTGTGCGGCCCCGCCCCCCATCGGAGCTGCGGTAGATGCTGTAGCTGTTCTTGGCTCCTCTGGCTACAGCCCAAGCTGGCGCATCCGCGCAAGCAACTCGAACTCCTCAATGTTTGACCTTCAACGTTTCATCTGCAACATTGCACACGCGATTTGGGTACCTCCTGGCCCCGCCGTTGGTTTCCCCAGTGTGGAGCAATGTGGTGGCGCCTTGTTGGATTAAGCCTCTCAACTAGCATCGGGCCATGACATTCTCGAGCTTTGGCGCAACCAAGAGGCAGGCGTGTAAGGCTGCAGGCATGTATAGCATTTTGGTCGAACGAGTTTCAAAAACTTGGAGTGGGACATCCGCTGTCGAGGATGTCAGCTTCACGGTTAAGGCAGGCGACCTGGTCGTGCTGCTCGGCCCTTCGGGTTGCGGTAAGTCAACCACTCTACGCCTAATCGCTGGCCTTGATACGCCAACGTCCGGCCGGATCGTGATCGCCGGACAGGATGTCACGGAGCTACCGCCGGCGAAGCGTGGAATCGCCATGGTGTTCCAGAGCTACGCCCTGTTTCCGCACCTCTCTGTTGGCGAGAACATCCTTTTTGGCTTGAAGGTTCGCAAGGTCCCGCGCGCGGAGCGGGACGCTCGCTTGGCTAAGACGGCAGAGATGCTCGGGCTGAAGCTCCTCCTTGATCGCCGGCCATCCCAGCTCTCCGGCGGCCAACAACAGCGCGTCGCCCTGGCCCGCGCCATCGTGGCCGAAACCTCCGTCTGTCTCATGGACGAGCCACTATCCAACCTCGACGCGCAGCTGCGCTTGGAGATGCGGCGCGAGATCCGCGCGCTGCAGCAGCGCCTAAACATGACAATGATCTACGTTACCCACGATCAGGTGGAGGCGATGACCATGGCCGACCGCGTCATCCTCATGCGTGGCGGTCGCATCGAGCAGAACGCTACCCCGGCCGAGCTGTACGACCGGCCGGGCTCTGCCTTCGCGGCCCGCTTCGTCGGAACGCCACCAATGAACGTCATTCCTGCCCAAGCAGTCGCCGGGCGTGACTGGGCGTTGCCTGCCTTCGGAACGCACGTGCTGGGTGACCTGTCCATCGGAATCCGACCGGAGGCCGTGCGGCTCGACCCGGCCGGCGTGCCGGCGGAGATCGTGGCGGCCGAGTATCTCGGCGCTGACACGCTGATCGAGACGCGCCTGGGCAACGCCCCCTTTGTGGCGCGCACGGCGGGGCGGATTGGGATGAAGGCCGGCGACACCGTCCACTTGGCCTGGTCCCCGGGCGACGCTCACTGGTTCGACCGCGCGAGCGAACGGCGGATCGCCTGATCGGGGCGTCACACAAGTGTCATCAACGTGGTGGTAAAAGCGCGCCGGACGCAACCGGCGGATGGAGGCAAAATGGACAGGCGACATTTCCTGACGGGCTCGGCTGCCGCGGCCGCAAGCCTCGCGCGGCCTGCCCTGGCGCAGGGCACAGCGACCGAGATCTCGTTTTTCTACCCCGTGGCCGTCGGCGGCGCGATCACGCGCGTGATCGATGGCTACGCGGCCGATTTCTCGCGGGAGAGACCCGACATCAAGGTGACCCCGGTATATGCCGGCACCTATCAGGAAACCCTGGTCAAGGTGCTGACCGCGCATAAGAGCGGCACGCCCCCGACCCTCTCGGTCCTCCTTTCGACCGACATGTTCACGCTAATCGACGAGGAGGCGATCGTTCCCCTCAACGGCTTCGTCAGGACGGATGCCGACAAGGCTTGGCTGGACGACTTCTATACGGGCTTCATGCTGAACAGCCAGAGCGGCGGCCAGACATGGGGCATCCCCTTCCAGCGTTCCACCATCGTGCTCTACTGGAACAAGGACTTGTTCCGGCAAGCGGGCCTGGACCCCGAGAAGGCGCCCGCCAGCTGGGCTGAGCATGTGGCCTTCGCCGAGAAGCTCACCAGGCGCGACGCTGCTGGCAATGTCAGCCAGTGGGGCACGCAGATTCCTTCCACCGGCTTCGGCTACTGGATGCTGCAGGCGCTAGCGATCGAGGCGGGCGACGTGCTGGCCAACCAGGAGGGTGACCGTACCTTCTTCGACAAGCCCGGCGTGACCGAGGCGCTCCAGTATTGGGTGGACCTCGCGCAGAAGCACAAGGTGCATGCGCCCGGCATCGTCGAGTGGGGCACGACGCCACGGGATTTCCTCGAGGGGAAGACTGCGATGATGTGGACCACCACCGGCAACCTGACGAATATCCGGACGAACGCGCGCTTCGGGTTCGGCGTCGCCATGCTTCCCGCCAACAAGCGGCGCGGCAGCCCGACCGGCGGTGGCAACTTCCACATCGCCAGGAAGGCAAGCCCGACACAGCAGGAGGCCGCCTTCCGCTTCGCCCGTTGGATGACCCAGCCGGAGCGGGCGGCGCGCTGGAGCATCGACACGGGATATGTCGGCGTGAGCCGCGCCGCCTATGCGACGCAGACCATGAAGGACCATGTGGCGGGCTTTCCCGCCGCAGCCGTAGCGCGCGACCAGCTGGAGTTCGCAGTAGCCGAGCTCTCCACGCATGAGAACCAGCGCGTCACCAAGGCGCTGGGCGACAACATCCAGGCGGCCCTGACCGGCAGCAAGGCGCCGGACCGCGCACTGCGCGACGCGCAGGCCGAGGCCGAGCGCATCCTCAGGCCTTACCGCTAGACAGGCCTTGCCAGGGGCGGTGTGCCGCGCCGCCCCTTCCCCTTTCCAGGACAGCCATCGTCAGGGTTCGATGAACAGCCGCCTCTCCGCCGCCGTCCATGGTTGGCTTCTGCTCATGCCGGCGATGCTGCTCCTCGTCGCCTTCACGCATTGGCCCGCCGTGGCGAGCTTCATCGAGAGCTTCAGCTCCACGCCCCGTCCGCGCCGCCCCTCGCGCTTCGTGGGCGTCGCGAATTACGAGCAGATGCTGGCGGATCCCGTCTTCTGGCAGTCGCTCGCAAACAACCTCTGGTTCGCGCTCGGCACCATCCCGCTCGCCATCGGGCTCGCGCTGCTGATGGCGATCTGGGTGAACGACCGCATTCCCGGGCGCACCTTCGCCCGCATGGCCTATTTCACGCCGACGATCCTGCCCATGATCGCGGTCGCGAACATCTGGCTCTTCTTCTACACGCCCCAGTACGGGTTACTAGAGCAGGTCGCGAGTGGACTCGGCTTCGCCTCCCACAATTGGCTGGGATCGCGGGAGACGGCGCTAGCCGCAGTCGCCCTGGTAGCGGTATGGAAGGAGTCTGGCTTCTTTATGATTTTCTACTTGGCCGCCCTCCAGGGAATCTCGCCGACCCTGGCAGAGGCCGCCGCGCTAGAAGGTGCCTCGCGCTGGACCTTCTTTCGCCGCGTCCAGTTTCCCCTTCTCATGCCCACAACGTTGTTCGTGCTCATCAACGCCGTCATCAATGCCTTCCGCACGGTGGACCACATCATCGTCATGACGCGCGGTGGTCCGGACAATGCGACCTCGCTGCTGCTCTTCTACATCTACCAAGTCGGCTTCAACTTCTGGGACACGTCCTATGCCGCGGCGCTGACGGTCGTTCTCCTGGCCATGCTGGCGATCGCGGCCCTGGTCCAGTACGGATGGCTCGAGCGCAAGGTTCACTACCGATGAGCGACGCCTCCTTCACCCCAGCGCGACGCCGGCCTGAGATCCGCTTCTCCCCCTACGAACCCAGGGGATTCTGGCGTGCCCTGGAAGGCGTGGGCGCGGTCATACTGGCCACGCTCTGGGTTCTGCCGCTTCTCTTCGCCTTCTGGGCCGCCTTCCATGGCGCCGAGTACACGACGCGGCTGGAGCTAGGCGCCCCACTGACCCTCGAGAACTTTCGCCGCGCCTGGGACGCCGCGCCTTTCGCGCGCTACTTCCTCAACACCACCGTGCTGGTGACGCTGATCTTCGCCTGCCAGGTCGTACTCGGCACGCTCGCCGCCTATGCTTTCGCGCGCTTCGACTTCCCGGGCCGGGGCACCGCCTTCGCCCTGGTGCTCGTGCAGCTCATGATCATGCCGGACGTGCTGATCGTGGAGAACTACCGCACGATGAGCCGCCTCGGTCTGGTGGATACCATTCCGGGCATCGCCCTGCCCTATATCGCGTCCGCCTTCGGCATCTTCCTGCTGCGCCAGACCTTCAAGACCATCCCGAAGGAGCTGGACGACGCGGCCCGTGTCGAGGGCGCGAGCGCCCTGCAGATCCTCCTCAAGATCTACGTCCCGTTGGCGAAGCCCATCTACATCGCCTACGGCCTCGTCTCGGTCAGCTATCACTGGAACAATTTTCTCTGGCCGCTGATCGTGACCAACTCGGTCGAGGCACGCCCACTGACCGTGGGCCTGCAGGTTTTCGCCGGCGGTGACCAGGGTGTGGACTGGGCCGTGATCTGCGCCGCCACCCTGATGACCTCCGCCCCTCTCCTAGTCGGGTTCCTGCTGTTCCAGCGGCAGTTCGTGCAGAGCTTCATGCGCGCGGGCATCCGGTGAGATGATGCGGCTCATCACCTGGAACATCCAATGGGGCCTCGGCATGGACGGGCGGGTGGACCTGGCCCGCATCGTGGACCATGCGCGGGCCCTCGCCGATTTTGATGTGCTGTGCCTGCAGGAGGTGTCAGACAACCTTCCCGAGCTAAAGGGAAGCGGCGGCGAGGACCAGTTCGCCCAGTTGGCGGCCCTTCTACCCGGGTATCGGGCCGTTTCAGGGGTCGGGCTGGAGATCATGGGTGAGGATGGTGCGACGCGCCGCTTCGGCAACATGATTCTGTCTCGTCTTCCCGTGTGCCAGGTGCTGCGGCACACCCTTCCCTGGCCCGGCGGCGCGGTGCACAGCATGCCGCGGGTGCTGGTCGAGGCGATGGTCATGGCGCCCTTTGGACCGCTGCGCGTTATGACAACTCATCTGGAATACTTCTCCGACGAGCACCGGCGGGCCCAGGTAGAAGCCGTCCGTGCCGCCCATGCTCTCGCACATGACCGCGCCGCTCGTCCGCGACAGGCAGGCACCGGCACCTACGCCCTCCGGCCGAACCCGTGCTCCGCAATCCTGACGGGTGACTTCAACATGGTTCCCTCGGACCCAGCAAAAGCCCGAATCTCTGCCCCTTTCGAGGACGGCACCTTGGCCTTCCTCGACGGCTGGAGTATCTGTCACGGTCAGGACCCTCACCCGCCCTCCTTCTGCATCGCGGATCAGACTTATGGTTCTCCGCATTGCTCCGACTACGTTCTGGTGACGGAGGATCTGAAAGGCCGCGTTCAGGCGATGCGTTACGACACTGATGTCCGCTTGTCCGACCATCAGCCGGTGGTGCTTACCCTCGACTGACGAGAGCTTGCCTCTGGACGTGCTGAGGCGGCCAAAGGCTCTGTTGTTTTCGCAAGGAAGCATTTCAGCACGCGTCGACGGTACGCTTACTCGCTCGGATGAGGGGCGCATTCAGGAAGGGCGGTCCCCGATTTGATCCCGGTCTTACTCCCACCGGTTCCGCGGCCGGTGCCGCGCCTTCGGGGCCCAACCCGTGCTGGTGCCTTGCTCGTGCCCGACTACGAGCAAGATTAATGCAACAAGGCCACGCCGGGGTGTGGATGGCGCATCCTTCCATTATCCCGCCGCACGTTCAGGCGACTTCCCCACGGTGAGGACGCCCAGTACCAACACCTGCGCCAGACACATCTGAGCAACCAGCGAGCGGAACGCGAAGAGATCCGCATCCCGGACATCCAAGGCAACGGTGGCAGACGCAAGTAGCGGGCTGAGCGGGCCATCGGTGAGCGCTACCACAGTGACACCGTTGGCCACAGCCAAGGCTGCCGTCTCCACGGCATCCGCCGAGTAGGGATGAAGGCTGATGAGACCCAGCGCATCTCCTGTACGCATCGTCTCCGCTTCGTCCCGCAGCATGCCGGCGGCGCCTACCATCAACCGCGCTGCCTTGCCGGAACGCGTAAGGCCACAGGCAATGTAGCCGGCCACCGGGTGGGACCGCCGCTGTCCCATGACATGAACCAGCAGGGCACTGTTAAGGATGGAGATGGCCTTTTCCAGCGCTTCAGCATCCACCGTCTCCCGCAGGTTCTGCACAGAATTCTCGCTGAGGGCTGTTGCCTGCCGGCGCAGACCGGACGCGCTGGAACTGCCCCGGCCACGCGCAGGCGGTGCACCCTTTCCCCATAGCTGGGGGAGGATATCGCTAGGTACAGGCCCTCGTTGGTGTCGGTGACACTGCCGAACACCACTGCCTTCGTCTCACCCGATGCCTGCCTGAGCAGGGTCATGAGGCGGTAGAGGTCCAGCCGGTAGTCGAAGTCGAGGATCCCACACTGCCGGCCGTCCTCCAGGTTGCGCGCCATGCCCTTTGATACGGCGCTCACCTTCTGCCCCTCGATGAACAGGTTGCTGCAGTCCACATAGGCGAGATGGGTCAACTGAGGTCCTCATCGAGCTTGCCGCCACCAGGACCAGGGCCCCTGCCCTCCCCTGCCTGCTCGGCTGCGCTGCCGGCTGGATAGAGCACGTGGGTCAAGTTGCCGCCCAGAGCGCCTCCCCTGCCCCCACTGAGGCACTGGCCGGGCTGGTAGAGCGGGTCACCTACCACAATGCCGAGG
>NZ_RCVR01000009.1 GCF_016107305.1 Roseomonas sp. KE2513
CAGTTCGTGCGCTTGCCCTGGAGCCAGTGAGAAGGCGACGGCGCGGCCCGCGCTGTCCGCGATCACGCAGACCTTGGTGCCGAAGCCCCCACGAGAGCGGCCAAGGGCCTCACGTTCATCCCGCTCCTCCGCGGTCGCACCTTTTTGGCCGCCCCGGCGGCCTTGGCGTGCGCCCGCACGGAGGTGCCGTCGAGGAAGGTCATGCCGAGCCCGATGCCTCGGTCCTGCGCCATGCTCAGCAGGCGCTCCCAGACGCCTAGCCGCGCCCAGCGGATGAAGGTCTGCGCCGCCATCCACCACGGCCCTTCCTCCGTGGGCAGGGCGCGCCACTTCGCGCCGTTGTCGTGTCGCCAGAGGATTGCGCCGATGGTTCGGCGCATGTGCTGCGGCGGTACCTTGGCGTGCGGGCGGCAGACCTCGACAAGAGGCTCCAGCACCGCCCACTGCTCGTCCGTCAGCGCCATCCCGTTCTCCAAAAGGCCAGAGAACGCAGGCACCTTGCCAAGGATTCAGGCGCTAACAGGCCCTAGGGCAGGTCCTTCAGATAGTTCAGCATCACGTACTGCTCGGCGATGGCGGCCTGGGCGTTGCGCGAACCCGCGACATACTCCAGCTCGGCGAGTTGCAGGTTGCGCTGAAGCGGCGAGTGCTCGTCGAAGCGGTGCAGCAATCCCGTCAGCGCGCTGGAGAAGCGCACCGTCTTCCACACGCGCTCGAGGCAGGTGGCCGAATAGGCCTCCAGCGCCGCGCGCGACCCGTCGCGGTAGTGGGCGGTCAGCGCGTGGCTGAGCACCCGCACATCCGCGACCGCCATGTTCAGCCCCTTGGCGCCGGCGGGTGGAACGATATGCACGGCATCGCCCGCCAGGAACAGGCGCCCGTGCTGCATTGGCGCAGCCACGAAGGCGCGCAGCTTCGCGAGGTCGCGCTGGAAGATCTCGCCCTCCGCGATCTCGCTCCGGTCCTCGTCGAACATCCGGGCGTGCAGCTCCTCCCAGAAGCGATCGTCGGACCAGTCCTCGGGATTTGTGTTGACCGGCACCTGGAGGTAGAGGCGCGACACCTGCATCGAGCGGCGGCTGCACAGGGCGAAGCCGCGGTCGCTGTTGCTGTAGGTCATGTCCGCCATCGGCCGCGCCCGCGCGAGCACGCCGAGCCAGGCAAAGTCGTAGGCTTGCTCGAACAGCGTGATGCGATCCTGTGGAATGGCGGCGCGGCCGGCGCCGTGATAGCCGTCGCAGCCCGCGACGAAATCGCAGTCCAGCACCCGGCTCTCACCGCCCTCGGTATAGTGGATGCGCGGACTCTCGCTCTCAATGTCCTCGATCCTCGTCACCTGCGCCTCGAAGATCAACGGGTCGCCCGCCCTCACCCGCGCGGCAATGAGGTCCTTCACCACCTCCTGCTGGCCGTAGATCACCACAGAGCGGCCGGTGAGTTCCGGCAGGTCGAGATGGATGTTGCGCCCCCTGAAGCGCATGTCCAGGCCTTCGTCGATCAGCCCCTCGCGCCGCAGGCGGGCGTCGAGGCCGAGCCGTGCCATCGTCTCCACCGTTCCCGGCTCGAGCACGCCCGCGCGCACCCGCCCCTCCGCATAGGCGCGGCTGCGCGCCTCCAGAATGACGGAGTCGATCCCTTGCGCCTTCAGCAGATGCGCGAGGAAGAGCCCCGCAGGCCCCGCGCCGATGATGCCGACCTGTGTTCTCATCGATCCGTCCACGCCACCCTGGTTCAGCTCCGGCCGCGCGGCAGCGCGAAGGGGCGCGAAATCTGTCCCGCCCGGGAGGACCCGGCCAGCGCAAAAAGCCGCAGGGGGGATCGAAATCCCTTATCGTTTCGGGGAACGGCGCGGCAGGCTTGCGCCGGCTGCGCCGTGCCGAGACCTAGCCGGCAGGGCTCACCTTATTTTGTGTCTTCGTCTCGAAGTCGCCCGCATCGTGGCGCTCCCAAAGCTGGCCGGAGGGCTCGCCCTGCGTGCGGTTGACCATGCGGCCCCGCTTCACGGCCGGGCGCTGCCAGACCGTCTCGGCCCAGCGCTGCACGTTCGCGTAGGAACCCACGTCGAGGAACTCGGCCGCACCGTAGTTCCAGCCCTTCACCAAGCCGCCATACCAGGGCCAGATCGCCATGTCCGCGATCGTGTAGTCGGGGCCGGCGATGTACTCGCTCTCGGCCAGGCGCCGGTCGAGCACGTCGAGCTGCCGCTTCACCTCCATCGCAAAGCGGTCGATCGGGTACTCCATCTTCATTGGCGCATAGGCGTAGAAATGACCGAAGCCGCCGCCGAGATAGGGCGCGCTCCCCATCTGCCAGAAGAGCCAGGAGAGGCACTCTGCCCGCGCCGCCCCCTCGGCGGGCAGGAAGGCGCCGAACTTCTCGGCGAGGTAGACGAGGATGGCACCCGATTCGAACACGCGCACCGGCGTCACGCCGCTCCGGTCCATGAGCGCCGGGATCTTCGAGTTCGGGTTCACGGCGACGAAGCCGCTGCCGAACTGCTCGCCCTCGCCGATGCGGATGAGCCAGGCGTCGTACTCCGCGCCGCCATGCCCGGCGGCGAGGAGCTCCTCCAGCATGACCGTCACCTTCACCCCGTTCGGCGTGCCCTGGGAGTAGAGCTGGAGGGGATGGCGGCCGACCGGCAGCTCCTTCTCATGCGTTGGCCCGGCGATCGGGCGGTTGATGTTGGCGAAGCGGCCACCGCTGGCCTTGTTCCATGTCCATACCTTCGGCGGGTTGTATTCGGCGGAATCGCTCATGCATCGGGCTCCTGGCGGCGCTCGGGGAGCGGCCGCACGGCGGGGATGCCCGACCCTAGCTGCTCAGGCCGGGCACGCGAAGGAGGGGACGACCCCGCCCCGCGTCACAGCGGCGGCACTGCCGGCACCGCGCCCGGCGGTTCCGCCGTCAGCGCTGCCTCACAGGCATCCAGCGCGGGCTCGCGGGGGATCGTAGCGCGCGGCCGTCGGCGCCGGCAGGAGGCCGAAGGGGATGCGGCGCCGCCGATGGTGGCCGGGCAGGGGTGGATTGTTTGGCGATCCCACGATGCACGGAATGCAGAAGCCGTGTCGGCAGCGGTGATTTCCGCGGATGCGCTGCTCAGGCGACGGCATCGCCCGGCAATGCCTGCAATCGCGCTGCCCCGATCCGCAGGAGGCGCACGAACTCCGCCGCCGCCGGCGAGAGCGAGCGCTCCTCCCGGTAGACAAGCTCGATCTCGCGCGTGACCGAGGGATGGGTGAGCGGCCGGAGCACCAGCGATTGTGCGGCGAAGGGGCCGAGCGCGTAAGGAGGCAGCACCGTGACGCCGAAGCCGGCCTCGACCATTGCGATCACGGTGCCGATCTGGTCCAGCTCCGCAGCAGGCTCGGCGCGCATTCCTGCGGCCTCATAGCCGCGCTCCACCTGGTGACGAATGCCGTTCCCGGTCCTGAGCGTGATCAGCGGCACCCCTTCCAGCTCGGCCCAGCCGGGCTCCGCACGCCCGGCCAGCGGATGGTCCGCCCGGCACAGCAGCGAGAGGCGGTCAGCGATCAGCGGCACCCGCACCAGTCCCTGCTCCTCCTGGCGGAAGGTTCCCACGGCTAGCTGCACCTCGCCGTCCCGCAGCAGTGCGCCAATGGCCGCGATGTGCTGGTCGTAGAGGGTGACGGAGACGCCCGGCGCGCTCTCCGCGAAAGCGCGGATCACCCCGGGCAGTAGCGTGGCCGCGAGGAGCGGCGGGGCGCCGATGCTGAGATGCCCGCGCCGCCGCGCCCCAATGTCGCGCGCCCGGCACACCGCACGGTCCAGCTCGCCGATCATGCGCCTTGCATCCGTCAGGAACTCCGCCGCCGCCGGGGTCAGCTCGACCCGGCGCGTGGTGCGGTCGAAGAGGCGAAAGCCAAGCTCCGCCTCCAGTTCACGGACAAGGGCCGAGACCATCGGCTGCGCCATGTGCAGCGCCTGGGCCGCGCGCGTGAAGTTGCCCTTCTCCGCGACAGTGACGAAGGCGCGGAGCTGACGAAGGGTGATGCTCATGCGCGCGAGTCCCGAATTGATAGCGGATCCTTATCAACTAAGATCATAAGGCCATGTTGCCGGCTAAATGGCGGCTCTCCAGTTTAGGAGAAAGGGGGAGGCGGCGAGCGCTTGCCCGTTCGAACCCACTCAGCCCCGGCACAAGCCAAGAAGGGCCAGGTCCGGGTCGCCGCAGGGAGGAGGATCACGACATGCAGGCCAGGAAGCTGCGCGCGGCCGTCGTCGGCGGCGGCATAGGCGGGCTCGCCGCCGCCAGGGCGCTGATACATCGCGGCATTGAGGTGGCCGTCTTCGAGCGCGCGGAGGTCCTGGGCGAGGTCGGGGCAGGCGTGTTCATCTTCCCGAACAGCCTGCGGCAGATGGTGCGCATGGGGCTCGGCCCCGCGCTGGACAAGGTTGGCGGCAAGGTCGGCCCGGCCTCGCGCTACTGCCGGATGGACGGTACGGTGGTTGGCCAGATCCCCACGACGGACTCGAGCGGCTGGAACGGCATGTATGGCATGCATCGGGCCGACCTGCTGAACGCGCTCGCCGCCACCCTCCCGCCGGAGGCCATTCACACCGGCCATCGCTGCACCGGCCTTCACCAGGACGAGCGGGGTGCAAGGCTCGAATTCGCCAACGGCAACACCTTCGAGGCCGATGTCGTCATCGCCGCGGATGGCATCCAGTCGGTCCTGCAACCCTATGTCGTCGATCCCATGGCGCCGGAATACTCGGGCTCCCGCGCCTATCGCGGCCTGATCGCGCGCGACAAGCTGCCAAACTGGCTCGATGAGGCGCACCAGGTCTGGATGGGCGACGGGAAGCACTTCATGGTCTTCCCCGTGCGTGGCGGCCAGCTGCTCAATTACGTCGGCTTCGTCCCGACCGAGGACCAGACCGTGGAATCCTGGTCCGCCATCGGGGACCGCAACGAGCTGGCCGCCTCTTTCGCCGGCTGGGACGCGCCGGTGGTCGAGCTGCTCTCGAAGGTGGAGAGCTGCTTCTGGTGGGGCCTCTACGACCGCCGCCCGCTGGCCAGCTGGACTAAGGGCCGCCTGGCCCTGCTCGGCGACGCTGCCCACCCGATGCTTCCGCATCTCGGTCAGGGCGCCAACCAGGCGATCGAGGACGGCGTCGCGCTCGCCGTGCTGCTCGAAGGCCGGTCGCCGGAGGAGGTGCCGGAGATCCTGCCGCGTTACGAGGCGCTGCGCCGCGTGCGAACCGACGTCATCCAGGCGGAGGCGCGCCGCAATGGGCTGCGCTACGACTCCCGCTGGGGCAGCCTGGAGCAGCGCGACCGCGAGATCGCCAATGCCGCGAAGTTCCGCCGCCAGCTCTACGACTACGACATCGAGGCCGCGGCCATCGCCTTCCGGGAGGGCAGGGGCTCGACGACCGAGCTGGAGGTCGCGCTCACCTGAGGCACGGCTCCGCAGGGCTGCAACGAGAAGAACGGGGAGAGAGACGATGAAACGGCGTGAACTCGGTGCGGGGCTCGCGGCCCTCGCCCTTTCGGCCTCTGCCCGCCGCGCCCGCGCCCAGGGAAGTTGGCCCGCCCAGCCCGTGCGGATCGTGGTTCCCTTCCCCGCGGGCGGCACGGCTGATTCCGTGCCGCGCATCGTCGCGGAGGGGCTGCGCGCCATCTGGCGGCAGCCGGTGATCATCGACAACCGCCCGGGCGCGGCCGGCAATATCGGCACCGCCCATGTCGCGGGCGCGGAGCCGGACGGCTACACGCTGCTCGCCGCGCCCCCGCCGCCGCTGGCGATCAACCAGCACCTCTACGCGCGCCTCAACTTCGACCCGACGGGGCTTCGCCCGATCGTCATCATGGGCACCTCGCCCAATGTGGTGGAGGTCTCGACAAAGCTTGAGGTGCGCAACCTTCGAGAGCTGATCGGCCTCGCGAAGGCGAAACCCGGCGGCATCAACGCCGCGAACCAGGGCATGGGCACCACCTCGCACCTCACGGCCGCGATGTTCGAGGCGGCGGCCGGCGTCGAGTTCAACCACGTGCCTTACAACGGCACCGCGCCCGCGCTGAACGACCTTGTCGCGGGGCATGTGGACCTGTTCTTCGACAATCTCTCCTCCTCCCTCTCCTTCCACCAGTCCGGCGCCACGCGCATCCTCGCGATCTGCCAGGCCGAGCGCGCACAGCAGCTGCCGGACGTACCGACCGTGTCGGAACTCGCCCTGCCCGGTTTCTCCGCCATCGCCTGGTACGCCATCATGGCGCCGCGCGGCACGCCGGACGCGGTGATCCAGGCGGTGAACCGGGACGCCGTCTCGGTCATCCAGCAGCCGGAGGTGCAGAAGCGCTTCATCGAGCAGGCGGTGAAGCCGGTCGGCAATTCGCCGGAGGAGGCGGCAGCCTTCATCGCCGCCGAATCCCGCCTCTGGGGCGAGGCCGTGCGGCGGACCGGCCTGCGGCTCTGAGTGCGACGGCCGGGAGCGCTCGACAGGCCCTCGGCAGCCGTGCAAGCCTTCTCGAAACCGCCCAGGAACGGAAATCTAGGGCAGGAACGGGGAGACTGGTCCATGCCGACGCTCGCGCGCGGATGTATCGCCGCGGCCCTCGCCGCACTCCTTACCATTGGAAACGCCGCGGCCCAGCCAGCCGACGCGGTGCTGTTCAACGGAAAGGTCCTGACGGTAGACCGCGACTTCTCCACGCGGGAAGCGCTCGCGATCCGCGGCGGCCGCGTGCTCGCCACCGGAAGCTCGGAGGCCATGCGGGCGCTGGCGGGCGATGCCACGCGCGTCGTCGACCTTGGCGGGCGCACTGTCATTCCCGGGCTGAACGACAGCCACATCCACGCGATCCGCGCCGCCCAGACCTTCGCCGTCGAGGTGAACTGGACGGGCGTGCCGAGCCTGGAAGAAGCGCTGGCGCGGCTGCGCGAGGCGGCGGAGCACGCGCCGCCCGAGGCCTGGATCATCGTCGCCGGCGGCTGGATGGACATTCAGTTCAAGGAAGGCCGCAAGCCGACCCAGGCGGAGATCGTCGCGGCCGTGCCGGACCATCCCGTCTATATCCAGCAGCTTTACGAGTGGCTGCTCCTCTCTCCGCTCGCGATGGAGCGGCTGGGCATCGCAAAGGAGGCGGACCTGCCGCGCCCCGGCCGCCTGCTGCTCGGCGCCGATGGGCGCCCGAACGGGGAGATCGCGGGCGACGCGCTGCTGCTGGGCGCGCTGTTCAACAAGCTGCCGCGCCCGAGCCTTGATCAGGAGATCGAGGGCACGCGGCGCTTCTTCGCGGAGATGAACCGGCTGGGCGTGACGGGGCTGATCGACCCTGCCGGCGTCAGCGTCCCGCCCTCGAGCTATCGCCCAGTCATGCGCCTCTGGCAGGAGGGCGCGCTGACGATGCGGGTGAGCTATCACCTCTCCTCCCAGCAGCCGCCAGGCAAGGAACTGGACGACTACCGCAACCTGACGCAGCTCCTCCCCTCCGGCTTCGGGGACGACATGCTCCGCTTCGGCGGCATCGGCGAGATCGTCACCTGGCAGACCTGGACGGACAACGACCCGACCGAGGATGCCATGGCGCATCTTCAATCCGTTCTGCGCTGGGCCGCGCGGGAGCGGATGGGGCTGCAGATCCACTGGAACCCCAACCGCAGCGCCGGCTGGCTGCTCGACCTGATGGAGGCGGTGAACCGGGAGACGCCGATCGCCGATCTGCGCTGGTGGATCAACCACCTGCACGACGCCTCGCCGGCGACCCTCCGCCGGATGAAGAACCTCGGCATCGCCTGGAGCGTGCAGGACTCGCTCTTCTTCTCCGGCAACCGCTTCGCCGCGGCGCGCGGCCCTGAGGTCTCGGCGCATGCGCCGCCGATCCGCACGGCACTGGAGATGGGGCTTCACGTGGCCGGCGGCACGGACGCGCACCGCGTTTCCTCCTACAACCCCTTCGTCGCGCTGCGCTGGTATCTCGACGGCCGCACCATGGACGGCCGCACCGTCCTCGGCGAGGCGGAGCGCATCACGCGCGAGCAGGCGCTGCGCATGTACACGATCAATTCCGTCTGGCTGGCCCGTGCCGAGGACCGCCGCGGCTCGCTGGAGCCAGGCAAATACGCCGACCTCGCCGTGCTGAGCGCGGATTACGCGACCATTCCCGTTCAGCAGATCGGCGATATCGTCTCGGAGTTGACGATGCTCGGCGGCCGCGTCGTGCACGCCGCGGGCCCCTTCGCCGGCCTCGCCTCTCGCTGAGGGCCGGGCGGAACGCTAGACGCCCTCCATCCCGGCAAGCACCTCCGCCGCCCGCGCGCGGATGGAGCCCAGACGGTCGGGCGCCATCGTGTCCAGCGCGCGCAGGGCCGGGCCCATGCGCGGATTGGCCGCAAGGCGGTCGCGGTGGCGCGCAAGGAAGTTCCAGTAGAGGCTGTTGAAGGGGCAGGCCCCCTCCCCCGCCGCCTCGCGCACGTCGTAGGCGCAGCCGCGGCAGTAGTCGCTCATGCGGTTGATATACGCGCCGCTGGCAGCATAGGGCTTCGAGCCCATCAGCCCGCCATCCGCGTGCAGCGCCATGCCGTGCACGTTCGGCAGCTGCACCCATTCATAGGCGTCGGCGAAGACGATGAGGTACCACTCGTTTACCGCCGCGGGTTCGAGGCCCGCGAGAAGCGCGAAATTGCCGGTCACCATCAACCGCTGGATGTGATGGGCATAGGCGTGGTCACGCGTCTGGCGCACCACCTGGCGCAGGCAGTTCATGCGCGTCTCGCCCGTCCAGAAAAAGCCGGGCAGCGGGCGGTCGGCGGCGAGCGCGTTGAGGGCGCGGTAGCCGGGCATCCGGCTCCAGTAGACGCCGCGCACGTATTCCCGCCAGCCGAGCACCTGGCGGATGAACCCCTCGGCGGCGGCCAGGGGAATATGGCCGGCGCGATAGGCTCCTTCGGCGGCGGCAATGACCTCCCAGGGCAGGAGCAGGCCGAGGTTGAGGCTGGTCGAGACGAGGGCGTGGAACAGGAAGGGCTCGCCGGAGGCCATCTGGTCTTGGTGCAGCCCGAAGCCGGGGAAGCGGCGGGCGACGAAATCCTCCAGCGCGCGCACGGCCTGGGCGCGGGTCACGGGCCAGCCGAAGCCGTCCAGCCCGCCGAAATGGTCGTGGAAGCGGCGCTCCACCAGCGCCATCACCTCCTGGGTGATGCTGTCCGGCGGCACCACGGGGCGGGTGGGCACGGGCGGCAGGCGGCGCAGCGGTGCGCGGTTTTCCCGGTCAAAGTTCCAGGCCCCTCCGACCGGCTGGCCATCCCCTTCCATCAGCACGCCGTGGCTCGCGCGCATGGCGCGGTAGAAGAACTCCATGCGCGGCTGGCGCTGCCCGGCGGACCAGCGGCGGAACTCGTGGAGCGAGCAGAGGAAGCGGTCGTCCTCAAGGATGTCCACAGGAATCCCGGCGGCCTCCTCCCAGCCGCGCATCGCCTCCAGCAGCCGCCACTCGCCGGGATGGGTGAGGACGACCCGCTCGGGGCGAAGATCCCGCACGGCGCGCAGCACCTCGCCCTCCAGGCTGCCGGTGTTGTCGGGGTCGTCCAGCCGGATGTAACGGACCCGCGTGCCGAGCGCCGCGAGCGCGGCCGCGAAATGCCGCATCGCCGAGAGGACGAGGGCGATCTTCTGCTTGTGGTGGCGGACATAGGTGCATTCCGCCGCCACCTCCGCCATCAGCACCGTGTCCGCGGCGGGATCCAGGTCGCGCAAGCCGGCGAGGCTCTCCGAGAGCTGGTCGCCCAGCACGAGGCGCAGCCTGCCCCCCATGCGGCGCGGCCTATCGCGTGGCGCCGGGTTCCCAGAGCACGTCCTGCCCCGTGTTCAGGCTGCGGGCGAGGACGAAAAGGTGGTCCGACAGCCGGTTCAGGTAGCGCACGGCATCGCCATTAACGGGCTCGGCCGCGGCCAGGGCCACCACCGCACGCTCGGCCCGGCGGGCCAGCGCGCGGGCGAGATGCGCGTGGGCGGCGGCCGGCGTGCCGCCCGGCAGGATGAAGGAGCGGAGCGGCGGCAGGCCCTCGTTCATCACCTGCAGCTCCTGTTCCAGGCGCAGGCACTGGGCCTCGGTCACGCGCAGCCCGCCCTCCGTCCCCGGCACGCTCAGATCGGCGCCGAGGTCGAAGAGGTCGTTCTGAATGCGCCCGAGCATCGCGTCCTCCTCCTGCGCCGTGTGCAGGCGGAGCATGCCGATGGCGGTATTCGCCTCATCCACCGCTCCCAATGCCTCGATGCGCGGCGCATCCTTGGAAACCCGCTCACCATTGCCCAGCGATGTCTCGCCAGTATCGCCGCCGCGGGTGGTGATGACGTCGAGCTTGACCATGCCGTCTCCTTCTCGGGGCGCGCAGCCCCGGTTTATTCCAGACGGAACACCACGGGGTAGTCCCGGCTGCCCCAGACCGGCATCCCATCCCGCAGAGAGGGGAGGAAACGGCAGCGGCGGATGCCCGCGCGGGCCGCTTCGTCGAGGGCGAAGGACCCGCTCGGCTCGATCACGCGGGCTTCCACCACGCGCCCGTCATCCGAGACTCGAAGGCGGAGCTTCACCCGGCCGGTGATCCCGCGGGCGCGCTCGGAGGCCGGGTAGCCGATCAGGTCCTGGCAGCCGGGCTGCGGCGCGCCGACCTCCCGGCTTTCACCTGGGGATCCGGCCGTGCCCGCGCCAAGGCGGATGGCGCCGGCAGCCAACGCCACCTCCCCCGCGCGGGCGGCAGGAGCAGGTGCAGCGGCCGCGGGGGCGGCGGGAGCCGCGCGCGGCGGGGCCGGTGGCGCGGGCGGCGCCGGGGGAAGCGGCAGAGGCAGCGGGGCGGCCGGGGCCGGGGCCGGCGGCGCCGCGTCCAGCGCGGGCGCCTCGGGCACGGGATCCCGCGGTGCCGGCTCCGGCGAAGGCGTTGCAGCCGCCTCCGGGGGCGGCGGCTCGGCCGACACGGGAGGCGCGACCGCTTCGGCGGGCATGGCGGGCGAAGCGGCCTCGGGCGCTGCGCGGAGAGGGTCGGGCGACAGGTCCGGCGCGCCCTCGGCGGCGCCCACCGGTCCCTCCCAGACGAGAGGCGTGCCCTCCACGATCCGCGGTTCGGCCAGCGTCTCCGGCCCAAGATGAAGGAGCGCGGCAAGGGCAGCGGCGTGCAGGGCGGCCGCGAGCCACCAGGGCCAGGCCCGCGCCCTCTCCCGCCGGCGGCGCGAGCGCCAGGCCGGGGCGGCGCAGAGGGTCCAGGCGGCGGCGCTCAAGAGCCGGTTCTCAGGGGCGCCTCACAGGACAACGACGCCGCTGTGCTTCGCCTTGCCCTCCGGCTCAACATGGATGGTGATGACGGCGCTGCCGAGCGACTCCTTCAGCGCGGCCTCGATCCGGTCGGTGATCACATGGGCCTCGGCCACCGTCATCGCGCCAGGGACGACGAGGTGGAACTCGACGAAGGTGATGCGCCCGGCGCGCCGGGTGCGCAGGTCGTGGGCCTCGATCGCCCCCTCGGCCTGGGTGGAAACCAGGTTGCGTATATTCGCGAGTTCCCCGGTCCGCACCGCCTCGTCCATCAGCCCGCCCACGCTCTCGCGCAGCAGCCGGGCGCCGGAAAAAAGGATCATCACCGCCGTCGCACCGGCCAGCACCGGGTCTAGCCAGAGCAGCCCGGTGGCCGCCACCAGCCCGACACCGGCGATCACCCCGGCCGAGGTGACCACGTCCGACATCAGGTAGTGGGAATCCGCGACCAGGGCCGGGGAGCCGAGGCGCTTGCCCCTTCGCCGCAGGACGGTGGCCCAGGACCCGTTGATCACCGTCGCGACTGCCGAGAGCGCGAGGCCCACCAGCGGCTGGTCCGGGGCGCGCGGCCTGAACCAGGCTTGGTAGACCTCCTGCAGGATCATGGAGGCGGCCACCAGGATCAGTGCCCCCTCCAGCACCGCGGAGAAGTACTCGACCTTGGCGTGGCCATAGGGGTGGTTCTCGTCCGCCGGCATGGCGGAGTAGCGCACGGCCGCCAGCGCCGCCGAGGCGGCGGCGACGTTCACCACCGTTTCCAGCATGTCCGCGAAGAGCGCCGTGCTGCCCGTCAGCCACCACGCCGCCCCCTTGAGGGCGAGCACGGAGAGGCCGACGCCCAGGCTGGTCCAGGCGGTGCGTTCGGTGGGGCTCATCGGGGCGGACATAGCCCGCCCGACCCTAGACCGAGAAGTACTTCGCCCGCGGGTGGTGCAGCACGATCGCGGAGGTGGATTGCTCCGGATGCAATTGCCATTCGTCGGAAATCGTGACCCCCACCCGTTCCGCCTTGAGCAACCGGAGCAGGCTCTCCTGGTCCTCCAGCTTCGGGCAGGCCGGATAGCCGAAGGAGTAGCGCCCGCCCCGATAACCCTGGGCGAGCATCTTCTCCATGTCCCGGGCATCCTCCCCGGCGAAGCCCCACTCCGCGCGGATGCGCTTGTGGACGTACTCCGCCATCCCCTCGGCCATCTCGACCGAGAGGCCGTGCAGGTAGAGGTAGTCCTGGTAGCGGTTGTCCTCGAACCACTCGCGCGCCATGTCGCTCGCCTTCTGGCCGACAGTGACGACCTGAAGCCCGATCACGTCGCGCCCCTCTGGCCCGTCATCGATGTCGCGCACGAAATCGGCGATGCACTCGCCATCGGCCTTCGGCTGGCGCGGCAGGGTGAAGCGCGCGGCCTCCGTCACGCCGTCCTCCTCGAAGAGGACAAGGTCATTCCCCTGCCCCGCGCATTTCCAGTAGCCGTAGATCGCCTGCGGCTTGAGGATATCACCCTCCTCCGCGACCGCCAGCATGCGCCGCAGCACCGGCCGCAGCTCCTGCTTCGCCCAGCCGATGAAATCCTCGAGCGAGCGGCCCTGCTTCCGGAAGCCCCACTGGAATTGGTAGAGGCTGCGCTCGTTGATGAAGGGAACGATCGCCTTGGGCGGTGCCTCGATCACCTTCGCGCCCCAGAAGGGCGGCACCGGCACGGGCTCGCCCGCGGTCTCTCGCCGACGGCGGGTCTGCGCGTAGCCGATCTCGACGGGGGCGAAGCCGCGCGCATCGGCCACGCCGAGCGTGCGCCGCTCGTTCCGCCCCTTGCCGACGCGCTTCGCCTGCAGCGCGGCCAGGTAGTCGTCGAAGCCGTTGCCCATGACGCGGTCCATCAGGTGCAGGCCGTCGAAGGCGTCCCGCGCATAGGCCACGCGCCCGCAGGCATAGGCCTTCACGCAGTCCTCCTCCACGTAGTTCCGCGTCAGCGCCGCGCCGCCGAGCATGACGGGGATATCGACGCCCTGGCGCGACATCTCCTCCAGGTTCTCGCGCATCACGACGGTCGACTTCACCAGCAGGCCGGACATGCCGATGGCGTGCGCCTTGTGCTCGCGCGCGGCGGTGACGATGTCCTGTAAGGGCACCTTGATGCCGAGGTTAACGACCTTGTAGCCGTTATTCGTCAGGATGATGTCAACGAGGTTCTTGCCGATGTCGTGCACGTCGCCCTTCACCGTGCCGAGCACGATGGTGCCCTTCTCCTGGCCCTCCACCTTGGGCATGTGCGGCTCGAGATAGGCGACGGCGGCCTTCATTGTCTCCGCGGATTGCAGCACGAAGGGAAGCTGCATCTTGCCCGCGCCGAACAGCTCGCCCACCACCTTCATCCCGTCCAGCAGGATGTCGTTGATGATCGTCAACGGCTCGATGCCGCGGCCGAGCGCGTCCGCCAGCTCGTCGTCCAGCCCCTTGCGGTCGCCGTCCACGATCCGATCCTTCAGGCGCCCCTCGACTGTCTCCGCCTTCGCGCGCTTGGCCGAATCAGCGGCCTTCCGGCCCGAGAAGATCTCCAACAGCTTCTGCAGCGGGTCGTAACCCTCCGCGCGACGGTCGAAGATCAGGTCCTCGGCCACCCTTACCTCCTCCTCGGGAATAAGGTGCAGCGGCTTGATCTTGGAGACGTGGACGATCGCCCCCGTCATCCCCGCGCGCACGGCATGGTCGAGGAAGACGCTGTTCAGCACGTGACGCGCAGCCGGATTGAGGCCGAAGGAGATGTTCGAGAGCCCGAGGATGATCTGGATCTCCGGGAAGCGCTCCCGGATCATCCTGATCCCCTCCAGCGTCCAGAGACCGAGCTTGCGGTCGTCCTCGTTGCCCGTGGCGATGGTGAAGGTCAGCGGGTCGATCATCAGGTCGGACTGCGGCAGCCCGTACCTGTTGCAGGCGAAGTCCACCAACCTCTCGGCGATCCGGAGCTTGTCCTCGGCCGTCTTGGCCATGCCCACTTCGTCGATGGTCAGCGCGATCACGGCGGCGCCGAACTTGCGGGCCAGCACCAGGCGGTCCTGCGCATGCCCCTCGCCGTCCTCGAAGTTGATCGAGTTGATGATGGGCTTGCCGCCGTGCAGCTTCAGCGCCGCCTCGATCACCGGCGTCTCGGTGGAATCGATCACCAGCGGCGCGTTTACGCTGCTCGTGAAGCGCGTGATGACCTCGTTCATCTCGGCCATCTCGTCGCGGCCGACGAAGGCGGTGCAGATATCGAGCGAGTTGGACCCCTCGCCCACCTGCTCCCGGCCCATGGCGACGCAGCCGTCCCAGTCGTGCGCCGCCTGCCGCTCGCGCCAGGCCTTGGAGCCGTTGGCGTTGCAGCGCTCGCCGATGGAGAAATAGGCGTTCTCCTGCCGCAGCGCGACGGCGCCGTAGAGGCTGGCAACGGAGGGGATCCAGACCGGCTTGCGCAGGACCGGCGCAGGGCGCGCCGTGGCCCCACCGAGCCGGCGCATCATGGAGTCCAGCGCCTGGATATGCGGGATGGAGGTGCCGCAGCAGCCGCCGATGAGGTTCAGCCCGTCCTCGGTGACGAAGCGCTCCATCCAGCTCGCCATCTCCGCGGCGCCCAGCGGGTAGTGGGTATGCCCGTCCACCAGCTCCGGCAGCCCCGCATTGGGCTGCACCGACAGCAGCCCGCGCCAGTTCTGCGAGAGCCAGCGGACATGCTCCGCCATCTCCTGCGGCCCCGTCGCGCAGTTGAGGCCGATCAGCGGCACGCCCAGCGAATCCACCACTGTGGCCGCCGCCGCGATGTCGGGCCCGACCAGCAGCGTGCCGGTCGTCTCGACGGTCACCTGCACGAAGATCGGGATATCGACCCCTGCCTCCGCGATGGCGGCCTTGGCGGCATTCACGGCGGCCTTGATGAAGAGCGTGTCCTGGTTCGTCTCGGTCAGGATGGCGTCACAGCCGCCGGCGATCAGCCCGCGGCACTGCTCCGTCAGCGCCGCCTCCAGCGCGTCATAGGTGATATGCCCGAGGCTCGGCAGGCGCGTGCCCGGGCCGATATCGCCGATCACCCAGCGCGGGCGGTCATCCGAGAAGCCCTCGGCGGCCTCGCGCGCCAGTTCCACTGCGCGCTTGTTGATCTCGTGCGCGCGCGCCGTCAGGTCGAACTCGCCGAGCGTCACGGGGCTGCCGCCGAAGGTGTTGGTCAGCACCATATCCGCGCCGGCCTCGAAATAGCCGCGGTGGATGTCGCGCACGAGGTCAGGGCGGGAGAGGTTCAGCACCTCCGTGCAGTTCTCCTGCCCCCAGTAATCTTTCTCGATATCGAGGGTGAGCGCCTGCACGCGGCTGCCCATCGCGCCGTCGCAGAGAAGAACGCGGTCGCGCAGCGCGTCGAGAAGATGCGGTCGGGACATGGGGTACTCTCTCAGGCGGGCTGCGCAGCGGTCGCGCGATGCGCCGACCACAGGCGGACGTTCAGGGAGCCGGCGATCTCGACCGGCGAGGAAACCGCGCAGGCGGCGGCACCGAGCCAGCCGGCGATCTGCGCGTCGTCAAAACCGGGCCAGCGATGGGCCTGTCGCTCGATCAGCTCGGCCCGCGCGTGGGGCGCAAGGTCCAGCACCAGCAGCACCCCCTCGGGCGAGAGCACCCTGGCGGCCTCGGCCAGGGCGGCGGCGGGGTCCTCGGCATAGTGAAGGACCATCTGCAAGGTCACGGCGTCGAAGGAGGCATCCGGAAAGGGCAGCCGGTACATGTCAGCCTGCCGGACGGCGCAGCGGAAGGCGAGACCACGCTCAGCCAGGCGGCCGCGGGCAAGCGCCAGCATGTCGCGGCTGGCATCCACCCCCAGCGCCGTGCCGCAGCGATCGGCCACGAGCTCCAGCAACTGCCCGGTGCCCGCGCCGATATCGAGCAGCCGACCGATGCGTGGGGGAAGCGCGCCTAGCAGCGCCGCCTCAATGGCGGCCGCCGGCAGACCGAGTGCGCGCATCTCGTCCCAGTCCGCGCCAGCGCTGCGGAAGGCCTCCGAGGCCGCACGGGCGCGCTCGGCCCCGAGGCGCGCGGCCACGCGCCGGTCGGCGGCCAAAAGAGGATCGTCCTCCGGCAGGCGAGCAAGGATGGCATGGGCGAGCCCGGCGCGGGCGGAGAGGGAGAAGTAGACATTCGGCCCCTCCGGCATGCGCTCCAGCAACCCGGCCTCGACCAGCAGCTTGAGGTGCCGGGACAGCCGCGGCTGGGACTGGCCGAGGGCGGCGCATAGGTCGGTCACGCAGAGCGCACCCCGCGCGCAGAGCGCGAGGAGGCGAAGGCGTGTGGGCTCGGCGGCCGCGCGAAGCTGGGCCAGGATGTCGTCCATGGGCTTGATCATGACATAACAATATCTTTATGTCTATTCGGAAGGAGCCCAGCACCCATGCCCGTCTTCGCCGATGGCCGCATCCCCGTCCTTCCCGTACCGGATGAACCGGCGATGCGGGCCTCCCTGGCCGCGCGTCCTGGGGCCGCCATCCTCGCCGAGGCCCCGCCTCCGGTGCTGCCGGAGGGCGCCGTCGCCATGGCCAGCTTCGACCTCTACCTCTCGTCCCACCCCCAGGCCTGCACCTGCTGCGGCGGGCGCTCGCCACTTTCCCAGGCCCTCGACCGCCTCTTCCTGGCACGGGTGAAAGGACAGGCGCGGTGGTTCGACCGCGTGGTGGCGCTGGTTCCTGGGGAGGACGCGCGCTCCGCCCTGGCCGCCGCCCTGCGCGAGGATGCGGTGACCGCTAGCCGGTATCGCGCGGAGGTGTAGCGCCCTGGAGAGGGCCCTGCCCTCTCCAGACCTCTCCCGCCAAAGGCCTGAGGCCCTTTGGTCCCCATTCGGCTGGCGCGGATGCAATGATCGGGGCAGGTGTTCTCTCTGCGCCCCTCCTACGCGTGCAATCGCCTCGGGTCCACAACCCGAGGCGCACCGGCCACTCAGTATTTCCAACTCGGAGAAGAAGATGATGGAGAGGGGTTTGGGGAGAGAAAGAATTCTTTCTTCCTCTCCCTGGAGTCACCGGCAAAGCCAGATCAGGATGAAGCCCTGACTACCCCCGGCTTCAGCCCGGAACGGTTCGGTCCGCTTCGCCCAGGGCTTTCTGCATATAGACCACGTCCACCCAGCGCCCGAACTTCAGTCCGACCGCGCGCAGCAGCCCGGCTTGTTTGAAGCCGAGCGAGAGGTGAAGCCCGATGGAGCCGACATTCTCCGAATCGCCGATCACCGCGATCATCTGGCGGAACCCCGCCGCTTCCGCCCGGACCAGGAGTTCGGCCACCAGCCCCTTGCCGACACCCTGCCCCCGCACGTTGTCCCGCACGTAGATTGAGTTCTCCACCGTGTGCCGGTAGGCGGATCGCGCGTGGAAATTGGCGTAGTAGGCGTAGCCGAGAATGGCGCCGTCCTCCTCCGCCACCAGCCAGGCGTGGCCGGCCGCCTGGATACGGGCCATTCGGGCCGCCACCTCCTCGGCGGCGGGCGGCGTCTCCTCGAAGGTGCCGGTGCCGTGCAGGACGTGGTGGGCGTAGATCGCCGCGATGGCAGCGGCGTCGTCGGGCGTGGCGTCGCGGATGGGCATGCGGCTTGCCTAGAGCAGATCGGGCACGGCGGGAATCACCCCATCGCAAATCGGCGTCCTCTCCGCTCCCGGAGAATCAGGGGCGGCCGGTTCCCGAAGGCGGAAACCCGCTCCTCGATGCGCTCCGACTGCCGCAGGCGATGGCTGACGGGCCATCCTGCGGAATGCAGATCCACTGAACGGTGAATGCGCGGGCTGGCGGCCTCTCCCCCGATTCGGAACGCTCAGGCGAGCGCCGCGCCCACCAGGAGGCAGGCACCCGCCCCGAGGCTGAGCACCCACCGCAACCGAAGATAGGCGGCGGGCACGAGCCCGCGCCGGGCGGCCAGGCTTTCCACGGCCGCGGTGGCCAGGAGGAGGGCGGCCAGCCCGGCCAGCCCCGCGGGCAAGGGGGCGAGCAGAGCGACCCAGGCGAGCAGGGCCGGGACGACCCCGAGCCCCAGCCGCCCCCAGGCCGCGCCCTCCTCACCCGGCGCCGGGCGAAGGGCGAGGCCCCAGTGAACGGCGCCGAGGAAGGCAGCGATGGTCGCGCCATAGGCCAGCAGCGCGACCAGAAGAACCGGCCGTCCCTGCGGCCAGAGGGCGGCGAGCAGAACGAGGCCGGCGAAGGGGATCAGCCCCGCGGGGCCGAGGATGCGGGCGGGGCTGGGCAGGGTATCGGGCATGGGCGGCAGATCGTGCGGGGCGGCCGCGCGGCAAGCCCGGCCTCTCCACGCGATCCCGCCGGCGCCGCTCTCGATCCTGTTCGGGCGGACCGGCTCAGCCCGCCGCGGCGATCCAGGGGAGCGGCGGGTGGGATGCGCGCGCAAGAGGGGCTCGGGGCCGCCCCGCCTCGTCCCAGTTCCCGTCTGCCAGCCAGGCCGCGATGGCCTCGCGCCGGGCCGGCCACTCGTCAGCCAGGATGGAAAACTGCGCCGTGTCCCGCAGCCGCCCCTTGATCACCTTGATCGCCCGCAGCGTGCCCTCATAGCGGAAACCGAGCCGGGCCGCCGCCGCGCGAGAGGGGGCATTGAGCGCGTGGCACTTCCAGACGAGCCGGCGGTAGCCGAGGTCGTCCATGGCGTGGCGTATGAGAAGGAACATCGCCTCCGTCGCCGCCCGCGTGCGCTGCATCCGGGGGGAGAACCAGATATGGCCGATCTCAATCGCCGAATCGGCGGGGGAGATCTCCATCAGGGTCAACCAGCCATCGACGGTGCCGGTCAGCGCCGGGCGGACCGCCCAGGCCATGGGATCGTGCTGGGCGGCGAAGGCGGCGACGTGGCGGCGCATGGCGCCCTCGTCCGCGAAGGGGCCATAGCCGAGATAGGCCCAGCCATCCTCGGCCCCCGGGGATTGCGCGGCGGCCCAGAGCTCCTGCGCGTGCTCGGTGCGAAGCGGCTCGAGCACTACGCTCGCGCCCCGATGGGGAATGCGGGCGGGCAGCGGGCGCGGGGTGGGATCGACCTCGGGGCCAAGGGGCGGTGTGGGCATCCGGCAATGGTGCCGGGCGGCAAACCGCACCTCAAGGGAGGGCTGCCGCATTGCACAACCGTCGCCTCCACCCCATACGGTCCCGCCATGCCGACTGCCGATCCCACCCGCCCCGCCATGACGGCCTTTCTGACCGAGACGGTGTTGGAGGTCCGCCACTGGACCGACCGGCTCTTCTCCTTTCGCTGCACCCGCGACCCGGGCTTCCGCTTCGAGGCCGGGCAGTTCGCGATGATCGGGCTGATGGTGAACGGCAAGCCCCTGGTGCGGGCCTATTCCATGGCATCCCCGCCCTGGGAGGAGACGCTCGAGTTCCTCTCGATCAAGGTGCAGGACGGGCCGCTGACCTCCCGCCTGCAGAACATCGTCAAGGGCGACGAGGTGCTGATCGGCCGCAAGCCCGTGGGCACCCTCATCCTGGGCAACCTGCTGCCGGGCAAGAACCTCTGGTTTCTCTCCACCGGCACCGGCCTCGCACCCTTCATGGGTCTTATTCGGGAGCCCGAGTGCTACGACCGCTTCGAGAAGATCATCGTGACCCACACGGTGCGACAGGTGGAGGAGCTGGCCTATCGCGAGTACATCGCGAAGGAGCTGCCCGCGAACGAGTTCCTCGGCGAGATGGTCCAGGAGAAGCTTGTCTACTACCCCAGCGTCACGCGCGAGGACTTCCCGACGCGCGGCCGCATCACGGAGCTGATGGACAGCGGCCGCATCTACACGGATCTGGGCCTTCCCCAAATGTCCCCCGAGAACGACCGGGTGATGCTCTGCGGCTCGCCGGAGATGCTGGTGGATGCCCGCGCCCGGCTGGAGGCAATGGGCATGAAAGAGGGCAGCCAGCACGAGCCCGGCCACTTCGTGATCGAGAAGGCCTTTGTCGACAAGTAGCGTCGCGCAGGCTCAGAGACTGGTTCCGCCGGACGGGAAAGGCGCTCCTCACAGTTCGGAACGGTTTCCGTCTGCATCCTTTAATGTGCGATGCAGCATTTTGATCACAGTCTTGTAGATGATTGCCGTTTCTCCAGCTTCGCCGCTAGCGGGTCCGTGATTCGGCGCGCTAGCGTGCCGGATGCGGGTCGGCGCGACGGCCCGCTCCTTCGCGCGTCCCGGGCCGCCAGCCCGGGCCCATCGATCCAGGACCGGTCATCCGGCCTCGGTGCGGGGAGGGAAGCAAAGTTCCGGGAGATGTCGCAGCCCGGGGGGGAAGCAGGGTCCGAGACAGATGAGCACAGCCTATTCAACCGCGGCGGCGGCTGACCGCCACCGGCCGATGAGCCGGGAGGAGCGGAAAGTCATCCTCGGCTCCTCGCTCGGAACCGTCTTCGAATGGTACGACTTCTATCTCTATGGAAGCCTCGCGGGCCTTATCGGCACGCATTTCTTCAGCCAGTACCCCGAGGGCACGCGCAACATCTTCGCGCTGCTGACCTTCGCGGCCGGCTTCCTCGTCCGCCCCTTCGGCGCGATCGTCTTCGGACGCATCGGCGACCTCGTCGGGCGCAAATACACCTTCCTCGTCACCATCCTGATCATGGGTGCCTCGACCTTCATCGTCGGCCTGCTGCCGGGATCGGACACCATCGGGATTCTCGCGCCCATCCTGCTCATCGTGCTGCGCTGCCTCCAGGGCCTGGCGCTCGGCGGCGAGTACGGCGGTGCTGCCACCTATGTGGCCGAGCACGCGCCTAACGGGCGCCGCGGCTTCTACACCTCCTTCATCCAGATCACCGCGACGGCCGGTCTCTTCCTGTCGCTCCTCGTGATCCTCGGCGTCCGCACCTGGACGGGCGAGGCGGATTTCGCGGCCTGGGGCTGGCGCATTCCCTTCCTTCTTTCCGTCGTTCTGCTCGGCATCTCCGTCTGGATCCGCTCCACGCTGAACGAGAGCCCGGCCTTCCAGAAGATGAAGGAGGAGGGCACACACTCCAAGGCGCCGCTCTCTGAGGCCTTCGGCCAGTGGAAGAACGCCAAGTGGGCGCTCCTCGCGCTGCTCGGCCTCACCATGGGCCAGGCGGTGGTCTGGTACACCGGGCAGTTCTACGCGCTGTTCTTCCTCGGCTCGATCGCCAAGGTGGACGGCCCGACGACGAACCTGCTCATTGCCTGGTCGCTGCTGCTGGGCTCGGGCTTCTTCGTCTTCTTCGGCTGGCTCTCGGACAAGATCGGCCGCAAGCCGATCATCCTCGGCGGCTGCCTCCTCGCGGCGCTGACCTACTTCCCGCTGTTCAAGCTGCTGACGGCGGAGGCCAATCCGGCCCTGCACCAGGCGCAGCAGACCATCCCAGTGACGGTGCTGACGGATCCCTCGACCTGCTCCTTCCAGTTCAACCCGGTGGGCACGGCGCGCTTCACCCAGCCCTGCGACATCGCCAAGGCGGCGCTCGCCCGCGCCTCGGTGAAGTACAGTGTCGAGGCGCTGCCGAATAACGGCGGGGCGGCCGGCACCGCGGTCCGCATCAAGGACGGCGCACCGATCATCGCGACGGACCCGACCTTCCAGCAGCAGCTCACGGCCGCGCTCACGGCCGCGGGCTACCCGGCGGCGTCCAACCCGACGGTGGTGAAGATGTCGGGGCCCTTCGACGTCTTCCGCGAGCAGCCGGCGGTGCTGATCGGCGTGCTGACGATCCTCGTGATCTACGTCACCATGGTTTATGGCCCGATCGCGGCGGCGCTGGTGGAGCTCTTCCCCACGCGTATCCGCTACACCTCCATGTCGCTGCCCTACCACATCGGCAACGGCTGGTTCGGCGGGCTGCTGCCGGCGACCTCGCTGGCCATGGTCGCGCAGACCGGCGACACCTATTACGGGCTCTGGTACCCCATCGTCATCGCGCTCGCGACCGTGGTGATCGGCGCCATCTTCATCCCGGAGACCAAGGACCGCGACATCTTCGAGGCCGAGGAATCGGGCACCAACGTCCGCGCCTGATCGGCAGCGGGCGAACGGAAAAGGGCGTCGGGAGGGATCCCGGCGCCCTTCTTCTTTGCGGCGGCCAAGTGGCTCTGGATGGCCTGCGCCCTGTCGGTGCATGATGGGCACGAGAGGCGGAACAACCCGCCCCGGAGGAAACAAGCTTGCCCGACAGCCTCGCCGAGGCGGGCCCTGCCCCGACGCTCCTGCGGGAGGATGCGGCGGGGGTGGCCACCCTCATCCTGAACCGCCCCCATGCCCGGAACGGCCTCTCCGTCGCGCTGCTCGATGCCCTGGCGGCGTCGCTGCGCGACATCGCGGCGGACGAGGCCGTGCGCTGCGTCGTCATCGCGGCCGAGGGGCCGGTCTTCTGCGCCGGGCACGACCTGAAGGAGATCACGGCGCATTTCGCCGACCCCGATGGCGGCCGCGCCTTCTTCGCGGATTCGATGGCGCGCTGCGCGGACGTGATGCAGGCCGTCCCCGCCCTGCCCCAGCCGGTCATCGCCGCGGTGGAAGGGCTGGCCACGGCGGCCGGCTGCCAGCTCGCCGCCGCCTGCGACATGATCCTCGCCTCGGAAACGGCGAGCTTCTGCACGCCGGGCGTCGATATCGGCCTCTTCTGCTCCACCCCCGCGGTGGCTCTCTCGCGCGCCGTCCCCCGCAAGGCCGCGATGGAGATGCTGCTGACGGGCGAGGCCATCGGCGCCGAGGAGGCGCGGCGCATCGGCCTCGTCAACCGCGTGGTGCCGGCAGGCGCGCTGCGGGCGGAGGCGGCGGCGCTTGCCGCGCGCATCGCTGGCCGTTCGGCGCTCGCGGTGCGGCTGGGCAAGCGAAGCTTCTACCGCCAGGCCGGCCTGCCCCTCGCGGAAGCCTATGAGGTCGCCGCGGCGGCCATGGTCAGTAACCTTCTCGCGGAGGACGCGGCCGAGGGCATCGGCGCCCTTCTCGAGCGCCGGACCCCGCAATGGAGGCATCGCTGATGGACATGGAACCCACGCCTCTCCCCGCCAAGGCGGCCTATGATGCGCTGCCGCAGGGCCCCGCCAACCACCGCGCCCTCACGCCCCTGCTTTTCGTGGAGCGCGCGGCGGCAGTCTTCCCCGACCGCGTCGCGGTCATTCACGGTGCGCAGCGCATGACCTGGCGCGAGCACCGCGACCGTTGCGTGAGGCTCGCCTCCGCCCTCGCCGCGCGCGGCATCGGGCGCGGAGACACGGTGGCGGCGATCCTGCCCAACATTCCCGCCATGATCGAGTGCCACAACGGCGTGCCGATGACGGGTGCGGTGCTGAACACGATCAACATCCGCCTCGATCCCGACACCATCGCCTATATCCTCGACCACGGAGAGGCGCAGGTTGTCGTCGTGGACCGCGAGTTCGTGCCGGTGCTCTCCCGCGCGCTGGAGATCGCGACGACGAAGCCGCTGATCATCGAGGTGGACGACCCGGAGGCGCGCTTCCCCCACAGCATGGGCGGCGAGAGCTACGACGCCTTCGTCGCCTCGGGCGACCCCGCCTTCGCCTGGCAGCCGCCGGCCGACGAGTGGGACGCCATCGCGCTCAACTACACCTCCGGCACCACGGGGCGGCCGAAGGGCGTCGTCTATCACCACCGCGGCGCCTATCTCGGCGCCATCGGGGACCTGCTCGCCTGCGGCATCGGCCCGGCGCCCGTCTATCTCTGGACGCTGCCGATGTTCCACTGCAACGGCTGGTGTTTCCCTTGGGCCGTCGCCGCGGTCTCGGGCACGCATGTCTGCCTGCGCGCCGTGCGGGGCCCGGCGATGTGGGAGGGGATCACGGCGCATGGCGTGACCCATATGTGCGGCGCCCCGATCGTGCTGCAGACGCTGGTGAACGACCCCGCGCGCGTCGCGGGCACGGGCCTCGTCTTTGCGGTTGCCGGCGCCTCCCCGCCCGAGGCCGTGCTGGCGGCCGCCGACACCGCCGGCGTCACCGTGCGCCACATCTACGGCCTGACCGAGTGCTACGGCCCCTCCGTGGTCAACGAGTGGCATCCCGAGCACGATGCCCTGCCCGGCCCCGAGCGCGCCGCGCTGATGGCGCGCCAGGGCGTGCGCTACGTGACGCTAGAGGCCTTTGACGTGCTCGACGCCAACGACCGCCCCGTGCAGGCAGACGGCGTGACGATGGGCGAGGTGGCGATGCGCGGGAACACCGTGATGAAGGGCTACCTCAAGGACCCCGCCGCGACCGAGAAGGCCTTCGCCGGCGGCTGGTTCCGCACGGGCGACCTCGGCGTGAAGCACAAGGACGGCTACGTGCAGCTGAAGGACCGCGCGAAGGACATCATCATCTCCGGCGGCGAGAACATCTCCTCCATCGAGGTGGAGGACGCGCTCTACAAGCACCCGGCGGTCGCTGTCGCCGCCGTGGTCGCGGCGCCGGACGAGAAATGGGGCGAGGTGCCCTGGGCTTTCGTGGAACTCAAGCCCGAGGCGCTGGTGACCGAGGAAGAGCTCATCGCCCATGCCCGCGGCATCCTGGCCGGCTTCAAGGTGCCCAAGCGGATCCTCTTCCAGGAGGTGCCCAAGACCTCCACCGGCAAGCTGCAGAAGGTGCCGTTGCGCAAGGCGGTGCGGGAGGGCCAAGTCGCGACCTAGCGCGCTTGCGGCACGTGGCGGCGCGCTGCATGACAGCTGCATGACCGCGCCCGCCATTCGCGACAGCCGCCCCGAAGATATCCCCGCCATCGCTGCCATCTACGCCCACTGGGTGAGGACCGGCCGCGCCTCCTTCGAGCTCTCTCCGCCCTCGGAGGCGGAGATGGCGGCACGGCGGGAGGCGATCCTCGCGGGCGGCTATCCACATCTCGTCGCGACCGGCGAGGCGGGGGCGGTGCTCGGCTACGCCTATGCCTCCGCCTACCGCCCGCGCCCGGCCTACCGCCACACGGTGGAGAACTCGGTCTATGTCGCGCCGGGTGTCACCAGGGGCGGTACTGGCCGCGCCCTGCTGGAAGCGCTCATCGCCCGCTGCGAGGCCGCGGATTTCCGCCTGATGGTTGCGGTGATCGGGGATTCCGCCAACGCTCCCTCCATCCGGCTGCACGAGGCGCTGGGCTTCCGCCACGCGGGCGTGATCCCTTCCATCGGCTGGAAGCACGAGATGTGGCTCGACACCGTGCTGATGACCCGCCCCCTGGGTTCAAGCGACACCACCCCGCCGACCCGCCCGTGACCCCGGCGGAGGCCGACCGCGACACGCGGAACTCGGCCCTCGTCCTCGCCCTCACCCTGCCGGGCGACACGGTGCTCTACCTCCTGCTGCCGTTGCACGCCGCAACCTTCGGCGTGACCCTGCCGGAGGCCGGGCTGCTGCTCGCGGCCAACCGCCTCGTCCGGATCGCCGGCTACGGCTGGGTCGCGCGCTTCTACGCCGATCGCGGCCCGCGCGCCGCCTGCATGCTGGCCGCCGGTGGCGCCGCCCTGGCCACCACCGGCTACGCGCTACTCTCCGGCGTCTGGCCCCTGCTGGCCGCCCGCCTTCTCTGGGGCCTCGCCTATGCCGCGATGAACATCGCCGTGCAGGCCCTGCCGACAGCGCTGCCGGATGGCGCGGAGCGGCGCACCGGCTGGTCCCGCTCCATCGTGGCTGCCGGGCCGATGATCGGGCTGTTTGGCGGCGCGCTGCTGGCGGAATGGGCCGGCGCGCGCGCGGTCTTCCTCATCCTCGGCCTGATCTCCCTCCCCGCCATCCTCTTCGCCTCCCGCCTGCCTGTCACGCCGGAAGGGCGCACCACCGCCGGGCCGCGCTTCGCCCTGCCCGGCGCCCTCGACCTCTGGTCCTTCACCTTCGGCCTAGCGATGGACGGGATCTTCATCATCGGCCTTTCCGTCCTCGCCGCGGGCGCGCTGCCGCACGGGGCAACGCTCGCGGCCGGCGGCGCGCTTGCGCTCCGCTACGCGGCGGAGATCCTCCTCTCCCCCGCCGGCGGCTGGTTGGCCGGGCGGCTGGGCGCGCGTCGGGCGCTGGTGCTGCTCTCGCTCAGTTCGGCGGCCGGACTTCTGATGCTGGGACTGGGCGGCGCGCTGCTCTGGGCCGGCGCCCTTTCCACCGTGCTGCTGCGCGCGGTGGTGCAGCCCCTGCCCGGCCCGCTCGTGGCGGCGGAGAACCCGGGTGGCGCGCGCGTGCCGGCGCTTGCCCGGCAGGCCACCTGGCGGGACATCGGCGCCGGGACCGGGCCGCTGCTCGCCGGCCCGCTCTTCCCGGTGCTGCCGGCGCTGGCGATCTATGGCGGGGCCGCCGCCCTGCTGGCGGCCGCCAGCCTCGCGGTGAGGCGGCCCCGGTCTCGCCCATCCGGGAGGGTTTGAACCCGGCTGCGGCGCCAGCGTTCCTCCCCTGCACCGAGGGGAACCATCGAAGCATGCCGGACCATGCCATCGCGCCGCCCACCAGCGGGCACGCGTCGTCGCACCTGCCCCATGTGATCCTGGACGCCTACAACGCCGAGCTTCGCGACAAGGACGGCTTCATCGGCGACCGCGCCAGCAAGCGCGCCTTCCGCGCGATCCTCGACGACTGGCGCGAACGCCTGCACAAGCTCGGTGACGAGGACCCGCTGGGTGAGACGGAGACGGAGGAGGTCTCCAACCGTCGGCTGGAGAAGCTCCTGAATGACGAGCGCCCCGAGGCTGCCGCGCTCATCCACGGGGTGATCGAGGAATTCGCTCAGGAGCTGGCCAGCGTCACGCGCCGGTTCCTCCGCCACAAGGGCTGGAAGGACACCCAGCGCATCGTCGTCGGCGGTGGCATGAGCGGCAGCCGCATCGGCAAGCTCGCCATCGGCCGCGCCTCCCTCCTGCTGAAGGCGGAGGGGACGGGCGTGGAGCTCGTGCCGATCACCCACGAGCCGGACGAGGCCGCGCTGATCGGCGCCGCGCAGCTGGCGCCGAGCTGGATCTTCTCCGGCCATGACAGCCTGCTGGCCGTCGATATTGGCGGCACGAACATCCGCGCGGGCCTCGTGGACCTGAACCTGAGGAAGGCGCGCGACCTCTCGGCCGCCAAGGTGGTTGGGCTGGAACTCTGGCGCCACCGCGGCGACGACCCGACACGCGAGCAGGCGGTGGAGCGGATCGTCGCCATGCTGCGCGGAATGATCGACCTGGCCGAGAGCAAGCATCGCTCCCTCGCGCCCTTCATCGGCATCGGCTGCCCCGGCATCATCCGCGAGGACGGCTCCATCGACCGCGGCGGGCAGAACCTCCCCGGCAACTGGGAGAGCAGCCGCTTTCACCTGCCGAGCGCCATCGCCGAAGCCA
Organism: Roseomonas sp. KE2513; assembly: GCF_016107305.1. Classification (GTDB taxonomy): domain Bacteria; phylum Pseudomonadota; class Alphaproteobacteria; order Acetobacterales; family Acetobacteraceae; genus Roseomonas. The sequence continues at coordinate 27,544 of NZ_RCVR01000009.1, forward strand.
TCCCGGAGATCGGCGGCCACCCCAGCGTCATCATCATGCACAACGACGCCGTGCTCCAGGGGCTGAGCGAGATCCCGAACACGCGGGACGTGGAGCACTGGGGCGTGCTGACCATCGGCACGGGCCTGGGCAATGCCCGCTTCACCAACCGCGGCTCAGGCTGAGGGCGGCACCCAGGGCCGAGGCTCCGCGCTGCCTGCGATGTAGAGCGGATGGCCGGGCTGGCCGTCCGCCGTCACCTTCAGCGCCAGCGGCTTCGCGCCCGCCTTTTCCAGGATCGCCGCGAGTTGCAGCGCCCGCCCGCGCAGTCGCTTCGGCGGCAGGCCCCAGGCCACCACCACCCGGTCCGCCCGCGCCGCCCACTCAGCGATGGCGGCATCGTTCCCCGGCCCCACAGGGTCCTCGCATTCGAGCAGCATCGCGGGCTTGGTCGCGCGCAGCGCAAAGGCGTTCAGCACGACCATGGCACCATACCCCCAGCGCCGCGTGAAGTCGCGCGCGCGGCGCACGGTGGGGTCGTCCACCGTCTCGTCCGCCGTGCTCGGATTCATCATGATCCAGGCGCAAACGCCGGGACTGCCGAAGGGAAGCCCGTCCCAGCGCCGTTCCAGCACCGTGCGGTAGCGGCCGTCCGGCGAGAACTCGGCGCGGCTGACCACCTCGCCTCCGATCCTGAGCCGCACCTTGCCGCCGGGATCGTGCCGGTCCTGCGGGCGCGCCGCTGCAGGAAACAGGTCGTCCGTCACCGCGCGCTGGCGCTGGCCTCGGAGCGCGTCGCGCCGACGCGGCTGGCCAGCGCCGCGGCCATGAAGTCGTCCAAGTCGCCGTCGAGCACGGCCGCCGGGTTGCCCTTCTCCACGCCCGTCCGCAGGTCCTTCACCATCTGGTAGGGCTGCAGCACGTAGGACCGGATCTGGTGGCCCCAGCCGATATCGGTCTTGCCCGCCTCGGTCGCGGCGGAGACCGCCTCGCGCTTCTGCAACTCCAGCTCGTAGAGCCGCGCGCGGAGCATGTTCATCGCGATCACGCGGTTCTTGTGCTGGCTTCGGTCCTGCGTCGAGGCCGCCACGATCCCTGTCGGGATATGCGTGAAGCGAACCCCCGACTCGGTCTTGTTCACGTGCTGCCCGCCGGCGCCCGAGGCCCGGAAGGTATCGGTGCGCAGGTCCGCCGGGTTGATGTCTACCTCGATCTTGTCGTCGATCACCGGATAGACATAGACGGAGGCGAAGCTTGTCTGCCGCTTGTCATTGCCGCCGAAGGGCGAGATCCGCACGAGGCGGTGCACGCCCATCTCGGTCTTCAGCCAGCCATAGGCGCTGGGGCCGCTCACCTGGATGGTTGCGGACTTGATCCCGGCCTCGTCGCCCTCGCTCTGCTCGGTGATGGACACCTTGTAGCCGTGCGCCTCGGCCCAACGCGTGTACATGCGGAGCATCATCTCCGCCCAGTCCTGCGCGTCCGTGCCTCCGGCGCCGGCATTCACCTCGACATAGGCGTCGTTGCTGTCAGCCTCGCCCGACAACAGGCTCTCGATCTCGCGGCGCTTGGCCTCCGCCGCTAGGGCGTGGAGGTCGGCGACGGCGGCATCGGCCATGGCGGCGTCCCCCTCCGCCTCGGCCATCTCGATCAGCTCAAGCGCGTCGTTGACGTCCCTCTCCATGCGGCGGACGCCGTCGATCTGGTCGGACAGCCGCGTGCGCTCGCGCATCATCTTCTGCGCCGCCGCCGCGTCGTTCCAGAGGGAGGGGTCCTCCGCCCGCGCGTTCAGCTCCTGCAACCGCACCAGGGCGGCGTCCCAGTTCAGGTGGCGGCGCAGGAGCGCCACGCTATCGGCGATCTGGGCCTTCAGGCCCTCGGCATCGGCGCGCATGGTTCAACAGGTCCAGTCGTCAGGTCCGGTCGAATCGGGAGGCGCCGATCCGATCTCCTTGTATTGCGGGTGCTTCCCCAGATGGGGAGCCCGGGCTGGCCCTAGTAGAGCCCGCCCAGGCTGCTGTCCACGGCCGAGGCCGTGCTGCCGGCGGAGCGGCCGGCATCCCCGCCCGCGGCGACGTTGCCGCCCATGGGCGGACGGGCCGCGTTCTCGGTCCCGGGCTTGAAGGGCTCCAGGATCGACTGGCCGTTGCTGGTGGAAACCCGCACCAGCGCGACGCCCGGCGGCGCGCGGAAGGGCACGGGCGGACTGTCCTGCAGGGCCGCCGCGACCACCTCGTTGAAGATCGGCGCCGCGTTGCCGCCGCCCGTCTCGCCCTCGCCGAGGCTGTGCGGGTCGTCGAAGCCGACCCAGACGGCCACCACGATGTCCGGCGTGAAGCCCACGAACCAGTTGTCGAAGTAGTCGTTGGTGGTGCCGGTCTTGCCGGCCACGGGGCGGTTCAGCCCCTTGGCCGCGGCGATGCCCGTGCCCCGCGCCGTCACGCCCTGCAGCAGGGAGACCATCTGGTAGGCCGCGATCGGGTCCACCACCTGACGGCGAGCATCCGCCAGCCGGGGCGGCCCGGCCGAAACATCGGCGTCGCAGCCCTGGCAGCGCCGCGCGTCGTTGCGCCACACCACATGGCCGAAGCGGTCCTGCACGCTGTCGATGAGGGAGGGCTCGACGCCACGGCCCCCGTTGACGAAGGCGGCGTAGCCCGCGGCCATCCGCATCACCGTCGTCTCCCCGGCGCCGAGCGACATCGACAGCACGCGAGGCATGTTCGGGATAACGCCGAAGCGGCGGGCGGTATCGGCCACCTTGTCGATGCCCACCTCCTGGGCGAGGCGGATGGTCACGAGGTTGAGCGACTTCTCGATGGCCGTCCGCATCGTCACCCAACCGTTGGAGGTGCGGTCCCCGTAGTTGCCCGGCCGCCAGACGCCCTGGGGCGTGTTCATCTCAAAGGGCGCGTCCAGCAGCTGCTGGTTGGGCGGGATGCCCTGCTCCAGCGCCGTGACATAGACGAATGGCTTGAAGGAGGAGCCGGGCTGGCGCAGCGCCTGGGTCGCGCGGTTGAACCAGGACTTGCCGAAGTCGAAGCCTCCGGACATCGCCAGCACGCGGCCCGTGGCGGGGTCGAGGGCGACCACGGCGCCCTCCACTTCCGGGATCTGGCGCAGCACGAGCCGCTCGCCGCGCGCGTTGCGGCCCGCGGTGGCCGGTGTCGTCTCCACCATCACCACGTCGCCAGCGGAGACGACGTCCAGCATGCGGCGCGGCACGGCGCCGAGGCGGCCGTCGCGCACGGGACGGGCCCAGGCCATGTCCTCGAAGGCCATCCGGCCCTCGCGCGGCTGGGCGGCGGCGCGGGGCGCGGGGCGCTCGGCCCAGCCGAGGCGGGCCTCGCGGGCGTTCACCTCCAGCACCACGGCCAGGCGCCACTCGGCGAGCATGCCGGGCACACGGGCCACCCCCTCCAGCGCCGGCATCCACTCGGCAGCGGCGGGGGAGACCTTGGCCACCGGCCCGCGCCAGCCGCCGCGACGGCGGTCATAGGCCATCAGGTGGTCGCGCAGCGCCTTCTCGGTCGCGGCCTGCAGCTTGGGGTCCATGGAGGTGCGGACCACGAGGCCGCCCATGGTCGTCTGCTCCGGCCCGAAGCGGGCGTTCAGGTCGCGCCGCACCTCCTCGGTGAAGTACTGGCCGACCGCGACGAGGTCGGGGCGGGCGCGGCCGCGGGCGATCAGCGGCTCGGCCTTGGCGGCATCGGCCTCGGCGCGGCTGATGGCCCGGTCGTCGAACATGCGCTCGATCACCCAGTCACGCCGGGCCTTGGCAGCCTCGGGGTGGCGATTGGGATTGTAATTGTTCGGCGCCTTTGGAAGGGCGCCGAGGAAGGCCATCTCCCCGATCGTCAGCTCGTCGAGGCCCTTGTTGAAATAGTTCTGGGCAGCGGCCGCCACACCATAGGCCTGAGCGCCGAGGAAGATCTCGTTGAGGTAGATCTCAAGGATTCGCTCCTTGCTCATGGCCCCCTCGAGCCGCTGGGCAAGGATGGCCTCCCGGACCTTGCGCATCATGGTGCGGTCCGCCCCAACCAGCATGTTCTTGGCGACCTGCTGGGTGATAGTGGAGGCGCCGATGCTGCGCCGGCCGGTGCCGAGCTGCTCAAGATTGGTGAAGGCGGCGCGGGCGACGGCCAGTGGGTCGACGCCGCCATGGGTCCAGAAGTTCTGGTCCTCGGCGGAGACGAAGGCCTGCTGCACGCGCTTGGGGATGGCGGCGATCGGCACGAAGACCCGGCGCTCGATCGCCATCTCGGCCATCAGGCGGCTGTCGGCGGCGTAGATGCGCGACATCTGCGGCGGCTGGTAATCGGCGAGCCAGGCATGGTCCGGCAGGTCGGCCGTCGCGCTGCGCCAGAGGCCGTAGCCGGCGATGCCGCCGACCACCACGCCGATCATGCCCACCGCGAAAACGAAGCCCACGGTGCGCCGCAGCCAGATGGCGCGGCGCGGGCGGGGCTTGCCGGGGCGGGGCGCGGGGCCGGCCGGCGGCACCGGCGGCTCCGTGCCGTCACCACCACCGCCGGAACGCAGGGGATCGGCGCCGCGCGGGCGGCGCTCGCCCACCAGGGGCCGTTCGGCGCGGAGATCTCTCGAAGCCATCCCAATCCTCATGGCGGCCCCGCCGGGGCGGCCCATCCGTCATCCGTCGTGTCGCGAGCCCCGCGGGCGGGGCCATGGCAGCCCGCGCCGCGCCCGAAGGGGCGAAGCGGTGCTTCTAGCACAGGTCTCAGGGGCCGGGGTTTAACACCTCCGCGCGGGACCGGTCAGTCCGAAACGTAGCCCGAGCGGCCGGGGCGAATCGGTCCGGCCGGTCTTCGACGAAGTGGGCCTAACCGAAGGAGGCCATGCCGAGGCCGGGGCGCTCGAGATAGTCCTCCACCGCCGAGGCGAGGGCGGTGGCCACCACCGCGCGGTGATCCGCCCGGTTGAGCTGCGCCTCGTCCTGCCGGTTGGAGAGAAAGCCGATCTCCACCAGCACCGAGGGGATGTCCGGCGCCTTCAGCACGGCGAAGGCCGCCTGGCGGTGCGTGTTGGGCAGCAGCGGCACGCGGGGGCGAAGGGCGCCCACCGCCATGTTCGCCAGCCGCACCGAGCCCTGCCGCGTCTCCTGCCGCACGAGGCTGAGCAGGATGCGCTGCACATCGGCTGAAACCTGCGGCAGGTTCAGCCCGCCCGCCGCATCCGCCGCGTTCTCCCGCCGCGCGAGGCCCGCGGAAAGGGCGTCCGAGGCCGTTTCGGAGAGGGTGTAGACGCTCGCCCCGCGCGCCCCCGGCGCCGAATCGGCGTGGACGGAGACGAAGAGCACGGCGCCGTTTCGCCGGGCGAACTCCACCCGGTTGGCGAGCGGCACGAAGACGTCGCGGGTGCGGGTCATCATCACCCGGCAGCGCCCGCCGGCCTCCAGCCGCCGTCGCATCTCCTGCGCCGCGGCGAGGACGATGCGCTTCTCGTAGGTGCCGGCGGCGCCGATCGTGCCGGGATCCTTTCCGCCATGGCCGGGGTCCAGCACCACCAGGGGGCGCGGCGCCGGGGTGCCCTGCACGATCGGCCGCCCGGTGCCGGCCATCCGCACGAAGGCGTCGCTGGGACCAGGGCGGAGGGAGAGAACGAGCGCCCCGCCCTCCTGCACCACGTCGGGCACGCCGACGGGCGCGGAGAGATCGATCACCAGCCGGCGGGCGCGGGGCTCCCAGCGGGCAGCGCGGACCGGCCCGGCGCCGGGCAGCACGAGCGGGCCACGCCAGCCATGCCGGGGCAGACTGAGAAGCAGCCGGGCCGGGCGCGCCTCGGCGAGCAGGCGGTAGCCGCTGGCAGCCCCGCCGGGCAGCACCAGGCGCGCGCCGTCGCCCTCGGCGCGCAGGGTGGCGGGCGCGGCGGCATCGGCCGGGTCGGCCAGGGCTGCGCCAGCGGCGGTGGCAGTGGCGGCAAGGGCCGCGGCCAGCAGACCCCGGCGCGTCGCAAACGACTTCATCCCTTCCGCAGACCCCTCCCCAGGCCAGGCGGCACCCGGCATCCCCGAATCCCCGGCGGGAATCCTCCGCGGATCGTAGCACCGCGAATGCGGCCGATCCTTGCCACAAAGCCTGTCTCCCCCCTTCCAAGCGTTCACGCGGAAGCGAGTCCCAGCCCTTTCCGCCGCTTCCCCCGCCGGTGTGTCCCGCGGCACACACAGCGCCTTGCCCCCTGCTCACCCCCTGCGTATGGTGCAGTGCCCCGGCGGCACGCCGCCGGTGGAGGGTTCCGGGCGCGGCCGACACAGAACGGCCGCCGGTCCACCTGATGGACGCCCGACCCGCGCCACCCCGGCCAAAGGGCCGCCGCCAGCGCCGGTCTCCGGCCGGGCGAGCCGGCCCGGGGAACCGGGCGCGCGGATAGCAGCCCTCGCCGGCGCGCGCCACGCGGCGCGACAGGGCCCTGTCTCGCTCCTCATGGGTTTATCCCCTGGGCGGCCTGGTGGGCCGCGACGCGCCAGCCGCCGGACCGCCCGCGCGCGCCCCTCGCCTGCCAAAGGAGAGGGGACCGCCGCGCCGAGGGGTCCGCGCAGGGCCGCGACAACGGGTGCCCCGGCGCCCGAGGACGAACCCATCGGATGCTCTGGCATCCGAGAGCAAACGGGCACCCCCTGCCCGAACCCACCCGGGCATTCAGTTGCCCATGAGCGCATCCGGGCCCCGAGCCCGCGGGAGAAAGGAACGGCGGCGGATGACGGTCACCCTCGCTCCGCGCCGGTCCCCTCCCGGCCCCCCAACCCTCACCGCCGCCGGTTGCACAGAGCCCCGCGCGGCGCGGAGCCCTCTCTTCCATGACCAAGCGCATGCTGATCGATGCATCCCACCCCGAAGAGACGCGGGTGGTGGTGCTGGACGGCAACCGTCTTGAGGACTTCGACCTCGAGACCCAGAATCGCCGCCCGCTGAAGGGCAACATCTACCTGGCCAAGATCGTCCGGGTGGAGCCCAGCCTGCAGGCCGCCTTCGTCGAGTACGGTGGCAACCGCCACGGCTTCCTCGCCTTCGGCGAGATCCACCCCGACTACTATCAGATCCCCGTCGCCGACCGGCAGCGCCTGCTGGAAGCCCAGGCCCAGGAAGCCGCCGAGGAAGACCCCGAGGACGAGATCGAGACCGCGGCCGAGCGCGTGGCGCCCCGCGACGATGCCGACCTCCAGCGCAATGGCCGCGAGCGCGACAGGGACCGTGATCGGGGCCGCGGGCGCGACCGGGACCGGCACGGCCGCCGCCAGGGGGTCGCATCGCCCAGCTCGGACGCCGTCCAGGAGGCCGCCGACGTGGCGCTCGGCTCCGAGGCCGCGGGCGAGGAAACCCCGGCGATCGAACAGGCCCTGCCCCTGGAGCATCCCGCGTCGCCGGAGCGCGAGCAGACCGCCGAGGACCTGACCCTCAAGGCGGCCCCCGCCGAAGCCTCGAACGAAGCTCCCGGCGAGACGACCGACGAAGCGCCGGCCGAGCCCGCGGCGGCCTCCGGCGCCAGCGCCCTCGAGCAGGCCGTCGGTATCGACCTCAGCGGCCCCGGCGAGAGCCTGGGCGAGGACGGCGCCCCCGCCGTGACCCCGGCCGAGGAAGCCCCGCCGGCGCCCGACGCCCCGATCAACCCCACCCCCTCCCCCATCGCCGGCGAGACCGGCGGTGGCGAGGACGGTGCCCCGCCCCCGGAGGCTCGCTCCCCCCAGGCCCAGCCGATGACCATGCATGTGGACCGGGTGAGCGAGGGCGACCCCGTGGCCGAAATCGGGACCGGAGCCGAGTCCGGCGCCGGGGAGGAGGACGAGGGCGACGAGGTCGAGACCGTCTCCGACGATACCCCGCCCCCCGAGACCATTGGCGGCGAGGACCGCGAGGACCGCGAGGGTACGGACGAGGAGCGCCGCGAGCGCCGGGTCCCCTCCAAGTTCCTTCGCCATTATAAGATCCAGGAGGTCATCCGCCGCCGGCAGGTGATCCTCGTGCAGGTCGTCAAGGAGGAGCGCGGCAACAAGGGCGCCGCGCTGACCACCTACATCTCCCTGCCCGGCCGCTTCTCCGTGCTGATGCCGAACTCGCCCAAGGGCGGCGGCGTCTCCCGCAAGATCTCCTCCGCCGCCGACCGCAAGCGCCTGCGCGAGGTGATCGACGAGGTCGGCCTGCCGCGCGGCATGGGCATCATCGTCCGCACCGCCGGCGCCCAGCGGCCCAAGCCCGAGATCCGGCGCGACTGCGAGTACCTGCTGCGGCTCTGGGACGACATCCGCACCCGAACCCTCGCCTCCACCGCCCCCGCCCTGGTCTATGAGGAGGCCGACCTCCTCAAGCGCTCCATCCGCGACAACTTCGCGCGCGAGATCGAGGAGATCCAGATCGAGGGCGAGGACGCCTTCCGCCAGGCGCGCGACTTCACGCGCATGCTGATGCCGCAGAACGAGCGCAAGATTAAGCTCTACCGCGACCCGAGCATGCCCCTCTTCGCCCGTGCTGGCGTGGAGCAGCAGCTCGACGCCATGATGTCCCCGACGGTCCAGCTCCGCTCGGGCGGCTACATCGTCATCAACCAGACCGAGGCGCTGGTCTCCATCGACGTGAACTCGGGCCGCGCCACGCGCGACCGGCACATCGAGGACACTGCGCTCCGCACCAATCTCGAGGCGGCGGACGAGATCGCGCGCCAGCTTCGGCTCCGCGACCTCGCTGGCCTCATCGTCATCGACTTCATCGACATGGAGAGCAGCCGCAACGACGCGATGGTCGAGCGGCGGATGAAGGAGGCGCTGCAGCACGACCGCGCGCGCATCCAGGTCGGCCGGATCAGTCACTTCGGCCTGCTGGAGATGTCGCGCCAGCGGCTGCGCCCCTCCCTCACCGAGCACTCCTTCGTCACCTGCCCGCACTGCCAGGGCCTGGGCATCGTCCGCTCCGACGAGAGCGCCGCGCTGCACGTGCTGCGTGCCATCGAGGAGGAGGGCGCCAAGCGCCGTGCCGCCGAGATCGTGGTGCACTGCTCCCCGGCGGTCGCCATGCACATCCTCAACCGCAAGCGCGAGCGCCTGACGGCGGTGGAGAGCCGCCACGCCATGTGCGTGATCTTCGAGCCCGACGCGACGATGACCGCCGCGGCGAACCGGATCGAGCGCACGCGGCCGCAGACCTCGGTCCCCGCGCCCGCCGCGATGCCCGCGCTGCGTATGGACTATGCGCCCGAGCCGGTGATCCTCTCCGGCGGCGGCGATGACGAGGAAGAGGAGGAGATCCTCCCGCCCGAGGAGGCTTCCGGCGCCGCCGAGACGGTCGAGGAGGCCGCTCCCGGCGACGTGAATGGCGAGCGCGGTCGCCGTCGCCGCCGCCGCCGTCGCGGCGGCCGGCGCGAGGAGGGAGGCGCCCCCGAGGCCGGAGGCGAGGAAGAGTCCTCCGCCGAGGAACTGCCGGAAGAGGCGCCCGGCGACGCCGGCGAGGAGGAGGCGGCTGCCGAGGCCGCCCCGACCGAGGAGGAGCGGCCGGCGGGTGACCGCCCGGAGGGCGAGGGCGATGCCCGCCGCCGCCGCGGCCGCCGCGGCGGCCGCCGCCGCCGCGAGGACGAGGCCCCGCGCGCCGACGGCGACACCTCGCGCCCCGCGGCCGACGCTGCCCCGCGCTACGCCGGCCCCACCCCGGCCGACCCCTTCGGCGGCACCTATGACGCGCTGATGGACACGCTGGACGCGGTGGAGGAGGCGAGCGCCCCCAGCACCCTGCGCGAGATCCCGATCGCCGCCGAGCCGCCGGCGACGGAAGCGGCCGAGGAGCCGGCCCAGCCCGCTACCGCCGCAGCGCCGGCCGAGCCGGCGGCCGAAGTGCAGGCCGAGGCCCCGATGCCCGCGCCCGCCCCGGCGCCCGAGGCACCCGAGCCCGTGGCCCCCGCGGCCGAGGCCGAGGCGCCCCGCGCGGAGCCGGTGGTCGGCACCGTCGTGCAGCCCGTGCTGCTGGGCACCGAGGAAGTCCCGGCCACGCCGGCGAAGAAGGGCTGGTGGCGCCGCTGACCCGGCGTCCCCGCGCCCGGCGCTGCCCGGGAGGGCCGATGTGAGCGACGCGATCTTCGCGCCCCTCGCCGTGGACGACCTAACCCTCCGCGCCCTTTGCGCGGAGGACGCGGCCGAGCTGCACCGGCTGGTGAACGACTGGGAGGTCGCGCGCATGCTCGCGCGCGTCCCCTTCCCCTACCCGCGCGAGTTGGCGGACGAGTGGATCGCCTCCACCCGCGCGCAGATCGAGGCGGGCACGGGCTGGCACCTCGCGATCATGCGGGGCGAGGCGCTGGTGGGCTGCGTGGGCCTGACCACCACCCGCGATGCGCCGCGACACGCAGAGCTGGGCTACTGGGTCGGGCGGCGCCACTGGGGCCAGGGCATCGGCCCGCGCGCCGCCGGGCGGCTGGCACGCTGGGCGCTGGCCAATCTCGATATCGACGTGATTCATGCCTCCGTGCTGGAGGAGAACGCGCGCTCTGCCGCCGTGCTGGCGCGCATCGGCTTCCAGGAGGATGGCTGGGCGGAGCAGGACTTCACCGCCCGCAACGCGCGCCTTCCGGTCCGCCGCTTCCGCGCCGGGCGGGCGGAACTCTCCGCTCCTTCCGAACCCGCCACGCCGCCCGCGCCGCCCCCCGCCGGTACCGAGGCCGCGACCAACCTGCTGCTCGTCGTCGCCTGCGGGCTGATCGATGCCGACGGGCGGGTGCTGCTGGCCCGTCGGCCGGAAGGCAAGCCCATGGCCGGTCTCTGGGAATTCCCGGGCGGCAAGGTTGCCGCGGGCGAGACGCCTGAAGCCGCCCTCATCCGCGAGTTGCGCGAGGAACTGGGCATCGACGTCTCCGCCGCCTGCCTCGCCCCCTTCGCCTTCGCCTCCCACCCGCTGGAGGGGCGGCACCTGCTGATGCCGCTCTATCTCTGCCGCCGCTGGGGGGGAACGCCCGAGGGCCGGGAAGGCCAGGCCCTCGCCTGGGTGCGCCCGTCCAGGCTCGGCGACTACGCGATGCCGCCCGCCGACACGCCGCTCGTGGCGCTGCTCAGGGACTTTCTCTGAAGTTCTTTAGGCCTCCGTTGCGGCCTCGGAGAGGGCGCTGCCCTCTCCGAACCTCACCCGCCAGGAGCCTGAGGCTCCTGGACCTGCGTCTGGCTGGCGCGGATGCGATGATCAGCGGCCGGTTCTTTCCCGGCGCCCATCCTGCGCATGCAGTCGCCTCGGGTCCGTGACCCGAGGCGCACCGACCGCAAAGCATTCCAGCTTGAAAAAGAAGATGATGGTGAGGGCCCTGGGAGAGGAAGAATTCCTTCTTCCTCTCCCAGGGCCGCAAGCGCGATCAAACACTGCCACGCCGCGGGCTTGACGCCGCGCCCCAGCGCGCGACCTTGCAGGCTTCGCCCGAGAGAGTCGCCAGATGACCCAGCCCACCGCCGCCCTTCTCATCATCGGCAACGAGGTGCTGTCGGGCCGCACCCAGGACGCCAACCTGAAGTTCATCGCGACGCGGCTGGGCGAGCTGGGCATCCCCTTGCGCGAGGCGCGCGTGATTCCGGACGTGCCGGAGACGATCATCGGCACCGTGAACGAGGTGCGCGCCCGCTTCACCTATGTCTTCACCACCGGCGGCATCGGCCCGACGCATGACGACATCACCAGCGAGTGCGTCTCCCGCGCCTTCGGCGTGCCCTGGGAGGTGCACGAGCCCTCCCGCGCGATCATGGAGGCCGATTACGCCCGCCGCTCCCCGCCCGTGGAGATGAATGCCGCCCGGCTTCGGATGGCGACCCTGCCGCGCGGGGCGGAGCCCATCCTCTGCGGGGAGACGTCGGCGCCCGGCTTCCGCATGGAGAACGTCTACGTCATGGCCGGCGTCCCGCGGATCATGCGCAGCATGTTCGAAGTGGTCGCCCCCACGCTGCAGGGCGGCACCCCCGTGAAGTCCCGCGCCCTGCACGCGACGGGGCTGCTGGAGGGCGCGATCGCCGAGGCGCTGACCGCCGTGCAGAACCGTTTCCCGATGCTCGATATCGGCTCCTACCCTTATTACCGGGAGGGCGGGAACGGCGTGGCGCTCGTCGCCAAGGGCACGGACGAGGCCGCGCTGGAGGCCGCCGCGGCCGAGATCGCCGCGCTCATCCGCGCCGACGGCAAGGAGCCCATTCCGGGAGAGCCGGCGGCGGCCTAGCTCTCCGCCCGCGCGGCCAGGCGCACCGCCACGTGCCCGCGCATCACGCGCGGGCTGGGCATCACCAGCATGCAGTCGTCGTGCGGCGTGCGGATCTCCGCCGCCCCGTCGCGCGCGATGAGGGTGCCGGCGCGCGGGATGACCGCGCCGCCGCGGAAGCTGCCCGTGAAGGCGAAGTGGCGCGAGACAGCGGTGACGGCACGGGTGACGCGCCAGACGGAGGCGTCGCCGCAGGGCGCGGCGGGCACCGGGGCCATGCCGAGGACGCGCAGGAAGCCACTGACGCAGGCCTCCGCCACCACCTCGGTGCCCGGCTCCCAGTGCGTCCCGGCCTCGACCAGCAATGCGGCCCGGCGTGTGCCAGGAGCGATGAAGGGCGCGTGGTCGATCAGCCGCGGCCCTTCGGGGTGGCCCGAATCGGCCACGATGGTACCGGGGATGCCGATCGCGCGCGCCAGATCCAGCGCCACCGGCGTCGCCTTGGCCAGGATCAGCGGGTCGGAGGGCCAGAGCATGGAATGGAGGTCGAGCAGCACGTCGGCTGCCTCCACCACCGGGCGAAGCGCGCGGGCGCGGCGAAGTTCCAGGCTGTCGCGCCGGCCGTCCAGGTGCTGCGGGCTCCAGACACGGTTCAGGTCCTCGTCCACGTAGCGGGAGAGGGTGGGGTCCGCCGGGTCAAAGCGGGCGAAGGCGTCGAGGTTGGCAAAGACGAGGGTCAGGCTGCCCCGGACGGGGCGCGGGCCCGCGCACAGCAACCGCGCCAGCACGGCGGCCCCCGTGAACTCGTTGCCGTGGATAAGAGAGACGATGACGGCCTGCGGCCCTGCCACGCCCGAGTCGAAACGCCACACCCCCTGGATTCCGGTATTGCCGCGGGCTGCCACGCCGAGATCCGGCACGGGCACGCGCACCTGGAAGCCAGAGGCATCCTCGGTCACGGTGCGGCGCGGCCTGGCCTGTCCGGCGGCGCCGGGCGGCGGAACGCGGCCGCTGGTTGACGGCGTCGTGTCATTCCCGGTCTCCCGCTGCCACTCTATACGCTGGCGGCACGGCGACAATCCGGAGGGGTGATGCTGGACCTGCGCGCGCATTTCTCGCGCTTCCTGACGGCCGAACCCGGCCGGCTGCACTTCGCGGCCCATAGCCACCATCCCTGGCCCGACGTGACGCGCGAGGCGCAGCTTCGCGCCTGGGATGACGCGGCCCGCCTGCACGACAGCAAGTGGGAGAAGGTGCTCGGCCCTGTGGCAGGGCGCGCGGCCGCCGCGGTGGCCGCCCAGCTCCGCCTGCCGGATCCCTCCACCATCGCCTTCGCGCCCAATACCCACGAGTTCGTCCGCCGCATCCTGAGCGCCATGCCGCTCGGCCGCCCGCCGCGCGTGCTCACCACCGACGGCGAGTTCCACTCCTTCGCCCGCCAGACCGCGCGGCTGGAGGAGGAGGGGCTGATCGCCGTCACCCGCATCCCCTCCGAGCCCGGCGGCGACTGCGTGGAGCGCCTGGCCGAGGCCGCGCGGGCCGGCTTCGACCTCGTCTGGGTCAGCGAGGTTTTCTTCCACTCCGGCTACGCCCTCACCGGGCTGGAAGCTCTGGCGGAAGCCGCCGGGGAGGCCGCGATGGTCATCGACGGCTATCACGCCTTCATGGCGCGTCCCGTGGACCTCTCCCTCATGGCGGATCGCGTCTTCTACACCGCCGGCGGCTACAAATACGCCATGGCCGGGGAGGGCTGCTGCTTCCTGCACTGCCCGCCCGGCTGGCTGCCGCGCCCACGCGACACCGGCTGGTACGCCGCCTTCGGTGCCCTTTCGGCGAGCGACGGGCGCGTGGGCTACGCGGAGGACGGGCGGCGCTTCCTCGGCGCCACCTTCGACCCCTCGGGCCTCTATCGCCTCGATGCCGCGCTGCGCTGGGTAGAGGAGACCGGCCTCACCGTCGCCGCGATCCACGCCCACGCGCATGCCCTGCAGGAACGATTCGTCGCGGGGCTGGAGGGTACGGGTCTCAACCCTGCTTCGCTGGCCGTGCCGCTCTCCGAACCCCGGCGCGGCAACTTCCTCGCCTTCGACCTCGACGATGCCGGGGAATGGCAGGCCCGGCTGGAGGCCGCGCGGATCACCACCGACCGCCGTGGCCGCCGGCTGCGCTTCGGCTTCGGTCCCTACCAGACCGCCGACGAGGTGGACGAGGCGCTGGCGCGCATCCGGACGCTGGCCTGAACCCGCCTCCCGCCGTCCCGGTCGCCGCTTCACAAAGCCGACCAAGCCTGCAATTTGAGGCCTTATGACAACGCCTCATCGCGACGTCCGGCCGGTTCCTTCCCCGGTTCCTGCTGCGGATGCCCGGGCCGGGATGCAGCTCATCTCGCGCGCCTCGGCCGTGCTGCAGGCGCTGGAGGGGCAGCTGACCGGCCTCAGCCTCGGCCAGATCGCGGGCGTGACGGGCCTTCCCCGCCCGACCGTGCAGCGGCTCGTGGACGCGCTCTGCGCCGAGGGGTTCGCGCTGGTGGACCCGCAGCAGGGTGGCGTGCGGCTCGGCCCGCTCATCGCGCGGCTCGCCAGCTCGGTCCGGATCGACCTCGTGGCCCTCGCGCGGCCCTATCTCGAACGCCTGGCCTGGAAGACCCAGGAATCCGCGGCCATGACCACGCTGCAGGACGGGAAGGTCGTGGTGCTCGCGATCGTGACGCCACCGGCGCGCGCCATCCAGCTGACGGCCAGCGTCGGCTCCCACTGGCCGCTGCACAGTTCCGCCGAGGGAAAGGCGCTTCTCTCCGGGCTTCCGGAGGACGCCACCCGCGCCATGCTGCCCCCCGCGCTCGAGGCGCGCACGCCGCGGACCACCACCTCCGTCCTGGCCCTCCTCGCCGAGATCCAGGAGGCCGCGGCGCACGGCGTCGCGGTGGACGAGGAGGGGACGGCGACAGGCATCTCCGCCCTCGCGGCGCGGCTGGTGGACGGGACGGGGCGGCGATACGCCCTGTCCCTCCTCCTCCCCGCCTCGCGCTTCAACGCCCTGGCCGGCGAGTTGCGAAGCGCCCTGCTGGAGTGCCGGGCCGCCGTGCTGACCGCGGCGGGCCTCCCGCCGATGCCGTCACCCGAGCCATTTGCGGAGTGACGGCAGGGCTGGTGCCCGAAAGGGCCCTCAAGCGGCCCGGCTGACCGGCACGGCGCCCGCACGCCCCAGCACGGTACGCAGGGCATCGCCCAGCCCCCCGACCTGACCGGCATCCCGGGCGCGCCAGGCGACATGCATGTCGGGGCGCACGAGCACGCAGCCATCCTCGTCGATGCCCCGGATCGTCGCCCAGTCGCCGAACAGGTCCTCGTAGGCCTGGCCGGGGCCGATAATGAAAACCTCGATCGGCACGCCCGTCTCGCCCGCCAGCTGCTCCGCCTCGCGCTGCCAGGCGCCGCCGTTGATCCCCGTGAAGAGTGAGAAGCGCCCCTTGCCGGCCAGGTCCAGCGTGGAGACCTGCTGGCCGCCCTGCCCGAGCCAGACATGCGGCAGCCGCGCGCCGGGCCAAGTGGTCGGGTGGTAGTAGAGTTCCGCGTCCCGCTCCCAGGCCGGCTCGGGCGTGCCGTCCGGCACCACAGCCGCCGAAGCGTAGCGCTGGTTCATCTCCACGCCATGCGCGTTGAACTCGTAGTCCTTGAACGCGATTGCCTGGCGCAGCGTCTCGCGCTGCGCCGCCGCCTCGGGCGTCGCGGCCTTGCGGGCCTCCATGTTGGCGCGCATCTGGGCGAAGCCGCGGTCGTCGAGCAGGCCGAGCGCGCCGAAGATCGGGCCGAACTCCTCGATGCTCTTGTTGGCGCGCGTGACGATCTGCCGGCCGACGGGTGCGCGCTCCGCATCGTAGGTGTCGAGCAGCGAGGGATCCGCCCTCCCCTTCAGGACCAGCGCCAGCTTCCAGGCGAGGTTGTAGGCATCCTGAATGGAGGTGTTGGAGCCGAGGCCGTTGGAGGGCGGATGCCGGTGCACCGCGTCGCCCATGCAGAAGACCCGCCCCTTCGCGTAGCGCGTGGCGAACATGTTGTTCACCGTCCAGACGGAGGTGGAGGTGATCTCGATCGGCACCGTCTCGTCGCCGATCAGCTTGTGCGCCACCTCCTTCGCCAGGGCGTCGCTCACCTCCGGCGGGGGCTGGTTGATGTCGTAGCCCCAGACGATCAGCCACTCGTTCCACGGCCGGACCATGCGGACGAGCCCCATGCCGATGCCGCCGATGTTCGACCCCGGCTGCAGCACCCAGTAGAGCACGCTCGGGCGGTGCGCGACGTAGCGGGAGAGGTCCGCCTTGAAGACGATGTTCATGCTTCCGGCCACGCCCATGCGCCCTTCCATCGGCAGGCCGATATCCTCGGCCACCTTGGAGCGGCCGCCATCGGCGCCGATGAGGTACTTCGCGCGGATCTGGTACTCCTCGCCGCCCAGCCGGTCGCGCACCGTCGCCGTCACGCCCTCCGCGTCCTGGGTGAGGGAGAGGTACTCGGTATCGAACCGCGCGCGCGTGCCGCGGGCGCAGGCATTGCCGAAGAGGATCGGCTCCATCAGGTGCTGCGGCATGTCGCACATGGCCGACGGGCTTGCCTGGTCGTAATCCGCCTTTCTCTGCGGGTGCGTGCCCCAGGTACGGATGCGGCCCAGCTCCTCGCCGGCGAGGCTCGTGCAGAAGACGGTGTTGCCCATCCACTCCTGCGGCGTGGCCAGCGCCTTCACCTCCTCCTCGACTCCGAGGTCGCGCAGGATCTCCATGGTCCGCTGGTTCGTGATGTGCGCGCGGGGCGTGTCGGCCAGCCAGCGGTACTTCGTGACGAGCACGTTGGGGATGCCGTAGCTGCTCAGCATCAGCGCCGCGGAGGAACCCGCGGGCCCGCTTCCCACGATCAGCACGTCCGTCTCGATCATCAGCGCACTCCTCCCCTGATCATTCGTCGCCGCAGGCTAGCGCAGCCGGCGGGCCCGAGGCTGAAAGTTTCACAGGCGGCGCCACGGCCCGACGCCAGGGCCGCCCCCTTCCAGAGCAGAGTGCCGGAAAGGCGCGCCTAGAGGCCACGGAACCCGGTCGGCCGACCGAGATGCGCCCGCGCCGCATAGGTCGCGAAGGCCTGGTGCTGCGCCGACATGTGCGTGCGGTACATCTGCACGTCGCGGAAGTAGCGCTGCAGCCGGTTGCCACGCTTCGTCGCGAAGGCCCCCACGTTGTGGAACAGCGATTCCACCACCTCGCAGGCGAGCTTCCCGCCCTGCTGGAGCATGGTCCAGAGCCGCAGGTTGTCCTCGACCGTGAAGGGCGTGCCGTCGCGGGCCCAGCGGACGCAAAGATCCATGTAGCGCCCCGCGGCGCCCATCAGGACGGCCTCCGCCGCGTCCGCCTTGGCCAGCGCCTCGCCGAGCGGGCGCTGGAAGTCGTGGTGGTCCGCCCGCAGGACATCCGGGTCGATGTAGGTCTTCATCCTCTCCGACACGGCCTCGTACTCGTCGATGGCCGCCCAGGCTGCGCCGGTCACCACGGCGACGAGGGAGGCGTGGTAGGGGCCCATCAGGCGCCCGAGATACATCGGGTTGCCGTGCAGCCGCGTGCCCTGCGTGCCGTTCTCCAGGCCTTCCGGCCGGGCGAACAGCACGTCGAAGGGCACCACGAAATGGGCGGGCACAAGGGTGTCGCGGATCTCGACGCTGTTGGACCCGCTGGCCCGCATGCCCAGGGTCTCGTCCCCGCCCCAGTCCGGGACGATCTCGTAGCCGCCGCGCGGCACGGCCACGAGCACGGCGCGCGGCGCGGCCTCGCCCTCCCGCAGCAGCGCCGTGCCGATGAAATGGGTGGCGTGCGGGATGCCCGAGCAGTAGTTCCAGCGGCCGTTGACCCGCCAGCCCTCGGCCGTGCGCGTCACGGTGCCCATCGGCTGGGCACGGTGCGGCGCGATGAAGTTCCCGTCCGGGCCGAAGAGCTCGCGCTGCGCCCTCTCCGGCCAGTGCGAGGCCACGACGAAGCCGTGCGAGGCGCCGAGCGTGAGGCACCAGCCCACGGCGGGATCGCCGCGCGAGACCTCCATCATGACGCGGTAGAAATGCGGCAGCGGCATCTCGTAGCCGCCGAACAGCCGCGGCTGCGTGATGCGGTAGAAGCCGGCATCGCGGAAGGCGCGGTGCAGGTCCTCACCATAGGTGCCCCGCGCCTCGTTCTCCGCCTGCTGCTCGCGCAGGAGGGGGCGCAGCGCCACGGCCCGCTGCACGAGGGCCTCCGGCGTCAGGCCGGGCTCCGGCACGGGGATCGGCAACGGCCGCAACCCCGGATGGTCGGCGAGGGCGAAGGACATGGCTTGGTTCCCGGTCAGGTCTCGGCGGGCGGAGAGGGCTATTCCTCGGCCGTGTAGCCGGTGTCCCGCACGATCGGCCCCCAGCGCTCGCGCTCGCTGGCAATGCGCTCGGCCATGCCGCGCGAGCCGAGCGCGGAGGGCGTCTGCTCCATCTTCGCCAGCGCCGCGCGCAGCTCCGGGTTGGCGGAGGCGGCGGCGATGGCGCGCTCCAGCGCCTCCACGACGGGTGCCGGCGCACCGGCGGGAAGCAGGATCGTGTAGAGTTCCTCCGAGGTCAGCTCCGCATGGCCGAGCTCCGCGAAGGTGGGCACGTCCGGCAGCGAGGCGACGCGCCGCGGCGAGGTGATCGCGAGGACGCGCACATGCCCCGCGCGGTGCTGTTCCCCCATGTCGCCGATCACGCCCATGATGCCGCTCAGCCGCCCCGTGGCGAGGTCCGGCATGGCCGGGCCCGTGCCGCGATACGCGACATGCATCAGCCGCAGATCCAGCTTGCGCGACATCTGCTCGGCCAGGAAATGCGGCATCGAGCCCGCGGCAGGGCTGGCGTAGGAAACGTCGCGCTGCGTGCGCGCCCATTGCACGAAGGAGGCGAAGTCCCGCGCGGGATGGTTCGCCGCGACGATGAAGGCGAAGCCGAAGGAGGAGGTCGCGCCGCCCGGCACGAAGTCCTTCAACCCGTCGTAGCGCAGGGTGCGCGGGTAGATATGAGGGTAGATCGTCAGCATGCTCTCGGGCGTGAAGACGAGCGTGCTGCCGTCGGGCACCGCGGCCTTCGCGGCCTCCAGCGCGATGCGCGCGGCGGCGCCCGGCCGGTTCTCGACGACGACCTGCTGGGCGAAGCCGCCCCGAAGCCGTTCCGCGTAGATCCGGGCGACGATGTCGGCCGCGCCGCCGGGCGGGAAGCCGACGAGCAGGCGCACCGTTCGATCCAGTCCCTGCGCGCGCGCCGCGCGCGCAATCATCGCGGATGCCTGCAGCCCTACGAAGGCGCGCCGACCCAGTGCGAGAACCATTTCCGAATCCTCCCTGCCTGGCCAAGCCGCCCGTTCAGCCGCCAGTCAGTTCATTGTATCGTTTAGCGACGGCTATTCCCTTTGCCGTTCGCACGTCAACCATTATCGGCCGCCGCTCAGGAACCAAGGCGCGCCGCTTCCCTACTCCGCCACCTCATAACCGGAGCTGCGGACCACCGGCTCCCATCGGGCGCGCTCCGCCCGCAGCCGCTCGGCGAACTGTGCCGGCGTCGTCTCCACCGGGTACTGTTCCAGCTTCAGGAGGGAGGCGCGCATCTCCGGCGCGGCGGCCACGCGGGCGATCGCGCCGTGCAGGCCGGCGACCATCGGCTGCGGCGTGCCGGCGGGCAGGAAGATCCCGTACCACTCGTCGGCCGTGAACTGCGGGAAGCCCAGTTCGGCGAAGGTCGGCACATCGGGCAGGGTCGCCACGCGCTGCGG
This sequence comes from Roseomonas sp. KE2513, assembly GCF_016107305.1. Taxonomy (GTDB): domain Bacteria; phylum Pseudomonadota; class Alphaproteobacteria; order Acetobacterales; family Acetobacteraceae; genus Roseomonas. Next base: position 47,483 of record NZ_RCVR01000009.1, read on the forward strand.
CATCGTCACGGCCAGCAGCCGCACCCGTCCCGAGCGGTGCTGCTCCGCCGCCGTGCCGATCACCGACATATAGGCCGCGATGCGCCCGCCATTGAGGTCGGCAAAGGCCATGGCCATCTCGCGATAGGGCACGTGCGACAACCGCAATCCCAGCGCCTGGGCCATGATGACGGAGACGAAGTGCGGCGTGGAGCCCGCGGCCGGCGTGGCGTAGTCGATCTCCGTCTGCCGCCGCGCCCACTCGATGAAGCCGTGGAAGTCCTTCGCGGGATGGTTCGCGTCCACCAGCCAGCCGAAGCCGAAGGAGGAAAGGCCCGTCACCGGCACGAAGTCGCGCTGCGGGTCGTAGCGCAGGTTCCGGTAGATGAAGGGGTAGAGCACCATCATCGTCTCGGGCGACATCAGGAAGGTGGCGCCGTCGGCCGGGGCGGTCTTGGCCAGCTCCACGCCGATGCGCGCCGCGCCGCCCGGACGGTTGTCCACGATCACCTGCGGCGCGTACTGCCCCCGCAGCCGCTCGGCATAGAGGCGCGCAACGGTATCCATCACGCCGCCCGCAGAGAAGTTCATGATCAGCCGCGCCGGCCGGTCCAGCAGCGGGCCCTGCGCCAGGGCGCCGCGCGGAACAGCGAGCCCGCCCAGGCCCGCGGCGCCGGCGCGAAGCAGCGCGCGGCGCGTGGTGGTACGCTCCATGACGTTCCTCCCCTCCCTGGCCCAGGCGGTTGCTCCGCCCTGTGGCCGCGTTACGCCGCTCTTCGCCTGATCCAGTCGCAGAGAAGGGCGGCGATCTCGTCGCTGTTCCGCTCAATCATCATCATGTGGCCGTTGCCGCGCAGCCCGTGCTCCTCCAGCCGCAGGTGCTCGGCCGGGACGCCGGCCTGGCGCAGGAAGTCCACCATCCCGTGGTCCTCCGCCGCCTTCCAGGAGGCCTCGGCCGTCACCACCGCCACGGGCACCTCGCGCAGGTTTGGGAGCTGCCTCGCCGGCTCGGCCTGCACGAAGCAGTCCTGGAGGCCCGGGCGAGGCGCGGCACGCAGTTCCCGCCCGATCTCGCCGGGCGCCGCCGCCGGCGGGTCGAACCTCATGGGCACGGCGGTCAGGCCCCAGGAGAGTTCGCCGCCCGGCGCCGCGGCGAAGGGGGGGCCCTGCGGTTCCACCGCCAGGATGGCGCGCACCTGCCCAGGCCGCGCATCCGCCGCCAGCCAGCCGAAGGATCCGCCGGCCGAGTGCGTCACCAGCACCGCCGGGCCGATCCGGTCCAGAAGCGCCGCCGCGCAGCGCTGGATGTCGGCGTGCACCCGCGCGAGGTCCGCCACCGACGGTCCCTGCCCCGCCATGAACTGGTCGAGCACGGGGTCGCCCACCGCCGTCCCGCCCGGCCACTGCGTGTGCAGCACCGCCTGCGGATAGGCGTCCGGCGTCAGCTCCGGCGCCACGAAGCGCCCGCGCATGAGGCCGTAGGTCGGCGGCGGGCCGAGCGGGCCGTGCAGCTCGGGATGATAGGGCGAGCGGCCGAGCGCGGTGCGGTCCACGACATAGACGGCGTATCCGTGCCGCAGGAAAGCGGTCGCCCAGCCCGGCCGCCCGTCCGGCGTGCCGAGGTAATCCAGCCCCTGCCCGCCACCGCCATGCACCATCACCACCGGCAGCGCGTGCCGCCGCGCGGCGGGCACCATGTACTGGACGAACATCTGCCCGGCCGCCATCAGGCCGCCGGCCCTCTCCTCGCGCTCGACTCCCACCCAGAAGAAGCCCTGATCGGCCAGGACAGGCGGGGCCTGTCGCGTCACCCCGTCCACCGCGCGCTTCCTTACAGCCCGCGCATGCCGATGGGCCGGCCGAGATGAGCACGCCCCACGAAGGTCGCGAACTCCTCCGGCTGGGCTGAGCTGTGCGTGCGGTACATCGTCACGTCCCGGAAGTAGCGCTGAAGCCGGTTGCCCTTCTTCGTGGTCATGGCGCCCGCGGAGCGCAGCAGCGATTCCACGACATCGGAGGCCATCGCGCCCGCCTGCTGCAGCACGGCGCGCAGGCGAAGGTTCTCCTCCACGCTGATCGGCGTGCCCTCCGCGGCCCAGCGCTCGCACAACTCCATGTAGCGGTCCAGCGTGCGGAGAAGGATCGCCTCCGCGGCATCGGTGCGGGAGAGGGCAAGGCCGATCACCCGCTGCGCGTCGTGGTGGTCGGCGCGCAGGGTGTTCGGATCCGTCGGCACCTTGAAGCGGCCGATGATCGCCTCGTACTCGTCGATCGCCGCCCAGGCCGCGCCGACGATCACCGAGACGAGTGAGGCGTGGTACAGGCCCATGATCCGGCCGAGATACATCGGGTTGCCGTGCAGCCGCGTGCCGGGCGTGCCCTCCGCCATTTCCTCGGGCCGGCAGAACTGGGCGTTGAAGGGCACGACGTGGTGCGTGGGAATGACCGCCCCTTCCACCACCACCGTGTTGGAGCCGGAGGAGCGCATGCCGAGGATCTCGTCACCGCCCCAGTCCTTCACGATCGTGAACTCGCCCCGCGGCACGACGACCAGCACGGATTCGGGCGGCTCGCCTCCGCGCTGCAGCATCGCCGTGCCGATGAAATGCGTCGCGTGCGGCACGCCGGAGGAGTAGTTCCAGCGCCCCTCGATCCGGTAGCCGCCCGGCACGGGCGTCGCGGTCCCGAGCGGCAGCGCGCGGTGCGGGGCGACGAAGTGGCCGGTCTCGCCAAAGAACTCGGCCTGGGCCCGCTCCGGCCAGTGGGAGGCAATGAGGAAGGCGTGCGACGCCGCGAGGGTGAGGCACCAGCCCACGCCGGGATCCCCGCGCGAGACCTCGACCATGGTGCGGAAGAAGACGGCGGGCGGGAACTCGTAGCCGCCGAACATCCGCGGCTGGGTGATGCGGTAAAAGCCCATCTGCTCGAAGGTGTCGTGCAGGTCGGGGGCATAGGTGCCAAGCTCCTCGTGCTCCGCTTGGCGGTCCCGCAGCATGGGGCGGAGCGAGACGGCGCGGCGGATGAGCTCGCCCGGCGTCAGCCCGGGTTCCGGCAGGGGCAGCGAGACCTTGGGCGCGGCCTTCGCGTGGCCGAGGGCGGTGAGGTGCATGGAACGCTTCCCTTCGCGATCACGGGGCATCCCAGGCACGTCCCCGCGTTTCTTCTTGCTTATCCGTCAGTCGGTACAGCGCATCGAACGGGAAGAGGCTAGGATAGCGGCCGCGGGGAAGTCAATTTTTCCTTGCTCTGCGCCGTCGCGGCGTTGTCCGGATGATCCTTCCGAACGGCCTTGCCGGGCACGCCGAGCGCCGCCCCGACGCTCTCGGGGCGGTGATCCAGGCTCCCGGCCCGCGGGAACCATCTCTCGACGGTCAGGCCGCTCTGGTTAAGCGGCGAAGCGGCACGCCGGAAACTGCGTCCGGGACGATTGCCCGAAGCGGAGCGGACGGGGCGGGAGGACGCCCCGCCCCACCGGCCTCAGCGCATCGCCGGCGCGTAAATCAGCCCGCCCTGGCTCCACAACCGGTTCACGCCTCGGTCGATCCCGATCGGCGTGAGGTTGCGCGCGAAGATCTCGCCGTAATTGCCGACCTGGCGCACGGCCTCATAGGCCCAGCGGTCATTCAGGCCGAGCATGGTGCCGAAATTGCCGGTCACGCCGAGCAGGCGCTGGGTGTTCGGGTCGGTGCTACGGAGCTTCTCGGCGAGGTTGGCGCTCGTCACGCCCTGCTCCTCCGCCTCGATGAGGGAGAAGAGGGTCCAGCGCACGATCTCAAGCCAGCGCTGATCGCCCTGGGCGACGACGGGGGAGTAGGGCTCCTTGCTCAGCACCTCCGGCAGCAGCACGAAGTCGTCGGGGTTGGGTGCCCGCAGCCGCGTGCCGGCCAGGGCCGCGCGGTCCCAGTTGAAGGCGTCGCAGCGGCCGTTGAACAGCGCGTCGAAGATCTGCTCCAGATTCTGGAACACGAGCGCGTTGAGGCGGATGTTGTTCGTGCGCGCGAAATCGGCCACGATCAGCTCGTTGGTCGAGCCGGTCTGGACGCAGACCGAGGCGCCGTCGAGCTGCGCGGCACGCTCCAGCCCCGGCGACTTGCGCGCGAGGAAGCCGGCGCCGTCGTAGAAGGCGATGCCGACGAATTCGAGGCCGAGTTGGATGTCGCGCTGAAAGGTCCAGGTGGTGTTGCGCGAGAGAACGTCGATCTCGCCCGACTGAAGCGCAGTGAAGCGCTGCTGCGCCGAATAGGCCTGGTAGCGCACCTTGTTCGCATCGCCGAGCACGGCGGCGGCGAGCGCGCGGCAGAAATCCACGTCGAAGCCCGACCAGCCACCCTGGCTGTTGGGCGTGGAGAAGCCGGGCGTGCCCTGCGAGACGCCGCAGCGGACGTAGTCGCGGCTCTTCACCCCGTCGAAGACCGGCGTGGCGCCGCGGGAGACGGCGGCCGGAGCCGGTGCCGGCGCTTGCGCCCTCGCGGGCGTGCCGAAGGCGAGCAGCGCGGCGCCGAGCGCGCCGAGCAGGGGGGCGAATCGCATTCTTGTCTCTTCCCTGTTCAGGTTCGCATCATCCTGACCGGCGTGCCCCCCGCCGGGAAGGCCGGTCAGGCTGCGAAACCATCCATCGGGATCGGCGGTGCCCGTCCGGCGAGCAGATCCGCCACCACCCGTGCCGAACCCATGGCCAGGGTGAAGCCGAGCGCGCCGTGGCCGATGTTGAGATGCAGGTTCGGCAGGCCCGGCACCGGACCGAGGATCGGAAGGGCGGTTGGGGTGGCCGGCCGCAGCCCGGCCCAGGGCCGCAGCGTCCTCCAGTCCGCCGCCTCCGGGAAAGCCTCCCGCGCCTGGCGCACGAGAAGGTCGAGGCGCGCGAGGTCGAAGCGCGTGTCGTAGCCGACGAGGTCCGCCATCCCCGCCACGCGCAGGTCGCGGCCGAGGCGGGCATAGACGACCTTGCGCGCGAAGTCCGTGACGCTGATGCGCGGCGCCGCCTCGTCGGAGGCGATAGGAAGGGTGAGGCTGTACCCCTTCAGCGGGTAGAGCGGCGGGCGGATGCCGAGCGGCGCGAGCAGCCGCGTGCTGCCAGCTCCCATCGCCAGCACGACCGCGTCCGCCTCCTCCACGCCCGCATCCGTCAGCACGCCGACGACGCGGCCGCCGACCGCGAGGATCTGCCGCACCTCCGTGCCGAAGGCGAAGGTGACGCCGAGATTGCCGCCGCGCATCGCCCGCTCCAGCCCCGCGCAGAAGAGGCGGCACTCGGCCGCGTCCTCCCCGCGCGTCAGGATGCCGCCGCAGAGGCGATGCGCGATGCCCGCGAGCGAGGGTTCCGTCATCAGGCATCCCTCGCGCGAAAGCGGCTCCTGCTCACTGCCCAGGCGGCGCTGGTAATCGACGAGGCGGCGCGCGGCCTCGAAGCCGAGCGTGTCGGAATAGACCACCAGCTTGCCGGCATGGCGAAAGGAGCACTCGATCGCCTCGTCGCCGATCACCGCGCGGGTCAGGTCGCGCGAGAGGAAGGAGAGAAGAAGCAGGCGCCGGGTGGTGCGATCGGCCGTTCCCGCGTTGCAGGCCGCGAGGAAGCGCGCGCCCCAGGCCCATTGCGCGGGGTCGAGGCGCGGGCGGAAGCGCACGGGGCTGTCCCGGTCCAGCAGCCAGCCCGGCAGCTTGCCGATAACCCCCGGCCCCGCGAGGGGCGCGACATAGGAATAGGAGAGCTGGCCGCCATTCGCGTGGCTGCTCTCCAGCGCGACGCCCCCGCGGCGCTCCAGCACCGTGACGGCGTGGCCGTCCCGCGCCAGGAGGTAGGCGGCGGCAAGGCCCGTGACGCCGGCACCGAGGACGAGGACCTTCATGCGGGCATCATCGCCCGCCCTTGGGTCGCGCGGCTAGAGGCGGCCGCGCACCGTCCACAACTCAGGGAAGAAACGGCGCTCCAACGCTCGCCGGAGATAGGCAACGCCCGCCGAGCCGCCCGTGCCCGTCCTCATGCCGATGACGCGCTCCACCGTGGTGACATGGCGGAAGCGCCACTGCTGGAAGGCGTCCTCAAGGTCCACCAGCTCCTCGGCCAGCTCGTAGAGGTCGAAATACTCGTTGCTGTTGCGGTAGATGACCGCCCAGGCCTCCACCACCCCCTCGTTCTCGACATGGCGCTCGGAGGGATTGGCGTTCAGCACGGAGTCGGGCACCGGGATGCCGCGGCGGGCCACCAGGCGCAGCGCCTCCTGGTACAGGGATGGCGCGTCGAAGGCGGCGCGCAGCCGCGCGGTCAGCGCCTCGTCATGCGCGTGGGGCTTGAGCATGAACTCGTCCCGCGCGCCGAGCAGGATCTCCATCAGCCGGTACTGCCAGGACTGGAAGCCCGAGGACTGGCCGAGCACGTCGCGGAAGGCGAGATAGTCGGCCGGCGTCATGGTCGAGAGCACGTCCCAGGCCTCCACCAGCTGGCGCTGGATGCGGGAGACACGGGCCAGGCCCTTGAAGGCCGGGCGCAGGTCTCCCTCCCGCACGCAGGCCGTCGCCACCTCCAGCTCCCGGATGATGAGCTTCATCCAGAGTTCCTGGACGTGGTGGATGACGATAAAGAGCAGCTCGTCGTGGTGATCGGACAACGGCTTCTGAGCGGAAAGAAGCGTGTCGAGGTCGAGATAGGCGCCGTAGGACATGCGGCGGGAGAAGTCGGTGGCCAGCCCCGCCCCCTCCTCCCGCGCGTGCTCGGGGCCCTTGCCCGCCGCGTCAGCCACGGCGACGGGCCTCCGCCACCAGGCGTTGCAGCTCGGGCAGCTCCACCGCGCCGGGCACCAGCGTGTCGCCGATGATGAGGGCCGGCGTGCCCTCCAACTGCAGGCGCTGGGCGAGCGCGATATTCGCCTCCAGCCGGGCCTGGATGGCGGGATCCTCCATGTCGCGGCGCAGGCGCGGCCAGTCGAGGCCGGCGCGCTGGGCCTCGGCCTGGATCACCGACTCGGTGGGCTCGGTGCGGAGCTTCAGCAGGGCGTCGTAGAGCGGCTCGTACTTGCCCTGGCGCTGGGCGGCCAGCAGCGCGCGGCTGGCGAGGACGCTGTTCGGCCCGAGGATCGGCAGGTCCTTCATCACCACCCGCACGTTGCCGTCCCGCTGAAGCAGCGCCTGCATGTTCGGGTAGAGCGCCTTGCAGTAGGTGCAGCGCGCGTCGAAGAACTCGACGATGGTGACGTCGCCCCGCGGGTTGCCCTTGATGGGATCGCGCGCGTCGTTGAACAGCGCGTCGCGGCTGGCGGCCAGCGCCGCGCGGCGTGCCCCCTCCTGCTCGGCCCGCTGGGCCTCCTGCATCGCGCCGATGGCGTCGCGCAGGATGGAGGGGTCGGTCCGCAGCGCCTCGCGCAGGATGCCCACGATCTCCTCCCGCTGGCGGGGCGTGAAGCCGGGCGCCGCTTCCTGCGCCCCTGCGGGCCCAGGGCCCCAGGGCGTGCAGAGGGCCAGGAATGCCCCGATCATCAGGATGCGCTTCATCGATACCCGTCCTCTCGCCGGCGGTGGCGGCCGGCCGTCCCTGGGCCCGAGCCTATCACGGCACGTCGCCGGCCACAGCCGCCGGCCGCGCGCACCCCCGGAACCGGCTTTTCAGCCCCGATGCGGGCGGGAAGGTTCCCGTTTCCGCCCCTACCGACGCCCCCGCCCCCTTGCGCCCTGGGCGCGGCCGGTGCCAGGAACGCGGCGATGACGATCATGGCGGCAGGGAGGTCGCGGGACCACATGGCAGGCAAGAGCGGCTTCGCCCGGGGCGCCACCGCCCGCCACCCGGCCGCGGCGGCCCTGCTGGCGCTGGTGGCGCTCGCGGGCTGCTCCACGGTGGACCGGGTGAGCAACGCCCTGACCGGCGGCCCCAGCCTCCAGCCGGGCCAGCAGGGCTATGTCCGCGGCTTCCTCGGCAATGTGGCGGCCGAGGAGCCCCGCGCGGCGCTCGTCGCGCGCGATATCCTCTCGGCCGGCGGCTCGGCGGCCGATGCGGCCGTCGCGGCGGGCTTCGCGCTCTCCGTCACCCTCCCCTCCCGTGCCGGGCTCGGCGGCGGCGGCGCCTGCCTCGGCTACGACCCGCGCCGCAACGAGGTGGAGACCTTCCTCTTCCAGCCGGGCGCGCGCAGCGGCGTGCCGCGCGGGGCGGACCGCCCGGCGGCGGTGCCGATGATGGCACGCGGCCTCTTCGCCCTGCATGCCCGCCAGGGAAAGCTGCCCTTCGAGGCCACCATCGCCCCGGCCGAGCGCCTGGCACGACTCGGTATCACCGTCTCGCGCGCCCTCGCGGCCGATTTCGCGGCGGTCTCGGGGCCGCTGATGGCCGATCCCGTCACCCGCGCCGCCTTCGACGGCGCGCGCGGCGGGCTGGGCGAGGGCGAGCAGCTGACCCAGCCCGACCTCGCCACCACCCTGGGCCAGATCCGCACGGCAGGGGTCGGCGACTTCCACCAGGGCGGCCTCGCCCGCCGCGTGGAGGAGGGCAGCGCGGCCGCCGGCGGCTTCCTTACGGTGCCCGAGATGCGCGCCGCCGTGCCCCAGGCCGTGACGCCCGTGCAGGAGCGGCTGGGCGACGACACCCTCGCCGTGCTGCCGGCCTCGGTGGATGGCGGGGCGACGCTGGCGGCCTTCCGCGCGGCGGCCGCCGGGCAGGCGGCGCCCGTCGCGGGCGGAAGCTTCGGCGCCAGCACCTCCCTCGTGGTGCAGGACCGGGAGGGCGGCGCGGTGGCCTGCGCCTTCACCATGAACAACCTCTTCGGCACCGGGCGGATGGTTCCGGGCATGGGCTTCCTCCTCGCCGCCGCGCCCAACATGGGCAGCGTGCAGGCGCCGCCGCTGGGGGCGATCATGGTCGCGAATCTCAGCGTAAAGGCGATGCGCTATGCCGGCGCGGGTTCCGGCCAGGGTGCGGCGCCGGCGGCGGCGGGCGTCCCGGCCGGGCTTCACCTCCGGCGGCGCGCGCCGCTGGCTCAGGCGGTCGCGTCGGTGCCCGAGCCGGGCCGCGCCGTCGCGATTACCTGCCAGGGCACCGTGACGGCTGACCGCTGCTCGGCCGTGGCCGACCCGCGCGGCTTCGGTCTCGCCACCGGAAGCGAGTGAGTTGCCAGGCCTGAAGGTGGGGCGGGGCGCGAACACCCCGCCCTTTCTCGTGATGGATGTGATCGCCGCCGCCAATGCGCGCGCCGCCGCGATCGCGCCCGGAGAGCCCGGCATCCTGCGGATGGAGGTCGGCCAGCCCGGCACCGGTGCCCCGCGCGGCGCGGCCGAGGCCGCCATCCGCGCCCTGCGTGACGGCCACCCCATGGGCTACACGGAGGCCTTCGGGCTGCGCTCGCTGCGGGAGCGGATCGCCGGGCGCTATGCCCAGCATTACGGCACGCCGGTTCCGGCCGAGCGGATCGCGGTCACGGTCGGGGCCTCTGGCGCCTTCCCCCTCGCCTTCCTCGCGGCCTTCGATGCTGGGGACAGGGTGGCCATGGCCGCCCCCTACTACCCCCCTTACGTGAACATCCTGACCGCCCTCGGCATGGTCCCGCAGATCCTGCCTTGTGACGCCAGCACCCGCTTCCAGCCCACCGTCGCCATGCTGGAGGCGCTCGACCCGCGCCCGGCCGGGCTGATCGTCGCCAGCCCCTGCAACCCCGCCGGCACCATGCTGGCGCCGGAGGAACTGGCGGCCATCGCGCGCTGGTGCCACACCAACGGCGTGCGGCTGATCTCGGACGAGATCTATCACGGCCTCTCCTACGATGTGCCGGAGGCGACGGCGGCCACGCACTCGCCGAGCGCGATCGTGGTGAACAGCTTCTCGAAATACTTCTCCATGACCGGCTGGCGCATCGGCTGGCTCGTCCTGCCCGAGGACCTGCTGCGGCCGGTCGAGCGGCTGGCGCAGAACATGTTCATCTCCGCCCCCCATGTCGCCCAGGTGGCAGCCGAGGCGGCCTTCGACTGCGTGGACGAGCTGGAGGCGAACCGCGCCACCTATCGCCGCTCGCGCGACCTGCTGCTCGCCGGGCTGCCGGCGGCGGGGTTCGACCGGATCGCCCAGGCGGACGGCGCCTTCTACATCTGGGCCGATATCGGCCACCTGACGAATGACAGCCCGGCCTTCTGCGCGCGCATGCTGGCTGAGGCCGGCATCGCCGCCACCCCAGGCGTCGATTTCGACAGCGGACGCGGGGCCCGGTTCTTGCGTTTCAGCTATTGCGGGCCCGAGGCCGACATGGCCGAGGCGCCGGCCCGCCTGCGCCGCTGGCTCGGGACCTGAGCCAGGACCAGGCACCTCCAGGGAACCATTCCATGAACCGCCGATCCCTTCTTGCCCTGCCGGGGCTCGCTGCCCTCGCGCGCCCGGCCATCGCCCAGTCGCAGGCGCGGCCCGTGCGGTTGATCGTGCCCTTTCCCGCGGGCGGGGCGACGGACGCGGTGTCGCGCCTCTTTGCGCCGCTCCTGGGCCAGCGCCTCGGCGCGACGGTGGTGATCGAGAACCGCCCCGGCGCCGGCGGCGTCCCGGCGGCCGAGGTGGTGGTGCGCGCCCCGCCGGACGGGCTGACGCTGCTGCTCGCCACCTCCTCCATCCACTCCACCGCCCCGGCCACGGGCGCCAACCTGCCCTACAACGTCGAGACCGACTTCACGCCGCTCGCACTCATCGGCGCCTCGCCCTCCCTCGTGCTCGTCTCCACCACCGTGCCGGTGAACGACCTCCGCGGCTTCATCGCCTGGGCCAAGGCGCGGCGGGGTGGGGTCAATTACGGCTCCTCGGGCGTCGCCACCACGCCGCACCTCAACGGGGCGCTGCTCGACAGCCTGGCGGATCTTGGAATGGTGCACGTGCCCTATCGCGGCACCGGCGCCGTCTATACCGAGCTGCGGCGGGGCGACGTGCACGTGCTGCTCGACGTGCCGGCCACGGCGGCGACCCACATCCAGGCGGGCACAGTGAAGGCGCTGGCCGTCACCTCCGCCGCGCCGACGCCGCTGGCGCCGGGAATACCGACCGGCGAGGCCGCGGGCCTGCCCGGGCTCGTCTCCGAAACCTGGTTCGGCATTTTCGGCCCGGCGCACATGCCGTCCGCCGTCGCGCAGCGGATCACCGAGGCCTCGAATGCCGCGATGGGCGATGCCGATCTCAGGACAAGGCTGCTCGGCCTGGGCGTGGAGCCCCGTGCCGGCGACGGCAACGCGCTGGCGGCGGCGGCGCGGACGGAGCGGGAGCGCTGGACCGAGCTGGTGCAGCGCCTCGGCATCCGCGCGACGGACTGAGGCCGCGCGGAGAGCCGCTTACTTCACATGCGCGGCGAAGGCGGCGTCGATGACGCCCGCCGGCGCCCGCCGGCCGGTGAAGAGGGCGAAGCCGTCCTCCGCCTGCCCGACCGACATGGCGCGCCCCGGCATGATCGCGCAGCCGAGCGCCGTAGCGGCCGCCAGCAGCGGCGTCACGGGCGGGTGGTACACGGCATCCGCCACCCACATCGAGCCGCGCAGCAGGGCGGGGTCCACGGGGCTGGAGGTATCCGGCAGCATCCCGGCGGGGGAGGCGTTCACCACCCCCGCGGCCCCTTCCATGGCGGCGGCGATCCCGCCGGCCGGCAGGAAGCGCCCCCCGCCCCAGCCCGAGGCCTCATCCGAGAGCGAGGCGGCGCGGGCGGGGTCCTGGTCCACCACGCGCACCTCCGGCACGCCGGCCTTGGCCAGCGACCAGGCGATCGCCCGCCCGGCGCCGCCCGCCCCGATCAGCACGGCGGGGCCGGCCTTCACCGCCTCCCCCACTGTGCCCAGCAGGCCCGAGAGGAAGCCGGTCGCGTCGGTGTTGTGGCCCGTCAGCCGCCCGTCCCGCACGGTGATGAGGTTCACCGCGCCCACCTGTTGGGCGCCGGGGTCCAGCGCGTCGAGGAAGGGGATGACCGCCTGCTTGTAGGGGAAGGTGACGTTGATCCCCGCGAAGCCGATCAGCCGCACCCCGTCCAGGATGCGCCCGATAACCTCCAGCGAGGCGCCGGCCACGTCGATCAGGTGGTAGCGGACATCAAGGCCCGTGGCGGCACCGGCCGCCTCCATCATCGCGGGGGCGGCCGAGTGGGAGATCGGGTGGCCGAGCAGGCCGAGCAGCACCCGGTTGGAGCTGGCCATCGCCTCAGGACCGGTAGGAGCCGTTGATGTCGATGTAGCCATGGGTCAGGTCGCAGGTCCAAACGGTGGACTCGCCCTTCCCGAGGCCGAGATCGGCCTCGATGTCGATCTCCCGCCCGCGCACGTGCGCGACCACTGGGGCCTCGTCGTAGCCCTCAACCACGCCGCCGTCCTTCGCCATCCAGGTGCCGCCGATGGCGACCGAGAGGCGGTCCCGGTCCGCGGGCTCGCCGGCCTTGCCGACGGCCATGACGATGCGGCCCCAGTTCGCGTCCTCGCCGGCGATGGCGGTCTTGACCAGGGGCGAGTTGGCGATGGCCATGGCCACCCGCTTGGCCGAATTGTCGGAAACGGCGCCGCGCACTGTCACCTTCACCAGCTTCTGCGCGCCCTCCCCGTCCCGCACCACCTGCAGCGCGAGGTCCAGCAGCAGGGCGTCGAGCTGCGCCTGGAAGTCGTCCAGCGCCTCGCCCGGGAAGGCGGAGACGCGGTCGTTCCCGGCCTGGCCCGTCGCGAAGAGCAGCACGGTGTCGGAGGTGGAGGTGTCGCTGTCGACCGTCGTGCGGTTGAAGCTCGCCTCCACGCCCCGCCGCAGGGAGGATTGCAGCGCGGCGGCGGGGATGGCGGCGTCGGTGGCCACGAAGCACAGCATCGTCGCCATGTCCGGCGCCACCATGCCGCTGCCCTTGGCGATGCCGAGGATCGTGACCTTCGTGCCGTTGATCGTCGCCGTGCGGGCGGCGGCCTTCGGGAAGGTGTCGGTGGTCATGATGCCGCGCGCGGCATCGGCCCAGCCCGTCTCCTTCAGCGAGGCGTGCAGCGCTGGCAGGGCGGCGGCCAGTTTCTCGTGCGGCAGTACCTGGCCGATCACGCCCGTGCTGGCGAGGAACACCTCGGAGGTCTCGCAACCCGCGAGGGACGCGGCGGCGGCGGCCGTTGCCTCGCAGGCCACCACGCCGGCCCGGCCGGTGAAGACGTTGGCGTTGCCAGCATTCACCACCAGGGCGCGCGCGGCCTCGCCCTTCAGCGCCGTGCGGCACCAGTCCACCGGGGCGCCGGGGCACTTGTTGCTGGTGAAGACGCCCGCGACGGTCGTGCCGGGGGCAAACTGCATCATCATCACGTCAGGCCGGCCCTGGTAGCGCAGGCCGGCGGCGGCGACGCCCAGGCGCACGCCCTTGAGGGGCGGCAGGGGCGGCAGCTCGACCCGGAGGGGGGAAACGGGGATGTCCATTGCCATCGCCTCCGCTCAGCGCCGCGGGGCCGCGGAGGGGGCCGAGGAGGGCGCGGGTGCGGCGGCCGGAGGTGTCGCGCCCTCCATCAGGCCGGGCGCGCGAATCAGCGAGCCGTCGAGGTTGAAGCGCTCCACGCGGGCGGCGTTGCGGATGCGCTCGACCGCGCCGTTCACCGTCTCCTCGAAGGCGGACTGGCGGAGCGCCTCCTGGCTGTCCTCGAAGCTGGCCGGCGGCGCGGTGCGGCGCTCCTCCACCTTGATGACGTGCCAGCCGAAGGCGGTGTGCACGGGGGCGGGGCTGATCTGGCCGGGCTGGAGGGCGAAGGCCGCCTGAGCGAATTCAGGGATCATGTCGGACTTCTTGAAGAAGCCGAGGTCGCCGCCCTGCTCGGCGCCGGGGCCCGTGGAACGGCGCTTGGCGATCTCGGCGAAGTCGGCGCCGGGGCGGCGGACCTCCTCCAGCGCCTCGCGCGCCGCGGCCTCGGTGGGCACGAGGATGTGGCGGGCGTGGATCTCCTCCTCGCCCTGGCGGTTGGCCGATTCGCGGTCGTAGCGAGCCCGCAGCGCCCCCTCGGTCAGCGCCGGCGCCACCTCGCGGCGGAGGAGCGCCTGCTGCAGTTCCTGGTCGGTGGCGCGGGCAATGCGGCGCTGCACCTCCGGATCCCGCTCCAGCCCCTCGGCGCGGGCGCGGGCGACGAGGGCCTTCTGGGCCACGAGCTGGTCCACGATCAGGGGATAGATCATTGCCGGGGGAGCGTTCTTCAGCTCGTCCGGCAGCTCGGCGGCGGCGTCGCGCACGTCGGAGAGGCGGATCTCCTGCCCCTCCACCCGCGCCACCACAGGGTCGGCGGGGCGGCCGGGAGCGGCAGCCGCGCCGGGCGCCGGCGCCGCGGCAGGGGCCTGCGCCGGAGTTGGCGCCGGGGTGGTTGCCGGGCCCGGCGTCTGGGCGAGGGCGAGCCCGGCCGAGAGCAGGCAGGCGGGGAGAAGCGCGGTCGAGAGGAGAAGGCGGGGCATCTTCGGGGGGGTCTCGGCGGAAAGGGGCGCACCATGGCGGAGGGGGGCCCCTCTCACAAGGCGGGGCCTGGGGCACGGGGATCACGAGGCGGCGCCTCGGGGGCCGGGCAGCGCGGCATTCGTTGACCCGCCGCCCCCCCTTCCCTATCTCTGCGCCTGCACGCAGGGCCCTGTCAGGCCCCCCTCCTGCCGGCCGCCCCGCGGTCCTTCCGGTGGCGGCCCCCAGGCGATGCCCAGGCCTGCCCCGGAGACTGCCTGACCCTATGTTCGCCCGCCTCGCCCGCGCCATCCTCGGCACCTCGAACGACCGCGCGCTGAAGGCGTACCGGGCGCGGGTGCCGGCCATCAACGCGCTGGAACCCGCCATTGCCGCGCTGTCCGACGACCAGCTGAAGGCCAAGACCCCCGAGTTCCGCGAGCGCATCGCCAAGGGCGAGTCGCTGGACAGCCTGCTGCCCGAGGCCTTCGCGGTCTGCCGGGAGGCCTCCAAGCGCGTCCTCGGGATGCGGCACTTCGACGTGCAGCTCATCGGCGGCATGGTGCTGCACGAGGGACGCATTGCCGAGATGAAGACCGGCGAGGGCAAGACCCTCGTCGCCACCCTGCCCTGCTACCTCAACGGCCTGACGGGCAAGGGCGTCCATGTCGTGACCGTGAACGACTATCTCGCCTCCCGCGACGCGGAGGAGATGGGTCGGCTCTACGCCTGGCTGGGCCTGACCACCGACACGATCGTCTACGGCAAGACCGACCCGCAGCGCCGCGAGGCCTATGCCTGCGACATCACCTACGGCACGAACAACGAGTTCGGCTTCGACTATCTCCGCGACAACATGAAGTACTCGCTGGGCGAGATGGTCCAGCGGCCCTTCAACTACGCCATCGTGGACGAGGTCGACAGCATCCTGGTTGACGAGGCGCGCACGCCCCTCATCATCTCCGGCCCGACTGACGACACCTCGGACCTCTACAACCGCGTCAATGCGGTGGTGAAGGAGATCGCCAAGGATCCGGCGAACTACGACAAGGACGAGAAGAACAAGACCGTCTCCCTGACGGAAGCGGGCAACGAGGCGGTGGCGAACGCGCTGACCGAGGCGGGGCTGCTGGAGGAGGGCGACCTCTACGACTTCCAGAACGTCACCATCGTTCACCACGTGAACCAGTCGCTGCGCGCGCACACCCTCTTCGCGCGGGACGTGGATTACATCGAGCGGCAGGACAAGATCGTCATCATCGACGAGTTCACCGGCCGCATGATGGAGGGCCGCCGCTATTCGGACGGCCTCCACCAGGCGCTGGAGGCGAAGGAGGGCGTGACGGTTCAGCCCGAGAACCAAACGCTGGCCTCCATCACCTTCCAGAACTACTTCCGCCTTTATCCGAAGCTCGCGGGCATGACCGGCACCGCCGCGACCGAGGCCGACGAGTTCGCCGAGATTTACAAGCTGGAGGTGGTGGAGATCCCCACCAACCTGCCGGTGTCGCGCCTTGATTCCGACGACGAGGTTTATCGCAGCGCCGCCGAGAAGTACGAGGCGGTGGCCGGCCTGATTGCCGAGGCCCGTGACCGCGGCCAGCCCTGCCTCGTCGGCACGACCAGCATCGAGAAGTCCGAGCTGATCTCCTCGCTTCTGCAGAAGAAGGGCGTGCCGCACCAGGTGCTGAACGCGCGCTACCACGAGCAGGAGGCGGCGATCATCTCTCAGGCCGGGCGCCCCGGCGCGGTGACGATCGCGACGAACATGGCCGGCCGCGGCACCGACATCAAACTCGGCGGCAACGCCGAGATGCTGGCGCGCGCGAGCTTCGCCGGCGAGCCCGCGGGCCCCGAGTTCGAGGCGCGGCTGGCTGAGATCCGCCGCGAGGTGGAGGGCAGCGCCGCCAAGGTGAAGGCGGCCGGCGGCCTCTTCGTCATCGGCACCGAGCGGCACGAGAGCCGCCGCATCGACAACCAGCTCCGCGGCCGCTCCGGCCGTCAGGGCGATCCGGGCGCCTCCCGCTTCTTCCTCAGCCTCGAGGACGACCTGATGCGCATCTTTGGGTCCGACCGCATGGGCGGGATGCTGCAGAAGCTTGGGTTGAAGGAGGGGGAGGCGATCGTCCACCCCTGGATCAACAAGGCGCTGGAGAAGGCGCAGAAGAAGGTTGAGGCGCGGAACTTCGACACGCGCAAGAACCTGCTCAAGTACGACGACGTCATGAACGACCAGCGAAAGGAGGTCTATGCCCAGCGCAAGTCCTTCATGCAGGCCGCCGACGTCTCCGAGACCGTGACGGAGATGCGCCGGGAGGTGATCGACGACATGGTCGCCGCCGCCATCCCCGAGAACGCCTATCCCGAGCAGTGGCGCATGGACACGCTCCAGTCCCGCGTGCGCGAGATCCTCGGCCTCGACCTGCCTGTCGTCGACTGGGCGCGCGAGGAAGGGATCGACGAGACCCAGATCCGCGAGCGGCTGCACGAGGCCGCCGACACCACCTATGCCGCCCGCGCCGCAAATTTCGGCGTGGACCGGATGCGGGAGGTGGAGAAGTCCATCCTGCTGATGGTCTTTGACAAGGTGTGGAAGGACCACCTCCTCTCCCTCGATCACCTGCGCCAGGGCATCGGCCTGCGCGCCTACGGCCAGCGCGACCCGCTGAACGAGTACAAGTCCGAGGCCTTCAACCTGTTCAACGCCATGCTGGCGGAGATGCGGGAGGAGACCACGCGCTGGCTGATGCAGGTGGACATCCCGACCGGCGCGCCCCTGCCCAGCCCGGAGCCGATCAGCGTGCTCGACGCCCGCCACCCGGCACCCGATTCCGGCGACCCGCTGCTCGGCTACGACGCGGCCGTCGGGGAATACGGCGCGGCCGCCCCCGTCGCGGCCTCGCGGGTGGCGGAAGGCGTGGACCCGAACGATCCCTCCACCTGGGACCGCACGCCCCGCAACGCGCCCTGCCCCTGCGGCTCCGGCAAGAAGTACAAGCACTGCCACGGACGGGGCTGAAGCTCTGCAACTTCGGAACCGGCGCGCGTTGATGGAATAGCGCGCCGCGTTCCCGCGGGCTGAAGAAGGCGGAGCAGGATGCTTGATTCACCCCTGATCGGGCTCGCCGCCCTCGCCGTCATCATCGTGGTGCTGGTGATCCTCCAGCGGCTCGAATTCCTGAGCGTCTTCTCCCGCCGGCGCCGCGCCCAGCCGCCGCGAAAGGACTAAGGACGCCCTGTGACCGCCAGAGAGGGCCCTGCCCTCTCCGGCACCTCTCCCGCGACAGGCCTGAGGCCCCTCAACCCCCATTTGGCTGTCGCGGAACCTTCCTGCGCGTGCTGTCGCCTCTGGTCAGGGACCCGGAGCTCACCGGCCGTGTGGTGAGTCCGACTTGAAGAAAAAGATGATAAAGAGGGGTTTGGGGAGAGGAAGAATTCCTTCTTTCTCTCCCCAGGGTCAGCCGCAACGCTCCATCAGGCCGCCGCGGCTCGCGGCGCCGTGCGGGACACCGCCTCGACCATCTTCTCGCAGAAGGCAGGAAGGTCCTTCGGGTTCCGAGAGGTCACGAAGTTGCCTTCCACCACGCAGGTCTCGTCCACCCAGGTGGCGCCCGCGTTGCGCAGGTCGGTCTTGAGGGAGGGGTAGGAAGTCATGCGCCGCCCCTTCACCGCGCCAGCCTCGATCAGCGACCACGGGCCGTGGCAGATGGCCGCAATGGGCTTACCGGCCTCGGCGAAGGCGCGGACGAAGGCGACGGCCGCCTCATTCATGCGCAGCTTGTCGGGATTGGTGGTGCCGCCCGGCAGGACCAGCGCGTCGAAGGCATCGGCGTGTGCATCGGCCAGTTCGACATCCACCGCGATCTTCTCGGCGGGGTTCACGTCCCCGTCCATCGACTGGATCTCGCCGAGCTTGAGCGACACCACGGCAGCGTCCATCCCGGCCGCTTTCAAGGCCTTCAGCGGCTCGGTCAGTTCCACCCGCTCGACCCCATCCGTCGCCAGGATGGCAACCCTGCGGTGCGTTGCATCAGCCATGTCGCGTTCCTTCCTTGCCAAACGGCAGCGGGGCTGGCGCATGGCGCCAACCTTTGCGACAGATAGAACGGCGGGCATCGGCGCTGGTTTGGTTGAACGGTGCCACCGTTACTTGCCGGACCAGTGGACGAAACGCTTCTCCATCAGCAGGAAGAGAAGGTTTAGGGCGTAGCCGAGCGCGCCGGCAACGAAGATCGCGCCATACATCAGCCCGCTCTCGAACAGCATCTGCGCGTTGATCACGCGCTGGCCGAGGCCGTCGGTGGAGCCGATGAACATTTCAGCCACCACGACGATCACCAGCGCAAGTGAG
Organism: Roseomonas sp. KE2513; assembly: GCF_016107305.1. GTDB lineage: Bacteria > Pseudomonadota > Alphaproteobacteria > Acetobacterales > Acetobacteraceae > Roseomonas. The sequence continues at coordinate 66,161 of NZ_RCVR01000009.1, forward strand.
ACGCCCTGGCGCATGCCGACGAGGATCTGCGGCAGGGCTTCCCAGACGAGCACGTCCACGAGGATGCGCGATGGACCCGCGCCCATCACGCGCGCGGCCAGCACGCGGGTACGGCGCGCGTTCATCACGCCATAGGCGGCGTTGAACAGGATAACGAGGGCCGCACCGAAGGCGGCCACCGCGATCTTCGTCGCCTCCCCCGTGCCAAAGAGCACGAGGAAGAGCGGAAACAGGGCGGAGGCAGGAGTGGAGCGGAAGAAGTCCACCACGAACTCGACGGCGCGATAGAGACGTTCCCGCGCGCCGAGCGCGACGCCGAGCGGCACGCCGATGGCGGATGCGATGACGAAGGAGAGCAGCGTGCGCGTGACCGTGCGCCAGAGGTCATGCGCCAACGTGCCTGTCGAGAGCGCTGCCCAGGTGTCGCGCGCCGTCTCGGCCGGCGTGGGCAGGAGCACCGGGTCTGCCACGCCGAGCAGCACGGCCACCTGCCAGAGCGCGACGAAGCCGAGCGCGCCGAGGATCGGCGGAAGCAGCGCGCGCATCACGCGGCTTCCGGCCGCGAGCGCACGGCTGCGGTGAAGACATCGAGGCAGCGCCGCTTGATCGCGACGAATTCCGGTGAGGAGAGGGTCGCGGCGTCGCGCGGCCAGGCCAGCGGCACGGGCACGTCATCCACGATGCGCGAGGGACGGCGGGTCAGCATCAGCACGCGGTCCGACAGGGCGATTGATTCCTCGAGATCGTGGGAGACGAGCATGGCGGTGATGCGGTCCCGTTTCAGCACGCGGCCGAGGAGTTCGCGCAGGGAGAGGGTCGTCTCGTAGTCGAGCGCGGAGAAGGGCTCGTCGAGGAACAGAACCTCCGGCTCCACCGCGAGGGCGCGCATGACCGAGACAAGCTGCTGCTGCCCGCCGGATAGCTCGTAAGGGTACCGGTTGAGGTCGAAGCGCACGTCGAAGGCCGCGACCAGCTCCTCGAGCCGCCGCTCCACCTGCGCGCGCGGCTGGCGCATGAGGCGGAGGGGATAACGGATGTTGTCGGCCGCCCGGCGCCAGGGCAGCAGCGCCTCCCGATAGTTCTGGAAGACGTAGCCGATCCGGGCCTCCCGCACCGTGCGGCCGTCGAACAGGACAGTGCCGGCATCGGCCTCCAGCAACCCCGCCATCATGTTGATGAGCGTGGACTTGCCGCAGCCGTTCGGCCCGAAAACCGAGAGGATGTCGCCGCGTCGAAGGTCCAGGTCCAGCCCGGCATGCACGGGCTGGCCGCGAAAGGCCTTGGAGAGGCCGCGGACGCTGACCGCGGCCTCCCGGGGGGAGATGACGTTCACAGGGGACGCAGGAAGGACTTCACGTCCACCGCGCCCCGCACCACCCCCTGTGCGACGGCGAGGTCCACGAACTTCTGGAAGTCCGCGACCTCCTGCGGGGACATGTCCTTCACCATGGCGAAGTTCACCAGCGGGATGGTCGGCGCCAGCTCGGCGGAGGTCTGCATGAAGGGCACCAGCAGGTCGCGCACGGAGGGATCGTTCTTGATGGTGGTGCAGGCCTTGCCCCAGGCACCGGCGAAGCGCGCCGCGACCTCCGGCTTGGCATCGAGGAACTTGCCCGTCAGCGCGGCGCCGGCCGCCCAGGCCTGTGCGTCGGGGCGGCCAATGAGGTGGGTGGCGATCACCCCTGCCTCCAGCCGTCGCGCGGCGCCCTGGCGCTCGGCGATGGTGGCCTGCGGCTCCAGTGTATAGGCGGCATCGAAGGTGCCGGCGGCGAGCGCGCCGACATGCACGCCCATCTGCTGCTCGGACAGGGTATAGTCGCGCCCCTCCTGCAGGCCGACCGAAGCCAGCACCGCACGGGCGGCGGACATGTTGGCGGGCCCGGGGGCGGAGAGGATCCTCGCGCCCTTGAGGTCGCGCAGGGTGGTCGCGCTCCAGCCGGGACGCACGACGAACTGCTCCATCCGGAAGCGGTCGCTCTGGCCATTGAGCGCGAAGTAGATCGCCGTGTTCGCGCGGCGGGCGTTGATGTTCGCGCCCTCCAGAGTCACGAGGTTGGAGGCACCGTCGAGGTCGCCCGCCACCATCGCCTGCACGATCAGCGGCGCGGCCTGCAGCGGCACGGCCTCCACCGCCAGCCCGGCCTCGGCGAAGAAGCCGCGTTCCCGCGCGACGTAGAAGGGCAGCGCGGAGGAGACGTTGAAGACGCCGATCTTCACCGCGTCCGCCGCCATCGCCGCGCGGGCGAGGAAGGGCATGGCGAGAGCGGCGCCGAGGAGGGAGCGACGGTTCATCGGGAGCGGCCTCACGAGAGCTTCGGGTAGGTCTGGGGATCGAAGAAGCTGCTGCCCGCGACGTAGCGGCGCCCGTCCGACATGTCGGGCGGCGCGCCCGCCTCGGAGGCGCCGTCGAAGGTAAGTTCGAGCTGCACGCCGGAGGGGTCGTAGACGAAGAGCTGCCAGAGGGTGGTGCCGGGCACGAGGAACTCCCGCCAGTCCAGTCCCGTCCGCCGGAAGCGCTCGACAAAGGCGTGGTAGCCGCGGCAGGCGAGGGAGACGTGGTCGATCGCCGCCGTGCCCTGGGGCGCCACGCCCTCGGGCCCGAGCGCCGGCCCGCCGGCATAGACGTGCAGCAGGGCCTGCCCGCCCGGCAGCGGCACGGAGAGCCAGGCGCCGGGATAGCCGAAGTCCGGGCGATGGGCCTCGGACAGGCCCAGCACGCCCTTGTAGAAGGCGAGGGTGGCGGCGAGGTCGCTGGTCTTGACGGCCACGTGGAACAGGCCGGCGACGAGGGGCGTGTCAGACATCAGGGGCGCGATCCGTGAAAAGCCCCATGCTGAGGGCAATTGACGTGCCACGGGAAGCGCGGGCTCAGGGCCCCGCCCCGCCCGCTTCGCAATCAGGCGGCGCCGGGACTGGCGCAAACCTGAGCAGGGGCGGTGCCGGTGGGCCGCAGGGGCACCCGACAAGGCGGTTGGCCCGTCCTATGCTGAGGGGGTTCCTCGACCCAGGGCCCGACCATGACCGCAGCACCCCCTTCCTTCCCCACGCGCCGCCGGGGCATCGCGCGCGGCGGCCGCGCCCTCTACGGCGCGCCGCTCGGCATCCTCATGCTGGAGGCGCGCTTCCCCCGCATCCATGGCGACATGGGCAATGGCGGCACCTGGCCCTTCCCGGTGCTCTACCGCGTCGTGCGCGGCGCAAGCCCGGAGAAGGTGGTGCTGGAGGGCGCCCGCGGCCTGCTGCCGGATTTCCTGGAGGCCGCGCGCGAGCTGGTGGCCCAGGGCGCGGAGGCCATCACCACCAATTGCGGCTTCCTCTCCCTCTTCCAGCGGGAGATCGCGGCGGCGGTGGGCGTGCCGGTGGCCACCAGCAGCCTCATGCAGGTGCCCTGGGTGCAGGCGATGCTGCCGCCCGGCCAGCGCGTCGGGCTCGTCACCGTCTCCGGCGGCAGCCTCTCGCCCGCGCATCTCGAAGCCGCCGGCGTGCCCCTCGACAGCCCCATGGAGGGCACGGAGAGCGGGCGCGAGTTCTTCCGCGTGCTGATCAAGGCCGAGAAGGACGACATGGACGTGGACCTGGCCGAACAGGACGTGGTCGAGGCCGCGGAGCGCCTGGTGGCGCGTCACCCGGAGGTCGGCGCCATCGTGCTCGAGTGCACGAACATGCCGCCCTATGCCGCGGCCGTGCAGCGGGCCACCGGCCGACCGGTCTACGACATCTACGCCATGATCACCTATTTCCACGCCGGCATCCGGCCGCGCGACTTCGCCTGAGGCACCACCAGGAGGCCCCGCCCATGCTCCGCCGAACCGCGCTCGCCCTCACGGCGCTCGCCCTCGCGCTTCCCGCCGCGGCGCAGGAGGCGCCCTGGCCGAACCGGCCCATCACCATCATGGGCGGCTTCCCCAACGGCTCCGGCGTGGACATCTACGCGCGCAAGCTGGCGGAGCCGCTCACCCGCGCGCTCGGCGTGCCGGTCGTGGTGGACAACCGCACGGGCGCCGGCGGCAACATCGCCTCCGAATACGTCGCCCGCGCGCGGCCGGACGGCTACACCTTCCTGCTGGCGACCGCGGGCACGCACGCGATCAACGCCACCCTCTACAAGTCGCTTCCCTTCGATCCGCTTCGGGACGTGACGCATATCGCCATCCTCGGCGACGTGCCGAACGTGCTGCTGGTCAGCCCGCAGCACTCCCCTAGCCTCCGCACCTGCCGCGACCTGATCGCGGCGGCGAAGGCGAAGCCGGGCGGTCTTGCCTATGCCTCCACTGGCAACGGCGCCTCCACGCACCTCTCGGCGGTGCAGTTCGCCGTCGCCGCGGGCATCGACGTTCTGCACGTGCCCTATCGCGGCCAGGGGCCGGCCATGGTCTCCCTGCTGGCCGGGGAGTCCGCCTTCTTCTTCAACCAGAGCGGGCCGAGCATCGCGCCGGTGCAGCAGGGCCAGCTCCGTGCCCTCGGCGTGACCACGCGCGCCCGCCTGGCGCCGCTACCCGAGGTTCCGACGATCGAGCAGGCCTGCGGCCTTCCGGGCTTCGAGAGCAGCACCTGGTACGGCCTGATCGCCCCGCCGCACCTGCCTGCCCCCATCCAGGCCCGCATGGCGGAGGAAGTGGCGCGCATCATCGCGCAGCCGGACTTCGTCACCTGGCTGACGGACAACCAGGGCATCACCCCGCCGGCCGATCCGGGGCCGGAAGCCTTCCGGCGCATCCACGAGGCGGATATCGCCCGCTGGGGCGAGATCGTGCGGCGCTCGGGGGCGCAGGTGGACTGATCCCGGATAGCCCACGGTGAAGAGGCCGGGGCCCCTACCAGGGGCCTAGGCCGCCATCCCCAACGCGGGTGCGATGCTCAGGCGATCAGGACCTGCCTTGGCCCCGGACCACCACTCAGCCCTTTTTCGCCTCGGCGTTCCGCTTCCGCGTCGCCGCCGCCTTCCGCGCGGAGGCCGACCGCTGCTCCGGTGTGCGGGAGGAAGCGGCCTTCTTGGCAGAGGCCGAGCGCATCGCCGCCGGGCGTGCCGCCGAGGCGGTCCCGCCGCGCTCCCCGCCGGTGCGGGAGGGCTGGGTGTTCATGGGCTTGCCTCGGCCGGAGCCGCTCTTCTTCCCGCCGCCCGTCTCCTTGTTGACGGTGGCCCAGGCCCGCGCCTCCGCCTCTTCCACGGGAACGCCGCGTTTCTCGTAGCCCTCCTCGATATGGGCGGCCATGCGCTTCTGCTTGTCCGTATAGGCGGATTTGTCACCACGGGGCATCGTTGCGCTCCTCTTGGGCGATGATGCCGGAACAACGCAGGAACCCCGCGAGCGGTTGGGCACCCCCCATGGCCCCGCCCCCCCGCGCTACTATATAACGCGGCCAGGTCACGACCTCTCCCTCCCGAGGCTCCCCATCATGTCCGAAATCCTGCCTGTTCCCGTCACCGTCCTCACCGGCTATCTCGGCGCCGGCAAGACCACCCTCCTCAACCGCATCCTCACCGAGAATCACGGCCGCAAGTTCGCGGTGGTGATCAACGAGTTCGGCGAGATGGGCGTGGACCAGGACCTCGTCATCGATGCCGACGAGGAGGTCTTCGAGATGAACAACGGGTGCATCTGCTGCACCGTGCGCGGCGACCTCATCCGCATCCTCGGCGGGCTGATGCGCCGCAAGGACAAGTTCGACGGCATCATCGTCGAGACCACGGGCCTCGCGAATCCCGCCCCCGTCGCCCAGACCTTCTTCGTGGACGAGGACGTGAAGCGCGCGACGCGGCTGGACGCCATCGTCACGGTCGTGGACGCCAAGCACCTGCTGACCCGCCTGGGCGACAGCCCGGAGGCCGAGGAGCAGGTGGCCTTCGCCGACGTCATCGTGCTGAACAAGATGGACCTGGTGACGCCCAAGGAGGCGGACGAGGTCGAGCGCCGTATCCGCGCCATCAACCCGACGGTCGAGATCCGCCGTGCCACCAAGTCCGACGTGCCGCTCGATGCGGTCATCGGCCGCGACGCCTTCCGCCTCGACCGCATCCTCGCGCGCGAACCTGAATTCCTGAGCGGCGACGACGAGCACAGCCACGACAGCGCCGTGCAGTCCGTCTCCTTTGAGGTGGATCAGCCCATCGACGCCGAGAAGTTCAACGCCTGGATCGGCGAGCTGCTGCAGACCAAGGGCCAGGACCTGCTGCGCACGAAGGGCATCCTGCACTACGCCGGCGACGACCGCCGCTTCGCCTTCCAGGCCGTGCACATGATCGCGGACGGCGACTACATCGGCCCCTGGAAGGAGGGCGATCCGCGCAAGTCGCGCATCGTCTTCATCGGCCGCGACCTGAACCGCCCGCGGCTGCGGCGCGGCTTCGAATCCACGGTGGCCGCCTGAATGTCGGGCGTTGCGGAAGCGGACTTCCTCCTCGACCAGCGCGGCACCGGCCGCGAGCTCGGCGCCTGGGTGGTGGGCGCCGTCTTCGGGCGCGAGGGCCGCACGGCCGGTTTCGCGCTCTCGGACGGCACGGTGCACCTCGCCGCCACCGCTGACCACGCGGGCGAGTGGAGGCGGCTGGAGGCGCATGACGGCGCCGCCCTCTCGCTCGCACCCGATTGCGCGGAGGGCCTGCTCTCGGGCGGCGACGACGGCAAGCTGCTGCGCATCGCGCCCGATGGCACGACGGAGACGGTGGCGGATTTCGGCACCATGAAGTGGGTGGACCACGTCACCACCCACGCGTCCGGCCTGCGCGCGGCGGCGGTGGGGAAGAACGTCCACCTGTTGGACGGCCGCGGCGCGAAGCTGAAGGCTTTCGGCCCGCATCCCTCCACCGTCGGCGGCGTCGCCATCGACGCGAAGGGCAAGCGCGTCTTCGCCTCGCACTACAACGGCGTCTCCTCCTGGTTCGTGGCGGCGAAGGAGGACAAGCCGCGCGTGTTGGAGTGGAAGGGCAGCCACCACGCCATCGCCGTCGCGCCCGACGGACAGGCGGTGGTGACGGCGATGCAGGAGAACGCACTGCACGGCTGGCGCCTGACCGACAGCCAGCACATGCGCATGTCCGGCTATCCCGCGAAGACGCAGTCCATCGCTTTCACCGCCAAGGGGCGCTGGCTGGCCTCCTCGGGCGCGGATTCCGTCGTGCTCTGGCCCTTCTTCGGCGGCGGCCCCATGGGCAAGGCGCCGACGGAGATCGCCGGTGGAGATCAGGTGGTCTGCACGCGCGTCGCCTGCCATCCGCAGCACGAGGTGGTGGTCGCGGGCTTCGCGGACGGCCTCGTGCTGATGGCGGAGATCGCCTCGGGCAAGGTGGTGCCCATTGCCGCCCCCGGGCGCGGCTCCGTCTCCGCGCTGTCATGGAACGCGGCGGGAACGCATCTCGCCTTCGGCACGGAAACCGGCTTCGCGGCGCTTCTGGACTTGGCGAAGCGCTGACGCATCCCCACCCTCCCGCGCCATGAGCGATCGCATCACCACACCCCGCCTCTCCATCCCGCGCCTGGGCTTCGGCACCTGGCGGCTCTCCGGTGCCGAGTGCCAGGCCGCCGTGGAGTCGGCCCTCGGCCTCGGCTACCGCGCCGTGGACACGGCGGAGATGTACGGGAACGAGGAGCCGGTCGGTGCCGGCCTCAAGGCCTCCGGCCTGCCACGCGGCGACATCTTCCTGACCAGCAAGGTCTGGTGGGAAAACCTCGGCCGCATCCGCCAGCACTGCGAGGCCTCGCTCTCGCGCCTCGGCACCGACTACCTCGACCTCTATCTCATCCACTGGCCCTCGCCTGACATCGACGTGCCGCAGGCGATGCATGACCTCGCGCGGCTGCGCGAGGAGGGGCTGGCGCGCGCTGTCGGCGTCGCGAACTTCCCCGCGGGCCTGCTCAAGCGCGCCATCGAGACCGGCGTGCCGATCGCGGCGAACCAGGTCGAGTACCACGCCCTTCTCTCGCAGGACCGACTGCTGGAGGTCACCCGCGCGCAGGGCATTGTCCTGACCGCCTACGCGCCACTTGCCCAGGGGCGCCTGGCCTCGGACCCGCGGATCGGCGCCATCGCCGGGCGGCACGGCGTGACGGCTGCCCAGGTGGCCCTCGCCTGGTTGCTGCGGCAGGACGGGGTGAACGCCATCCCGAAGGCGTCGCGGCCCGAAACGCAAAAGGCGAACCTCGAGGCCCTCGCTCTGGCCGCGAAGCTGACGGACACGGATGTGGCGGAAATTGACGCGCTGCCGAAGGATCAGCGCTTCGTGAACCCGCCCTTCGCGCCCGACTGGGCGACCTGACGGGCACTACCTGATGGGGGCTGCTCTGCTCCCGTCCCCTCAGGTGTAGCGAACGGGATTATTCCAGCCGGCCGGCGTGATGCAGAAATGCACGGCCGGGCGAAGCACTGCCTCGCTCTCGTTGGACGGAACCTCGGTCTCCTCGACGGACCGGGGCGCCGGCCGCGCGGCATGGCGCCGGGCCTGTGCAGGGGCCGTGGCCCGCTGCTGCGGCCGGGCGGCGGGGCGCTGCGCCACGCGCTTATGAGCGCCGACCTGGGCGCTCACATGGCGCCGGATGACCGCTGTCGCAGCCGTGATGGGAGCAGCGGCATCGCAGACCGTTGCAGTGACGAAGGCGGGCGTATCGGCGGCTTGCGCGACCGGGGACAAGACCAGGAAGCCGAAGAGTGCGAACGCGCCGATCTTCATCATTGCAGTGCCCCTCGGCCCAATAATTTCAATGACTTGTGGAAAGGTCTTGAATCAACCTCGCGGAATGAACGCGGAGTCGGGAGCTTGGGTTTCGCGAAGCCGAAGGCCGGTTCAGGCGTTGGGCGGGCGGCAGCAATTCACAGAGGCATTCGGGACCCCTTCGATGAGCGACAAACCCGGTGGAATCCCTGGCCCACCCGAGAACGAGGATGGCGAGGTCGATCTCGGCATCAGCCTCCCGGCAGTGGCTAACATCATCGATGCCGCCCGCGCCTCCGAGGAGGCCGAGGAGGACGAGGATGCCGACACCGACCTCGTCGGCAAGGCTGACCCGGAGGCGGAGGACCTGGAGACACAACTTGGCGAGTTGAACGACGAGGAGCAGTGCTCCCTCATCGCCCTCGCCTGGGTGGGCCGCGGCGACTACGAGCCGGACGAGTGGGAGGAGGCGCTAAACCTCGCGCGGGAGCGGCACGAGGCCGACCCGGCGGGATACCTCACCAGCCTCGACCTGCTGGGCGACCTCCTGGCCGAGGGCCTGGCCGCCTTCGGCATCGTGGTGGAGGAGATCGAGCGCTAGCCGATCGCGGGCCCAGGCAGCCCCGCGATCTCGCGCACGAGCTTGCGACGCACGGCGTTGCCGAAGGCCTCGAAATCCTCGGCGGCGATGAGGAAGGCGCCATCCCCGCCGATGACGGAGTCCCGATAGTACTGGTCGAGCGGGATCGGCGAGGGGCGCCCGAAGGTCGGCCGGTCGTTCATGATCGGCAGCCCGTTGATCGTGATCCCCTCTGCCACCAGCCGGTCCCGCACGCCCTCCACCGGCATGCCGCTGTTGTTCACGCCGTCGCCGGAGACGTCCACCACCCGACGCGTGCCCTCGAAGGGCGATTCCGTGAGGGTGCGCAGCGCGAAGTCGAGCCCGCCGGAGATCGAGGTCCAGGAGAGGGCGACGCGCGGCGCGCGGGCGAGGGTATCGGCCCAGGCCGTGGCCTCAGCGGGGGCCGAGATGCGCGTCCAGGGAATCACCAGTCGCTGGTAGTCCGCGCCCGCCCATTCGACGTAGGCGAGCGCGATGGCGCCCGTCATCCCCGCGCGGATCGCTTCCATCACGCGGGGGTCGGTCACGGCGCTGCGATATCCCTCCCGCTGCAGCCGCGCCTCGTCCTCGTCGATGGAGCGGGAGACATCCACCGCCAGGACAAGCAGCAGGTCCACTGCCTCCTCGGCCCGCGCCGCCAGGGGAAGTAGCGCGGCACCGCCCGCCGCCAGAACCGACCGACGCCGCATGGCGCATGCCCCTCCCGCAACCGCTGATCGGCGATCACACCAGGGCCTACACGCCCGGCGCAATGCTTTTCGTTAGGCAGCGCCGTCCGGCAGCAGCACCGCGGGCCGCGTCGCAGGATCGGGCGCCCAGCCACCCGGCGCCGGCCGCAGCAGCGGCGCCGCGAAGCCCGCGCAGACCGGGACCGCCGCGGGCCAGGCGGGCACCCAGCGGTCGCCCTGCGCCATCGCGACGCACAGCCCCACAGGCACGACGCCCGCCCGCTCCAGCAGCACCATCCCCGCGAGCGCCGAACTGCCCGTGCTGATCACGTCGTCCACCAGCAGCACCCGCCGCCCCGCCAGCCGGGCCAGGATCCGCGGATCGAGCCACATCCGCCGTTCCCCCGGTGTGGTGGAGGAGGAGACGGGAACCGAGAGCCCCTCCTCGTACCAGCGCTTGCGGGAATAGCCGGCAGCCACCCAGTTAGGGTGCCCTAGAGCCTCCGCAACCAGCGGCGCCAGGGCATGGCCGAGCGTGGGCAGGCCGCAGACCACCTCCGCCCCCAGCGGCCGCGCCGCCTTGACCATCCAGCCCACCAGCCGGTGGAGAACGGCGAAGGAGGCCTGGTTGACGATCAGCCCTGTGACCGCCACCTCGCCGTAGTCCCGCAGCGGCAGGCGCAGCGCGCTGCCGTCCGGCATGGGCAGGGCCGCGCTGTCGCGATGGGGTGGCGCGTCGGGCGCCGGTTCAAATCCTTGCCAGAACTGCATGGAACGGCGCTTGGCATGCGGGATGCCACTGGTCCAGCCTGTGACCGGCCTTGCCGCCCGGCCGCGCCTCGGGCATCCGCCTGCCATCACCGGAGACAGAGCATGATCCCCCGCCGCCACCTCCTCGCCGCCTCCGGCGCCGCCTTCCTCTCCTGGGACGCGGTGATCCGGGCGGCGCACGCCCAGACGCCCCCCGGCGTCATCGTCATGGCGAAGCAGATCGACGACATCATCACGCTCGATCCCGCCGAGAGCTTCGAGTACACGGCACAGGAGATCGCGGGGAACGTTTACCAGAAGCTCGTCACCACTCCGAACGACGATCCCTCACGCCTCGTCGGCGACCTCGCGGAGAGCTGGACCGCGAGCAACGACGCGCGGACCTTCACCTTCCGCCTCAAGCCCGGCCAGAAGTTCGCCAGCGGCAAGGAGGTCACGGCGGAGGACGTCGTCTACTCCCTCCAGCGCGTGGTGGCGCTGAACAAGGCCCCGGCCTTCATCATCAACCAGTTCGGCTTCACCAAGGACAACATGGCGGGGACGATCCGCGCCACGGACCCGCGCACGGTCGTGCTGACTACCGCCGAGCCGACCGCCACCTCCTTCCTCCTCTACTGCCTCTCCGCCGCCGTCGGCAGCATCGTGGAGAAGGCCACAGTCACCGCCCGCGCCCAGGGCGATGACTGGGGCAATGCTTGGATGAAGGGCAATTCCGCGGGTTCCGGCGCCTACAGCGTCGTCTCCTGGCGCGCGAGCGAGGCGGTGACGCTGCAGGCCAACCCCAACGCCGCGCATGGCCCCGCCACGCGCCGCATCATCATGCGCCATGTCGCCGATCCCTCCGCGCAGCTCCTCGGCCTGCAGCGGGGCGACTACGACATCGCGCGCAACCTCGCCTCCGACCAGATCAAGACGCTGGGCACGGACAACCGCTACACGGTGGTCACGCAGCGCAAGGCGAGCCTTCTCTACGTCGCGATGAACCAGAAGAACCCCATCCTGGCGAAGCCGGGGGTTCGGCAGGCGATCAAGATGGCGATCGACTACGAGGGTATCCAGCGCAACATCGTCCCCAACAACTACGCCGTGCACCAGGCCTTCCTGCCGGAGGGCCTGCCCGGCGCGCTGACCGAGAAGCCCTTCAAGCTCGATGTCGCCGGCGCCAAGCGCCTGCTGGCCGAGGCGGGACACCCGGACGGCTTCGAGTGTGCCTTCGACTTCTTCTCCGGCGCGCCGGTGGGCGACATCGCCCAGGCGCTCCAGGCGAACCTCGCGGCCATCGGCATCCGCCCGCGCATGCTGCCCGGCGAGATGCGCTCGGTCATCACCAAGACCCGCGCCCGCCAGCACGACCTCGCGCTGCTGCGCTGGGGCTCGGACTATTTCGACCCGCACAGCAACGCCGAAGCCTTCAGCATGAACCCCGACAACGGGGACGACGCGCGGAACAAGACCCTCGCCTGGCGCTCTGCCTGGGCCATCCCGGAACTCACCGCCCGTACCCAGGCCGCCGTGCGCGAGACCGATACGGAGAAGCGCGTCGCGATGTACGAGGCGATCCAGCGCGACCACCAGCAGCAGAGCCCCTTCGCGGTGATGCTGCAGGAGCTGGAGGTGGCGGTGACCCGCAACAGCGTGCGCGGCCTGCAGATCGGCGTGCTGAGCGACCGCACCAGCTACGCTCCGATCGCCAAGGCCTGATCGGTTGCTGCGGGCGCGCCTCGGGGCGCTGGCGGCCACCGCCGCCAGCATCCCCATCACCCTCCTCGGCCTCGTCGTGGTCACCTTCTTCATCGGCCGCGTCGTGCCGATCGACCCCGTACTGGCCGTGGTGGGGGACCGCGCGCCCGCGGACGTGGTGGCGCGCACGCGGCTGGAACTCGGCCTCGACCAGCCCCTTTACGCGCAGTTCTGGCGCTACCTGACCGATATCGTCACCGGCAATCTCGGCCGCTCGGTGATGACCTCCAACCCCGTCTGGGAGGACATCGCCCGCTACTTCCCCGCCACCTTCGAGCTGGCGACGCTGGCGATCATCGTCGCCGCGATCATCGGCATCGGCCTCGGCGTGCTGGCCGCGACACGCCAGGGCTCCTGGGTGGACCAGGCGGTGCGCGTCTTCTGCCTCGCCGGCCATTCCCTGCCGGTCTTCGTTCTCGCCCTCGTCTCGCTGCTGGTGTTCTACGCCTGGCTCGGCTGGCTGCCGGGCCCCGGCCGCCAGGGCATCGTCTTCCAGGACATGGTGGAGACCCGCACCGGGCTGATGACGGTGGACGCCGCGCTGGCCGGCGACTGGCCGGCCTTCTGGGACGCCGTCGCGCATCTTATCCAGCCGGCCGGCGTGCTCTGCCTCTTCTCCCTTGCTTACATCGCCCGCATGACGCGCGCCTTCATGCTGGCGGAGCTTCGCGCCGAATACGTGACCACCGCCCGCGCCAAGGGCCTCTCCTGGCCGCGCATCGTCTGGCGCCACGCCTTCCGCAACACCGCCGTCCCGCTGGTGACGGTGATCTTCCTCACCTACGCCGGCCTGCTGGAGGGCGCGGTGCTGACCGAGACGATCTTCGCCTGGCCCGGCCTGGGCCAGTATCTCACGGTCTCGCTGCTCAACGCCGACATGAACGCGGTGCTCGGCGCCACCCTCGTCGTTGGCCTCATCTACGTCGTACTGAACCTGCTGGCCGACCTGCTCTATCGCCTGATGGATCCCCGCACGCGATGAGCGACCCCGCCTCCCCCATCGCCGATGCAGCGACCGCCACCGCGGCGCTGGAGCCGGTCGCGCCCGACGCCGTGCCGGAGACCGCCGGCGCCCCACCCCCGCCGCAGGAGGGCGCCGCCTCTGGCCGCCGCGCCTGGCTGCTGACGGACGCGCCGGCCTCCCGTTCTCAGGCCGCCTGGGGGCGCCGCTACCAGGCCTGGCTCGCCTTCCGCCGCAACCCGCTGGCCATGGCGGGGCTCGGCGTCATTCTGCTCATGCTCCTGCTGATCCTGCTGGCGCCGGTGCTGGCGACGCACGACCCCGGTATCCAGGAACTCGGCAACCGCCTCGCCGCGCCTTCCGCCGCACACCTGCTGGGCACGGACGAGCTGGGCCGCGACGTCTGGTCCCGCCTTCTCTACGGCGGACGCATCACGCTCGGCATGGTGCTGGCGGTCGTGTTGCTGGTCGCTCCCATCGGCCTGCTCGTCGGCTGCGTCGCGGGCTACGCGGGTGGGCTCTGGGACCGGCTGCTGATGCGGGCGACGGATGTCTTCCTCGCCTTCCCGCGCCTCATCCTCGCGCTGGCCTTCGTTGCCGCCATGGGGCCGGGCGTGGAGAGCGCCGTCATCGCCATCGCGCTGACCGCCTGGCCGCCCTATGCCCGCCTCGCGCGGGCGGAGACGCTCACGATCCGCCGCACGGACTACGTCGCCGCCGCGCGCATGACCGGCGCCTCCCCCGCGCGCGTCGTGCTGCGCCACGTTTTGCCGATGTGCCTGCCCTCCCTCATCGTGCGCGTGACGCTGGACATGTCCTCCATCATCCTCACCGCGGCCGGCCTCGGCTTCCTCGGCCTCGGCGCGCAGCCGCCCCTGCCGGAATGGGGCACGATGATCGCGACCGCGCGCCGCTTCATCCTCGACCAATGGTGGGTGGCGGTCATGCCGGGCATCGCGATCTTCGCGGCCTCCCTCGCTTTCAACCTGCTGGGCGACGGCCTCCGCGACGTGCTGGACCCGAAGCAGCGATGAGCACCGCTCTCCTGGCCGGCGAACCCCTGGTCGCCGTCCGCAACCTCCACGTCGATTTCTCCTCGGCCACGGGCGTCACCCAGGCCGTGCGCGGCGTCTCCTTCGCCATCGGGCGGGAAAAGCTCGGCATTGTCGGGGAGAGCGGCTCGGGCAAGTCCGTCACCGGCCGCGCGCTGATGGGCCTGCTGCCGGGCTCCGCGCGCGTGCGAGCCGACGTGCTCCGCTTCGGCACCACCGACATCCTGCACGCGAGCGAGCGCGAGATGCGCGGCCTCCGTGGCGGCCGCATCGGGCTCATCCTGCAGGACCCGAAATACAGCCTGAACCCCGTGGTGACCGCGGGCGCCCAGATCGCGGAGGCCCTGCGAGCCCATAGCCGCCTCGGCCGGCGCGAGGCGCGCGACGCCGCCATGGCCCTGCTCGAATCCGTGCAGATCCGCGACCCCCGCCGCGTTCATGACGCCTACCCGCACGAGCTCTCCGGCGGCATGGGCCAGCGCGTGATGATCGCGATGATGCTGGCCCCCAACCCCGAGCTGCTGATCGCTGACGAGCCGACCTCTGCCCTGGATGCAAGCGTCCAGGCCGAAATCCTCCGCCTGATCGAGGAGCTGGTGGACAGCCGCGGCATGGCCCTGATGCTTATCAGCCACGACCTGCCTCTCGTCTCCCGCTTCTGCGACCGCGTGGCCGTGATGTATGCGGGCCAGGTGATGGAAGAACTGCCCGCCGCCGACCTCCACCGCGCCACTCACGCCTATACGCGCGGCCTGCTCGAATGCCTGCCCTCCCTCTCCGAAAAGCGGGAACGCCTCGCGACGCTCAGGCGCGACCCTGCCTGGCTGGCGCCCCGCTCATGATCGACATCAGGGACCTCGACGTCCGCTTCGCAGCCAACCACGTCCTGCGCGGCGTCTCCTTCCGGGTTGCCCCCGGCGAGACCTTCGGCTTGGTGGGCGAGAGCGGAAGCGGCAAGTCCACCGTGCTGCGCGCCGTCGCCGGACTGGTCACGGAATGGACCGGCCGCATCGCCGTGGACGGCAAGCCGCTCGGCGGGAAGCGCGACCGCGCCTTCTACCGCCTCGTTCAGATGGTCTTCCAGGACCCCTACGGCTCCCTCCACCCGCGCCAGACCGTGGACCGCATCCTGTCGGAACCGCTGGCTGTGCACGGCTTCACCGACGCCGACGCCCGCATCCCCCGCGCGCTGGAGGAGGTGGCCCTGCCCCGCGCCGCGCGCTTCCGCTACCCGCACCAGCTCTCGGGCGGGCAGCGCCAGCGCGTGGCCATCGCCCGCGCGCTGATCGCCGATCCCCGCGTGCTGCTGCTGGACGAACCGACCAGCGCCCTCGACGTCTCCGTCCAGGCGGAGGTGCTGAACCTGCTGGCCGACCTCCGCGCGGCGCGGGGCCTCACCTGCATCCTCGTCTCGCACAACCTTGCGGTCGTCGCGCATCTTTGCGGCCGGCTCGCGGTCATGCAGGGCGGCCGCATCGTGGAGGAGCTGGACGAGGCGTCGCTGCGCGCCGGCCGCGCCGCCCACCCGCACACGAGGGACCTCATCCGCCTCTCGCGGGACCTTGAGGAAGCCTAAGCGACGCGCCGCACCACTCGCGCCGGGTTCCCCACCGCCAGCACGCCCGCCGGCAGGTCGCGGTTCACCACCGCGCCCGCCCCCACCACCGTGTCGTCGCCGATCGTGACGCCCGGCAGCACGATGCAGCCGCCGCCGAGCCAGACATTGCGCCCGATGGTCACGGGATGCGCGCTCTCGATCCCTGCGGCGCGCGGCCCGGGCTCCAACGGATGGGTCGCGGTGTAGATCTGTACCGAGGGCGCAACCTGGCAGCTGTCCCCGAGCGTGATGGGCGCGCAATCGAGGAAAACGCAGTTGAAGTTGACGTAGCTGTCGGCCCCGAGGCGGATGTTGCTCCCGTAGTCGCAGCGAAATCCCGGCATCACCTGGGTCACGGGGCCGATGAAGCCTAGCAGCTCCTCCAGCACCGCGCGGCGAGCCGCTTCGTCCGCGGGCGGCAGGGAATCCATGCGCTGCACGAGCGCACGGGCGCGCTGTCGCTCCGCCAGCAGGAGGGGGTCCATGCCGTTATAGGGCAGGCCAGCCAGCATCTTCTCGCGCTCGGTCATGCCGCAGTCTCCCCCGGCTAGCGCCCGCAGCCAAGGCCGCCCAAGCCCTCTCGTTCCCGCCCAACCGGTAGGCAACCATCGGACCGTTCAGCATTCCTGCCGCAGGATGGCGCATCCCTGCCTACGCAAGCGCCAGTTCGGCAGGTCGGCCAAGGTGGAAGGCTGTCCCGGAATTGGCACGCTTCTCGCAAGCCCGTGACCGTCCGGCCAGTCGCGGGGATATCCGCGGGCGCACCGGCCCATCTGGGACGACAAGAAGATGACGCTCTCCCTCACCCGCCGCGCCGCCCTGGCCGGCCTGGGTGGCGCGCTGGCGATGCCCGCGATCCGCCCCTCCTTCGCCCAAGGGGCACCCATCAAGGTCGGCGTCCTCCACTCCCTCTCCGGCACCATGGCGATCAGCGAGACGGCGCTGCGCGACACGGTGCTGATGATGATCGAGTGGGCGAATGCCCAGGGTGGCGTGCTCGGCCGCAAGCTGGAGCCGGTGGTGGTGGACCCCGCCTCCAACTGGCCCCTGTTTGCAGAGAAGGCGCGCGAGCTTCTCGCCGTGTCGAAGGTGGACGTCACCTTCGGCTGCTGGACCTCCGTCTCCCGCAAGTCCGTCCTGCCGGTCTTCGAGGAGCTGAACGGCCTCCTCTTCTACCCCGTGCAGTACGAGGGCGAGGAGCAGTCGAAGAACGTCTTCTACACCGGCGCCGCACCGAACCAGCAGGCGATCCCGGCGGTGGAGTACCTGATGGGCAAGGACGGTGGCGAGGCCAAGCGCATCGTCCTACTCGGCACGGACTACGTCTACCCGCGCACCACCAACCGCATCCTGCGCGCCTTCCTGATCAGCAAGGGCATCCCCGAGAGCGACATCATGGAGGAGTACACGCCCTTCGGCCATTCCGACTGGCAGGGCATCGTCTCCCGCGTGAAGACCTTCGCAAACCAGGGCAAGCGCACCGCCATCGTCTCCACCATCAACGGCGACGCCAACGTTCCCTTCTACCGCGAGCTCGGCAACCAGGGCATCAAAGCCGAGGACATTCCCTGCGTCGCGTTCAGCGTCGGCGAGGAGGAGCTGGCGGGCATCGACACGAAGCCCCTCGTCGGCCACCTCGCGGCCTGGAACTACTTCATGTCCGTGCCCGGCAAGCCGAACGACGACTTCAAGGCGATGTGGCGCGCCTACATCAAGAACGACAAGCGCGTGACGAACGACCCGATGGAGGCCACCTACACCGGCTTCCGCATGTGGATGCAGGCCGTGCAGAAGGCGGGCACCACCGCGGCCGATCCCGTGCGCCAGGCGATGTACGGCCAGAAGGTGATGGCCCCCTGCGGCTACGAGGAGGAGATGCGCCCCAACCATCACCTCACCAAGCCCGTGATGATCGGCGAGATCCAGGAGAACGGCCAGTTCAACATCGTCTACAAGACGCCGACCGCCATCGCGGCCGAGAACTGGTCCCCCTTCATCCCCGAGAACGCCAGCCGTCGCGGCTGACGTGAAGGAGCGGGCGGCGGGGCCCCTTCCCCGCCGCTCATCCCAGAAAATGGCGCGCCTCCTCCTCCTCATCGTTCTTCTTCTCGCCCGCCCTGCCCTGGCGCAGGACGCCTATCTCGACGCGCTCCCCGGCCTCGCCGGCGGCTTCGGCGCCCAGGCGGAGGCGGTGGAGCGCCTCGGCGCGGGCGGTAACCCGCGCGCCCTGCCCGTGCTCCGCGCCCTCTCCGAAGGGCGGCTGATGAAGCGCGACAGCACCGTCATCCTCAACGGCACCGACGCCGCGACCGGCCAGCCGCTCGACGCCACCGGCGCCGAGACGGTCCGCATCAACAACCGCGTCCGTTCCGCCCTCCGCGGCGCGCTCGGCCGTCTGCAGCTCGTCTCCGCCAACCCGGACGAGCGCTTCGCCGCCGCCGAATCCGTTTTCCGCAGCCGCAGCGCCGAGAACATCCCGGGCCTTGAGGCCGCCATCGCGCGCGAGACGGTGCCGCGCGTGAAGGAGCGTCAGGAACTCGCCCTCGCCGCCTCCCGCCTCGTTGCGCCCGATGCCGCCGTGAAGCGGCAAGGCATCGCCACCCTCGGCGGCGCTTCCTCCGAGGACGCGCGCGCCCTGCTGCTGGAAGCCCGCAACGCCAACCCCGAGCTCGCCGCCGAGATCGACGCCGCCATCGCCGCCATCGACACGCGCCTGACCTTCAAGCGCGCCGCCGAAACCCTCTTTCAGGGCCTCTCCCTCGGCTCCGTCCTGCTGCTCGCGGCGCTGGGCCTCGCCATCACCTTCGGCGTCATGGGCGTGATCAACATGGCCCATGGCGAGTTCGTCATGCTCGGCGCCTACACCACCTTCGTGGTGCAGGAAGCCTGCCGCGGCATCCCCTGGCTACTCCCTTGGTCCCTCCCCCTCTCCGTCCCCGCCGCCTTCCTCGTCGCCGGCCTCGCGGGCGCCGCGCTGGAGCGCGGGCTTATCCGCCACCTCTACGGCCGCCCGCTGGAAACCCTGCTGATGACCTTCGGCGTCGGCATGATTCTCCAGCAGGCCGTGCGCCTGGCCTTCGGCGCGCAGAACCGCGAGGTGATCTCACCGGCCTGGATGCAGGGCACGCTCCCCCTCCCCGGTGGCATCCTCATCACCCAGAACCGGCTCTGGGTGATCGTCTTCGCGATGCTCGTCCTCCTCCTCGCTATCGCGGCCATCCGCCTGACGCGCTTCGGGCTGGAGATGCGCGCCGTGGTGCAGAACCGCCGCATCGCCGCCACCATGGGCATCCGCACCGGCCGGGTGGACGCGCTGACCTTCGCCTTCGGCTCGGGCATCGCCGGCATGGCCGGCGTGGCGCTGAGCCAGATCGACAACGTCTCCCCCAATCTCGGCACCGGCTACATCATCGACAGCTTCATGGTCGTCGTCTTCGGCGGCGTCGGCTCCCTCGTCGGCACGCTGGTCGGCTCCATGGGCCTCGGCGTGCTGAACAAGGTAATCGAGCCCTGGGCCGGTGCGGTGCTCGCCAAGGTCGCGGTGCTCGTCATCATCATGCTCTTCATCCAGCGCCGCCCGCGCGGCCTCTTCGCCCTCAAGGGACGGGCGGCCGACGCATGAGCGGGATCACCGCCACCCCCGCTGCGCGCGGCATCCCACCCCGCCTGCTCGTGCGGGGAGCCATCCTTGCGGGCATCGCCCTCCTGGCGGCGCTGCCGCTCCTCAACCTCCTCCCCGCTGGCAGCGCGCTCCGCGTCTCGGATTTCACCGTCGCCGTCACCGGCAAGTGGATCTGCTACGCCGTGCTCGCCCTCGCGATCGACATCGCCTGGGGCTATGCGGGCATTCTCTCCCTCGGCCACGGCGCCTTCTTCGCGTTGGGCGGCTACGCCATGGGGATGCACCTCATGCGGCTCATTGGGCCGCGCGGCGTCTACGGGCACCCGGTGCTGCCGGATTTCATGGTCTTCCTTGGCTACCGCGAACTCCCCTGGTACTGGCTCGGCTTCGAGCACTTCCCCTACGCGCTCCTCATGGCCCTGCTCGTGCCGGGAGCGCTCGCCTTCATCGTCGGCTGGCTCTCCTTCCGCAGCCGCATCACTGGCGTCTACTTCTCCATCCTGACGCAGGCGATGACCTACGCCCTCATGCTCGCCTTCTTCCGCAATGACATGGGCTTCGGCGGCAACAACGGCTTCACCGACTTCAAGGAGCTGCTGGGCGTACCGCTTAATACCCAGGCCGCGCGCTCTGGCCTCTTCTACGCGGCGCTGCTTCTTCTCGCGGGCTGCCTGTTCCTCTGCCGCCACATCGTCTCCACCAAGCTCGGCCGCGTGCTCGTCGCGGTGCGGGACGCGGAGAGCCGGGTGCGCTTCCTCGGCTACTCCGTCACCTCCTTCAAGCTCGCGGTCTTCACCCTGTCGGGCATGATGGCAGGCTTGGCCGGCGCCCTCTACGTGCCGCTCGTCGGCATTATCAACCCCGGCGAGTTCGCACCCGGCAACTCCATCGAGGCGGTGATCTGGGTCGCCGTCGGCGGCCGCGGCACGCTGATCGGCGCGGTGCTCGGCGCCTTTTCCGTCAATGCCGTGAAGACCTGGCTCACCTCCTTCGCGCCGGACCTCTGGCTTTTCGCTCTCGGCGGCCTGTTTGTCGCCGTCACCCTGCTGCTGCCCCAGGGGCTGGTCGGCCTGTTCCGGAGGCGCGCACGGTGACGAAGCGGCAGGGCCTCTATCTCGACGGCGTCTCGGTCGTCTTCGACGGCTTCCGCGCGCTGAACAACCTCTCCCTCATCGTCGATCCCGGTGAGCTGCGCGCCGTCATCGGCCCCAACGGCGCGGGCAAGACGACGATGATGGACGTCATCACCGGCAAGACCCGCCCCACCGCCGGCACAGTCCGGTTCGGCGACCACGATCTGACCCGGATGGACGAGGCCGCCATCGCCAATCTCGGCATCGGCCGCAAGTTCCAGAAGCCGACGGTGTTCGACGCACTTACCGTTTTCGAGAACCTCGAGCTCGCGCTCAAGGCCCCGCGCGATCCCCTCTCCTGTCTCCGCTGGCGCCTCAACGCTGTTTCCCGCGCGCGGATCGGGGCGGTGCTGGAGGAGATCGGCCTCGCCGCCCGCGCGGCGGACCTCGCGGGCGTCCTGTCTCACGGCCAGCGGCAATGGCTGGAAATCGGCATGCTGCTGATGCAGGACCCCGAGTTGCTGCTGGTGGACGAGCCCGTGGCGGGCATGACCGACCAGGAAACCGAGCAGACTGCCGCCCTCCTCCGCCGCATTGCCGGCCACCGCAGCGTGGTGGTGGTAGAGCACGATCTCGAATTCGTCCGCGCCCTCGGCGAGAAGGTCACGGTCCTGCACGAGGGCACGATGCTGTCGGAGGGCTCCATCGACGCCGTGCAGAACGACCCCCGCGTCATCGAAGTCTATCTGGGGCGCTGAGGGATGCTCAGGGCCACCGGCATCCGCCTCTCCTACGGCGCCAGCCTTTGCCTCCGCGGCGTGGATCTCGCGGCCGATCCCGGGCGCATCACCTGCGTCCTCGGCCGCAACGGCGTCGGCAAGTCCTCGCTCATGCGCTCCGTCATGGGGGTGGAGCGCATCTCCGCCGGCCGCATCGAGTGGGAGGGCCGCGACATCGCGGGCCTCTCCCCCGCCGACCGCGCCCGCGCCGGCATCGGCTACGTCCCCCAGGGGCGGGAGATCTTCCCCTTCCTCACCGTGCAGGAAAACCTCGAAACCGCCCTCGCCGCCGCCCCGCGCGGAGCCAAGGTGTCGTCGGAGGTCTTCGACCTCTTCCCCATCCTCCGCCAGTTCCTTCGCCGCCGAGGCGGCGATCTCTCGGGCGGGCAGCAGCAGCAGTTGGCCATCGCCCGCGCCCTGACCGCCCGCCCCCGCCTGCTGATCCTCGACGAACCCACCGAGGGCATCCAGCCGAGCGTCATCAAGGATATCGCCCGCGTCATCCGCCATCTGGCGAAGGACCGGAACATGGCCGTGGTACTGGTTGAGCAATACTACGAGTTCGCCCGCGACCTAGCCGACCGCATCACCGTCATGGTCCGCGGCGAAGTCGCGCTGGAGGGCGAGGTCGGCGCGCTCGAGGAGGAGTCGGTCCGCCGCCTGCTGACCGTCTGAGGGGGATGGCGCGCCGGCGATCCACACGGCGCGCAGGGGCGAGGGCCCTCCGCCCACCACAAACCGGGGCCGCCCGCCCGCGTTCCCCGCCCGGCATCCGAAAGGGCGGTTCATGGCAGAGGGAAAGCGGGTCGCGCTGGTTACCGGCGGCTCGAAGGGCATCGGGCGCGGCATCGCGCGGCGCCTGATGGCCGATGGCTGGCACGTCATCACCGCCGACACCGAGGCCGAGGGCCCCGCTGAGGCCGCCCGACACCTCCGCGCCGACATCTCCGACGAGGCTGCCGTCCGCGCCCTCATCGACGGCATCGCGGCCACCGAGGCGCGGCTGGACGGCCTCGTCTGCAACGCCGGCATCATGGTGCGAAAGCCACTGCGCGACCTCTCGCTCGCGGACTGGTCCCGCGTCATTGGCACCAATCTCACCAGCACCTACCTGCTCGCCCGCGCCGCCGAACCCCTGCTGCGCGCCGCGAAGGGTGCCATCGTCACCATCGCCTCCACCCGCGCCCACCAGTCGGAACCGGATACGGAGAGCTACGCCGCCTCCAAGGGCGGCCTCCTCGCTCTCACCCACGCCCTGGCCATCAGTCTCGGCCCCGACGTGCGCGCCAACGTCATCTCCCCCGGCTGGATCAACGTGCGGGACGAGCGGCTGAGCGAGCGCGACAACGCCCAGCACCCCGCCGGCCGCGTCGGCCGCCCGGAAGACATCGCCGCCCTCGCGGCCTGGCTCCTCAGCCCCGAGAGCGGCTTCGTCACCGGGGCCGAATTCGTGTCGGACGGGGGGATGACGCGGAAGATGATCTACGAGGAGTGACGCAGGTGGCCCCCGGAGAGGGCTCCGCCCCCTCCGGACATCCGAAGGCAATACCTTGGCTCCCCATATCGCTGTCGCGGAGGCGGTGATCGGCGGCCGACGCTTCTTGTGCGGTGCCCTCCCTGCGTGTGTCGTCGCCTCGGGTCCATGGCCCGAGGCGCATCGGCCGCGAGGCATCCCCAACTGGAAGAAAAAGATAATGGTGAGGGGTCCGGGGAGAGGAAGAACTCCTTCTTTCTCTTCCCAGGGTTCATCAGCGCCCCCGTTCAGAACAAGACCCTACCCGCTCTGAGTAGCCAACCAGGCCGGCGCCCGCCGCGCCTTGAAGGCCGCGATCCCCTCGTCTGCCTCCCCGCTCGTCGTGCAACGGGCAAAGGCCAGGGCCCCGGCTTCCGCGTAGCCGTCCGGCACGGCCCCGCCGAGGGCCGCCAGCATCGCCTTCGTCTCCGCCAGCGCGCCCGGGGCGCCTTGCAGAACGTCAGCGGCCGTCGCCTCCACCAGTGCCTCCAGAGCCGCGGCATCGGGCGCAACCTGGTGCACCAGCCCGATCCGCGCGGCCTCGGCGGCGTCCATCACGTGGCCTTGCAGCACCATGCGCGCCGCCTGGCTGCGCCCGGTGCGGCGAACGATCCAGGGCAGGATCTGCGCTGCCACCAGCCCGCGCCGCACCTCGGGCGCGGCGAAGCGCGCGTCGCCGCCCGCCAGGGCGATGTCGGCCGCGCAGACGAAGCCAAGGCCGCCCGCGAAGGCCGATCCCTGCACGGCGGCGATCACCACCTGCGGCAGGGCGGCCAGTGCCGCGAAGCGTGCCCCGATCGCCCGGTTGCGCTCGAGTTGCGCCGCCATGCGCTGCTCCTCCGGCAAGGGGGCGCCGACCTCGTCCAGGTCCAGCCCCGCGCAGAAATGCCCGCCCGCGCCGGAGAGCACGAGCACGCGCACCGAGCGGTCCTCGCGCAGTTCGGCCAGCAGCGCGTCGATTGCCGCGGAAAGCGCCCCGTTCAACGCGTTGCGCCGGGCGGGGCGGTTCAGCACGGCGCGCACCAGTCCCCCGCGCCGCGTCACCAGAAGCGGTTCGTCGCTCATCGGACATCCTCCATCCCGCCACGGTCATGCCGGGCCCAGGGCAGCGGGGCAAGACGGCCGAGCATCGCGGCCCCCTGGGCTTCCCACCCCCGCCCGGTCCCGTGCTACGGATCGCAGCGGCATGCGCCACGAACGATAACCTCGAAGAAGGCTTCCTATGTCCCAGCGCACGCAGGTCGGCATCGTCGGATGCGGCCCCGCCGGCCTCTTCCTCGCCCACCTCCTGCACCGCGCGGGCATCGAGAGCGTGATCCTGGAGAACCGCTCGCGCGAGGCGGTGGAGAGCACCATCCGCGCTGGCGTGCTGGAGCACTGGGTGACCGACCTCATGCGCGAGATGGGCCTCGGCGCGCGCATGGACCGCGAGGCCCACATCCACAGTGGCATCACCCTGCAATACGGCCCGAACCGCTTTCACCTCGACGTGACGGAACTCACGGGCGGCAAGCAGGTGACCGTCTACGCCCAGCACGAGGTGCTCTGCGACCTCATCGCCGCCCGCATCGGCGATGGCGGCACCATCCATTTCGAGGTGAGCGGCACCGCCTTCCACGACGTGGAGAGTAAGGCACCCCGCATCGCCTTCCACCACAAGGACGGTACGCCGGACGAGCTGCTCTGCGACTACGTCGTCGCGGCGGACGGCTTCCACGGCCCCGGCCGCAAGGCGATCCCGGAAGCGGTTCGCCAGGAATACAACAAGACCTATCCCTTCGGCTGGCTCGGCATCCTCGCCGAGGCCCCGATCTCCTGGCACGAACTCATCTACGCCCGTCACGAGGACGGTTTCGCCCTCCTCAGCACGCGATCCCCCGAGATCCAGCGCATGTATATCCAGTGCGATCCGGCCGACGACATCGCCAACTGGCCCGATGGCCGCATCTGGGCCGAATTGCACAAGCGCCTCGAGATCGCCGGGAACTGGCACCTCTCGGAGGGCCGGATCTTCCAGAAGGGGATCATCCCGCTCCGCAGCTTCGTCTGCGAGACGATGCGCCACGGCCGCCTCTTCCTCGCCGGGGACGCCGCCCACATCGTGCCCCCCACCGGCGCCAAGGGCCTGAACCTCGCCGTCGCCGACGTGCTCGTCCTCTCCCGCGCCCTGGAGGACGCCATCCGCCATCACCGCACCGACCGCCTGGACGCCTATCCCGCCACCGCCCTCCGCCGCGTCTGGAAAGCCGAGCGCTTCAGCTGGATGATGACGACCATGCTCCACGTGGACGAGGCGGAATCACCCTTCGAACACCGCATCCGCATGGCCGATCTCGACTTCCTCTCGGGCTCGCGCAACGCACAGGCTGCGGTGGCCGAGAACTACGTCGGCCTGCCCTTCGACGCATGAACGGTTCTACCGGCAGCGGGCTGAACCGCTGTTTCTGGTCCGGGCCGACGGCGCTGGTGACTCCGGGGAGAGGAAGAAGGAATTCTTCCTCTCCCCGGACCCCTCACCATCATCTTCTTCTTCCAGTTTGGGATACCTTGCGGCCGGTGCGCCTCGGGTCGCTGCCCCGAGGCGACTGCACGCGCAGAAAGGGCACGAAGAAGAACTGGCCCCGATCACCGCATCGGCGAAGCCAGATGGGGATCCAAGGGCCTCAGGCCCTTGGCTGGAGAGGTGCCGGAGAGGGCAGCGCCCTCTCTGGCGGCGCTAACCCTCGTAGTCGGTATCTCCCCCTGAACCCCCTCAGATCACCACGCCGCCGCTGACATGGATCACCTGCCCCGTGACGTAGCCCGCGCCCGGCGAGGCCAGGAAGGCCACGGCCGCCGCCACGTCCGCCGGCGTGCCCAGCCGGCGCATGGGGATGCGCGGCAGCACGGCGTCCCAGGCCGCGGGGTCTAGTGCCGCATGGGCGCCCGCGTCCTTGCGGGTGAAACCCGGCGCCACCGCGTTCACCGTGACCGCCGGCGCCCATTCGAGGGCCAGCGCCCGCACCAGTGCCTCCGTCCCTGCCTTGGCCGCGGCGCTGGCGGGAAAGACCGTCGTGTCCGTCCGAAACAAATGCGCAACGAACGAGGAGACGGCGATCATCCGCGCGGCGCGGCCCTCCGCCCCCGCGCGGCGCAGGTGCGGCCCCGCCGCACGAGCCAGCCGCAGGAAGCCCCAGAGAACGGTGTCGGCGCTGCGAGCGAAGTCCTCGTCTGTCAGGGCGGAGACAGGGGTGCGATCGGCGAAGCCCGCATTGGCCACCACCACGTCCAGCCCGCCGAAGGCGGCAGCCGCCTCCTCCACCAGCCGCGCGGGGGTGGAAGCGTCTGTCAGGTCGCCCATCAGCACGAGGGCCGCGGCGCCGGCGGCGCGCAGCTCGGCGGCGACGGCCTCGGCGCCCTCCCGGTTCCGGCGGGCATGCACTGCGATGGCAGCGCCGGGCAGGGCCATGGCGCGTGCCACCGCCGCCCCGATCCCGCTCGAAGCCCCCGTGATCAGGATCCGTCGCTCGGCCATTCGCCATTCCTCCCCAGCCGGGCCCCTGGCCGCGCCCCCGATGGACGACGGCGCCCCTGCCCCCCAGGATGCCGTGCCACACGACAATGGGGGAGAGGCGCATGGCGGTGACGGTGATGCAGGCGGAGGGCCTCTATCCCGACGACACGGTGGAGCGGGAGGTCCTGGGCCCCGATGTCCGCGTCCTGCAACCGGGTGTTCGCAGCCTGGCCGAGGTGCCGGACGCTCTCTGCGCGGAGGTCGAGGGGCTCTTCGTCTTCCGCGACTGGCTGGGCCCCACCGACATCGCCCGCTTTCCCCGGCTGCGCTGCGTGGTCCGCATGGGCGTGGGCTACGACCGGCTGGACCGGCCGGCACTGGCCGCGCGGGGCGTCACGGTCTGCAACCTGCCGGATTACGGCACGACGGAGGTAGCCGACCACGCCATCAGCCTCGCCCTCGCCCTCCGCCGCGGGCTGCTGCTGCACCACGACGCGCAGCGCGCCAGCCCGCCCGCCGCCTGGACCCCCATCGAGTCGCCCCTCATCCAGCGGCCTTCGACCCGCGTCTTCGGAGTGCTCGGCCTCGGGCGAATCGGTACGGCGGCGGCGCTCAGGGCGAAGGCCTTCGGCTGGCGCGTGGTGTTCCACGACCCCTACCGGCCGAACGGCAGCGACCTTGCCCTCGGGATCGAGCGCGCCCGCACGATCGAGGAGCTGTTCACCCGTGCGGACACCCTCTCGCTGCACACGCCGCTGACCCGCACCACCCGCGGCCTTGTGGACGGCCGCCTTCTCCGCCTGATGCCACCTGGCGCCGTGGTGGTGAACACTGCCCGCGGCCCGATCCTTGACCTGGACGCGCTGGAAGCCTGCCTGAGAGACGGCACCCTCGCCGGGGCGGGCCTCGACGTCCTGCCGGAGGAGCCGCCTGGACCTGTGGTCCATCCCTTGCTCGAGGCTTACCGGCAGGGGGAGGCTTGGCTGGCGGGGCGGCTCATCGTCACACCCCACAGCGCCTTTCACTCGCCGGAGGCCCTGCTCGATATCCGTCGCAAGAGCGCCGAAACGATGCGGGATGTGTTGTTGGAAGGAAGGCTGACGAACGTTGTCCGGCCGGAAGATGACTGAGTCTCACACAATAACAATATTGTGATCTCATTTTGTTTCATTTGTTGAACAAATTACTTCGGTGGTGTGTGCAAGAAAGCCCCACATCATTAGATATTTCCGAAAGTCGGTTGATCTCGGTAGCGGTAGGGCCTGGCCTTGCGGTAAACAGAATTTGAAAGCTCCGAGGGGATTGGCAGTGCCGCGAGGCAAGGGGACCGCAGGCCCGACATTGCGGCCGACCGACCGCATGCCGCACATCGTTCTCGACGTCTCCCGTCTGCTGGCCTGTGGCTCGAAGGCAGCGCCTTCGGGAATCGATCGGGTGGAGATGGCCTATGCCCGCCATTGGGCAGGCGCGCCGGAGGGCAGTTGCACCTTCGTCGCCCAGGCCATGCTCGGGGACTATGTGGCCCTGCCCTTCCGGGCGGTGCTCGGCCTCATCACTTCGCTTACGGATGCCTGGGCGCAGGGTGACCCAACCGGGGCCCAGGCGCGCCGGGCGCGGCGGCTGGCGGTCGCGCTGCGCTGGCGTGTCATGGCCGGCATGGGCCAGCGCGAGTTGGCCAAGCGCCTGCGACAGCCCGGGCCGAAGACCTTTCTCCTCGTCTCCCACCGCGCGCTGGAGCGGGAGCGGCCGATCCAGGCCATGCGCGAGGCCGGCTGCAGCTTCGTGCCCCTCATCCACGACCTCATCCCCGCCACCCATCCCGAATACGCCCGGCCGGGCCAGTCGGAGCGGCATTTGCGTCGCATCCGCACCACAGCGGCGCTGTCGGACGCCATCGTGGTCAACTCCGCCCATACCGAGTGGGCGCTCCGCCCGCACCTTCGCTCCCGCGGCACCCCGCCGGAGGTGCTGGTGGCGCCGCTCGGCATCGATCCGCTGCCTGCCCCCACACTGGCCCTGCCGGCCGAGCCCTTCTTCGTCGTCCTCGGCACGATCGAGCCGCGCAAGAACCACCTTCTCCTGCTGCATCTCTGGCGCGACCTCGCGGCACAGATGAGGGGCAAGGTGCCCCACCTCGTGATCGTCGGCCGCCGCGGCTGGGAGAACGAGAACGTCGTTGACATCCTCGAGCGCTGCGACGCCCTGCGGGGCGTGGTGCGCGAGGTTGGCCAGGTTCCCGACCGTGAGGTGTGGGAGCTGCTGCGCGGCGCCCGCGCGCTCCTCTTCCCCTCCTTCGCCGAGGGCTACGGCCTGCCGCTGGCGGAAGCCCTCGCCCTTGGCGTGCCCGCCATCTGCTCGGACCTGCCCGCGCTGCGCGAGGTCGGCGGCACCGTGCCGGACTACCTCGACCCGCTGGACGGGCTTGCCTGGCGGAAGGCAATCCTCGATTACGCGGCCACCGACAGCGCCGCCCGCCGCGCGCAGCTCGGCCGGCTGTCAGGCTGGACGGCGCCGCGCTGGGAAACGCATTTCGAGATGGTCGACGACATGCTCGCCAGGCTGGCCCACCACCCCCTCCGCACCACCGCGCGCGCGCCTGTGCTGGGGCGGCTCCGCGGACTCGTCCGCTCCGGCGGGGCCGCCACCTGAGCCCCGTGCCGGGGAGCGCCACCCGGTGAGACGCACCGGGGGAGGGCCGGACCGCGCCGGCCGTGCCTTCCAGCAGTCCGCGCCCGAGCCGATCGCCATCGTCGGCGCCGCCTGTCGCTTCCCGGGCGCGCCGGACCTCAACGCCTTCTGGTCCCTTCTCGAGGAGGGGCAGGACGCCGTCGGCACCCTGCCGGCCGACCGCTTCAGCCTCGACCTATTTCACCACCCCCGTCGGGGCGAGCCCGGCCGGTCCTACAGCTTCGCCGCCGGCCATATCGGCGATGTCGCTGGCTTCGACGCCGCGCATTTCGGCCTCTCCCCGCGCGAGATGGCCGAGGCCGACCCGCAGCAGCGCCTCCTGCTCGAGGTGGCCTCCGAGGCGCTGGAGGATGCCGGCTGGCCCGCCAGCGCCGTCGCGGGGCGGGAGATCGGCGTCTTCGTCGGCGGCTCCTCCACCGATTACGCGGAACTGCGCCTCTCCGACCCCTCCGGGGCGGACCGGCACTTCATGACCGGCAACACCCTCTCCATCCTCGGGAACCGGATCACCAACGTCTTCGACCTCCGCGGCGGCGCGCAGACGATCGACACCGCCTGCTCCTCCTCCCTCGTCGCGCTGTCGCTCGCGGTGGACGCGCTCCGCGCCGGGCGGGTGGAGGCGGCGCTCGTCGGCGGCGTGCAGCTCCTCCTCTCGCCCTACGCCTTCATCGGCTTCTCGCGGGCCGCCATGCTCTCCCCCACCGGTCGCTGCCGCGCCTTCGCGGCGGGGGCGGACGGCTATGTGCGCGGGGAGGGCGCGGGGATGGTGGTCCTCAAGCCCCTCTCGGCCGCCCGCGCCGCCGGGGACGAGGTGCGTGGCGTGATCCTCGCGGCCGGGGTGAACACGGTTGGCCGCTCCATCGGCCTCTCCCTGCCCGATCCCCGCTCCCAGTCCGCCCTGCTGCGCCGGGTCCTCGCCGAATCCGGCCTCCCGCCGGACCGCATCGCCTATTTCGAGGCGCACGGCACCGGCACCCAGGCCGGCGACCCCGTGGAGGCCGCGGCCATCGGCGAGGTGCTCTCGGGCGCCACGCGGGCGGAGGCGCTGCCGGTCGGCTCCGTGAAGTCCAACATCGGCCACCTGGAGACGGCGTCCGGCATGGCCGGGCTGCTCAAGGCCCTGCTGATGCTGGAGAAGCGGGTCATTCCGCCCAGCCTCCACTTCGAGGCACCGAACCCGCGCATCGACTTCGGCGCCCTCAACATCCGCGTGCCCACGGCGCCCGAGCGCCTGCCCGGCCGCCAGCCGGTGATCGGGGTGAACTCCTTCGGCTTCGGAGGCACCAACGCATCCCTCCTCCTCGCGCCGCCCCCCGCTCCGCGCCGGCGCGCGCCCGAGGTGGAGGGCGGGATGCCGCCCCTCATCCTCTCCACCCGCTCCGCCGCCACGCTGGCCCGCGCGGCCGGCGCCTGGGCCGCGGCACTCCGTGCCGAGCCCGCCCGCGCGCCGGCGCTGCTGCGCGGCCTCGTCCGGCACCGTGACCTCGGCCCGCACCGCCTCGTGCTGCGCGGCGACAATCCCGAAGTCCTGGCGGCGGGGCTGCAGGCTTTCGCGGCGGGGGAGCCGGTGGGCGCGCACGGCGCCGTCCCCGCCGGCGCCTCCGGGGACGGCATCGCCTTTGCCTTCTCCGGCAACGGCGCGCAGTTCCCAGGCATGGCGCGCGAGGCCATGGCGCATTCCCGCCCCTTCCGGGAGGCGGTGGAGGCCGCCGATGCCGAGCTCGCACCCCGCCTTGGCTGGTCCGTCGCCGCCGCGCTGGCGGAGGGGCTGACCGCCGAGGCCCTCGCCGCCACCGAGGTCGCCCAGCCCGCCCTCTTCGCTGCCCAGCAAGGCCTCGTCGCCGCCCTCGCCGCGGAGGGGATCGAGCCCGCCATGGTGCTCGGCCATTCCGTCGGCGAGGTGGCGGCGGCGCTCGCGGCCGGCATTCTCGACCTGCCCGCGGCCGCCCGGCTGATCGTCGCCCGCTCCGCTGCGCAGGGACGCACGCGCGGGCGTGGCCGCATGGCCGCCCTGACCGCGACCGAGGCCGAGGCCGCGCCGCTTCTGGCCGAGTGCGGCCCGGGGCTCGAGATCGCCGCCCGCAACGCCCCGCGCGCCTTCACCATCGCCGGCCCCGCCGCCGCGATCGAGCGCCTGGCCGCCGCCGCCCGCCGGCAGCGCCTGACCCTCGTCGTGCTTGACCTCGACTACGCCTTCCACTCCGCCGCCATGAACGAGGTGGAGGAGGAGCTGGCGGCCTCGTTGGAAGGACTGCGCGCGGCCGCGCCCCGCCTGCCCTTCCTCTCGTCCGTCACCGGCGCGGCGCTCGATGCGCCGGCGGATGCGGCCTACTGGTGGCGCAACCTGCGCGCGCCCGTGCGCTTCGCCGAGGCCGCACTTGAGGCCGCACGCCGCGGAGTGGGTCTGGTGGTCGAGATCGGCCCCCACCCGATCCTGCAATCCTACCTGCGGGAAGCGATGCGCTCGGCAAAGTCGAGCGCCCCGGTCCTCGCCAGCCTCTCCCGCCGCGACCCGCCCGGCGACCCCATCCCCCTAATCGCCGACCGCGCGACGGCGCTCGGCGCCGATCCGCGCCGCGCGCCCTCCTTCGCCGGCCCGGCCCTGCGCCGCGGCCTGCCGCCAACCCCCTATGCCCGCACGCGCCACTGGTTCCCGGGCACGCCCGAGGCGGCACGGCTGCATGACCCCGTCCTCGACCACCCGCTACTCGGCTTCCGGCGCGATGCCGGGCCGGAGGACGGCGCCGGGCTCTGGACGCGGGTCCTCGACACCGACCTCATGCCCTGGCTTGCCGACCACCGGCTGGGCGAGGACGCGGTGCTCCCCGCCGCCGCCATGGCGGAGATGGCGCTCGCCGCCGCCGCCCTCCGCTTCCCCGAGGCAGAGGCGCTGGAACTGTCGGGCCTGCAGATCCTGCGCCCCCTGCCCATCCCCGGCAGCGGTCCCGAGGCGGGCAGCCAGGAGCTGCGCTTCCGCCTGGCCGATGACGGCACCTTCCGCCTCGAATCCCGCCGTCGGATGGGTGCGGAGGGCTGGTCCCTCAACGCCCGCGGCCTGCTGCGCGCCGCCGGCGCCGAGGCCCTGCCTGGCCCGGCGCACCCCCTCGCGCCCGGCGGGCGGCGGGTGGAGGAGGCGGCGCTGCATGCCACCGCCGCGCGCTGCGGCCTCGCCTACGGCCCCGCCTTCCGCCCGGTTCGCCACGTGCTGCTGGGGGGCGAAGGAGCCGCAGCGGAGGTGGTGCTGGAACTGCCGCCCGGCGCCCCATCCGATGACGGCTTCCTCCTCCACCCCGTACGGCTGGACGGCGCCATGCAGGGCCTGATCGCCCTCCTTGCCGACCAGCAGGGCCCCGGCGCGGCCGCCTCCGGGGAGGCGCTGGTGCCGGTGCGCTTCGAACGCCTCGTGGCCCGGCGCGGCGCCGGCCCCGCCGTGCGCGCGAGTCTCGCGCTCACCTACGCTGGCCAGCGCGCGGCCGAGGCGCGGCTCGTGCTCGCCGACGCCGCCGGCCGACCGGTCGCAGTGGCCGAGGGCGTCTGGTTCCAGCGCGCCCGCCTCGGCCGCGCGGCCACCGAGGCCGCGGTCTTCCGCCTGGAGGACCGGGTCGCCCCCGATCCCGCCCTGCCGCCCGCCTCGCCCGACCTCGACGCCGCCCTCGCTGCGGCCGAGGCGCGGGACGACGCGCTGGACCTCTCCGAATCCGCCCTCCTGCTGGAGGCCTATGTCGCCTCCGCGGCCACCCGTGCCCTCGCAGGCGGGGCAGCCGGAGACGCGCCCGGCGGCGCCATTGTCCCGACCAACCCCTATGCCGCCGCCATGCTCCGCGCGCTGGAGGAGGACGGGCTGGCCGCCCGCGACGGCCATGCTTGGCGCCTGCTGCCGGGCGAGGACCTGCCCGCGCCCGAGGACATCTGGCTCTCGGTGCTGGCTGAGCGCCCGGTCCTCGCGCAGGACCTCGCGACCGTGGCGCTGGCGGCCGAGCGCCTGCCGGAAGCCCTCGCCGGCCGACTGCCGCCGGAAGCCGCGCCGCTTGCCCTTTCCGACGAAACGGCCTCCTGCGTCCTCGTCGCCGGGGTGCTGGCGGAGGCGGCGGGCGCGATTGCGGCGGGCTGGCCGGCCGACCGGCCGCTACGCGTGCTCGACCTCGGCGGCTCCGCCCTCACCCTCGCCCTCTCGGCCCGCTTCGCGCGCTCCGGCCGACGCGTCCTGCACATCCTGGCCGGCGAGGCCCGCCCGCTGCCGCCGCCGCATGAGACGGCCGAGGTCTCGACGATCGAGTGGCGCCCCGGTGCGGGCAGCCCGGCCCCGGTGGTGGACCTCGTGGTCGGCCTCCAGGGCCCGCTCCTGGACGAGGCGGGACCGGGCGTCCTGCCCGACCTCGCCGCCGCGCTTGCGGAGGGCGGCGCGCTCCTTCTCGCGGCGCCGCAGCCGGGACGGATGGCGGAGTTCCTTCGCGGGCAGGCCCCGGCAAACCCCTCGCGCCCCGGCCTGCCGGGTGCCGCCGCCTGGCAGGGGGCTCTGGAGACCGATGGCTGGCTCGCCGCGCGCGTCCAGCCCCTGCGCAGTTCGCCCATCCCCGCGCTGCTCGTTGCCGCGCGCCGCGCGCCGCCGCCTCACCCCGCCCTCCCCCGCGCGGAGGAGAAGCGTTTCGTGCTCGTCGGCGATGCCGGCGCGGCGCCGCTCGCGGAGGCGCTCGGCCTCGCGCTTGGCGGCGCGGGCGCCATGGTGGAGAGGCACCGGCTTGAGGACGCCCAGGCTCTGCCGCCCCGCGCGCTGCGCGGCGCCGCGGTGATCGCCGTGGCGAACCCCCTGCCGGCCGCGCTGGCCACCACCCTCGCCGGCATCGTCCGGCTGGCCGAAGCGGCGACCGGCGCCGCCGCGGGCTTCACCATCCTCGCCCAGGGGGATGCCAGCACACCGGAGGCCGAGGCCGTCCGCGCGCTCGGCCGGGTGCTCGCGAACGAGATGCCGGACCTCGCGCCGCGCCGCATCATCGTGGACGCCGCCCTCGCCCCTCCGGCCGCCGCGCGCCGGGCCTTGGCCGAGATCGTCTCGCCAGGGGCGGAACCGGAACTGCTGCTCGGCCTTCTCTCCCGCCGGGTGCCGCGCGTGGCGCTCGGCATGCTCGCCGGCCCCGTCCGCGCGGCGCGCCTCGCGGTCCGCCAGCCCGGCGCCCTCTCCTCCCTCGCCTGGGAGCCGATGGGCCCGCTGCCCACCCCCGGCCCCGGCGAGGTGCGGCTGCGCGTGGAGGCCTCCGGCCTCAACTTCCGCGACCTCATGTGGGCCCAGGGTCTGTTGCCGGAGGAGACGCTGAAGGACGGCTTCGCCGGCGCCGGCCTCGGCATGGAATGCGCGGGCGTGGTGGAGGCCGCGGGCCCTGGCACCGGCTTTCACCCGGGCACACGGGTCTTCGGCTTCGCCCCGCGCGCCCTGGCCAGCCGGGCGCTGACCCGCGCCCAGGCACTGGCCACCATTCCCGAGGGAGTGTCCTTCACCGCCGCGGCCACGATTCCCGTGGCCTTCCTCACCGCCGTCTACGCGCTGGAAACCCTCGCCTGCCTCGGCCCCGGGGAGCGCGTGCTGATCCATGGCGGCGCGGGGGCCGTGGGGCTTGCGGCGCTCCAGGTGGCCCAGGCCGCCGGGGCAGAGGTGGCGATGACCGCCGGCACCGAGGCGCGCCGCGCCTTCCTGCGCGCGGCGGGCGCGGATCTCGTGCTCGACAGCCGCTCGGGCGGCTTCGACGACACGCTGCGCCGCCACTGGCCGGAGGGGGTGGACGTCGTGCTGAACTCCCTTGCCGGGGAGGCGATGGAGCGCTCCCTCGCCCTCGTGAAGCCCTTCGGCCGTTTCCTGGAACTCGGCAAGCGCGACTATGCGGAGGACCGGCGCATCGCGGTCCGCCCCTTCCGCCGCAACGTCACCTATTTCGGCGTGGACGTGGACCAGCTTCCGAGCGCCCGCCCGGCCGAGGCGGCGCGGCTGCTCGAATCGATCCGAGGGAGGCTCGCCGGCGGCAGCTTCCGTCCCCTGCCCTATTCCCGTCGCGGCGCCGAGGAGGTGGAGGGCGCCTTCCGCCTCCTTCAGGCAGGCGGCCATATCGGCAAGATCGTCATTCTCCCGCCCCGCGAGGAAGCGCCCTCGCCCGCGCCCTGGGCCCCCAGTTCGGGCACCATCCTCGTCACCGGCGGCACCTCGGGCTTCGGGCTCGAGACCGCGAAGTGGCTCGCGGCCCGCGGCGCCGCGCGCCTGGCCCTCGTCTCCCGCAGCGGTCCCGCCGCCCCGGGGCTGGGGGAGGCGATGACGGCGCTTTCGGCCCTCGGCGCCCGCGCCAGCGCCCATGCCGTGGACGTGGCGGACGGCGCGGCGCTGGGATCCCTCCTCGAAACCCTCCGCGCGGAGGGCCCCGTCACGGGCGTGGTCCACGCGGCGGCCGTCTTCGACGACGGGGCGGCCACCGATATGGACGCGGCCCGCTTCGCCCGCAGCCTCGCGCCGAAGCTCGAGGCGGCCGAGAACCTCGACCGGCTGACCGCGGCGGACCCGATCGACCTCTTCCTTCTCTTCTCCTCCGCCACCACGCCGCTCGGCAATCCCGGCCAGGCGAATTACGTCGCCGCCAATGCGGGGCTGGAGGCGCTGGCCCGCCGCCGCCGCGCGCGCGGGCGGCCGGCGCTCGCGGTGCTCTGGGGGCCGGTCGCCGATGCCGGCGTGCTGGCGCGGGAAGCCGGCACCGCCCGCACCCTCGCCCGCCGCCTCGGCGTGGAGCCGATGCCCGCGCACGAGGCGCTCGATGCTCTGCCCGAGCTGATGGCGGGCGGCGCGCCCGTCGTCGCCCTCGCGCGCCTGTTCTGGAAGCGGGCCGGCGCCGCGCTGCCCGTCCTGCGCGAGCCCGCCTTCGCCGCCCTGCGCGCGGGCAACGAGGATACGGACGCCGGCATCGCCGACATGCGTGCCCATCTCGCCGTTCTTCCCGCCGCCGAGGCCGGGGCGCTGCTCGTCAGGATCGGCACGGAGGAGCTCGCCCGCATCCTCCGCCTGCCCGCCGAGAGCATCGCGCCCGACGCGCCCGTGGCCCGGCTCGGCCTCGACAGCCTCGGCGGGCTGGAGCTGCGCGGCGCGCTGGAGGCGCGGCTGGGCATGCCCGTCCCGCTCTCCGCCGTGACCGAGGACCTGACCGTCGCGGGGCTTGCCGCGCGCATGGTGGAGGGCCTTTCGGGCGGCGCGCGGGAGGCGCAGCTCGACGTGCTGCTCGAAAACTTCGAGGCCGGCGCCCCGGCCCCTCCGCCCTTGCCCGGAGAACCCGCTCTGCCCAATAAAATGTCTCAGGTCATGACCGGCGAGGCAGGGGAGACAGAAGGGTGACCCAGGGCATCGGCCTTTCCGCGGCGGCCCGCCTTGCCCTGCTGCAACGCCTTTCCAAGCGCCGCGCGCGGCAGGAGGAGAGCGGGCCGGAAAGCGGCGCGCGCTCCTTCGGCGACCTGCCGGCGCTGCGCGACTTCGAGCTGATGAAGACGGCTATGGAGGCGCTCGACCTCCCGAATCCCTTCTTCCGCGCGCATGAGGGGCTGGCGGCCGACACCACGCGGATCGGCGGCGCGGAATACCTGAACTTCTCCTCCTACAACTACCTCGGCCTGAACGGCGATCCGCGCATCAAGGCCGCGGCCCATGCGGCGATCGACCGCTACGGCGTCTCCGCCTCGGCATCGCGCGTCGTCTCGGGCGAGCGGCCGCCGCACGCGGCACTCGAGGCGGCGCTGGCAGCCCATTACGGCACGGAAGCCGCGCTCTGCCTCGTCTCCGGCCACGCGACGAACGTGACCGTCATCGGTCACCTCATGGGCCCGCGCGACGTGATCCTGCACGACGCGATGATCCACAACTCCTGCGTGGAGGGCGCCCGCCTCTCCGGCGCGCGGCGCATCGCCTTCGCGCACAACGACCCGCAGGCCGCCGAGCGCGAGCTGGCCGCCGCCCGCCGCGGCGCCGCCCGCGCGCTGATCGTCATCGAGGGCCACTACTCGATGGACGGCGACGTGCCGGACCTCGCCCGCTTCGTCGAGATCGCCCGCCGCCACGACGCCTGGCTGATGGTGGACGAGGCGCATTCGATGGGCGTGCTCGGCCCCACCGGCCGCGGCATCTTCGAGCTGCAGGGCGTCGATCCCGCCGGCATCGATATCTGGATGGGCACGCTCTCCAAGACGCTCTCCTCCTGCGGCGGCTACATCGCGGCGCGGCGCCAGCTCATCGACTGGCTGCGCCACACCGCCCCGGGCTTCGTCTATTCTGTCGGCCTCGCGCCGGTGCTCGCGGCCTCGGCCCTCGAATCGCTGCGCGTGCTCGCGGAGGAGCCCTGGCGCGTCGCGCGGCTGAACGCCAATGCCACCCGGCTGCGGGACGCGCTGCGGGCGCGGGGGCTCGATGCCGGCGCCTCGGCCGGGCACGCCATCGTGCCGCTGATGACCGGCTCCTCCGTGCGCGCCGGGCGGCTCTCCGGAGAGCTGTTCGCGCAGGGCATCAACGTCCAGCCCATCACCTTCCCCGCCGTGCCCGAGCGCGCGGCGCGGCTCCGCTTCTTCGTCTCCTCCGAGCACACGGAGGAGGGGATCGACCGCACGGCGGAAGTTGTCGCCCGCGCCTGCGCCGGCCTCGCGCCCGCGGAGCTGGCGGGCTGAGGGCGGCGGCGCCCCGCCTCGCCCTCCTCACCCTGGCCAGCGCCGCCAGCGCAGGGGCCGTGGCGGAGTTCGCCGCCCGCCACCGGGAGAGCCTCGCCCTCGTCGGGCTCTCCAATCCCTATCGCCGGAATGCGGGGGGATCGCTCGGCCAGGCCTGGCGACACCTCCGGCGATCGGGACCCGGCCTGCTCGGCTACCTCGCGGTGAACATGTCGCTGCCGCGGGTCGCCGGGCTGCTCTCGCCCGGCCCAGGCCCGCTCGTGCGGCTTCTCGGCGGGCGCGGCGTGCCCGTGGTCACGGTGGAGGACGTGAACGGCCCCGCTTTCGCAAAGACCCTACGCGCCTCGGGGGCGGAGCTGATCGTCACCTTCCACTTCGATCAGATCCTCTCGGCCGGAACGCTCGGCATTCCCCCGCTCGGCGGCATCAACGTCCACCCCTCCCTTCTCCCGCACCACCGGGGGCCCATCCCGACCCTCTGGGCGGGAATGGACCCGGCCCCGGCCCACGGGGTCACGATCCACCGCCTTGTGCCGCGGATCGACGCGGGGCCGATCCTTGCCCAGAAGGCGGTGGCTCTCCCGCCGGGGGTCACGGTCTCGGCCGCGGCGCGGCTCCTCCATCAGGCCGCGGTGCCGCTCGCGGGCGAGGTCCTGGCCCGCCTCGCGGCCGGCACAGCGGTCGAACGGCCGGCGGAAGCGCTGCCCTACCGCCCCTTTCCCACGCGCGCGACGCTGCGCGAGGCCCGCCGGCGGGGCCTGCGTCTCTTTGACGCCGCGGATTTGCGCGCAGCCCTGCGCGCGCGGCTTTGATCCCCAGCCAGAGCGCTTCGAAGGGGCTTCGTTCCAAAACGGCAACACGGCGGCAAGGAAAGCCCCGCTACACCCGGGAACGCAGGATTGTCGCCGCCCTGCGGCCCGAATATGGAGGATGGGTGCCTCAGCAAATCCAAAATGCCGTGCGGCCGAGGCGATTTCTCTTCCTGCAGGGTCCGATTACCCCTTTCTTCGACGAGGTCGGCGCCGAGCTGAGGCGGCTCGGCCACGGGGTTCACCGGATCAACTTCTGCCTCGGCGACAAGCTCGCCTGGCGCAGCCCCGGGGCGGAGGACTTCACCGCCCGCCCGGAGACCTGGCCCGCCTTCATCGCGGCCTTCCTCGACCGCCACGCCATCACCGACATCGTGTTGCTCGGCGAGCAGCGCTTCTACCACCGGGAGGCGATCGCGGCGGCGAAGGCGCGCGGCCTCACGGTGGTGGCCACCGACTTCGGCTATCTCCGCCCCGACTGGATCACCTTCGAGCTGGACGGCATGAACCGGGAGAGCCGCTTCCCGCGCGAGCCCGAGGCCGTCATCGCCCTCGCCGAAACCTTGCCGCCCCTCGACCTCGCCCAGCGCTACCGGGACAGCTTTCTCAACCAGGCGACCTGGGACGTGGCCTACCATCTGGCAAACCTTATCCCGGGGCCCTTCCGCCACTATGCCAGCCACCAGATCTATCACCCGGTCCAGGTCTACCTCGGCACCCTGCTGCGCCTGATCATGCGGCGGCGCGCCAACCGACGGTCGGACGCCATCATCGGCCGGCTTAAGCAGGAAGGACGGCCGCTCTTCCTCATGGCGATGCAGATGGAGACCGACTTCTCCGTCCGCGCCTATTCCAGCTACCCCGACCTCGACACGGCGATCGAGGAGGTCATCACCTCCTTCGCCGCCCATGGCCCGCCGGCCGCGCAGCTTCTGGTGAAGGTCCATCCGCTGGACCCCGCCGTGAAGAACTGGGGCCGCCGGGTGGCCCGGACAGCGCGCCGGGCCGGGGTGGCGGAGCGCGTCCACTATCTCGGCGGCGGCAATCTGGGCAGCATTACCGAGAGCGTGCAGGGCGTCGTCACCATCAATAGTACCGTCGGCCTGCGCGCCATCGTGGACCGGCTGCCCACCCTCGCCCTCGGCGACGCGATCTACAAGATCCCGGGCCTGACCCATGAGGGAACGCTGGACGGCTTCTGGACCGAAGGCCACCCGCCGGACCCGGTGCTGCGGGAGGCCTTCCTGCGCGGCATCGGCCACTGCCTGCACATCCGCGGCGTCTACTACGCCCGCCCCGGCCTGGACGCGGCGGTCGAGGCAGCGGCGCACCGCCTGCACCACGGGCTGGTCAACCAACCCGTGCTGGAACCACCGCCGCTCTCGTTCTGAAGCCTAGGTTAGACAGGGCTCTCTCTTTACGGT
Organism: Roseomonas sp. KE2513; assembly: GCF_016107305.1. Taxonomy (GTDB): domain Bacteria; phylum Pseudomonadota; class Alphaproteobacteria; order Acetobacterales; family Acetobacteraceae; genus Roseomonas. The sequence goes on from NZ_RCVR01000009.1 coordinate 106,296, forward strand.
GTCGGCGCTTGTGGCCCTGGGGAGAGGAAGAAGGAATTCTTCCTCTCCCCAGACCCCTCGCCATCATCTTTTTCTTCGAGTTCAGAATTTCTGAGCGGCTGGTGCGCCTCGGGTCATGGACCCGAGGCGACTGCACGCGCAGGAAGGGCACCAGAAGAACCGGCCCCGATCACCGCTTCCGCGACAGCTAGATGGGGGTCCAGGGGCCTCAGGTCCTTGGCGGGTGAGGTCCGGAGAGGGCAGCGCCCTCTCCAGGAGCCGCAAGGGCCGGCAGCCACCCCAGGGCGCGCAGCCTCTCCCTTTCCCCCGAGAGGAACCGGTCCCCGATATCGCCGCGCCAGCGCAGTTCCGGCGCCACCACGTTGCGCGCCCGGACCCGTGCGGCTTCCTGGGCTTCTTCCACCGTGGCCCCGGTGCCCGTCACGATCATCAGGTGGCCGGACCGGCGGCGCCCGAGGAGTTGGCCACCTTCCTGGCGCATGTCCACGAAGTGGTAGCTCTCCAGTTCGGCACCTTCGACGGGCTGAAGGAAGAAGATGGGCGGGTCCTCCTCGGGCGTGGTGGTCGGATGGTGATCGGGGAAGGGCGGCACGGTCAGGACGATGGCGACGGAGAAGCCCGGCCGGGTCGCGAAGCGGCGGGGTTCGCGCGGCGCGGCCATGCGGCCGAGCAGGTCGCCCCAGCCATCGGGCTGAAGGGCGGCGAGCACCGCGAAGCCGGGGTTGCCGAAGCGGCAGGTGAACTCGAGCGGCCAGACGCCCCGCTCGTTCACGATGAGGTTCAGGTTGACGTAGCCGACATGCCCCGCGGCGGCGAAGCGCGGCGCCACGCGGTCCAGCGTCGCGGCGAAGAGCGCCTCTGAATCCTCGTAGGAGGCGAGGGTGCCCATCTCGCCCGTCATCTCCCCCATCTCCCCGGGGAAGAAGCGCTTGTGCTCGAAGTCGATGCAGGCCGGGCGCAGGAAGGCGGTGCCGTCGAAATAGGCGCCGACGCCGACCTCCACTCCCTCGATTCGCTCCATGAGCAGCACCCGCCCCTCGCCCGCGCGGCGGAGCATGAAGGCGACGTCCAACCCCTCCGGATGGTCGCCGACGAAGGTGTTGCGGCCGACCTCGTCGTGCTTGAGGACGTAGCGGCCGGGATGCTCCCGGAGCCAGGCGAGCGCGGCCGGGGCGTTCTCGAAGGACATGCTCTCCGCGATGGCGAGGCCCGCTTCACGCAGCACCGACTGGCCGAAATCCCGCTCCTGCTCCAGGCGGTCGCCGAACTCGCTGCCGCCGACCACCCGATAACCCTCGGCGCGCAGCGCGTCCTGCACGGCACCGCGCCCGATCCGCTCGAAGAAGACGATCCCGTCGCGCCCGACCCAGTCCAGCTCCGCCCGCCAATCGGGCACGGTGTCGATCAGGCCGCCGAAGGCGCGGTCCCCCGGAGGATCCTCGGCGTGGACGCGCACCTCGTGCCCCTCGCGCTGCAGGGTGAGGTAGACGTCACCGAGATAGGCGCGTGGCCCGATGCCCAGAATCCGCATGCGCGCTCCGCTCCCTGCCGGTGCTCAACCCACTGCGGCAACGGCGATCCGGCATCCCGGTTCCCCGGCGCCGCCCGCAAGGGAGCGCCGGGGAGGATGGGGCGGCCGCTCAGGCCAGCTCAGCCCCCCGCCGCTCCGGGATGAGCAGCAGCAGCGCGAGAACGTCCAGCGCGTAGAGCGCGGCGAGGGCGGCGATGGCCGTCTCGAAGCCATAGGCCCCGGCCAGCGCCGCCACCGCCACGGGCCCGAAGCCGCCCACGGCGCGGCCGATGTTGAACAGCACGTTCTGCGCCGTCGCGCGCACCGCGGTGGGGTAGAGCTCGCTCATCAGCGCGCCGTAGCCGCCAAGCATGCCGTTGACGAAGAAGCCCATCACCGCGCCGCCGATCAGCAGCGCCGTCGCGTCCGTCAGCTGCGAATAGACCACGACCATCACCGCTGCACCGATCATGTAGGACAGGAAGGCGGGCCGCCGCCCGAGCCGGTCCGCGAGATGCCCGAAGGCATAGATCCCGACGGCCATGCCGAGGATGGTCACGGCGGTCCAGACCGCCGACTGCGTCAGCCCGTAGCCGAACCGGCTATTGAGGTAGTTCGGCAGCCAGATCATCACGCCGTAGTAGCCGAAGTTCTGCACGGAGCAGAGGATCACCATGCCGAGGCTGATCCGCGTGGTCGCTGCGTCCTTCACCAGCAGGCGGAGCGGGAAGCCCTCTCCCACAGCCTTGGCGCTGCGGGCGGTGAACAGCTCCGGCTCGTGCAGCGTGCGGCGGATTCCCCAGGCCACAAAGGCCGGCAGGACGCCCACGGCGAACATGCCGCGCCAGCCGATGATAGGGAGCAGCAGCGGCGTCGCCAGCGCGGCCAGCAGCACGCCGGCCTGCCAGCCGAGGCCGACATAGGAGGAGGCCCGCGCCCGCTTCGACGCCGGCCAGGTCTCGGCCACCAGCGCCATGCCGATGCCGAACTCCCCGCCCAGACCGATGCCGGCGATGGTGCGGTAGGCCAGCAGGTCCCAGTAGCCCTGGGCGAGCGCGCAGAGCCCGGTGAAAACGGCAAAGAGCACGATCGTCCAGGTCAGCACCCTGACGCGCCCCAGGCGATCCGACAGCATACCGAAGACCAGCCCGCCGATCACGGCCCCCACCAGCGTGCCGGTGACGAGGGAGGCCGCCTCGGGCTGGCCGAGCCCCAGCTCCCCCGCAATGGCGCGGAGCATGAAGCCGAGGATCAGCAGGTCGAAGCCGTCCATGGCATAGCCGACGGCCGAGCCCCAGAGCGCCTTGCGGGCCTCGGGCGTGACAGGTTCTTCCACTTTTTTTCTCTCTTCCGTGCGGGCCGGCGATCATCGCCCGCCGGCCGGAAGCGGCTCTATCAGGCGACCTTGTCCGCCAGCAATCCGACAGCCAGCCCGTAATTCATCGGCGAGTTGTAGCGCCGGATCACCCGCAGGTTCGGCAGGCCGAGGAAAACCTGCCCCGAGCTGCGCGTCGGCACGGCGAGCGAAGCCTCGGTGTCGGTCGCCGGCAGGGGCGATCCGTCGGCCCGCCGCCAGCCCATCCGCGCCCATTCGGCCATCGAGCGCCGGCTCTCGGTATCCACCCGCTCGATGTCGAAGCCTGCGGGGGGACGGGCCTCCATCGCCCAGCCCTTGTCCGTCTGCCAGCCGCTGCGGGCGAGATAGTTGGCGATCGAGCCCAGCGCATCGGCCCGGCTGCCCCAGATATCCTTGCGTCCGTCGCCGTCGAAATCCACCGCCAGCCGCTCGAAGCTGGTGGGCATGAACTGCGGGTGCCCCATGGCCCCGGCCCAGGAGCCGCGCATCCCCTCCGCCGTGACGTGCCCGGCGTCGATGATCCGCAGCGCCGAGATCAGCTCCCCCTTGAAGAAGGCCGCGCGCCGGCCCTCCCAGGCAAGGGTCGCCAGCGCCTCGACCACGTTGAAGCCGCCGGTGTTGGTGCCGTAGTTCGTCTCCATCCCCCAGATGGCGACGATCACCCGGGGCGAGACGCCGTAGCGGCCCTGGATGCTCTCGAGCAGCGCCCGGTTCTCGGCATAGGCGCGTCGGCCGTTCTCGATCCGCGTCTGGCTGACGATGCGGTCGCGGTACTGTTCCCAGCTCAGCACCCCCTCGGGCTGCTTGCGGTCCAGCTCCAGCACGCGGGCCAGAGGGCGGACGCTGCCGAGGGCGCGCTGTACCGTCGCCTGCGAGACCCCGGCCCGCCTGGCATCGGCCCGCAGCCCGACGAGGAAGGTGTCGAAGCCTGCCGCATCGGCCACGACCTGGTCCGGCGAGGCGGCGATCGTGGTCACGGGCGCCGGCGTCGGCACGGGCGCCGCCACGGGTGCGACCGGCGCGGCCACGGCTGCCGGCACGGTACGGGGGGAGGAAGCGCAACCGGCGAGGATAGGGCCGGCGCTGGCGAGGAGGAGGCGGCGGGAGAGCATGGGGGCGAGACTTGGCAGGAGCCCGCCGCGCGCGCAACGGCTTCGGTGCAGTCTGCGCCAGATCTCGCCGCTTTCATTGCAAAATCGTTTATTAACAATTGTCTTGATGGCGCGGCCATGGGGCGATGCGCTGGGTCCGGGGTTGCCACGGGCTCTCCAAGCCCATACCAGGGACAGTGCAGCCCGCTGCGGAAGTCTTCCGATGGCGGAACAAAACGCCCTTTCGCCGGCCGCCGGCGCAGGGGCAGCCTCGCTGAAAGTCTTCCTGCTTTCGGCCCCTCTTTCGCCCGCCGCGGCCACCCCTCCGGGGGCGCCACCCCGGGCCTCAAGGAGACGCCGCAGATGGCCCTTCCCCTCCCCGCCGCCCGGCTCCGCCAGAGCATCCCGCCCATTGGGCGCCGCTGGGCGGGACTGGCAGCTTGAGAGCGGCTCTCCGCCGCGCGGCCCCGGCCTGCGCTGCGCTTGGCCTTTCCGCCCTCGTCGTCGCCTGCGCCCCGCCGATGGAGGAGGGGCCGGTCACCGCCGCCGCTCCGCCCCCGCGCGAGGAGCCGGTGCCGCCGCAGGATCCGGCGGTGGCCATGCTGGAGCAGCAGGGCCTGCGGCCGGCGGGCGAGCAGCAACTCGGCGACGCCTCCTATTACGGGCCGGAGTTCACGGGCCGGCGGATGGCGAACGGGCGCCGCTTCGACCCGCGCTCCATCTCAGTCGCCCACCGCACCCTGCCCTTCGGCACGAAGGTGCTCGTGACCCATCTCGGCAACGGCCGCTCGGCCATGGCAACAGTGGAAGATCGCGGCCCTTTCATCCGCGGCCGCATCATCGACCTCAGCCCACGCTTGGCGGAGCGGCTGGGCATGCGGCAGGAAGGCGTCGCGGCCGTCGAGGTGCAACCCGTCGAGGTGGCTGAGGCGCCGAACTAGCGGCAGCCCTGCAGGGGTTCCCACTTGCTGCGCCGGAGAGGGCGCTGCCCTCTCCGAACCTCTCCCGCCAGGGGCCTGAGGCCCTTTGATCCCCGTCTGGCTGACGCGGAACCTTCTTCACGTGCAGTCGCCTTGGGTCCACGACCCGAGGCGCACCAGCCGCTCAGTATTCCCGACCTGGAGAAAAAGATGAGTGGGGGTCTGAGAGAGGATTCTTTCTCTCCCCAGCGTCACCAGCGCCAACCCCGAAACGGTGCCAATCTGCCGGTGCTGACCACCACGGGGAAGGACCGCGCATGACCCTCAAAACCCACCCACCCCGGCATCCGGAGGCGGCGCGATGCCGGGCGTGACGCTGCTCTACGCCGGCGTCCTCGGCCTGGGCTTCGTTGCCCTCTCCCTGCGGGTGATCCGGGCCCGCGGAAGGGCGCGGGTATCGCTGGGCACCGGCGGCGATGCCGCGCTGGAGCGGGCGGTGCGCGCCCACGGGAACTTTGCGGAATACGTGCCGCTCGCCCTCGTGCTGATGCTCGCTGCCGAGGTCTCTGGCGGTGCCTCCTGGCCGCTGCATTTGGCAGGGGCCTCCCTCCTGGCCGGACGGCTCCTCCACGCGCTTGCCCTGCGGATGGACGAGGTGGATTTCCGCCTGCGGGCGGCTGGCATGGCGCTCACCTTCCTGGCGCTGGTGCTTCTCTCGCTCACCTGCCTCGGGCGCGCCCTGGCTGATTGACGGATTTGGTAAGGTTGCCTTACCGTCCGTTGAAACAAGGGAGGAAAGGCGTGCAGGAGCCGGAGCGCACCCCTGTCCTGATCGCGGGCGGCGGGCCCTGCGGGCTGATGCTGGCCATCGAGCTCGCTCGCCGCGGCGTCGGCGCGGTGCTGGTGGACGACAAGCCCGGCACCGCCTTCAACCCTCAGGCCAACGCCACCCAGGCGCGCACGATGGAGCACTATCGGCGCCTGGGCTTCGCCAACGAGATCCGCGCCTTGGGGATGCCCGACGACTACCCTACGGACATCGCCTATTTCACCCGCTTCGCGGGCTATGAGCTGGCGCGCTTCAGCCTGCCCTCGGCGAAGGAGGCGCGCGCGCGGGTCTCCGGCCTCTCCGGCTCCTGGAGCGCGGCGGAGCTGCCGCACCGCGTCTCGCAGAAGTTCGTCGAGCGCGTGCTGCGCGAGAAGGCCCAGGCGGCGGGGGCTGTCCTGCTCTACGGCTGGCGCCTTGCCGGGTTCGAAGAAGGGGCTGCGGGCATCTCGGCCACGATCGAGGCGGTGGACGGCTCGGCACGGCGGGAGTTGCACGCGGGCTATCTCATCGGCGCGGACGGGCCGCGCAGCCTTGTCCGCTCACGGCTCGGCATCCGCTACGCCGGTTCCTCGGGCATCGCGCGGGACTTCATGGGCGGGCGGATGTACGCGCTCTATCTTCGCTGCCCTGCTTTTTACGAGGTGGTGCCACACGCGCGCGCCTGGATGCACGTCACCTACAACCGCGACCGCCGGGCCTTCATGGCGGCGGTGGACGGGGCCGCGGAGTTCGCCTTTCACACCCAGCTGCGCGACGGCGAGGACGAGGAGGCGATCACCGAGGCCCAGGCGCGCGCGATGTTCGAGCGCGCGGTGGGCCGCCCCGTGCCGGCCGAGATCCTCTCCCGCACCGCCTGGACCGCGGGGCACGCGCTGGTGGCGGAGAGCTTCGGGCGCGGGCGCGTGCTGATCGCGGGCGACGCCGCGCATCTTTTCACGCCCGCGGGCGGCCTCGGCTACAACACCGCGGTCGAGGACGCGGTGAACCTTGGTTGGAAGCTCGCCTCTGTCGTGAAGGGCATCGCCGCGCCCGCGCTGCTCGACAGCTACGGGCTGGAGCGCGGGGCGCTCGCGCGGCGCAATACCGCCTATGCGCGGGAGCTCGCGGACTCCCTCGGCTACCGCCCGGCGGACCCGGCGCTCGAGAGCGACACGCCCGAGGGCGAGGCCGCGCGGCGGGAGGCGGGGGAGCATCTCGGCGCCCATGCGCGGCGCGAGTTCAACATTCCCGGCATCACCTTCGGCGGGCGCTACGACGGCTCACCCATCATCGTCCCGGACGGCACCGCACCGCCGCCCGACTCCATGAACCGCTACGAGCCCACGGCCTGCCCCGGCGGGCGCCCGCCGCATGCCTGGCTCGCCGAGGGGCGCTCGCTCTACGATCTTTTCGGGCCGGAATGGACGCTGCTGCACCTCGGCCCCGCCCTGGCGGAGGGCTTCTCGCGCGCGGCGGCCGCGGCGGGGCTGGACCTGCGGGTGGTGGAACCCGGAGGCGGGGCGGCGCTGCGCGACCTCTACGGCCGCGACCTCGTCCTCATCCGCCCCGACCATATCGTGGCCTGGCGCGGGAACGACGCGGGACAGGCGCCGACCGTGCTGGCCCAGGCCGCGGGACTTGCGGTGGGACGCGCCGCGTAGGGCGTGGCCGCGGGCGGCGGCCCCGGGCTAGCCTCGGCCGCGCCATCGTCGATCGAAGAAGGAAGCCCGGCCGGTTGCTGCGGACCGGGCGACAGGGAGAGAACAGGATGACGGATCGCAAGGGCTTAGGGCGGAGGCAGTTCGGCAGGGCGGCGGGCCTCCTGCCACTCGCGGCACTCGCGCCCCGCGGGACGTCGGCGCAGGGGTCCGGCTCGCGCATCCCGGACGGGCCGGTCACGGTCGTCGTGCCCTATACCCCGGGCACCGGGCCGGACATCCTCGGGCGGCTCGTCTCGGCGCCGCTGCAGCAGGCCTTCGGGCAGCCGGTGATGGTGGACAACCGCGCGGGCGCCAGCGGCAACATCGGCACCCAGTTCGTCGCCCGCGCCGCGCCGGACGGGCGCACGCTGATGATGCAGCCGAACACCTTCATCATGAACCCGAGCCTGTTCCGCCAGGTGCCCTACGATCCCATCAACAGCTTCGTGCCGATCATCCAGCTCAGCACCGGCGACCTCGTGATGGTGGTGAACCCGGACGTGCCGGCGCGCAACGCGAAGGATCTGGCGGAACTCGCGCGCGCGAAGCCGGGGGAGCTCGATTACGGCTCCCCGGGCGTGGGCACGCCGCAGCACCTGGCCATGGCGCTCTTCGGCCTGACCGCGGGCGTGACGATGAACCACGTGCCCTATCGCGGCGCCGCGCCCTCGCTGCAGGACCTCATCGGCAAGCGGCTGACGGCGATGGTGCTGCCGGTCCACACGGCGCTGCCGCTCGCCCAGTCCGGACAGATCCGGCTGCTGGCGATCTGCGGCGATCGGCGCAGCGACGTGGCGCCGGACGTGCCGACCCTGGCCGAGAGCGGCTTTCCCGGATCCCAGGCCGACCTCTGGTTCGGCCTCTTCGGCCCCACCGGCCTGCCCGCGGATTTCGTGCGGCGAGTGAACGCAGACCTCAACGCCTGGCTGGCCGAGCCCCGCACGCGGGAGGCGCTGCTCGCCCAGGGCATGAAGCCCGCCGGCGGCACGCCCGAAGCCCTGGGGGAGCTGGCGAAGCGCGACCTCGCGCGCTGGGCGGACGTGATCAGGCGCGGCGGCATCTCGGCGGATTAGGCGGGATGGGCGAGCCCGTCATCGACGACGCCTCCCTCACCCTGCCGGCCCGCGGCGGGCCGGGCAACTGGCGCCGGCACAATGTCGGCCGCCTGTTGAACGAGGCGGTGCACCGCTTCGAGAGCCTCGTGCTGGCCCTGCTGGCAGAGACGGACTTCCGTGAGGTCCGGCTCGCCCATATCGGCGTGACGCGGAACCTCGACATCGGCGGTACGCGCGCGACCGAGCTCGCCCATCGCGCGAGCATGACGAAGCAGGCGATGGGCGAGCTGATCGAGCAGTGCGTCGCCCTCGGCCTCGTGCAGCGGGAGCCGGATCCGGCGGACCGCCGCGCCAAGATCGTGCGCTTCACCGAGAACGGCCTGCGCTTCCTCGATGAGTTCCGCGGGGCCGTCGCGACTGCCCAGCGGGAAATGGGGGAACGGCTCGGCGAGGAGCGGCTGCAGGCGCTGCTCGACACGCTCTGGGACTACACCCACCCGGAGGTGTAACCGAGGGTTCACCGCCCGTGGGCCGCGGGTCATAACCTTGTTATGTGCCCCTCGGCCCCGGGCGGCGCATACACCCCGCGCATGCCCCGGCGCCGCCGGCGGCGTAAACCACCCGCACGATGGGATGGAAGCGTGAGCCCACGATCAATGGCGTCAGTCTCATCCGCATCGGAGGAGGGGCTTGCCATGGCGCCCCGCGCCGCCGGGAGGGGGTGGTTGCTGACGGCCTGCGCCGTCTCGGCGCTCATGCTGCCAGCCCTGCCCGCCGCGGCGCAGTCCGTGCAGGAGTTGCGGGCCCAGCTGAACGCGCTGCAGCGGCGGATAGACCAGCTCGAGGCGGCCCAGCGCCGGTCCGAGCAGCGCACGGTAGAGGCGCCGCGCCCCAGTGCCGCCCCGCCCGGCCGCGGCATCGCCACGGCGCAGCCCGGCCGTTCCGGTCCCGGCCCCGCGCAGGCGGCGGGGATCGACACCTCCCCCGGCAACAGCCTCTCCCGCGAGACGCAGACGGGCGGGCCGCCGCAGGTCACCTCGGCGATTCCGGTGCAGGCGCAGCGCGAGGACCCGCTGAGCGGGCTGCGCGGTTCCTTCCCCGGCTCCTTCCGCGTGCCGGGAACGGACACCTCCGTCCGCCTCTACGGCTTCGCCAAGCTGAACATGTCCGGCGACTTCGGGCCGCGGAACCGCTCCGACGTCGTCACGGGCGCTTCCATCCCGCTGGAGCGCGGCGTGGCCGGGGCGCGGACGGGCGGCGACTTCCAGGCCAGCGCCCGGCGCTCGCGCCTGGGCATCGAGACGCGCACGCCCTTCGACGGCTTCGGCGAGGTTCGCACGCAGGTGGAGTTCGACTTCGCCGGCCAGAACACGGACCTGACGACCCAGGCCACCAACAACGCCTACACGCCGCGCCTGCGCCAGGCCTTCGCCGAGATCGGGCAGTTCGGGGCGGACGGCTGGGGCACCGTGCTCGTCGGCCAGACGAACTCGCTCTTCGCCGACCAGCCACTGCTGCCGCTGCAATGGCTGAACGACTGGACGGCGCCCGGCGCCAGCAACGTCCGGCAGGCGCAGGTCCGCTACTCCCGGCGCCTCGAGGGCGGCGTGACGATCAAGGCGGCGCTGGAGAACAGCTACAGCGACATCACCTCCACCGCCGGCACCAGCTACCCGGACGCGAATGGCGGGGCGGGCTTCGGCGTGAACCAGGTACCGGACCTGACCGCGCAGGCGATCGTGGAAGGCGACTGGGGCTTCGCCGCCCTGCGCGGCATGCTGCGCCAGGTGCGGATCGACAACCGTGGCGCCGCGAGCCCGGCCGCGCGCTACACCGATTCCGCCCTCGGCTTCGGCATCGGCGCGACGGCGGCAGTGAACCTACTCGAAAAGCGCCTCATCCTGGCCGGCAGCGTCCAGTACGGTGAAGGGCTGGGGCGCTATCTCGACTCCAGCTCGGCCGGTGTCGGCGCGGTGTCGAATTTCGGCCTGTCGGCCGCAGCTGGCGGGGGGCGCGAGATCGACACCGTGGGCGTGGTCGCGGGCATCGTCGGCGCGCAGTACCACTTCACCTCGAACCTCCGCAGCAACCTCTCCCTGCACGGGGTGCGGCTCAACTTTCCCGACTATGTCCGCTCCTTCGCGGGCTGCCTCGGCGCCGGCTCGGGCACGGTCTGCGACGGGGTGAACCAGGAGATCTGGGCGGGCGCCATCAATCTCATCTGGAGCCCGGTGAAGCCGGTGGACCTCGGCATCGAGTACGTGCACGCGGAACGCACGCTGGAGAACCGCAACGTGAACGGTGTGCGCGGCGGGCGGTCGGACCGGGTGCAGGCCTCCGCTATCGTGCGGTTCTGAGAGGACGGCGCGGGTGACTCCGGGGAGAGGAAGAAGGAATTCTTCCTCTCCCCGGCCCCCTCCCCATCATCTTCTTCTTCAAGTTGGGATTACTCTGCGGTCGGTGCGCCTCGGGTCCACGACCCGAGGCGATGGCACGTTCAGGAAGGCACCGCGACAGCCAGACGGGAATCCAAGGGCCTCAGGTCCTTGGCGGGTGAGGTCCGGAGAGGGCAGCGCCCTTTCCGGACCCGCCCAGGACGGATCTGAACCTCCGCAGCACCGCCCTATCCCTTCGTCACGCCCCAGAACACCGGCACCGTCGTCGGCCGGATGCCCGTGAGATTGCCTCGCCACGCCGCATTGGCGCGGAACTGCCCGGCATTGATGTAGGGCAGCACCTCGTAGGCGCGGGCGTGCACGGCATCGAGCAGGGTGCGGCGCTTCGCCGGGTCGCCTTCCTGTGCCCAGGCGAGGCGCAGGCGTTCCAGCTCCTCGTCGCAGGGCCAGCCGGCGGGGGCCGCGTCGCAGCTGCTGGCGAGATAGAGGTTGGAGAGCGGGTTCTCCGCGTCCAGCACGTTGGCAATGGTGACGAAGAGGTTCCAGCCGCCCTGCGCCTGCGGCTCGCGCCGGTTGCGGCGGGCGGTCAGCGTGCCCCAGTCCATCGCCTGCACGTCCATGTTCAGCCCGGCGCGTTTGAAAGCTTCGGTCATGACGAGGGTCGAGGCGTTGTTGAGGCCGTTGTCGGTGGCGTTGAGGAAGACGACGGGGCGGCCGTCATAGCCGGCCTCGCGCAGCAGCGCGCGGGCGCGTTCGACGTCGGGCTCGCGCAATCCGCGCGCGCCGGCGGCGGTCTCCAGCGGCGTGCCGCACATGAAATAGGAGGGGCAGTAGGGCACCTGCTCGGCCGCGCGGATGCCCATGCCCTCCAGCACGTCCTTCTGGTTCACCAGGTAGAGCAGCGCCTGGCGCGCGCGCGGGTCGTTGAAGGGCGGCTGGGTGTGGTTCAGGCGCAGCCAGGCCATGCTGCCCACGGGGTTCACCGGCGCCACGCGCACGGCGCGGTTGCGCTCCAGCGTCGGGATGAGGTCGGGCGGCGGCTGCTCCAGGAAGTCGATCTCGCCGTTGGCGAGCGCATTCACGGCAACCGCGGGGTCGGGCATGGCGAGCCATTCCACGCGCTCCACGCCGACCACCTTGCCGCCGGCCAGCCCGTCCGGCGCCTCGTCGCGCGGGCGATAGGCAGGGTTGCGGGCGTAGACGGCACGGTCGCCCGCACGCCACTCGGCGCCGCGGAAGATGAAGGGGCCGGAGCCGGTGGTGTCGGTGATGGCGGTGGCGGCGGGGGTGTTCGCCACGCGCTCGGGCATCACGAACAGCGCACTGCCGGTCGGGCGGGCGAGCGCTTCCAGCACGAGGCCGAAGGACCTGGAGAGGCGGATCTCGAAAGTTTTGTCGTCCACCACCTCCATCGCGCCGGTGGCGGCGGCCAGCGCGCGGCCGACGACGTCGCGCTGCGCCCAACGGCGGATGGAGGCGACCGCATCCGCCGCGCGCACCGGCGCGCCGTCATGAAAGGCAAGGCCGTCGCGCAGCGTGAAGCGCCAGGTCATGCGGTCGTCGGAGACGGTGTGGCTGCCCACCATCTGCGGCCGCGCCACGCCCTTGCTATCGAGCGCGAAGAGCTGGTCGTAGATGAAGAAGCCATGGTTGCGCACCGTGGCCGCGGTGGACTGCACGGGATCGAGGGTGGAGACCGGCAGGGAGAGGGCGATGCGCAGCGTCGTCTGCGCGCCCGCCGGCGCCGCCGCCAGTCCTAGAAAGGCGGAGAGAAGAAGGGGAAGGCGGCGCGCCATCATGTCGGTGTTCCTGCATCGGGGACGCAACAGCCTTGCACGGACCGTGCCCGCGGAAGCGAACAAAAAAGCCCCGGCGGATCGCTCCGCCGGGGCCGGTCCTACGCCGATCGCGCTGCGATCAGCCGAGGCGCTCGCCGTGCAGCGCGACGTCCAGGCCCTCGCGCTCCTCCTCCTCGGTGACGCGGAGGCCGACGATGACATCCACGATCTTGAGCAGGATCCAGGTGGCAACCGCCGTGTACACGAACACCGCGGCCACCGCGTAGGCCTGGATGATGAGCTGGTCGATGCTGCCCGAAGTACCCTCCGGAAGGGCGGCCGTGGCCGAGAGCGGGCCGTAGGCGAAGATGCCGGTCAGCAGCGCGCCGACGATGCCGCAGAGGCCGTGCACGCCGAAGGCATCCAGGCTGTCGTCGTAGCCGCACCAGTGCTTGAGGGCTGTCGCACCCCAGAAGCCCGTGAGGCCCGCGACCACGCCAATGATCAGCGCCGGGACCGGCAGCACGAAGCCCGCGGCCGGCGTGATGGCAACAAGGCCCGCGACGGCGCCCGAGATCGCGCCAAGGACGGAGGGCTTGCCCTTGACCGCCCACTCCGCAAACACCCAGGCGAGCGCCGCGATGGCGGCAGCAAGCTGCGTCACCAGCATGGCCATGCCCGCGCGGCCACCGGCGGCACCCGCCGAGCCCGCGTTGAAGCCGAACCAGCCCACCCAGAGCAGCGAGGCGCCGATGACCGCGAGCGCGAGGCTGAAGGGCGCCATGTTGTCGTGGCCGTAGCCCACGCGCTTGCCGAGCACGATGGCGGCGACGAGGCCCGCGACGCCCGCGTTGATGTGCACGACCGTGCCGCCCGCGAAGTCGAGCGCGCCGAGGGCGAAAATCCAGCCATTCGGATGCCAGACCCAGTGCGCGATGGGCGAGTAGATCACCAGCAGCCAGAGGATGGTGAACAGCACCATCGCCGAGAACTTCATCCGGTCCGCATAGGCGCCGGTGATCAGGGCGGGAGTGATGATCGCGAAGGTCATCTGGAACATCAGGAAGACCGTCTCGGGGATGGTGAAGGCCACCGCCGCGTCGCCCGAGCCGAGGGTGAAGGGCTTGTCCCAGTTCTCAGCCACGCCGCGCAGCAGCAGCTTGGAGAGGTCACCGACATAGGCGCCGCCCTCGCCGAAGGCGAGGCTGTAGCCGGCCACCATCCACACCACCGTCGCGATGGCGGTGATGGCGAAGGACTGCATCATCGTCGCCAGCACGGTCTTCTTGCGGACCATACCCGCGTAGAAGAGAGCGAGGCCCGGGATGGTCATCATCAGCACGAGGGCGGTGGAGGTGAGCATCCAGGCGGTGTCGCCGCTGTTCACCGTCGCCTCGGCGGCAGCGGAGGCCGCCGGCGTGTCCTGCGCGAAGGCGCCTCCCGCGAGAAGCGCAGTCATGCCGAGGGCCGCGGCAGCCATCATCCGGCCGCGCGAATGGGGTCGCATCGTCGTATCCTTGTGCATCATGGTCTTGAGCATCGTGATCTGAGGCATCGTGATCACAGGGCCCCCACATCGGTCTCGCCGGTGCGGATGCGCAGCGCGCGCTCGAGGTCGAGCACGAAGACCTTGCCGTCGCCGATCTTGCCGGTGCGCGCGGTGTTGGCGATCGCCTCCACCACGGCATCGGCCAGCTCGTCCGGCACGGCCACCTCGATCTTGAGCTTCGGAAGGAAGGAAACCTGGTACTCCGCGCCGCGGTAGATCTCGGTCTGCCCCTTCTGGCGCCCGAAACCCTTCACCTCGGTCACGGTCAGCCCCTGCACGCCGAGCGGGGTGAGCGCCTCGCGCACCTCGTCCAGCTTGAATGGCTTGATAACCGCCATCACCAACTTCATCGTCGTGCGGCCCCCTTCCTCCGCTAGAACAGGGGCCTTGATGCGAGTTGCGTGCCACCGCCGTTACGTTAATCGGGGGTGGTGCCGGGGCTGCCCGTGCCCAAATACTAGGCACAACACCGGCCCGTGATGCAGGAATCCCCGATGACGATGCGTGAACCCGAGGCCCCCGCCGACCTCAACGTCGATGTGCTGGTGATCGGCGCGGGCCCCGTGGGCGGCACCCTGGCCACGGCGCTGGCCACCGCCGGCGTCAGCGTCATGGTGGTGGATGCCCAGGCCCTGGCGCCGATGGAACTGCCGGCCTTTGACGGCCGGGCCTATGCCGTGGCCGCGAGCAGCCGCAACCTGCTGGCCGCCGCCGGCCTCTGGGACCTGCTGCCGGGCGAGCCCTGCCCCATCACCGGCATTCGGGTGAGCGACGGCCGCCTCGGCGAGCGCGCCTCGCCCCTCCACCTGCATTTCGACGCCGCGAGCATGGGGGAGGAGGCCTTCGGCTGGATGGTGGAGGCCCGCTCCCTCCGCGTCGCCCTCAACGCCCGTCTCGCCGCCCTGCCCGGCCTGCACCTGGCCGCGCCCATGACCGCCGAGGTGGAACGGCGCGCCGGGGGGGCCACGGCGCGCCTCTCGGACGGTCGGACGGTCCGCGCGCGGCTGGTCGTCTCCGCCGAGGGGCGGCGGAGCGCGCTGCGGGCCGCCGCCGGTATCGGCGCCGCGCGGCTGGACTACCGGACGGACGGGATCGTCTGCGCCATCGCCCATGAGCGGCCGCACCGCGGCACGGCGCTCGAGGCCTTCCTGCCGAACGGCCCCTTCGCCCAGCTGCCGCTGGCCGACGCCTCCCCCGAGGGCGACAGCGAGCGCGCCCTCGCCGCGCGGGAGGGTTTTCCCCACGCCTCCGCCATCGTCTGGTCAGAGCGCAGCAGCCTCGCACCCCACTTCATGGCCATGGAGCCCCCGGCCTTCGAGCGCGAGGTGATGCGGCGGATGGGCGACCACCTCGGCCGCGTGCGCCTCGTCGGCGGGCGGTGGTCCTATCCTCTCTCGGCCCTGCAGGCGATGCGCTTCACCGACACGCGCCTGGCCCTGGTGGGGGACGCCGCCCACGGCATCCACCCCATCGCTGGCCAGGGCCTCAATGTCGGCCTGCGCGACGTGGCCGCCCTTGCCGAACTGATCATCGAGGCCAAGACCGCCGGCGAGGATGTCGGCGCGCCCGCGCTGCTCTCCGCCTACCAGGCGCAGCGCCGGCCGGACGCCATCCTCATGCTCGGCGCCACCCACGCGCTGGAACGCCTCTTCGGCAACGACATGGCGCCGGTGCGCATCGCCCGCCGCCTGGGCATAGCGGCCGTGGACCGGATCCCCGCCCTGAAAGGCTTCTTCGCCCGGCGGGCCATGGGCTTCGCGGGGGGGACCGCCTCGGGGCTTCTCGGGGGGCGGGGGATCATGCCGGCTGGGTAGGTGCGGCGCTGGTGTTCCCAGGGAGAGGAAGAGGGAATTCTTCCTCTCCCCAGCCCAATCACCGCATCCGCGACAGCCATGGGGGGATCCAAGGGCCTCGGCGCTTGGCCAGTCTGAAGCACTGCCTCGAACGTCCGGAGAGGGCGGAGCCCTCTCCCGTTCCGCAGGATCAGAAAGGCGCCACCTGTCTCAGGAGAGGGCGGCGCGGATCCCTGCCGGAGGTGCGACGGTGGGGGCGACCAGGGCCGGGCTGTTCATCGGGGCGGTTTCGTCCCGCCTCTCGACGGTGACGCCGGCCGTTTCCAAGCCGCGCAGGGTGCCGAGGGCGGAGCGAGCACGGGAGAGGAGGACGCGGGGCGGGAAGTAGTCCCGGCCGGGCAGTGGCACGCGCATGAAGTGTCTCCGAGGCAGTGGACGGCGGCCTGTGCCCACCAGGGGTTGTATCGATTGGTCATCGATGCGCAAGACACGCCGCGGTGATTGTTGCTGGTTCAGCGCATACCGCCCGCGCGACGAGCCGCGGAAGGTTGACCCAGGGGTTGTCTGAACGGGGTGGGTCAAGCCGCGTTTCATCGCCCGGCGTGAACGCTTCGTTCAGCGGCGGCCGGTGAAGCTCGGGCGATGCAGGAGAAGCTGTTCCCCATAATTCCAGTCGTCGCCAAGCCGAGGTCCTGCGGCTTCCCTCACCTCGGGGTCGCCTTCCTGCGGCCGGCATGGGGGCTGGTGGAGCGCCTCTACACGGGCAAGGCCGGGCAGTTGATCACCCAGCGGGGGTGGGCGCCTCATCCTCGGCGTTGCCCGCCACCACCCGGCCGTCTTCCATCGTCACGATCCGGTCCGCCACGTCGAGGATGCGCGGGTCGTGCGTCACCAGCAGGATCGCGGTGCCGCGGGACCGCGCGAGGTCGCGCAGCAACCGCACCACCTCGCCGCCGCTCGCCTTATCCAGCGCGGCCGTTGGCTCGTCCGCCAGGATGAGGCCGGGGGCGTTGACGAGGGCGCGCGCCACCGCCACCCGCTGCCGCTGCCCGCCCGAGAGCTGGGACGGCATCTTCCCGGTCTGATCGGCCAGGCCCACCGCGCGCAGCATCTCCCCCGCGCGCTCCAGCCGCTCCGCCTCCACGGTGTCGCCGTCCAGCTCCAGCGCCATGGCGACGTTCTGCCGCGCCGTGAGAAAGCCGAGGAGGTTGTGGCTCTGGAAGATGAAGCCGATGCGGCGCCGAAGCGCGACCCGCGCCGCCTCCTTCGCGCCCGCCAACTCCTGCCCGAGCACGCGCAGTGATCCCTGCTGAGCGGCCCGCAACGCGCCGACGAGGGTGAGGAGGGTCGTCTTGCCGCTGCCGGAGGGGCCGGTGAGGATGACGATCTCCCCGGGTGCCACGCGGAGCGAGACGTCGCGCAGCACCTCGCGCCGCAGCGCGCCATCCCCATAGGCGTAGGTGACGCCCTCCAGCTCGACGGGGTCGCCGATCATCAGAACATGTCCGCGGGGTTGGCGTCGCGCAGCTTGCGGGTGGCGAGCAGCCCGGCACCGGCGCACATGCCGAAGATCATCAGCAGCACCCAGGCCGCGCGCTCGGCCGTCATGTTCAGCGGCAGGAAGGTCGCGTCCGCCACCACGC
The DNA here is from genome assembly GCF_016107305.1 of Roseomonas sp. KE2513. Classification (GTDB taxonomy): domain Bacteria; phylum Pseudomonadota; class Alphaproteobacteria; order Acetobacterales; family Acetobacteraceae; genus Roseomonas. Next base: position 123,896 of record NZ_RCVR01000009.1, read on the forward strand.
CGTACAGGATGGATGAGACGATCGTGCCCGGCACGAAGCCGAGCAGCGCGAGGATGCCGGCCGCCCCCAGCACGACGCGCGAGAGATGGCCGTTGGAATAGCCCATGGCCTTGAGGGTCGCGTACTCCTTCAGGTGGCCGGCGATGTCGCTGAACAGCACCTGGTAGACGATCACCATCCCGACCACGAGGCCCATGAGGCTGCCGAAGGAGAAGATGAACCCGATCGGCGTCGCCTCCTCCCAGTAGCGGCGCTCATGCGCGCGCAGCTCCGCCTGGGTCAGCACGCCGACATCGGGCGGCAGGATGGCGCGCAGCGCGGCCTGGGTGACCAGCAGATCCGCGCCAGGCGCCAGGCGGATGGCGCCGAGATCCACCAGCGCCGCCTTCCGCCCGCTGACGACCCGGCGGAAGTTCACCTCCGACACCACCGCATTGCCGTCCGCCCCGAAGGAAGAGCCGAGCTCCACCGTGCCGACCACCCGCAGGTCACGGTTGCCGATCTGCACGGGGAAGGGCCCACGTTCCGCCAGCATGGCGGTCACCGGACCGAATTCGGGGCGCGAGCGGGCGTCGAAGGCGAAGGTATCGGGCTGCTTCAGCGCCTCGCGCACGGGGGCGAGGCCCGGCAGGTCCAGCACCCCCGCCTCCACGTCGAAGCCGATGAGCTGGATGGTGCGGCGGGTGCCCGTCGCCGGGTTCCGGAAGCTCGACTGCGCGAGATAGACGGGCGCCGCCGCTGCCACCCCCTCCACCCCCAGCGCCTGGGAGACCCGCGCGCGCGGGATCGGCTCCGGCCGGAAGGAGGCGAGGGTCATCGGGCTCATGAGGAAGAGGTCCGCCTTCATGGCGCCGATGAGGGTCGTCGCGCTCTCGAACAGCGCGGCACGGAAGCCGAGCTGCATGAAGACGAGGAGGCAGGCGAACATCACCCCCGCCGTGGCCGAGGCCAGTCGCGCCTTCTCGGAACGCAGCTGGCGCCAGGCAAGGCGCACCGCGAGGCGGGTGGAGGCGGCAAGGCCCGGCGGGCGGGGCGCCGCGCGCGTGGCCGGCGTGACAGCAGGCCGCAGTTCGGTGAGCGCGTTCATGGGCGGATCGCCACCTGCACCTGCATGCCGGAGCGGCGTGAAAGCGCGGCGCGCGCGGCCTCGTCCAGCGTCAGGCGGACCTCGACCGTGCGTGCGTCCACCGCGGCCACGGGGTCGGTCCCGGCCTGGGTCGTGCGGCGCACCACCCAGCCGATCTCCCGCAGCACGGCGTTCAGGCGCCTCGACTCGCCGGGTACCACCACCTCGGCCTCGGCGCCGGGGCGAAGCCGGGGCAGGTCGGTCTCGTAGACATCCGCCACGACATCGAGATGCGAGAGGTCACCCATCTCCAGCACGCCCTCGCTCCCCACGGCCTCGCCGGCACGGGTGATGATGCGGAGCACGGTGCCATCGGAGGGCGCGCGCAGCCGGGCGAGCGCGGCATCGGCCCGCGCCCGGTCCAGCGCGCCCTGGGCGGCGGAGAGGTCGGCCTCGGCGCGGGCGATGTCCTCGGCGCGGGGGCGGCGGAGCGTTTCCAGCTCCGCCTCGGCCGCCGCGCGCTCGGCGGTGCGCTGGGCGGCGAGGTAGCGGTTGCGCTCGGCATTGGCCGCGGCACCGGCGCCGGAGGCGACGAGGGACTGCGCCCGCCCGGCATCGCGCCGCGCCGTTTCCTCGGCGGCGCGGAGCGCCTCGGCCCGGGCCTCGGCCGCGGCGATCTCGCTCGGGCTGCCGCCGGCCTGGGTGCGGTCCAGCGTAGCCGCGGCCTGCGAGACGCGGGCCAGCGCTTCCGTCACCGAGGCGTCGCGCTGGGCGGCGTCGGCGAATTCGGCCAGCACCTGCCCGGCCTTCACCGTGTCGCCCTCCGCCACCATCAGCCGGTCCAGCCGCGCGCCGGTCGCGGGGGCCGCCAGGCGGCGGATGCGGCCCGCGGGCTCCACCCGGCCGAGCGCGCCCACGCCCACCGGCCCCTCGGCGGCGGCGGGCGCCACCACGGGCGGCGGCGCGAAGGGGCCGATCCGCGCCGTCCAGACAGCGGCCCCGGCGGCGAGCAGCAGGATCGCGAGAAGGGCGAGGCGCTTCATCCGCCGCGCTCCAGCAGGCCGTGCAGGGTCGCGCGCAGCGCCGAGAGCTCGGCAGGCCCCGCCTCGTAGAGGCCGAAGAGGCGGGCCATGAAAAGCCCGTCCCCCGCCATCATGATGGCGGCCGCGATGCCCGGCGGCGTGCCGTCCGCCACCGCTGCCGCCCGGACGCGGGCGAAAAAGGCGCGGATCGGGTTCAGCAGGGCAGGGTCGTGGTGGAAGGCAGCGAGCATCACCGCCGCGGCCCGCGCATGGGCCTCCAGAATATCCGGCTCGTCGAAAGTGAACGCGAGGCAGGCACGCAGCGCGCGGCCCTGCCCCTCTGGCTGCGCAGCAAGCACCGTCTCGTAATCCGCGGTGATCCGGTCCGCCAGGCGCTGCATCATGGCCACCAGCAGCGCCTCCTTCGAGGCGAAATGGTAGAGCAGCCCGCCCTTGGAGATGCCGGCTCCGCGCGCCGCGCCCTCCAGCGTCAGGGCCGGCACGCCGCGGGCGCGGATAATCGTCTCGGCGGCGTCCAGGACGCGGGTCTGCGCGCCAGGCGGGGCGACGGGGTCGAGTGGCATGGCGCGGCTTCTATACCGTCCGGACGGTAAAGAACAGGGCTTCTTGCACGCCGCTGCTCTTTCGGCCCAGGGAGGAGAGGGCCGCCGGAAACGAAAAAGCCCCGGCGGAGGAGGGCGCCAGCCAAGGCTGCGGCACCTTCCCCACCGGGGCCCTATTCAGCGCTGGCCCGGGGGAGCGGGTCCCCCAGCCCCCATCACGCTGCCTCGCTCTCCGAGCGGCGGGCGTGCTTCTTGCGCTCATGCGGGTCGAGGTAGCGCTTGCGCAGACGGATAGCGGTCGGCGTCACCTCCACCAGCTCGTCCTCCTCGATATAGGCGATAGCCTGCTCGAGCGACATGCGGCGCGGCGGCACCAGGAGAAGCGCCTCGTCCTTGCCGGCGGCACGGATATTGGTGAGCTTCTTCTCCTTGATCGGGTTCACGTCGAGATCGTTCTCGCGCGAGTGCTCGCCGAGGATCATGCCCACGTAAACCTTCACGCCCGGGTCCACGAAGAGCGCGCCGCGCTCCTGCAGGGCGAAGAGGGAGTACTGCACCGCCTCGCCGTCCGAGTTGGAGATGAGGCTGCCCTTCACGCGCCCCTCGATCGGCCCGGCCCAGGGCTGATAGCCAAGGAACAGCCGGTTCATCATGCCGGTGCCGCGCGTGTCCGTCATGAACTCGCCATGGTAGCCGATGAGGCCGCGGGACGGGATGTGGAAGGTGAGCCGCACCTTGCCGCCGCCCGAAGGCCGCATGTCCTGCATCATGCCCTTGCGGAGGGACATCTTCTCGACGACGACGCCCGAATACTGCTCGTCGACGTCGATCAGCGCCTCCTCGAAGGGCTCCTCCTTCTCGCCCGTCTCCGGGTTTACCTGCGTCAGCACGCGCGGGCGGCCGATGGTCAGCTCGAAGCCCTCGCGGCGCATCGTCTCGATGAGCACCCCAAGCTGAAGCTCGCCGCGGCCGGCCACCTCGAAGGCGTCCACCTCCTCGGAGACCTTCACCTTGATGGCGACGTTGCCCTCCGTCTCCTTGAAGAGGCGGTCGCGGATCTGGCGGGAGGTAACCTTCTTGCCCTCGCGGCCGCCGAGCGGGCCGTCATTGATGCGGAAGGTCATGGTCAGCGTCGGCGGATCGACCGGGATCGCCGGCAGCGGCTCCGTCACCTCGGGGGAGGCGATGGTGTCGGGGATCGTCGCATCGCTCAGGCCGGCGATGGCGCAGATGTCGCCCGCCTGCACCTCATCGACCGGCACGCGATCCAGGCCGGAGAAGGTCATCAGCTTCGTCAGGCGGCCGGTCTCGACGATCGAGCCGTCCTGGCGCAGCACGCGCACGGGCATGTTGGTCTTCGCGACGCCCTGCTCGATGCGGCCCGTGAGGATGCGGCCGAGGAAGGGGTCGGCCTCGAGGATGGAGGCGTTCATCGCGAAGGGCGCGGTGACGTCCACCGTCGGCTCCGGCACGTGGCTCAGGATGAGGTCGAACATCGGCGACAGGTCCTTGCGGGGACCATCCATCGTCAGGTCGGCCCAACCCTGGCGGCCGGAGGCGAACATGGTGTGGAAGTCGAGCTGCTCGTCGCTGGCGCCGAGGGCGGCGAAGAGGTCGAACACCTCGTTCAGCACCTCGTCGGCCCGCGCGTCCTGGCGGTCGACCTTGTTGATGACCACGATCGGCTTCAGGCCGCGGGCGAGCGCCTTGGTGAGCACGAACTTCGTCTGCGGCAGCGGGCCCTCGGCCGCGTCGCAGAGGACGATCGCGCCATCGACCATCGAGAGGATGCGCTCCACCTCGCCGCCGAAGTCGGCGTGGCCCGGCGTGTCCACGATGTTGATCTTCACGCCCTTCCACTCCACCGCGGTGGACTTGGCGAGGATCGTGATGCCGCGCTCGCGCTCGAGGTCGTTGCGGTCCATGGCGCGCTCGGCCACCTGTTGGTTGGCGCGGAAGGCGCCGGCCTGCTTCAGCAGGTTGTCCACCAGCGTGGTCTTGCCATGGTCGACGTGGGCGATGATCGCCACGTTGCGGATGCTTTGCGTCATCGCGCGTTGTCCTTCGTCCTGCCGGGGCGGGGCGTTCCAGCCCTCCCCCGGTGCGCGCGATGCCGTTTGGCCCGGTGGCCCGGGAAACCGATCGCGCCCGTTTCGCGCCCCTGAAAGGGGGCGCGGCCCTCGCTCGAAGTTCCATCCATATGGAAGGCCCCGCGCGCATCGGGCGGCGGGGCCTTTCTTCGGCGGTTCGGCTTGTTGCGGCGCACAGATAGCGTGCCAGGGGCCGGATTGCGAGAGATTCCGCGATGCTCGCCGCCCGCCCCGCGCATGCGCCCCGCTCATGCGGTGCCGACGGGCTGCGGGCCCCCCTCTCCCTGGGAGGGCCGTTTCCCACCACCACGCCCCTCCGGGCGGCCGGCGAGTGGCTCCCGCCGGGCCTAGCGCGGCCGCAGCACCCGGGCGAGGGCGAGCCCCAGCGAGACCATCCCCGCCGCCACGACCATGAGCGCCGGAACCGACCCCAGCCAGGCGATCAGCAGGCCGAAGAGCAGCGGCGCGAGCGACTGACCGACAAAGAAGAAGAAGGCGAAGAGCGCCACCGCGGAGCCCCGCGCCTGCGGGGCGATCTCTGTCACCCGCGTCTGGAGGGAGCTATGCATGGTGAAGTAGCCGAGCCCGACCGCGAACATCCCGGCCGCCACGGGCAGCACCCCCACCCCGCCGCCGGCCTTCAGCCCGGCCCAGGCGATGGCCGAGAAGCCGAGGGCGACCAGCGCCCCCGCCGCCCGCTGCATCCCCGACAGGCCGAGGCGCGACAGCATGGGCCCGGCGAGAAGCGTGTTGGCCACCCCCGCCGCCCCGAAGGCGCCGATGGCGATGCCCGCCTGAAGGGGACCGCCGACGCCCCAGTCCGCGAGCATGGCCGCGAGATAGGGGAAGAGGCCGAAAACAAGCAGCCCCTCCGCCGTCGCGGCCGCATAGACCCGGCGGGCCATGGGCAGGGCAAGGATGCCGGAATAGCGGCGCGCCGCCGCGGTGGCGTCCAGCCGGCCGGGCGACGGGTCGGGCTCGGCCCGGATATCGCGCAGGAGGACGAGGCCCATGCCGAGCACCGCCACCGCGCCCCCTCCGAGAATGCCCCGCCAGTCCACCACCTCGTGCACCAGGCCCGAGATCACCCCGCCCGCGATCTGCCCCGTGGTGGAGAAGGCGAGGAGACGGCTGAGCGCCACCTGGCGCTGGTCCATCGGCACGCGGTCACCGAAGGTGGCGATGACCAGCGGGTAGATCCCCCCCGCCGCCGCGCCCGCGAGCGCCCGGAAGACGAAAAGAAGGCCGAGGGAGGGCGCCAGCGCGCAGGCCACCAGCGAGAGGCCGGTGAGCAGGGTGGCCAGGGCGATGATCCGCCGCTTGCCCAAAGCGTCCCCAACAGGCCCCAGGAAGGGCTGGATGAGGGCGTAAGGCATGGCGAAGGCGGTGGCGATGAGGGCCACGCTGTCGGTCGCGACGGCCAGGTCGCGGGCGATCTCCGGCAGGATCGGGTCCAGGCTGCGGGCGGAGAGCGAGGTGCAGAAGGCGGTCAGGCCGTAAAGGGTGATCAGCCGGCGGGTTCGCGCGGACTCGTCGGCGGGCGGACGGGGCATCGCGCAGAGGTTGGAACGGACGCGCCCGGCGCGCCAGCCCGGCCACTGCCACGGGCGGCTCAGGCCCTCTGGCGACGCGGCTCCCCCGCCAGGCTCTCGCGAAGCCTCTCCTCCGGGATAGGCCGGCCAAGGAGGAAGCCCTGGACCTCGTCGCAGTCGAGCTCCCGAAGAAGGGCGAGTTGCTGCTCGGTCTCCACACCCTCGGCGGTCACGCGAAGGTTCAGGCTCCGCCCGAGGGCGATGATCGCATTCACGATCGGGCGCGCGCTGCCGTCCAGCTCGGTCGCCTGGATGAAGGATCGGGCGATCTTGAGCCGGTCGAAGGGGAAGCGGCGGAGATAGACAAGGCTCGAATAGCCGGTGCCGAAATCGTCGAGGGCGAGCCGGACGCCGAGCGCCTTCAGCGCGCGCATCGCCGCCAGCGCGCCCTCCGCATCCTCGATCAGCAGACCCTCGGTGATCTCCAGCTCCAGCCGGCCGGCGGGCAGGCCGGTCCGCGCCAGGATCCCGGCCACCTCGCTCGGCAGGTCGCCATGCTGGAACTGGACCGGGGAGAGGTTCACCGCGACGACATAGGGCTGCATCCAGGCGGCCGCGGCCTTGCAGGCCTGTTCCAGGACCCAGCGGCCGAGCACGAGCATCAGCCCGCATTCCTCCGCCACCGGGATGAAATCGGCCGGCGAGACCTGGCCTCGCACCGGGTGCTCCCAGCGCAGCAGGACCTCGTAGGAGACGACCTCGCGGGTGTGGCAGGCGTAGACGGGCTGGAAGCTGACGGCGAACTCGCCGTTGCCGAGAGCATGGCGCAGGTCGTGCTCCAGCAGGCCTCGCTCGCGCAGGCGCACCTCCATTTCCGCCTCGAAGAAGCGGGTGACGCCCCGGCCCGCCGCCTTGGCCCGGTAAAGGGCGGTGTCGGCGTTCTTCAGCAGCGCCTCCACGGTCCGGCCGTCGTCCGGGAAGATCGCGATACCGATGCTCGTATCGATGTTCACGGCATAGCCGCTCACGTCGAAAGGCCGGGCGATCCTGACGACGATCCGCTCCGCCAGCGCCGCCGCATCGGCCGCGCGGGAGACGGCGGTCTGCACGAAGACGAACTCGTCGCCCCCCACCCGCGCCACGATGTCCGAGGTACGGGAAAGGCCCCGCAGGCGCTCGGCCGTCTGCCGCAGCACCTCGTCCCCGGCGGCATGGCCGAGGGTGTCGTTCACCGGCTTGAAGCGGTTCAGGTCGAGGCAGAGCACGGCCAGGCGCCCGCCGCCGCGCTCGGCCAGGGCCATGGCCTGCATCAGGCGCTCCTTGAGCAGGATGCGGTTCGCCAGGTCCGTCAGGCCGTCGTGATGGGCGAGGTGCTGGATTCTCTCCTGCGCGCGCAGGCGGTCGGTGATGTCGGTATAGGTGCTGACCAGCCCGCCATCGGCGAGCATCCTCGTCCGGATCTCGATCACCGTGCCGTCCGGCCGCAGCAGCTCGCCGAAACGCAGGCCCGCCTCCCTCTCGGGCCCGGCCGGCCCGGCCTGGCCACACGGCTCCGCACCGAGCGGGCACAGCTCTCCCCGCGCCGCCTGCCACTCGGCCACCGGCGCGTGGTCCTCCCCGGTCTCGGCCATCCCCTGCGGCAGCCCCAGCAGCGTGACGTAGCGGGTGTTGCGGAGGGAGATGCGGCCGTGCCGGTCCACCATCAGCAGGCCCTGGTCGAGGTTCTCGATCGCGTGGCGCAGCACCTCGTGCGAGGCGAGGACGCGGTGCTTGTGCCGGATCAGGAGAAAGCCAACGACCAGCACCAGCAGGGTGATGCCCGAGCCGAGCGCGACGGTGAGGCTGAACAGGGCGTCGAAGTTCGCCATGAGGGGCGCCATGTCCATCCCGACCGCCACCGTGACCGGGTAGTTGCGCAGCCGCCGGAAGCTGACGGCCTGCCCCTGGCTCCCGTCGGTTGGGGTGATGCGGAGGCTGCCGTGGTCCGTCGCCGCGGCGGCCCGGCCGAGCGGGGTTTCAGACAGGTCGTGACCGAGCATCGTGCCGTCGGGCGCGGCCGCGCGCACGATGCCGTCCTGCCCAAGCAGGATCATGTTGCCGCTGAAGTCGAGCAGCTCGTGGAACTGCGTCATCCAGTAAGGATCGAACGAGCAGACCACCACGCCCGCGAAGCTGCCGTCCGGCGCGAAGACCTTGCGCGTGAACTGCACGGTCCAGCGGTTCGAGACCCGGCCCAGCACCGGCCGGCTGATGAAGAGCGTGTCGGCCGGCTCCTCGAGGTGGACGCGGAAATGCGCGCGGTCCGAGAGGTCGAGCGTGCCGTTCGTCGGGCCGAGATTTGTCTGGCGCAGCCGTCCTCTCGCGTCGATCAGCGCGAGCTGCGCCATCATGCCGTCGTTGTAGCCATTGTCAGTGGCGACGAAGTCGAGGGAGAAGCCCTGCGGGTCGCGCCGGTAGGCATCGCGCGCGAAGCGCAAGCGCTGGTCGATCGCCTCGATGGTGCGGGCGACGCCCTGCTCGGCCGCGCCCGCGATGTTGAGGGCCGCGGACCGGACATTCTCCTCGATCTCGCGCCGCTCCACGACCAGGTGCGCGCCGACCGCGCCCCAGACGACCACCAGGATCGTCAGGATGAGCGCGATCTCGAAGCGGAAGCTGGTCCAGCTACGGAAGAGCACCGACCGAGCGGCAGCGAGTGGCGTCGCCCGCGGCGAGACCACGGCTGGCGGGGGGTAGGACACGCGCGCTTCTCCGTCCGGCAAGGGTCCGGCTCGCCCCAGGGTAAGGACGAAGAAGTGAACGAAAGCCTAAGCGGGGGGGAACCTCGGGGCGTCAGTCCGCGGCGGCGAGCGCCGTCAGCGCGGCCGTGGTCGTCACCCAGCCGAAGAAGGTGCGCACGTTGAACACCGTCGCGTCGTGCACGAATCGCGGGCCGCCCTGCCAGCAGGCATCCTCCACCAGCACGGGCCAGAACTCGCGGTGGAAGGCCTCGCGCAGCGTGCTCTCGACGCAGACATTCGTCGCGACTCCGCAGAACAGGATGTCCCGGATGCCGCGGGCGCGCAGCATCATCTCAAGCGCCGTGCCGCTGAAGCCGCCGTAGCGGGGCTTTTGGACGAGGATGTCGCCGGGCGCGCGCTGCATCTCCGGCACCAGCGCGTAGTCCCAGGTGCCCTTGGCCAGCAGCGTGCCCTCAAGCTCCGGCCGCTCGCGCATGAGGCGCAGGGCGTTGGACTTCCAGTGGTTGGGAGAGCCGGGACCGCCGGCCTCGACCCCCTCGGCGTCCCAGCCGTTCTGGAACCAGACGATCTGGACGCCGAGCATCCGCGCCGCCGCCACCACCTGCACCACGTTGCCGATGACTGAGCGGGTGCCAGAGAGGTCGAAGCCTGCCTTGTCGAGATAGCCCTCCGCCGAGGCATAGGCGTTCTGCATGTCCACCACGATCAGCGCGGTGCGGGCGGGCAGGATCGGGAAGGCCTCGGGCTCGGCGGGCAGCAGGCGGTCGCCGGGGACGCGGGGGAGTTCCTGGGGGATGCGGTCGATCGACATGCGGCCATGCTGCGCCGCGGGATGACCGCCGTCCAGGCGGCCACTTCTCTGATCAGCGCGGGAGGGCCGCGTCCCCGAGGCGCGCGGAGAGGCTCGGGCGCGCGTTCAGCAGCACGGGGTCGAAGCCCGCCTTGCGCTTGTAGCCGAGCGCGATCTCCTCCAGCTCCGCCAGTGGCAGCACCGCCTCCCGCCCGCCGACGGCCGCGAAGCCCGCCGGCGCCCGGCTCTCCGCGAGATCCAGCACGAGGTCCGGCCCCTGGCCGCGCGCGGCCTGCACGAGGGCGGCCGTGGCCGGGCGGCGCTCTTCCTCATAGGCCCGGAGGCCCGCCACCGCATTGCCCGTGCTCGCGAGGTGGAAGGCCAGGGTGCGGGCGTCGAGGATTCCCTGAGAGGCGCCGTTGGAGCCGATCGGGTACATCGGGTGGGCGGCGTCGCCGAGCAGGGTCACGCGGCCGCGCGTCCATTCCGGCAAGGGGTCGCGGTCCACCATCGGGAACTCCCAGACATCCGGCGCGGCGCGGATCAGGGAGGGGACGGAGAGCCAGGGCCATTGCCAGTCCGCGAAATCGGGCAGGAAGTCCTCGATCCGGCCGGGGCGGTTCCAGTCCTCCCGCGCCCAGTGTGTGTTCGGGTCCATCCGCCTCTCGGCAATGAAGTTGACCAGCGCGGGGCGGTCCGCCGTCGCCTCGCGAATGGGGTAGCAGACGAACTTAAGATCGCTCGTCCCTGCCTGCACCATGGTCCGGCCGGTGAGATAGCCGGGATGCTCGGCCACCGCGCGCCACATCAGGCTGCCGTTCCAGCGGGGCGCGCCCTCATGCGGGTGCCAGGCGGCGCGGATGGCGCTGTGGATGCCGTCCGCGGCCACCACCACGTCGCCGCGCGCCGCGCCGCCGCCCTCCAGGTGCAGCACGGCGCTGTCAGCACCCGATTCGGCTGATATCCCGCGAGAGCCGAGATGGATGGCATCCCCCAGCCGCTCCCGCGCCGCCTCGAGCAGCAGCATGAAGAGGGTGCCGCGGTGGATGCTCACCTGCGGCCAGCGGTAGCCGGCGGTCAGGCCGCGGTCCTCGCGCCAGACCTCCTCGCCGCGCCTCGTGGCATAGAGCAGCTCCCGCGTCGGGACGCCGGCCGCGAGGACGCGCTCGCCGAGGCCGAGTTCCGTGAGTTCCCGCACGGCATGGGGCAGAAGGTTGATGCCGACGCCGAGCGGCTTGGGCATGGCGACGGCCTCGTGGACCTCTGCCTCAATCCCCGCCTGGTGCAGCGCCATGGCCAGGGTGAGGCCGCCGATCCCACCGCCCGAGATGATCACGCGCATGGCCGTCTCCTCCATTTTGCCGGATGTTGGCACCGCGCGAGGGAAGGTTCAACAGTTGAACGATGTGGGTGGGCCGGGCGGCCACGGGCTTCTGGCCGGCACGGTGTCATACGGGTTAAAGCGGGCCTATCGCCGAGTCATCCGCGACCTCGAAGAGGCACTGCGCCCGCACGGCTTTACCCCGCCGCTGCTGGCAGCCCTTTCGCTCGTCGGGGCCAATCCCGGGATCGCCCCGGCGCATCTGGCGGAGGCCATGGGCCACGGCCGTTCCCGCGCGGCGCCCCTGCTCGACCGGCTGGAGGAGCGGGGATTGCTGGAGCGGCGGACCGGCGCCGACCGCCGCAGCCTGGAACTTCATGCCACCCCGGCGGGGCTGGACGCGCTCGGCCGGCTCCGCCCGCTGCTCGACGCGCATGAGGGGCGGATCACCGGTGGGCTGAGCGCGGCCGAGACCCAGGCGCTCGCCCGCCTTCTCGATCGGCTCGCGCCCGGCCAGTAAGCCGGGCGCGGCTCGGGCGGGGTTACCCCACGCGGTTGCCGATGAGGTCCTGCACCACGGTGGGGTCGGCGAGGGTGGAGGTGTCGCCGAGACTGTCCGTCTCGTTCGCGGCGATCTTGCGCAGGATGCGGCGCATGATCTTGCCCGAACGGGTCTTGGGCAGGCCCGGCGCCCACTGGATGGCGTCCGGGCTGGCGATCGGCCCGATCTCGCGCCGCACCCAGGCGACGAGCTCCTTCCTCAGCGCCTCGGTCGGCTCCTCATCGGCGTTGAGGGTGACATAGGCGTAGATGCCCTGGCCCTTGATCTCGTGCGGCATGCCGACGACGGCGGCCTCGGCGACCTTCGGGTGGGCCACCAGCGCGCTCTCGATCTCCGCCGTGCCCATGCGGTGGCCGGAAACGTTGAGCACGTCGTCCACACGCCCTGTGATCCACCAGTAGCCGTCCTCGTCGCGCCGCGCGCCGTCGCCGGTGAAGTACTTGCCGGGGAAGGTGGAGAAATAGGTCTGGACGAAGCGCTCGTGGTCGCGGAACACGGTGCGCATCTGGCCCGGCCAGCTGTCGGTGATCACGAGGTTGCCCTCGGTCGCCCCCTCCAGCGGCGCCCCCTCGTTGTCCACCAGCGCCGGAAACACGCCGGGCAGCGGCAGGGTGGCCGAGCCCGGCTTCTGCGCGACGGCGCCCGGCAACGGCGAGATGAGGATGCCGCCCGTCTCGGTCTGCCACCAAGTATCGACGACCGGGCAGCGCTCGTCGCCGACCACGCGGTAGTACCAGAGCCAGGCCTCGGGATTGATCGGCTCGCCGACGCTGCCGAGGATGCGGAGCGACTGGCGGGAGGTCCCCTTCACCGGCCCCTCGCCCTCCCGCATCAGGGCACGGATGGCGGTGGGGGCGGTGTAGAAGATGTTCACCCCGTGCTTGTCGATCACCCGCCAGAAGCGGCTGCTGTCAGGCCAGTTCGGCACGCCCTCGAACATGAGCGTCGTCGCGCCGTTCGCGAGCGGGCCGTAAACGATGTAGGTGTGGCCGGTCACCCAGCCCACATCGGCCGTGCACCAGTAGACCTCACCCGGGCGATAGTCGAAGACCAGCTCATGCGTGAAGGAGGCCCAGACGGCGTAGCCGCCGGTCGTGTGCAGCACGCCCTTGGGCTTCCCGGTGGAGCCGGAGGTGTAGAGGATGAAGAGCGGGTCCTCCGCCCCCATCGGCTCGGGCGCGCACTCGGCGGATTGCGCGTTGCAGAGCGTCTCCCAGTCGTGGTCGCGCCCCTCCTGCATCTCCACCTTGCCCCCCGTGTTGCGGGCGACGATGACGGACTTCACCGTCGGGCAGGACTTCAGCGCCTCGTCGGCATTCGCCTTCAGCGGCACGGTGCGGCCGCCGCGCCGGCCCTCGTCGGCCGTGATCAGCAGCGTGCTCTCGCAGTCCTGGATGCGGCTGGCGAGGCTGTCTGGGGAGAAGCCGCCGAAGATGATCGAGTGGATGGCCCCCACCCGCGCGCAGGCGAGCATGGCGACGGCCGATTCGACGATCATCGGCAGGTAGATCGAGACGCGGTCGCCCCGGCGCACGCCGAGGGACTTCAGCGCATTGGCCAGCCGGCAGACACGGGCCAGCAGGTCACGATAGGTGACCTTCGTGTCCGAGTTCGGGTCGTCCCCTTCCCAGATGATCGCCACCTGGTCGCCGCGCCCGCCCTCCACGTGGCGGTCAAGGCAGGACTCGCTGATGTTCAGCACCCCGTCCTCGAACCACTTGATGGAGACGTCGCCCTCGAAGCTCGTGTTCTTGATGCGGCTGGGCGCCTTCATCCAGGCAATGCGGCCCATCTCGCGGCGCCAGAAGCCCTCCGGGTCGCGCGCGGCCTCGGCCACCATCGCCTCGCGCCGGGCGGCATCGACGTGGCTGCCAGCGGCAATCTCGGGCTTCACGGGGATCAGGGTCTGGTCGGTCATGGCGCTCCTCCGGGGCTTTGCCCTTCGAGTGCCATCGTCGCGCTCACGCGCGGGGCGTCAAGCGCCGGAAGCGGTGGGGCGGGGGGCCTTCCCTGCTCCGGCCGGCGGCTCACAACGGCACAGGGAGGGCCGCGCCCCTCCCTGGCCGGCCACCCTTAACGGTAGCGGTAGGCGTAGGGGCGCGGCGGACCGGCGAAGCGACGCGGCGGACCGTAGTAGCGGCGGGCCTCCGGCCGGCGATAGTAGCCGGGCGGCGGGCGGCGCCAGTGGCCCCGGCCGCGGTAATAGCCGCGCGGCGGTCCGTAATACTGCACGGGGATGGCCTGAACCGGTGCTGCCGGACCCAGGACGGCGACGGCGGGCGCGACCTGGGCCTGCGCCGCAGGGGCGGCCGCCAGGAGCGGCGCGCCGAACAGCGCGCCCAGCACCAGGAACCGGCGTCCCCAGGAACCGAGACGAGCGAGACTGCCCTGCATTGTGCATTCCTCTCTTCGGGCGGGCCGAAAGGGCCCTCCACCTGAGCATTCAACGCGGGGAAACGGGCAGGGTGGCGACGGGAATGCGGCGCCAAGGGGGCTTTTCGTTACGCCTCGCGCGGTAATGACCCCGGCTGGCGCACGGGAGGGCTCCCCCGCGCGCCACCCCTGGCCCCCGCGGCCCGGGAAAAATAGAAGGGAGCCCGCGGGGGCCACTTCCCGCCGCGCCTCGGTTTCAGGGATGGTCGCACGCATGAAGGTTCTTCTGGTCGGCGGCGGCGGCCGCGAGCACGCCCTGGCGTGGAAGATCGCCCGCAGCCCGACCCTCACGAAGCTCTGGTGCGCCCCGGGCAACCCCGGCATCGCCGCCCTGGCGGAGTGCGTGCCGATCGGGGCCGAGAGCATCGAGGCCCTCGTCGCCTTCGCGCGGGAGCGGGCGGTGGACCTCGTCGTCGTCGGCCCCGAGGCGCCGCTGACCCTGGGCCTGGCCGATACCCTCGCCGTCGCCGGCATCCCCTGCTTCGGCCCCAGCGCCGCCGCAGCCCGGCTGGAGGGGTCCAAGACCTTCACCAAGGAGGTGCTGGACGCCGCCCGCGCGCCCACCGCCGCCTGGGCCCGCTTCGAGGACCCCGCCGCCGCCCGCGACCATGTCCGCGCCCAGGGCGCCCCCGTCGTGGTGAAGGCCGACGGCCTGGCCGCGGGCAAGGGCGTGGTGGTGGCGGCCACGGTCGAGGAGGCGGAGGCCGCCATCGCCGACATCATGGAAAGCCGCGTCCACGGCGAGGCCGGGGCCAGCGTCGTGATCGAGGAGTGCATGATGGGGGAGGAGGCCTCCTTCTTCGCCCTCTGCGACGGCACCCGCGCCATCCCGCTCGCCGCCGCCCAGGACCACAAGCGCGTGGGCGAGGGCGACACCGGCCCGAACACGGGCGGCATGGGCGCCTACTCCCCCTCCCCCGCTTTCACGGATGCCATGCGCGACGAGGTGATGGCCCGCGTCGTGGAGCCCGTGCTGGCGGAGATGGCCCGGCGCGGCGCGCCCTTCCGCGGCGTGCTCTTCGTCGGCCTGATGCTGACCGCGACCGGCCCGCGCGTGATCGAGTTCAACGTCCGCTTCGGCGACCCGGAGTGCCAGGCGCTGATGCTGCGCCTCGAGAGCGACCTCCTCCCCGCCCTCGCCGCCTCGGCGGCGGGGGACCTTTCCGGCATCTCGCTGCGCTGGTCGGCGAACCCGTCGCTCGTCGTGGTGGTCGCGGCCCGCGGCTATCCGGGCCTCGTCGCCAAGGGCGAGCCGATCGGCGGGCTGGAGGCCGCGGCCAGCATCCCCGGCGTTCGCGTCTTCCACGCCGGCACCGCCCGCGGGCCGGACGGCTCGGTGGTAGCCTCGGGCGGGAGGGTGCTGGGCATCGGCGCCACCGCCCGCGACCTCCGCGCGGCGCGCGAGGCCGCCTATGCCGCCGTGGACGCGCTCGACTGGCCCGGCGGCTTCTGCCGGCGCGATATCGCGCACCGGGCCCTCGGCGCCGCATCCCTGGGGGCGGCCTTATGATCGCCGCGCCGACGGGGCGCGCGCCGTGACGGGCTCCACCGCCTCCATCCGCTGCGGGGACGACCTGCGGGGCCGGGTGCCCGGCACCTACTTCACCATCGCCGACCCGGTCTGCCAAGGCCCGGTGCACGGCGAGTTCCTGGAGGGCTACGTTTCCCGCCGCGCGGGCTTCGTCGCCGGCCACTACGCCCATGGCGCGGCCGCCGTCCGCGCGCGGCTGGGGGCGGAATACGCGGCGCTGCGCGAGCTGCCCCAGTACGACCGCGTGCTGCTCTGGTTCGAGCACGACCTCTGGGATCAGGCCGTGCTGATCCGCGTGCTCTCGGTGCTCGCGGGCTGGCCCGCACTGGCGGGGCGCCTCTGGCTGGTGCCCTCCGACGGCGAGCGCCCTTTCGCCGAGATGCCGCAGGACGAGCTGGAGTCCCTGGCCCCGCAGCCCCTCCCCTGGTCCACCGTCGAGGCCGGCGCCGAGGCCTGGGATGCCTTCGCGGCGGAGGATCCCAGCGCGCTCGACCGCCTCTCCCGCCGCGCCCTGCCCCTGCCGCACCTCGCCCGCGCCATGCGGCGCCACCTGCAGGACCTGCCCTGGGTGACTGACGGGTTGGGCATGACCGAGCGCCTCGTGATGCGCGCCGCGGCCGAAGGCGTCACCGGCGAGGGGCCGCTGATGCGCCACCTGCGCGCTGCCGATCCGGTGTTCCACCTGACCGACCTCATCCTCCGCGACGTGGTGACGCGCCTCTCCACCGGCACGCGCCGGCTCCTCACGCGGGAGGCGCCGCACCTGCCCACAGCGCACGGCGCCGCCATCCTCGCGGGCGCAGCCCGCTATTCCCCGGGGCCGCGACACCAGGCGGGGGTGGTGGTCGGGCCGCGCGGCCGCTGGTGGTGGAACCCCCGCTCAGCCGGGGTGACGGACCGGCTTCCCGGACGTCCGGGCCTCTTCGGGTAAGCGGCCCCTTCAGCAGCCGTGGAAGCCGCCGCCCGGCAGCGGCGCCAGTTCCAGGATGCCCAGCACGCGCGCGGGGCTGCCGGGCGAGACCACCGCCAGCGCCCCTTCCGGCAGCGCCTGGCCGCCGACCACCTCGCCGAGCGCCATGATCAGCGGCGTGCGATGCCCGACCAGCACCCGGTTCGCCCCCGCCGCCACGGGGGAGGAGAGCAGGCGGCGGTGCCCCTCGATCACCTCCGCCAGCCGCCCGCCGGCATAGTCGTCGGCCAGCAACTCGTCGGTGACGCGCACCTGGGCGGCGCCGAAAGCGGCCTCGGCCGTGTCGCGGGCGCGGAAGACCGGGCCCGCCAGCACCGGGGTTTCGACGGGGATCCCGAGTTCCTCCAGCCGCTGGCCGATCGACGCCGCCTGCCCGCGCCCTGCGCGGGAGATGTTGCGCTGGCCCTCGCGATCATCCACCCGGAAGGAGCGGTCGCAGGGCTCGCCGCGCGTGTCGGCGTGGCGGAGGAAGAGCACCAGCCCGCCCGCGCGCAGCCGGGCCACCAGCGCGTCACCCTCCCGCATGCCCGGCCGCAGAGGGGTGAGCTCGGCCGCCACGGCGGGCAGCGGGGCGAGGAGGAGGAGCAGCGCGCGCCGGATCATCCGCGCATCCTGCCACGCCGCGCCGGCGAACGGGGCACCCATGCGCCCTTCCGCCATTCCGGCCGCCCCGGCTTTCCGCTAAGCCCCCGCCCATGCGCTACGTCTCCACCCGCGGCGAGGCCGCCCCCCGCTCCTTCGAGGCCGTGCTCCTCGCCGGCCTGGCCGAGGATGGCGGCCTCTTCCTGCCGGAAACCTGGCCCACCCTTACCCCCGCCGAGTGGGAGGGACTGCGAGGCCTGCCCTATCCGGAGCTGGCCGCAGACATCATCTCCCGCTTCACCGGCAATACCTTCGAAGAGGGCGTCCTGCTGGCCATGTGCCGCGACGCCTATGCCGGCTTCAACACCCCGGCCGTGGCTCCTCTGGTGCAGCTCGACGAGCGCCGCTTCGCCCTCGAGCTGTTCCACGGCCCCACCCTCGCCTTCAAGGACTTCGCCCTCCAGCTCCTCGGCCGCATGTTCGACCACGTGCTGGCCCGGCGCGGGGAGCGCATCACGATCGTCGGCGCCACCTCTGGCGACACGGGCTCCGCGGCGATCGAGGCGTGCCGCGACCGCCGGAACCTCGACATCGTCATCCTCCACCCCGAGGGCCGGACGAGCGCGGTGCAGCGCCGGCAGATGACCACGGTGCTCTCGCCCAACGTGAAGAACCTCGCGGTTCACGGCGACTTCGACACCTGCCAGGACCTGGTGAAGGCCATGTTCAACGACGCGCCCTTCCGCGCGGAGATGAACCTCTCGGCCGTCAACTCCATCAACTGGGCGCGCATCGCGGCGCAGATCCCCTACTACGTTGCCAGCGCCCTCGCGCTCGGCGCGCCGGGCCGCGAAGTTGCCTTCAGCGTGCCCACCGGCAATTTCGGCAACGTCTTCGCCGCCTGGGCCGCGCGCGCCATGGGCCTGCCGATCTCCACCCTGATCATCGGCGCCAACCGCAACGACATCCTCGCCCGCTTCATCGGCGCGAACGACATGACGGCCCGGCCCGTGGCGCCCAGCCTCTCGCCGAGCATGGATATCCAGGTCTCCTCCAACTTCGAGCGCCTGCTCTTCGAGCTTCTCCACCGCGACGGCGCGCGCACGGCCGCCACCATGCGCGCTTTCCGCGAGACCGGCGCCATGCCGGTGCCCGACGCCGCCTGGCGCGAGGCGACCGCCCTCTTCCGCGCCCACGCGGTCTCGGACGAGGAAACGGTCGAGGAGATGCGCCGCCTGCACGCCCAGGGCTACGCCGCCGACCCCCATACGGCCGCCGGCACCGCGGCCAGCCACGCCAACCCGCCCGACAACCGCGCCACGCCGATCATCGTCGCCGCCACCGCCCACCCCGCGAAGTTCCCGGACGCGGTGGAAAAGGCGACGGGCACCCGCCCGGCCCTGCCGCCCCATATGGCGGACCTCTACGAGCGCGAGGAACGCTTCACGGTGCTGCCGAACGACCTTGCCTCGATCGAGGCCGCGGTCCGGGCCCATGCGCGGCGGAACGCGGCCTGAGCAGCGGGGGCGCCGGTGACGCCTCTCAGGCCACCGGCAGGCGCACCACGAAGCGTGCCCCGGCCACGCTCCCGTCCGGGTTGCGCCGGTTCTCCGCCATGATCCGCCCGCCGAGCGCTTCGACGATCTGACGGGAGATCGACAGGCCGAGGCCGGAGTGCTGCCCGAAGCGCTCGCCCTGCGGCCGCTCGGAGTAGAAGCGGTCGAAGATCCCTTCGAGCTTTGCCTCGGGGATGCCGGGCCCCTCGTCCTCGATGGCGATCTCGGCCACCGCGCCGGTCGCCCTCGCCCGCACCCGCACCTTACCGCCGGGCGGCGAGAAGGAGAGCGCGTTGCCGAGGAGGTTCCGCAGCACCTGCACCAGCCGCCCCTCCACGCCCCTGACCACGAGGGTGGCGGGCGCGTCCAGTTCCACGGAGGGATCGTTCTCCCCCCGCGTCGCCACCTGCAGTTCCGCGAGCGTCGAGAGGATGGGTGCGATGTCCACCGGCTCCGATACCGTGCGCGATAGCTCGGCATCGACCCGGGAGCTGTCGGCGATGTCGCCGATCAGCCGGTCCATCCGCACCGCGTCCTCCGCGATGATCGCCAGCAGGCGCTTCTGCTGCTCGGGATCCCCGACGCGCCGCAGCGTCTCGATCGCCGAGCGCACGGAGGTCAGCGGGTTGCGCAGCTCGTGCGCGACATCCGCCGCGAAGCGCTCGTTCGCGTCCACGCGCGCCCAGAGGGCGTTCGTGCCGCTCTGCAGGGCCCGCGCCAGGATGCCGATCTCGTCCTGCCGCGCCATGAGCGGCGCCGGCACCGACCCGCCCCGCCCCTTGCCCTGCCGCATCGAGGCCGCGGAGCCCGCCAGCTCCAACATCGGCGAGGCGAGGGTGCGCGTGAGATAGAGCGAGAGCGCGACGGTGATCGCCAGCGCCATGGCGAAGAGCGCGAGGACCGAGCCCCGGATCTCCATTACCCGCTGGTCCACTTCCCGCGCCTCGCGGGTCAGCAGCACGATGCCGACGGGCTGGTTCGCGCGCCGCGCCGGCTCGGCGACCGAGACGAGCAGCCGCCCGTCCGCCGTGCGCCGCACATAGGGATTCACGCCGCCTTCCAGCGCCAGGCGCAGCTCCTCCCGCCGGTCGGGGCCGAGATCGGGCTGCCAGTCGAAGGAGGGGGCGTCGGGCGTCTCGTCCACCACCACGGCGGGGCCGCGCACCCGCGGGCGCGGCAGCCAGTCGAGAAGCCGCTCGTAGACGCGCCCGATGGTTCCCGCGACCGGGCCGGGCTGGCTCGGCGGCGGCAGCGGCTCGGTCACGATGGCGCCGCCCGGTCCTTCCCGCACGCGGCTGTCGGCCACCAGCAGGCCGTTGTTGTCGAAGAGCTTCGCCTGGGTGCCCGTGCTCGGCTCCGTCAGCCGCCGCAGCAGGGGGCGGGCAGTCTCGGGCACGAGGGTCGCGCGGTCGTCCTGGATTCGAACCCCGGCCTCCGCGATGCCGTTCGCGTAGATGCGCGCCTGGGTGCGCAGCCCCTGCACCTCCGCGGCCAGCAGCCCGTCCTGGTACTGGTCGAGGTAGAGGAGCGTCGCCACCAGCAGGAAGGGCGGCAGCATGTTGACGAGGAGGATGCGCCGCAGCAGCGGCGAGAAGCGCCGCCCCTCGGCCCGCCGCTCCATAGGAACGGGCGGGGGCAGGTCTGTCGTGACGGGTCCGCTGGCATCCGGCATGGGCCCAGCATAGAGCGGAATCGGTGGCGGGGTGAGGCCAGGATGAGGGCAGGCTCGTGGCGCGCCCCGCCGCCGCTCAGGGCACCGGCGGCAGGGAGCGGAGATAGGCGACGAGGTCGCGCAGGTCCGCCTCGCTCGCGCCCGCGTAGTAGGCATAGCCCATCGGCGGGAAGAGCTGGCGCCCATCGGCCGAGACGCCCTTTGTCACGGCCCGGATGATCTCGGCGTCGCTCCAGCGGCCGATGCCCGCCTCCGGGTGCGGCGTGATGTTGCGCGCGACCGACACGCCCCAGGGCCCTTCGAAGGTCTGCCCGCCGCCACCCACCTTCGACCAGTCCCGGCGGCCGCCCTCGCCCATCGGCGTGTGGCACTCCACGCAGTGCCCGAGGGGACCGGCGATGTAGCGCCCGCGCGCCACGGGGTCGTCCGCCGGCGCGGCCACGCTCCCGACGGGCGGTCCATAGGCGGGCGGCAGCGGGATGCGGTACTCGCTCCGCGCCACCGCGTTCCGAACGGGCGGCACGGTGCGGAGATAGGCGACCATCGCCGCAACATCCGCGTCCGACAGTCCTCGATAGAGCTCGAACGGCATGGGCGGGCCGATCGTCGTCCCATCCGGCCGCTTGCCCTCGCGGATGGCGCGGATGAGCTGCGCGTCCGTCCAGCGACCGATGCCCGTCTCCGGATCCGGCGTGATGTTGGGCGAGACGGCTCGGAACGGCGGCTCGTCGAAGACGAAGCCGCCCGCGAGTGTCATGCCCGGCAGGTTGCCCCCCGGCCCCTGCGGTGTGTGGCAGTTGCCGCAGGCGGCGACGGTTTCGACGAGGTAGCGGCCGCGCGCCACCGGATCCGGCAAGGGTTGCGCGACCGCCGTGCCGCCGACGGCCAGAAGGGCCGCGATGAACCAGCGAATGCGCGAGCAGGCGGACATGCTGCTTTCTCCCGTGCTGCCAGAGAGCCGTTGCGTTTCCCGGACACGAGCGTGCCACGGCAATCGCCGGGAGCAAAAAATTGCATAACCGCTCAAAAAATATTTTGAAGGGTGTTGCGCAGCAACATCAGCCGGCGTCTCGCGCCGGGGTGGAGCCCGCCGCTTTCAGGCCTCCTTGTAGCGGTATCCAATCCCGTAGAGCGTCTCGATCTGCCCGAAGCTGTCGTCCACCGCCCGGAACTTCTTCCGCACGCGCTTGACGTGGCTGTCGATCGTGCGGTCGTCCACGTAGATATTCTCGCCATAGGCGGCGTCGATCAGCTGGTCGCGGTTCTTCACCATGCCCGGCCGCGTTGCCAGCGCCTTCACGAGCAGGAACTCGGTCACCGTCAGCTGCACCTGCTGGCCCTTCCAGGTGCAGGTATGCTTCGTCTCGTCCAGCACGAGGTCGCCCCGCGCGATCACGCCGCCCTGGGGGGTGCCCGATCCCTCCGCCCGGCTCGCCTCGTTCCGCCGCAGCAGCGTGCGGATCCGCTCCAGCAGCAGGCGCTGGGAGAAGGGCTTGGTGATGTAGTCGTCCGCGCCCAGGCGCAGCCCCATCAGCTCGTCCAACTCGTCGTCCTTGGAGGTGAGGAAAATCACGGGCATGCCGCTGCGCTGGCGCAGGCGCTGCAGCAGCTCCATCCCGTCCATCCGCGGCATCTTGATGTCGAGCACCGCGAGGTCCACCGGCCGCGCCAGCAGGCCCTGCAGTGCGCTCTCCCCGTCGGTATAGGTGCGGACCGTGAACCCCTCCTGCTCCAGCGTCATGGAGACCGAGGTGAGGATGTTGCGGTCGTCATCCACCAGGGCGATGGTGTGCGGCATCGGTCGTCCTTACAGGCCTGTCGGGGACGGCGGCCCCATCGGGGCCGCCCATATGAAGCTCGAATGTGGCGGGAGGATGCCATGGCAAGCCGTGAATCGGGAGACAGCATGCCGGAGGAGCCGCCGTCCTCCGCCGCACCGGCCGAGGAGCGCGGCCCCGCTGCCCGCGCCCTGATGCGCGGCGCGTCCTCCGCCACCCTCGCGACCGTGGCCGAGGGCGGGCAGCCCTACGCCTCCCTCGTCACCCCCGCCGTCGCGGAGGACGGCGCGGTGCTGCTCTGGCTCTCCACCCTCTCGGAGCACACGCGCCAGCTCATGCACGATCCCCGCTGCTCCCTTCTTTTCCTCGGGGAACCCGAGGGGCCCAACCCACAGACCACTCCCCGCGTCACCGTCACCGGCCTTGCGGAGCGGATCGAGGACCCTGGCCTGAAGGCGGTCTGGCTCGCCCGCCATCCCTATGCCGAGCTCTACGCCGACTTCGCCGATTTCGGCCTCTGGCGGATCATGCCCATGGGCGGGCAGATGGTGCTCGGCTTCGCCCGGGCGCATCGCCTCCGCGCGGCCGACCTCCGCTCCGCGCCGGGCGAGGGAGCGCCCGCCGCAACAGGGCCGGAACCGGACCCGGAGGGCGTGCCGTGACCGGCCGCCCCGAGGATTTCGTCGGGCAGGTCGACTGCACCGTCGCCGCCCCCATCGTCATCGGCGCCGTGCCCGGCGGCGAGCGCCGGGTCGTCCCTATCCTCGGCGGCCGCGTCACTGGGCCGCGGCTCGAGGGCGAGCTGCTTCCGGGCGGCACCGACACCCAGCTCATCCGCCCCGACGGCGTCACCGAGATCGAGGCCCGCTACACGGTCCGCCTCGCGGACGGCGCCCTCGTGCATGTCGTCAACCGCGGCCTCCGCCGCGCCGCGCCCGAGGACATGGCCCGCCTTCTCCGCGGGGAGGCGGTGCCGCCCGAGCGCGTCTACTTCCGCACCGCGCCAGTCTTCGAAACCCCCTCCCCCGCCTATGCCTGGCTGCACGGCAGCCTCTTCCTCGGCTTCGGGGAGCGGCAGCCGGAGAGCGTGCGGATCCGGATCTTCGCCGTCTGAGGGTGCCGGCGGGCCGCCCCGCCCTCACTCGATCGCGCGGAACCCCGTGGCCTTCACCACCCCGGCCCAGCGCGCGGTCTCCTCCCGCATGAGCGTCCCGAAGGCCTCCTGGCCCTTCGCCGCCACGCGGAACCCGGCTTCCTGCATCCGCGCCCGGAGCGCCGGCTCGGCCAGGGCGCGCAGCACGGCCGCCTCCAGCTCGCCGCGGAGGGGCACAGGGGTCGCTGCGGGCGCGACCAGCCCGAACCAGGCGTCGAAGGCCAGGTCCGGCTGGCCCAGCTCCAGCACGCTCGGCACGTCGGGCAGCAGCACGGAACGCTCGGGCCCCGTTACCGCCAGCGCCTTCAGCCGCCCGTCCCGCACCTGCGGCGCGACCAGCGCCACCGTGCCGAACATCCCCTGGACCGACCCGCCCAGCACCGCCGTCATGGCATCGCCGGTGGAGCGGAAATGTACGGCCTCCGCCTTCAGCCCGGCGCCAGCGGCCAGGATGGCGGCCCCGAAATGCCCGGGCGTCCCCGCCCCGAAGGTTCCCATGAAGACCGAGGGCTGCGCCTTCGCCCAGGCAAGATAGGCCGCGAAGTTGCCCGCGGGCACGCTGGCGGGCACGACGAAGGCAAAGTCGACCGCCGCGACCTCGGCCACCGGCGCGAAGTCCCGCGCGGGGTCATAGCTCAGCCGGGCATAGGTGCTGGGCGCCATGGCGAGCTGCCCAACCTCGCCCAGCAGCAGCGTCGTGCCGTCAGGCGTCGCTGTCCGTGCCACCTCCTGCGCCGCGATCGCGCCGGCCGCCCCAGGCCTGTTGTCCACCACCACCCCGGCCGGGAGGGCCCCCTTCAGCCCATCGGCCAGAAGCCGCGCCACCACGTCCGGCCCGCTGCCCGGCGGAAAGCCGAGCACGATTCGCAGCGGCCGGTCGGGCAGCGCCGCGCGGGCCGCGAAGGGCAGCAGGGAGGCGCCGGCAAGGACGGCACGGCGGGGGAGCACGGGCATGGAACGATCCTCCTGTCTTGTTGTCGGTGTTGTTACCACATCGTGCGACAACACGGCTCCCGCAGCGCCCCCCGATTACGTCCCCGAAAGCGTCGGCGCCCCACGCGGAGACGGGGCGGCCGGGCCTCGAAGCAGCAGGCGCCGGAACGCAGTGCCGCCCGTCAGCCACAACAAGGAACCAGACGGGAAAGGGGTTCAGAACCTGGTCCGACGCACCGGATGGGAGCGCCGCCAGACTTATCCGCCATCCGGAACAAGATGCCGCAGTGCACAAAATTAACATTGGCTTATCGCTCGAAGTAACTGTGCGGTTATTTTGCTCCAGTGGCGAATCCGCCGTATTTTGGCCCATGGTTTCGGGGACACCCCGGCCAGACCCGATCTCGTCCGTGACCCCCAGCGGACCTGCCAGCCGGAGGCAAACGCCTACTATGACCGATCCCCGCAACGCCCGAGCCCTGTCCGGCACCGGCGTGTCCGCGCCCGCCACCCTCCACGCCAACCTCACCGCCCCCGGCCTGACCACTCACGCCCTGCGCCGGAACGAGGGCCGCCTCTCCGCTGACGGCGCCTTCATGGCGATCACCGGCCAGCACACCGGCCGCTCCGTCCAGGACAAGTTCGTCGCCGACGACCCCGAGGTCACGAAGGAGATCTGGTGGGGCAAGGTGAACCAGAAGCTCGACCCCGCGAAGTTCGAGGCCTTCACCACCGATGTCCGCGGCTACCTCGCCGCCCAGCCCGAGCTCTTCACCCAGGACCTCTATGCCGGCGCCGACCCGGAGCACCGCATCAAGGTCCGCCTCGTTACGCCGAACGCCTGGCACGCCCTGTTCGCGCGCAACATGTTCATCCGCCCGCCGGTGGAGGAGCTGGAGGGCTTCGAGCCCGACTACGTCATCCTCCACGCGCCCGAGATGGAGGCCAAGCCCGAGCACGGCGGCCGCCCCAACTCCACCACGCTGATCGCCCTCTCCTTCGCCAAGAAGATCATCGCGGTCGCCGGCAGCTCCTATGCCGGTGAGATCAAGAAGAGCATCTTCACGGTGATGAACTGGATCCTGCCGGCCAAGGGCGTGCTGCCGATGCACTGCTCGGCCAATGTCGGCAAGGACGGCGACACCGCCCTGTTCTTCGGCCTGTCGGGCACCGGCAAGACCACCCTCTCCTCCGACCCCGAGCGCGCCCTCATCGGCGACGACGAGCACGGCTGGACGAAGACGGGCGTCTTCAACTTCGAGGGCGGCTGCTACGCCAAGGTCATCAAGCTCTCGCGCGAGGCCGAGCCGCAGATCTGGGACGCCTCCCACCGCTTCGGCGCGGTGCTCGAGAACGTCGTCGGCGACGAGCGCGGCAACCTCGACCTCGAGAACGGCTCGCTCACCGAGAACACCCGCTCCTGCTACCCGATCGAGTTCATCCCGAACACGGTCCAGGGCGGCATGGCCGGCCTGCCGAAGAACGTGGTGATGCTGACCGCCGACGCCTTCGGCGTGCTGCCGCCCATCTCCAAGCTCACCCCCGCCCAGGCGATGTACCACTTCATGTCCGGCTACACCGCGAAGGTGGCGGGCACGGAGAAGGGCCTCGGCAAGGAGCCGCAGGCCACCTTCTCCACCTGCTTCGGCGCCCCCTTCCTGCCGCGCCACCCCGAGGTCTACGGCAAGATGCTCGCCGAGCTGATCGAGCGCGACGGCGCCCAGGTCTGGCTGGTGAACACCGGCTGGACCGGCGGCGCCTACGGCACCGGAAGCCGCATGTCCATCAAGCACACCCGCGCCCTTCTCCGCGCGGCGCTCGACGGCAGCCTCGCCAAGGTGGAGTTCGTGCAGGAGCCCTTCTTCGGCCTGTCGATCCCCAAGGCCCTGCCGGGCGTTCCCGCCGAGGTGCTGAACCCGCGCGAGAGCTGGTCCGACAAGGCCGCCTACGACAAGACGGCGAAGGACCTGCAGTCCCGCTTCGAGGCGAATTTCGAGACCTTCGCCGGCGCCGTCAGTGAGGACGTGAAGAAGGCCGCGATCAAGGCCGCGGCCTGAGCCACTGCACTGGGGAAGGCTGCGCCTTCCCCAGTGTCCTCCCATGACCTGCTTCCGCGGCAGCCGGATGAAGGTCCAGGCCCACACCCCGGACGGAGTTCACGGCACCGTCTCGGATGGTCGCGACGGCCGCATCGCACGGATGCCGCACGCCCCCGCCACGACCCAATTGCGTCCGGAAGTCGAGCAACTGGTGCTATGCCACTTCCGTGAGGGTGACACTGTAGTCTAGAAGATCGCCCAGAGCTTCACGGCAGAAATGACATTCGGTTGGGCTTCCATCGTCCATGGCTGACATTCCCAACCGGCGGGAGGGGTCAGTCGACCAAGCCCCGGTCGCGGCGTCATCGTGGGAGCCTGGGCCGCAGGCCATGCACCCCGCCAGTGTGGAATCCTAACTCGGGGCCGAAGTCTCGCCAACCTGGCCACTCTGCCCCCCTGCTGTGCCGTGCCAGATCAAGGATGCCGATTTATGCCGTCCGTTGACATCGTCATTCCCGTCCTGAACGAAGAGAAGACCCTGTCACAAAACGTCGGCATGACGCAGGAATTCCTTCGCACGCTACCCGCTCCTTGGAACGAGGCCCGCCTGGTCATTGCGGACAACGGCTCCACGGACCGGACACAGGAGATCGCCCGCCAGCTCGTCGCGACCTCACCGGGCATCGGATACATCCGCCTGGAGGAGCGCGGCGTGGGCCGCGCACTGAAGAGGGCGTGGACGGAATCCACGGCCGACTTCGTTGGCTACATCGACCTCGACTTGGCCACGGACCTGAAGCACCTTCCGGAAGCGTTCACAGAACTGTCGAATGGTGCCGACATCGTCTATGGCAGCCGACTCGCACGCGGCGCCAAGGTTGTAGGCCGGACGTTGAAGCGCGAGGTCATCTCCCGGGTCTTCAACGCCATTCTCAAAATCTACGTCGGTGCTCGGTTCTCGGACGGCATGTGCGGCTTCAAGTTCCTTCGACGCGCTCATCTTCCGGCGCTGCTGGCCAACGGGGCCGAGAGCGACGGCTGGTTCTTTGCGACGGAGCTTCTGCTGGTGGGCCAGCGCCTGGGCCTGAAGCTGCACGAACTTCCGGTCCACTGGACCGATGACCCGGACTCGCGCGTCCGTGTCGGCAAGCTGACCGCCGAGTATCTCAAGGCAATGAAGAAGCTGCGAGGCCGGCATATCGAACCGATTGCCAGATGATGCATGGAATGACGCCCGTTCTCGGCACGGCGATGTGGGGATGGACGGTTGGGCGGGACCAAGCCTTCGCCTTGGCCGACACGTTCCACGCGATAGGCGGCCGCTGGTTCGACACGGCGTCCAATTACCCGATCGACGGGAATCCCGACCATTTCGGCTTGGCAGAGCACTGGCTCGCGGATTGGTTCACGAGCCGTGGTGCCGACGGCCAGGTCATCGTCAAGGTTGGGGCACTTCTGAACGACGGGTCCAATGCCTGTGATCTCAGTCCAGCAGGATTGAGGGCGCGGCTGGATGCAGCGCGCGATCGTTTCGGCACGTCCCTCGGGGTGTTCTCTATCCATTGGGATGAACGAGATAATCTCGCGGAAATCGAGGGCAGCGTGGAGGTGCTGCGGCAGGCAGCAGCTGCGGGATATGGAATCGGTCTTTCGGGCATCCGGCACCCCCATCTTTACGCCGAGGCGCTTGGCGAACTTGGCTGGGGATGCTGGGTGCAGGTCAAGCACAACGTCCTGTCGAGCCATGCGCTGGCGCATTACGAAGCCCTCCATGACCGAGGGCGCTTTCTCGCCTATGGGCTGAACGCCGGGGGCCTCAAGCTCGGTACGGTGTATCAGGAGAACAACTCGGCCTATGTCCGCGACACCGCAGCCGGAAGCGACCTCTCGCGGTTTGAGGCCATGCTGCAATCCTGGAAAGGCATCCAACTCCTTCCCACAACCTTCAATGAGCTCGCCCTTGCCTATGCAGGCCTGAACCCACGGATCTCCGGCGTCCTGCTCGGCCCGAGCCGGACGGAACAGCTAACCGAGAGCATGAACTTCCTGGGACGGCTCGACCGGATCAGGGAAGATGCGTCCGTCAGGGAGCGCCTTGAGCGAGCCTTTGCCGCGTAATTTCGGCAGCCACCCGGGCGGCGCAGGCTGCTGAACATCGCCGGCACCTAAGAATGCCGGTGCCCAAAGGATCCGGGCCCTCCATGGCAGATCACCCAAACACCGCTCCTTCCCGGATTCCGGCTGCCAAGGCAGTCCTGCCGTCTTCGGACAAGACGCCGAGCCGCATGCGGCAAGCGATGTATCCGCTGGCGGCAATGCTCCTGCCCCTGCTCGCCTCCTTCTATTTCCTGCAGCTCTGGCGGCTCGATCTCTCCGTGCCGCTCGTTTACTGGATGGCGGACGAAATCTGGCAGTACGTGCTGACCAAGGCACTGAAGGACAACGGCTGGATTCTACAGAACGTCTTTCTCGGTGCGCCGGGAACGGCGAACTGGTCCTACCACATGGCCGCGCAGACCAGCGCCCTGCACTCCGTTCTTATGCTCGGGCTCATGCGGTTCATCGACGATGCCGTTCGTGTGCAGCAGGTCTACTACCTCATTAACTTCAGTCTTATCGGATTGTCCGGCTATCTTGCCAGCCGGGCCTTCGGCGTCGCGCGCATACTGGCCGTCCTCGTCGGACTGCTGTTCGCCTTCGTGAACATCCGCATCAATCTCCTGTTCTATGCCTTCCTGGCGAACTACTTCATGATTCCGCTCTCGGTCATCCCGGTGATGTGGCTGATGCTCGGCCGCTTCGATCGCGCGCCGGCCGCCCAGGGCACCAAGCGGATATGGCCGGCACTGCTCTCCCGCCGGTTCCTGACTGCCGTGCTGATTATTGCGCTAACGGCCGTTTCCGATGGTTATTACGCCTTCTTCACACTGCTGCTGCTCGGCTACGCCATCGCCGTTAACATGATCGGCGGGACTGGATCCCGCCTCGTCACCATCGTCACCGGCGTCGTTCTGTGCGCCACCATCCTGGTGGCGGCCACGACATTGATGGCCCCGCTACAGCGTTATCAGGATGCCAACCACGAGGAGTTCTACCCCAACGGGGTGATCGATCCCTCCCTGGTCAAGCGGCCTTTCGAGGCGGAGGTCTACAGCCCCAGCCTCAAACTGCTCGTCGCGCCCAATCCCAACCATCGCATTCCGGCCCTGGGGCGGCTTGGTAAAACCCTGATCGACAGCAGCGATGACGCGCGGAAATACCGCATCGGCACCCCCGCCGTGTCGCTGGGCCTGTTGGCCTCGCTCCTGCTGTTCGGCAGCCTGCTCTGGCTGCTGGTGCCACGGCGGCGCATGCCGGTATCCATGGCACCGGAAACCGTGCTTGTTATCGGCGCCTTCGCCTCGGCCGCCGCTTTTGTTCTCCTGACCTGCACGTCAGGCGGACTCGGCACCCTTGTAGCGATGCTTTACCCCGCCATTCGCGCCTACGACCGTTTCCCGCTCTACCTGATCATCATCCTCCTGATCGGAGGTGCCTATGCCGCTACCCGCCTGCGCCGCCATCTGTCGCCGCGGTGGCGGGCCGTGTTCACCGCCGCCATCGTCGTGATCGCCCTTCTCGGCCTCTTCGATGAAGTACCTGGCGATTCCCTGAAATACAGCCCTGAAACGCGGGCCAGATTCCTGGCCGAGCGCGAGGTCGTCGGGCAGATCGAGCAGCAGGCCGGCCCCGGCGCCATGATCTACCAGTACCCGTTCTCTCAATACCTGACGGACAATCGTTATTATGGCTGGGGCTCCTTCGCTCAGCTTCGCCTCTACCTCCACTCGCACGCGCTTCGCTGGAGCAACGGCGCGTCGAAGAACAGCGCGGTGGATCTCTGGCACATGCGGCTTGCCGAGAGGCCTCTCTCCGCAATCGTTGAGGAGGCCCGGCGCGTCGGCTTCGCCGGGTTCGTCGTGGACCGTCTGGTCATCAAGGACCCCGAATACGCGATACTTCGCCATGACCTGGTCGCCATGCTCGGCGAGCCGGAAATCGAGAACGACACCGCGCGCTTGGCCTATTGGCGGCTGCCGTCGCCCGGATACCGGATCATCATGGACGAGCGCTTCCGCCGCGCCGACGCACTGGTGGTGCTGGACAAGAACCTGTCCAACTGGGTCGCGCCACCAGCCTCCATCGATATGCCGGCGCTGGCTGCAACCCTTCAGGGCCATACGGCAGCGTTGCCCCTGACGCTGACGCGCAGCGCTCATCCCGCGGTTTTCACCGATGAGGCTGTCCTGACCCGCGGTAACGGATGGGCAAATGTAACCCCTTCGGCCGATCTGAAGGGAAGCGTCAGCTGTGCGGTCGCACCTGTTGCCATGGCCGACATCCCCGCTACTTCGGTGACGCTCACGGTCACCAACGCCTCCTCCTTCATCTGGTTCATAGGCGCGGGCCCTGCCCCGATCACCGTCGGCGCTCACCTTCTGGACGGCTCGGGAAATATCGTACCGACCGGCCAATCCTTCCGCCTTGGCGTGAGTGCCGAGTTGCGCCCAGGTTCAAGCGCACAGTTCACCGTCCCGCTTGCAGCGCTCGACCTCGCTGCCGTGCAATCGCGCGGCGAGGAGATGACCGTCGCCTTCAGACTCCTGCAGGAAGGCAACGTCTGGTTCGGCGATGATGCCGCCGGGACATGCCGCCTAGCGGTGCGCCCGTGAACACAGCCGGACCGGCGCGCCGCCGGAGGAGATCCTCGGCGCGCCATCGCGCCGGGCCGAAGAACGCGCCCAACCGGGGCTGACGCGCCGTTCTTCGTCCACCGGGTCTGCCGCTAAACCTCCATTCCAGCCGTCTGCAGCAGCGTCGCGAAGGCAAGCTGCATGTCGTGCAGCGTCTGCGCCGGCTCCACGTCCACCCACTCATCCAGCGTATGCGCCCCGGCGCCCGCGCCCGCGCTCACGGCGATCCCAGGGATGCCGAGCGAGATCGGGATGCTCGCATCCGTGGAACTCGCGACCACCTTCGGCGAGAAGCCCAGCGCCTTCGCCGCCGCCGTCGCATTCGCCACCAGCTCGCTGCTCCGGTCGATGGCCCCCGCCGGCCGGTCGCCGATCTTCTTCAGCTCCACCGTCACGGCGCCCTTGGCGGTGCTCCGCGCGGCGTTCTCCGCCTCTACCGAGCGCTGCACCACCTCCTTGAAGGCCCGGTCGATCCGCGTCAGCTCCTCCGCGGAATCCGAGCGCAGGTCCACCTCCACCCACACCTCATTGGGAATGGAGTTCACGGAGGTCCCGCCCCCGATCACGCTCGCGCTGAAGGTCGTCCGCGGCTCCGCCGGCACCTCGATGCGCGACAGCCCCGCCATCGTTTCCGCAAGCGCGAAGGAGGGGCTGACGACACCGAAATCCATGAAGCTGTGCCCACCAGGGCCGCGGAAGGTCACGCGATACCTCAGCGAGCCCGTCGCGCCCGAGACGATCGTTCCCATCCCCATCGGCCCCTCGACCGAGATGAAGGCTGCGATCCGCCCCGCATAACGCCCCTTGGTGAACAGGAACCGCACGCCGCGCAGGTCGCCCAGCCCCTCCTCGCCAACATTTCCGACGAACAGGATGTCATGCTTCGTCCGCACCCCCGCCGCATCCATCGCGCGCAGGAAGGCGAGGTTCATCGCGAGGCTGCGCGTGTCGTCACCCACGCCCGGCGCGTAGAGCCGCGTGCCCTCCCGCCGCACCCTAAGATCCGTGCCGGCGGGAAATACCGTGTCCAGATGCGCGGCCACGACGATGAGCGACCCGTTTCCGAGCCCCCGCCGCAAGCCCATCACATTTCCCTCGGCGTCCATCTCGCAGTCCTCGAGACTCGCCTCGCGCAGCATCTCGAGATAGGCCCGCCCGCGCTCCTCCTCGCCGAAGAAAGGGGCCGGAATCTCTGTCAGCCGGATGATCTCCTCAACGAACCGCTCGTGCCCGGCCGAGAGATGCCGCAGCGCCTCCCGATACACGGCACTTCCCATCACCTGCTCGACCATCAGACCCTCCGGCATATCATCCCCGCCCATGCGACGCGCGATCCGGGTTGTCCAGCCTGGGGGCGGCGCTGGTGACGCTGGGGAGAGGAAGAAGGAATTCTTCCTCTCCCCGGCCCCCTCACCATCATCTTTTTCTTCAGGTTTGAAATGCCCTGCGGCCGGTGCGCCTCGGGTCATGGGTCCGAGGCGACTGCACACACAGGAAGGGCACAGGGAAAGAACCAACCCCCGATCACCGCATCCGCGAAGCCAGATGGGGATCCAAGGGCCTCAGGCCCTTGGCGGGAGAGGTCCGGAGAGGGCAGCGCCCTCTCCGGGGCCACCAGCACCGTCGCGATCATGCGCGAGGCGCCCGGCGACGTAGGTCGCCCGCACAGCCCGTTCGTCACCGAGAGCGGTGAGGGCGAAGAGCGTATCCGCCAGGTCCGGGGAGCGCCCGGTGCGCAGCGCGAGTTCCGGCGTCGCGCGCGGGTCGAGCACAACCAAGTCCGCTTCCAGGCCGGGGGCCAGGTTGCCGATCCGGTCCTCCAGCCGAAGGGCCGCGGCACCGCCCTGGGTGGCCAACCAAAAGGCTTGTGCGGGGTGCAGTCGGGCGCCACGAAGCCGCGCGACCTTGTAGGCGTCGCCGAGGGTGCGGAGGGTGGACAGGCCCGTGCCCGCGCCGACATCGCTGCCCAACCCAACGCGCACCCCGGCCGCCGCCGCGTCGTGCAGCCGGAACAGCCCGCTGCCGAGGAAGAGGTTGGAGCTGGGGCAATGGGCAACGCCGCAGCCGGTGCCGCGCAGGGCGGAGAGGTCGCCCTCGGTGACGTGCACGGCGTGGCCCATCACGGCGCGGGGCCCGGCAAGGCCGGCGCGGGCGTAGACGTCGAGATAGGACGAGGCGGCAGGGAAGAGTTCCCGCACCCAGGCGATCTCGTCCTCGGTTTCGCAGAGATGGGTCTGCACGTAGGTGCCGGGATTCTCGTGCCAGAGCCTGCCCGCCGCCTCCAGCGCGGCATCGGTGCAGGCCGGAGCGAAGCGGGGCGTGATGGCATAGAGCAGCCGCCCACGGCCGTGCCAGCGCCCGATCAGGCGGCGCGTGGCGGGAATGCCGTGGTCCTCGCCGTCACGGAGCTCGGGCGGCGCGTTGCGGTCCATTAGCACCTTGCCCGCGACGAGGCGCAGGCCCAGGCGGTCGGCCGCGGCGAAGAGGGCGTCGGCCGAGTGCTCGTGCACCGTGCAGTAGACGGCGGCGGTGGTGGTGCCGGCGCGCAGCAGCGCTTGTAGGAAAAGGGCGGCGATGCGCGCGCAATGGGCGGGATCGGCGAAGCCGGCCTCGGTCGGGTAGGTGTAACGGGCGAGCCAGTCGAGCAGCGTCTCCCCATAGGCGCCGGTCATCTCGAGCTGGGGGTAGTGGACATGCGTGTCCACGAAGCCGGGGCCGATGATGCCGTCGGGGTAGTGATGCACGGGCATGTCGCCGGGGTGGCGCGGGCGCTCGGCGGCGTGGTCGCCGATGGCGGCGATCCGGCCGTCCCGCATCACCACCAGCGCGTCCGGCCAGTGGATCAGGGCGCCGTCCGGGTCGCCCTCGAAGGGGTTGTGGCGAAAGGCGAAGGCGGGGCCGCGAAGAGCGAGGGCGGGGCCGTTCATGCGGCGCGCCGGCGGATGGCGCGGCTCGGTTGCACGATCGGGTGAGAGACGGTTGCGGCGGCACCGCGCCCGTGGCCCTTTGAGGGCAGACCAGGACGGAAACCGCCATGCAACGCCGCCATATCCTGCCACTCCTCGCCGCGCCCGCGCTGATCGGCCGGGCCGCCGCCCAGGGGAGGACCATCACCCTCGTCGTGCCCTATGCGGCGGGCGGCGGCACGGACATCGTGGCGCGCGAGCTGCTGCCGATGCTCATCGAGCAGACGGGGCAGAACGTGGTCATCGACAACCGCGGCGGCGCGGCCGGGCATGTCGGCGCCGTTTCCGTCACGCGCGCGAGGCCGGACGGGCTGACGCTTCTCTTCGCGGTCTCGACCAACATCGT
Source organism: Roseomonas sp. KE2513 (assembly GCF_016107305.1). Classification (GTDB taxonomy): domain Bacteria; phylum Pseudomonadota; class Alphaproteobacteria; order Acetobacterales; family Acetobacteraceae; genus Roseomonas. The sequence continues at coordinate 158,275 of NZ_RCVR01000009.1, forward strand.
GGTGAACCCGCACCTGCAGCGCAACGACCGGACGGACCTCTCCACCGCCCTCGTGCCGGTGGCGAAGGTGAGTTCCTACCAGTACCTGCTGGTGATCGACCCGCGCGTGCCCGCGAACAACCTGCAGGAGCTGATCGCGGCGGGGAAGAAGCCCAACGCGGGCTTCACCTATTCCTCGGCCGGGGTGGGATCGAACAACCATCTCGCCGGGCTGCTCTTCTCCGAGGCGGCGGGGGTGCCGATGGAGCACATCTCCTATCGCGGCACGGCGCCGGCGCTGCAGGACGTGGTGGCGGGGCGGGTGACGATGAACTTCTCCTCCCCCTCCCCCGCCATTCCGCTGGCGCGGGACGGGCGGCTGCGGCCGATCGCGGTGACGGGCGAGCGGCGGCTGCCCTCCATGCCGGAGATCCCGACCCTGGCCGAGGCAGGCCTGCCCGGCATCGTCATCCTCGGCTGGCACGGCATCTTCGCGCCCGCCGGCACCCCGGACGCCGAGTTGGACCGGCTGGAGGCGGCGGTGGACCGCGCCATCCGCGATCCCCGCTTCGCCCGCAGCCTGGAGCGCGACGGGCTGGAGCTCTCGCCCCAGCCGCGCAAGGAGTTCGCCCAGGCCGTAAAGGAGGAATACGCCTTCTGGGGCCGCAAGGCGCGGGAGCTGGACCTGAAGGCGGAGTAGGCGCCTCCGCACTACTTCCCCGTCCAGACGGGCTTGCGGCGCTCGAGGAAGGCGGCGACGCCTTCCTTGAAGTCGGCGCTGGTGAAGGTCAGCGCCACCATGTCGTCCGCGTTGGCGCCGCGCACCGCGTTCTCGCGCAGGCGCTTGAGCGTCGTCTTGGCGGCTTGGAGCGTGAGCGGGGCGTGGCCGGCGATGGTGCGGGCGAGCGCCTCCGCACGCTCGAGCAGCGCGGCCTGGTCCGGCAGGACCTCGGTGACAAGGCCGAGCGTCCTCGCCTCCTCCGCCTCCACCAGCCGGGCGGTGAAGATGAGTTCCAGCAGCCGTCCCGGGCCGAGGAGCGCCGAGAAGCGCGCGTAGTTGCCGAGCGAGAGCGTGTTGCCCAGCGTGCGCGCGATCGGCACCCCGAAGCGCATGTTGGCGGAGGCGATACGGAGGTCGCAGACCCCCGCCACCCCCGCGCCGCCGCCCGTGCAGGCGCCGTTGATGGCGGCGATGGTGGGCTTGGGGCAGTCCTCGATGGCCGAGAGGACGCCGCCGATCCGCTCCTCGTAGTCCAGCGCGTGCTGGGCCGTGGTGAAGCTGGTGAACTGGGAGATGTCGGTGCCGGCGGCAAAGGCCTTCGGGCCCGCGCCGGTGATGATCCAGGCCTTGACCACCGGGTCATGGCCGATCTCGGCAGCCTTGGCGGCCAAGCCCTCGTACATCTCGAAGGTGAAGGCATTCATCGCCTGGGGGCGGTTGAGGGTGGTGACGAGGATGCCGCCCTCGCGCAGTTCGTGAATGAGTTCGTTCTCGGCCATGGGGTCCTCCGCGCGTGTCGCAGAGGAGGGTGCCCGCAGGAGGCCGGCGGGGAAAGGGTGGGGGCGCGTTGTCGCGCCATCCCGGCACGGGTGTCGTTGCCGCCCGCGCCCGCGCCCGGCAATCTCCGGCCCATGCAGGACGGCGCTGATCATCCCCCACCGGACAGCCGGCTGATCGAGGCGGTCTCGGCCCGCTATGCCGGGGCCTCCCGCTTCACCCGGGGCTATGTGGGTTCGAAGCTCCGGCGCGATCCCTCGACCGCGGCGATCCTTGCCTTGGCGCGGCGCGCGGGTGGGCTCGGGCATGTAGCGGATCTCGGCTGCGGGCGGGGGCAGCTCGCGCTGGCCCTGCTTCTTTCCGGCGCCGCCTCCCGCGTGACAGGCCTCGATTACGAGGAAGCAAAGGTGGCGGAGGCGCGGGCCGCCTCGGCCCGGCTCGCGGCGGCCTTCGAACGGGCGGACCTAACCGTGGCGGCGGTGCCGGATTGCGACACGGCGCTGATGGTGGACGTGCTCTACCAGCTGCCGGAGGCCGCCCAGGGACCGCTGCTGGACCGGATGGCGGCCGCGCGACGGCGTGTCGTGCTGCGCCTCTTCGATCCCGACCGCGGCTGGCGCAGCGCGCTGGGAATGGCGATGGAGCGTGCCGGGCGGGCCATCCGGCAGGACGGCGCGGCCGTGCGGCCGATGCCGGTGGCCGAGGTCGCCGCACGGCTGGAAGGGGCGGGATTCCGCAGCACGGTTTCGCCCTGCTGGGCCGGCACGCCGCTGCCCAACGTGCTGCTGGTGGCGGAGCGCTTTGATTGAGGGGACGGGGCTGGTGACCCCGGGGAGAGGAAGAAGGAATTCTTCCTCTCCCCGGACCCCTTACCATCGTCTTTTTCTTCCAGTTGGGAATGCCTTGCGGCCGGTGCGCCTCGGGTCGCTGTCCCGAGGCGACTGCACGCGCAGGAAGGGCACCAAGAGGGAACCGGCTCTCGATCACCGCATCCGCGAAGCCAGAGGGGATCCAAGGGCCTCAGGCCCTTGGCGGGTGAGGTGCCGGAGAGGGCAGAGCCCTCTCTGGCGTCACCAGAGCCAGACAAATCGGACAGCCCGATAATCAATCGGCGCGGCCAGACCCATCAGCACCCTGTCTGGCGCGGCACCCGCTCCACTTCCATCCCGAAGAGCGGCCGCAGCCCCGTCCCGAGCACGTTGCCCACGAAGGCTGCCGCCATCCAGGCCCAGCCGTGCAGGCTGCCCGAGGCGATGCCGGAGAAATAGGCGCCGATGTTGCAGCCATAGGCCAGGCGCGAGCCGTAGCCGAGCATGATCCCGCCCACCACCGCGGCGAGTGCGGAGCGGAGGGGAATGCGGAACTTCGGTGCGTAGCGCCCGGCCAGGGCAGCCGCCAGCAGCGCCCCTACGATAATGCCGAAATCCATCACCGAGGTGACGTCGGCCAGCACGCTGCCGTGCAGCGCCGCCGCCTGGGCCGGGCTCGACCAGAAGGGCCAGCTCGCCGCGTCGATGCCCAGGGCCATCGCGGCCTTGGAGCCCCAGAGCGCGAAGGCCGAGGTGATACCCCAGGGGCGCCCGGCGAGGGCGAGAGTCGCGAAGTTGAGCACCGCCAGCGCCACGGCGCCCGCCACCATCGGCCAGGGCCCGCGCAGCAGCCGCGGCAGGCCTGAACGAACCGCGGGCGTGCCCGGCACCAGCCGCCCGTGCCGCCGCCGCTCCACCACAACCGTAACGCCGGCAATGAGCGCGAAGAGCACGAGGTTCACGAGGATCGCCGGCCCGACGCCCCAGACGGTGATGACGGAGATCGGCGCCAGATGCGGCAGCGAGGCCCACCAGTGCAGATGCGCCGCCCCGAAGGTGGAGCCGACGACGAAGGCGAGCAGCGTCAGTACCATCCGCACCGAGCCGCCGCCGGCCGTATAGAGCGTTCCCGAGGCGCAGCCGCCGCCGAGCTGCATACCGATGCCAAAGATGAAGGCGCCGAAGACGACGGAAACGCCGACAGGCGCCACCAGCCCCTGCACCGGCTGCCCAAGGAGGGTGCCCGAGGCAAGCACGGGGAAAAACAGCAGCACCGCGATCGCCAGCATCAGCATCTGCGCCCGCAGCCCCGCGCCGCGCCCATCCGCAATGAAGACCCGCCAGGCGGAGGTGAAGCCGAAGGAGGCGTGGTAGAGCACGAGCCCGAGCATCGCGCCCAGCAGGTAGAGCGCTGCCTGCCGGGGGCCGATCCCCTGCGCCAACAGCGCCGCACCGGCCAGTAGCAGCGCGCCCGCCCCCATGGCGGCGGTGGCCTGGACGCCCGGCGGGCGCGGCAGCGGCGGTGCCTCGACGAAGGTGGAAGCGGACATGGCGAAATCTCCCGGCGCGGCAACGGGAAGGGTGGCGCGCCCTGTTGAGGTAGATTTGGGAGAGAGCCTTCGTCATTTCACGGCACAAAAGGATGCATTCCCCGCATTCCACGGTTGCTCCTCGCCGAAGGTCGCCCTGAAGAACTGGCAGGGCTGCCCCGACCCCTCGTGCAGAGCATGGCCGTTGGTGTCGCGACAGTGCCGCGAACGGCTCCCGGCTCCGCGTTCCGCAAAACGAAACTGCGGCCACGGACCGGGCGTTCGGAACGGACCCGATCACGGAGGCCTCCGATGCGCGCTACCCCCCGCCTTCTCGCAACTGCCCTGGCGCTCGGCCTCGTCCCCTTCGCCGCGACGGAAGCCCGGGCCCAGGCCGGCACCGCCGGCACGCCGCCCGCTGCGGTCACCCCCTCGGCGCGCGACGCGAATCCGGTGACGCCCACGCCGCAGGCCCCGGACATGCAGACCTATCTCAGCATGCTCGACCGCGGCATCGGGGACCTCCGCCAGGAGATCTCGCGCGCCGAGAGCGGCGGCGGCCGCTCCACCCAGCCCGGCGCCACCTCGCCCGAAATGATCCACCTCATGCAGAAGGTGCGGGAGAGCTGGCAGATCGCCCAGCGCGCGCCCCGCGGCTTCAACGGCAACGCCGAATATGACCAGACCATGCGCGACATGCGCTCCCGCTTCTCCGAACTCGGACCGCAGCACGTCGAGGCGCCGCAGGCCGTGGAGTCCGCACGCGGCGCGCTGCAATCGCTCGAGAAGCTGCGCCAGGCGGCGGCGGCCTCCGCGCCCTCCTAAAGCCCCAGGCGGGTCGCCAGGTCGCCGAAGTTCTCCGCCACCAAGTCCCAGTCCTGTGCGGGCGCGAGGTCCTTTGCCTGCCTCGGCCCATGCTCGGTCGGGCGCGGCACGAAGGCGGTGCGCAGCCCGCAACGCCGCGCTGCCGCCAGATCGTCGTTATGCGCGGCGACGAGACACACCTCCTCCGGCTGCATCGCCAGCACCTTCGCCGTGCGCAGATAGGCCTCCGGCGCCGGCTTGTAGGCCCGCACCACCTCTGCCCCGAGGATCGCGTCCCAGGGCAGGCCGGCGCGCTTGGCCATGTCGATCATGAGAACGATGTTGCCGTTGGAGAGCGGCGCGATGATGTAGCGGTCCCGCAGCCGGGCCAGCCCGGCCACCGAATCCGGCCAGGGGTCCAGCCGGTGCCAGGCAAGGTTCAGCGCGTCCAGCTCGGCCGGCTCCACCCGCGCGGGGTCGATGCCGAATTCGGGCAGCACCGCCTCAAGGTTCTCCCGGTGCAGGGTGTCGAGCCGCGTGAAGGGCCGGACGCCGCTCCGCACCGCCTCCATGGCCGGCTGGTAGCGTCGTCGCCAAGCGTCGGCAAAGGCGGCCGGATCAGCCGCGGCGCCGTGGCGCGCGAGGAAAGGCGCCGCCTCCCGCGCAACGCCGCTCCGCCAGTCCACCACCGTGCCGAACACGTCGAAAACAAGGGCGCGCACGCCGTCCAGGGCCATGGGGTTCTCCAGGAGTTCAGGGTCAGATTAGGCCCAGGGCCCGCGCCGGCCGCGCTGCCAGGGCCGCCCCGCGGGGCCCCGCGGCGGCGGACCACCCCAGGGACCGGACGTGGGACCGGTCCAGGCGCCTGGGCCCGCCGTACCGGGCGCCCGCAACGGCATCCCGCCCGCCATCTCCATCAGCGCCCGCACCCGGTTCTCCGTGCTCGGATGCGTGGAGAACAGGCTGTCCACCCCCGCGCCCGAGAGCGGGTTCACGATGAACAGCGACGCCGTCGCCGGATTCGCCTCGGCGGATAGGTTGGGAATGGCGTGCCGCCCGGCCTCCAGCCGCTGAAGCGCATTCGCCAGTCCCCTCGGATGCCCGGCGATCTCCGCCCCCAGCCGGTCCGCCTCGTACTCGCGCGCGCGGCTGACAGCCATCTGCACGATCATCGCGACCAGCGGCGCGACGATGATGGCCAGCAGCACCCCGATCCCGCCAAGCGGGTTGTTCCGGTCCCGCCGCCCGAAAAGCCCGCCGAACTGCGCGACTATCCCGATCGCGCCCGCCAGGCTCGCCGCCACCGTCATGATCAGCGTGTCGCGGTTGCGGATATGCGCCAGCTCGTGCGCGATCACCCCCGCCACCTCCTCCTCCGGCATCATCGAGAGCAGGCCCGCCGTCACCGCCACCGCCGCGCGCTCGGGTGAACGGCCGGTGGCAAAGGCGTTCGGCTGGTCCTCGTGGATGAGGTAGAGCGCCGGCATCGGCAACCCCGCCCGCGCCGCCAGCCCCGCGACGAGCTGATAGAGGCGAGGGTTGTCTCCTGGCCCGATCGGCTGCGCATCGTGCATGCGCAGCACCATGCGGTCCGAGTTCCACCAGGAAAAAACATTCATCCCTGCCCCCATCAGGAAGGCGATCACCATCCCCTGCTGGCCGCCCAGCAGGTACCCGACCCCCGCGAAAAGGGCGGTGAGGCCCGCCATCAGCAAGGCGGTGCGCGCGAAACCGGACACGGGACCCTGTTCCTCCTCCCTCATTCCCACCCTATCTGGGAAGCATGACCGAGACAGACGATACCAAGACCCCCGCTGCCCCGCCGGCGCCCCCCAAGCCCGCGACGCCTCCGCTGCCGCCCGAGATCGGCGGCCCCAAGGGACCGGAGCCGACGCGCTTCGGCGACTGGGAGCAGAAGGGCCGCGCCACGGATTTCTAGAGGCCCACGCACCAAACCATCGGCTCCCCCGGTGGTTCCTTCCCCCGGCCAGATAGGGCGGGGGAACGATGCTGCGCTACCTTCCGCTCCTGCTGGTGCCGCTTTCACTCGGCATGCAAGCCCTGGGCGCCGGTCCCGTCTGGGTCTTCCTCACCGGGGCGGCGGCGGTCGCGGTGCTGGCGGACTGGGTCCGGCGCGGCACGGAGGGGCTGGCGGCCCATGCCGGCCCGGCCATCGGCGGGCTGCTGAACGTCAGCTTCGGCAGCGTGGCGGAACTCATCCTTGCCCTTTTCGTGCTCACCAGCGGTCAGGCGGCCGTGGTGCAGGCGCAGCTGACGGGCTCGATCCTCGCGACCACCCTGCTCGGCCTCGGCCTCGCCATGCTCGTCGGCGGCCTTGGCCGGGACCGCCAGTGCTTCAACCGCGCCAATGCCGGCCTGCTCTCCACCCTGCTGACCCTGCTGATGATCGCGCTGCTCCTGCCCGCGGTCTTCGACCTGACGGAGCGTACGACGGTATCGCCCAGCGCCGCGCGCATCACGGACGAGGAGGTGAGCCTCGGCCTTGCGGCCGTGCTGCTCGCTCTCTACGCCGCCAATCTCGTCTACACCCTCGTTACCCACCGCGACGTCTTCTCCCGCGAGGAGGAGGCAGGTGAGGGCGGCGCACAGTGGAGCGTGGCGCGCTCCCTCGCCGTCATGGTCGCGGGCACGGCCATCATCGCTTGGGAAGCGGAACTGGTCTCGGGCGCGCTGGAGGCCACGGCGCAAACCCTCGGCCTCTCCACCGTCTTTCTCGGCGTGATCCTGCTCGCCGTCGTTGGCACGGCGGCGGACCTCTTCGCGGCGGTGGTCTTCGCCCGCCAGGACCGGATGAGCCTCGCTTTCAGCATCTGCATCGGCTCGGCCATCCAGGTCGCGCTCGTGCTCGCGCCGCTGCTCGTCATCATCTCCTGGTTTCTCGGCACGCCGATGACCCTTGTCTTCACCAGCCCGCTCGGCCTCTTCGCCATCGCTGGCGCCGCCTTCGTGGTGCGGGCCGTGGCTGCGGACGGGGAGTCGACCTGGTTCGAGGGGCTGGTCCTCGTCGGTGTCTACATCATGCTCGCGATCGGCTTCTTCTTCGTCGGGCCGGCCTGACCGGGCCGCCTTCCCGCAGCGCGCGACCCACATCGTTCCCGGTTGTGATCACGCGGAAGGCGAAGCGCATCGCTGGGTAAAACCAGACATCGGCGCACCGCTCCTCGAGGAAAGCTCAGCGTCCGAGGCAGTCATCTGGCGCCGACACCTGCTTAACCGAGAGCAGCCGTAAACCAGCTCCGCTCATGCTGGCCTGACAAGCGCGAGCGGATCAGTACAGTGCTTTGAAACAAAGAAATCCGATTAGCCGCCAAACTTGCCCGCACAGCTGGGCGGGCATGACGGCACGACTGGACGCATAATCCACCTCCATAGCGGGATGAGGCAGCGGGTCAGGCTCTCTTTCAGATTGCGGGCGAGCTGGAGCACTTCGCCCAGAACTTCAGGTTACAAACAATCCATAAACCTCTACCGCCTAACCGCTTTGTTACAAGCACCATGGAAAAGACTACTCCCATTGCCGTCTCATAACATGGATCCTCTTCTATAATTGGAGACGTTAAAGGCTTGATGGCCGCTGTATTGCGCGTCGTTGAACGGGATACAAATCTTGAGACAAATCAGGCTGGACCGTTGGCTTCGGCCACTCTTGGAACCCCATCCCAAACTGCTGGTGGCGGCGAAGCGCGTCGGTGCGGAAGGGGCTCGGATCAGGCACTCGATTGCCGAGCGCGCTCCGTCCACGATCCGTCCACGGCCGCGTCAGCTTACGATCGCCATTACGGCGCATTGTAACCTGCGTTGCCGGGGCTGCCGCTACGGCCGGGATTTCATGCAGGACCAGCAACTGTCCCTTGAGACGGTGCAGCAGGTGCTCGATGACGCGGCCGAGGGCGGGGTCGAGCGGGTTCGCTTCTACGGTGGCGAGCCACTCCTCCATCGCGACCTGCCGAGCATGGTTCGACATGCCTGCGACCGAGGAATGCGCCCCTACATCACGACCAACGGCACGCATCTCGGCCGGAAGATCAAGCCGCTCTACGAGGCTGGCCTGCGGCTCGCCACGGTTGGTTTCTACGGGATCGGCGACCGCTACGATGACTACACGGGGCGACGGGAGCACTTCCGGCGCCTCGATGAAAGTCTCGCAGCAGTTCGCGCTGCGTATGGAACAAGCTTTGAACTCCAGCTCAACTACGTTCTCATCCGGGAGACGTGCAACGTCGCCGACCTGGAATCAGCCTGGGCTTTCGCAACGAAGCACGACATGCACTTTCATGTCGACCTGGCTAACTACTCGGCACCATTCTTCGTTCAGGCCGCAGAAGCAGACCTTCAACTCAAGCCCGACGACCTCCCGCGCGTGCAGGAGGTCACGCGCGCGATGCTGGCGCTCAAGCGGGCCGAACCGGCGCGCTTCCTCCACTCCGTCGAGTTCCTCCGCTCCGTGCCGGACTGGCTCCTGAAGGGGCCAGGCATGAGGGTTCCCTGCGATGCTTACGAACTTCTCTGGATCGGAGCGGACGGAACACTGCAGCTCTGCGACGTGGCGCTCCCGCTTGGAAACGTAAACCGGCAGCGCCTGCGGGATATCCTCTTCTCCCGGGAGCACAGGCAAGCTGCCCAGGACGGGTTCCAGCTGAATTGCCCAAACTGCACCTGCAAGGTCGAAACCCGCATCCAGAAGCACGCAGCCTCCGTGCGTCGCTACTCGAAGCCGCTTGAGGGAGAGTGTGCGTAAATGCCGAGCGATTCGGGTGCAATCCCCCTGCCCAGCCACAACCTGCGGCGTGCGACTGACGGTGTGCGCGAGGTGCTGCGGTCTGCCGCCTCCTCTAAGCCAGGCCTGAAACGAGTGCTGCGCCAAGCCGAGCAGAACATCGAACTGGTCGAGCACACCATCGCACAGGTAATCCCCTCGGTTATCCAGCCTCGTCCTCGTCGGATCACGGTGGCCGTCACGGCTCATTGCAATCTTCGTTGCACAGGCTGCCGCTATGGTCGGGACTTCATGACCGGCGAGCAGCTCAGCCTCGCCGAGGTTCGCGGCGTACTTGACGACGCCAAGTGGGCAGGGGTCGAACTGGTCCGCCTTTACGGCGGGGAGCCGCTCCTGCATCGGGATCTGCCGGAGATGGTGCGGCACTCCGTCGGGCTCGGGCTGGCCACCTACGTGACGACGAACGGAACGCTCCTGCGCCAGAAGATCGATGCCCTCTTCGAGGCAGGGCTCCGGAACATCACCATCGGCTTCTATGGCACAGGCGAGGCTTACGACACCTACGTGAACCGCCGCGAGCGGTTCGCCAAGCTGGAGGAAGGCTTGGCCTATGCGCGGGCGAGGTATGGATCCGCGCTGTCGCTGCAGCTGAACTACCTTGTCATGCGCCCCACCTGCTCGGTCGAGGCGCTTGCGGATGCCTGGAAGTTCGCCGAGCGCTTCGACATGAGCTTCCATACGGACCTGATTCACTACTCGCTCCCGTACTTCACCGATCCCGAAGAAGGAGAGCTGCATTTCGATTCGGGTGATGAACCGAGGATCCGGGAAGTCGTCGATGCGCTGAGCCGGCTGAAGGAGAACCATCCGCACCGCGTCCGCGAGAGCCTCGCGAGCATCCGCTCCATTCCGGACTGGCTGCTGAAAGGCCCGGACATGCGCGTGCCCTGCGACGTGAAGAACCTCCTCTGGGTCGGAGCGGACGGGTCGGTTCAGCTCTGCTACGTCACGTTCAAGCTCGGTAACATCCGGCAGGGAGGGCTGCGGAGCATGCTCTTCGGAAGGGAACACCGGCAGGCTGCGCGGGACGCCTTTCAGCTCAACTGCCCGAATTGTCACTGCGAACGCGACGGGCGGATCCAGAAGCACCTTCAGAGCCGGATACGCTACGGCGGCCTCACGCCGCATCCCCCGTCGTAGCGGGGCGGGCACCAGCGTAGAGCGCTGAGTAGGCCGACCACTCCGCCTCGAAGGAGAAGCGCGCCGCCTGAGCGCACGCCGCAGCCCCGATGCCGGCCCGCATCTGAGGATCGCGAGCCAGGCGCTCAATCGCCCCGGCGATGGCGTCTGGCCGCAGCGGAGGCACCACCAGGCCGGCTGCTCCGTAACCTACGATGTGCGGCATCCCGCCGACATCCGTGATGATCGGCGGGATACCGCAGGCCATGGCCTCGAGCAGTGCCAGGGGGGCGGCCTCGTGCGAGGAGCAGAGGACGAAAAGATCCAGGCTGCGCAGCAGGGCCGGAATGTCAGGGGTCTCCCGAACAAATCGCACATTGGGCAGATCTCGGGCCTGGCGCCGGATTTCTTCCTTGAGTGCGCCCTGTCCCACCAGCACGAAGGCGACCTCCGGGACCCGGTCACGAAGCAGCGACGCCGCCCGGATCAGGTCGGCATGCCTCTTGATAGGATCAAAGCGCGCCACGTGGCCCACGAGAACGCTCGCGTCACCCAGCCCTAAACTTCGACGCCAGTTTCCAGCGGGCCCATGCGGGGAATAGCGGTCAAGTTCGACACCGTTCCAGATTGTCCGGCAAGTGCTGAGCCAGCCAGTGCCGATGAGGCGCTGCGATAACTCCTCCGAGACGGCAACTGTCGTTGCAGCGTGGGCCGCCAGTCGCGTCAGAGCACGTGCGCCTCGTGAATTATGGGTCGGCCAGGTATGGAACGTCGCGACGACTCGTGGCCTCCTCGGGATGCGGAGCGTGGAGGCGAGAACCGCATAGAAGAGGGCCGTGTCGTTGTGCGCGTGCACGACGTCGGCCGACATATCGCGTAGAAGGTGAGCGAGCCGGCCTGCAAACCGGAAGTCCAGCCCGTTTCCCCGCTTGAGGAAGCGTGCCGGTACATCGCCGGGCTCGAAGTCGACCTCGGATGACCGGAACGGGGTGTCGAACAGGACGAGTGCGTGACGCTGGCCTACGCGGTTTCCTTGTCTCGCCAGCCGCAGGGCCGCACGTTCCTTGCCGCCGATTTCCAGGCCACTCAGGAGGTGCACGACGTGGAGCATTGGACCGGATCTGTGAGGATCCGTCACGTTCGCAGATCCGGCCACAGGGCGGAAGCGGGCGGGCGAACTGGTCCGTAGAATGTCGCCCGGTGGTCGAGTAAACCATCGGCGGCCCTGTTTGGGGCGGCTCTAGAGCAACGGGGGTGGCCCCCCGGCATGGGGTCGAAGCCACGCAGATGGGCTGCGGATTATGTCGGCTTCGGCAGTTCAGGTCCGTGAAACTCTCTACTCCTCCCCAACCGAGGGCGATCCGGCGAGCACGCCGCCGTCGATCACGATGGTCTGCCCCGTCATGAACCGTCCCGCCGCCGAGGCAAGGAACACCGCCGCCCCCGCGATCTCGTCGGGCTCGCCAATGCGCTGGAGCGGCGTGTCCCGCGTGCGCTTGCGCAGGATTGCCGGATCCTCCCACAGCGCCCGCGCGAAATCGGTCCGCACCAGCCCGGGCGCGATGCAATTGGCGCGGATGTTCCGTGGCCCCCACTCCACCGCGAGGTTCCGCACGAGCTGCATGTCCGCCGCCTTCGAGATCCCGTAGGCGCCGAGCACCGGTGAGCCGCGCAGCCCCGCGATGGAGGAGACGACGATGATGCTTCCGCCACCGCGCTCCGCCATCCCCGGCGCCACCATGTTCGCGAGCCAGAAGTTGGAGCGCACGTTCGATCCCATGATCTTGTCGAAGGCCTCGTCCGGCAGCGTGGCGGAGGGGCCGAAATGCGGGTTCACCGCCGCGTTGCACACGGCCGCGTCGATCCGCCCCCAGCGCGACAGCGCCGCCTCCACCAGCGCGCCCAGATCCTCCTTGCGGCCGATGTTGCAGGCCTGGGCGACGGCTTCCCCGCCGGCCGCCAGGATCTCCTCCACCACCGTCTGGCAGGCCTCGACCTTGCGCGAGGAGACGACCACGCGCGCCCCATGCTGGGCCATGCGAAGCGCGATCGCCCGCCCGATCCCGCGCGAGCCGCCGGTCACAAGCGCCACCTGTCCCGTGAGGTCGAAGAGGCTGGCCTCTACCGGATCGCCAAAACCCATCGCTTCCCTTCCCCTGATCCGCGCCGCGGGCTTGTGCCGCCAGCCGTGCCGCGGCCAGTCTGCCTCGCGAACGCCAAGGAGGAGAAGCGCGCTTGAGCCTGAGAGGAGTGGCCTGCATCGCGGGCGCCTACGAGCACCCGACGCGAAAGGCCGAGGACAAGAGCACCGCCCAGTTGCACGCGGAGGTCGCAATCGGCGCCCTGCGTGACGCCGGCCTCACCCGCGCCGACGTGGACGGCTATTTCTGCGCCGGCGACGCCCCCGGCATGGGCCCGCTGAGCATGGCCGACTACCTCGGCCTCAACCGCCTGCGCCACCTGGACAGCACCGACATCGGCGGCAGCTCCTACCTCCTGCACGTCGCCCATGCCGCGGAAGCCATCGCGCTGGGCCGCTGCAACATCGCCCTCATCACCCTCGCGGGCCGACCGCGCTCGGAAGGCGTGGCCACCGGCACCACGCCGCGCGCCGGCAGCCCGGCGCAGCCGGACGTGCAGTTCGAGTACCCCTATGGCATCACCGTCGCGAACCTCTACGCCCTCTGCGCCCAGCGCCACATGCACGAGTACGGAACAACCTCCGAGCAGCTCGCCTGGATCAAGGTCGCCGCCTCCCACCACGCCCAGCACAACGAGCACGCCATGCTCCGCAAGGTCGTGACCGTGGAGGAGGTGGTGAACTCCCCCCTCGTGGCCGACCCGCTGCACCGGCTGGACTGCTGCGTCATCAGCGACGGCGGCGGCGCCCTCGTCGTCACGCGGCCGGAGATCGCGCGCTCCCTCGCCCGCCCCGTCGTCACCCTCCGCGGCGCGGGGGAGGCGGTGAAGCACCAGATGGGCGGCCAGCTCGACCTCACCTACACCGGCGCCCGCTTCTCCGGCCCCCGCGCCTTCGAGGAAGCCGGCGTGACACCAGCCGATATCCAGTACGCCAGCATCTACGACAGCTTCACCATCACCGTGCTCCTCCAACTGGAAGACCTCGGCTTCTGCGAGAAGGGGCAGGGCGGCCGCTTCGTCGCCGACGGCAACCTCATCTCCGGCGTCGGCAGGCTGCCCTTCAATACGGATGGCGGCGGCCTCTGCAACAACCACCCCGCCAACCGCGGCGGCATGACGAAGGTGATCGAGGCCGTCCGCCAACTTCGCGGGGAGGCGCACCCCGCCGTGCAGGTGCCCAACTGCGCCCTGGCCCTCGCCCACGGCACCGGCGGCACCATCGGCACCCGCCACGGCAGCGCCACCCTCATCCTGGAACGGGAGTGAACCCCATGAGCGAGGCCCGCATTCCGCCCAGCCCCACGCCCGACCCCTCCACTCGCGCCTTCTGGGAAGGGGCGCGGAACGGCCAGCTCCTGATCGGCCGTAACACGCAGACCGGCCGGGTCCACTACCCGCCCCGTCCTGTCTGCCCCTTCGACGACGAGGGCACGGTCGAACTCGTTCCCGCCAGCGGCCGCGCCACGCTCTACACCTTCAGCATCACGCGCGCGAAAACCCCTTACGTCGTCGCCTACGCCGAACTCGAGGAAGGACCGCGCGTCCTCACTAACATCGTGGACTGCGACTTCGCGGCGCTCCGCATTGGGCAAGCCTTGCGGCTGACCTTCATCGAAACCGAAGGCGGACAGCCGCTTCCTGTGTTCACCCCTGCCTGAAGCGGTGATTCCGGGGAGAGGAAGAAGGAATTCTTCCTCTCCCCGCCCCCCTCACCATCATCTTTTTCTTCGAGTTGGGAATGCCTTACGGCCGGTGCACCTCGGGTCGCTGACCCGAGGCGAAAGCACGCTTAGGAAGGGCACCAAGAGGGAACCGGCTCTCGATCACCGCATCCGCGAAGCCAGATGGGGATCCAAGGGTCTCAGGCCCTTGGCGAGGTCCGAGGCACTGCCTCGGACGTCTGAAGAGGGCAGAGCCCTCTCTGGCTGCCGCTGCGCGGAACCCGCCTAAAGCAGCCCTTCGCGCCGGAAGGAGAGATGGCGGCCCTTGCCGATAATGAGGTGGTCGTGGACCACGACGGAGAAGACCTCGCCGGCGGTGCGGATTTCCTTCGTCATGTCGATGTCGGCGCGGCTCGGCGTCGGGTCGCCGCTGGGATGGTTGTGCACGAGGATGAGGGCGGTCGCGTGCAGTTCGAGCGCGCGGCGGATGACCTCGCGCGGGTAGACGGGCGTGTGGTTCACCGTGCCCTTCGCCTGCGCCTCGTCCGCGATGAGGCGGTTCTTGCTGTCGAGGAAGAGGATGCGGAACTGCTCGATCTTCTCGCGCGAGAGGGCGGCGTTGAGATAGGTGATCAGCCGGTCCCAGTTGTTCAGGACAGGCATCTCCATCACCTCGGCTTTTGCGAGGCGCAGCGCGGAGGCCTGGACGAGCTTGAGGGCGGCAACGCTGTGCTCGCCGAGGCCGCGCGTGGCCATCAGCTCCGCCTGCGGGGCGGCGAGGACGGCGGCGAAGCTGCCGTAGTGATTGATGAGGGACTTCGCGAGCGGCTTCGTGTCGCCGGTCTTGAAGGCGAAGAAGAGAAGCATCTCCAGCAGTTCGTAGTCGGCCAGGGCGTCCGGCCCGCGCTCAAGGAGCTTCACGCGCATCCGGCCGCGATGGCCCTGGGGGCCGGTGCTGGGGAAAGGGGTGCCCGGGATGGGCGTGCCGGGGAAGGGTGCGGTGCCCTCGGGCACGATGGCGGGCGGGCCGGCGTCCCGCTCGCGGCGGGGCCTGCCGCGAGGCCGGGGGGCCTCGGCCGGGATGGCCGCCCCCGGGGCGGCGTCGCCGCGGAAAGGGAAGCGTGGGGCGGGGCCGAACTCGTCGACGGGATCATGGCCGAAGGCGCGGCCGGAGAGGTTTTCGGCGAAGCCCCGGCGGTGGGAGGGGACCTGCGCCTCGGCATAGGCGGCGGGAGGGGCGGCCCGCCTGGCCTTGCCACCGAAGATCCTTCCGAGCCACATGGCGCTGGTCCCGTCCTGGTCGTCCCACCACCTTCTTAGTAGCGGTTTCGTATCATTTCTCTACCGAAAGTTATGTTCAAGACCGTATCGATTGCGTTCACCGATCGTTCGGGCAGAAGGGCGCAACCGGTTGCGGGCAGCCCACAGCCACGGCTAGGCGGCGGGAGCCGGCCTGGGGCACGGAAAAGGCCCGGCAAGTAACGCTTCCCGAGTCGCCCTGCCGTCCCCAAAATAGAGGGATGGCTTCCCCACTCGCTTCCCCGCACGACACGCCCGATCCCGACTTCGCCGACCTGCTCGCCCAACGGCCGCATCTGCGCGCCCATGTGCTGGACGGGTTGGTGATGGACGACGTGCCGCTCGTGAACATCGCCCGAGAGGTCGGCACGCCGACCTGGGTCTATTCCGCCGCCACCCTCCGCCGCCGCCACGCGGCCCTGCGGGACGCGCTGCGGGACGCGGGGCTCACGGCCTCCATCCATTTCGCGGCGAAGGCGAATGACAGCCTCGCCGTGCTGCGCGTCCTCGGTGACGAGGGCGCAGGAGCCGACGTGGTGAGCGAGGGCGAGTTGCGCGCGGCCCGCGCCGCCGGCATCCCGGCCTCGCGCATCGTCTTCTCCGGCGTCGGCAAGACGCACCGGGAGATCGCCCTCGCGCTGGAGGAGGGCATCCTCCAGATCAATGCCGAGAGTGCGGAGGAGGTGGAGCGCATCGCCGAGGTGGCCTCCGCGACGGGGCGCGAGGCGCCGGTTTCCCTCCGCATCAACCCCGACGTGGACGCCCGCACCCACGCGAAGATCTCGACAGGACTGGCCGAGAACAAGTTCGGCATCGCCTATGGGGATGCGGCCGCCCTTTATGCCCGTATGGCCGCGATGCCAGGGATCCGCCCCACCGGCCTCGCCGTGCATATCGGCAGCCAGATCACCGAGGGGATGGCAGCCTATCGTGCCGCCTATGCGCGCGTCGCCGATCTCGCGCGGGCGCTCCTCGCGCGCGGGCTGCCGATCGAGCGGCTGGATTGCGGCGGCGGCCTCGGCATTCCCTATCGCGACGAGATCGCGCCGCCCCCCGCCGCCTTGGCGGGCGCGATCGGGACGACGCTCGGGCCGCTCGGCCTGCCTGTGATGCTGGAGCCGGGGCGCTGGATCGCGGGCCCGGCCGGGGTGCTGCTGGCCTCCGTCGTGCTGCAGAAACGCGGGCAGAACCGGCGCTTCGTGGTGCTGGACGCCGCGATGAACGACCTTGTCCGCCCGGCCATGTACGAGGCTTGGCACGGCATCCTGCCACTGGCGCCGAATGCCCTGCACGCGCCGCTCTCCCCGGCCGACGTGGTGGGGCCGGTCTGCGAGACCGGTGACACCTTCGCGCGCGGCCGCCCCTTGCCGGACCTGCCGCCCGGCGCCCTGGTCGCCTTCCTCGATGCCGGGGCCTACGGGGCCACCATGTCCTCCACCTACAACGCGCGCCCGCTGGCGGCGGAGGTGATGGTGGACGGGCACCGCTGGGCGGTGACGCGGCCGCGGCAGTCGCACGAGGCGCTGCTGGCCGGGCAGGTGGTGCCGGACTGGCTCGGGGCCCCGCTCGAGGCCGCCGCGTGACGGGTCCCGGGCCCGGCGCGGCGGCACGCGGGCCGGCGCTGCGCCGGCTCGGCCGGCTGCGCGCCAGGGCCCGGGCGGCGCTGTTCTGGGAAGCCCTTTGGCCACGGCTCTGGCCGGTGCTGGGGGTGCTTGGGGTCTTTCTCGTCCTCGCCCTCTCGGGCGTGTTCCTGCTTCTGCACCCGCTGCCGCACCTCCTGCTGCTGGGAGTGCTCACCGGGGCGCTGGTGGTGGCGGTGCTGCACGGACTGCGCGGCCTCTCCCTTCCGGACGAGCCCGCGGCGGACCGGCGGCTGGAGCGCGCCTCCGGCCTGCCGCACCGGCCGCTCGCCGCGCTGCACGACCGGCCAGCGGGGGGCGATGCCACCTCGCTCGCGCTGTGGCGCCTGCACCAGGCGCGGGAGGCAGCGCGGATCCGCGCGCTGCGGGCCGGGGTGCCGCGGCCGGGGCTGCCGGCGCGCGATCCGCGCGCGCTGCGGGCGGGGCTCGCGGTCGCGCTGGTGGCCTCCCTCGTCGCCGCGGGGGCGGAGGCGCCGGAGCGGCTGCGTCGTGCCCTCTGGCCGGCGGCGGCACCGGCCGTGCCGGGTCTGTCCGCGCAGCTTGAAGCCTGGGTGACGCCGCCGGCCTATACGGGCGCGGCGCCGGTCTTCCTCGATCCTGCGGGCGGGAGCGTGACGGCGCCGGCGGGCAGCCGGCTGCGGGTGGCGCTCTCGGGCGGCAGCGGCGCGCCGGAGCTGCTGCGGGACGGCTCGCCCGCGGCCGCCTTCCAGGCGCTCGGCCCCGGGAGCCACAGCGCGGAGATGGTGCTCGATGCCGGGGGGCAGCTCGCCGTGCGGCAGGGCGGGCGAGACGTGGCCGCCTGGTCGCTCGCCGTGCAGGCCGACGCCCCGCCGCGCATCGCTTTCGCCGAGCCGCCGGCCCAGGCCGTGCGGGGGCTTGGCACGCGCCTGCCCTGGCGCGCCGAGGATGACTGGGGCGTTGCGAGCGCGGCGGCCGAACTCCGCCTCGCCGCGCGTCCCGACGCGCCGCCGCTGGTCATCGACCTGCCGCTGCCGCCGGGCCAGCCCAAGGCGCCGCGCGGGGTGGCGCAGCCCGACCTTTCCGCCCATCCCTGGGCAGGGCTGCCGGTGCGCGTGTCCCTGCTGGCGCGGGACGGCGCGGGGCAGGAGGGTCGTTCCGATGAGGCAGCGCTGACCCTGCCGGAGCGGACCTTCAACCACCCGATCGCGCGCGGGCTGATCCTGCTGCGCAAGGGCCTCTCGCTCGATCCCAGCCAGCGGCGGCCGGCGATGGAGGGGCTGGAGCGGCTGGCGGGCCAGCCCGATGCCTTCGAAAACGACACCGCGACCGCCCTCGCGCTCCGCTCCGCCCGCACGCGGCTGGAGAGCGATACGCGCCCGGAGGCGGTGGGCGAGGTGCAGCAGACGATGTGGGAGACCGCCCTCGCCCTCGAGGAGGGCCGCGCCGACCGCACCGCCCGAGCCCTGGCCGAAACGCGGGAGCGCCTGCGCGAGGCCCTGCGCGAGCGCCAGCAGCAGGAGCGCGAGCGCGCCGAGGAGCGACAGCGCGAGGCGGACCGCCAGGAGGCCGAGCAGCGCCGCGAGCAAGAGGCCCGTCAGAACGGGGAGCCGCCGCCGCGCGAGGCCGATCAGGCCCAGCCTCCCGGCGAGAACAACCAGACTGCCGCCAACCAGGAGCAGCAGCAGCGCGAAGCCCAGCGCGACGCCGCCCGGACGGAGACGGACCGCCGCATCCAGGAGCTGCGCGACGCCGTGCGGCGGCACCTCGACGCCCTGGCGGAGCGGATCCAGCGCGACAGCGGCGAAACGCCGCCCGAGGCCCCCCCGCCCCAGGCGCGCCCGCAGGAGCGCCGCGAGGCCGAGCGCCGCACCGACCGCATGCGAGAGCAGAACCGCGAGGACCGCCCCGAGGACGCCGAGCGCGAGCTGGCCGAACTCGAGAAGATGCTGGAGGACCTCGAGAACGGCCAGATGGCCGAGAACCGGCGCGAGGAGCGCCGACAGCGGCGCGAGCGCGGGCAGCAGCAGATGGGCGTGATCCAGGACATGGTGCGCCGCGAGTCCGGCCTGCTCGATGGCGCCCACCGCCGCAGCGAGGCCGAGTCCGCACGGCGCGAGCGGGAGCGCCGCCAGTCCTATCCCTGGAACCGCGGCCTGCCACCCGAGCCCCAGGCGCAGCCAACGCCGCCCGAGACGACGGCGGATGCCCGGGTGCAGCGGGCGCTCCGCCGCGCGCTCGGCGAGCTGATGCAGCAGCAGGGCGACCTGACCGGGGAAGTGCCTGCCCCCCTTGGCCGCGCCGACCAGGCGATGCGCGACAGCGCCGAGGCCCTGGGCAGCGGCGCCGACCCGCGCCCGCACCAGGAACGGGCGATCCGCGAGCTCTCCGAGGGCGGGCGGCAGATGGCGCAGCGCATGCAACGTCAGTTCGGCCGCCCCGACCGCCCCCAGCCCGGCGAGGAAGAAGGCGAGGGCGAAGGAGAAGGCCAGGGCGACGCCATGGCGGACGGCTCCGAGCGCGGCGGCGAGGGCCAGGACCAGATGGCCCAGAACGGCGAAGGACGCGACCCGCTGGGCCGGCGCCTGCGGGAAGGAACCGGAACCTCAGAGGAGGGCGGCGATACCCGTGTGCCGGAAGAGGCGGAAATGCTCCGCACCCGGCGGCTGCAGGAGGAACTGCGGCGGCGCCACGCGGAACGGGAACGGCCGACGGCTGAGCTGGATTATATCGACCGGCTGCTGCGGTTGTTCTGATCTGACGGCGCGGGCTACTTCAGGGGAGAGAAAGGATTCTCTCCCCCGAGCCCCCCACTCATCTTTTTCTACCTGTGTGAAATGCTTTGCGGCCGGTGCGCCTCGGGTCCTAGACCCGAGGCGACTGCACGCCCAGGAAGGGCACAGGGAAAGAACCGCTCCAATCATCGCATCCGCGGCAGCCAAGCGGGGATCCAAGGGCCTCAGGCCCTTGGCGGGTGAGGTCTGGAGAGGGCGGAGCCCTCTCCAGAGGGGCCGTGCCTCACCCCAAAACTTCGTCTGCCCCCAGGACCGACGTCGTGAAAACATGGGCGTTGTTGACTATCCAGCGCGGGTCCGCGCGCAAGGCGGCCATGAAGGCGCGGTGCCCGTCCTGTTCGCGACCAACAAGGCAACCGGCGCCGGCGCCGCCCACTTCGTCCTGCGGCGCGCCGAGGCCGCCGTGCTGGTCGATAATGAGCAACTCCTCGCCCTCCGGGTCGTCCGCGCGGTGGAAGTCGCGGTTGGCGTCGCGGGTCACGGGCAGGGGTGTCAGTTGCACCAGGGCTTCCTGTTCCTGGGGCGTCCCGATGGCGGTGCGGCCGACGACCCAGGCGCGATGCTGGCCGTGGCGCAGCCGCGGGGCCCCGGCGGGTTCGGCGGGTTCCTCGACGGCGGGGCGGCCGGGGGCGGTGGTGGCGGTCCAGGCGCCGGCGATCTCCGGGCGGCCGCCGGGGGCGACGCGCAGCAGCAGGCGCAGGTCGTCGAAGTGGTCAGGGCGGCGCGGGGTGCGGCGGCCCTGCGTGTCGAGCCCTTCGACGTAGATGATATTAGTGCAGTCCGGGTGGCGGCAGATCCAGTCGCCGCGGCGGAGAAGGGCGGCGGCGATCCGGCCAGCGAGGTCGGGGCCGGGATGCAGCGGCAGGACCTCGGGCGCGGCGAGGAGGGCGCGCGCCGCGTCGGGCGAGAGCGCGCCCTCGTAGTCGAGGCCCGAGAGGCGGCAGAATTCCATCAGCGCCCACTGGGTGGCCGGTCCGAGGAAGCCGTCCTCCGGCGGGTCGAGCAGGCCTGCGGCCGAGAGACGCGCCTGGAGTTCCGAGACCAGGGTGTTGTCCTTGATGAGGAGGGCCGAGGTCAGCGGCTCCTTCCCTTCGCGCGCGAAGGCGTCCAGTCGCTCCATCGTTCCTCCCGGGCGCCGAGCTCGGCACGGGGGACGAACGGGCGCGAGGCGTGGCCGTTGCCCGCGGGCGCGGCCGGTCAGGTGCCAGGGGCGGCGGGCGTGTCCGGCCGGTCCGCGCCTGGCACGGCCAGGCGCGCGTCCAGGATGGCGCGGATTGCCTCGGCGAGTCTCGGCACGACGTAGGGTTTCTCGATGAGGGCGAGTTCGCGCGAGGGCGCGCCCTCCTCCGGGCTCAGGGCGGCCGGTCCGCCGGAGGTCGCAAGGATAGGCAGGCTTGGCCAGCGGCGGGCCACCTCCTCCGTCAGCTGGTGGCCCGAGATGCCCGCGAGGCCCGTATCCGTGAACAGCAGCGCCACGCCGGGATTGTTCTCGAGCGCGGTAAGCGCGCCGGAGGCGTCCTTCGCCCCGATGACGTGGTAGCCGAGCGACTGGAGCCCCTCGGCCGTGCAGGCGAGGATTTCCGGTTGGTCCTCCACCACCAGGACCGTCTCGCCGTGGCCGATGCAGGGGTCCGAGACCTGCACCACGGACGTGCCGGCCTTTTCGCTGACCTGGAGGCGGGGAAGGATGATCGTGACGGCGGTGCCGGTGCCGGGATGGCTGTCGATCGCCACATGGCCGCCGGCATGGGTTGCGAACTCGATCACCTGATAGAGGCCGAGGCCCGTTCCCTTGCCCGCGGGCTTGGTGGTGAAGAAGGGCTCGAAGGCGCGGGCTACCACCTCGGGCGACATGCCGCTGCCGGTGTCGCGCACCGTGATCCGCATGAACTCCTGCCCGGCGATCGGCAGCGGGTCCGGCACGCCGGGATCGCCGCGCGTCGCCCGCGCGGTCTCGATCCGGACGGAGCCGCCCTCGGCCATGGCGTCGCGCGCGTTGATCACGAGGTTGAGCAGCGCGATCTCGAACTGGTTGGGATCGGCGAGCACGATCCAGGGGCAGTCGACGAGGGCGAAGTCCACGCCAAGGGCGCTGGCGGAGGACTGGCGGATGAGGTCGGCCATGCCGAGGACGATGGCGTTCGGGTCCACCGGCCGCGGCTCGCGCAGCTGTTGGCGGGAGAAGGCGAGGAGGCGCTGGGTGAGGAGGGCGGCGCGCTTGGCCCCGCTGCGCGCCTGCTCGATGCTGCGCCCGGCGCGGTCGAGGTCGAGCTCCTTGATGGAGCGCTCCGCCCGGTCGAGGTTGCCGAGGATGACCATCAGCAGGTTGTTGAAGTCGTGCGCCACGCCGCCCGTGAGGTGGCCGACCGCCTCCATCTTCTGCGTCTGGTGGAGCTGGTCCTCGGCCTGCCGGCGCGCGGTGATGTCGGTGTAGAGCGTGACGTAGCCGCCATCCGGCAGGCGGTTGCGCCGGAGCTCCAGCACCTGCCCGTTGGGCCGCCGCCGCTCGATGGTGCCGAGGCTGAGGCCGCGGCGGATCTGCTCCAGCCGGCGGGCGACCTCGGCTTCGATGTCCACCTCGCCGAACTCGCCGGCTTTGGCCTGGGCGCGCAGGATCTCCTCCAGCGACATGCCGACATGCAACTGCTCCGGCGGGACGCCCGTGCAGTCGGGGAAGCGCGCGTTCCACTCCAGCAGGTGGAGATCGGCATCCATCATCATGACGCCGTCCGTCATGCCGGAGAGCAGCGCGGCGAAGCGGTCGGCCCGAGTGCTGTCCGAAACGGTGGGTGCGGCCGGTACCGTGGAGGCCGCCGCGACCGGCGCGACAACGACGGCCGGAACGGCATCGGCGCCGTTGCCATTGCCGGGCGGGCGGCGCCCCCCGTGCCGCAGGCGCCGGCCGGCCGCGGAGAGTAGATCGATGCCTGCTCGCCTCCATCCAGGCACAGCTTTTTCCTTATCTGGGCTGGGCGTTTCACCAATGTTTCACTCAGCCTCCAGGGGAAGCTAGGAACGGGATGCGGAACAACAACGACATAGGATAAGTTTTGTTATCAGCACGATTCGTTGAGAATCCAGTCGGTTTTTCTCCGCGGCGCAGCAAAATCTCCTCTTTCGAGACACGAACCTCCTGATAATCGAACCCGCATGTTCCGGAAATACATCCTCCACGGTGCTCCGAAGATCCGGGCGTAAACGGCTGACCTTGCCCGCGGTTGGCCGGTCCGGTTCCACCATCGTTGAACAGCTTCGGGCGGTCGCCCCACGCGGAACCCGCCGGCTGTGCCCTGGCAGGTCGCGAAAAAATTTCAGGCGGGCGGGGACTCCGTGCCGGCGGCGTCCCGCCAGAGCATGACCAGCACAGCCATGACGGCCGGGCCGAGGAAGAGGCCGAGGAGCCCGAGGCTCTCCACCCCGCCAAGGATGCCGAGCAGGACCCAGAGGAAGGGCAGTCGAGTCGCACCGCCGATGAGCGCCGGGCGCACCAGGTGGTCGGCCAGGAACAGCACGACCATGCCGAAGACGAAGACGCTGACCGCCGCCGCCAGGGCGCCCGCGGAAAGGAGGACCAGCGCCGCCGCGCCGAAGACGAGGGGGGCGGCAAAGGGCACCATGGCCGCGACCGCCGTCAGCGCCGCGAACATCACGGGATGGGGGACGCCCGCCACGCCATAGGCAATGCCGAGCAGCACGCCCTCCGCCAGGCCCACCAGCACGAGGCCGCTGACCGTGCCGCGGATCGAGGCCACCGCCTGCCGCCCGAGCCGCTCGCAGCCTGGGCCCAGCAGGCGGTCCGCCACGCGCTGCACCTGGGCCGCCAGGGCCTCGCCGTCGCGGAAGAGGAAGAAGAGGGCGAGGAGGGTGAAGCCGAAGAGCACGGCGCGGTGGGCCAGCGCCCCCCCGAAGCTGCGGCCGAGGCCGATCAGTTCCCCCTGGCTCAGCCGGTGGAGAAAACCTGCCGCAGCCCCCGGCGCCGAAAGCGCCTGCGTCCACCATTCCGCGGCTTGCGGCCCGATAAGGGGAAGGGTGGGAACCCAGGCGGGCAGGGTGGCGCCGTGCGCCCGCGCCGCCGCCAGCCAGTGCAGGGCGGCGCGCGCTTCCTCTCCCAACTCCACCGCGACGAGGCCGAGGGGCAGGAGGAAGACGAGGGCCAGCGCCGCTGTCGCGAGGGCCGGGATCAGCACGCCGGAGGGCGCCGCCCCTCGCGCCTGCAGGCGCTGAACGAGTGGCCAAGTGGCGATCGCGAGGACCACCGCCCAGCCAAGCGCGGGAAGGAAGCCCCGGATGATCCAGCCGCCGAGCAGCACCAGCCCGAGGAGGAGAGCCACTCGCGCCGCGCGCTGGAGCCGGGCGGAGGGGGCTGAAGGCAGAGCGGGGCGTTCCATGGAACGCACCATGCCGCACCCGCCCAGCGGGGACCAAGCGCGCGGGAAGCGGGGCGGCTGGGCATGGGGCGGGAGGGCGGCTAGGGGGAGGCGGCGCCCTGTGCAACCCTGCCCGCCCGGAGCCCCTGCATGCTGTCCCCCTCCCCCTTGTGGCAACGGGCGGCCGCGCTGCTCCTGGCCATCGCCTTCCTCGGTGCGGCCCCC
Source organism: Roseomonas sp. KE2513 (assembly GCF_016107305.1). Taxonomy (GTDB): domain Bacteria; phylum Pseudomonadota; class Alphaproteobacteria; order Acetobacterales; family Acetobacteraceae; genus Roseomonas. Next base: position 182,898 of record NZ_RCVR01000009.1, read on the forward strand.
TTCCGTGCTGCCCTGGCCGCGCCGCCTGATGCCGCGCGCTGCGAGGCCGCCCTCGCGGGCCCGGCGGCCGAGACCCGCCCCATTGAGCTGTCGATCTCCGGGCTGCTGCCCTTCGCGCGCGACATCCTCTCCCACCATGCCCTTCGCGGCGGGCTGCGGGACCACGAGCTGCGGCTCGGGCTGCGGCTCGGCGAGGTGCGGAACCTGCGCCTGCCCGAGGGCAATCCGGCCACGATCTATCCCCCCGGACGCAGCGCCGCGGAGGTGCTGGAGGACCCCCGCTCCCGCATCCACCCGCTCTGGCGGCTGGACGAGGCGACGGTGCTGGCGGCCGACATCGCCTACGACATCCGCCTGCCGGCGGACGGACGGCCGGTGCTGGACGCCTCAAGCGCGGCGCAGCTTCGCGCCTACCGCCTCCTGCGCCTCTACGGCGACGAATTCAGCGGCTTCGCGGCGGCGGTCTTCGAGGCGCGGCCGGAGAGCGGCCTGGCCCCGCACCGCATCCTGGCCATCGCCGGCACCCATGTCTTCGAGCACCGGGACTTCCGGAGCTGGGGATCGGGCCTCACCTTCGGGCGGGCACAGTTCACCTCCACCGCCGCGCTGCGGATGATCGCCGATGCCGCCGCCTATGCCCGCGACCCAGCGGGCGGCGAGGTGGTGCTGACCGGCCAGAGCCAGGGCGGTCTGGTGGCGCAGGGCGTGGGCTACCTCCTCCAGGCGCTGCTCGACGCAGCGCCAGGGCCGCACCGCCTCGCTCATGTCGTCTCCTGGGGTGCGGCGGGGGTGGAGGAGGTGATCGGGCGCGTGATCGCCCAGGCGCGGGAGGATGGCGGCCGGGGCCTGCCGGCCGATCTCGAGCGCCACTGGGCTGCCTCCGACGCCGACTACCCGGCCGCCGCCACCACCTGGGCCGCGCTGCTGCGGGGCTGGGCGGCCATCCCGCCCCGCAGGGAGGCGGCAAGCATCCGCGCGACCATGGCCCGCATGCGCGTGCTCGGCTACTTCTTCGAGATCGACCTCTTCGCCCGCGCCGGTACCTTCCCCGGCACGACCCTGGCCTTCCCCACCGACCTCATCCTGCCCTCGGGCTGCGACATGACGGTCGTGGAGGCGCTGATCGGGACCCGCACCGGAATGGGAGCCGGCGCGCTCGGCGTGCGCCTTGAATCCCACTTCCTGAAAGGCTATCGCCGCGCCGTCTCGCGCGGGGCCATCGCGGTGGCACGTCCCGCCCTGCCCGCGAAATGGCCCTGGGTGACGGAAGCCCTGCCGCTGGCCGAGGCGCTCGGCCTCGCCTGGCTCGAAACCCTCTACCTCGAAGGACCGGCCGCGAGCGCCGCCAATTGGCGCGACTGCCTCGCCTCGGCGCGATGGCAAACCCAGGGAAACCGCTCCTGCCGGGAGGGCTTCTGGGAGGGGTGCGCGCCCGGTGAGGGAGCCGGCGGGTGGTGCCTCATCCGCGAGTCCGGTGGCGGTTTGCCGGGGTGAGGCGCGACTGTCCTGGGGAGGGCTCCGCCCTCTCTGGACCACTGGGCGAAGGCGCAGGGTTCGTCCCGCGCCCGCCACAGGCCTGAAGCCCTTGGGCCCCCGTCTGGCTTGCGCAGCTCTTTCCGAAGGGGCAGTCGCCTCGATTCCACGACACGAGGCGCACCGGCCGGAACCGACCGGAACAAAGCTTCTCAGGCGTAGGCGTAGGGCCCACCCCGCTCCAGCGCCCGCTGATAGGCGGGCCGCGCGTGGATGCGCGCCAGGAAGGCACCCGGGTTAGGCTGCCCCTCCCCGAACGGCGAGCGCGAGGACGCCGCCTCCAGCGGGAAGCTCATCATGATGTCCGCGGCCGTCATCTCCGGCCCGGCGAACCAGCCCGTCGGCGCCAACGCCTCGTTCCAGTAAGCTTTCAGCCGCTCCAGGTTCGGCCCGACGAAGCCTTTCTGCACGCCTTCCATCATCCCTCGCGCCATCGACTGCGCGGCCGGCGGCATCCCATCCGGTAGGCGGCCCAGCACCAGCGTCATCACCAGCGGCGGCATGGCCGATCCCTCCGCGTGGTGCATCCAGTGGCGGAATCGCCACCACTCCGCCCCGCCCCGCTCTGGCTCAAGCCGGCCGGTGCCGTGGCGTTCGAGAATGTACTCGACGATGGCCCCGGTCTCCGCCACCACGAGGTCGCCTTCGGTCACCACCGGCGCCTTGCCCAGCGGATGCACCGCCCGCAGCGCCTCGGGCGCCAGCAGCGTCGCGGCATCCCGCTCGTAGCGCCGGACCTCGTAGGGAAGCCCCAGCTCCTCCAACAACCAGAGCACGCGCTGGGAGCGGGAGTTGTTCAGGTGATGGACGGTGAGCACGGGCTTCTCCGGAGGGATTAGAGCTTGCAGCGGTCGGCGAAGGCGTCACCCAAAGGGTCGAGGATGCGCCGCTGCGTCACCAGCGTCGGCTTGCCGTCCGCCCCCGGCGCCACCTTCAGCCCCCACCAGGCCTGCACCGGGTGCTGATTCGGCCCGAAGCGGAACTCCCCGCGCACGGAGGCGAAGTCGGCCTTCAGCATCGCCGCCCGGAAGGCCGCCGGATCGGCCACTGAGCCGCCGGTCGCCCGCAGCGCCGCGCCGATCGCGTTCGCGGTGTCGAAGCCCTGCGCCGCGTACATGGTAGGCATCCGCCCGTGCTTCGCCGCATAGGCGGCCACGAAGCGGCGGTTGGCCTCGTTCGGGAAGTCCGCGTTCCAGTGCCCGGACACGTCGATTCCCAGCGCCGCATCGCCCAGCGCCGCCACGATCCGGTGGTCCATCGAGGGCTCGGAGACCACCATCGGCACCGCGCCCAGCAGCCCCGCCCCCTGGTACTGCCGCAGGAAGGCGATGCCCGTGCCGCCCGGGTGGAACTGATAGACGGCGTCCGGCCGCTCGGACCGGATGATCGCCATCTCCGCCGAGAAGTCCACCTGATCCGGCCGCGTGTAGATCTCCCGCACCACCTCGCCTTTGAATAGCCGGCGAAAGCCCGCGATCGCCTCGCGCCCCGTGATAAAGTTCGGCGCCAGCACCATGACGCGGCGATAGCCGAGGTCGCTCGCCAGCGCCCCCGCGCTCGCCTGCATCGAATCCGTCAGCCAGGAGACGACGAAGTAGTTCCGGTGGCACTCGCGCCCCGCGAAATCCGCCGGGCCCGCATTCGCGCTGACAAAGATCCCGCCGGCATCGAGCACCGCTGGCACCACCGTCCCCGCCACGTTGCTGAAGACAAGACCAGAGAAGAGCCGCGCGCGCTCCGCCCCCATCATCCGCTCCGCCGCCTGCTGGCCCTGGCCGGGGCGGGCCGCGTCGTCCTCCACCAGCAGGCGCACCCTGGTCCCGCCCAGCGCGTCGCCGCCCTCGGCGATGCCGAGCTCGAAACCCGCCCGCACCTCCTCGCCGAGATAGCCGGCCGGGCCGGAAAGCGTGGTGACGAAGCCGATCGGCAGCACCGTCCCTGCTGCCCCCTGGGCGCTCAGCAGGGCCGGGCGCGCCAGCACCGCGCCCGCCACCGCCATCCCCAGCCCGCGCCGGTCGATTGCCATCGCCAGATCCCCTCCACCTCGGGCGGGCAGGCTGGCGCCCGGCCGCGCGCCGCGCAAGGATGACCCATGGCCGGCTCCCTGCTGCATACCGAGACACTCCGCCTGGGCGCTGCCGAGATCACCCGCATCGCCGATGGCGAATCCGTCACCTGGCCGCTCCCCGCCCTCTTCGCCGGCGCGGACAGCACCCTACTGGCCGAGGCCGCGCCCCTGCTGCCGCCGGGTCACCTGGACCCCGCCGCGGGCACGATCGGCCTCTCCTTCAATCTTTGCCTTATCCGCACGCCGGATTTCACGGCGCTGATCGACGCCGGGATCGGCGCCGGCAAGGAGCGCCCCTCCCGCCCCGCCTGGCACCGGCGGGAATCGCCCCTTCTCGAAACCCTCGCCGCCCTCGGCGTGGCGCCCGACGGGGTGGACATCGTCGTGAACACCCATCTCCACGCCGATCATGTCGGCTGGAACACGCGCCGCGAGAACGGGCGATGGGTGCCGAGCTTCCCGCGCGCGCGCTACGTCATCCCGCGCGTTGAACTCGACCACCTCGCCGCCCGGCAGGCCGCCGATCCCGCGACGCCGGCCCTGCATGGCGCCTATGCCGACAGCATCCTCCCGGTCATCGAGGCAGGCCTGGTGGAGCCCGCCAATCCGCCCTGCACCATCGCGCCCGGTCTTCTCCTCCACCCCGCCCCCGGCCACTCGCCGGGACAGGCGATAGCGCGGCTGGAAACGGCAGCAGGCGTCTTCGTGGTGCTTGCGGATGCGGTGCACGTCACGTTGCAACTCGCGCGGCCGGAACTGACCTCCAACTTCTGCGCCAACCCCGCCCAGGCCGTCGCCACCCGCCGCGCCCTGCTGGAAGGGCTCTCGGCAGAGGGCGCACTCGTGATGGCCTACCACTTCCCGCCACCCTCCTTCGGGCAGGTCGAGCGCCACGGCGAAGGGTGGAGGCTGCGGCCGGTTGTTGCCGAGCGGCGGGAAGGTTCCTGAACGGGTGCGCCGGGGAGAGGAAGAAGGAATTCTTCCTCTCCCCGGACCCCTCACCATCATCTTCTTTTATCTGATCAAAATTACTGGGTGGCCGGTGCGCCTCGGCTCGCGGACCCGAGGCGACGACACGTTCAGGAAGGCTCCGCGACAGCGGGATGGGGCTCCAAGGGCCTCAGGCCCTTGGCGGATGAGGTCTGGAGAGGGCAGAGCCCTCTCCACCGGCCCCCCGGCGAAACGCTGATCAGATGATGCGCAGGCGCCCCAGCAGCCAGCCGAAGCCCACGGCGATGGCGGCAGCGGTCAGCGGCTGGTCGCGGATGTAGTCCTCCAGCTGGCCGATCTGGTTCTGCACTTCGCCCTTCACCTGGTTCTGCTTGCCCTGCGCCTGGGTGCGGCTGTCGCCGATGAGGCTACCGATGCCTTCCTGCACGTCGCCCGCAGCAGACTTGCCGGCGCCGATGATGCGATCGCTGTCCATGCTCTCTCTCCTCGTTTGATCCATGGGGCCGCGGCGCCCTGCGGCCCGCGGGGGTGCAAACGTGGCGAAGGGGCGTGGGTTGAGGGACGCCGTGATTCACAGCCCGCGGGACGGCCGAAGTCTGGCCGCGTCAGCCGCCGGCCGGATCCGCCACCGTGATCGCCGGCCCCGCCGCCTCGATGATCGCGCCGGCCTCCAGCAGGATGTCCTCCCGGTAGCGCCCACCGACGAGCTGCACGCCGAGCGGCGCCGGGCCCGAGAGGTCCGTCGTCACCGTCAGCCCCGGCAGGCTCATCAGCGGCAGCCCGACCTGGGTCAGCAGCGCCTCGATCACCCGGTCGAAGGCCTCGGGCGATTCGAGGTCCAGCAGGTCCGGGAAAGGTGGCTCGGCCGAGACGGGCATGATCGCGACGGGATAGCGCTCGAGGAACAGGTTCCACTGCCGGCAGAACCCGGCCCGAGCCTGCAGGGCGTCCTGGAAGGCGTCGAAGTCGGGCGCGGGGCAGAGCCGCTCCATCTGCGCGAAAACGAAATTCGCGTCCGGGTCGTCCTCCCGCAGCAGCGCCTGCTTCATCCCCCGCCGACTCTCGGCCAGCCAGAGCATGGCCTGCATCCGCCCGGGCTCGCGCAGCGGCGGCACCGGCGTCTCGGCCACCGTCCAGCCCGCGTCCTGCAGCCGCCGCCCGGCATCGCGCAGCGCGGCCTCCACCTCGGGCGTCGTCGCCATCCCCTCTGGCCGCACGCAGAGCGCGGCGCGCTTGGGAAAGGCCGGTCCCTCCAGCGGCGCCGGCACCCACCAGGGGTCGCGCGCGTCCGGCGCCGCCATGGCGCGCAGCGAGAGGCGGATATCGGCGATGCTGCGCGCGATCGGCCCGGAAACCGCCATCAGCTGCGCCCCGATCGCGCGCTCCACGCCGGCTGGGTTCCAGGCCGGCACGCGCCCGATGGTGGGCCGCAGCCCGTGCACGCCGCAGGCATAGGCCGGATAGCGCACGGAGCCGCCGATATCCGTCCCCTGCCCGATCGCCCCGATCCCCGCCGCAACCGCTGCCGCAGCCCCGCCGGAGGAGCCGCCCGGCGTCAGCGCGGGGTTGCGCGGGTTGCGCGTGTGCCCGTGCAGGGAATTGCGCGTGAACCAGTGCAGCGAGAAGGCCGGCGTGTTGGTCCGCCCGACGAAGACCGCCCCCGCGCGCCGCAGGTTGGCCACCACCGGGTTGTCGTCGGGGGCGATCAGATCCTTCTGGATGCGCAGCCCGTTGGTGGTGGCGAAGCCCTTCTGGTCCACGTTCACCTTGGTGGTGACGGGCACGCCGGCCAGCGGACCCGGGTCCTCCCCGCGGGCGATCGCGGCATCCACCGCGCGGGCGGAAGCGAGCGCCTCCTCCGGCATGAACTGCACGACGGCGTTGATGGCGGGGTTGGCGGCCTCAATCCGCGCCAGCGCGTCGCGCGCCACCTCCTCCGCCGAAACCTCGCGCGCGCGAACCCGCGCCGCGATCTCGCTCGCCGTCAGGCGCCAGTGCTCGGTCATGCTCTCTCCGCGGAAGGGTGGCGCAGTTCAGCGCGGAGACGTGGGGTTGTGCAATGCGGGCTGCCGATTGCGCCGGTGGCCCCAGGAGGAGGCGCCGCCTCCCTGGGATGACCAGCGCCGCCGCCAAAAACGCGGATCACCCCCCGCCGAACCGCGGCGGCCGCTTCTCCAAAAACGCCGCCCGTCCCTCGCGGTGATCGGCCGAGAGGAACAGCGTCGTCTGGTAGTGCCGCTCCACCTCCAGCGCCGCGTCCAGCCCGGCCGAGAGCATCGCCTTGGTCAGCGCCATCGGCGCCGGCGCCTGCTCGGCCAGGAAGCGCGCCCGCTCCATCGCGACGGGCAGGGCCTGGGCGCGGTGCACCACGTCGTCCACGAGGCCGATCCGCTCGGCCTCGGCCGCCGTCATCTGCTCGTGCAGCATCAGGATGCGCCGCGCGCGCCCCGCGCCCACACGCGCCGGCAGGGTGAAGGGCAGGCCGAGATCGGCCATCAGCCCCACCTTGCCGAAGCCCGCCATGAAGCGCGCGTCCTCCGCCGCGACGATGAGATCGCAGGCGCAGGCGAGCGAGAGGCCAGCGCCGACGCACCAGCCCTCCACCGCCGCCACCACGGGCTTGCTGCCCGCCGCCAGCAGCCGGATGGCCCGGTGCGCCCGCCGCAGCCGCTCCCTCCCGCCCAGCGCGTCCGCCACATCCATGGAGGAGAGGTCGCCGCCCGAGCAGAAGACACCGGCCGCCCCCGTCACGACGATGGAGCGGACGGAGGCATCGCCCTCCGCCACCTCCAGCACGTCCGCCATGCGGTCGCGCAGGGGCGTTGCCAGCGCGTTGCGCCGCGCGGGGTAGTCGAGCGTGAGGACGAGCACCCCGCCCTCCCGCATCTCGTGCAGCGCCATGCCCACGGGCAACGAGGCGGGCAGCGCGGCCGCCATGCTCACGCCACTGCCTCGCGCGCGTCCGTCAGCGGCGCGGCCGTGACGGAGCGCAGGTGCTCCATCGTCACCTCCGGCGCCAGGTCGCGCACGGCGAAGCCCGCCTCGGTCACGTCCAGCACGGCGAGGTTGGTATAGACGCGCGTCACCGCCCGCATCGCCGTCAGCGGATAGGAGCACCGCTCGACGAGCTTCGGCCGCCCGTCCTTCGTCGTGTGCTCCATCATCACCCAGACGCGCTTGGCGCCCGCCGCCAAGTCCATCGCGCCGCCGACGGCCGGCGCGCTGTCGTTCTCGCTCGTCGCCCAGTTCGCGATGTCGCCGTTGGAGGCCACCTCGAAGGCGCCGAGCACGCAAAGGTCGATATGCCCGCCGCGGATCATCGCGAAGCTGTCGGCATGGTGGAAATACGATCCGCCCGGATGCAGCGTCACCGGCTGCTTGCCCGCGTTGATCAGCCAGGCATCCTCCTGCCCCTTCTCCGGCGCCGGGCCCATGCCGAGGATGCCGTTCTCGGAGTGCAGCACCACCTCGCGGCCTTGCGGGATGTAGTCGGCGATCAGGGTCGGCATGCCGATCCCGAGGTTGCAGTACCAGCCCTCAGGGATATCGACCGCCACGCGGCCTGCCATCTGGGTGCGGGACCAGGGTTGCATGGGTGTGCTCCTCTTCAGGCCCAGGGCGCGCCGCGGCGCACGTTGACGACACGGTTGACGAAGATGCCCGGCGTCACCACGCGCTCGCCCTCGATCTCGCCGAGCTCGACGATGTTCTGCGCCTGCACGATGGTCAGCTTCGCCGCCATCGCCATCACCGGGTTGAAGTTCCGCCCGCTGCGGCGATAGGTAAGGTTACCCCAGCGATCCGCCTCCCAGGCCTCCACCAGCGCGACATCGCCTGGCAGCGCCAGCTCCATCACATGCGGGCGGCCGTTGAACTCGCGCGTCTCTTTGCCGTGCGCGAGCTTCGTGCCGGCGGCCGTTGGCGTGAAGAAGGCCGGAACCCCCGCGCCCGCCGCCCGCATCCGCTCGGCCAGCGTGCCCTGCGGCACGATCTCCAGCTCCAGCCTGCCCGCCTTGTACAGCTCCTCGAAGACGACCGATCCCGCGCTGCGCGGGAAGGAGCAGATGATCTTTCGCACCCGCCCGAGTTCCATCAGCCGCGCGAGGCCGGTGCGGCCCGAGCCCGCGTTGTTGGCCACGACCGTCAGGTCCTTCGCGCCCTGCTCGATCAGCCCGTCGATGAGGTCGTCGGGCTGCCCCGCGGCGCCGAAGCCGCCGATCAGCACCGTGCTGCCGTCGCGCACGCCCTCCATCGCGGCCGCCATGTCGCGGACGATCTTATCGATCACGTCTGTCCCTCTCCCGAACGCATATAGGGGGCGATCTGCCCGTAAGGCGTCAGCGCCGCAATAACCCCCATCTCGCCGCGCGCCAGCGCGCGCCCGGCCTCCAGCGCGGCGCCATAGGCCGCGCGCGCGATGGCCCCGCCGACACTCACCCGCCGCACGCCGAGCGCCGCCAGGCGGGCCAGCGGCACCGCCCCGCCGCGCGGCCCGATGAGCACGTTCACCGGCCTCGGCGCCACTGCCCGCACCACGGCGCGGATCGCCGCCTCGTCCGGAAGTCCCGGCGCGTAGAGGCAATCGGCTCCCGCCTCCGCGAAGGCCGCCAGCCGCCGGATCGTGTCGTCCAGGTCCGGCCGCCCGTGCAGGAAGTTCTCCGCCCGCGCCGTCAGCACGAAGGGGTGCGGCGCCGCGCGCGCCGCCCGCACGCCCGCCGCCACCCGCGCCACCGCCGCCTCGAAGCCGTGGATGGGCGAGGCCGGATCCGCCGTCGTGTCCTCGATCGTGCAGCCGCAGAGCCCGGCCTCGATCGCCGCCGTTACCGTCGCCGCCACATCCTCCGGCGAGGGTCCGAACCCGTCCTCCAGATCCGCCGAGACCGGCAGGTCCACCGCCCCGACCAGCGTCCGCGCATTCTCCAGCGCCTCCGCGCGCGACACCGCCGCCTCGCCGTCCCGCCGCCCCAGCATGAAGGCGAGCCCCGCCGAGGTCGTCGCCACCGCCTGAAAGCCCAGCCCCGCCATGATCTGCGCGCTTCCCGCGTCCCAGGCATTCGGCAGCGCGAAGCAGCCCTCCGCGTGCAGCGCCCGGAACCGCTCGGCGCGCTCGCCGATCACGCCGCCATCTCCCCCGTGCGGTCGTTTGTAAAGCCGTGCAGCCGCATCGGCGCCGGCGCCATCCCGTGCAGCGCGCGCAGCAGGTTCGCCGCCAGCCAGGCATCCTCCAGTGCACCGTGCAGCGCCGTTTCGCGCGACAGCCCACAGGCGGCCGAGGCATGTGCCAGCCCTGAGCGCTCCCCCGGCCGGTGCCGGCGCCAGGCGAGCATGGTGCAGAACTCCCCGCTCCAGGGCCGCGCCATCTCCAGCCGGTCGAACTCGCCGCCGAGCATCCGCCGGTCGAAGGCGAGGTTGTGCGCGCAGCCCACCGCGCCGCCGAAGAACGCCGCGACCTCCTCCGCATGCGCCGCGAAGGACGCCTGCCGCGCGAGATAGGCGTCGGACAGCCCGTGCACCCGGTAGGCGCCGAAGTGGCAGCGCATCCCCGGCGCGAAAACGAGGTGCAGCGTCGCCTCCGGCTCCAGCCCCGCATCCAGCCGCACGGCGCCCAGCGAGACCACCCGGTCCTCCCGCGTGCAGCCGGTGGTCTCGGTGTCGAAGACAATAACGGGGCGGCCGGGGATCACGCGGCGGGGGGGCTCCTGCATGGCGGCGAAGGTGCTCCCGGGGAGGGGTGAGGGCAAGGTTTGCCCATTTTGCGCCGGCGGCTCCAGGAGGAGGCGGAGCCTCACCCGGGGCCACCAGCACCGTCACCCTCACCCCAGCTCGATCACCGCATCTGCCGCGAAGGCGCCCTGCCCCTCCGGCAGCACCAGCACCGGGTTCACGTCCACCGAAACGAGCCGATCCCCCGCCGCCACGGCAAAGCCCGACAGCGCCGAAAGCGCCCGCGCCAGCGCCGGCACATCCGCCCGCGGCCGCCCCCGTGCGCCGTCCAGCAGCGGGAAGCCGCGCAGCGAGCGGATCATCGCCTCCGCCTCCGCCAGGTCCACCGGGCAGCGCCGCAGGGCCACGTCGCGCAGCACCTCGATGAAGACACCGCCCAGGCCCACCATGACGACGGGGCCGAAGACCGGGTCGCGCGCGATGCCCAGCGCCACCTCCACCGCGCCATTCACTTGCCGCGCGACGAGGATGCCCGTCACCCGCGCGCCCGGCGCGCGCTCAGCGGCGTTCGCCATCAGCGTGGCGTATCCGGCCCGCACCGCCGCCTCGTCCGCCACGCCCAGCAGCACGCCGCCGATCTCGGACTTGTGGAGGATGTCCGGCGAAAGGATCTTCATCACCACGGGGAAGCCGATGCGACGCGCAGCCTCCACGGCCGCCTCCGCGCTCTCGACCGCCACCTCCGGCACCGCGGGCACCCCGCCCGCCTCGAGCAGCCGCTTCGCCTCGGCCTCGTCAGGCGCGCCGTCCGGCAGCGACACGGCGGGCAGCGGCACCGGGGCGTGCGGCGGGCGGGCGAAGGCCGCCCCAAACCGTCCCTGCGCCGCCAGCGCCACCACCGCGCGGGAGGGGTCCTCGAAGACGAGATACCCGTCCGCCTCGTATTCCCGCACCCGCTCCGGCGGCGCCAGCACGCTCAGCACCCAGAGCCGGTCCGGGTGATTGGCCTTCACGGCATTTAGTTCCGCCCGCAGCTTTGTCGCCAGCGAGGGCGAGGCCCCGACCTGTGTGAAGAAGGCGATGAGGCTCGTGTAGCCGCCGTCCTCCACCATCCCCCGCGCGAAGGCGCCGATGAGGGACATGTCGTTGAAGACCTGCGCCGTGCAGTCCACGGGGTTGGCGGGGTTGCAGAAGGGGATCAGCGCCCGCAGCCGCGCCTGGGCCTCCTCGGGCATCGAGGGCATGGCCAGGCCCTGCTCCTCCGCCACGTCGGAGATCATCACCCCCGCCCCGCCCGAGATGGACACCACGCCGAGCGTGTTCGCCACGGGGTAGATGCGCGGCGTCGCGGCATAGGCGACGTCCAGCAGCTCCTCCGTGTTGCGGGCGCGATGAACCCCGAACTCCTCCAGCACCACCCCCGTCACCGCATCATCGCCGGCGATGCTCGCCGTGTGGGAGCGCGCGGCATGGGCGCCGAGGGCGGAGCGCCCCACCTTCATCATGACCACCGGCTTCTTCGCCCTTCGCGCCGCCTCCAGCGCCGCCAGGAAGCGCGGCCCCTCCCGCACGCCTTCCGAGTAGGCGGCGATCACCTCGATCCCGTCGTCCTCGGCCATCCAGCCGATCACGTCGCCCAGCGTCACCTCGGCCTCGTTGCCGGTGGTCACCAGCACGGGCGTCGCGATGCCCCGGTTGCGGGCGGCGCCGAACAGGTGCGTGCCATAGGCGCCGGACTGGCTGGCGATACCGACCCGCCCGCGCCCGGCCAGCGGCTCCGCCGGCCAGCCATTCTCGAAGGAGGAGGTGAAGATCGGGAAATAGCCGAGCGGCGCGTTGAACAGCCCGAGGCAGTTCGGCCCCAGCAGCCGCATGCCGTGCCCGCGCGCAATGGAGACCAGCCGCGCCTGCGCCTCCCGCCCGGCCTCGTCCACCTCGGCGTAGCCGGCGGTGAAGACGATGGCCGCCGGGCAGCCGCGCCGCCCCAACGCATCCACCGCCGCCTCGGCCAGCGCGCCCGGCACGGCCACGATCGCCGCGTCCGGCACCCCCGGCAGGGCGTCCACGTCCGGGAAGGCCGGCAGGCCCTGCACACGCTCCCGCTTCGGGTTCACCGGCCAGACCGGCCCCGCGAAGCCGCGCGCGATCATGTAGGAGAGAGGTCGTCCGCCGATCCGCGTCGGCTCGTCCGAGGCGCCGATGACCGCCACGCTCCGCGGCGCCATCATCGGGGCCAGGGAGGAAAAGCCGGGGGAAAGATCCCGCACCGCACCCGCACCCGTCCCGCCATTCACCATCCGGCGCCCCTCCCGTTTCCAGCCCTTATCCGGGGGGGAAGCTGCCCCCGGCGCGGGGGCGCGGCAAGCCTCGGCCGGGGCTCAGCCCTCGGGCGGCGACTCCGTCCCTCCCTCGTCGTCCTCCTCGTCGCCGTAGTCGATCTCCGCGCCGCCCACGACCGCCAGACAATCGGCATAGGTCGAGAGGATCCAGTCGCGGTCGTGGCTCTCCTTGTCCTTCGTCGCGTCCATGATGATCTGCAGCAGGGCGAGGGCCACGGCGGGCTCGCTGCCTCCATCGATCTCTATCTTCGGCATATCGGCCATGGCGGGCTCCCTTCGCGCGGCGTCGCGAGACCGTCATTCCAGGTCCCGGCCCTTCTACGCACCGGAGCGCTGCCGGATGCGGGCGGGTGGCACGCATCACGGGGAGTTGGGGGACCAAGAAGATGCAAGTTGTTCTCAACTGCATTGCGACGGCGCGGCAGCTGGGCTAAGAGGCGCCGCCGGCCGCGGGTTAACGCCCGCCCGGCCCGGGCCTTATCCTGCCCGGCGACGCGCCGGCCCGCGGGCCGCAGTCCCCTCCCGGACGACGGCCCGGGCACGGGGCGAGAAACGAGGGACCACCGCCCATGAACCCCGCCAGCGCCGGCCACGACCTCTCGCCGCTCGCCCTCTTCCTGCAGGCTGACCCGGTGGTGAAGGGGGTGATGCTCCTCCTCCTGCTGGCCTCCATCGCCTGCTGGGGGATCATCATCGAGAAGATGGCCGCCACCCGCCGCCTGCGCGCCGAGGCACGCCGCCTCGCCGAGGCCGCATCTGGCGGCGCCGCGCCCGACTCCGGCCTCGCCGCCGAGGCGATCCGCGCCGGCACCCGCGAGTGGGAGGAGGGACGCGATCCCGCCGAGAGCCGCGGCGAGTACCGCCAGCGCATCGAGGCCGCCCTGCGCGCCCCCTTTGCCGCCGCCCTGCGAGCCGCCGAGCCGGGCCTGCCGCTGCTCGCCACCATCGGCGCCGTCGGCCCCTTCGTCGGCCTCTTCGGCACGGTCTGGGGCATCATGAACTCCTTCTCCGGCATCGCGGCCAGCGGCGACACGAGCCTCGCCGTGGTGGCGCCGGGCATCGCCGAGGCCCTCTTCGCCACCGCGATCGGCCTCGTCACCGCCATCCCGGCGGTCATGGCCTACAACCGCTTCACCGTGTCCCTCGCCCGCATCCGCCAGGCAGGCAACGCGGCCAGCGCTACCCTCGCCTCCGCCATGGCGCGCCACCCGGCCGCGCCTGCCTCCCGGGAGATGCTGCGGGAGGTTCCGCGCGAGCCGACGCCGCTCAGGGCCGGCGCTGCCCAGGCCGCGGAGTAGCGCCCGATGGCCATGTCCCTCGGCGGCGGCCGCGACGACGACGACGACGAGGACGCCCTGCCCATGGCTGACATGAACGTCACGCCACTGGTGGACGTCATGCTCGTCCTGCTCATCGTCTTCATGGTGGCGGCGCCGCTCATGACTGTCGGCGTGCCCGTGAACCTGCCCCGCAGCGCGGCCGCCCGTGCCGCGTCCTCCACGCCACCGCTGGTGCTGACGGTCGCCCCCGGCAACCGCCTCTTCCTCGGTGAGGAGCCCGTCACCGAGGAGGAGTTGACCGCCCGCCTCCAGGTGCGGCGCGAGGCCGACCCGGAGGCGCCCGTCCACGTCCGCGGCGACCGCAGCGTGCCCTATGGCGACGTGCTCCGCGTCATGGGCCGCGTCTCGCGCGCCGGCATCGCCCGCGTGTCCCTTATCGCCGAGGCCGAACCCGCCTCCCCCGCCCCGGGCCGCTGAGCGCCGCCGCCGCATGGACAGCCTCCTCGCCGAGCGCCCGCGCGCGGCCACGCCGGCCGCGTCCCCACCGCCCCTGCCCGCCGGCCCGGAGGCCGCCCCGCCCGCTCCCGGCGCGCGCCGCCTCCTGCGGCCCCTGGCCTGGGGCGTTTCGGCGCTGTTGCATCTCGGCGCCCTCGTTCTCGTCCTCTCCTACGAGCCCCCGCCGGCCGCCACGCTGATCGAGGTGGAGATGGCGCCGGAGGAGTCGGCCGAACCGGCCTCCGAAGCCCCGCCACCCGAACCAACCCCCGAACCCGCCGCCGCCGAGCCGACGCCGCCCGCACCGGCCGCCGAGCCGGTAGCGCCTGAGCCACCGCCGCCGGAGACGCCGCCAGAACCCGCGCCCCCGCCCGAGCCACCTCCGCCCAACCCCCCTCCGCCCGAACCCGCTCCGCCGGAACCGGCAGTGGTCCCGCCGCCGCCCGTTCAGGAAGCCCCGCCCCCGGTCGAGCCGCCGCCCGCTGAGCCGCCCGTGGAAGCCCCCATGGAGGCTGCGGACCTGCCGCCGCCCCTGCCCGCGCCGCCGCCTCCGCCGCCCCCTGCGCAGCCGCCGCCGCGCCCGCGTCCGGCCGCGCCCCCGCGCCCGGTCCAGGCCGCGGCCCCGCAGCCGCCTCGCGCCGAGGCCGTGCCGCAGGCCTCCTCAGCCCCGCCCCAGGCAGCGCCCGCCGCCCCGGCGCCGGCCCGCGCCAGCATCTCGCCCAGCTATGCCGGCCTCATCCAGCAGGCCCTGGCCCGCGTGCAGCGCTACCCGGCCAGCGCCCGGTCACGCCGGTCTGAAGGCGTGGCCACGGTGCGCTTCACGATCCGCCGCGACGGCTCGGTGGCCGCGGCGCGCCTCGCCCGCACCTCCGGCGACCCCGACCTGGACACCGAAGCCGAGGCCATGCCCACCCGCGTGAGCAGCTTCCCTCCGCTGCCCGCCGATTGGCCGGAAGCCACGATGGAACTGACCGTGCCTATCCGCTTCAGCCTACGCTGAGGCACTCTACGCCCTCTGGAGAGGGCGCTGCCCTCTCCAGACCTCGCCCGCCAAGGGCCTGAGGCCCTTGGATCCCCCCTGGCTGTCGCGGAACCTTCCCCAACGTACCGTCGCCTCGGACCATCGGCCCGAGGCGCACCAACCACGCGGTATCCCCAACAAGCAGAAAAGGATGAGCGGGGTCGGAAGGAGAGAATTCATTCTCTCCCCCGGAGCCGTCAGCGCCACCCCCTCAGCTCGGCTCCGTCGCCGCCCGCCCATCCCCGCAGAGCCGCCGCACATCTGCCAGCAGCGCCGCGCCGTCCCAGGCGGCCGCGCCCTCCAGCCGTGCGCGCTCACGGCCCAGCCGGTCGATCAGCACGGTCGTCGGCAGCCCCCGCGCGCCCAGCGCCCGCGTCGCGGCCGAGTTGGGGTCGAGCCAGACGCCGAGGTTCCGCACCCCGGCCTTGGCATAGAATCCCTCCACCACCGGCCGCCCCCCGCGATCGGAGGAGGCGGGGATCACCAGGATGTCCTCCGCGGCCAGCGCGGCCGCGAGCCGGTCCAGCGCCGGCATCTCCTCCACGCAGGGCGGGCACCAGGTGGCCCAGAGGTTCAGCACCAGCCCCTTGCCCGCGAAGGAGGGCACCTCCCGCCGCACCCCGTCGGGGTCGGTCAGCGCGAAGGCCGGCAACGGCTTCGGCCCGTCCTCGCGCAGCGTGCCCGCCGGCTGCGCCCGTGCTGGACGCGGCAGGAGGCCCGCGCCTAGTGTCCCGCCCGCCAGGAAGCCCGCCGCGAGGGCCATTTGGCCCCGACGCCCATACGTCTTCACCCGAGAGACCTCCTCACCCGTGCCCGACGATCACGCCCAGCCTGACAACAAACCGAACACTGCCAACGCCGCATGGGGCGGCCGCTACGCCGCCGGCCCCTCGGCCATCATGCAGGCGATCAACGCCTCCATCGGCTTCGACCGCAAGATGTGGCGCCAGGACATCCGCGGAAGCCTCGCCCACGCCGCCATGCTCGCACATGTGGGCATCATCTCCACCGAGGACGAGGCCGCGATCCGCGACGGCCTCTCCGCCATCGGCGCCGAGATCGAGGCGGGCAGCTTCCCCTTCAGCGAGGCGCTGGAGGACATCCACATGAACATTGAGGCCCGCCTGACCGAGCGCATCGGTGAGGCCGGCAAGCGCCTGCACACCGCGCGCAGCCGCAACGACCAGGTGGCGCTCGATGTCCGCCTCTGGACCCGCGACGCCATCGACGGCCTCGACGCCCAGATCGCCGACGTGATGCGGGCACTCGCCGA
The DNA here is from genome assembly GCF_016107305.1 of Roseomonas sp. KE2513. GTDB lineage: Bacteria > Pseudomonadota > Alphaproteobacteria > Acetobacterales > Acetobacteraceae > Roseomonas. Next base: position 199,522 of record NZ_RCVR01000009.1, read on the forward strand.
GCGCGCGGCCGAGCACGCCGGTACGGTGATGCCTGGCTTCACCCACCTCCAGCCCGCCCAGCCCACCACCTTTGGCCACCACCTGCTCGCCTACGTGGAAATGCTCTCCCGCGACCGCGGCCGCCTCGCCGACTGCCGCGCTCGCCTGAACGAGAGCCCCCTCGGCGCCGCCGCCCTCTGCGGCACGGGCTTCCCGATCGACCGCCACATGACCGCCGAGGCACTGGGCTTCGACCGCCCAACGCGCAACAGCCTCGACTCCGTCGCCTCCCGCGACTTCGCGCTCGAGTTCCTCTCGGCCGCCGCCATCTGCGCCACCCACCTCTCGCGCTTCGCGGAGGAGGTGGTGATCTGGACCAACCCCTACTTCAACTTCATCAAGCTCTCGGACGCCTTCACCACCGGCTCCTCCATCATGCCGCAGAAGCGCAACCCGGACGCCGCCGAGCTGGTCCGCGCAAAGCCCGGCCGCATCAACGGCGCGCTGATCGGCCTGCTGACGGTGATGAAGGGCCTGCCGCTGACCTACGGAAAGGATATGCAGGAGGACAAGGAGGGCATCTTCGACGCCGCCGAGAACCTTGCCCTGGCGCTGGCCGCTACCGCCGGCATGGTGCGGGACATGCAGCCCGTCGTCGGCCGCCTGCACGATGCCGCCGGCGCCGGCTTCTCCACCGCCACCGACCTCGCGGACTGGCTGGTGCGCGAACTGAAGCTTCCCTTCCGCGACGCCCACCACGTCACCGGCCGCCTCGTCGCGAAGGCCGAGAGCATGGGCGTGGACCTCGCGGGCCTGACCATCACCGAGATGCAGGCCGTCGAGCCCCGCATCACCGAAGGCGTCTTTGGCGTTCTCTCCGTCGCCGCCTCCGTTCGCTCCCGCACCTCCCACGGCGGCACGGCACCGGGTAATGTTGCGGCCATGGCGAAGGAATGGTTGGAGCGCCTCGCATGACCTCCACGATCGCGGCCCGCGCCCTGGTCGCCCTCGCGGCCCTCCTCGCCCTGCCCGCCTGCGGCCGCGTCGGCCCCGTTCGCGCCAAGGGGCCGCAGAGCGAGATCGTCTATCCCCGCGCCTACCCCTATACCCCACCCGCCCGCGCGGTGGCCCCCGAGGCCCCGCCCGCCGGCGCACCCGCCAGCACCGGCGAGCTGCCGCTGGAACGGCCGGGGCTGACGCGCTAGCCCGTGCGCTTCCTCGGCATTGCCCTGATGGCCGCGGGCGCCCTCGGCGTCGTCGCCACCTTCGTCCTCGCGGCCTCGGGGGATACGACCGGCGCAGGCCGCACCGCGGGCGCGGCCTCCTCGGCCTTCATCCTCGGGCTGGTGCTCTACCGCCGCTGACGGCGCTCGCGGATGCTGGGGAGAGGAAGTAAAGAATTCTTCCTCTCCCCAGCCCCCTCGCCATCGTCTTTTTCTTACAGTTGGAAATGCCTTACGGCCGGTGCGCCTCGGGTCGCTGTCCCGAGGCGACTGCACGCGCAGGAAGGACACCAAGAGAGAACCGGCTCTCGATCACCGCATCTGCGAAGCCAGATGGGGATCCAAGGGCCTCAGGCCCTTGGCGGGTGAGGTTTGGAGAGGGCAGCGCCCTCTCCAGCAGCCACCGGAGCGATCAGCCCCCGCCGCCCTTGAGCGCCGCCAGTTCCTGCCGCAGCCGCGCCACTTCGTCGCGCAGCGCCTCCAACTCGTCTCCTGGCGTTGCCGCGCCGGAGGTGCCGTTCGCGCGCGGGAAGGGCGTGAAGAGGCTCATCGCGCGTTCCAGCATCGCCAAGTTCTGCTTCCCCATCTCCTCGAAGGAGGAGAAGGCGTTGAACCCGCCCATGGCGGAGCCCACGGCGTCCTGGGCCGCGCGGCGCATGCCTTCCTGCTGTCGCGCGAAGGTGCCCATGGTCGCTTCGAGGTAGCGCGGCACGACTGATTGCAGGCTGTCGCCGTAGAGGCCGATGAGCTGGCGCAGGAAGGGGATCGGCAGCAGGTTCTGCCCCTTGCTCTCCTCCTCCACGATGATCTGCGTGAGCACGGAGCGGGTGATGTCCTCCCCCGTCTTCGCGTCGCTGACCGTGAAGTCCCGCTTCTGCCGCACCATCCCCGCGAGGTCCTCCAGCGTGACGTAGGAGGAGGTCTCGGTGTTGTAGAGGCGCCGGTTGGCGTATTTCTTTACCACCACGGGCTGGCGCGGCGGTGTCTCGGATGCCGCGTCCTGCGGAGCGGCGGGTTGGGCCATGGTCCGGTCTTCCTCACCCGGGTGGCGCCGGGTCGCTCCTGTACCCGGGATCGGCGTGCCGCCTTGCCCCCGGGCCGGGAATCGCGATGCTAGACCGGCCGCGCCGCATTGCAAAAGCCGCCTTTCCCGGGGGGTGCCCAGGGCATTGCGGCCAGCCCTTGGCGGAAAGGGCACGGGCCGCACCGGGAGCGGGCAGGATGCCGGCCGCGGGATGCAGGTTGGGGAATGGCCGAGCGGGGGAGTGATGGAAGGGTCGGAAGAGGGGGCCCGGCACGGTGCGGAAGCGGGGGGCGCGGACGCGGCCGGCGCACCGGACCTCGCGCGCCTCGCCGCGGACTGGGTAGTCCTCTGGCAGGGCGAGATGGCGGCCATGGCGGCCGATCCGGCCCTCCTCGCGGCCTGCGCGTCCGCGGCGGCGGCCTGGGCACGCGCGCTCGCCGCCCCGCCTTTCCCGCCGAACCCCTGGGGAACGGCTTGGCCGGTCCCCTCCTGGCCCCTCGCGGGCCCGCTGCCCGCCTGGCCGCCGACGCCCTGGCCGGCCGAGGCCCGGCCGTCCGTCCCCGCCTGGCCCTGGCCGCCACCCTCTCCGCCGGAGCCGCCGCATGACGCCCCGCCGCGGGCCGCGCCCCCTGCCGGCCCACCTGACGCTGGCCCTGGGCCGGGCTTGGCTGGCCACGGCCTCGATCCCGCAGCCCCTCCCGACACCCCCGCTCTCGAGTCCCGGATCGAGGCCCTGGAGCGCGAGCTGGCCGGGCTTCGCGCCGCGCTCGCCGGAGGGGCGGGCGGAGCACCGGCGGATTCTCTCCGCCCTCGGCGCCGCTGACGGGGAGGGCTTCCGCGCCGCCGTCCTCCGCCACCTCCAGCACGAGGACGCCGCCTTTCTCCGCGGCATCCTCGCCTATCGCGACCACCCCTGGCGCCGCGACCTGCCCGCGCCCCCCAGCCTGTGGTCCGAAGGCCCCGCCCGCCTGCTCGACTACGGCGGGGAGGGACCGGCGACCCTCTTCGTCCCCTCCCTCGTCAACCGCGCGACCGTGCTCGACCTCATGCCCGGCCACTCCATGCTCCGCTGGCTGGCGGCGGCAGGTCTGCGCCCCCTCCTGCTGGACTGGGGCGAGCCCGGCTCGGCCGAGCACGGCTTCACCCTGACGGATTGGATCGCCGGCCGGCTGGAACGCGCCCTCGCTGTTGCCGCGCGCGCCGCGGGCGGCCCGATCGTCCTCGCCGGCTACTGCATGGGCGGGCTGCTGACCCTGGCCGCGGCCCTGCGCCGCCCCGAGCTGGTCCGCGCCCTCGTCCTCCTCGCCACGCCCTGGGACTTCCACGCGGGCGGCGTGGCCGACCGAGCCCGCGCCGCCGCCAACCTCCTGCCCCTGCTCGAGCCGGTGATGGCCGCGACCGGTGGCCTGCCGGTGGATGCCCTGCAACTCCTCTTCGCCGGGCTCGACCCCTTCGGCATTGCCCGGAAGTTCCGCGCCTTCGGCCGGCTCGACCCCGCCTCCCCCCGCGCCGCGCATTTCGTCGCGCTGGAGGACTGGCTGAACGACGGCGTGCCCCTTCCCGCCCCTGTCGCCCGCGAGTGCCTGGCCGGCTGGTACGGCCAGAACACCCCCATGGCCGGCACCTGGCGGGTGGCCGGCCGCCCGGTGGACCCCGCGGGCTGGGCCGGGCCGGCCTTTCTCGCCATCCCCCGTGGCGACCGCATCGTGCCCCCGGAAAGCGCGCGCGCCCTCGCCCATCGCCTCCCCGACCCCACCGTGCTCAGCATTCCCGCCGGCCATATCGGCATGGCCGCCGGCCTGCGCGCCGGAACCGCCCTCTGGCGCCCGCTGCGCGACTGGATCACGGCGCTTCCGCGCCCCACCTGAGAACCCGCCGGGCGGCGCCGGACCGCCCCGGGATTGCGCGCCCGCCCGGCCGCGCGCAGCATCGCGGCCAACCAGAACACCCCGCCAGGGACAGAAGAGGACCGCCACATGGACGACATCGTCATCGCCTCCGCCGCCCGCACGCCCGTCGGCAGCTTCAACGGCGCCTTCGCCAGCCTGCCTGCCCACCAGCTCGGCGCCATCGCGATCAAGGCCGCGATGGACCGCGCGAAGGTCTCCGCCGAGGAGGTGGAGGAGGTGATCCTCGGCCAGGTCCTCGGCGCCGCCGCCGGCCAGAATCCCGCCCGCCAGGCCGCCATCCTCGCGGGCATTCCGGTCGAGCGCACCGCCTTCGGGATCAACCAGCTCTGCGGCTCGGGCCTGCGCACGGTCGCGCTCGCCGCCCAGCAGATCGCGACCGGCGACGCGAAGGTCGTCATGGCCGGCGGCATGGAGAGCATGACCCAGGCGCCCCACGCCGCCCAGCTCCGCGCCGGGCAGAAGATGGGAGACCTCGCCATGGTCGACACCATGATCAAGGACGGCCTCTGGGACGCCTTCCACGGCTACCACATGGGCACGACTGCCGAGAACGTGGCCCAGAAGTTCCAGATCACGCGCGAGCAGCAGGACGAGTTCGCCGCCGCCTCCCAGCGCAAGGCGGGCGAGGCGATGAAGGCCGGCCGCTTCCGCGACGAGATCGCGCCCGTTACCGTGAAGGGCCGCAAGGGCGACACCGTCTTCGAGAACGACGAGTACCCGAAGCCCGAGACGACCCTCGAAGTGCTGCAGAAGCTCCGCCCCGCCTTCTCGAAGGAGGGCTCCGTTACCGCCGGCAACGCCTCCGGCATCAATGACGGCGCGGCCGCCATCCTGGTGATGAGCGGCGCCGAGGCCTCCCGCCGCGGCGTGACGCCCATGGCCCGCATCGTCTCCTGGGCCACCGCGGGCGTCGATCCCTCCATCATGGGCACCGGTCCCATCCCCGCCTCCCGCAAAGCTCTGGAAAAGGCCGGCTGGTCGATCAACGACCTCGATCTCATCGAGGCGAACGAGGCCTTCGCCGCCCAGGCCTGCGCGGTGAACAAGGACCTCGGCTGGGATCCGGCCAAGGTGAACGTCAACGGCGGCGCCATCGCGCTCGGCCACCCCATCGGCGCCTCGGGCGCGCGCGTCCTCACCACCCTGTTGTTCCAGATGGGGCGCCAGGGCGCGAAGAAGGGGCTGGCCACCCTCTGCATCGGCGGCGGCATGGGCGTGGCCATGTGCGTCGAGGCGGCCTGACCGAGGGGAGGGGTGCCCTGGGGGAGACCCGCTCTCCCCCTAGGCCTCCACTTTAAGCGCCCCAGGGGCGCGTTCCGCGTCGAGGGGCTGAAAAACTGCTGGAAATGGGGGCGGGAGGGGTGAATACCCTCCCCCTGATCCCGTCAAACACCCTGATCAGGCACGGCCACACCCCCATATGCCCGCCACCATGCCGAACTATGACGCTCTCCTCGGTGCCCATCTCGACGCTCTCCGCGCCGAGGGGCGTTACCGGCACTTCCTGACGCTGCACCGCCAGCCCGGCGCCTTCCCCGCCGCTCTCCGCGCGGACGGCTCGCCCGTCACCGTCTGGTGCAGCAACGACTACCTCGGCATGGGCCAGCACCCCGCCGTGCGCGAGGCGATGATCGCCGCCATCCGCGAGGACGGCGCCGGGGCCGGCGGCACCCGCAACATCTCCGGCACCGGCCGCCACCACGTGGCCCTGGAAGCCGAGTTGGCCGCCCTCCACGGCAAGGAAGCCGCCCTCGTCTTCACCTCCGGCTACGCCGCGAACGAGGCCGCGCTCTCCACCCTCGCCCGCCTGCTGCCGGGCTGCACCATCCTGTCGGACGCCGACAACCACGCCTCCATGATCGCGGGCATCCGCCACGGCGGCGGACCCAAGCGCATCTTCCGCCACAACGACCTCGCCCACCTGGCCGAGCTCCTGGCGGAACTGCCGCCCGAGGCACCGAAGATCGTCGCCTTCGAATCCGTCTACTCCATGGACGGCGACATCGCGCCCATCCGCGCCATCGCCGAGCTCGCCCGCGCCCACAACGCGCTCACCTATATCGACGAGGTCCATGCGGTCGGCCTCTACGGCCCCGGTGGAGCCGGCGTCGCGGCGTGGGACGGCGTGCAAATCGACGTGGTCGAGGGCACCCTCGGCAAGGCCTACGGCGTCGGCGGCGGCTACATCGCTGGCAGCGCGACGCTCGTGGACGCCATCCGCTCCTTCGCGCCGGGCTTCATCTTCTCCACCACCCTGGCCCCCGCCATCGCGGCCGGGGCGCTGGCCAGCGTCCGCCACCTCCGCGCCTCCGACGCCGAGCGCATGGCCCACCAGGAACGCGCCCGCGCCACCCGCACCGCCCTCCTCGCCCAGGGCCTGCCGGTGATGGAGAACCCGAGCCACATCGTGCCCGTCATGGTCGGCGAAGCCACCCTCTGCCGCGCCGCCAGCGACCTGCTCCTGGCCGAGCACGGCATCTACATCCAGCCGATCAACCACCCCACCGTACCCCGCGGCACCGAGCGCCTGCGCATCACGCCGACGCCGCTGCACGACGACGACGCCATCGCACACCTCGCGGGAGCCCTGGTCACGGTCTGGGACCGGCTCGGCCTCGCTCGGCGCAAGCTCGCGGCCTGATCAGGCCGGCGCGGATGACTCCGGGGAGAGAAAGACCTCTCTCCCCCGTACCCCCACTCATCTTTTTCTATCTGTTTGAAGGGTTGCGGGGCCGGTGCGCCTCGGGTCGTGGACCCGAGGCGACTGCGTGTTCAGGAAGTGCACCCAAAAAGAACCTGCTCCCATCATCGCATCCGCGACAGCCGGATGGGGGTCCAGGGGCCTCAAGCCCTTGGCAGGAGAGGTCTGGAGAGGGCAGAGCCCTCCCCAGAAATGCAAAGGGCCGGGGAACACCTTCCCCGGCCCTTTCGATTCGCTGGGCTGGTAACGCGCCCTCAGGCCGCCATGCGGCGCTGGGCGCGATCCTGAGCGAGGCAGGCGGCCGCTTCCGCCAGGTGTCCGGCCGCCTCTTCGGCGCCCAGTTCCAGGCAGCACCGCTCGAGGTGCTGCATCAAGCGGGTCAGCGCGGCCATGTCGCGGCCAGCCTCTTCCGGCCAGAGCACGGCGGCGATCGGGGTATCCATGGAGGAGCGGTCCTTGAGAGCCTGCGGCGCGGCGGAGGCTGCGGCGCCGTCGCACGAACGGCGGGCGTCCTACACCGTCCCGGGGTTGCAACGCCAGCGTCATCGCATGTGGGGCACCTATTGGGGCCGTAGCGGAAGAAATCGGGGTTGTGCAGTGCGATCTTTCCGGCCCTGCCCTTGAACCCCCCCGGTCACAGGCCCCAGCCTTGGAAGTGGGAGCCACACGTCCAGAAAGGTCCATACATGGCACGAATTGCACTCGTCACCGGGGGACAGCGCGGCATTGGTGCCGCGATCAGCGAGCATCTGCAGAAGGTCGGCCGCAAGGTCGTCGCCTCATACGCCGGCAACGAGGAGGCCGCCCGCGCCTTCACCGAGCGCACGGGCATCCCGACCTACAAGTTCGACGTCTCCGATTGGGACCAGTGCGCCGACGCCCTCAAGCGCATCGAGTCGGAGGTCGGCCCGGTCGAGGTGCTCGTGAACAACGCCGGCATCACGCGCGACAACACGATGAAGCGCATGGACCGTAAGATGTGGGACGACGTGATCGACACGAATCTCGGCTCCTGCTTCAACCTTTGCAAGCTCGTCTGGGACGGCATGACGGCGCGCAAGTTCGGCCGCATCGTCAACATCGGCTCGATCAACGGCCAGGCCGGCCAGTACGGCCAGGTGAACTACGCCGCCGCCAAATCGGGTATCCACGGCTTCACGAAGGCTCTTGCGCAGGAAGGTGCCCGCGTCGGTATCACGGTGAACGCCGTCGCCCCCGGCTACGTGGATACCGAGATGGTGCGCGCCGTGCCGGCCGACGTGCTCGAGAAGATCATCGCCCGCATCCCGCGCGGCCGCCTCGGCACGGCCGACGACATCGCCCGCGGCGTTGCCTTCCTCACCGCCGACGACGCCGACTTCATCACCGGCTCCACTCTCTCGATCAACGGCGGCCAGCACATGTACTGAGCCGGGACGGGGAAGCCCGGCGGCGTGCCATCCGTTACCTCCGTTCCAACGAAGGGAACGGAGGCACGCATGACGTCATCGAAGCACCCCCATGGCGGCCCAAACGAGGAAGGGCTGGGCGACGGCATCCCGCGCCCACCCTCGGACGACGAGCGAAACCCGGGCATTGGCTCCTCCAAGGGCGTCTACGGCCGCGGCACCGACCCGGCGGTCCTCCAGGCCGACAACACCGACGAGGGCGACATCGCCAACGACACCACGCCTGAGGGCGGGGTGGACCCGGACAATCGGGGCCGCACGAACAAGTAGCCGCGCGCGGCCGGGCGGGAGACACCCGCCCGGCCTGCCATGCCAGTTGCCGGCACGGGACCGCGCCAGGGGCCGAGGGGACCTCGACGGAGCGCGGTGACCCAGGAAGCGGCCGTCAGGCCTGGGCCGCCTCCGGCTGCCGGGCGAGATGGCGGATCGGCGACCCGAACAGCACCAGGAACTGAACAAGGAACCCGGCCGCAGACACCCAGAGAGGCGCCGCCACGCCCCAATGGGCGGCCAGCAGCGCGCCGATCGCCGCGCCGACCGGGCGCGCGCCGAAGCTTGCCGTCATCACGACCGCGGAGACCCGGCCCAGCATCCCGCCCGGCGTCACCGCCTGCCGCAGCGTCGTGGTGGTGATGGTCCAGAGGATCGGTCCCGCCCCGAAGAGGAAGAACGACACCCCCGCGAGGGTGCCCGAGCGAAGGCCGAGCGTGGCGAGCATGAGCAGGGAAGCCAGCAGCCCCGCCGCCGGCCCGATCGCGATCATGGCGCCGAAGGAGAGACGCTCCCCCAGCCAGCCGGCAAGCAGCGCGCCCGCCACCATGCCCGCGCCATAGGCGCCCAGCGTGGCGCCGACGCCCGCGGGGCTGAGGCCGAGCGAGGCCATGGCATAGGCCACGTATACCGCCTGCAGGACGAACCAGGCCGTGTTGAAGAAAACCGCCGTGACGAGCACCGGGCGCAGCAGGGGATGCGTCAGGACGAAGGCCGCCCCCTCCTTCATCTCCTGCAGCACGGCCCGCCGGGCCCCTCGGTTCGCGGAGGGTTCCGGCAGGCCGGCGAGAAGCGCGACGGCCAGCAGCGACAGCACCGTCGCCACCGCATAGGCCAAGGGTGCCCCCGTCCCGCCGACGATGAGGCCCCCGAGGGCGGGTCCGCCCGCGAAGGCGAGGCTGCGGGCCAGTTCCAGCCAGCGGTTGGCCGGGCCGAGGCCCGCGCGCGGGACCAGGGCCGGCACCAGAGCGGGCGCCGCGACGCTGTAGGCCACCGTGCCCACCGCGCCCAGGAAGCCGAGGCCGGCGAGAAGCGGCAGGTTCAGCACGCCCTCCACCAGCAGGACCAGCACCGCGGCTAGGGAGACGGCCCGCACGGCCTCCGCGGCCACCATCAGCCGCCGCCTTGAGGTCCGGTCCGCCAGGACGCCCGCGATCATCGAGAAGAGAAGGAAAGGCAGCGTCTGCGCTGTCTGGAGATAGCCCGTCTCGGCCGGCCCCGCGCCCAGCAGGAGAACGGCCGCGAGCGGCGCGGCCGCCAGCGCGAGTTGCTCGGAGAGCTGCGCCGAGAGGTTGGAGAAGGCCAGGCGACGGAAGGCGGGCGACAGGCGGTTCGCGATCGAGGGCACGGGCGGATCCCGGGATTGATCCCCGCAGCCTAGCCGCCGCCCGATCGGGCGCACTCCGCTTGTTGCCCCCGAATGTGAAGCCGGGTGGGGGGATGCGCTAGCGCAGCAGCACCGGCAGCAGCGCGTCCAGCCTCAGCCGCCCCTCGATCGTCGCGGCCAGCCGTCCGTCGGGCAGCCAGATGAGGTATCCCTCCTCCCGCAGCGCCTCGAGCATCGACGGATCCACCACCCTTTCGAAAGGCAGCCCGCTCCGCGCCGCGATCCGCGCGGGATCCACGCCCTCCGAGAGCCGCAGCCCCATCAGCATCGCCTCCCGTCCGCGATCGACGGCCGAGAGCGCCTCCTCCTCCACGCGGCCGTGCCCGTCGCGCTCCACGCGCTCGAGCCAAGCCTCCGGGCCCCGGTGCCGGCGCGCGGCCAGGATGTCGCCGCCTCGGGAGAGGCGCTGGTGCGCCCCGGCCCCGATGCCGAGGTAGTCGCCGTAGCGCCAGTAGGCGAGGTTGTGCCGGCTCTCCGCCCCCGGCTTGGCGTAGTTGCTGACCTCGTACGCGGCGAGCCCAAAACGCCCCGCCTCCTCCGCCGTCGCGGCGTAGAGCGCGGCCGCCTCGTCTCCCTCCGGCAGGTGGAAGGCCCCGCGCGCGTGCTCCGTCGCGAAGCGCGTCCCCGGCTCCACCGTCAGCTGGTAGAGCGAGAGGTGATCCGCCGCCAGCGCCAGCGCCCGGCGCAGCTCCGCTCGCCACTCGGCTTCGCCCTGCCCGGGGCGCGCGTAAATAAGGTCGAAGGAGAGCCGCGGGAAGGTCGCCCGCGCGTGCTCCAGCGCCGCCACCGCCTCCACCGCCGAGTGGTTGCGGCCGAGAAAGCCGAGAGAGGCCGCGTCCAGCGCCTGCACCCCCAGGGAGAGCCGGTTCACCCCCGCCGCACGGAACTCCCGCAACCGCCCGGCCTCCACGCTCGTTGGGTTCGCCTCCAGCGTCACCTCGAGGTCAGGGTCCGCCTCGAACAGCGCCCGTGCCCGCCCGATCAGCGCCGAGACGGCCTCGGGCGGCATGAGGGAGGGCGTGCCGCCCCCGAAGAAGATCGACCCCAGCCGCCTCCGCCCCGCCCGCTCTGCCTCGTGCTCCAGTTCCGCCAGCAGCGCCCGCCCGTGCCGCGCCGCGTCCACCGAGGGCCGCACATGGGAGTTGAAGTCGCAATAGGGGCATTTGGCCGCGCAGAAGGGCCAGTGGATGTAGAGCGCGAGCGGCTCCTCCACCGGATGAACCGGCGGGGCCGAGGCGATAAGGGGAGCGTCCTGCACGCCCCGGATATGGTCACGCAGGCCCGCCCGGGGAAAGATGCGCTGCCTGCAGGGCCACCCCGCCCGCCAGGATGGGAGTAGCCAAGCCCCCGCGCCGGGCGCAGAGAGGGGAACGTGCCGGACCAGCCCCTCCCCGCCTCCCGCAAGCAGGACCTCCCGGACGGGGACATCCCCGACGGCCTGCCGCCGGCCCGCCGCCGCGCCGCCTCCACCGCGGTCGCCATGGCCATCACCCTGTCGGTCATCGACGGCACCATCGCCAGCGCCGCCCTGCCCACCATCGCCCGCAGCTTCGGCGTCTCGGCCGCCGACGCGATCTGGGCCACCAACGCCTACCAGCTCGCCGTCACCATCTCACTCCTGCCCCTCGCGGCGCTCGGCGAGATCGTGGGCTACCGCCGCATCTATCTCAGCGGCCTCGTGGTCTTCACCATTGCCTCCCTCGCCTGCGCCCTCTCGGGCAGCTTCGAGGCGCTCGTCGCCTCCCGCGCCATCCAGGGCTTCGGCGCGGCGGGGCTGATGAGCGTGAACTCCGCCCTCGTGCGCTTCATCCAGCCGCGCGCGCTGCTCGGCCGCGGCCTCGGCTTCAACGCCATGGTCGTCTCCACCGCGGCCGCCGCCGGCCCGACCGCGGCGGGCCTCATCCTCAGCGTTGCCACCTGGCCCTGGATCTTCGCGATCAACCTGCCCTTCGGCCTGCTCACCCTGGTGATCGCCTGGCGCTCCCTGCCCGAGAGCCCGCGCGGGAAGCACCGCTTCGACGCCCTCTCGGCCGTTCTCTCCGCCGCCACCTTCGGCCTCCTCATCCTCGGCCTCGACGCCCTCGCCCATGGCGGCTCTGCCGCCTCCGCCCTGCCCCAGATCGCGGTGGGCCTCCTTGCCGGCGCCTGGCTCGTCCGCCGCCAGACGGGGAACCCGCGCCCCCTCCTGCCGCTCGACCTCCTGCGCATCCCGATCTTCTCACTCTCGATCGGCACCTCCCTCCTCTCCTTCATGGCGCAGATGCTCGCCTTCGCCTCCCTGCCCTTCCTCCTGCAGACCGGCTTCGGCTTCAGCGTCTTCGTGGCAGGGCTCCTCACCACGCCCTGGTTCATCTCCACCGCCGTCGCTGCTCCCCTCTCCAGCCGCCTGATGGAACGCGTGCCCGCTGGCCTTCTCGGCGGCATCGGCCTTGCCATGCTCTCGGGCGGCCTTGGCGCCATGGCCGTCCTGCCCGAGGCACCCCACCCCGCCGACATCGTCTGGCGCATGGCCCTCTGCGGCTTCGGCTTCGGCCTATTTCAGACGCCCAACAACCGAACCCTCGTCGGTGCCGCCCCGCCCGAACGCGCGGGCGGCGCCAGCGGCATGCTCGCCACCGCGCGCCTCGTCGGCCAGACCTCGGGCGCGGCCATGGTCGGCCTCGTCCTCGGCTGGATGCCCGGCATGCCTATCGGAGGGCCGAAGACAGCACTGGCGATCGGCTGCGGGCTGGCCATCCTCGGGGCGGCCGTCAGCCTGCTGCGTCTTCGGGCCCGGGGTTAGCTCTGGCAGC
>NZ_RCVR01000090.1 GCF_016107305.1 Roseomonas sp. KE2513
CGCGAAGCCCTGGGGCGCCAGGGCATGTTCGCACCACAGGCCGAACTCGCGGCGGATGGCGCGGCGCTGACCCAGCTCCCAGGCAGGATCAGCCTCCATCGCCGGGACCCTCACGATCCAGGACGAGCCTTGCCGCCCGGGCGCGAGCGATCTCCTCCTCGAGCTCGGAATCGGTCATCTCGCCCGCCGGCTTGGCCGACAGCACCACCTCGTGCTTCTCGCGCCAGCCGGCACGCGCCTTCATCCAAAAGATCGAGGCGGCGGTGTTCTGGCCGGAGGTTGCCATCTGGTAGAGGGTCTGCGCGACCTTGACGGTCGCCTCCACCGAGCCGCGGTCGAGCTCGCGCCGGAAGTGCACGCGCAAGGTCTTGGGGTCGATCTCCAGCAGGGTGGCGATGTCGGGCTGGGGGAAGCCGAAGCCCGCCATCACCCGCACGGTCCGGCGCTGCTCCTCGGTGGGGGCGTAAGGGGCTCCTTGGGGCACGTCAGGCGCCCTCCCCAGCGGTGGCGGAGCAGCGCTGGGCTCCCACCTCGGCAAAGGTCGCCCCGCTGCCCTCCAGGCGCGCCACGCGGCCGGTGAAGGCCTGCCAGCGGAGAACCGCCACATCGACGTAGGCCGGGGACAACTCGACGGCGTGGCAGGCGCGGCCGCTCATCTCGGCGGCGATCAGAGTGGTGCCGGAGCCGGAGAAGGGCTCGTAGACGGCCTGCCCAGGCGAGGAGTTGTTCTCGATCGGCCGGCGCATGCACTCCACGGGCTTCTGGGTGCCGTGCACCGTGTCGGCGTCCTGGTCGCGCGAGGGGATGGACCAGAGCGTCGTCTGCTTTCTGTCACCAGCCCAGTGACCGCGGGCGCCGTGCCGGACGGCATACCAGCAGGGTTCATGCTGCCAATGGTAGTGGCCTCGCCCGAGGACCAGGCGCTCTTTCGCCCAGATCACCTGCGCCCGGATGTCGAACCCGCACTCGATGAGGCTCTCCGCGACGGTGCCGGCGTGGAGCGCCCCGTGCCAGACATAGGCGACATCTCCCATGAACAGCGCCCAGGCCTGGGTCCAGTCCGCCCGGTCGTCGTTGAGCACCTTGCCGGTGCGCGCGGTCTTGCTGCCCTCCAGGGCGCCGTTGCGCCAAGCAGGGTCGTAAGCCACGCCGTAGGGAGGATCGGTGATCATCAGGTGCGGCCGCACGCCGGCGAGCACGGCCTCGACCACGCTCGCGTCGGTGCAGTCGCCGCAGACGAGGCGGTGGCGGCCTAGCAGCCAGACGTCACCCAGGCGCGACACCGGCACCTCGGGCGGCGAGGGGACCGCATCCGGGTCGGTCAGCCCCGACGAGGGCTCAGTTAGGAAGGACGCGATCTCCATCTCGTCGAAGCCGGTGAGCGCGAGGTCGAAGCCCTCTGCCCCGAGTTCCGCCAGTTCCACCCGGAGCAGGTCCTCGTTCCAGCCGGCGGAGAGCGCCAGGCGGTTATCGGCGAGGATGTAGGCGCGGCGCTGGGCAGGGGTGAGGTGGGATAGCTCCAGCGTCGGTACTTCGGTCATGCCAAGCTGGCGTGCGGCGAGCAGGCGTCCGTGCCCAGCGATGACACCGCGCTCGCCGTCGACGAGGATGGGATTGGTGAAGCCGAACTCCCGGATGCTGGCCGCGATCTGCGCGACCTGCGCGGGCGAGTGGGTGCGCGCATTGCGGCTGTAAGGAACGAGGTCGGAGACGCGAGCGCGGTTGTAGGGTGGGAACTCTGCCGGCGATATACTGCTCGTGAGCGAAGCCATCATCGAAACCTCCAGATTGTCTTGCCTCAGCGGCGCAGTGGGTCCGACCGACGTGGTGGCGCACGCGCCTGCCAAGAGGCGCGATCTGGTGGGTTTGGTGGATGTGATGTGTTTGCCCCGGCCCTATACCCATAACTGTCAGAACACATACCTACGTTACTAATACCGTGGTAAATCTGTTCCGACACTTCTCACGGGGTAAGGGCAGCAAACCCATAGAACCCACCAAACCCACCAGATCCGTTAGAGCGAAGCATGGGCGGTCTCCTCGGTTTTGCCTTCAAGGCGCCACTGCATGATCCCGGCACTGAGGCCGAGGCGCATGATCCTCACGCCCTGCACGACGCGGTTCTGGTGTGAGGCAAGCCATTTACCGAGCCGGCGGCTGTTCACCGCACCTCCGTCGCCGGCAACTGCGAGGAGCGCCTCCCGGAAGTCGGGATGGAGAAACTCCGGCTTTGAGTGCTGAAATGCTCCCAGGCTGGTTGAACGTTGTGCTGTCGCGGCCTCGATCAGGTCGCGCACGGAGACGTCGGCGCCCCCAACCACCTTGCTCCACTGTGTCAGCACAGCGACCAGCATGTCGAGCTTCGGATCGAGGTCGCGCGCCTCCTCGATCGTGTCGACGGGATCCGCCTGGCCAACCCAGATCAGGGCGCCGCGAACCCAGTTGCCCCAGTCAGCGAAGGAGCCGAGTGGATTCGGCGCATTTGGGCGCTGGGCGACGTGATAGGCGCGCAACACCGTGAGTGCCGCGACAAGGTAGCGGGCGCGGTCGGCCTTAACAGCCGCGATGGGATTTGTGTCGAAGGTGCGGAGCTCTGGCCGTTCCTCCTTGGGGTCCAGCTGGCAGAGCACAGCCCGGCGGGTCATATCACCGACAAGGACGAGGTTGTTGCCGGTTGCCGTGACCATGGCATTGGCCGGCAGCTCCGGTGCCTCTGATCGGCCCAGAATGCGCGGGCGGACCACAGTCTGGGTCAGCATGGAGCAGAGGAACTCACCCCCGAGCGGGGCCTCGCAGTTGTCGATGGCGATCACCTGGTCACCCGCGAGCAGCAGGGCGCCGAGACGCTTCTCCAGCTCCTCCTCCGTCTTTCCCTGGGCGATGACCCCGGCCTCCCGTCCGGAGGCAATCACGCTGGCCAGGTCGACGAGCATGGATTTACCGGACCCGGCGGTCGGTGCCGTGAATGCGTGCATCGGCGCTGTGGGAAGCGACCGGCGAATACAGGCGGTCAGGATGGCAGACAGAGCAACGGCCCGGCTCGGCCGGTCCACAAAGGGAAAGGTGTCAACGAGCTTGTCCAGCACGGTCATCGCTTGGACAGCCTCGGCTTGAGAGGGTCTCCTCGGGATGGGGGGAAGGCCTCTCCCCGAGTATCGAGCAGAAGGCCAGTCGCCCGGTCGTAGCCGGGCTCGGCGAGAATGCTACCGTCGGCGCGGAGCGTGGGGGCATTGATGAGGCCGGTGAGGATCGGCAGCCGCCAGTGCCCGACCCGTTGCTTGTAGGTGGCCGCGACCTTGATGGGGGCGTCGATGCGGACCCAACAGTCGGAGCGGGCGTCGAACTTTTCCCAGTCCGCCGCGACCGTCATGGCTTCGACGAGGGCGTGATCTCCGACCTCGATGATGCGCTGGGCCGAGACATCCTGACCCTGAGCAATGCTGACCGAGACGATGCCGGGCCGGACGATGAAGGCTCCTCGCTGGTAGACGGCGAGGTCGGCTCCAATGAGGGCGTGCTCGGCCTGATCCACGATCGCTGCGATCTCGCCCCCGACGAACCGGATCAGGGGGCGGGTTGGCACGCCCTCTGCCAGGAAGGCGTCGTCGGTCAGATCCGCGACCCTGAGCCAGCCCTGCTGCAGCATCTGGTGAAGGAACAGGAGCCGGTCGCGCCCATCACAGTGGGCGTGGCGGCAATGATGGACGAAGCCGCGGCTTGTGCTCTCGCTCGCATTCACCACGAAAGTGGCGGCATCTGCCCCCGCCTGAGTGTGGGCCTCCTCATTGACGCAGCGGAGGTGGTGCTTAGTGCCGTCCGCCACCTTGCCCGTGAACACGTCAGGTCGACGCGCCCGCAGAGCGGCGACAATCTCGAACTGCCCAGCATGTTTGCGCGACCATGCCCGGAGATCGACGACTTCGCCGGTCTCCCGGTCGGTGAAGGCCAAGCTGTCATCTGGCATAGGCTGGCGCTTGCGGGATCGCTCCTTGCCCGGTCGGGCGCGGTCAGCCCGATCCCGCCGCGGGGCTGCAGGCAGGCTGAACAGGTCGCACGCCTCGCCCTCCAGCACCGCAGTTTCGGGTGGTGGACCTTCTGCAAGGTGGCGGGAAAGGTAGAACAGCCGCGAGGTGTCCGTGCAGGCCTGGTCGTGGTCGAGGTGCAGCACCGCAGCCAGAGCCTCGATCCGCTCCTTCCAGGCCGCGTTCGCCACCTGCTGCTTGTCGTAGCTGGCCGCGAGCCAGGGTCGCAGCAGCGGGATGGCGATCCGGAACTTCGGGCAGGGCTGGTGCTCGAGGAAGGCGAACTCGTCGGTGGTCTCCGCCAGCGTGGCGCCGTCCACGACCCGGCTGAGATACCCCTTCTGCAGTAGGATATCGGTCGGCGCCCTGTCCGGATCCTTGGCCGTGAGGAGGAACTTGTCCCAGTTCCCCCGGCCGACCCTCGTTCGGGTGGTCAGGTGGGAGTGGGTGGACGAGATCACCGCAATCCAGCCCTGCTCCGCGATGGCGGTGCGGATCTCATCCAGTGTGAACCCGGCATCGCTGTCGAGGACCACGAAGTCGATGCGGGCAGCATCGTTCTTGTGGCGGCGGTCGTCGGTGAAGGTAGCCGGAACGATGCAGGTGCCGTCCTTTGGGCCGACCCGGTGATCGGTAAGGATCGACTTCAGCGTGTCCCAGGTCAGCTTGCGCCGGTCTGTCCAAACCTTGTCCGTGTAGTGGCCGAAGGTGCACGCGAAGGTGCGGGCGGTCATGTCCGGCGCTTCGGGAGCCGCTTGGGTCCAGGCGTTCATGCCCACCCCCGCCCAAAATCAGCGTCTTGCCGCCGCTCGACGAGGTTGATGGACCCTTGGGCGTGAAGCGGCGTGCTCATGGCTCTGCTTTGCCACGTCGTCGCACCTGCTCCCCAGCGCGCTAAAAGCGCTAAATCATTCTACGCTTTTAGCGCGCCTTCGTTCCGGGCGGCAGCGGCGTAAATCTCCTTCACATGACCTTCAATCGTACGAACTGTGGGCGGCGTGGCAGATGGGTGCCGCTTTCGAAATTCTGCCAACAAGGCATTTGCTTCGCCTTTGCGACTGCTTGTCCGTGTACCCAGGCGCGTGCAGGCGATGGTGACCATTTCATCCATGGGGAAGCGTGGTCGACCACGCTTTGGCCGTTGGTTGACCAGTTCATCCCTAACCGCTGGCTGTTTGGGCCTGCCGACAACGTCAGCGAACAGCGCCCCTGCAACTCTGACAGTTTGCTGCTGCCAGTCGAATTGCATGCGCTCTGCCCAGGTGGGCGCCAGTGGGGCGAGTTCCCTGGCAAGCACAGGCTCTGTCTGAAGTCCGAGCAGCTCGATTTTGCCACTGGCAAGCTGGGCACGGAAGTCCGCCAGCAAGTCCTGCTCCGCAAGCTTGAGGCGCTCCATCCAGGGGTGCTCAAGGATGTCCAGGCCAAAGGCGGTGAGGCCCGCGTACACTCGGCCGTACTTGGAGCTAAGGCGGTTCTGACGGCACGCGTGCACGACATCGGTGGCCATCTTGGCCATCTCGTAGCGGTCGACGAGAATCTCGCCGCACAGAGTCAGCATCGCTCTTCGGAGTGGGAGTGGCCTGGCTGGATCATCATCCAGGTTAGCTGCCTCTGTCATGAGAGAGGCTGTTACCGCCGTCCAACTGCGTGGATGCGAAAGCACCTTGTTTCTTACGAAGTCGAGCTCGTATGCCTCTACATAGGATGGCGGGATCCGCTGAGGCTTCGTCCCCTCACCAGAGCCAGCCGGAATGCCCGTAAGCTCGATCCTGCTTGCCATGATACGACTCCGCAGGTCCGCCACGAGGTCGTTCCACGGCACCCGAAGGCACTGCTGAACCCAGTCGAGTGTTTTGGGGTCGATATCGATGTGGTCCCCAACAGCCGGTGCCGCGCCTCCAAGGCTACAGGGGCAGGCGGCTCTGATTTCGTCTTCGGTAAACGCCGCCTCGGCGGTACGTACAGCAGCCACCAGCGTCGGATCGCACCACCGCACAAGCATCTCGCAAAGCGAAAGCCGCTCGCCCTTCCTCGTCCTCGCCAACCCTCAACTCCTTGCCGTTGGGCGCAAGTCAATCAGGAGGTGGCTGGCGGCACCAGGGCGGTGACCGAGCCGTCAGTACCGGGCGGTGCGCCATGAGGCGAAAAACGACTGACGATCAACCTAACCTCCACCTCCCGCCGCACCTGCGCGAGGTCTGCGCCCTGCTCGCGGCCGGGCTGGTGCGGCTTCGTGCCCACAGCGCTGAAGATCTCGCCCGTGACGCCGAGCCGGCCGGGGGCTCGGGAGAGAGTTCGCTACACTTCCGGCCCGAACAGAGCGGTCGTGTCCCTGCCCAAACTCGGAGACACGCATGACGCAGAGATCGATGGCAGGGCAGGGGAGGGCACCTGGGAAGCAGCAGGTAGCCCCGCCTGTCCCGCTCACGCCCACCTGCCCCGCCATTCCCCCCCGCCGACGTGCTGGGCCGCCTGGCAGCCCTGAAGGCAGCCCCCACGGCTCTCCTGAAGCAGCAGTGGCGCGAGCTGTTCGGCAAGGAGCCGCCGCCCTTCAACCGCGCCTACCTCCAGAGCCGCCTCGCCTACCGCATCCAGGAGCTCGCCTATGGTGGGCTGCGGCTGGAGACCCGCGCCCGGCTGGAGGCACTCGGGGAGCAGCTGGACGGGGGCAACGTGGTGCTCCGCCGCATCCGGGCTGACAGCCGCCCCCTGGCCGGCACCCGCCTGCTGCGCGAGTGGCAGGGGGTGGAGCACGCGGTCACCGTGCTGGCGGACGGCTTTGAGTTCGAGGGCCGGCCCTACCGCTCCCTCTCGGCCGTGGCGCGGCACATCACCGGCACGCGCTGGAACGGCTGGACCTTCTTTGGCCTCAAGGGCCAGGGGAGGGGAGGATGAGCCGGCGCCAGGGCAGGGCGCCGAGGTGGTGCAGCCCCCCACTCCCATCCGGCGGCTCCGCTGCGCCGTCTACACCCGGAAGTCCACGGACGAGGGGCTCGACCGCGAATTCAACACCCTCGATGCCCAGCGCGACGCCTGCGAGGCCTACGTGCTGTCCCAGCGGGCGGAGGGCTGGACCCTCGTGCCGGACCGCTACGACGACGGGGGCTTCTCGGGCGGTACCCTGGAGCACCCGGCCCTGCAGCGGCTGCTGCGCGACATCGAGGGGGGCAGGGTGGACGTGGTGGTGGTCTAC
>NZ_RCVR01000091.1 GCF_016107305.1 Roseomonas sp. KE2513
GGTTTTCGGCGAGCAATGATGGCTAGTCCGGGTCAGCGCCCGGCCCTGCCGAGTGCGCCTGTCGTTGGTTCGAGACGCCGAAGGGGACGCCGCGCCGCACGTCCTCGGGTGTTAGTCCGACGTCTCGCAGCATGCGGGTGTCCATCTCCTTGAGGTGCCGTCGATCCGCGAACCAGCGCAGTGTCCGCGTCCAGCGCCCTTCCGGTATCAGGCTGGCAGGGCAGGTTGATGGTCTCAGCCGTGCTGCCCGCGCCAGCAGACGATCGGTGAGGCTTGCAGCCGACGCGCTCATGGCCCGGTCCCCGTGCGGTGATCGGTGCCCTTGTCACCGGTCCTCGCGCCGAAAGGCTTCGGCAATGGCCGAAGTATTCCCGCCCGTACTGACCTATGATCAGCCCCGTCATGGTCACCACAAGCGCCTTTGCCGAAACTGCCGCGCTCATCGGAGACCCTGCCCGCGCAAACATGTTGGCAGCGTTGATGAACGGTCGGGCGCTGACGGCGAAGGAGCTGGCGGAGGCCGCGGGGGTGACGCCGCAGACGGCCAGTGGCCATCTGGCGCAGCTCACAGGAGCAGGTCTGCTGGCCATGGCGCGCCAGGGGCGGCACCGCTACCACCGTCTGGCGTCGCCCGCTGTGGCCCACATGCTGGAAACCATCATGTCCGTGGCGGCCGGCGGGGCCCCGGGCTCAGGCCGGACCAAGTCGCTCAGGGTAGGTCCTCGAGACGCGGCGCTGCGGCGTGCCCGAACCTGCTACAACCACCTCGCCGGGCGGCTCGCGGTCGCCATGGCCGACCGGATGACCGAGCGGGGGCACATCGAGCTATCGCTGGACGGCGGGGTCATCACCGAGCACGGGACGAACTTTCTGCAAGGGCTTGGGGTGAACCTCAAGGCGGACACCGCGGGTCCGGGGCGGTCGGCTGGCGGGCGGGTGTTCTGCCGTCCGTGCCTAGACTGGAGTGAGAGGCGGCCGCATATCGCGGGAGTTCTGGGTACAGCGCTATGCACGGTTTGCCTAACTCAGGGTTGGATACGGCGGATTGAGGGGACACGCGCCGTCACCGTTACTCCGATGGGGCGAACGGTCCTCGACAAGGCCTTCGACCTTCGTGACGCCCTCGACTGATTTTGGAGCGCCCTGCTTCGAACCAGCCCATGGTGGTCGACGATGCCCCGTTCTCCCCGCCACCTCCCAGCAACCTGGCTCCAGATCACCTTACCCGGACAGCGCGTCTGATCAGGCTGCACCTCTATTCCAGGCGCACACCGGCGGCGCGGACCACCCCACCCCATTTCACCACCTCCTCGTGGATAAAGGTGGCGAAGGCCTCAGGCGTGGTGGGATCGGCGATCATCCCTTGCGCCTCCATGGCCGCGCGCACGGAAGGATCAGCCAGAAAGGCGCGGCATTCGGAATTCAGCCGTTCAACCACCGCGGCCGGTGTGCCAGCCGGGGCGAGCAGGCCCACCCAGGAATACGCTTCATAGCCCGGCAGGACGCCGGACTCCGCCGCGGTCGGCACATCCGGCATCGAGGCCAGCCGCCGCGCGCCGCCGACGCACAGCACGCGCAGGCGGCCGGTGCGGACGTGGTCGATCACCGGCGGCACGCTGCTCCACATCATCGGCACCTGGCCGGACAGCAGGTCGGTCACCGCAGGGCCGTTGCCGCGATAGGGCACGTGCACCGTGCGCACCCCGGCGACGCTGTCAAACAGTTCTCCAGCCAAGTGCCCCGAGTTGCCAGTGCCTGGCGAGGCGTAGGCGAGCGTCCCTGGCCGGGCACGGGCTAGCGCCACCAACGCGGCCGTGTCAGCGGCTGGCACCGACGGGTTCACCACCAGCATCAGCGGCAGCATGGCTAAGTTGGTGACCGGCGCGAAGGAGCGTTCCGGGTCGTAGGGCAGGCTAGGATACAGGGCCGGGTTCACCGCGATCGGCCCGGCCGAGGCCACCACCAACGTGTGACCGTCCGCCGCCGCTTGGGCAACCGCCTGCAGGCCGACGATGCCGTTGGCCCCTGCCCGGTTCTCCACCACTGCCGGCTGGCCCAGCGTCTCGGCGAGGCGATTGCCCAGCAGCCGCGCGGCCACGTCGTTGGCCCCACCCGGCGCGAAGGGCACCACCAGTCGGATCGGCCGACTAGGCCAGCCTGGCATTGCCGGCTGCGACCGCGCCCGCGTCGTCGCCGCCACGAGCAGTAGCCCCCCTCCCCCGATCAGCACCCGCCGCCCGACGCGGCTCCTCGGCGTACCCGTCATTGTATGTTCCTCCCGTCCGATGTTTCGGCCAGCACGGCCGAGCGCGAGGCGGCACCCGATCCGCTTGGGCCGCCAAGTCCCAGGCTTCCAAGCCTCAGGCTGCCGTCAGTCCGCCGTCCAGCGCCAGCACCTGTCCGGTCACGCAGCCGGCTGCAGGGCTGGCGAGGTAGACGACGGCAGCCGCTACTTCGGCTTCGGTGGGGAAGCGGCGGGTGGGAATGCGCTCCAGCATCTGCTGCCGCTGCGCAGGATCGGCCAGGGACGCCTGACGCGAGGGCGTCATCACCGTGGCCGGGGCGACGGCGTTCACCCGGATGCCGGCTTGGGCCCACTCGATGGCCAGCATACGGGTCATCTGGACCATCCCACCCTTGGCGATGCCGTAGACTGAGCGCTCGGCCAAGCCAACCAGTCCGTGGGTGGAGGCAATGTTCACCACCGACCCCGGCCGCCCCATCGCCAGCAGGTGGCGGGCGTAGCGGGAGGCGAGGAAGAAGCCTCCCTTGAGGTTCACTGCCATTAACGTGTCCCACTCGGCCCAGCCGACTTCCGTCGCCGGACTGCGAAGGGCGACGGCGGCGTTGTTCACCAGCACGTCCAGCTGCCCGTCGAAGGCGTCCAGCGCTCCCGCGAGCGCGGCGTCGATGCTGCGCTCCTCGCGCAACTCAAGCGGCAGCGGCACTAGGCGTCGCGTGGCGAACTCCGGCGCGCCGGCGAGGTCGGACAGGTGCGTCGGATCGATCTCAGTGGCCGCCACGTCATAGCCGGCGGTGGCAAGCGCCAGGACAATGGCCCGCCCTAGTCCCGTGGAAGCTCCGGTTACGAGAGCGGTTCGTCGTACTTGGTCCAATGACGTTCTCCCGGCGCGTGCAGGGCCCACCAAGCAGGCGCGGATCGGTGGGCATAAGGCCGACCAGAGGGCCGATCCACCTCGCTAGACTGTTCTAGCAGCTGGCAACGCGGAAGACTGCGGCAAGCGCCTCTGCTTCACGCTTCATGCACGATGCTGAGGGATTGTCGTGCGGGGGGGCGGCGAGAGAAGCAGGTTTGGCCTGGATTTGGTGAGTTCAGCCAAACGCCCACCGAGCTTGAGCAGGTGAGTGCCCTGCCCTACCAAGCCCTCACCGCACCCGCTGGCCGCGTGTGGCATTCCTGGCGAAAGCCGCTTTGCGCTGGGGTTCTGCATCCTCGGGGAACCGCGCGGCGATCCCGGCAACGGTCGCCACCGCTCAACTTGCCGACTTGCTCCGGACCGGTTCGGCTGCTGTCCCTGGGCATAGGTCCCGCTGATGCGGGCCCTACCCCCCAAGACGTTGGCCCTGTGCGCTGTCCGTTGCGCCGATCGCCGCATCACCACCGCCAGCGCGCACCTTCACCTTACCATCGTGCAGCCGGCTCACCGCCTTACCGGGATGGCGCTCGAATTCCGCCACCCGGGCCTCCCTTGGTTCTTGAGGGTATCGCGCGCGACAAAGACCCCGCCAGCACTAGGGGGCCGCGGCTGCCAGGCCCGAGGTGCTCCGGCTCCTGACCATTGTCCGCTTCTCCCCCATCGGCGCTTCGCGGCAACAACCGCGCGCTCCTGCTGCTCGGCTTTGGTTCTGCCCCTCATCATAACGAGCCTTCAGGGTCGGGTTTCCTGCGACGGCACATCAGTTCCAGACGTTGGCGAGGATCCTTTTGCACTCGGCAAGTTTTGGCTGCGTGGCACATACCTCAGTGCGCCCGAGTCGCTGTCCGTTGGCTGGGGACTTTTCCAGGTGAAGCCCCTAGATGCTCACAACCTAGTTGGGGACTTTTCCAGGGCAATGCGGGGACTTTGCCAGGCAAGAGGCTCGCTCCGCGAAGGGTGAATCAAGCAGTTATCCAGAGTTTTCCCGGGGACTTTTCCAGGTCTCCCTAATAGAGATTGTTCAAATATCCCTGGCTACTAACCTCACCTGGAATAGTCCCCGGAGACTCAACCTGTGCCGAGGTGCAAGAAACATAGCTATGGGAACGGTGCATCAGCTGATTGAGGCAGGCGGAAAGCAGGCGGCTCTTCAAGCGGAGTTCGATCGGACGGTCGTGGAGGCAGCGGCCCAGTATATGGCCGATGAGGATGCAGGCATCGGCTTCCTGTACAGTGGCTGGTGTCAAGCTGCCCTTCCGCACCGGCGCCTTCCCGATGGCCAGAGTTGGGCGATTCATAGCGACCGGATCAGCCTGCTCGTCGAGCCGGGCTCTAAACCAGGGCCGGATGGGAAGTCCTTCTTGCCGACTGGGGTGGCTTACGGGTCTCGCGCTCGACTGATCTTCCTCTATCTCCAGAGTACGGCCATCCGAACGAGAAGCCGCGAGATCGAGCTCGGGAGAAGCTTGAGAGAATGGCTGGTCCGCATGGGCATTCCTCAAGGTGGGAAGAGCCAGCGGGACGTGCGGGATCAGGCCGAACGGATCAGCCGCTGCAGGTTCACCTTCCACATACAGCAGTCGGGAGGACGAGTGGGGCTGGTCAATCAGAGCGTAGTAGACAGCGCCATGTTCGTGCCCTCCAACGACGCGAATGAACAGCAGGGAAGCCTATTTGTGGAGACGGCCCGCCTAAGTGAGGTATTCTTCGAACTGCTTCAGCGACACCCCGTCCCTGTTCAGGAAGCCGCCATCCGCGCCATCAACAACAACTCGGTGGCGCTCGATATTTATGCGTGGCTGGCCTACCGCCTACATGTCTTAGGCAAACCCACTTCGATTTCTTGGACAGCGCTCAAGGGCCAGTTCGGCGGCGGCGTCAGCCGCATGGATAATTTCCGGGTAACCTTTCTGGACAACCTAAAGCTGACGCTGGCGGTCTACCCTGATGCTCGGGTAGATGTGGAGGAACGAGGCCTCATTCTTCATCCTTCTAAGCCACCTGTCCCGGAGCGGACACTCCGCTAAAGTAAAGCCAGCATGGGCCGCGTCAGCAGGAGGGGGAATTTGTCCGCTCCTATTAAGTGCTGGAGCGTGCGCAGTGAGCCAAGGTGAACGGAAAACGCCTTAGGCGGCGCCTGGAAAAGTCCCCGGACGTGCGGTTGAGATGTGCCAAGCACCCGCCTGGAAAAGTCCCCAGCCCAACCTGCCCCTCTGCCTGGAAAAGTCCCCAGGTCTTCGTTGCCGCAGCCGCGGTAGCGACAACTCCAACGTTCTGGGCGCATGGTGGTGGTCATGTCGGCCGTGCTCAAAGTCATTGTCCTATCAATTCAGCCAATAACCTCCGACTCACCTTCGATCGCTGTGGCGCCGGACCCGAGCTCGTTGTCGATCTCAACCAGCTCTCGACGAATGCGCGACATCTGGCGCACGAGGAGCTCTCGACGCTTTAGGAGCTCTCCATGCCGTGTCGCTGCAGATGCATCCGTCGGCCTAACTTCAGCCAGGAAACGCATGATTTCAGAACGAGCAGCTTGAGGACGAACGAGGCCTCGGTTCCTTGCTAACGCAATGTGCTGCTCAGGAACTAGGGTAAGGTAATAGGCCGCGCTGTAGCTCCGAGGGAGCTCAGCCTCCCGAAAACGGCCCGCCTCAACGGCCTCCGCTACCTCCCGCAGCTGATACGCAACTGCCCGGCCAAACGGAAGTTGAGGTAAAATCTTCGCTTCGAACTCCCCGCGGTTGGCCTGAATTGCATGGCGTAGGTACCGCCCGATTGACAGGAAGCGCCGCTGTGCCTCATCCCACAACTTTCCGATCTCACGGACGTAGTCTTCCGGTCGATTCAATGGAACTATAGTAGCAGCAAAGTCCTCGTTGCGCGAAGTTGTAGACACAATTGGCGCTGCAGCCGCTCGAGCCTTGATGTCCTTAGCGGAGAAGGTCTTCAGCGGCGGCTTAGACATCGGCGGACACCTTCAAGCCAAGAGCGTGCATTGCGAATGTAAATACACCTCGGACGTCAGACAGACCGTTGGCGCCCTTCATCTCAGCTACTCCGAGGCCAATCTCGTCGCTGACGCGGATGCTCTCGTACAAGCGGATATCAAAGGGGCAGAGATCCCCAGCTTCTATGAGCCGCTGCTTGGCACGATCAAAGCTCCCCGCTGTCCGGACAGTGAGATTCAGGACGAAGGCAGCTGGCCGTTGCTCGCGGCGAATGAAAGCCATCCATTCAACAACGGACCGCAGGTCACCAGCACCTTGCCCAGTTGGCACTAGAACAAAGTCAGCCAGTAGGAGAAGTTGGCGCATCTCCGTTGGCGACGCATCAACACCGGGTGGCGTATCCACAATTATAAGGTCCAAATCACCCAGTGTTCCTGCTTGGTGCATTGCCTCATGAAGGTTCGACAGCGGGACGGCTACGTTTGGGATGCCGACAGCTTCACCTGGTCTGACAGCGTACCAGTTTGTCAAACCGCGCTGCGGATCTAGATCGATGGTCGCGACCCGAAGCCCGGCGTGTGCGGCGAAGACTGCTAGGTTTCGAGTCAAACATGTCTTGCCGCTGCCACCCTTACCGGAAGAGCAAACCAGGATCTTAGGTTGCTTCGGTTCGGGCGCTCCCGTCGCTGCTGCCTCGCGTGCCTCCTTGGTGGGCTTTTTCCCGCCTGCTGCTTTGACCATACCTGCCCCTGTAAAGCCGCGTCTCTTACCAGCATCTAACTATTGCAGGTGTCACGGATTCGGCAACTTCAGGTCAGCGTTCATGTTCTGCGCTTCGGGGAAGCGACGACATCTTACGGCGTAAGACATGCATGAAAGATCGAGGGGCGAGGAGACACAGCGGTTCGTCAAGGTGCTAATACCCACCTCGGCACTTAGCTAGGTCGCCCTGCGGCCAAAGGCGCTAATCTAGTTAGCCGTTTCAAAAACCCTTGAACCACGCGAACCTGCCTAGGTGTCCTGATCAGTTGGCGGTGATGTTCGCGCCG
>NZ_RCVR01000092.1 GCF_016107305.1 Roseomonas sp. KE2513
TCCTTTTAGTAAGATCTGTCAGTCGACCTGCGCGCCGCTGAGGCGGACTGCCTCCCCATTTTTGGTACTCGGCCCTGTAGAAGGATACGAACTCCTCAGCCGGCGTGCCCAGGACGTTGGTGCCGTCCGCCTCTATCCGCGCCCTCACCTCCTTGTCGGCGAGCGCCCGCAGCGCAGCCTGCTCAACCCGCCGGACGATCTCCGGCGGTAGGCCTGCAGGGCCGAGAAGGGCGAACCAGGACACCACGTCGAAGCCGGGCAGCGTCTCAGCAATCGCGGGGACCTCCGGTAGGATCCGGATGCGACCGGACGAGGTCACGCCGAGCGCCTGCAGACGGCCGGCGCGCACCATCTCCGTCACGGTCGAAAGGGTGGGGAAGCCGAAGCTCAGCTGGCCGGCTAGGAGACTGTTGACGATCTCCGGCGCCCCACGGAAGGGCACGTGGGTCGCGTCCACGCCCACCTTCGCCCTGAACATCTCGGCGGCCAAATGGGCGGGGCTGCCATTGCCGCCCGAGGCATAGGGCTGGCCAGGCCGCGCTTTCAAGGAGGCGACCAGTTCCGCCACGCGGGCTGGACCGCCGACGGGCACGACCAGCGCGTGAGGAAGCGCGGTCAACCCGGCGATCGGGGTGAAGTCCCGCAGCGGATCATAGCCCAAGGAGCGGCGGTGAAGCTGCGGCAGAATCAGCATGGCGTTCGTGCCGAGGAGGAGCGTGTGGCCGTCCGGGGCGGCGCGCGCGGCCGCTTCGTTGCCGATGCTTCCGCCGGCACCGCCCCGGTTCTCGATCACGACCGGCTGCTCCAGCGCCGCCCCCATGGGCTCGCCCAGAAGACGCATGAGCACGTCGGGCGCGCTCCCCGGGATATAGGGGATGATGAGCCGGATAGGGCGCGACGGCCAGCCGCGTTCGCCTCCCCCTGCGCTAGGGCAGGCCAGGTCCCGGCTACCGCAAGGCCTGCCAGGGCTGCGGCCCCAGCCTTCAGCATCTCTCGCCGCATCGGGCGTCACTCCCCTTCCCTTGCCGCCCGCCGTGCTCCAGGCCGGAAGCCCGATCCAGTCCCGGGCGGGGCTGCCCCGATCATGGGGCCGAATCACCCTGCAGCGCGGGCGCCGGCGTGGCGCCTGGTGCGCCGATGCGCCTGGCCGCGTCCCGCCCGCCAAAGCATTCTACCAGTCTTGCCTGCGCGTGCTTGGCCTCGCGGTCCACCGCATCCGGATCGCAGATGCGCAGGAGCTCGCCGTGCATCTCGTCCAGCACGGGCGCGAACTCAGGGCGGGGCGCGAGGTCGGCGGTCTCCTCCGGATCCTCCTGCAGGTCGAACAGCTCGGGCGGGAAGCCGGGATAGCAGTGATACTTCCACCTCCCCTTGCGCAGCATGAAGGCGCCCGATGCCGCACCGAAGGCGTGGTACTCGCTGAAGGCAACGCGCTCCGGCTCGGGCGGCGCGGCAGCGATCTCGAAGAGCGACCGGCCGGGCCGTGCGGCCGTCGTGTCTGATCCGGCAACGCCCACCGTGTCCAGGATGGTCGGGTACAGGTCGATCAGGTTGACCGGCGTCTCGATGGTGCCCGTCCCGATGCCCGGCCCCGCCATCAGCATCGGGACGGCGACGGACTCCTGGTACAGGTTGCTCTTTCCCCAGAGGCCGCGCGCGCCGACGTTGTCACCGTGGTCGCTCGTGTAGATCACGTGGGTGCTGGCGGCGAGGCCGGTACGGTCCAACGCGTCGAGCACGACTCCTACATTCGCATCGACGTAGCTGCAGAGCGCGAAGTCGGCGGCGACCGCGAGCCGCCGCTCGTCCTCGTTCCGGAACATCGTGTCGTGCGGCCAGATCCGGTCCTGCGCCTCGATCCAGGGATGCTGGCGGTAGCCGGAGCGCGGATCAAGCTTTCGGGGTGGCAGGCGGTCGAGCGGGTAGAGGTCGAAGAACTCCTGCGGTGCGACGAAGGGAAAGTGCGGCGCGACGAAGCCGATGAAAAGCACCCAGGGCTGGTCACTCCCGGCACGACCCTCCAGCCAGCTGGCGGCTAGCTCGGCCGTCGCTCGGTCGTAGCGGTTGCAGGAAGATTCGCCTGGCCCGACCTCCTCGCCGATCATCCTGTGCTCGAACGGCACCTCCGGCAGCGGGTCGCGGATGGAGCCGAAGACCATGCCGTGACCCTTGTAGATGTGCATCGGCTGATGCTGGCGGTCGAAGCCGGTCGGCAACTCGTCGCCTTGTAGTGAAGCTTGCCGATGGACTCGACGGCGACGCCGGCCTTCTGCAGTGCGTGCCCCAACTCGGGACGCGCCCGTCATAGGCGATGGCGTTGTCCCAGTAGCCGGTCTGATGGACATAGGCGCCGGTGGCGAAGGCGGCCCGTGCCGGCACGCAGATGGGGCATGGCGTATAGGCGTTGGTGAAGCTGAGCCCGCGCGGCCAGCCGGTCGAGGTTCGGCGTCCGAATGAACGGATGGCCGGAGGACCCCATGTACCTCGGATCGTGCTCGTCGGACATGATGACGACGAGGTTGGTGCGCGCGCGTGTCATGTCTCGCCTCCGCAGTCCGTGGACCATTTCATCAGCTTGTCGAGGATGCGGTCGAAAGCCGCGACCTCCTCGGGAGTAAGGGCGGCGATCAGCATCGCCTGCCGTTCGGCCGCGAATCCGATTGTCCTGTTGAACACCGCCTTCCCCGTCGTCGTGAGCGCATAGAGGGTTCTCCGGCCGTCCGCCGGGTCCGCCCGCTCCGAGAGGATGCTCCGCGAAACCAGGGATCGAGTGACACGACTGCTCTGGCCCGGATCAAGAAGGGCCTTGTCCGCGAGTTCGGTGGCGAATAGCTCCCCGTCGCAGCCGAGCATGGTGATGACGCGCCACTCCGGGACGCTGAGCCCGACAGCGGATGAGAAGTACCGCCCGCCCTGCTTCACCAAGCTGCGGTTCAGGGCGGCCAACCGGTAGCTGAAGAAGCGCCGGAGGTCGGCAGGCACACCGCTCCGCGCCCGTTCGTTGAGCTTCATGTTCCTCCCCATGGAAGAAGTGGGCACGCTATTGCTTGACTAGTCAAGCAATAGCGGTGTTCGATTGTCGTGAGGGGCGCCGCCGGGACTGGAACCGTGCTTCATGGCCGCTTCGTCGCAGTCCGGCCTTGGAGGCGGCCGTACCGCTATCGGCCGAAGCTCGCCACTCGGATTGCTGCGGAGCATTGTGGCGACCGCTCTCTCCTCACAGATCAGGCACTAGATCGCGGGATTACCGTGCCCGACCAACCAGGATCCTGGCCGCGACAGATGCATTGCAATCTTCGATCCAGTTCGGCGCCGCCACCGATCATCGGTCCAAGCACCATCGGCTAGGTCGCTGAGCGAGTCGGAGGGGAACCGGTAGCGCAACAACAGATCAGTAGAACGCCCGCCCAGGTTCAAGCGGCTACTCGAGCCGTATGTTGCTGGCGCGGATGATACGTCCCCAAGCGTCCTGCTCGCGCCGGACGAGCTCGGTCAGACCTTGTGGTGAGGTCGGCTCTGGAATCGCGGCTTGGCTACGCAGCACCTCCAACAGTGGGCCGGCGCGCAGAGCTTGTCGTATCGCCCCGTTCAGTCGCTCAACGATCGGCCCAGGGGTGCGAGTCGGCGCGAAAACGGCCTGGTAGATGCTGACGGAGAGTACCACTCCCTGCTCCTGCAGCGTCGGCAACCCCGGAAGTAAGAATAAGCGCGCCGGTGACAGGGCGGCGAGCAGCCGTATTCCTCCGTCGCGCGAGAGCGCTTCGCCAGCACCAGCGGGTAGAACCATGCTATCGACCTGCCCCGCTGCCAGAGCCTGAGCTGCCGGCGCAGCACCTGTGAAAGGCACATGCAGGAGCTCGAAACCTGCGGCATCGGCCAAGCGCAGCATGGCGATCTGCGATGTGCTGCCCACCCCCCAGCTGGCGTTTGTCAGCACGCCCGGCTGCGCCTTCGCAGCGGCGATGAAGCCTTGAAGATCGGCCTCCTTCCGGGTTGGGCCGACGGCCAGCACGAGCGGCACATTGGTGATATTGCTGACCGATACGAAATCTCGAAGCGGATCATAGGGTAGGTTTCGCATTGCAGCCGGGTTCACCGCATGGGTATCGGTGACACCAAGCAGGAGGGTGGTCCCATCCGGTAGAGCGCGCGCCGCAATACTCGTGCCGATGCTTCCATTTGCCCCAGGGCGGTTCTCAACGACCACTGCGTTGCCGAGGATGACCGTCAGCTGCTGTGCTAAGGCACGTCCCACGATGTCAGTAATGCCCCCCGGTGGGAACGGAACGACTATTCGAATTGTGCCAGATATATGTTCGCTAGGCTGCGCTGCAGCGCGTTGCGCAGTCGTGGCGATTGCAAGGGCGGTCAAGCATCGACGTGAAACACGCATGATAGATGTTCCTGCAGATCGGCGTTACGGATGTTCTGGTTCTTGGATATCTAATTGTATGGTGCTGAATGGCGGCGCGACAGGCTGAGGCTGAAGCGGTCGGGCCCTTTCGTCCGGTGCGATGGATGAATTCGTTAAGCCTGACGTCGCACAGAGTCTTGCGGCACGCTCGGAAAAGAGAGTTCCTCTCAACAGCGCCGGACGGCTCCAATCTTGTTTGGACCAAGGATTGTGACAAGTACGACTACTCTTTACGTAAGGTGCGCAGGAGAAAGGTTATCGTGCGTAGGTGCCCGACGGAGGCGCAGTTTCGGCCTGGATCTGCTCGGTTTCCGAGAGCAACGCGCCTTGCAGCGTCCGCGCGAGAGAAGGAAGGGCACGGCTGTTGTGGGTGTCACTTCCCAACAGTCGGTGCGTCCTCGTTCAGGCGGTAGAGGGACGTTTGCTCCCCTGACGGCGTTAGAACCGCCGGTGCCTCACCCTCAGTTCGCCAGTCGCGACAGTCGCCCCTCCCGCGCGGCGACGATTGCAGCTTCGGCGTCAGCTGGCAGCATCAGCCGGTCCGCGACCATCCGTTCTGCCGCGGCACGGACTGCGGCAAGATAGGCGTCAGGGCTCGGATACAGATCCTGGAGCGACGGACGCGGATCGCCTGCGGCCTCGCGGGCAGCCCGGGTCTCGGCCAGCGGCACAACGCCGCCGACCTGCGTGCAGAGCTGCTGCGGGCCCTCCGCCCCGACCTCCGGGTTCCAGCCGGCGTAGGTCGCGCGCGGGACCTCGATGAGCGGCAAGCGGATGCCGGCAATGGCGTTCCCGTCCAGTCCCGCGCGAGGAAGGAAGATCGGGTAATCGCCGCGGACCTGCGGCAGCGGCTCCGCTTGCTCGACGAACTGCGCCCGCACGTATTGCCTCCGATAGGGCAAGCCGGGGATGGCCGAATAGACGGCCTCCGCCCCGACGAGTGTGCCCTGCGAAAGCATGGGATAGCGGCTGGAGGGCGGCTCCACTCCCTCTCGCATCCAGCGCTCCATCGCGATGATGAGGGCGCGCAGCGCCGGCCCCTGATAAACTGGGTTCAGCGGCAAGGCGCAGGCGGGCGTCCGCCGCGCCACCGCGTTCCAAACGTTGCCGTGCGGGGCGCTGGCGACTAGGTAGGCGCGGACGTTCGACGGCAGGTCGGCATGGCGCCCCCGCGTGTCCGTTACCAGCAAGCTGGCCTGGGACCCCCAGAACTCGAACTCGGAGTCCATCTGCATGATCAGAGGGCAGGTGTTGGTCAGACGGCAGCGCAGCAGGATACCGTCACGCCGGCCGCTGACCGGATCGTCCATCACCTCGTAGGTGAAGGGGAAGGAGAGCACAGGATAGAGGCGGTCGTACTGCGGTCCCGGGTTCCGCCCTGGCTGGGCGAAACGCGCGTTGGTGAAGGACCGCCGCGCGCCGGGGATGATCGGCATCGCACCCTCAAAGACGAGCCGGCCCGCTTCGTCCTCGTTCATGCCGTAGTAGAGGAGGTCGCGCAGCACCCGCCCGGACTGCGATATGCCGAGGCCTATGGCGCGGTCCACGCTGGGGCGACCGTCCCGTGCGATAGGGTTCTCCGCTCCGCCCTCCCGCCGTAGAAAGGCGGTAACGTCGCGGATGGCGGCGAGACCCATCCCCATCACCTTTGGGTCGCGCGCCGTGTAGGTCAGCTCGTAGATCGCGCCGGCCGGTAGTTCTGGGGGCCGGGCGATCTCGATCGTGCTGTCGTCCAGCCAGCGGAAGTTCAGGTCAGCAGGTGTCCGCCGCTCGTCATCCGTCCGGGCGCGGACGGTCAGGCGGGCGGAGGCGCGGTCCGCGACGGGGTAGCTCAGCGTAGCGCGCGTCGGCGTTGCCGCGTCCGCAAAGCTCCATTCCTCTCGCGATGGACCGGTAATCCCGGGGAGGCTCGGCACGCTAATCCGCATATAACCCGGCTCGTTCGGCGCATCAGCCTGCCAGCCCGCCCAGACAAGGGTGTAGCCCTGCTCCAGCAAGAAGCCGTTCCCCGCATCTTCCGGCCGCTCGAGCCGGATAGCCGGGGCGGTTTCCGTGTCCTGCACCCAGCCTGTGAGGAGCTTCCGGCCGCGGTTCAGGACCTCAAAGATGAGCGTCCCGTTCGGCTTGGCGGGGCGAAGGATGATAACATCCGTCACTGCCTCGACCCGTCCCTGGGCGTTGCGCGGGGCGCGGTCGAGATCGGTGATGACCGCGTTGCGCGAATTAGTGAGATCGAGAGCAACCGTAGCCCGGGCGGTGATCTTCTCCGCCGCGCCACGTGCCCCAAACCCCCGGCCGCCGAGCGCCGAGGTGTCGCGCGAGAGGACCTCGAAGCGTGTCACCTCCGCCCGCGCCGGTCCCAAAAGGAGGGTTGCCACGGTAGCCACGCGGGCAATGAGGGGAACGCGCCGCAAGCTACGGAACATCATGCTCCTCCTCTCTGTGCCGTCATCTTGATGAGCAACATCAGGTCACGTGCAATCGCCGGCCTTGTGGGTGCAGCTTCAATCGAGCACGGGGGAAGGCCGCTGCCAAGGATCATCCGCAACGGGTGCCCTGCAGTCACCACGTCCTGAGTTCGCGCTTTCCGGACGGAACGAAGCGCGTCAAGGCGCTCCTTCCGGTGGGGTCGTGACCGCCGTCCGGGCTAGGCCAGCCAGGACGCCCAGTGGGTCAGCCAAAGCGGCTCGCCCATCATGGGTTACTCCGCCGGGCCTAAGGACACTC
>NZ_RCVR01000093.1 GCF_016107305.1 Roseomonas sp. KE2513
AGCCGCCTGCCTGCTGGTCCGGGTCCAGCGCGCATCGGCGTTAAAGGCCTGGGGACTGGGCCTGGTGCAGCGCCTCGGGTTCAAGCGAGCGGCTGTCGCGGTCGCGCGCAAGATCAGCGTCGTGCTGCACGCCATATGGAAGGCCAACGCGCCTTTCCAGGCTTGTCCCAGCCTCCCTGCCGCGGCCTGACCGACACAGAACAGAGGTTTCCCAGTTCCGCCGGCTAGGCGGACGCAGGCGTCCGCGCCGGGACGCGACGCAGGCCATCCTGCGGTGGGCCTCGCGGCCAGGCAACCGGACCGCGCGTTCCACATGGAGGGGTCTCGTCTCAAGGTGCATGGTGCGGCGGCCAGCAGGGCCGACCGCGAAAACAACCACGATCCGGCGGCGATGCAGCGTCAACAGGAAGGAGTTGACCGACCCAGTCGCGATCAAACAACCACTCAACTGTTCCCCTGGCAGCGGACCCAAACCCGACAGGCTGCTAGTACCTGCCGCTGACCTAGCGCGGCCGCCGCGTGCTGAGCGCCGACGAAACCCAGATCCGGTGTTCCGGCCATGGCGTCGAGTTCGCCTTTGAGGATGGCTGGCCGCTCGGCGGCTCAAGCGATGGCAATGGGTTAACCGCCATCGCTTTGCGCGCTGAAGATGGGACGGTTTACCTCGCTGGGTGACGCAATTTCTGGGTCAGTCCAGCCGCCGTAGGCCACCCATTCCGGCAGCCATCATCTCGCAGCAAAGGAGCTTTCCTTGAGGGTGTCACGTCCCGCCCGCCCCGGCGCCAAGCTGTACCAGCGCGTTCCGCAGTGGCAGTTCGGAAAGGCGAAGATAGCCCTCGAACTGGCTGTCCATCTCCAGGATCAGGAACACGGCCCCACCAATGGCCAGTGAGATAATCAGGAAAGCGCCGACCACCGTCCCGTTGCGCGGCGCGTTCAGGCCAAAGCTGACGAAGATCGCGACGGTCCACATGATCAGAACAACCAGGATCATCGGCCGGACGTTCGGACCTGCCTGCTCGATCAGGAGCCAGCGCTGACGCATGAGCGATGAACCCTGTTGCAGGGCCTGCTGCTGCAGCCAGGTTTGCTGGGGACCAGCAGGCTGCAGGTCCTCGATCACCTCCTGTGCCCGCCCCAACAGGTCGCCCGCGGAAGGATCGTCGATCCCGATGAAGGCCTCGCCCGGCCCTGGCCAAAGGTCCTGGAGCGTGCGCTCCGTGGTACGGCGCAGCAGAGCGCGTGCGCCGGCCGCCTCCGCCCCATAGCTGCGCAGGGTACGATCAAGCAGGATGGTGTCGGCCGCGTAGGCGCGCATGGCGTGATCAGCGGTGTCGGAGCCTGACTTGGCCGTGGCGATCAGCAGCCCGAAGACGAGAGACGCAAGGACGGACACCATCCCGGCGCCGAGCCGGACAACATCCAGCGTCTCCTTGGCGAGGTGATGGGGCGGCAGCACGCGGTGGAGCTGCAGGCCAACCACGCCACCCGCAAAGACGCAGCCAGCAACGATGAGGCTCGTGACGAGGTCGCTCACGTCTTCTGTCCGGCGGGTCGGTCAGCCAGGAGCCGGGTGCTTCGCCCGCTCCGGGTACCACCCGGTGAACTTGATGGCGCCGACCAGGGCCAGGACTGTCGCGATGATCCCGACGCGAGGGTGCACATCAGGCATGTAGAGGAGGACCAGGTCGGCGAGCACCATCACCAGGAAGGCGAGTGCCCAAACCGCCGTGATCACCGTGTTTGTCTGCCGAAAGGAGGAGCTGTCCCAGTAGGCGGCGGGAACCTTCTCCCGTGCGTATTGTTGCGTGAAGGGGCGTCCGATCGCGAGGGTGCCCAGGACGATCAGCAGAAGACCCGCATCGACGCGCAGCCGCACGGCCATGATCGACCAGTCGGGATTGCCGAGCACGGCGTATAGCGCCATGCCGCCAAAGAGCAGCGCTGTGCCGATCTCGAGCAGCTTCGGCGTTCGGCCCGGGCTGACCCAGTCTCGCACCAGCAGGGCAAGCGAGGTCAGGGCGCCGGCAACCAGCCCCTCCGTCGGCCCGACGAGCCGGTCGACAGCGGCGAAAACGATGAAGGGCGCAAAGGCCAGCAGGATGCTCATTGTCGATCTCCCGAGCCGAGCCGGCCCTTGTGCCGGGCGTGGTCCTGATGACGCAGCAAGCGAGTAGTCAGGCGGGTAGCCTTCACCAGCATGCCGAGCTGATCTTGACGCTGGTAAGATTGGGTAGCTGTATGGCTCTGCGACTGTCAACAAAGGATTCGAACCGCTAGCCCGCATGCGCAGCAGAGAGCCGAAGCTGTCTCGCCCATACCATCACGGGGACCTCCCGGCCGTGCTCATGTCGGCTGCCGAGAGGATCCTTGAGCGGGACGGCATCCAGGCGCTCACGCTCCGCGCCACAGCCCGCGCGGCCGGGGTCTCGCACGCAGCTCCGGCAAGCCACTTCGGCGATCTCACGGGTTTGCTCAGTGAACTCGCCGCGCTTGGTTACCGCCGCTTCGGCAAGGCAGTGTTCGAGGCCATGGAGGCCGCTGGAGAGGATCCCAGGGCCAGGATGAAGGCCATGGGCCGCGCCTATGTTGGTTTCGCCCGGAAGCACCCAGGCTTGTTCTCCCTCATGTACCGGAGTGAGCGCCTGGACCCTGCCCGACCGGCACTGCGCGACGCGATCGCCGAGGCCCGCAGCGCGCTGCGCGCAGCTGCCTCAGCGCGTGCTCAGGAACAGCCCCTCCCCCCCTTGCAGACGGCCGCGCAGTCGGCGGCGCTGTGGGCCCTTGTACACGGTTTTGCGGTGCTGCTGATCGATGGCCGGCTAAGTGCCTTGATTGCCTCGCTCCCAGGAGAGGAGGGTGCGGACACCCTCCTCGAGGCCGTCCTTGCCACCGCACGCGTTGGCGAATGAGGCTGCCAAGGTTCTCACGGTAGGAGGTGCGTATCGAAGAACCGCGCGATCTCACCGAAGGCCTCCTCGGTCTCCGGCACGAAGGGGTCGAGGAACTGGGCATGGCTCTGCCCCTCGAAGACCTGCAGAGCTGCCTCGACACCTGCCTGACGCAGCTTGCGATGGGTCCGCACCGCCTGACTAAGAAACAGGTCGCGCGTTCCCGAGGTCAGGATCGCCGGCGGAAATCCCGCAAAGTCGCCAAAGACCGGCGAGATGAAGGGGTCGCGTGGATCGTGACCACTCGCGTAGAGGCTTGCGGCAGCACCTACCCACCCCTCCATCGACACGAGGACGTTGTCCACGAAGGCGTTGGCCGAGAGTGAGTCGCCCTCCCCCGTCAGGTCGGACCAGGGCGTACCCGGTGCGATGGCCGCGGGAAGCGGTAGGCCCTCCGCGCGCGCTCGCAGGACGGCTGCCAGCGTCAGCCCACCACCGGCAGAGCTGCCGAAGATCGCCATGCGTCGTGGATCGTGTTGCGCCACCACGGCACGCCAGACGGCCATCGTGTCATCGAGCGCTGCGGGAAACGGGTGGTCGGGTGCCATGCGGTAATCGACGGAGACAACCCTGAAGCGCCCGTAGCCGGCCATCAGCATCGCCTCGCCCGCGCCGGCCTCCCCCGGATACAGGACGTAGCCGCCACCGTGGACGTGCACGAGAAGTCTGTTGCGGTGCTGGTCGGGCAGCTCGTTGGGCGTGACGACGAAGACCCGAACGCCCGCGATCTGCGTGGTCTCAACGCGCACGCCAAGCTGCTGCCGGATGGCTCCGAGGTGCGGGGTGACTTCAGCGGCACTGCGCGCAGCCAGAGCTCGCCATTCTTCCGCGGCTTGGGGCACGGTGTCCCACCCGACCGGGTAAGGTGCGGCGATGCGGCGTTGCAGCGCAGGGCTGACCGATCGAGGGACAGGCAGCAGC
The DNA here is from genome assembly GCF_016107305.1 of Roseomonas sp. KE2513. GTDB lineage: Bacteria > Pseudomonadota > Alphaproteobacteria > Acetobacterales > Acetobacteraceae > Roseomonas. Next base: position 3,873 of record NZ_RCVR01000093.1, read on the forward strand.
CGCGCCGGCACGGCGCGTGGCCGAGCGTCAGAGGGCGGCGCCTGGGCGCGTCCGGGCGCTGAGAACAAGCCAGCCATCAGAGGGGAGGCAAGCGCGACGCGCCGAGACAGTCGGCGAGCCGGCCACGCCGTAATCTGGCTGCGTCGAGCTTCCTCTTCCGAGGTGAGTGAGGGAATGTTCGCCTCCCCTTCGTGAAGTGGGCTCCTCTTCATGCCTCAAGCGGCCGAAAGCTACGAGTGGAATTGGGGCTGGCGTGACGCACGCTGCCGGATTGCCTCCCGGGCCGGCTTCCCCTGCGCAGTTCTGGGAACACGGTCCACCGGCATGATGGCGACCGTCGCGGCGAACGCGGGGCCAAAGCGCGAAGTGATGACCGCCCCACATTCAGCAATGTCCGGTACCATGCCGGGCCAGACTTCGATAGCCGCGAGCCAGCGCGTTGTCGTCGCCTGTCCACTCTCCTCTGGCACAACCACTGCGTAGCGGATGGAGGGGAGGCCGCACAGCGCATCCTCCAGGAGCGTTGGGTTCGCACCGGTGCCGTCAGCCAGCTTCAGATCGGCCACTCGGCCGAGAATGTTGAGGTATCCTTGACGATCGACAAAGCCGACGTCACCGGAACGGAACCACCCGTTGCGGAAGTCAGCCTCGTGTTCAGGAAGGTTCCGGTATCCTTCCGCCAGAGCAGGCGACCGCACTTCGATGCGGCCCGGCTCCCAAGGCGCTGCGAGACGGCCGTCTGCGCGCCGAAAACGAACATCCACGCCCGGTAGGACCTTACCGGCGGTGCTGAGCAGGGCTGGATGGTCCAGGTCATAATCGGCGGGTGATAGGAGGCTGACGAGGCCCATCTCGCTCGCTCCATAAACATGAGCGAGGACGGGACCGAAGCGCTCGAGCGCCCTGCGGCGCAGAGTGGGCGGTGCAGAGGCGCCGATATGTGTGAGCATGCGCAGCGACGACAGGTCGCGCCGACTGACGTCGGGATGGTCCATCAGCTCAAAGAGCTGCGGCTCGACCAGGAAGAGATGGGTGATGCGCTCAGTGTCAATGGCGGCCAATGTAGTGGCCGCTTCGAAGGAGTCCTGCAGGATGACGGTGCCGCCGCCGAGCAGAGTCGTATCTACCAGTACTTGCGAAAGGTAGGCCAGCGGTCCGTTCACGAGCTGCCGACGGTCCTTCGGGCTGGGGGCGCGGACCACGGCCGTGTAGGCAGCGAAACTCCGGCAGCTGCCCTTGGGCACGCCGGTCGTTCCTCCGGACGAGACGATGACGGCGAGATCGTCGGGGCGAGCCACGCTCTTCATCGGCTCGCTCGAGGCTTTGGCCGCAAGCTGATCAAGGGGGACGGATTGTCCACCTTTGGGCAAGTCCACAGTCCCGATGCGAACCCGGGTGTCCGGCGGGCACAGGTGAGAGGTCTCCGGAAAGAGAACCAGCAACTGTGGGTCCATCCGCTCGATCAGTTCTGCCCGCCGCTCGACGGCTTCAGGCGCCGACAGGTAGACAGCGGCAGCCCCGAGTAAATGCGCGGCGTATCGCACCGCGAGCGCCGATGGCGCGTTGGGGGCGAATAGCGCAACGAGGCTACCGGGCCCGATGCCCAAGGTCGCCAGCGCCCGCGCGTAGCGGAAGATGGAGCCTGCGAAGGCTGCGGCGGAGTGATCCTCGCCATGGTACCGCAGCACGGGCGCCTCTCCGGCCTCAGCCAAGCGCGCGAGCAGCAGATCGATGTATGCTGCTCCATCTGTGACGATTTTAAGCCCTGTGTCAGCGTTATCAGTGCCGCCGTGCGCTCGATCGTAGGCTTCAGGTAACATGGTTGGATGTCCGGTTTCGAATCGAAGCGTGAGAAGCGCACCGAGCTGACTGGTGTGCCCACAGCATCTGCATCGGCGTCGGCAACGTCCGTGGATGGATGAGGACTGAGCATCGTCAACCCCGGCGTGCTGGCCACGAAAAGGCGGACTGATCACTCTCGCCTCAGCCTTCCTCCTCGAAAAGCCAGAGTTGTGCGCTTGGCTGGTGGGGCCCGCCCGTGTCGTCCATGCCGAGGAAGGCGGGAACGCGGCGGCGCTGCGCCTCGGTGAGGGAGTCGGCCAACGGCTTGGCCGCGGAGACGAAGCGTCGCAGCTCGCGGGCGCGCGTCTCCTCGGCGTTGGCGATGCCGTTCAACACGTCGAGGAAGTGAGCGGGGGCGGCAGCGGAGGTTCCGCGGGCACGGCGCTCGCCGGCACCTCGGACGATGTCACGGATGGCCATCTCAACGGGCGGCCAGAGCCGCTCCTGCTCGGGACTCAATTCGAGAACCGTCCTGATAGCGGCCAGGCGACCGTTCAGCACGGCGCGGGCATCGGCCTCGGTGAAGGCCGGGACTTGGAGTGCCTGTTGCGTGGCTGGGGCAGCCTGGCCTGAGGGTACCGCCGGGGTGGGCTGCGCGTGTAAGGCGGCCAAAGGAAGGGTCGCCAGGATGGTGGCTGCTATCAGGGCAAGGCGCAGGGACTTCATCAGGGTATCTCCTGTTCGTTCGGGTCAGAGGGTTCTGGAGCTACCGCCAGCCGCCGCCGGGCATCGCGCCATGGTAAGGCGTGTCGCGGCAGTGGCCCCAGGGGCCACGCCAGAAGCCGGGCGGGCAGCCGTTCCCGCCGTAATAAACGGGTGGCGGCGGCGGTGCGTACCAGTAGCCGGCACCGGGGCCGCGGCAACCACCCCAGGGGCCGCGCCAGCGACCGGGCCCGCAGCCCTCCGCCACGCGGATGACCGGCGCGGCGGCGTCCATGCCCTGGGCCGGGAAGACGGCCTTCATCAGGACCGGCACGGGCGAGCCCGGGCCTGGGGCTTGCGTGTGCGCCTTGGCGGGCGCAGC
>NZ_RCVR01000094.1 GCF_016107305.1 Roseomonas sp. KE2513
TCTCGGTATTGTGGTAGGTGACCCGCTCCACCAGACCCGCCAAGGCCTCGGTGGGCGGGCCGGTACTGGCAGCAGGTCGGGATGGGGCAGCGGCAGTGGGCACCCTATCAAATGCCTCCGGAGCCTACACGTGGGGAGGTCCTCAACCTGCCCAGCCCCTTTTTGACAAACAGCCGCACGTTGCATGGGACCGATGCCCATGCCTTGTGGCGTAGGCTAACCAGGTCCCGGCATTCGCTATCAGATGGGGCGAGCCTCGGAGGGTTCTGGGGTCCAGCACAGGCAACCAGGCATCTCCTCGCGAGCGTTAGCTTTCAAATCGGCCCGGGCCCAGTCCTGCACAAAGCGCCGCGGCGGCAGGACGATCCAGCCATCTGCGTCGTCTACCGCCGTGAAGTCCCCAACGGCGACACACAGGGCAGTCACCGCACAGATCAGGGCAGCCCGGTCGTCGTGGTTCGTCACGTCGCCCAGCCGAAGGGCCAGGTGCCGGCCGGGCAGCAGGTGCGCCATCAGGCACTCCAGTGTCCCGTCCTCGACGAGGTGGCGGAAGAAAACGTCCGACCGGTCAGCACGGCTCGCCGCCACCGCGACCGGGTCGGGCAGCATCACGCCCAGGAAGGCATTCGGGAAGGCCTCCGCCACGGCCTTGGCATCGATGCGCACGGCGTGCACGGCCGGCGCGAGATCACTCCCCGCAGCACAATGCGGGCACAATCATTGGCTGCGGCGTTGAGCGCCTTGCCGACCGGGGCGCTCCCCTGACCCGGCTTGCCGATCCTGGCCCCCAGGCGGCGCGTCAGCATGCGCTCAGCCACACGATAGCGGCCGATCACATCAAAGCCCGCCCTCAGAGGACCGTCGAAGGCGACAGCCTGAAGCCGGCGGGTGCCCGCCACGGCGGCGATCGTGGTCTCTTGCTCCCCAGGTAAGGCGCGGAAGCGCTGGATGTTCCAGGTGATCCGACGGGGATCCCAGTCGAGCCGGCAAACGGCACTGGAGCGGCGTGTTGGGGAGAAGCCCACGTCTACCCCGAGCACCGCGCCCTGCTGCTGCAGAACAGGGGCTGGGCCGCAATCCAATTCCATCATCGGACCAGGGTGACCAACTCGGAGTAAGGCGGCAGTAGGGGGTCGGCCGTGTACAAGCGCATTGGCCCAGCCATCGCCTGCGCCACCAGCAGACGATCGAAGGGATCACGGTGGTAGGGCGGCAGGTCTGCCACCCGGGCTGCCGCCTCTGCCCTTACAGGCAGCTCCAGGAAGCCTGCCTCGACCGCACCTCGCGCGACCTCCTCGGGGCGTACGGCGAAGTCGGCACGGCCGAGCCCAGCCTTGATGGCCACCTCCCAGATGCTGGCAGCACTGAACAGCACCTCATTCTCAGGGTCTTCGATCAACTCCAGCACCGTGGAAGCGAGCTTCTCCGGCTCAGCCAGTGCCCACAGCAGCAGGTGAGTATCCAGGAGCAGGCGCATTAGCGACCGCTGAAGCTATCGAGCACGTCCTCAGGAAGCGGCGCGTCGAAGTCGGTCGGCACGCGTAGGCGGCCCGCCATCGCGCCGAGCACGCGGCGTAGCTTGGGCGCTAGGTTAGAGAGCGGCACCAGCTTGGCCACCGGTTTGCCGGCGCGAGCAATGACGATCTCCTGGCCCGCCGCAGCGGCGTCGACTAGGCGCGAGAGCTGCGTCTTAGCGGCGTGAATGTTGACCGTCTCCATGAGTACTCCTGACCGGACTAGACTTAGTCCATATAGTGGTTGGAGATCGGTTTTGGGAGGCTAGAAGAGCTCGTCAGAAGTCCTGACCGTGTTTGCGCCCAAAGGTCCCCGGGGGACGCTGGAGATATCAGATCGTGAGAAAGCAGCACTCGGCCATTGCAGCCTCTCGTCAGATCTGAGCGGCGGCCACAATGGATCTTCGCGAACTCCGCGGCTTCGTCGAGGTGGCCCGGCTCCGCAGCGTCTCCGCCGCGGCGAAGGCGCTGCACATCGCCCAACCCGCGCTGACACGTCAGATCCGCAAGCTCGAGCAGGAGCTCGGCACTGTGCTGTTCGTCCGCAGCGCGCGGGGCGTTGAGCCTACCGCCGCCGGAGCCCTGCTCCTGCGCCGGGCCGAGCGGCTGTTGCGCGATGTTGGCCAGTTACGGGAGGAGGTGACGGGGGCGGAGCACGCCGTCAGCGGCCGTGTGGCCATCGCCATGCCGCCCACGACCGGAGCCCTGGTGATGCCCCGGCTGCTGGCGCGCATGCGGCGGGACCATCCTGGCGTTTCGATCCATGTGATGGAAGGCGTGAATGCCACACTGCTCGAATGGGTTATGGGCGGGCGCGCTGACCTCGCCTTGATGCATGACCCGCCGAGCCTGACGCTGCTGCGCAGCGAGGTTCTGCTGCGGGAGGCGCTCCACCTCGTGTCCCCGCCCGGGGCGCTGCCGCAGGGGTGTGGCCAGCGACCGGAGGTGCGCGTGCGCGACCTGCACGGACTGCCACTGATCCTGCCCGCGCGCCCGCACCTCACCCGCCTGCTGGTGGAACAGGCAGCAGCCGCGGCCGGGGTGCGGCTGGATATCGTGGTCGAGGCCGATGGCGTGGCGCTGACCCGCAACCTGGTTGCGGCGGGATTCGGCCACGGCGTCCTCGCCCCCGCGACGGTGCGCGCCCAGGTCGCGGCTGGTGAGGTGGTGGCCGCGCCGCTGCGCGGGCGCGCCCTGCACACGGTGCTCTGCCTAGTCGATCTTGCCAGCGCGCCAGGAGACGCAGCGCGTCGGGCGGCAGAGGCGGTGGTTCGGGAGGAGGTGCTGGCGCTGCAGGCGGCTGGTGCCTGGGGCGGCCTTATGCCTGACAACGAGAACTGACCTGTTGCCCATGCCCGACCGGCATGGCCCGCGATGGCAAGACGGTATTTCCCGTGCCCTGCCAGCAGGCATAGACCGGCGGAAACGACGGTAGAGGAAGCATCGATGCGGGGACAGTTGCGGGTTGGGGTGGTAGGTGCCGGGATCGGGGGATTGGCCGCGGCGGTCTTGCTGCAGCGGGCTGGCCATCAGGTGACCGTCTTCGAGCAGGCGACGCGCTTCGCCCGAGTGGGTGCGGGCATCCAGATGGGCGCCAACGCGATGAAGGCGCTGCGTGTGCTCGGGCTCGACGGCGAGGTGCGCCGCATCGGCTTCCGGCCGGGGAGCCTCCTGAACCTGGATTTCGACACTGGTACCGTGACCAACGAGCTGCCGGGTGGTGACGCCCTGGAGGCCCGGTACGGGGCGCCACACATGTGCCTGCACCGTGCCGACCTGCACGGCATCCTGGCGGCCGCGGTGGCGCCGGGCACGGTGCAGTTCGGGCGCAAGTTGCGCGACCTGGAGGGAGGGCCGGGGACGGCCACGCTCGCCTTCGAGGATGGCCGGCGCGAGACGCTGGATGCGGTGATTGGCGCCGACGGCGTGCACTCGACGGTGCGGGAGCGGATGCTCGGGCGGGAGGCGCCGCGCTTCACCGGGCGTGTCGCCTACCGCACCGTGTTTCCCGCGGCCCTTCTCGGGGAGCAGCAGCTCAACAACTCCCGCACCAAGTGGTGGGGACCCGACCGCCATATCGTGATGTATTACATCACCGCCGCACGGGACGAGGTGTACTTCGTCACTAGCCAGCCCGAGGACCCGTCCTGGATGACGCCGGAGTCCTGGTCGGCCAAGGGCAGCGTGGAGGCGCTGCGGGAGTCCTTCGCGGCCTTCCACCCGGAGGTGCGGCGCGTTCTGGACGCTTGCCCCGAGGTGTACAAATGGGCCCTGCTGGCCCGCGATCCCTTGCCGCACTGGACCGAGGGCCGGGTGGCGCTGATGGGCGACGCCTGCCACCCCATGTCGCCCTACATGGCGCAGGGCGCGGCCATGGCCCTCGAGGACGCGGTGGTTCTCTCGCGCTGCCTGGCGGAGGTTGAGGCGGAAGGCGTTGCCGCAGCCTTCCGACGCTATGAGGCAAACCGCCGGCCGCGCGCCACCGACATTCAGCAACAATCCAACGAGAACACCTTTCTCCGCCGGCCCGGCGGCACCGACTGGGTGTACGGCTATGACGTCGGCGCAGCGCCACTCGACGTGCCCGGCTGGACCCGGCCGGACTTGGCAGCGTGACGGAACCGCGGATCATGACGACGGGCAGGCGGGTGCTTCTCGGCGCTGGAGCAGCTCTGGCGCTTCGTCGGCCAGCCCTGGCCCAGGTGGGCGGCTTCCCGGACCGCCCCATCCGCATCGTCGTTCCGCACGGCCCAGGCGGGGCCTCCGACACTTGGGGGCGGCTGATCGCCGAGCCACTGCGTGCCCTGCTCGGGCAGCCCGTCCTGATCGAGAACAAGCCCGGCGCGAGCACCATGCTGGCGGCCGAGACGGTGGCGCGAGCGCGACCGGACGGCCTCACGCTGCTGATGGGCTCGGTCACCACCCTGTCGATCAACCCCGGCATCTTCCGCAGCATGCGCTACGATCCGATGAGGGACTTCGCGCCGCTGTCCCTCGTTGCCTCTGCCCCGATGGCACTCGCGGTCAGCAACGGGGTGCCGGTGCGCTCGGTGCAGGAGCTAGTAGCCTACGCGAAGGAACGGCCGGGGCAGCTCAACTACGGCTCGCCGGGCATCGGGACCTCGCCGCACCTCACGGCGGCGCTCTTCGCCTCGATGACCGGCACACGCTTCGTGCACGTGCCCTATCGACAGTCATCGGAGGCGGAGCTCGCGCTCATCCAGCAGGAGGTGCAGCTCGCCTTCAGCGGCGGGTTCATCCCGGCGATCCGCGCGGACCGCGTCCGGGGTCTGGCGATGACGAGCCCCCAGCGGTCCGCACTGGCGCCGGAACTGCCCACGGTAGCGGAGGGAGGTCTGCCGGGCTTTGAGTCTGCTGTGTGGAACGGGCTGCTCGCACCAGCCGGCACGCCGCCGGAGATTGTCTCCCTGCTCAGCCGGCGGATCGTCGAGGCCGCGCGGCGGCCAGAAACGGCGCAGGCCTATGCTCTGATCGGCGCCGAAGTCGTGGCGTCTGATCCAGCGGAGTTTGCAGAGACAATCGGGCGAGAGACGGTGAAGTGGGGACGGGTGATCCGAGAGGCCGGAATCGAAGCCAGTTAGCATGGAGTAGGCGAAGCGCAGCCCCTCCGCCCCGCAACGTCGCATGCTCAATGTCGGTGAGGTTTTAATTGAAGCCTGGTGTGCTGCTCCCCGCACTCGGTAGGGGCGGGTGCAAGCTCAAGCGCGTGAAGGCTTCCTGCGGAGCCTCATGCGCGCGCATAATCCTTGTCATGCCATCTACTAGCCGGGCGACCACCGCTGGATCCTGGACAGGCCGCACCTGCCCAGGATCCTCTGCCAGGTCGTAGAGCGCGGTGGTGGTGTCCTCGAAATAGCCTTGTGGCGCCTCGCGGGTCTTCACCCCAGGGCGGGCAGGGATGCGCATCAGCCGCATGCCCTGCGTGAAGCCGAAGCCCGGGAAGATCTCGGCCTCGGCCAGTTCCTCCACCCCGAAGGGGTTCTTCTGGTGCAGCGGGATCAGCACGTACTCGTAGAGCGTCTGGGTGAGCGGGTCCGGCGGGTAGCGGAAGTAGGTGTAGCGCCCGTCCGTGACGTTGGTGGCCGCGCCGAACATGCCGAAGATCGCGACGTCGCGTAGGGCGTGGTCCTCAGCCAGCAGGGGCAGCAAGGAGGTGCCCTGCACCGTGGGTGGTGGTGCCACGCCGAACAGGTCGAGGAAGGTCGGCATCAGGTCGATGGCCTGGCTCAGGGCCCTCCGGCGCCCACCGCCAAGAAAGCCGGGATGGGCAATGAAGAGCGGGATGCGCGCGATCTCCT
>NZ_RCVR01000095.1 GCF_016107305.1 Roseomonas sp. KE2513
GGAGGCGACCGGCTGGGCGCAGCACACGGTCCGCGGCTTCCTCGCCGGGCTGAAGAAAAAGGGCCACGCCGTCGAGGTGCTGGAGCGGGTGCGCCAGGTCGGACCGGGGGCTCAGGGCGCGAAGGGCAGCTACAGCGTTTACCGCATCGCCGCCGGGGAGCAGGGCTGATGGCCACTCAGCGTCGCGCCTCGACCCAACCCCGCTACGCGGTGGCGCTGTACCGGGTCTCCACAGCCGAGCAGGGGCACTCGGGCCTTGGGCTGGAAGCGCAGCAGGCCAGCGTCTGCGCCTTCGTCGAGCGGGAGGGCTGGACGCTTGTTGCCGAGCACCAGGACATCGCCTCGGGCAAGGACGACCGCCGGCCCGGGTTCCAGGCGGCGCTGACCCGCTGCCGGCAGCTCGGGGCGGTGCTGGTGGCGGCGCGCCTCGATCGGATCACCCGGCGCGCTCACACTCTCTCGGGGCTGCTAAGGGAGGGCATCTCCATCCGCGCGGCCGACATGCTGAGAGCGGCCGATCTAACGACGTCAATTTATAGCTGGGGATTATGCAAGAAGCCGAATGCATCAGCGTCCGACTTCTTGCAACTCGCGATCGAGCTAAGCGGGTAGTGGAGCAGGCGCAGGAACCTGCTTGTTTGCCGCCACATCAACTGGGCTGAGCGCCACGTCCTCGGCCGGTCCCTTTGACCCGTATGCGAAGCGGAGCATGTCAGTCATTGCGAAGCTACCGACGTGCTCGCCGAGGGTTGGCCTCCAAGTCGGCTTTTCCAGCGTCCAACCTTCGTTCTGGCAAATGAACGACTCTGGATCGCCGACGAGAAGGCCCACGAACACCTCGGCCAGAATGCGGCTGCCAACAGGACCGAGGCGAGCGCCTCGTTGTCGGAGCTGCGCCTCCTTCAAGATGTAGTACCAAAGAGGTGTTTTCTCGTGCAGGCCGTGCGCTTTTGCGAGCTTGCCGTCGTCGCCGCTGCTTGCAATCTCGGCGGGCGTCAGTGGAGCAATTTTCATCAGGCGCGCCACGTCCTGTCCAGATGGGAGCATCATTTTCGCGCCACGTGCCAAGTTGCGGACGGCGAGGCTGGGATGATCAGAGAGGTCGACGCCGGGACCTTTCCGCCCACCCGGTAGTTCGTGCATCGCCTGGACAAGGTAGGGGTCGATGAGCCGCGAGCGGTTTCGCGCAAGGCCGTTTTCCTGACCCTGATCCGTGCCAAAATCGAAGAAGCGGCGCCAGTCGTTGATCCAGTCACTGGGCAAGGTGGGGACTGCAGGTTCGCCTGCAATTGGCGCATTAGTTTGGTCCGATGCCAACTCGCCAATGATGTTGCCGGAAAGGCCGCTGAAGACGAACGATCGCAAGAAGGGTTGATCCGGGAAGACGCGGTTGTGGCTATAGCCGCCGCGCACCATGCTGTGGCCAAGGCGGTAAGCTGCCACAGAAAATTCCACCGGGATGTACGGCTCCTTGTAGATGCTGAGCTTCTCGAACCGGTAGAACTCTCGCTTCCTCAAGGAAGTGGCAACGTCATTCATGTCAACGAGTTTGCCGAGGAAGTCGTGCAACACCATCCACTGGTAATGCCAGGTGACCTGCTGCCGGACCTGCGCGAAGTCCATGTCCGGGTTTGCTCGTGCAACGGCGTTGTGGAACAAGAGGAAGGCGACATGCGTTTGGGCGACCAAGAGATTCTCGTCATTGCGGTGGTCGCCAATCAGGGCCCGTCCCTGAATACCCCGTGGTAGGTCGAACTCCAGGTCAGGTTTTACGTCAGGACCGACGAGGCCCTGGACGGTGCGCCCGAGCAGCATTCGCGCAGAGGAGAGGGCGGGGTTCGCCTTGCGGCGAGCATAAAGCTGCGGGCTTGCGCCCGGCCCCATTCCATAAACGCAGTCCAAATCCAGCCTGGGCGTCCGGAAGTTTAGGACCTGGTCAACATCTTTGATGCGCTCAGCGATGCCAGTATTATCCAAAGTGATGTCGTGATCGATGAACTGACCGAGGTAGGTGAAGCCGGAGGGAATATTTTGATTATCCCCCGTCTGGTTGGAACCACCTTCAATCATAGCTTCCCCAAGTGCGATAAGCGCAGCCTCGGGTACCTCCAGCGCTTTGAGTTCCGGAAATAGGCGGCCAAAACGCCCTGCGCGGAAATCAACTCCGGGAGGAGGGACAGCAATGCCACCTCGCAAGGGCGAGCCGTGCCGAATGATTGGACGCGCGATGATCGCAGCCATGGAGTTCTTTTTGAGCTCGTTAGGCACGCTGTCCTCCCGGGTGCTGATGTTCAGCGAGGAGAACAATGAATGGGGCAAGCTCACAAGCTGTGTAACATAAGACGCAGTTCTACTCGGTGGCTGATCACACGCCGGCGAGCATGAAACGTTTCTGATTTTGACCGCTCGCGGTCCCTGGCCTGTAATCTGTTCAGAAGGCGCTTTGCTCACGGGCTGTTTGGAGCGAAGTACCTTATCAGCGCGACCGAAGTTCTTCGCCACCCTGACCGACCCTCGTCAGGGCTTTGGGTCGTAGGACCCGGCTGAGCGGGTCCAACCCAAGGACCTGACGATGACGAAGCAGCTCCCCCCACCCAGGTGCAGATCCTCACCGCCGCTGCCCAGCACCCGGAAGGGCTGGCCGAGGCGCCCTCGAACTTGCCGGCCGCCGCCCGGAATGCGGTGTTCCAGAGCATGCTGAGGGCCGGGCTGCTGGAGGAGGTCGCCGATCCAAGCGGCAGCGCCATGACAGTGTTGCGGATCGCCGCAGCCGGGCTGACGGTGGTTGGTGAGCCGAGCGGGGCGGAGTTGGCCGGAGGGGCCGTTCAAGTGGCGCAGGAGGGTACGGAGGCAGGCAAGACCAGCACGGCCGCGTTAGAGGCCCATGTGCCGCCTGTGGTGCCCGTTGCCCGTCACAGCCCCGCATTACGCTGCGAGACGCCGCAACCGCCCTGCTTGTGGCCTGGGATGCGGGGGTGGAACTCCCCGCCCTGTCGGCTTCCGTTGAGGCGCTCAGGGCTGCTCTGGGCCGCAGCACGGCAAGTCGGCCGGAGCGTGACCCCTCTGCCCCACGCCTCCCACGTGAAGGCACCAAACAGCAGGCCGTCCTCCCCCTCCTGCATCGGGCAGAGGGCACCACCATTGCCCAGGTTATGGAGGCGACCGGCTGGGCGCAGCACACGGTGCGCGGCTTTCTCGCTGGGCTGAAGAAGAAGGGCCACACGGTCGAGGTGCTGGAGCGGGTTCGGCAAGTCGGACCGGGAGCGCAGGGGGCGAAGGGCAGCTACAGCATCTACCGCATCACCGCCGAGGAGGAGGAGAGCTAATGGCCGCCCCGCGTCGCATCCCAGCCCAGACCCGCTACGCCGTCGCCCTGTACCCGGTCTCCACAGCTGAGCAGGGGCACAGCGGCCTCGGACTAAGGCCTGTTAGCGCCTATTAAAGGATCTGACGCTTGCAGCAGGCGTAGGGTCGGACTCCTCTGATCCCGGCGCGGCTTGGTTTCAATTACCGCATCATCGACCGCAAAGCAGCGGTCCTCCGACAAGTCCAGAACCTTGCCTTGTGGCAGGAAAACAAAGCCTGCTCGGCCTGGAGCAGCAAAGCCTATTGCGCGCTGGCTATCTCCGACACGCGGGCCGCCCTGTTGGGGCAGTCCAAGGCCCTCCAGCCTCCTGCTTAGGCTTTCGTAGCCGTCATCGTACTCATAGATGATGCAGACGTCCGTAAAGCGGTCGCCATTGTACTCCGAAAGCCGAATTGTTCTCGGCTCGCTAGCGTTCAGGGCGCTGACCACAGAAGTTTGGAGCCGCTGAAGCGCTTCGGTATCGGCAGGCCGAAGACGCTTCAGGCCCGTGCAACCATAAAGAAGTAGAGCCAGATAGACGCAGATGCCCAGGATTGTTTTTGCCCGACGCCAGAGCAGGGCTTGGCCTGGTCGCTGATCAGAGCCTGCTTGATCATTGCGCATTGAGAGCGAAGCTATCATCCGCAAGTGGTCCAAGCCATATGACGGCGCTGGACAATCGAAGTATCACGTGGCCAACCTTTTCTAGGTCCCGTAAACGCCTGAATCCTTGGTACGATGGCTGCGTTCTCTGGCTTTTGGAGAACGGGATGGCGCTGACAAACGAGCAGTGGGCGGTGCTGGAGCCACTGATCGAGGCTTGTCGCCCGCACGCCAAGGTGCCGCCGCAGCACCTGCGCCGAACCATCGGCGCGATCCTCTGGCGGCACGACAATGGCGCGAAGTGGCGAGCCCTCCCCGCAGAGGGGACCATGATGGATGGCGGCCCAGACCTTCATCCGCTGGTCGCGTCTCGGTGTCTGGGAACGCCTACTCACCCTGGTACAGGAGCAAGGCGTGAGGATCAGCATGACCTTCCTCGACGGCACCTCGATCCGGGCACACCAGAAGGCAGCAGGGGCAGCCAAAAAGGTGCGACAGCGCCGGAGCGGGACGAGCGTGAGGCGCTTGGCCGCTCACGTGGCGGCTTCGGCACCAAGGTCTGCATGATCGCAGACAGCACAGGCCGCGCCGTCTCCTTCTCGCTTGCGCCAGGGCAGGCGCACGAGCTGCCGCATGCCATCCCCCTCCTCGCCACCCTCCCCGGCGTGCCGTTTTGGGTCGTCGGTGACCGCGGCTACTCCAGCCACGCCTTCCGCGAGCACGTCTGGAACCTCGGTGCACGCCCCGCTATCTTGTCCAAAAGCAATGAGGCCCCAGTCGCGTGCCCGAGTTGGGTCTACACCAACGGCAACCGCGTCGAGCGCCTCTGGGCCAGGCTCAAGGAGTGGCGCGCCGTCGCTACACGCTATGAGAAGACCGCCTCGTCCTTCCTCGGCGTTCTCCACCTCGCGGCAACAATGGATTGGATCAAGAGCCAGCCTGGAGGGTAGGCTAACCCCATGCGGTTCGGCGAATTGCGATCCATTGCCCTCAACGTCGCCGACTCTCTAGCGAGCGGCTATAGCCAACTTGTCGGCATGTACGAGTTGGACGTTTTAGGCGAGGCAGCGAGCAGTCCGCAGGCCTTTATCGACGTGGATTTCCTTGCCGGGACAATATCCGGCGGCCCAGTTTCCGCAACCTTGAGTAAAGCAATCAGCCGCTTTCGTAAGGCGCTGCCGGACCTCTGCAAAAAACACCACGTGTCTGAGGCTGCCTTTCGGCAGCTTAAAGCGCGCTATTCAAACGGTGGATCCTCAGCAACCTTTGTCATCACCGTTGAGGACGCCTACGGCCGGACTGCGACGGATGCCTATGTCGGCAACCCGGGAGCACGGCCCCGGAGCGTCGATCACCTCGGACGCGTCCGCACCCCCCGACCATCGGCAAAGCTCGTCAGCCGCTAACAAGCCCTAG
>NZ_RCVR01000096.1 GCF_016107305.1 Roseomonas sp. KE2513
AGTGTAGCAAAGAGCGGGTGACAGAGGCCGTGCCTGGGCGAGCTCGCTCCCGGGAGGGGCCGGGCCGCCCAGCCCTTGCAGGTCACCGAAAGTGGGTGTGCAGCACCAAGGTCTCGGCCGCAGCGGCTCCTCTGTGCGGCGTGGCAGGCGGCTGGGATGGGGAGCGGGCACGCCGCCGGGCCCGCGCCCCCCCTTGGCGCGCGGAGTTCCGACCGAAAAGACGCCATTATCAAACGGTTTCATGTAGCGCATACATTAAGCCACATTCACGTTAATGTTATTTTCCCAGATGTTAAGCAACTTAAGAGATCTGCATGCGCAATTCCACACTCCGTAGCTGCAACAGTGCGATCTCATCTCGTTATTTTACAACCTCAACTTGTGTGCCCTCAACTTCGGAACTCGGCAACGAGTAGGCGTCGAGTGTTGCGCATCCTTCGTAGCTGAAACGATTACTTGGCGCCGCTCACGAAGCCTAGCAACAAACCATTGCAACGCGCTCGGAAAGCGGCAGCATACAAAAAGAGACGATGAGCGCTGGTCGCTAAAATACAATCGGAGGCCGAAAAAATGAGATCAGCAATGATGCTGACGGTGTCGCTTGTCCTCATGGCGGCAGGGGCTGAGCCCAGCATCGCACGAGACCTCGTTTACCAGCCGGTCAACCCCGCGTTCGGTGGCAGTCCGCTGAACGGCCCCTTCATTCTCGGGCAGGCATCCGCCAACAACAGCCGTTTCCTCGAAAGCCCGCAGGCGAAGCAACAGCGCCAGCAGCAGCAGGCACTCGGCCTCTCCAATGATCCGGCCGCGCAGTTCTCACGGCAGATCACATCGGCCTTGCTGAGCCAGATTGCCTCCACCATTGGCCAGCAGATTCTCGGTGAAAACGCTCGCAACAGCGGGACCTTCTCCGTGGGCGGCACCAGCGTGAACTTCAACCGGATCGGTGGGCAGATCGTCGTCGACATCAACGAAGGCGCCTCGGGCGGTCGAACTCAGATCACCTTGCCCGTTCCGAACTTCTGAACCATGGCGACAATCCGATCCTTGGCCGCGGCAGCATGCCTGCTCGCGCTCTCCGGCTGCGGCACCTCCCCGGCCACCATGCTGGCCGAGAGCCCCACGCTCGGGCGGCGCACCGAGACAGTCGATAGCCTCCGCTCGCTTCCCGCGCCGAAGTCGCGGCTCGATGTGGCGGTGTTCAGCTTTCTGGACCAGACCGGCCAGCACCGGCCGAACAACAACTTCGCCGAGTACTCGTTCGCTGTGACGCAGGGTGGCGCCTCGATCCTCATCAACGCCCTTATGGAGGCCGGACGCGGCAGCACGCCGTGGTTCCGGGTGGTCGAGCGCAACCGCGTGGCGGACCTGTTCCAAGAACGTCAGATCATCCGCGCGAACCGTTCGGACGGCGTGGGACCCGACGGCAGGCCGCTGCCTCCTATTGGCCCGCTCCGGAACGCGGGACTGATCGTGACGGGCGGCATCATAGCCTACGACAGCAATGTGCTGACGAGCGGCTTCGGTGCCTCCTATCTGGGCATCGGCGCGTCGACCGAGTATCGCCGCGATAACGTCTCGGTATTCCTCCGCATCGTCTCGGTGCTGACCGGCGAGGTGCTGGTCAGCGTCACCACCGACAAGACAATCTACAGCGTCGGCCTGAATGGCGGCGCCAACCGGTACGTCGGCTTCAACCGCCTCCTCCAGATCGAGGGTGGCGTCACCACCAACGAGCCCCGTCAGCTTGCCGTGCGCATGGCCATCGAGAAGGCGGTCCATGCCGCCGTGGTCGAGGGCGCCAGCAAGGGCTACTGGGGCTTCGCCGACGAAACACAGGGTCGCGACTTGGTTCGTGAATACGAGACCACCCGCGACGGCCAGATTCCACCGCAGGTCACCGCTGATCTTCCTCCCGGCGGAGCAACGACCCGCAGTGGTGCATCGTAGGAGGATATGCGCATGTCCAAGCAGAAAGACCACAAAATGAAGAAGCTTCTTCTCGCCGGCGTGGCCGTCATCGGCCTCTCCTTCGGCGCCATGGCGGCCGACAACGTCGCCTCCATCGATCAGGTCGGCAGCAACAACGTCAACACGCAGACGCAGACCGGCACCTTCGGCTCGGCCACGGCGTCCCAGAACGGCGCGCGCAACCAGAACAGCCAGACGCAGGCTGGCAACCGCGCCACGGCCACGACGAGCCAGAACGGCAACGACCACTATGCCTCGTCGAACCAGAACGGCCGCGGTGTCGTGACGCAGACGCAGGGCGGAAACCGCAACCGCGCCACCGTCACGCAGACCAACACGCTGGGTGGTTTCGCGATCCCGGGCACCGGCAACACCGCCACGCAGACGCAGGGCGGCGAGGACCACCGCGCGGACATCGTCCAGACCGGCTTCTCCAACACCGCCACGCAAAACCAGTCCGGATCGCGCAACGACGCCGGCATCAACCAGAGCGGCGGTTTCATCAACAGCGGCAACACGGCGACGCAGACCCAGAGCGGCACCGACAACTACGTGCGCGTCGCTCAGTCGGGCAGCGACAACACGTCGACGCAGACCCAGAGCGGCAACAACAACCAAGCCTTCGGCACGCAGAGCGGTAGCAGCCAGACCCTCCAGCAGACGCAGGGCGGCAGCAACAACTACGCGACGTCGAACCAGCAGAACAGCACCGGCAGCCGCGTGATGCAGTCCCAGCAGGGCGTCGGCGGTACCGTCATCGCCTATCAGGGGGCGGCGACGGCCAGCATCATCGAGCAGACCCAGACTGGCTCCACCAGCTACAACCGCGCCGAGAGCACCCAGTCGAACGGCACTCTCCTGCGCGCCTACATCACCCAGACGAACGGCTACGACAACCGGGCCTTCACGGATCAGCAGGGTCGCAACAACCTTGCCACTGTGAGCCAGAACGGCTCAGGCAACCGCTCCACGACCACCCAGCGCTGAT
The DNA here is from genome assembly GCF_016107305.1 of Roseomonas sp. KE2513. Classification (GTDB taxonomy): domain Bacteria; phylum Pseudomonadota; class Alphaproteobacteria; order Acetobacterales; family Acetobacteraceae; genus Roseomonas. The sequence continues at coordinate 2,960 of NZ_RCVR01000096.1, forward strand.
CGCTGGCGCTCGACAGGGAGGAGGGTGCAACCTCCCCCTGTCGAGAGCGAAGCAGCGTCACTACCTCGGATCAATCCAGTCCTACTGCGACTGGCAACTGGCAGGGGAAGATTGCCGTCTTCCCCTGCTGCCCCCTTAAGGAGGCTGTCATGAAAAAGTTGCTCCTCGTCGTCGCAGCGGCCATGGCAGGCTCCGCCATAGCAGCGGACACCCAGACCATGACCGATCAGGCAACCCAGCGGATTATCTCCCGCAGCGGTGGAGGGCAGGTCTCCGACATCACGCAGCAGGGTTCGGGCAACTGGGGAGAGACGGCGCAGTCCGGCGCCAACAACACCGCCCGTATCCTCCAGCAGGGTGTGGGCAACACCTCCATCGTGACCCAAAGTGGCAACAATCTCTCGGCCGAGAGCCTACAGAGCGGCGGAGCCGGGGTCCGAATCGACCAGACCGGCCAGACCGGTGGCATCCGCGTGCAGCAGACCGGCCCGGGCGCCGGGGCTGCGACCATCTTCTCATCGGGAGCGCCTGCAACTGTCACGCCTCGCTGAGGCCGCGCTCGCGGCCGCTGTCGGTCTCGTCCTCGCCGGAAGCGCCAGCGCCCAGCCCTCTCGCAGCCCTCAGGGCCAGTCACGCCTCGCGCCAGCCGCCCGGCCCGCACCCGTGGCGCCCCCGAGCGCCGGGAGCGACACGGGCCCGCAGCGCTTCATCCCGCCGCAGATACGCGCCTTCCTAAACGACCGGCGTATCGATCCGCTGACCCGTGCCTTCCTGCTCGACGTCGCCGGCAAGCGGCAGGAGGACTGGACGCTGGCCGATTACCAGCGGGTCACCGTCGTGGTGCCGGCCCTGACGGAGCTATACATCTCCACGTCCGTCCTGAGTGCCTTCTACGAGTTCCTGAACCTCGATCCCACCAGTCTCTTCGATCCACAGCTTGGTGGATCATGGCAAGCAACCTCGACGGCCTTCGATCCACGCAACCTCCGGAACCGGCGATGCTTCAATATCCGGAATCTCGCGCAGTCCGATCCCGAAGCGGTTAGACTCAATGATCTCCTGAACTGCGGGGATCAATTCGACTAGATGTTTGGTCCCGGGATTTGGTGGTGCGGGTTATGGATGAACCTGGACGGTTCCTCCGCCCAGGCTTTGCAGATGGCTTCGTAGGGCGTGAGGCCACGTAGGGTCTTCAGACGGCGGGCGAAGTTGTAGGCGGCGACGAACTGATCGAGGTGCTGTCGAAGTTCGTCGAGGGTCTCGTAGTGGTAGCGCTTTACGGTCGCCTCCTTGATCGTACGTTTCATCCGCTCGACTTGCCCGTTCGTCCAAGGATGCCGATGCTTGGTCAGTCGGTGATTGATGCTGTGCTGGGCGCAGGCATACTCGAAGGCATGGGCGCGAAAGAGCTCCCCCTTGCCCATGGCCTCTCTGATCTGGGCGGCTGCCGAGCAGATGTTGCCCGGGGAGGTGAAGTGCGTGCCGTTGTCCGTAAGCACCGTGTGGATGCGATAGGGCACAGCCTTGATGAGCGCGCGGAGGAAGTCGGCGGCGCTGCGGCGAGTGACCTTCTCGTGAAGCTCGACGAAGGCGAACTTGGAGGTTCGGTCGATGGCAACAAGCAAGTAGAGGCGTCCCTGCTCGGTGCGAACCTCGGCGATATCCACGTGGAAGTAGCCGATGGGATAGACCTTGAAGCGCTTTTTGGCGGTCGAGGCACTGTCCGGATCGGGCAGTCGCGAGATGCCGTGACGCACCAGGCAGCGGTGGAGCGAGGATCGGGTCAGCTGCGGTAGGCTGGGTTGTAGGGCGTAGAGGCGATCATCGAGCGGCAGCAGGGTGTGGCGGCGGAAGGCGACGACGACGGCTTCCTCCTCGAGGGAAAGAACAGTGGACTTCGGTTCCTTTGGGCCAGTCGGCAGGTCGGTGACAGACCCACGCGCCTTCCACTTGGCGGCCGTCTTCGGGTTCACCCCAAAGCGCTTGGCCAGCCCTCTCATACCAAGCGCCTCAGACTTTGACCTGTGCCCAGGAGCGGCGCGTGATGGAGGCAATCTGCTCGGGCGTGCTCATCAGGGCGGACCAAGCGTGGCAACAAGCGTCGACAATGGCGTCGTAGCTGTCCCATACGCAGTGGCTGAGCAGGTTCTGGCGCAGGAACTCCCAGACGTTCTCCACCGGGTTCAACTCGGGCGCATAGCGCGGCAGCGAGAGCAAGCTGATGTTCGCGGGCAGGCGCAGCCTGGGTGAGGTGTGCCAGCCCGCGCCGTCGAGCACGAGGACGGCGTGCGCGCCCTTGCTCACGCTGCGGCTGATCTCTTCCAGGTGGATGT
>NZ_RCVR01000097.1 GCF_016107305.1 Roseomonas sp. KE2513
GCGTCAGCACATATCCGTCGGAACGACGTTCGACAAGCTTCTCCCCCAGGCTCTCCTCAAGCGAATGGAGCCGACGCGCGATGGTAGCATGATTGACCGAAAGCATTCTGGCGGCCGCGGACAAGCTGCCATGCCTCGCCAGCGCTACGAAGTTCCGGACATCCTGCCAGTCAAGGTCTGTGCGTTTTTGATCAGCCATTGATCGAAGATAGCGAATTTTTGGAAATCCGACACCGCCGTACATGCCGGTCATCGGGCAAGGATGAAGGAAGCCAGGCAATGTCGGACGTCAAGAAAGTCGCTGTCGTCACCGGTGCCTCACAAGGTCTGGGCGAGGGCATCGTGAGCGGGTTTCGCGCCCGTGGCTACGCCGTCGTAGCTACCTCGCGCTCCATCCAGCCCTCGACCGATCCCGACCTGGTGACCGTAGCAGGCGACATCGGCAATCCCGAAACGGGCAAGCGCCTAGTCGCGGCAGCACTGGAGAAGTTCGGCCGCATTGACACGCTTGTAAACAATGCCGGCGTCTTCATCGGCAAGGCCTTCACCGACTATACGGAGGAGGATTACCGGCTGAAGTTGAAGACCAACCTCGATGGCTTCTTCTTCACCACTCAAGCAGTCGTGCCCGTCATGCTGGAGCAGGGCAGCGGGCATGTCGTCCAGATCACGGCATCGACAGCGGAGTTTGCCAGTTCGCGCTCGCCGGCCTTCATTGCCATGCTGACCAAGGGCGGCATGAACGCGGCGACAAAGAGCCTGGCGATCGAGTACGCTACCCGCGGCATCCGCGTGAATGCCGTTGCTCCCGGCGTGATCCGCACGCCCATGCACGACCCGAACATCGTCGAGCAGCTCGGCGCCTTTCATCCCATGAACAAGCTGGGCGAGGTCGAGGATATCGTGCGCGCAGTGCTCTACCTCGAGGACGCTGTCTTCTCGACCGGCGAGATCCTGCACGTAGATGGTGGCCTGATCGCCGGCCGCTGATCCTATCAACGGGAGAGCGCCTTCGGTACTCCCCGTCTCCCCTGGAGACATACCATGCCAATCGTAAACATCCTCGTGACCCGCGAAGGCACGACGGCGGGTGCGGACCGCACTACTACCGAGCAGAAAAACGCGGTCTACAGGGGCATTGCTGACCTGCTGTTCGACGTGATGGGCAAGCCCCGTGAAGATACGACAGTGATCTTCCACGAACACGAGATCGAAGATCTGGGTCAAGGCGGGCTGCCGCTGGCCGACTATCGTCGCCAGCACATTCGAGACCGTCAAACAGGCGACTGACACCGTCCGGCGCCTCGCGCAACCGGACGCCGGCACACTCAGACCGATCGACGCCAACTCCATGAGACCGAGAGGGCGAGGCTCTCACCTGCCCGCCGACAACAGCTAGAAAGGAGCGAACCAATGACCAAAATTCCTTCGACGATCGCCGCAGCGCTCTCCCTCGCCGGTACGGGAACCGCCCACGCCACTCCCGCCCGCAACGTCGTGCTGGTGCATGGCGCCTTCACCGACCAGACGAGCTGGAACAAGGTAGCGCAGCTGCTGCGCAGCAAGGGCTATCGGGTTACGCTGGTCGCGAACCCGCTGACCTCGCTGGACGACGACGTGGCTGCCACCCGCACGGCTCTCGCCGCGCAGAATGGCCCTACCGTGCTGGTCGGGCATAGCTGGGGCGGCGTGGTGATCGGCGAGGCGGGAACGACCCTAAGGTGTCGGCGCTAGTCTATGTCGCCGCTTATGCGCCCGACCGCGGCGAGAGCCTCAAGAAGCTGTCGGAAGGCGCACCGCCGACCCCCGGGCAAAAGACCCTGCGGCCGGACGCTCGTGGATACCTGTCTATTGACCCCGCCGCACTGCCGACCGTGTTCGCCGGCGACCTGCCGGCCAGCGAAGGCGAGGCGCTGGTCGCGCACCAGCTGCCGCTCAACAGCGCCGTGTTCGAGACGGAAGCGACGGTTGCGGCCTGGCACGACAAGCCGACCTTCTACGCCATTTCCGCCAAGGATCAGATGATACCGCCGGCGGCCGAGGCGATGTTTGCCAAGCGGATGAACGCCGAGACGGTGACGCTGCAATCCAGCCACGCTTCGCCTGTCTCCCACCCGGCCGAAGTCGCCGCGCTGATCGAGCGCGCTGCCCGGTGACAATGCTCGAGGGATGCCGACTCACTGGCATCCCCGCCGCCTACCGCGAATCAATGCCGAATTCTTAGCCGAGGGGTTTTCTTCAATGAACACTGCACATGTCGACAACTATTTTGCGGCTCTCAGCAAGAGGGACAGCCTGCGGATCGTGCCGCATCTCGCCGAGAACGTCGTCCTGCTCGGCCCCATCTTCCCCGGACCTACCATCGGCAAGGATGCGGTGGTGGAGGTCCTCTCCGGATTTCTGGAGACGATCGACAGCCTTGAGGTGAACCTTCGCTTCGCTTCGCTTCGGATCGGGACGTCGCCGTGTTCTTTAGCTTCATCTGCAACGGCCTGACGGTGAAGGGTAACGAGCACCTGCACCTCAACGAAGACGGCCTGATCGACAGTATCGAGGTGGCGTGGCGCCCGCTCCCCGCGACCGTGGAGGTCCAGGAGATCTTCGCCAGCAAGCTCGGCTTCCCGGCGATGCGCCTCGTCCCTGCGTCGGAGGTCTGATACGAACCCCGCGGTGCCCTATGTCGGCGCTGCTGGTGAGATGAACGGTAAGCGTCCGCGGGGCTGGTTTGGTCGCGAAGCCCGCCCCCCCTTTGAGGCGCTGCTCGACAACACGGCGCGCGCGCTGAGCAACGCCGCCGGTCATATGAACCAGCGCCACATCGACAACTGCACCCAGGCCAATCCTGCCTACGGTGCTGGCATCGCCGCAGCCCTTTGCTTCGCGGCTATAGCGCCGACGGCCGATTAGCATCCCCGCAGCAGGATAAGAATCGATGACCAATGTTCACGGCGTGTCGGTTCCCGACAGCAAACTCTGCCGCACGATCACTGAGTTCATCCGCGACACCGAGACCGAGCTGCTCTTCAACCATTCGAGCCGCGTCTATTTCTTCGGTGCGATCGCGGGCCAGCAGCGCGGTTTGACGTTCAACCCCGAGCTGCTCTACGCGGCGACCATGTTCCACGACATTGGGCTGATGCCCTCGCACTCAAGCCAGAATCTGCGCTTCGAGGTGGACGGCGCGAATACGGCACGCGAGTTCCTCGAGAGCCACAATGTTGATCCGTCTGATGTCGAAAAGGTCTGGACCGGGATCGCGCTGCACACCACCCCGGGTGTGCCGGAGTTCATGCACCCGGTGATCGCCCTCACCACCGCCGGGGTCGAGATGGACGTGCTTGGCCTTACCTACGGCCAATATGACGACGCGACGCGTGAGGCCGTGGTGGCAGCCTTCCCGCGCCCGCCCGCGTTCAAGGAGGACATCAGCCAGGCCTTCTATGACGGTATCAAGCACAAGCCGCAGACCACGTTCGGCAACGTCAAGGCCGACGTGATCGCCGACAAGGAGCTGCATTTTCATCGCGGCAATTTCTGCGCGGTGATCCGCGGCTCGCACTGGCGCGGCTGAGAAGCACTTGTCCCGCGCGGCAGCTATGACCCAGCCTGCTGTCTGGGAGCAGCTGGGTTGGTAGCCGGTCCGACCAGTTGAGCAGTCTCTTCCGTTGATCGGCCATGCTCCGTCGCGCTTGGTGTTCGGTGCCCCTGCACGCGCGCCTCCCAGTTCTTTGTCTGAACGAAAGAATGTATGTCAAAATCTGTCATGATCGTCGGGGCGGGTCCGGCTATCGGTCGCGGCGTCGCAGAAAAGTCGTCGCAGCTCCGCCCGTGCCGGAGCAGAAAACCCGTCAGCCGCTGCCGCGCCTTGCGGAGCGCCTCCACCATGTCGGCTCGCGCCCTGACCAGGTCCCGGATGGCCTCGTGTTCCGGGTCCGGCACCCACACCGGCGTCAACTCGCCGGCCCGGTGCAAACGCGCGAGCGCCGTCGCGTCCCGCCGGTCAGTCTTGATCCGCTCGCCAGGCTTACGCGGGATGAGGCTCGGGGCGACCACCACACAATCGTGGCCGCGGTCGCGGAGGTGCCGGTAGACCCCGTAACCACATGGTCCGGCCTCGTAGGCGAAGCGCAGGATCCGACCGCCCCGGCCGAGGCGCGCCACCAGCTTATCCAGCGCCACCGGCTCGTTGGAGATTTCCCCCCGAACCGCACCTCGCCATCCTGCCCGGCCTCCGCCACACAGACGGCGATCGTCGCCTTGTGCACGTCCAGCCCGACAAAGGTGATGCTCTCTCCCATGGCCCGTCTCCTGTGCTGAGGCAAGGCGCCAGCCCACACGGCGCAACCCTCGATCATCCTGCACAGTCCGAGGCGCCCCCCGCCTCTGACGGACATCTGGTCTAGGTCGCCGAGGTCAGACGGGTCCACCGGGATATGGAGGTGCTGAGCGTCGTGTCCGGCAGCGCGAAAGCCGTCGAGGACAAGCGCGATGCCGCGGCGGATCACCTCCGGATCCAACCCCGGCGGCAGCGCGGGATCGGCGTAGTCTACCGCGTCAGGATCGATCCCCACCAAGAGCACACGTGCTGCTGCCGCGTCTCCACCTGCCGGATGATCAGCCTGCCATGCCGGAAGGGGGACGTCTGCCAGGTTCCGGGGTGGGCGCTGGACAGCAGCGGGCCGCCCACTTGCGTGGTGCAGCACGAACCGACATCGCCGCGCTATGCTGTCGCCATGACGAACCCGGCCGATCCAGCTCCGAAGGCGCGCCTGCCCTGGAACCTGCACCCCGCGCTGACGGAGGAGCGCATTACCGCCTGCACCCGCCTGCTCGCCCGCGGACCTACCGACGCGCTCGCCATGGCCGACAGCCGGGCCGGGGACGACGCCTGGTCGATCGGCTGCCGTGCCTACTCCTTCAGCCGCAACCGGCTCCGTTGGGCTGCGGAGGCGGGCCGCTACCCCTGGCTTGGGGTGCTGGACGAGACGCACCACTTCGTCTTCCTGATCGAGGGCGTGCCGGTGCGCTTCTTCCGAGGTGACGCGGAGGAGCCGAGCAAGCGCACGCTCCGCCAGCAGGAGAGCGAGGCGCAGCAGCTCGCGCTGGCTCTTGGGAGCGAGGACGAAGCCGAAGGGCTGATGTTCCGCCTAG
>NZ_RCVR01000098.1 GCF_016107305.1 Roseomonas sp. KE2513
TGCTGCGAACATCACCGCCGATTGACAAGGATGCGGGGGCAAGATCGTGTTGTTCAAGCGTACTGGGGTCGCGCCGCCAGATCATCCGGCCGCACACCCTGCGCGTAGAGATTGCGGCCGACCAGGAAGCTGTCCTCGGGCGCATCGCTGGGCATGATCCCGATGTGACGGTAGGTGTCGTTGATCCTCTGTCTAGCAGCGGCATCCAGGATTGGGACAACGTCGCTCTCTTCAAGATCACGGGACAGCCCGCCGTTCCCGCCCGTCGCCCACTGGAAGTACTTCATGTGCTGCCAGGGGTGCCCGCCCACCGCCACGAGCGAGGCTTGCAGGGTGAAGATCTCCCGCACAGCGGGCTGCACCTCCCAGTAGCATCGCAGGGCCGCGTCCATGCGGCCCGCCAGGATCTCGCGCATGAACTCGACCGCCAGGGGACGCTCCGGCGACTGGACGGACTCCACGATCCAGTCGGCGGTCACCTGAATGGGGTAGCTGCGGGCGAGCACCGGGATAAGGTCGAGGTTGACGGGGTTGACCACGAGCCGGTCACCGACCGTCTCGCAGCACTGCATTGCCAGGACAGAGTTGATGGGCTGCGTCAGCTTCACGGCGACGACCTGCGGAAGGTCTGCCAGGCGATCGTAGACGGCGAGCGGCAGCCCGCTCGGGTGCAAGCCACGCAAAGCCCTATTGTCGTGACCGTACAGCACGAAGCGCATCGGACTGTCGCCGATCAGCCGGAGGTACCAGTCGTAGAGCTCATCGTCCGACTGGGGCCGAACACCGCGCGGTAGCACGATGAAGGCGTGACTGCACCCCGCGCGCTCCGCCCAACGAAGTACCTCGATTTGCTCCTCGAGGTTCGGGCGCTCGAGGATAGCGCCGATGGCATAACGCCCCGCAGCCTCGTCGCAGGCAACCTCCAGGAAGCGCCCGGTCTCTGCGACCGTGAGCCCTGGCGTCGAGCAAGAGGAACCGAAGAAGCCGTGGGCGATGCTCTGCCGCACGTCGTGCCGGATGCCCCCCTCATCGAGCGCCCTGAAGTCGGGCGTGAAGGAGGGCAGCAGGATGTTCCCGACGCCGCGCATTTGCGCGCGCGCCCAATCCTTCGCCGAGCTGTCCGACCGCATTGCTCTTCCCCCCCTGCTCCGCCGCGCCTAGTCCTCGGGCCGGAAGCCGGAAGCCTGGACGATCGGCCCCCACTGGTCACGCTCAGCTCGAAGGCGCCGGGCGAACTCGGCCGAGCTGCTTGTCAGGGGTCGGTAGTCCAGCCGCGACAAGCCGTCGCGCACCTCCGGCGTCTCTGACGCCGCGACGAGGCTGCGGCGTAGCTCCTCTACAAGGGCCTCGGGGGCCCCAGCGGGTAGCAAAACGCCGAGCCACTCCTCGGCGGTGAGGTCAGTGTGGCCCTGCTCGGCGAAGGTCGGCACGCCCGGAAGCGCGTCCAGGCGCTCTTCGGAGGAGAGGCCGAGAATGCGCAGCGCGCTGCTGCGCTGATAGGTGGAGACGCCGCCGACCGGCACCAGCACAGCGGGGATCTGCCCGCCGAGCAGGTCCTGCACCGCGGGGGCGGTGCCGCGATAAGGTACATGGGTCAGCGACAGGCCGAGGGAGCGGCCAATCTGCACCCCCAGAAAATGCGGCATCGAGCCCGCGGCGGGACTGGCGAAGGGCGTCTCCCCGCGCGACTGCGACCAGGCTGCGAAGCTTTCGAGATCCCGCGCAGGATGGTCGGATCGTACGGCGAGGGCAAAGGGGTAGACGCAGACCGGCGTGACCGGTGTCAGATCGACCAGCGCGTCGTAGCGCAAGGCGCGGCCGTAGAGATGCGGGTAGATCGTCAGCAGGCTGGCAGCCCCGACCAGCAGGGTCATGCCGTCCGGAGGCGCAGCCTTCACCGCTTCCACCCCGAGGCGGCCACCGGCGCCGGTGCGGTTCTCGACGATGACCTGCGGCGCGTAGCGGCCCCGCAGCTGCTCCGCATAGAGCCGTGCCACAATGTCCTGCGGCCCGCCTGCCGCAAAGCCGACAACCGTCCGGACAACGCGCCCCGTGGGCTGCGCCTGAGTACGCGTGGCCGCCACAAGGGACAAGCCAACCAAACTGCGCCGGGTCGATAGCAGCGTCATGTTGAGGACCACCGGACGTTCCGACCCGTTCTATGCGGGCCCGTCGGCACGTTATGACCATTACCAGCCTACCTCAAGGACCCGCCCCATGGCTCGGCACTGTCGAGCCAGCAGGGGAGTCATTGGCTCGAGCGGCCGACTACTGCCACGTCGCTCACAGGGCTGGCTGCGAAGAGAGCCCTGCGCTCCGCAAAGCATATTCGCTGGAGCTGTACGTTCGAGCAACACTCAGTGAAACAGGGCCTCCTTTAGAAAGGCTTGCACATTGGCGCGGACTGCGGCGGCGTCGGTGGGGTCGTGGCCAGTGTGGGCACCGATAGCGACGCACGCCGAGGTCTTCTGCACGAAGGGCTCGTTCGTGCCGGCCAGGTTGATGACCCCGTTCGGGCCCTCCTGCATACGGCAGTTGCGGGTGCTCTGCGCGTTGGGCACGTCGACAAGGGCGGGAGCCGTCGGGTTGTCGAAGCTGTGCTGGCCGTTGGGGTACTCCGTCAGCGTGGCGTCGGCCCCGGCGGTACGCAGGCGCTCCACGTAGTCGCGGCAGGGGGCGATCGGGACGTAGTCGTCCACCACACCGTGGTGCAGACGGATCGGCACGGTCGCGACTTGGACATCGCCCTCGTAGCGGACGTTGCATGGGGTGTAGAGGCCGATATGGGCGGCAAAGCGGTTCTGCGGATTGCCGTAGAGGCCGCGGAAGCGGGTGCTGGCCGAGTAGACGGCCGCGACGGCCCCCTTGGAGAAGCCCATGACGGCGACCCGGTCGGCACGGATCCGCGGATGAGCGGCCAGCAGGTCCAGCGCCCTGTAAGCGTCCACCATCATGGCCAGGGAGTTCAGCAGGTCCTGGTCGGTGACTGTGCTCGTGATGCCTCGACCGGCGAAGCTGTCGAGAATGAGGGCGGCGATCCCGGCCTCGTTCAGCTGGCGTGCCCAGAGATCGGTGGAACCGCTGATGCCGCCCGAGCCATGGACGAGGACGACGGCCGGCACCCGGGTCGTCGCCGGGCCGGGTGGCAGGCGAAGCTCGCCGGCGAGGGAGGCCTCAGTGCCCCGGACGCCTCGCAGGAACTCCGTGCCAGACGGCGTGGTGCTGCGGAGGGGCAGAACCTCGATGCGGCCGGGCAGGTCCTTGGGCGCAGGCTGCGCCAGGACTGGAAGTGATACCCCCAGGACAGCTGCCAGCAAGGCGCCAAGGCGCAAGGATGCGATGCGATCAGCCATGCTCGTGCTGTCCCCCTCCCGCGCCGTGTCGATGCGTCTCGCCGGCGTCCCTGGGGAGGCATTCGGCCATTCGCGCTGATGAGCGTCAACCAGGTGAGGGGAACTTGCCTGAGACGGATGTCCAAGGGGGCTGCCGGCCGAGGGCTGGATAGTGCCCCAGGCCTGATCTGATCGTGCTGGCACGACGGGGTGCCACGCCCGGTTCCTTCCTACTAGGTCACCCCTAGCTGCGGCTTACCTGAGCCACGGTTGAAGAAGCGGGAGATGGCCGAGCGTCGCCTTCCACCCCGGTCCTGCTCAACTTCTCCGCTGGCTTCGCTGCCCCCTACCCTGTTAGGGGGAGCGATCGTCGGAGCCTGAGCTCCCTGCCCGCTCAAGGCCTTCGCTTTCTGCGCCCTCCTCCAGCGTGTGACAGTCGTGAGGACATCGGCATCGCTGAGCAGCTCACGGCCAGATAGTTCAAACGCTGCCCTGAGGAAGCGCATGCAGGCCGTCGGTGCAGAATGCCCCTCGTCAGCCAGCGTGAGTTCAGCTTCAAGCCCCGTGTGGCGCGAGAACACCTCCGGGAGGCCCTCGGCCAGGAGCCAGCCGTTCTCCAGCCCACCCCGACGTTCTGACAAGCTCGGCTCGGGTGACCGATGGCCTTTCAGATCATGCGCCGCAGCTCTGGCGGCAGCGACAAGGGCCAGGAGGAACTCCGGGCTGTGCAACGCCGTGCACGCAGCAGCTGACGCATCGCCGCCCGTCTTCAACCGCGCCTCGAGCGCGTCACAAGCTCCTCGGCGCTGGTTGCTCGCCCCTCTGGCGAGAATGTCGTGCAAATGACGCGCTGCGCTCGCGACCTGGTCCAGGAACTCAAGGTTGGCCAGAGCCGCGCCTGCAGTGGCCCGGCGGTGGTCATGTTCGGCAAAGGCTGCTTCGACGTCCATCCAGAGAACGGATGGATCCAGCAGCTCTGGCGCAGCAAGGCCAGCCTCCTCCAGCAGCGCTCGTCCCCGTTCACGACGAAGTTGCTGCGGTGCCCTGTTGGACATTGATGACGCGTGCAAGCCGTGGTTCTCCGAGCATCGAGTGTAGCTCCCCTTATCATTCCTAAGGTGCAATCAGATATATCGATGTCGACAAGATGTCTTGAGGGTGGACTTGCCTCCCGGTGGTCGGCATCAGGAAACGTCAGGCTTGATGCAGACGCCGTACGGGGGACCGCTTGGCGGTGAGCGCCACTATCGCTCACCTTTGGCTGCAGTTCCTGCCTGACTGAGACCTCGCCATGCCGCTGAACCGCCTGACAAACCACAGCGCCAGGGCAGCCACTATCGGCACCTCCACCGCGCCGTGTACCTCGCCGCTGGGACCTGAGGCTGCGGTGGAATGGCTGACGGCCGTTGAAGCTTTCCACGAAGGCGTTCTGCTGCGGCCTACCAGGGGCGATGTAGTGCCACTCCACCTGCCGCACCTGCAGCTTCTCCTCGGCTTACAGCCGCCGCAGCTTCTTATAGCTTATCCGTGCACCAACGCGCACCAGCAGGACGCCCAGCCGCCGGCAGCCGAACCGGCGCCGCTCGGCCGCCAGTTCCCGCAGCCGCGCTCGGACTGATGCATCATCAGGGCGCGTGGCTCGGTAGCGGACCAACGTTCGGTCGACACCCACCAATGAACACGCCCGCCGCTGGCTGATTTCGTGCACCTCTTGGGC
>NZ_RCVR01000099.1 GCF_016107305.1 Roseomonas sp. KE2513
AAGGTCGCCGACCTTCAGGCTGACGGCAGGGACCTCGCGGGCTGTGCCGTCCTCTAGCAGCAGTGCAGTCCGCGGCACGAGTGCGCCGAGCGCCTCGATGCCCGCCCGGGCCCGCCCGGCCGCGACGTTCTCGAGCAGCTCGCCAATGGTGAAGAGGAACACGACCACCGCCGCCTCGGAGGTCGCACCGATGGCGATGGCGCCGACGGTCGCGATCGACATCAGCATCTCAATGCTGAAGGGCGACCCGGCGCCCGCCGCGGCGATGGCCTTGCGGCCGAAGTAGCCGAGGCCGAGCAGGGCAGCGGGCAGGTAAACCCAGTGGTCCAGGGCTGGGGCGGCGAGCGAGACGGCGAACCCGGCGACTGTCAGGATGCCAATGAGAGCAGCCAAGCGGGCCTTGGTGCCCCCCCACCAGGGTTGGCGGACGCGACTGGCTCTCTCGTCCTCGACGACGGCACTAGGTTCACCGGTGGCAACCCGCGGCGGCTCGACGGGGGCGACGCCATAACCGAGCTTGCGGATCTGCTCCTCAACGGCTGAGCGGGGCGTGGCGGCCTCGTCCAGCCGGAAGGCTAGGACCTGGGCGTAGTAGTTGACCCGTATGTCCTCGGCGCCCCCAAAACGGCTGACGGCCGTTTCGATCTTTGAGGCACAGGAGGGGCAATCCATACCCTCGACATGGTATCGAAGGACCGCTCGGGCCCCCTGGTCTACGTTGACCGTTCCGCCGTCTGCCATCGCCTTGTGCTCTCTGCCCAGGTCAAACGAGCGGGGCGACGCGGTAGCCAAGGCCCTGGATCTTCTCTTCGACGGCTGCGCGGGGCGTTGTCGCCTCATCCAGCCGGAGTTCCAGAACCTGGGTCTTGTAGTTGACCTGGATGTCCTCAGCGCCACCCAGCTGCTCGACAGCGTCCTCGATCTTCAGGGCGCAGCTGGTGCAGTCCATGCCATGGACGAGGTAGCGCAGGTCGACCTGCGTCCCGGACGTCGTGCTTTCACGGTTCGTCATCGCTTGCCTTCCCTTTCCGGGCATCTCCCCGCCGGTTGCTGCGGGAGACGAAGGCACCCTATATGGACCCTGTGGTCGCTACAGGGTCAAGGGAATGCTCGTCGAAAAACCGCTCAATATTGGTGCCCTTGCGAAGGCGACTGACACCAAGGTGGAAACAATCCGCTGGTATGAGCGCGTGGGGCTCCTTCCAGCACCCGCGCGCACTACTGGGAACTACCGGATCTATGATGACGTCCATCTCGGGCGACTGAGCTTCATCAGGCGCGCCCGCAACCTCGGCTTCTCCCTGGACCAGATCCGCGCCCTCCTGGACCTCGCCGAGGACCGGGATCGCTCTTGCGATGCCGTGGACGTCATCGCCCGCGAGCACCTGGGCGAAGTGGACCGAAAGATCGTTGACCTCCAGGCACTGCGTCGGGAGTTGGACTCCCTCATCGGGCAGTGCCGCCACGGCAAGGTGGCGGAGTGCCGCATCATCGATGCTCTTGCTCCGTCGACGTAGCCGGAGTGCTGACCGCTCAACTCTGCCGCCCCTGGTTCCGCCCGCTCCTGGGGGAGCCGCTGTTACGAGGCTCAGAAGCTGGGGTTTCCCACTGTGGGAAGGTCAAGTGTTCTCCTTGCCCATCGGAACCTTGCTTCGGTCTTGACCTTCCCACAGTGGGAAACCCCATCTCTGCGGCGCCATGGGCTGCGTGGTCTTGAAGCGGAGGTGGAAGATGCAGATCGGGCAGGCGGCCAGAGCGTCCGGCGTCTCAGCCAAGATGCTTCGGTACTATGAGAGTATCGGTCTTCTCGGGAAGGCAGGTCGGACCGAGGCTGGTTACTGGATCTACTCGGAGGCCGATGTCGGAACGCTGAGGTTCGTTCACAGGGTACGGGACCTCGGACTTCCGCTTGATCGCATCAAGCTGCTTATCGGCCTCTGGCAGGATGTGGATCGGGCCAGCGCTGACGTAAAGCGGATCGCGACGGAGCATGTAGCCGAGCTCCGGGCTAAGATCAGGGAGCTGACACGGATGTGCGAAGCTCTGGAGGGCATGGCAGCGGCCTGCCATGGTGACCACTGGCCAAAATGTCCCATCTTGGACGAGATCGCCGAAGGAACTCAGGGTATTGCTGCCCCTGCCGCATCGGCGAAGAAGCAGCAACCGAGACGAGAAGCGCCGGGCGCCGCGGCGCACCGAGTCAATCAGGGAGCTACGTGATGAACGCGACAGCCGTTTCGCCCCTAACCAGCAGGCGTTCGATCCTGGGTCTCGGCCTGGCCGCGGCAGTGGCACCACTCACGTCCGCCGGGGCAGCCCTGGGCACCGCGCTCGAGGTCTGGAAAGATGCTAACTGCGGCTGCTGTGAGGGATGGGTTCAGCACATGCGCGCCGCTGGCTTCCAGGCAACTGTGCACGACGTCGGTGACCTCGCAGCCATCAAGTCCGCCAGGAGCGTCCCAGACACCCTCCAGTCCTGCCACACGGCTGTTGTGGACGGCTACGTGATCGAGGGGCATGTCCCCGCAGGTGACGTCCGCCGCCTCCTTCTGGAGCGCCCCCGCGCGGTAGGTCTTGCTGCACCGGGAATGCCGCCTTCTTCCCCTGGCATGGACATCCCGGGCACGCCTTATCAGGTCGTCGTTTTCGGTGGGGCTGGCGGCAACAGGGTCTGGGCACGGCATTGACCCTCGCTATTCCTGAAGAGGGCCAAGACCTCCCGGTCCAGGCCTGGATTTCTCCCTGGCTGGGTTCTTTGAAACGTGTCGGTCCAGGACTAAGCTAGCGTCATGTCCTCTCGCCTCTCGTGGCTGGTCATTGCTGTGATCACGATTTGCGCCTTCTTGGGTGCTGGTCTGGCGCTGAACCTTCCTTTGTCTGCCAAGGCGGTCCCAGCTGGCATGACCATGATGGCTGACGAGGTGGGAAGCAGCGGCGCTGCGATGCCGTGCCACGAGACATCGGCGCCGCCCTGCAACGACCAGGTTCCAGGATGTATGACGGACCTGGGCTGCATTTTCGCGATGGTGCTTCCTCCGCCAGCCACACGAACGGTGGAGCACTCGGCCTGGGGTTCCATTTGCTATTGGATTGAGACCGGCCTGTCTGAAGGCGTCTCGCCCGAACCCATCATCGGACCTCCTATTCGCCTCGTCTGATCTAAGCCGCGCGCGCCCTCCGGCTGCGGTGGCTTCTCCCTGCTCAGATTCCTAGTTGGCTACCTCTCTGCGGGCGATCCTGTCTGCTGCGTGGTTGCCGTCAGGGGTGGAGCGGGTTCCAGACGGCAATGGCTGCTCGCCACAGTACGGGTCGCCCACGGAATGGGACATAACGATGTTCTCCAAGCTCTTGCGCGCTGCTGTAGTCGGCGCCGTCACCGCGGCCACGCCTCCTCTGATGACCTCGGGCGCCAAAGCTGCCGCGGCGGACTACCGCTTCGAGGTGGTCAGCGCCCGAGCCGCTGGCCCCAGCAAGACCGATGTCACGGTCCGCCTGCTGCAGGTGCCAGCCAACCATCCTGTACCGGACGCCGTCATCTTCCAGACCAGGGCCGACATGGCACCCTCGGGCATGCCGACGATGACCGGCAATGTTGCCCCCCAGCCCGGGCAGCAAGCGGGCACCTATCGCTTCGTCATCGAGACCGGCATGGCCGGAAGTTGGGCCCTAACGCTTGCCGCCAAGGTCCAGGGCGAGGCCGAGACCGTTCGCACCACGGTCACCTTTAACGCGGCCCGATGAGATGTCCTACTTGCCACGGGAGGCTACGCGCCCCCTGGGCCGCGCCCGGCGCAAGCTGGGTGTGGTCCTCGTCGTCGGGCTGACACTCACCGCCTTGGCTGGACCAGGCTTCGGGAAGTCCAGAACGGGCCAGCAACCCCAGGGCGGCGTTCTCCCTGGGGCTACCCTGGAGAGCGTGCTCAGTGCTGCCCGGCACCTCAGCCCCGATCTTGCCGCACGAGCGCTCGACACAGCCGCCGCACGGGCCCGTGTCGAAATCGCCGGATCACTTCCCGATCCCACCGTCCGGGTGATGTCGGATGAAATCGACATGCCGAGCGGGCCGCGTCGGAACAAGATGATCTACAGCTTCGAGCAGGAGATCCCGCTCTGGGGCAGACGCGACCTCAGGCGCCAGGGTGCCCGTGCCGAGGTCGACCAAATGACAGCCCAGACTCAGGCGGCCGATGTTGAACTGGTCGAAAAGGTAAAGGTGGCTTTCGCCCGCTACTACACAGCCCACCAAGCAGTCCGGCGGATCTCAGAACAACAGCGGGCGATGACTAGCATCACCCAGGTTTCCCGTAACCGGTATGCAGGAGGCCGTGGCGAACAGGGAGAGGTCATCCGGGCCGAGGTCGAGGCCACACGGGTGGCAGCCGAAGTCCTACGCCTGGAGGCCTCCCTTCGCAGTGCTCGAGGTCAGCTGAACGCCCTCCTGAACCGCAGGGCAGACGCCGCCCTCACAGCGCCGGAACGGCTGCGGCCGCTTCCCGACCCACGGGTACTGGACGTCACCCAACTCGCTGCCCGTGCCCGGCAGGTCAGTCCGGCGTTGGCAGCGGACGCAGCCGCGATCAGCGGCGCCGATGTAAACAGGGCTCTGACCGACCGGAATTGGTATCCTGACGTCACCGTGGGCGCAGGGGCCATCGACCGGGGAAGCTACGGACCAACCGGGTATCAAGCGTGGATCGGCATGAGGGTGCCGCTCCAGTGGGGTTTGCGAGACGCCCAGGCCCGGGAGGCCACCGCTCAAGCGAATGCCGCCCGAGCTCGTTTCGGTGCCCGGGAACAGCAGATCCAGGGCGATCTCGCCGATGCCGCGGCAGGTGCAGAGGGTAGTCGCCAGACCATCGACCTTATCCGGCGGCGCCTCCTACCTCAGGCCGAGGCACTCGTGCGCTCCGGCACGGCGGGATACTCCCAGGGCAAGGTAGACCTCGCGACGGTCTTACGAGCGCAGGCCGACCTTG